>NZ_LMPD01000001.1:0-1237050 GCF_001424305.1 Pedobacter sp. Leaf176
ATCACATTCAACTTACTGCTGTCCAAGGCAGCGCTTCCTCCCGATTTTTCATCGGGGCTTGTGCTGCCGCCTTAAAAGCTTTAACGAATTTATCCGACAAATTCAGATTACTCGGTAAATTAATACAACTTTCGTCTAGGAATTACTGGCGTTGGTCTATCGGTTATGTTTGCTGGTATAATACGGGGTTTTTGTGTGCAACGTTTTAGGGACAGCTGCGTCTTAATTACAAAACAACAACAAAAACTTAAAATATAAAAGATATGAAAACCTTAACTAAAATAGTATTCGCAACAGCATTAACAGCAATAGTATTCACTTCATCAGCCATTTCAACTTTAGCGGCTGAGCCAGTTAAAGCAGAAACAACAACTTCTTCATTATCAAAGTTCAACAGGATTTGGGTGAGCGGTAATGTAAAAGTTATCCTGACACAGGGTGATAAACAAAGTGTAGATGGAACAAGCAACTACGATGCTACAAAAACTTCTGTATCAACTGATGGCAAAACCTTGTTCATCAATTCAGAGGAAACAAGCTTGGTAACGCTTAACATTACTGTAAAAGATTTAGAGCGGATTGAAGCTTATGGTCAATCGGTAGTTGTTACAAGCAATAATTTCAATGTAAAAAACCTTCAATTAATATTGGGTCAAAGCGCTACAGCGAAGATTAAAACCACAGCCGGTAATTTATATACCATCGTTAAAGAAAACGCGGTGTTGAAATTAAACGGTACAGCTGCTGAAAGCACCATGATTGCCAGCAACATGAAAAATGTAAAACTAGCTGACTTTGCCGCTTTAAAATCGGCCTCCTTTTATCAAACATCTGGAAATACGGCCGCCGTTTCCCAGGTGCAGGCCAATCAGCATCTGTCTTTCCATATTAAAATTTTATCTGTTTTTTATTTTTGGGGACCTAAGTTGCGTTTTAAAGAAAACGCGGTGTTGAAATTAAACGGTACAGCTGCTGAAAGCACCATGATTGCCAGCAACATGAAAAATGTAAAACTAGCTGACTTTGCCGCTTTAAAATCGGCCTCCTATGCTTCTCAAGCCATCATGGAAGCGGAACAAAACGCAATGGTTTTAGCCAAATAGAAAAATTACTGTTATATATAAACGAAAGCCGCCTATTGGGCGGCTTTCGTTGTTTAACGAGTTAATTGTTGTTCGGTTGAGTTAACTGATGCCACAGCCGAAATGCCGTACAATATAAACTTCCTACAGAAGAAAGTTAAGTTACCACAATTACTATCCCTTTCAGTTAAAGGTGTTTTGATACCCTAAATGTTTGCTTTTATCAGGTGTTCAATTTTCACATGATCAAGCGCTCCAATGTAAATAACTTTACCTGACTTGTCAATAAGTACAACTGTTGGATATGCGGAAACACCAATTTTTTTTGCCAAAGCTTTCCCTGTATAGAGCATTTTATAATCGGGCCGTTCCCGGTTATAGAAGAACGCAACGTCTTCTTTTTTGTCGTAAGCATTTATTGCCAATAACTGAAATCTATCCGTTCCATATTTGGTTTGGAGTGCTTTCAGGTATGGAAAGGATTCCATGCATGGACCGCAATTTTTTATCCAGAAATCCATTAATATTACCTTCCCTGCAAGCTGGTCACTTTTTAATACAGCATTACCTTTACCGTCGAGTTCAGGAAGCGCCCAGTCTGTCAGGGTTGTTCCAACCGATATTAGAGAAGGCACATCTCCCTTCTTTTCAAGGCTGTATTCTTTTTGATAGGTTGAATAGTACCAGGATTTGATTTCGGGCTGCCTCGGATGTGTATCAATTGCAGTAAATGTAGTAATGGTGTTATAGGATTCTTTATCAATATTATTGGTTTCTATTACCTGATACGGAAGGTTCGTTTCAGGATTAACCAATATGCGGTAATATATAGTTACATCCTTAGTGAAATGCATACCACGACCAGCATATTGCAGTGAACTCCGGTATAGAGATAAGGTAATTACTTTATAATTCTTTTTATTTATAAGCGTATCTGCCCCGTCTTTAGCAATGTTATTGCCTGCGATTAATGAAGGCAATTGATTTGCAAGGGTTTGAATAGAATTATGAAACAATGAAAGTGAGCCAAAGCTGCCAGGATCAGGTTGCTCGGCAATGCTGTAAGTTTTAAGCCTCTTATCCAGGGTAAAGATTTCAGAGTCGTTATAAACCGATCGGTATGTTGCTGTTTCGAGTTGAAAGCGTGCGGCCATACTTTTATTGGTCGAATCGAATTCCAGGTAGGCATGACCCCTGACTTCTGAGTGGTAATTATTTTTAATATTATTCACTTCATTATGATAATCATAACTTATAGCATTAAGAGCGGAAAGTTTAGCCGCCATTTTGCTTAGCGTTAATGACGAAAAATTTTGTTGGGCTTTTAACTGGCATGAAATACTCAGCACAGAAGCAAAAGATAAAGTCAAAAGAATTTTTTTCATCTTGTTTTATTTTCTACAAATCTAATTTACCCTAAGGGTTTATTTTTTCGAATTAGACCAGCAACAATAAAATTTCGACTAATTGCGGTAAACGAGATTAGTCGAAAAATCAGATGGGTTCGTCGAAATAAAATTCTATGCCGCTCATAAATTTCATTTTCTTTCTACTTTGCAAAATGATTAAACTAAAGAAGAACATTCAATGGAATTATGTCCAAATTGAACTACTGTTCTTTTTTGTCTTTTTTTATCTATTCCCGGTACTGACGGATATAGAATACAACTTTAATGAGCCACGCCACGCATCTCCCTTAAGTGAAAGTTTGAAATGGACTTTGATTTACGGTTCCTTTGCGATATTGCCAGCATTAATATTTTATTATTTAATCAAAGTTTTTCTAGTCAGAAAAAGGTTGATGCTTTTTTTATTGTCGGCATGTGCTTACCTGGTGGGGCTTCACTTTTATATGGCCGGGGAATATTACTTGATTGGACATGCATCTTTTTTACCGGTGCAGATGCAAAAAAATGCACTACGGTGGTATGCCGCGGGTAATATTCATTTTAGTGTTGTGTACATGTTTCGTGAATTTATCTGCATAATGGCTTTGGCATTTTTTATCCGTTCAGCCAAACAGGATAAGAAACTGCATGAAATGTCAGAACAGCAGCTGATTAGTGAATTGAACTATCTTAAAGCTCAACTGCACCCGCACTTTTTCTTCAACACCATGAATAATATTTATTCGTTTGCATTGCAGAAGTCTGAACATACTGCGCCTATGGTGGCAAAACTTGCCGATATGATGCGTTATATTTTATATGAAGCACACCACAAAAAAGTGCCATTGCAGAATGAAATTGCTTTTATCATTAATTATATTGAAACCGAAAAAATACGCTATAAGATGGCCCACAAAATTAGCTTCGACGTTCAGGGAAATGCCTCAAATGTGCTGATTGAGCCATTACTGCTTTTGCCTTTTATCGAAAATGCATTTAAGCACGGCCTGGAAGATGAAACCGGAAAAGGTAATGTACGTTTGGTTTTATTCATAAACGGCCGGGAAATTATACTCCAGGTGAATAACAGCAAACCAATTGGTTATTGTAAAAGAGAGAAAGGTATCGGCCTGGAAAATGTAATTAAACGATTGAAGCTCCTGTATCCTGAAAGATATAAATTAGAGATAAGTGATGAGCCTCATGAATATCAGGTAAATTTAACCCTAATGATCGAATGATTCGCTGTATCATAATTGAGGATGAGCCTTTAGCTCAGGAAATTCTGGAAACCCATATTCGTCAGATTCCACAGCTTAATCTTTTAGCAAAGTGTTATAACGCTTTAGAGGCTTTCAATATGCTCCATACCAATACGGTTGATCTGATGTTTTTGGATATTAAAATGCCAGATATTAATGGAATAGATTTCATTCGATCATTGAAGCATCCTCCGCAAGTGATTTTCACAACTGCTTATTCAGAATATGCGATTACAGGGTATGAACTCTCGGCTATCGATTATTTGCTTAAACCCATAACTTTTGAGCGCTTTGAGAAAAGCATAAATAAGATGCTGAAAATCCAGAATTATGAGCATCCCCCTGAAAAAAACTACACCTATTTTAAGGTTTCGGGGAAATTAATTAAAGTCTTTCACGATGAACTTTTATATGCCCAGTCTGTTAAGGATTATATTTTAATTCATACCAATGCAGGCAATTTTTTAACACATATGACCATGAAGCACCTGGTTGATTTGTTGCCGGCTCGCAATTTTGCAAGGGTTCACCGATCCTTTTTAATAAATACAAACGCTATCGACCTTCTGAAGAAAAATAGCTTGAAAATAGGAAACGATGTGATTCCAATTGGCCAGAATTACCGTTTCAACGCAAAGCCGAATGATTTAAAAGGCTAATTATATACTTAAGTAGAAGAATTTTCACTTGCGCCCTGCCTGCAATTTCTTTGTGTTTTACGGTGAACAGCTTGTCTAATTACAAACAATCTGTTGATCTGATATGAAAGCATAATTGGAATACTATAATATCATTCAAATAATATTATAGTCGAGGATTGCTGAATTTCAGGCAATCAGGGAAAATTGTTGCAGCCGTTCGTCTAGAAATTAGAGGCGTTGGTCTATTGGTTACAGATGCTGGTATAATACAAGGTTTTTGTGTGCAACGTTTAATGGACAACTGCGTCTTAATAACAAAACAACAACAAAAACCTTAAATATAAAAGATATGAAAACCTTAACTAAAATAGTATTCGCAGCAGCATTAACAGCAGTAGTATTCACTTCATCAGCAATGGTAGCTTCTGCAGCTGAGCCAGTTAAAACAGAAACTAAAAATTCAACATTGTCCAAGTTCAACAGGATTTGGGTGAGTGGAAATGTAAAAGTTATCTTAACACAAGGCGACAAACAAAGCGTTGAAGGCACAAACAATTACAATGCAGCAAAAACGTCAATATCAACTGATGGAAAAACTTTGTTCATCAATTCAGAAGAAACAAGTCTGGTAACGCTTAACATTACCGTGAAAGATTTAGAAAGAATTGAAGCTTATGGACAATCGGTAGTTGTTACCAGCAATAATTTTGATGTAAAAAACCTTCAGTTATTTTTAAACCAAAGTGCTGTTGCAAAAATTAAAACGACAGCAGGTAATTTGTATACAATCATTAAAGAAGATGCTGTGTTAAAATTAAATGGTACTGCTGGTGAAAGCACCATGATTGCAAGCAACATGAAAAATGTAAAATTAGCTGACTTTGCCGCTTTGAAATCGGCCTCATTTGCTTCTCAAGCCATTATGGAAGCTGAACAAAACGCAATGGTTTTAGCCAAGTAGAAAATTACCGTTACATAATAAACGAAAGCCGCCTCGTAATTGATTTACGGGGCGGCTTTCGTTGTAATAAAATGGCGCGGGGTCGTGATTCACCTGGGCAATAAGTTTATCCCTAAAAATCTAACAAACAATTAATTCAAATAAGGGAAATAATAATCGTTACTACAACTATTATTATTTATTTTGGTGCAATCTCACTAACCAAATAGCTTGTTTATGCTGCGCAGATTATTTTTCACACTATTCGTAATAAATGTTGTATTTACATTTTCAACTTTTGCACATGAATACAAATTAAAAGATGAACCTGATTCCGCCTATTTGTTTTCCTATAATGCAAATGGTTTACGTTTCGCATGGAGCCACGACAATAAAAACTGGTCATCAATAGGCAGAGGCTATATTTATCTTCGAAGTGATTACGGCAGATGGGGAACTGAAAAGAAAATGATCGCACCCTTTTTAATTAAAGGAAGAAATGGAGAATGGGTCTGCATCTGGAGCTTAAATGACCGCACAAATCAATTTGCTGTATCAACCTCAAAGAATCTCATCAACTGGGGGCCACAAAACTATCCTTATGTAACGTTGGGCAAAAATGTGCTTTCCCCCGTAATCGCTTTCAACACCCAGAATGATGAATATGATATTTACTATTCAGATGCTGATGGAAAATATTTCGAAACCAAGACAAGGGATTTCATCGTTTACAGCCAGGTTAGAAGCATCTCTGTACCCACTGTTTTTGATAATAGTATCAACGCCGATATTAATGGGCTCAAGTCTGGACAAAGCCATCGCGTACCCTGGTCAGTAATCAGGGACCTTCAAAAAGCTTACGAAATTCAGGAATTTAAAGTTAAGCAAAACAATGAACGCACGGAGGATGATGCCAAACGTTTTGCCGGCCTAAAACCCGTTGATTTGAAGGTTTCACTACAGCCGGAAAAGGCAAAAAAAATCAGCGGTATGCTTACGGGAATATTTTTTGAGGACATCAACTATGCCGCAGATGGCGGTTTGTACGCGGAACTGGTTCAGAACAGAGACTTTGAATATAAACCAAGCGATAGGGAATTTAACGACGAAGCATGGAAAAGTACATTCTCATGGTCGTTGTCAGATGAAGAAACAATTTTTTCAATTGATTCTATATTACCAATTCACCCTAATAATTTACATTATGCGGTTTTAGATGTAAAAGTACCAGGTGCAGCACTAACTAATACTGGCTTTGATGGAATGGCCTTAAAAAGAGGTGAATCTTATACATTTTCGACTTTTGCTAAGCATTTGGAAGGTTCGAAGTCCGACTTTGAAGTGCGATTGGTTAATGGAAAAGGCATAATATTGGGAAAACTTAGGTTGAAAAGCGCATCCGCATGGAAACAGGTGAAAGGGACATTAACTTCTTCGGCTGATGCCACCGATGCAAGAATAGAGATTAGTCCTTTATCGACTGGAAAATTTGCATTCGATATGATTTCGTTATTTCCTGAAAAAACTTTTAAAGGGCGTAAAAATGGGTTAAGAGCTGATTTAGCGACAACCATCGCTGCTATCCAGCCTAAATTTGTACGCTTTCCGGGAGGTTGTGTAGAGCATGGTGATGGAATTGACAACATTTATAAATGGAAAAACTCTATTGGTCCATTGGCAGAAAGGAAACCCGACCGTAATCTTTGGGGCTATCATCAAACCATGGGATTAGGTTATTTCGAGTATTTTCAATTTTGTGAAGACATTGGGGCAGCACCAGTCCCGGTTATCGCAGCTGGGGTGCCCTGTCAGAATTCAGCCACCGGCGGTGGCGGGCAGCAGGGCGGTATTCCAATGGCAGAAATGGGGCAGTACATCCAGGATATAATCGATTTGATAGAATATGCCAATGGCGATGTGCATACAGCCTGGGGTAAAAAGCGGGCGGAAGCAGGTCATCCAAAACCTTTTAACCTTAAATTTATTGGGATTGGGAATGAAGACCAGATCACAGAAGTTTTTAAAGAGCGATTTACACTTATTTATAAAGCGCTTCGGGCGGCACATCCTGAGATTACCATTATAGGTACTGCAGGTCCATTTTTTGAAGGCACTGATTATGAAGAAGGCTGGAAAATTGCATCTGATTTAAAAGTGCCACTGATTGATGAGCATTATTATCAATCACCCGGCTGGTTCATCAATAATCAGGATTTTTATGATAAATATGATCGAACAAAATCCAGGATTTATTTGGGGGAGTATGCAGCCAGTGTTCCGGGAGGAAATAAAACAAATCTGGAAACAGCCCTGGCAGAGGCGCTTTATTTAACGGCATTAGAAAGAAACGGTGACGTGGTAAGTATGGCATCTTATGCTCCGCTTATAGCGAAAGAAAAACATACGCAATGGAATCCCGATTTAATTTATTTTAACAATAGTGAAGTAAAACCCACGGTAGGCTATTTTGTGCAAAAAATGTTCGGCAATTATTCTGGCGACCAATATATCCCTGCAAAAGTTAAAACCTCTGTGGAGCAGGAGCCTGTTAACAAGAGGATTGGCATCTCAGTAGTTGAGGATACAAAGTCAAATCACCTTATTATTAAACTGGTAAATTTACTTCCCGTTGAAATCAATACATCACTCAATCTGGACAATTTTTCAATTGCTGGTGAAACCGTGGTTAAAACAGAAATTACTGGAAATCCTTCCGATAATTCCATTAAACCAATAGTGTCGGAGGTAAATATCCGAAACTCCGTGAAAATTCCCGCTTATTCTTTTACAGTATTCAAAATTAAGTTAAAAGGTTATAAACTTAATTAATTTATTTTTATAGAACAGGCAGAGCAAACAATTGTTCTTTTAAACTGTATAGTTAGTGTAAGCAATCTGATGCGGTTTGATGATGCTTTTTTATAGAATTTTGCCGGCGAAAACATATAAGATTAGCAACATCGGAACCATTAATATTAAGCAAACATTTCCATTAAAACCTAACATCGAGTATGATAACAGTCGATTCGAAACCTGCTGAAGAGCAGGTTGATAAAGAGCCGGGTAAATTTGGCAAATGGTTTATTTCGTTATATCAAGTTTACAGCTTTATTGGCCGGTTTTTCAAAGAAGCCTTTTTACCGCCTTACGAATTTAAAGAACTCATGCGTCAGTGTTATGAGATTGGCTACCGCTCTGCTTTACTGATTTCAACAACCGGATTTATTACCGGACTGGTTTTTACCAAGCAATCAAGGCCTTCCTTGTCTGAATTTGGAGCAACGTCATGGTTGCCATCCTTAGTCGGCATCGCTTTGTTGCGTACCTTGGCACCACTTTTAACGGGATTAATTGCAGCAGGTAAAGTGGGCTCAAGTATTGGCGCAGAACTTGGCTCCATGAAAGTGAGTGAACAAATAGATGCCATGGAAGTTTCGGCTACCAATCCGTTCAAATTTCTGGTTTCAACACGTGTACTCGCCGCCACCATTACCATGCCTATTTTAACCTTTTATACCGCCATGGTGGGTATGCTTGGCGCCTTACTTAATGTATCGGTTAATGAAGGCACAAGTGCAACAACATTTTTTCAAAGTGCGCTTGAAAGCATTACCTATTTAGACATAATTGCATCCACTATAAAAGCAATACTTTTCGGTTTTACAATAGCAATAGTTGGCTGTTATCAGGGCTATAATTCTTCTAAAGGAACGGAAGGTGTAGGTAAAGCGGCAAACTCAGCTGTAGTAACCGCTATGTTTTTAATCTTTATCGAAGAGGTCGTTTGTGTTCAGATATTCAGTCTGTTTAATAGCTAAGTCATGGATATAATAGCAAAACAATCAACCGATACAAATACCGAAAAGGTAATTGAAATTAAGGGACTAAATAAAGCCTTCGGCAGCTACGTTGTACTGGAGAATGCATCGCTGGAGTTATATAAAGGTGAAAATCTTGTTGTTTTAGGCAAATCGGGTACCGGTAAATCTGTGCTGATTAAAATCATTATAGGGCTCCTGAAACCTGATTCAGGTTTAGTGAATGTGCTTGGAAATGTTGTGGATGAAATTTCTTATAAGGAATTACTCGCACTGCGGCTAAGAGTAGGCTTTTCTTTTCAAAACAGTGCATTATATGATAGCATGACAGTTAGGGAAAACCTCGAATTTCCTTTGGTGCGTAACCGGAAAGACCTGACGAAAAAGGAAGTGAACTCATCAGTAGAAGAAATGTTGGATGCTGTGGGACTTTCACAAACCATAAACCAGATGCCGTCAGAACTTTCAGGAGGACAGAGAAAACGGATTGGTATTGCCCGCACACTGATTTTAAGACCGGAAATTATGTTATATGATGAGCCTACTGCAGGCTTAGACCCTATCACCTCTAAAGATATCAATAAACTTATCAATGATGTACAGGAACGTTACCGCACAAGTGCCGTTGTTATCACCCACGATTTAACCTGTGCCAAAGAAACGGGCAATAGGGTAGCCATGCTTGTCGATCGGAGTTTCGAAAGACAAGGAACTTTTGACCAGGTGTTCAACTCTGGAGATGCTAAGGCGCAACCATTTTTTGATTATAATTTTATCCAATAACCATGACGGACAATAGAAAAAAAATAACTGTAGGTATATTTATTGCAATCGGCATCCTCATTTTTTTACTCGGCATATTTACATTGGGTAGCCAGAAGAAAACATTTGTTAAAAGTTTTACTTTAAGTGTCGTTTTTAATGACATACAGGGTTTAAAAAAAGGCAATAATGTTTGGTTCTCCGGGGTAAAAATAGGGACCATAAAAAAGATTGAATTTTTTGGAACTTCTCAGGTGAAGGTTTACTTAAGCATTGAAGAAGATGTCCATAAATACATCCACAAGGATGCCGGTGCCAGTATTAGCGCCGATGGGCTAATCGGTAATAAGATCGTGGTGCTTACAGGAGGTAACCCAAAATTTCCTTTTGTTGAAGATGGTGATGTTTTAAAGGTGAATACAGCACTTTCGACAGATGACATCATGAAAACGCTTCAGGTAAACAATAAAAACCTGGTCGATATTACATCTGATTTCCGGGTCTTATCGAAAAACCTAATCGACGGAAAAGGTGCTGCTGGCGCCCTGCTTTCCGATCAGGAACTGGCTATGAACTTTAAATCCATGGTTGCAAATCTAAACCAGACAGCCATTGCAACCGCACAGGCTTCAAAGGATCTTAACCGTTTTGGGAAAACGCTGAACACGAAAAACGGGTTAATGGATAAAATGCTTACCGATACAACAGTGTTCCAAAAACTGAAACAATCGGCTGCAACATTGCAGAAATCTGTAGAATCAGCTTCAAGTTTAGCAGCAAATTTGGATGCCGCATCGGCCAAGCTAAAAACGACAGACAATGCAGCTGGCTTGCTCTTAAACGATCAAAAAACAGCAGAGCAAGTAAAAACGATTATGCTTAATTTGGAAAAGAGCAGCAAAAAATTAGATGAGGACTTAGAAGCACTTCAGAGTAATTTTTTATTCCGTGGTTTTTTTAAGAAAAGAGCCAAAGATTCTTTAAATAAAAAATAGAATCATCAGGTTCAGCGCATGCCTGTAAGTGGATCGGCTATGTTAGCAAGCGCAGTGTACATCTAACAATCTTTCGTTTTGGAATAATTTAGTAGACGAGATTAATAAGTGAATTAGAACTCATGGTTTTGAAATTCTTCAAAAGCCATTTCTAATGCAGATTTTTCCGCGTACATAATCTTTTCTTTTATTGTAACGTCTGCAATTTCAGTGAAAATTGTTATCGAATTGGCATTTAACTCGAATGCCGACAAAAGCTCCTTAAATTTATTAGGCTTGATTTTTAATACAGTAGGGTTACTGTTATTTTTCGCTGCGTTGTTTTTTATAATCATTACAATAAGATCTCCTTATAGGTAATGGTTTCTATTGCTCCATGAAACAACTTCTCCATTTTCCAAATAAATTTTTATAAAATGGCTTTTTTAAAGACGATTGGGTATTTATTTATAGGTAATATGCCCTCAAACCTGTATTTCAGGCATATAAATTATAACAATGGTCTAATAATCAAAACTTTTCCAGTTCGTCAACAACTATTCAAAAGTAATACCAAATTACTCAAAAAGCGCCATAAGTTGTATTATTAATAATATATAGTTAAAAAATCTTGTCTTTTAACAGGTGAATCCAGATATGCTGGACTTAAGAAAGAATCACTTTACTTTAAAGCAGATTTTGAATGCCTTTTGTAATTACATTAACCGTGCATAATCTTATCTTAGCATCAATCAACGTAAAATCATTAAAGTTGGATGTTTTTAGTTAAAAATTTTTACCAATAAACATGAGAAGTACTCAGAGTGATTTTCCATCAGTGGAAATTAACGAAATAAAATACAGGTTAAAATCCATATTTGGAGGTTCGGTAGGCAACCTGGTCGAATGGTACGATTGGTACACCTATTCCGCTTTTGCCTTATATTTTTCTACCTCCTTCTTTCCAAACAGTAATCCAACGGCCCAGCTTTTAAACTCGGCCGGTATTTTTGCCGTTGGATTCTTAATGCGACCCATAGGCGGTTGGTTATTTGGAAGTATTGCAGATAAGCTGGGGCGAAAAAAATCAATGACACTTTCTGTATTAATTATGGCAATTGGCTCACTGATTATCGGTTTAACGCCAGGTTACAAGCAGATTGGAATTTTAGCGCCGTTATTATTGGTTTTTGCCCGGTTGATTCAGGGCCTAAGTACAGGTGGGGAGTACGGTACGTCTGCAACCTATCTAAGCGAGATGGCGACAAAAAAACATAGGGGTTTCTACTCAAGTTTTCAATATGTTACTTTAATCGGCGGTCAGTTACTGGCTTTAGGTATTCAATTGGTTTTACAGAACTGGCTTTTAACGCCTGCCCAGTTACATGATTGGGGCTGGAGAATTCCTTTTTTCATTGGTGCAATTCTATCGTTTATCGCCCTTTATTTAAGAAGACATATTGATGAAACTGATGCCTTCAAAAGCAAAGACAAATTGAAAAAACCGGGTGGAATTGCTGTGCTAATGAAGTATCCGAAAGAAGTATTCACAGTTGTAGGCCTCACTTTGGGCGGAACAATTGCTTTTTATACTTTCAGTACTTATATGCAAAAATTTCTGGTTAATACGGTTCATTTGAGCAAAGAAATGTCTACAACATTATCTTTTATATCGCTTTTGGTATTTGCAATTATGCAGCCATTATTTGGTTTATTATCGGATAAAATCGGAAGAAAACCATTATTAATTGGCTTTGGTGTTTTAGGAACTTTATTTACCGTTCCGATTTTAACAGGCCTGGCCAGTGAAAATAATACAACTATAATTTTCCTGTTGATGATTGCCGCACTCATCATTGTAAGTGGTTACACAAGTATAAACGCAGTGGTTAAAGCAGAATTGTTCCCTGCAGAAATCAGGGCTTTGGGTGTTGGTTTGCCCTACGCTTTAACGGTTGCAATATTTGGAGGAACTGCAGAATATTTTGCCTTATGGTTTAAGAATATCGGTCACGAAAGCTACTTCTATTGGTATGTTACAGGCTGTATTTTGATTTCGCTGACTTTGTACATGACCATGAAAGACACCAAACATCATTCGAAAATAGAGGACTGACCAGGATTAAATAGGTTAAAGGAATTTAGGATTCGATTGGATAATTATGGCGCTAAATCATTTGTGATCTAAGAAAATCTGTGGCTCAATAGGAGGTTGTTGGCAATATTCCATAAACACAATAATCAAATTTTATATATTTACCATTATGCAAAACCAGGCCCCTTTAGCTGAAAGAATGCGTCCTCAAAATCTTGATGAATATGTGGGCCAAAAACATTTGGTTGGTGTTGGTGCGGTTTTGCGAAAGGCGATTGAGAGCGGTCAGCTGCCATCGATGATTTTCTGGGGACCGCCGGGAGTTGGCAAGACAACTCTGGCCTTCATCATTTCCCAGGCTTTAGACAGGCCGTTTTTCAACTTGAGTGCAATAAACAGCGGCGTAAAGGATATCCGTGAGGTAATAGATAAGGCCGCCGCTTTGAAAGACAGCTTTTTAGGCTTGCCGATTTTGTTTATCGACGAAATTCACCGTTTCAGCAAATCGCAGCAGGATAGTTTGCTTGGTGCTGTAGAGCGGGGCTTGGTCACCCTTATCGGTGCCACCACGGAAAACCCATCGTTTGAAGTGATCTCTGCTTTGCTCTCCCGTTGTCAGGTTTACATTCTAAAATCTTTAACGGAAGAGGAATTGTCTGGCCTGCTTCAAACAGCGATAAAAAAAGACCCGATCCTCGCTAAACAGAAAGTTACAATTAAAGAGCATGAGGCTTTAATCCGTTTAAGCGGTGGCGATGCCCGTAAACTTTTAAATGTTCTGGAAATTGCGGTTAATGGTATAGGTGGGAGTAAAATTACTTTAACCAATGAGAATGTACTTGCCCACGCGCAACAAAACTTAGCGCTTTACGATAAAGCAGGCGAACAGCATTACGATATCATTTCAGCCTTTATTAAATCCATCCGCGGAAGCGATCCGAATGCTGCGGTTTACTGGCTTGCCCGAATGATTGAAGGCGGCGAAGATCCATTATTTATCGCCCGGAGATTGTTGATTCTCTCTTCAGAAGATATCGGAAATGCCAATCCAAATGCCCTGCTGCTTGCTAACAATTGTTTTACAGCTGTTAACGTAATCGGATATCCTGAGGCTCGAATTATTCTATCGCAATGCGTAACTTACCTTGCAAGTTCTGTGAAAAGTAATGCAGCTTACGAGGCTATAAATCATGCGCAGGCTTTGGTAAAACAAACGGGTAATTTACCGGTTCCCTTGCACATCCGTAATGCACCAACCAAGCTGATGAAAAACATCGGCTATGGAAAAGATTATAAATATTCACACAGCTACGAAGGGAATTTCGAGGCACAGGAATATATGCCCGATGAAATAAGCGGAACAAAATTGTACAACCCTGGTAAAAATCCCGCTGAAGAAAAACTGCGTGAGAAACTAAAACAAAACTGGAAAGACAAATACAATTATTAGCTGTAACATTTCAACCAAAAAAAATACTAACTAAAAGAACTAACACCTAAACTATATATGTTGAATACTTTTTTAAGCCATCAATGGAAATCATTCTGGCGTTCACGCAATCGGGGCAGCAGCATTGCCGGGCAAATTGTTCTGGGCTTTTTTATGCTATACTTTCTCGTTCTGGCACTGGGGGCAGGTATCGGAATGCAATTTCTTTTACCGAAAGTTTTCCCAAATCAAGATGTTATTAAAAGCTTTAATGGATTAATACTTTATTATTTTGCTTTCGATTTTATTATGCGACTGCAACTGCAGGAATTGCCAACTTTGAGTATTATTCCTTATCTGCATCTTCGCATTTCCCGAAGCAAGATTATCAATTTTCTGAATGTTAAAGCCTTGTTTTCTGCTTTTAACCTGTGGCCATTTTTTATATTCTGGCCATTCTGCTTTATGAAAATCGCGCCAACTTATGGCGCTTTTGCTACATTGATGTATATTATTACCATTCTCTCGTTATCTGTCTTTAACAATTACCTGGCGCTTTACATCAAAAGAAAATCGATTAGTAATGTACTTTACACACTTGCCGGTTTGGTAATTTTCGCTGCTTTTGCTGCACTTGAATATTATAAGGTAATTTCGGTAATGGCAGCTTCCGATTACCTTTTTAAAGCCATCGCTTCAAAACCTTATATCGGTTTCATTTTTACACTTGCTGCAATTGCTATTTTCTACATCAATTCTACCTTCCTTCGTAAAAACCTGTATACGGAAGAACTCGGCAGCAAACAGGAGAAAAAAGCAAGTACCGATTATGCATTCTTAAATCGCTTCGGCAGAGTAGGCGAACTGGCTGCTTTAGAATTAAAGTTAATCCTTCGCCATAAAAGACCTCGCTCTTCCGTTATAATGGGCTTTTTCTTTTTATTCTACGGATTTATATTCTATAAGGAGAAAGCAATTGACAGGGATGCCTTCGGACAAATGATGTTCGGTGCCATTTTTATGACCGGAATTTCTATTATTATATACGGGCAATTTATGTTTGCCTGGCAAAGTGCGCATTTTGATGGGATACTGGCAAACAAAATCAATTTTAAAGATTTTATCAGGGCTAAATTTTTACTTTTTACTATTGGTTGCACAATAATTACACTTTTAGCGAGTTTTTATGGCTTTTTAAGTCCCAAACTGCTACTGCTGCACGTAGCTGCTTACCTGTACAATATTGGATTTGGAACCGTGGTGGTTCTTTATCTTGCTACTTTAAATTATAAGCGTTTGGACATTACTAAAGCGGCAAGCTTCAATTACCAGGGAACGGGTGCTACCCAATGGCTGTTAATGTTTCCATATGCGCTCACTCCGATTTTGATATATGTTCCATTTGGTATGCTCGACAAACCTTATTGGGGTTTAATTGCCGTTTCTGTTTTCGGCCTTGCCATGTTACTGATGCGCAGTTTCTGGGTAAACTATATTGCAAAAAGACTTGAATTACAACGTTATAAAATAGCCGAAGGCTTTAGAGAATAATTATGATTTTAGAAGTTAAAAATTTACAAAAAGTTTATGGCGATAAAATCGTTGTAAATATACAAGGTTTACATATCGAAGCT
This sequence comes from Pedobacter sp. Leaf176, assembly GCF_001424305.1. Lineage (GTDB taxonomy): Bacteria > Bacteroidota > Bacteroidia > Sphingobacteriales > Sphingobacteriaceae > Pedobacter. The sequence continues at coordinate 16,026 of NZ_LMPD01000001.1, forward strand.
GGTGAAACCGTTGGTTTAGTCGGCAATAACGGAGCAGGTAAAACCACGTTCTTCCGTATGCTTTTAGATTTAATAAGGCCGACTCAAGGTGAGGTTTTATCAAAAGGCGAAAATGTGATGCAAAATGATGATTGGAAAAATTACACTGCATCATTTCTGGATGAAGGTTTTTTAATCGATTACCTTACTCCTGAAGAATATTTTATTTTCATTGGAAGTTTGCACGATTTAAGCGTTGCAGATGTTTCTGCATATCTTAATCAATATGGAGAATTTTTTAACGGTGAAATTTTAAATAGCGGAAAATACATTCGTGATTTTAGTAAAGGAAACCAGGTCAAAGTTGGCATTGCTGCGGCATTAATGCAAAAGCCAGAGATTTTAATTTTAGATGAGCCTTTTGCCAACCTGGATCCAACAACTCAAATCCGGTTGAAGAATTTACTTAAAGCACAAAGTGGGAGCATGACTACATTTATATCCAGTCATGATTTAAATCACGTTACTGACGTTTGTAACCGCATCATATTAGTTGAAAAAGGCAGTGTGATTAAAGATTTTAAAACGGACGAAAATACGTTAAAGGAGCTGGAAAGTTATTTCTCTGCATGATATTTTGTACTAATAATAATACAATTGAAGAGTCCTGAGATTTCAGGACTCTTTTTTTGATCAAAAATTATTCTTTTTAAGGCTTAATAGCCGAAATAACTTTAAAATCAAACGACCTTAATTTTTGGCATCGTGTTTGAATATGATGCTAAAGGAAATTAAACCTAATTAGTATTATGAGTATTTCAAGAGTAAAAATAGCAACATTAAGTATAGGATTAGCAGTGGGTTCGATGGCACTTCAAAGCTGTGACAGTTTAACTAAGACACAGAAAGGTGCCGGAATTGGTGCTGCAGCAGGTGGTGTGGTAGGTGCACTAATCGGGAAAAAAGCCGGTAATACAGCAGTTGGTGCTTTAATTGGTGGCGCTATTGGTGGTACGGCAGGTGCATTTATCGGCCGCAGAATGGATAGACAAGCTGCTGAGATTCAAAAAGCAATCCCAAATGCAGAAGTTATCCGTGAAGGTGAAGGTATCATTGTTAAATTTGATAGTGGTATTTTATTCGATTTTGATAAAACAGCATTAAAAGACGCAGCAAAGACGAATGTTCAAAGCTTAGCTGCTTCATTAAATCAATATCCGGATACTGACATTAAAATTATAGGTCACACAGACAGCCGTGGTACTGAGCAATATAATCAGGGTTTATCCGAAAGAAGAGCGGCTGCCGTTAAAGCATATGCAGTTTCTCAAGGTGTACCTTCTTCAAGATTAGTTACTATTGGTAAAGGTTTCGCTGAACCAATTGCAGATAATGAAACTGATGCCGGACGCGCTGCTAACCGTCGTGTTGAAATTGTAATTGTGGCAAACGATGCATTAAAAAACACAGCTAAAACGCAAGGATAGTACGGACAATTCCCTCTACCTATGAGGTCATTATATATCCAACCCTGGTGCCGGAGCATCAGGGTTTTTTGCTATGTGTTATTTTATTTTGCGTGCTTTGCGGTTAAACCTAAGAATAAATATCCTCGAAATAACTGACCACTAACGACTTCATTAAAAGTTCTTGTTCCAGCATTGTGTATGGCGGAATAGCCTTAACTAATTTCCAATGTGGCCAGCCATCCTGGTCCAGGCCTTCTAACTCGTAAAAACCCATTTCGCTTAATAAACGGCAGGTCGCAATGTGCATTAATTCCTCTTTCTGGCGTTTACTGTATTTTTTCGGTCCCTTTCCTAATTCCTGAACACCAATTAAAAACAACATCACTTTCAAGTCAGGAAAATCTGAATCAAATTCCTGTGAAATTTTCTCTTGTAAAATCTTCCACTTGCTGTTTATTTCCGATGGTTTCATGATTACAAAGATAGCGTTAAAAAGTTTAAGCTAAATATTGAAGAAAGAGGCAAAAAAATTTGACGTAAAAAAGTAAAAATTAGATGTTCAGGATTTTCCTTGCATCGTAAAATATATTTTTGGTTACATTTATAATCTATGAGTACGAATTCAAATAAAATAACAGCTGGTCTACTTGCCTACGGCATGTCTGGAAAAGTTTTCCACGCACCATTTTTGAATGCCCATAACGGCTTTAATCTGAAGGCCGTAGTTGAGCGCAGCAATAAAAATGCAATAACAGATTATCCGGAAATCATAAGTTATAACAGTGTTGATGAACTTTTAGCTGATGAAGAAATTAAATTGGTAGTGATAAATACACCAAATAACCTGCATTACGAGCATTCAAGGGCGGCTTTGGAGAATGGCAAACACATTCTAGTTGAAAAGCCCTTTACCGCAACATCAACACAGGCTAAAGAATTATTTGATTTAGCAGATAAAGTAGGAAAGCAGATATTCTTTTATCAAAACCGCCGTTGGGATAGTGATTTCGCATCGGTGAAAAAAGTTCTAGCCAGCGGGAAGTTAGGCAAGCTAAATGAAATGCATTTGCGTTATGATCGGTATAGAAACGTTATTGGCCCAAAAGCTTTTAAAGAAAAGGCGATCGAAGCAAGTGGCCTACTTTATGATTTAGGTCCGCATCTTTTAGACCAGGTTATCAGTTTATTCGGTAAACCTTTAAGTTTTCATAAAGTTTTAGGTAAAAACAGAAAAGACACGCTTGTTGATGATTACTTTACCATTCAGCTATCTTATGCTGACAGCGTAAACGTCTTTGTTACCTCCAGTATGCTGGTCGTAAATCCGCAGGCCGCTTTCGTTTTGCATGGCGTTTATGGAAGTTTTATTAAACAAAGAGCCGATATACAAGAAGAACAACTACTTGCCGGAATGAAACTGACAGATGATGGTTATGGTATCGAGCCTAAAGGTAAAGATGGTTTGTTAACTACGATCGATGATGACGGAAATAAAACGGAAGAAATTATTCCTTCAGAAATTGGAAACTATTTACCACTCTTCGACGCCGTTTACGAATCACTAACCACTAACATACCTTATCCTGTAAGTCGAGAAGATGTAATTACACAGTTAGAAATAATAGAAAGTTAATACATTCTTCAATCTCCTTATGAACTCCTTGCCCTTTGCCTATTTAATTCCCATATTTCTTATCGCCCTATATTTTATCCTGCGGAAAAAGAAACCTGTAATTGAACCTTTAACAGAAACCGACAGGCAAATTCTAAACGACTACGTGGGCTACTACCATCATCTGGACTCTACTGACAAATTAAAATTCGAACAGAAAGTTGCTGAATTTTTTAGTGCCGTAAAAATCGAAGGCGTTGGCGTTGAAATGACTACACTGGACGAGTTGTTGATTGCATCAAGCGCTGTAATTCCGATTTTCGGATTTAGCGACTGGCAATATAAAAATCTGACGAGCGTTTTGCTTTATCCGGATACTTTTGATAAAGACTTTCAATTTGAAGGAGCTGAAAGAAATATTATGGGCATGGTAGGCAGTGGCTATATGAACGGGCAAATGATTTTATCCCGATCTGCGTTAAGACATGGGTTTTCGAAAAGTGCTGGTAAAGAGAATACAGCCATTCATGAGTTTGTACATCTTTTAGATAAATCTGATGGTGCAACAGATGGTGTTCCGGAAAATTTGATGAGCCATGAATATACTTTGCCCTGGATAAAAATGATGCACGAGGAAATAAAACGAATTGAAAATAATAAATCGGATATCAACCCTTATGCGATTACCAATGAGGCAGAATTTTTTGCTGTCGTTTCGGAATATTTTTTCGAAAAACCTGAATTACTTAAAGAAAAACATCCTGATTTATACCAGCAATTATGTCACATTTTTGCTCAGCAACCCGCCGGATAACAGGAACAAAATGAAGATTGCTGTAATCAATTTCAATCACAAAATTAATTAACAACCAATAATGAAAGCATTTAAAATATCCCTATTTATTCTATGCCTGTCCTCGCTAAGTACCTTTGCACAGAAAACTTACTTGTTGAAACAGGATTATCCAATAGGTAAAAAGTATGGCTATACCATTAATTCTGATCAGATAATTAACCAGAAGGTAGATGGAAAAGAACTTAGCTATATTCAGAATGTAGGAACAGATTACCTGTTTGATATTGTTGGTGTAAAAGGCGTGGAAAAAAGTGTCAAGGTTACTTACAAAAGATTAACTATTAAATCTGTTGGAATGGGCAATGAATTAATTCTCGATTCCGATAAAGAAGAGGCGGGTAAACCGAATCCGTTTTCCGGTCTGAAAAACGCCAGTTTCAGTATGGTATTGGGTTCAAACGGCAGCGTTAAATCTGTTTCTGGAGTAGGAAAAATGATTGATAGCATGGCGGCAAAAATGACAACTGATACTGCTCAGCTTAAGCAGTTTAAATTATCTTTAAGTAAACAGTTTAATGCAGAAGTTATCAGACAAACCATGGAATCATCATTAAAAATTTTCCCTGAAAAGGCTATTAAGGTTGGTGAAAGCTGGGTGGTTAATACAAAAATGCAAATTACCATGCCAATTGAAGCATTGACAACGTATACACTTAAAGAAGTTAAAGATAATTTGGCAACGCTTAGCGTAAAAGGGAATCTGGTTTCAAAAGGAAGTTTTGTGGCGATGGGGAACGAAATGCAAACCGATCTTAAAGGAATAAATATTGGCGATGCACAAATTGACATCAGAACAGGCATGATTTTAAGCAGTCACACCAGAATTGAGTTGTACGGGAAAATGAACGTTGCCAATCAAGCCATTGATTTTGATATGGAAGGAATAAACAATGTTATAGGCAAAGAAGTAAATTAGTGCTGCTTACATTTAAGCTATAAACTGCCTGTTAAAGCAACCAAAAATTCAGTAGGTATTTCAATGTGAGGGATGTGGCCACAAGCTTCAAATTCAACAATTTTTGCGCCCTTTATTTTTACTGCTGTATTTTTACCCAAAAATTTGTACTGGCCATAAATTACTTTTTGGTCTTCATTTAACAGCGCTTTTCCAATTATTGTCCTGTCTTCTTTACCAATAAATAAAATTGTTGGCACCTTTAAATTTGGAAATTCATCTACTACAGGTTCATCATAAATCATTTTATAAGTTAAAGCCGCAACCTTTGCATATTTAGGGAAATCTGCACTGTAAATTACACCTGCTGCCACATTGACAAGTGCTTCATATTCAGGTTTCCAATAGGTAAAATAGCTACGATAATATTGACGTATACTTTCGGGTGTGTTTTTAAGCTCACGTTGGTATTGTTCCTCAACAGTAGACGTTGGGACAAATGTTTTATAGTTTTCTAATCCAATTGGGTTTTCTAACAGAAGTTTATCCATTCTGTCCGGGAACATGAGTGCAAAGCGTGTTGCTAACATTCCGCCCATACTGTGTCCCAAAATAGAAATTTTTTGAATGCCAAGCGTATCCAATAACTTTTTATCCCATTGGGCAAGTTGTGTAAAACTATAATTGATTATCGGTTTTGATGAACGGCCAAAACCAATCTGGTCAGGAACAATAACCCTGAAACCATTCCCCGCTAAAGCCCGAATTACATTTCCCCAATAGTAGCCGGCAAAGTTTTTACCATGAAAAAGCATTACTGTTTTGCCGTTAGCGGTACCCGTAGGCGCAACATCCATATATGCCATTTTAATATCTTGTCCTTCTACAGAAATTGGTAAATATTTTATCGGATAAGGATATTTCACATTTTCCAGATTGATAGATAATGTATCGATTTTTTGAGCATAGATGCCTGTAAAAGATATTGTTGTGATGGCAAGTAGAAGTAAAAAACTTTTCATGTTCGAATATTTGTGGCAATATAATTTGCTAATCGGCCTAATTTAATAATAATTAAGACTATTGAGCTGACCAAGATAGATTAAAAACCATGCCTATTTTTCATATATGCGAACAGCAGACCATTATAAATTCGATTTGAACTTAATTTTTTTTAAATATTCAATCGCATTAAGGCAGAAGCGCGATGCCTGAGGGAAGTAAGACATATCCGATTTGGATATGAATCGCTAACGGCAAGCTAGCGCTGAATTTAAGGATACTGCTCAAATCGCCAGATACAACCACTTAACGAAACTAAGTTTTATGATGCAAACAGAATACTAGCTGACGATGTAAAAATCAGTAAGCTTTAGGTACCAATACTGGTATCTAAAGCTTACAGAACTCTGTTCTTATTTATTAAACAATGTTTTTAAAATCGATGCAGACATGGATACAGATGTTGAATCTGATAAACTGCCTGAGGATTTAATTACTTTAATGTTTTCTAATTTCAAATCAGATTTTCCTGATGTTTTGATGTAAAGATTATCAATTTGAAATTTTTTACTGTTATCGTTTTGGCCAGAGATGTTAATATCTGAGTTACCCTCAGCATTAATTATTAACGATTTGTATGAAGCCCATTCCGATTCAAAATTTGAATTTTTAAGCTCTAAATTTACGAATCCAACGTTGAGGTTGTTACTGAAGTTTAACCTATCAACATCATTAGCTATAGCCGTTATTTTATTTATTTTTGATTCCGAGCCTATAGAAACTTCAGTCATTGAAGTTGTATTCAGCAGTAAAGAATCGGCAGTCGTGCTCAATGATAAGCCTTGTCCCTTTGCCATGCTCAACTGTTTAAAGTTTGGTGAATAAATAATCAGCGAAGCATAAGAACTTGCTCCTTTGACTATATCTTTAATGCTCAATTGCAAAGTGCCATTTTCATCAACATTAAATGAAATCGCATTTTTATCTTTCTCTTGAATCTTAATTCCAGCTTTGGAATCCTTAATTAGTTGAATATTTAAAAACATTCCCTTTGCATCGTTTATGCTCACTGCCGAAAAAGAGTTAACGATTTCACGGCTACTAAAGCCTTCAGTTGGTGTAGCAAAGCGGTTCATGGTTTTACTCTCTTCTCTAAAAGATTTTGCATCCCTATAGTTCATTTTAACCGTTATGGCAACAACGATAATTGGAATTATTATCAGGGAAACTGCCAGTGCAATTAATAGTTTATTACTTGTTTTCATGTCTTTAAGCGTTAAAATTTTCTTCAACAAACAATTCATATTTGGCTTTGAGTTCATCAAAACCAATGTTCAGCAGGTAGATGTTTCTAAATACCACGGGTAATTCATCATCAATAAACTGCACTTTTCTATAACTCTTCACATTTTCAGTTGCACTTTCACCAACAAAGAAGCCAATACCTCTTTTATTATTAATGATATTTTTATTTTGCAATAATTCGTATGTGCGCATTACAGTGTTGGGGTTAACTTCCATTTCTACAGCCAGTTCCCTAACTGAAGGCACTTTTTCGTCGGCTTTCCATTTTCCTAGCAAAATATGTTCGCAAACATAATCTGCTATTTGAAGGTATATTGCCTTATTATCTCTAAATTCCATATGTATACCAATTAAAAAATTAAACCTCTTTCTCTTTCAGGCGCACGTAAGCTATCGCCCAGAAAATTAATGTTAAGGCTGTTGTTACCAGAAAAATCAGTAGAAATGCTAAGTCCTCTTTATTCTGGTGAGCACCATGGTGAACACTAACCATATTGCGCGTTAATAGGCTTGCCGATTTGTAAATGATGTAGCTTGCTGCGCCAATGAAAATCATAACCGAAATTGCTGTTTTGATGTAGTGAAACCTATTGAAATATACAGAGCCCAGAAGAAAAATACTGGTAACAAGAAAAGGTATTGCAATTAAATGCAAAAAATAATTTCTATAGTTTTCTTCATTTACGATTTGGGCAGAAATGCTTTCGGCAGCTTTTGGAAATGTAGTTTTAGCGCCACCCACTTTAAATTCTGAAAGATGTGCATTAATGTATTTTACAAAAGACAGATCGACGAGATAAAACAAAACTAAATATGTGGCAAGGCTAAGGATAGCCGTATAAAAAACAGCACCTAAGAACTTTTCAAATGTAGAGGCGGGTGTCATCAGCTCAAAAATTGCCCTCGATTTTTGACCCATCAAGGCAAAATAGCTGCTTGCAACTACGCTTATAAAAATGAAACCCAGGATTAGGAATAAGCCGTATCTAAAGCGCATATCTAAATTTCCGTCGCTATCGTAGTTATTATATCTCGACGGAGCTGGCACGTTCCAGGCATAAAAGCCAATAACAATTCCAATAATTGCCATAAGGCTTATTAAATATATCTTTCCAAAATCCAGCCATTGTCTTTTAAGCAATAAGCCAAACCTGTTTATGTTAAATGTATTGTTCATCGCTTAGTTAAATAGAGGTTTAAATTTGATTTTTTCTGCAAGAATGGCATTAAATAAAAGTTCCATATCCAGTTTGCTGTCTTCATTATGGTAATTTGGCAGCACGGCGTTATAGCCTGATAAAGAAGCCTCGGCATAAATGATGCTGTCGTCGATTTCTTTTACCTTTTTAAAAGTGAGTTTCTCTGTAATTTCTTCTACAGATGCCTTCAATGCTACATCGTTTTCATCCAGCATAATAACGGTATCGATTAAATTATCTAAATCCCTTACCTGGTGCGTTGATATAATAATGCATCTGTCTTCCGTCATTGCTGAAGCCATAATTTTTCTGAACTGTGCTTTTGAGGGGATGTCTAAACCATTGGTTGGCTCATCCATAATAACTAATTTAGCTTGTGTTGCCAGGCCAAAAGCAATAATAAATTTTTTCTTTTGGCCATAACTCATGTTAATCAGTTTATTGCTGGCCGGGATGTCGAATTCTTTCAGCAGCTCTGCGAAATAGCTATGGTTAAAATTTTTATAAAAAGGGGCATTGGCTTTCAAATAAGAATCAATTTTAACCGAAGGCAAATAAAATTCTTCCGGAATAAAACAGATTTGCTCAAGCAGAGCCGGCTGACGCTTTGCAGGATTGTAACCCATAACGTTTAAAGTGCCACTTTGTGCATAAACCAGGCCTGCAAGATTTTTTAACAGCGTTGATTTACCCGCGCCGTTTTTTCCAAGCAAACCGTAAATATGACCGTTGCTTAACTGCATACTCATATTTCTAAATAGTGGCTTATGCTTGTTGTAACCAAAATTCAAATTGTCAATCTTTATCATATCTACTGTATTAGTTAAATAATACACTAAAGTATGTACTATTTCTATATCCTCCAAATTATTTTTGAAAAAAGTTTTACGTAAGGAGGAGCGCGTAAGGCGTTTTCAGTCATACGCCCTACGTGCTCCGCTCCTCGCGCTTTGCCAAAGGGCCATGAAAAGGTAAAATATCAGTCCAATAACTATTGCATTAAAACATCCTTAACTTGCCAATTGTATTTATATAACAACAGGATTTTATGGATAGAAATTGGGCTTACTTACTCGGTCGATTAGCAATCGGATTAAGTTTCTTTGGACATGGATTAGTACGCTTACCCAAACTAGCCGGTTTTAGTAATTGGATGATGGGGCAATTTTCAAAGTCGGCTTTGCCGGATTTTCTGGTTTTGCCTTTTAGTTATGCTTTGCCTGTTTTGGAGTTTGCTTCGGGACTACTCATTCTGATCGGATTGTTTACCAGACAAAGTTTACTATTGGCAGGAGCAGTTTCTTTAGCCCTGATATTTGGAACAACAATGATAGAAAATTGGGAAGCTTTGGTATCGCAACTCATTCACGTGGCGTTTCTAGCCTTTTTGTTGGCTTATTTACCATTAAATATTTATGCGATTGATAATAAATTAAAAAAATAATTATGGAATACAGAAGAATTGGAAATTCAGATTTAGAACTTTCAGTAATCACTTTCGGGGCATGGGCTGCCGGTGGCTGGATGTGGGGTAGTACGGATAGAAATGATGCGATTAACGCAATAAAAGCGGGTTATGATTTAGGTGTAACTTCGATTGATACGGCTCCGATTTATGGTCAGGGCGATAGCGAAGAAATTGTGGGTGATGCAATCAAAGGAATTTCAAGAGATAAGCTGCAGATTGTAACCAAGTTCGGAATGCGCTGGGATTTAGATAAAGGTGAGCTGGCAATGAAATCTAAAAACAATGATGGTAAGGACATCAACATTTATAAATACGCAGGTAAAGACAGCGTAATCTACGAATGTGAGCAATCATTGAAGCGTTTAGGAACAGATTATATCGATTTATATCAGATTCACTGGCCTGATGTAACGACGCCAATAAGCGAGACTTTCGAAGCGGTTGCACGTTTAATTGAGCAGGGCAAAGTGCGTTATGCCGGTGTTTGCAATTACAACGCCGAACAGTTGAAAGAAGCTGATAAAACTTTAAATATGGTTTCGAACCAGATTCCTTTTAGTATGGTTAATCGTGGTGTTGAAGATGAAACTGTACCACACTGTATTGAAAACAATAAATCTATTCTAGCGTACAGCCCTATGGAACGGGGTTTATTAACCGGAAAAATGACAGCCGGTTATAAATTTGAAGAGGGCGATCATCGTAAAGGGAACAAATTTTTCCTTCCTGAAAACATAGATAAAACAAATGCATTTTTAGCGAAGATCAAGCCTTTGGCGGATGAAAAAAATGCATCTTTGTCGCAACTGGTTTTGCGATGGACAATAGAACGCCCGGGTATTACAATTGCTTTAGTTGGAGCAAGGAATGAAGAACAGTCGATTCAAAATGCCAAGGCCGTTGATGTTAAATTAAATAGTGAAGAAATCCAGTTTATCAATACAGAATTAAAAAACGCAGGCTTTTAAAATAATCCAGACTATGCAAACGTTTCATGATCGAAATTCTTTGTGTACTCTGTTTATTTCTTTATGCCCTTTTTGGTTAAAAAAAACATATGTCTAAATTATTTTCCCCTTTAAAATTAAAGGATATTACCTTAAAAAATAGAATTGTTATTTCCCCGATGTGCCAGTATTCCGCCGTTGACGGCTTTGCTAACGACTGGCATCTGGTCCATTTAGGAAGTAGAGCTGTTGGCGGCGCCGGATTAATTATACAGGAAGCTTCAGCCGTTCTTCCCGAAGGAAGAATTACCTATGCCGACCTGGGCATCTGGAAAGATGAACACGTGGAGAAACTGAAACAAATTGTTTCTTTCATCCATAGTAATGGAGCGATTGCAGGTATTCAGTTAGCCCATGCCGGCAGAAAGGCAAGTTGCGAATTACCCTGGCATGGTGGTGAACAAATTGCAGAAGGAGAAAACAGCTGGTTACCCGTCGGGCCTTCGCCTATTCCATTTAAAAAAGGCCAGGTAACACCCCACGAATTAAGCATCAAAGAAATTCAGGATGTAGTTTTTGCTTTCCGTGCTGCAGCCAAAAGAGCTTTAGATGCGGGTTATAAAGTAGTTGAAATTCACGCTGCTCATGGTTATTTATTGCACGAGTTTTTCAGCCCCTTGAGTAATAAACGTACCGATCTTTATGGTGGAAGTTTCGAGAACAGGATTCGATTAACCATCGATGTGGTGGAAGCCGTTCAATCGGTTTGGCCGGAAAACATGCCCGTGTTTGTTCGCATTTCTGCCACAGACTGGACTGAAGGGGGATGGAATGAAGAAGATTCGGTTCAACTGGCTGCGGTGTTAAAAGATAGAGGTGTAGATTTAATTGATACCTCATCAGGCGGAAATGTTCCCGATGCAAAAATCCCGGCGGGACCAAATTACCAGGTTCCCTTTGCCGACAAAATCAGGAATGAAATAGGCATTTACACCGGCGCTGTTGGGGTAATTGTAGATGCCAATCAGGCAGAAGCAATTTTAGAAGAGGGCAAGGCTGACCTTATATTTATTGCCAGGGAATCTTTAAGGGATGCTTATTTCCCCACACATGCTGCCCAGATTCTAGGTGATGATACGGAATGGCCAAATCAATACGTAAGGGCCAAGAGAGAAACTTTTAAAAAGTAGTTCCATATTTAGCCACAGATTTACAGATTAAAATATTGATTAATCTGTAAATCTGTGGCTTTTTATTCATTTCGTCATTGCTAGAAGGCTTTTCAGCCGACGAAGGAATCCTTTCATTCGGGTATTACTTCGCTAACGTAAAAGGCATATACAGTCCGAAAGTGAGGTTTCTTCCAGCATTGTAAACACCTAAATTCGGATTTTCATAATCAAAACGACCAGGCTTATACCTACTCAAAGCATCATAATATCTTTGATTTAACAGATTATTTGCAGAAACGGATAATTTAACCGGCTGTTTCCCTAAATTGAACGTGGCGCCAATTCCTGCATTTAACAAAGTATAGCCACTTGTTGGCGTTTCAAAAACAGCATCGACACGATTCTGTTTAAAGGCAGAATTTATCCCAACTGATAAATATGCATCATTTGTGCCTTTTAACTTTGGTTCAAAACGCAATTCATTTCTCAGTGTTCCTGCGGGGATAAAAGCTAAGGGTCTGCCAAGGGTATTGTTTTGCGCATGTACGTAACCGAAGGTATTTTCGAAATGAATAAATGGAACCGGATGGATGGTTAAACTTGCCTCTGCGCCATACAGATTTGCGTTGACCTGGCCATATCGGTAAACCGGGTATTCGTCTCCTTCAGCGGTAATGGTTTCACCATTATTTGAAGCATAAATAAAATTGTGAACGTAGTTATTATAAATACTTGCACTTGCACTTACAATTTTACCCTCATATTCTAAAGCCGCGTCAACCTGGTAGCTGCGTTCAGGGCTTAAATTCGGATTACCTATCTCATAGCGAAAAGTACCCTCATGCACTCCGTTTGAACCAAGTTCTGCCGGGTTTGGTGCGCGAAATGCAGAACCTGCATTCGCCTTGAAGTTCCATTCTTCGTTAAACTGATGGGTAAAACCTAAAGCACCGCTTACATTCGAAAACTTGTTTTCAAACGCGGGAAATTGCTCCTCTCCATCTACCAGCAGTTGCTTCCCTGTATTTTTACGGTAGTCATAACGGGCACCCAGACTGAAGGTATTTGCATCCCAGTTTTTCTTTGCGTAAGCAAATACACCTACACCGTAGGTATGGTAAGCAGGGATTAAAAACTCAATGCCTTTATTCTGACTTCTACCGGCATCAGCACTTAAGCCAATTACAGGTTGCCACCCATCACCGGTTTCATGGATGTAATATTTTAAATCGGCATTGTACGTTTTAAGATCGAAAAATAAAGAAGGATCCGGCCCGTCTTCCAGCTCACGACGCTGGTTTTGCTGATAACCAAAATCTGCTTTTAGATTACCATTACCAAGGATGAAATTATTGTTTAGAGCAATTTTAAAATGGCGGATATCCTGACGGGGATAATTTAAATCTCTGCTTTTAAAATCTGATGTTGAAAAAGGATCGCCATTTTCTTTAACAAAATTGCCTGCAGCATCTAAGGTAGGTTCATAGAAACCAATGTTATTACGGAAGCTGGAAACATTTAAATGCGTATAACCCCAACTTTTGTTCAGGCCAACCATACCACTTAAATCTGTTTCGTTGAAGCCCGAATTAGGAAAATAACCAGTTGGTGTTTTGAACGAATAGGCATTTTTATAAGTTCCACGGGCTCTCCATACAAAACCATTTGCATTACCATTTAACATTAATGAGTTTGCTGTCAGGCCATTATTCGTTGAGTAATTGCTAATAAATTCGCCTCTGGTTTGTCCCTCAGGCGCAGAACTGGGCTCCAATAAATTGATAACACCGCCCAATGCATCAGATCCATACATTAGAGATGCAGCTCCTCTTAAAACTTCAATCCGGTCTGATTTAAACTGGTCAATTTCAATACCATGTTCATCACCCCATTGCTGGCCCTGCTGTTTAATTCCATCATCCAGGGTTACGATTCTGTTATAACCCAATCCCCTGATAACCGGTTTTGAAATCGATGGCCCTGTTGTAATTTGCGATACCCCGGGGATTTTTGTCAACGCGTCGATTAAATTTGTTGACGGCTGTAGTAACTGATCCTTTCCTAAAACCGCAGCTGAAGCACTGTTTCGTTTACTGGTACTACTGATTAAACTTCCTGTAATTACGACTTCCTTAGTTTCAATGGCGGTAGGTTGAAGGGAAAATTCCAAAGCGCCGGCAGTTGCAAAATTCACATTCTGTGTTGCGGTTTTATAACCAATAAAATGAACTTCAACTAAATAAGTTCCTCTCGAGGGCAGGTTGTTTAATGTGAATTCGCCGTCACCATTGGTTTGTGCAGTAACCTTTAAATCCGGGATAAATATGGTTGCCCCTGGCAAGGCTTGTTTGGTCGAAGCATCTGTAACGTTACCTTTTATGTCTTTTAATACGTTTGCAAAAACCGGCGTAACCAAGGAAATATATAGAATAAGAGATCCTATAAGCTTTGATATTTTCATGTTATGTGTATTGATGGTGTGAGATAGCCAGCAAATAGCGCAAAATAGCCGCCATGCTTTACTATCTATGTAATAATTGATTAACACTCTTAAGTGTTTGAAAAGAAAAATCAGGCTAAAGGAGGCCCTCGTAAACTGGTACGCCTTATTTCTGTGAAGAAACTTTTAAGTACAGGGTTTGCCTGACTGAAGATTTTCGCGGAAAGGAATATTTTATAAAGCTGATGCGTTTGAACGTAATTTTTTTCAAAGCCTGCATTACAGATTAAACAGTTTTCAGTATGCGCCTGAACGTGGCTTAAGTGTTTGCAGTTAACTTCTTTGGTAACAGCCGCGACAGGCTGATGTTGATGTAATAAATTCCAGGGTGTTAAAGCAATAGTAAAAACCATCAGCATTACTGCTGAGAAAAGACGGTTAATATTTTGCCTGTGCTTTTTCAATCTGCCAAAAGTAGCAATTACTATTTGATTATATATATTTAAACAGTAATATTGATTTTACAGTGTACATAACTACAATTCCGATGGAAAACTTTAGATGAGCCAGCACTGTTTACACTGAGTGTTAATTCGGAATCATTGATATAGCCAAATTCAAATAATGAAAGATAATTTTTCTTTGCAGGCAGCAGAATATGTACTGTACAGGCCAACCTATCCGAAGGAACTGTACGACTACCTTTATACATTGGTTAGAAGCAACGATTGGGCCTGGGATTGTGCAACCGGCAATGGTCAGGTGGCCACGATACTGGCCCAGAAATTCCAAAAGGTTTATGCCACAGACATGAGTGAGAAACAGCTCCAGCAGGCATTGAAATTACCTAATGTAACTTATAACGTGGAATCTTCCGACAAGGCTAGTATTGCTGACGACAGTTTTGATTTAATTACTGTAGCACAAGCCATTCACTGGTTTAATTTTGACGCTTTCTATTCAGAGGTAAAGCGTACGTTGAAACCCGGCGGAGTTTTAGCCGTAATCGGCTATGGCTTAATGTCTATCGACAAGCGTGTGGATAGGGTAATTTATAAATTGTACGAAAATATGCTTGGGAAATATTGGGATAGCGAGCGCAGGTATATTGAAGAGGGTTATAAAACGATTCCCTTTCCGTTTGAAGAGATTATTGCGCCACATTTTCAAATTAAAACTTCATGGAATTTTAACCAGATGATAGGCTATCTTAACACTTGGTCTGCCTTGCAGCATTATAAAAAAGCCAACGACAGAAACCCGCTTGAATATCTATTGACAGAATTGAAAGAAGCATGGGGAAATGATGCGGTTAAAGATGTGCACTTCCCGGTTTTATTGAGGATAGGGAAATAGGATTAGCCGTAAAGCTGGGTGCTTAGTTTTACCACAAAGTACACAAAGAAAGGCGCAAAGAACACAAAGCTATGCTATTATTTGCAAGTTTCCTGTCCTCTGTGAAAACTCAGTGAACTCCGTGTTTAAAATCGAAAACCTTATAGCTAAGGTTGTTGCTTAGTTTTACCACAGAGTACACAAAGTTAAGCTACCGCTATTTGCGAGGCTATAAAAGGCTTAAGTTTTTTTTATGGTAAACAACGCTGTATTGCTCTGTACCCTCAGTGAGCTCCGTGGTTAAAACCGAAAACCTTACTTCAATAAATCCATGATACCTAGAACAGTCAGTTTTTTCTGCTCGCCGCTTTGCATATCCTTTAATGTCAGCTCGCCGCTTGCAATTTCATCTCCACCGATCAAGATAACATAAGGAATATTCTTGGCATCGGCATAAGCCATTTGTTTTTTCAGCTTTGCGGATGATGGGTAAATCTCAGCCGAAATACCTGCATTCCTGAATTGTTGCAGAATTGGCAATGCATATTGCTCTGCCTCTGCATCGAAATTACTGATTAAAACCTTTGTGCCGATTTCTGAGGATGCAGGAAAAAGGTTTAACTCTTCCAGTACATCATAAATTCTATCAGCGCCGAAAGACACACCAACACCTGTCAGGTCTTTCAGGCCGAACATGCCGGTTAAGTCGTCGTAACGACCGCCGCCACCAATACTGCCCATTGCAACCTCGTTCGTTTTAACCTCGAAGATACAACCTGTATAATAGTTTAAACCACGCGCTAAGGTAACATCCAGTTCCAGTTTTGCCGTTAATGGCAGCGCATAAGCGATCAGGCTTTCTACATAAGCAAAAACCTGTTCAATTTCGGCAATACCTTTTAAGCCGATCTCAGAAGTAGCTAAAACTTCTTTCAGGCTTGCCAGTTTTTCTTCATTTGTTCCCTCCAGTAAAATAACCGGACGAATTTTATCTAAATCGTCTGCTGTAAAACCCCGCTCCAATAATTCTTTACTTACGCCATCCAGACCTATTTTATCCAGCTTGTCAATGGCGACAGTCATGTCAATAATTAAATCAGGTTTATCTATAATCTCTGCGATACCAGATAGAATTTTTCTATTATTAATTTTAATGCTGAAATCTTTCAGCCCCAGTTTAGCTAAAGCTTCGTTATAAATCAGGATAAACTCTGCCTCGTTTAATAAACTTTCTGAACCCACAACATCGACATCACACTGGTAAAATTCGCGGTACCGGCCCTTTTGAGGCCTATCGGCGCGCCATACCGGCTGAACCTGGAAACGTTTAAAAGGTAAAGTGATTTCATGTTGATGCATCACTACGTAACGGGCAAAAGGAACGGTCAAATCGTAACGAAGTGCTTTTTCAGAAATTAATGGAATGAGTTTATTGCTGTTTTCTTCTTCTGCAAAGTCAAAAGATTTCTTTTTAGGATCTTTGAGGTATTCCCCGCTATTCAGAATTTTGAAAATCAGTTTATCGCCTTCGTCGCCATACTTTCCGGTTAAGGTAGAAAGGTTTTCAAAGCTTGGCGTTTGAATTTCTGCGTAACCATATTTCCTGAATACTGTTTTAATGGTATCGTATATAAAGTTGCGTTTCACCATTTCAACAGGCGTAAAATCGCGCGTACCTTTTGCTAATGAGGGTTTAATTACTGACATAGCCGCAAAAGTACAAAAATGCCGGGTTTAAACCTTACAGGTTTCCAAAACCTGTAAGGTTTGTTTTATTTTCCCAACACAGCTTTAACCATTTCCCTGTTCGGTTTTGATACCGGGATTTTATCTCCGTTATTCATTAACAACATACCACCATCTTCTTTTAACCAGCTTTTTACAAACTTCGGATTGACCAAATGACTTTGATGTGCACGAACAAATCCTTGCGGTTTTAATAAATCCGCATATTCTTTTAATGGCTTAGATATTAGGATCTGCTCACTATTTGATAAATGGAAAAAAGTGTAGGTATTATCGGCAACGCAGCGAACAATATCATCAACTGAAACATAGCGGATTTCGTGTTGTTGGGGCAGTGCAATTTTAGGAACGGCGGGTTCAGTTCGTTTGATTTGATTAAGCAAAAAGTTGAGTTGTTCTCCATTAATTTTATTCGCAATTCTCGCTTCAGCTTTCGAAACCGATAAAATTAATTCGTCAGGGTCAACTGGTTTAAGCAGGTAATCCAAGGCAGCAAACTTTACGGCCTGTATTCCGTAGTTATCGTAAGCGGTTACAAATATAACTTCAAAAGTTTTCTCACTTAGTTTTTTCAGCAAATCGAAACCCGTGTGTTTTCCCATCTGTATATCAAGAAAAATTAAATCCGGGTGGTGCAGGTTTACTTGTTCGAAGGCATCATCAATGTTGCCGGAAACGGCTACAACTTTAACTTCAGGACAATTCTTTCCCAGCAAAACCTGCAGGTTTTCTAAATTTGCCTGCTCATCATCTACTAAAATCGTCCTCATTTTATAACCATTGTGTTAAAGTAATTGTAACCACCGTTCCATTTATGTCGGACTGAATGTCTAAAACGAAAGGTGTATTTTTATAAATCGTGTTCAGTAAAGATATCCGGTTTTTACTAAGTGCCAAGCCTAAGCCATTATACTTTTGAGTTGCATTGAAACCTTTGCCATTGTCGCTTATTTTTAACACTAAATCTGATGTTTGCTTTTCAAAGCAAATGGTAATTTCGCCCTTATTCCCTTTTTCAGCAATGCCATGCTTAATGGCGTTTTCTACAAAAGGTTGCAAAAGCATCGCAGGTATTTCTATGTTTTCTATATCTAAATCCGCGGAGGCATTCAACTGATATTTAAAACCGAACCTCAATTGCTCCATTTGGAGGTAATCATCCAGCAACGTTTTTTCTTCGGTTAAACTGACGAGTTCTTTGCTATCTAATACATTTCGTGTTAAGCGGGCGAACTTACTGAGGTAACGATTGGCATTATCGATTTCACTTTTGTTCATCAGATTTTGAATACCAGCAAGTGCATTAAATAAAAAATGCGGATTTAGTTGTGACCTCACCACTTCCAGCTTTGATTTTGAAATTTCTTTCTGTTGTTGCTCAGCTAGAAGTTTCTTTTTGTTCTTTCGCTTAATGTAGACCCCAATTAAACCAAAAATTATCCCCAACAGCGCACCCGAATAGCCGATATAAGTGAAAAGTTCTTTTTTGGTGAAGTTTTCTTCGTCTAAGGTTATAGAAATAGTGTGTCTGGTTACATATTTTTCTATTGCTGCTTTGGACGTACCACCCTCAATCAAGGGCTGTATAATAACCTCATAATCTCCCGATTTTTTGAAAACCCCTTTATCAATAGATACGTAAGGTAAATAGTCATCCGCAACAACATTATAATGGCTATTATCATAATTCCATGAGGTGGAGGTAAAAATAATCTTGCCTGAAATTGGGTCCGCAATCATTAAGCGATACAAGAAATCAATATCTGTTTTGTCTATTACAATATTTAAAGCTCTGGTCTTATTTGATAGCAGAATATCTTTTACATTATCTGGGTCTGCAGCTATTCCACTTCCTCCATCATCGAAGACGACCCCTTTTGTGATAGAACTGATTTTAGCAGGTTGGATAATCTTCGCAAAGTAAATACTTTTGAAAATCTTTTCTGGTTGGCTAGTTTTATAAAGGAGGATAGTAAGACTCTTATTTGTAATATTATAGGTTCCTAGATTTACATTATTAAACTGTGGATTAAATTTATCCTCATACACATTAAGCCCCTCAAAACTTTGGTTAAGTTTGATTGGTGCATGATCTAGAATTATGGTGTATCTATATAAGCTTAAAGTATCTGTTTTTAAGAAGTAGGTAGAAAAAGCTATTTTTTTAGAACTCGGAATATAATTAAACATCACATTAGGCTGATTAGGAAAGACATTACGGTTAAAGACTTCTTTTGATGGCGCATCGACTGAAAAATCAATCCAATTTCCTCCAATATACTTTTCATTTGTTATGCCTTGTGCACATGAAACAACCACCTGACAAATAGCTATGGTGTAAACTGTAAAAAATATAATTATCTTTTTCATACATTAAATATTTCCTTAAACCTCCGCTTAAAAATTGGCCTGTAAAATCCTAAAATAGTAAATGAAACCATCAACTTAGTATTTGGATGGTTACGAACAGAATTTAATTTAGGCTTGGTAGTAAAGCAGGTCATACCCAAGCACAAATGGCGAAGAATAATGCGATTGTGGAATAAGCTTTCCTAGAGAAACCAAGTTTATTAATAAGCCGCTATCCTAAATATGCCATTCTGAGGCCTAATTTATTCCATATAAATAACAGCGGAATTTTAGTGGCATTGATTAGACTGCAAGGAGTCGTCCTTCCCAACTTGATTCGGAATCTTAATGCGATAAGCCTGAAGTTAAGATTCCCGCCTGCGCGGGAAGGAAGACTACCCAAATGGGTTTGTCATCAGAAATACCTCCAATTCATACCTTTTAAATATCGAAGATAATACCTTGCTTTATAGGCAAAAAACTTAAATTTGCCACAACAAAAATCAAAATATAATGAGTTTCAGAATAGAACACGATACCATGGGCGAGGTGCAAGTGCCTGCCGACAAATACTGGGGTGCACAAACCGAACGCTCACGCAATAACTTCAAAATCGGGCCTGAGGGTTCAATGCCTAAAGAAATCATCCATGCCTTTGGCTATCTGAAAAAAGCTGCGGCATTGGCCAATACTGAGCTTGGCGTACTTTCTGCCGAGAAAGCAGCGTTGATTGCCAAAGCTTGTGATGAAATTATTGCCGGCGATTTAGACGATCAGTTCCCATTGGTTATCTGGCAAACCGGATCTGGCACGCAAAGTAACATGAATGGAAACGAAGTAATTGCAAACCGTGCTCATGTAATTAATGGCGGCGCATTGGCTGACGATAAAAAAGTGCTCCACCCAAATGACGATGTGAATAAATCGCAATCATCAAACGATACTTACCCAACTGCGATGCACATTGCAGCCTATAAATTAACAGTAGAGAATACCATTCCTGGTTTGGAGCAACTGCGTAATGCTTTGGCCGTAAAAGTTGAAGAATTTAGTGCAATCGTTAAAACGGGCCGTACGCATTTCATGGATGCAACGCCGCTAACACTTGGACAGGAGTTTTCTGGCTACGTTCAGCAAATTGATAACAGCATCAGAGCAATTAAGAACGCTTTGGTTATGGTTGCTGAACTGGCTTTAGGGGGTACGGCAGTAGGGACTGGTTTAAATACGCCTAAAGGTTACGATGTTTTAGTGGCTCAGAAAATTGCCGATTTAACCGGCTTGCCTTTTGTTACGGCTCCAAACAAATTTGAGGCTTTAGCTGCGCATGATGCAATGGTGGAACTTTCCGGTGCTTTAAAACGTACAGCAGTTGCCTTAATGAAAATAGCAAATGATGTTCGTATGTTGAGTTCCGGGCCGCGTTGTGGCATTGGGGAAATTGTCATTCCTGATAACGAGCCAGGTTCTTCAATTATGCCAGGAAAAGTGAATCCAACCCAACCGGAAGCATTAACTATGGTTTGTGCCCAGGTTATCGGTAATGACGTTGCTGTTTCCGTCGGCGGTATGTCAGGTCATTTTGAACTGAACGTTTTCAAACCTTTAATCGCAGCCAACGTATTACAATCCGCTCGTTTGATCGGTGATGCTTGCGTTTCTTTCACTGTGAAATGCGCGGCAGGAATAACTGCAAACTTACCGGAAATCGAAAAACACTTACAAAATTCACTAATGTTGGTTACGGCGTTAAATCCTCATGTAGGCTATGAGAATGCAGCTAAAATTGCAAAAAAAGCGCATAAAGAAAATAAAACGTTAAAGGCTGCAGCTGTTGAGTTAGGACTCTTAACCAACGAACAATTTGATGAATGGGTTCGGCCAGAAGACATGGTTGGCAGTTTGAAATAATCCCTGTTTTAATAATATTAAACTTACGATTTGATTTACAGTTTGCATTTAGAATCGTAAGTTTTAAAGAAAAAATAATCGTCCTGCGAAAAATGACAATACCTAAAAGAATATCAGGTAGTTTAGAAAAATTAAAGCTGAACTTAAGGCTTAAACACCTTTACCTTTTACCTTTCGCATTCTACCTTTTACTTTTTTTAAGTGCTTGTTCCCCCCGTCCAAATATTCAGGGCAAAGGGGAGGCTTTCATGCAGGGTATCTGGAATCAGGACTCCGTTGCGTTCAGCGATAAATTAAGCAATTACACCCAACATCACTTCAAAATTACCTGCGACTCCATTTACATCGATTTGGTGACCTACAGCAAACTGAACCTTTATGAAGATTCATGTTACAATAACGGTATTTGGAAAGAATTTGCGAAAGGCGTTTACGCTGTAAAAGGAGATACCTTATTTGTCGGTGCTACTTTTACGCATGCCAATTACAAACAAAAAATTTCGGGCTGTTACCGCATCGGCCGTTACGATAAGAACTTCCTGATTAAGAAAAAGTCTTCGGATACATTGGTTTTGGAAAGTCTGAGCGACCGCCGCGAAATAACATTATCACTAAAAGAAAAAGTTACCTGCGTACAAAAAGAATTATAAAATGATATTGAGAACACTGAAGAATAAACTGGCAATGATTTCAGCAATAGGTTTGTTAGCCTATTTGCCTATGCAGGCAAACGCGTGGGGCATGATTGGCCACCGTGTGGTTGGCCAAATTGCGGATAGCTATTTAAATGCAAAAACCCGTAAGGCCATCCAAGCCATTTTGGGCAACGAAAGCCTTGCCATGTCGGCAAACTGGGGCGATTTTATAAAATCAGATTCTGCATACAATTACATGTATAACTGGCACTTCGTAAACCTTCCTGGCGGCTTAGATAAAAAGGGAATTTATAACATCCTTGAAAGTGAGCAAGCGCCAAACCTTTATAACAAGATTATCGATTTAACAGCCGTTCTAAAAAAATCAAACAGCACTGTTGAAGAGAAAAAATTAGCGCTTCGTATGCTTATACATATGGCCGGCGATTTATCCCAACCCATGCACGTAGCGCATAAAGAGGATTTAGGTGGAAACAGGGTTTCTGTTGTATGGTTTAATGAGAAATCAAATTTACACCGGGTATGGGACGAACAGTTAATTGAATACCAGCAATTAAGTTATACGGAATTCGCAAAAGCAATTAATCATCCATCAGCTGTTCAACTATACAACTGGCGGAACACCAGCCTGAAGGATTGCATTTACGAATCTTACCTGGTGTGCGGAAAAATTTATGATTATACCAAGCCCGATTCTAAGTTAAGCTACCGGTACAACTTTGATTGGGTGGAAACACTAAATCAGCAACTGCTGAAAGGTGGTGTTCGCCTTGCTAAGATGCTGAACGATATTTACGGGTAGCTAAAAGCTTATGTAATTTGAGGCTGTATCATAAAGATTGACGGTGGCTCAAAAGCAAATATATTTTGATACCCCCGTCATTCCCAATTAAATGGGGAATCTTAATGCTATTGTGGAATGCTTTAAAATTAGCTTCGCTGAGCAATCGTGGTTCCCGCCTGCGCGAGAATGACGGGAAACGAAATAACATTCTGGTCCTTCACTGCTAGATTTTACCTTTGATACAGCCTCTTGTTTTTATAAATGTAGCGTTAATTCATCTCATCACGTTTTAGGGTTAAAAACCAAAACACTATGAAAAAATTGTTCCTTATTTTAGTACTCTTTACTGCATTCGGTTGTAAAAAGAAATCCATTAACCCGGAAGACATTACTCAATATGAGTGGTTGTTGTCTACTGCTACGATTAGTCCGGCGATGGTCATTAATGGAAAACCTGAAACGAATTTTAAAACGATGTCGGGCCCCTCAGGCTGTTTAAACAGTAATTATACGCTTTCATTTTCTAAAGATGGTTCTTATGCTTTCAGCTCTAATGGTCCACTTTGCGATATGATTTCTTTCCGAAATGCAAAGTATACCCGTAATGGAAACGAAATTACCTTGAATGATGGTGGAGCGCAGCCCAGTAAGTATATTTTAAGTGGCAACAGCATCACCAATAAATATACATTTGAACAAAATAATGTGAGTTATACCGTTACTTATATTTACAACCCGAAACAATAGCTGGTAAGCCTATATTCTGAATTGTTGATCTAAATCTTTCGGCAATGAACATCCGGTATTTCTCATCCCACACGCATTCGCAGGTAAAATTAGGAATTATTAGCTCCTGACTCGATTTGGACCGATAATTAAAATCTCATAACTTACAGGCTAATTACATCTGGCTCGATTTATGGGCTTGTTTCATAATTATAATACAACACTATATTTGAAAATTTTAATGGTTTGCCTGGGTAATATCTGCCGTTCGCCACTCGCGGAAGGTATTATGCGCCATTTGGCAAATGAAAAAAAACTTAACTGGGAAGTTGCATCTGCTGGTACAGGAAATTGGCATATTGGTAAAGCACCCGACAATAGAAGTATTGCCGCAGCAAAGGCAAATGGTTTTGATATCAGCACCCAGCGAGCGCAGCAGTTCAGGCATAATATGTTTGCCGAATATGATTTGATATTCGTAATGGACAGGAATAATCTCAATGACGTACAGGCACTTGCAAAAACTCATAAAGAGCGCAAAAAGGTAATGTTATTTTTAGATAACGATGAAGTTACAGACCCATATTGGGATAATGCACTATTTGGGCCTGTTTGCAAACAAGTTGAAGAAAGATGTAGAGAAATTATCCAACAACTTTCTTAATTTAGTACTTAAGATTAAATTTATACGCTAACCATTATTATGAAAAAGCTGTTCTCCATTTGCCTGCTAATTGCTAGTGTCATTTTATTTCAAAGCCATGCTTTTGCAAAGAAAGATCCCAGTATTTTGGTCTTCTCCAAAACCAAGGGCTTTCGACATGCATCTATTGAAGCGGGAAAAACAGCCATTCAGAAATTAGGATTAGCACATCATTTTTTAGTTGACACAACGGAAAATGCAGAATTATTTACGGAAGCCAATCTAAAAAAGTATGCAGCAATACTTTTTTTAAGCACTACAGGAGATGTTTTGAATGATGCACAACAAGCTGCATTCGAAAAGTACATTCGAGGCGGCGGTGGATACGTAGGTGTTCATGCAGCAACAGATACAGAGTATGGCTGGCCCTGGTACGGAAAACTTGCTGGTGCTTACTTTTTGAGTCACCCGGAACAGCAGACTGCGCGATTCGTTATCAAAGATAAAAAGCATCCTTCCACAAAATTCATGACCGATTCTGTCTGGATGCACAGAGATGAGCTATATAATTTTAAAGACATCAATCCAGACATAAAGGTGCTGATCACTATTGATGAATCATCATACAAAGGCGGCAAAAACGGCAATTTCCACCCTTTTAGCTGGTACCACAACTTTGAGGGGGGAAGGTCTTTTTACACTTCGATGGGGCACACCAACGAAGCCTGGGTAGACAATATGTTTCTAAGACACCTATACGGTGGAATTGAATACGCAATTGGCGGGCAAAAAAAACGCCGTTAATATAGAACCCGAACGGAGTTACGTTGATTGTTTAATGGGTTTAATGGTTTAATTCGTTTTCATTGACCAGGTAAATGTATTTCAGCATGCAAAAGGAAGCGATAGCACCGAATGTATGCCACAAAAAATGCGTTCCTATACTTAACATTCCCCATTTATCCATTATACGAAAAGTTAATGCAAATGTAAAAGCAAGCAAAGCAAAACCAACCCATTTGCCGTTTTTCCATGCCGTTTTAATAAGGTACCCAAGAACAGGGAACAGGACTATAGCTGCCATGAATGCATAATTGATGTTTATAAAGATTTGGAAATCGGCACCAGTAAACTGCTTTCTCAAAAAAGCCTGGAAAAACGCATAAACAATGACAATAGAAACTGCGAAATACCACTTGGTAATTTTAGCCAGGAAGTAGGTTCCTGCGGACAGACAAAGCAACATTATCGGTACCCAATCCATCATGATAAACACGGTCCAGCGCCTTAAACCATGATAGGTCGTTCCGCCAATGCCACCGATATACAATAAAATTAATGCGATTGATAAAAATGTGTGTTGTTTGAAGTTGCCCCAAAGTTTATATGTCCAGTATATCGCGATGGCCAGAAAAAAGCAACTCGTAATCGTATTTAGTGGTTCGGGGAATAAATGATTAAGATTTGTTTCCGTATAAACTGTACCGCCATCTGATGGGATCTGGATTGACATATTCATGCTATTTATGATTTATAACGCTTTAGGGAAATTAATGTTTGCGCCCAAAATCATACCTGACTGTTCGGATTTAGCACGTTAAATTTGCAAAAAGCGTTCCGGGTGGTCATAAACTCAGCAGAAATATTTAAATTGATATCGATGTTGGCTACAGAACAGGCAAATGCCAAGGCAGCAATTTTGGCGGATATTCAAGCGTATAGCATGTGAGAATAAGATTTTTGTAAAAATGACAAACCTTTCCCTTCTGTTCCTGTTGAAATACTACATTAAATCTATAAAACATGAAAACGACAACAGTAACAACAGAAGTTTTAAACGACCTTGTTCAAATTAACAATGATCGTATTGAAGGATATGAGAAAGCACGCCAAGAATTAAAAGATGGTGACCAAGATTTAAAGTCTTTATTTTTAAATATGATTGAAGAAAGCCAGAAATACAAATTAGCATTAGCTACTGAAGTTTCTGCTTTAGGTGAAGACATCGAAACAGGCACAACAACTTCAGGTAAAATTTATAGAGGCTGGATGGATGTTAAAGCTTTATTTACTGGCCATGATCGTCAAACGGTTTTAAACAATTGTGAGTTCGGCGAAGATGCTGCTCAGAATGCTTATAAAATGGCGTTGGAAGAAGAAGATTTGCCTTCAAATATCAGATCATTAATTTCTGATCAGAAAGCAGCTTTAAGACAATCTCACGACGAAATTAAAAGATTACGCGATTCTCAGGCATAAAAATAGTTTTAGTAATAATAATGAAGCCCTTTCGACCTAAGTTGAAAGGGCTTTTTTTTAATCATGTATTCCACTTCAATAATGTCAATCGGCATACATGTAATATATTGCGGCAGCCTTTACCAATAATTGCGCTTATAGCCTGGTATTTATTTTTCGTGTAAAATTTTAATAGTGCATCTGAAATGGTAATTCCATTGTGTAGCTTTATTATTCATCCCGCTCAAATTTAAATTAACGATGAATAAATTAATGCTCCAAAAAGGCAAAGCTATGGCTTGCCTGATTTTAATGTGTCTTGTACTCGGACAGTCTTGTAAGAAGGAAAACCGAATTCCTGTTGAAAGCCCCGATATAGAAAGCCAGCTAATTAAACAAGAACTTATCGAAAATTGGTTTAAGCAAAATCCGCTGTCATCTGTTTTGGAACCCGATTGGACCAAAGCCAGGCAGGCGCTTCATCAGGGAAAAAGCATTGTAAGGGTGCCGATACTAAATGTTGATAAATTAAACCATGCCACTGCTGTAAGTGCAAATAATGCAGGTTATTATGCCAAGCATCCGCCCGAAATTTCTTCCTACAAAACGCCGATGGGCAAATTGCTGGTTATTTATTAAACTTTATACCGAAAGATGTTCAGCATAATTTTGGAGAGAATGGCATTTGGACAGGAGAATTAATTGAATGGAATGTTAAAGGCGACACCCTGCATGTAATTGAATTTGCCGACAATAAGATTGTGAAGGACAAGCTTATTGCACCTGCATCAACTACAAAAACGAATTCGATAGGTGCCGTTTTAAAGCAAAATAAATTGGCCTTAGCAGCTAACAATGGAAATGGAGGCTTTTGGTCTTTTTTGGGCAGAGTTTTGGGTGCTGTAGCTGACTTTCTTGGTCTGCCCACACGCGACACCATTATTGATGGACTCAGAGTAGACTGGACAATAATTGGATCTGATATTAGCAGTTGGTTTGATGGTGCAGAAAGTTATTATGGAAGTACAGGCGGCGGTGCAGATGGGTATTTAAGTGCCGGCGGGCCAATTTACGTAAGTTATCTTGGTGCTTCGGGAGGAGGGAATACAGATACCGGTACTACAGGCGCAAATGTTTCACAAATTGTGTTCACAGAATATAAGATATATAAAGGCGGGCCTAATCATATTGACCCTCCGCTGGATGTAGATGATTATATTGTAACTGAATTAGGTTTTACCGGAAATGCGGCAAATTATTTAATGAGCCATATTGATGTACAACTGGCATTAGAAAATTATCTGGATGCTAATGGTAGAAACTTTGAAACTATTGAGTTTGTGAATTGGGTGGTGGAGTATTCAATGAGTAATTTGGACATACAGCCAGCTGAACTAATAGAAGCTAATAATATCCCAAATTGGTCTATTAATCTACCAAACTTAATAGATACTACGGGATTATCTCCCTATCCATCATTTAAAGCAGTAGTCTCTAATTTACCTGCATTTTTAAGTGAAAATCCAGATGTTATTACATCATTGATTAGATATACTGGATTTTCTAAAACTAAACTCATGCAATTAATGCAGCCTAATAAGGGCCCAAAAATTCAACTGGTTAGTAATCTTGTGGATGAATATGGACGTCCGTGTTTTGGTCAATTTGATCCTGGATCCAAAACATTAAAGATAAAAAAAGAATTAGTTGTTGGGCTAGACAAAGTTCAATCACCAAACAGATATTCTGCTCTTGGTATGTTGTTAGCAATTGTTACAATGCATGAATTTGTGCATTATGGACGAGATGTTAATAAGTTAACAAAACGAGTTAATATTGGTGGTATTTTGTATGAAGCGGGGATGGTTTTCGAATTAAGTATATCGCCCCCCTATATTTACGGTACTATCGATAGAAATAACGCTATCCAATGGGTTAAATTTTTTAATTTTAATATAAACGATTGATCCATAATTAAAAGTTTCTAATATAGAATAGAATTGACCATGTTAAAAAAAGGCATTATTTTACTTATTAATATAGCGATGTTTCCTGCTTGCCATTCAATTGATAAGAATAAAAACGAATTAAAAACTAGCGATACTACAAAAATTATGGCTTCCGTATTTAACGGAACAATGTTTTTAAAGGAAAATCCGAGTATTGACACTTTATTCTTGTTGAAAAATAAGTTTTTTAACAAAAGTTGGCCTCATCGTACAGCGAGATTAAAGATTGAATTTATAGATGATAATTCAAAAACAAGAATGTTTAATATTGGGCCTGGCTTTCCTTGCGATGCAAGGCAAAGATTGAGTATTCTTAAGTTTAACTATAAAAAAGATACCGTAAATATGGTTATGCTAGACCATGGAAGTAATCTATTCTACGATACAAAACTTATAAATAGAAATAAAAATTGGGAGGTTGTGAAGGAAGAGATAAGTGTTGGGGGGAGGGTGGAGAGATTTGAATTTGAAGATGAAGACTGGTATTTACTTCTAAAAGAGAAAAAGGAAAAGAAATTATAATATTTAGTCAGAAGTATAAAGTAAAATTTTAGTCTAAAACTAAATTAATATTTGCCCACCGTCAAATCTAGCTCCATTATATAAAAGCGATCGTTCAATTTTACTAAACTGAATAAAAGAGAGAGATATGAAATAACAAAATTCGAAAAAGCAGCTGACACCGTTATATTAAAACTTTATAATTTTGGCTTAAGGGAGGGTTACAACTTAAAATTATCCTATCAAAAAGGCCTGAGATAATTGTAGATGAACAGAGTTATGTTTATTGACAGTAAAAATGCCCCCAATAAGTGTCTAACTTTTTGGGGGCAGTCTATCTCTAATACAGGTGCCTTATTTTAAATAAATATTACGCTTCCAGTTCTCTATCCAGATGCTCCGTAACCCGTTGAATGGTATTGTCAATCGTGTTACTCAGGATTGTTAGATAAGAGCCTTTTTTCGCATTGTCAATTGCAATCTGTAAACATTCGGTACTCTTATTGTTGATGATAATTTCTTTATTAGCATCAACCTCTTTGATGCCTTTTACCAGCAAATCAACTAATTCATCTTGTGTCCGTCCGCGCAGGTATTTTTCCTGGCAGATGTAAATCTTATCGAACATTTGTGCAGCAATTCGCGCAGTTTCAATAATATCCTCGTCCCGCCTGTCGCCGGTACCGGAAATTATTCCTACATGTTCTGTTGATTCTACGCTTTGCAAATAAGCTTTAACACCATTAAAACCGTCAGGATTATGTGCAAAATCGACCAATACTTTAAAGTCCTTAAATCTGAAAATATTCATTCTGCCGGGCGTGTGTGCGGCTGATGGAATAAAGGTTTCTAAAGACAATCGGATATCTTCCGGTTTATAGCCCCATAAGTAGGCTGCAAGCGTTGCGGCCAGCACATTTTGGATCATGAAGTTCACCGAACCTCCGAAGGTTAAAGGAATGTGCGTCGCCTTATCCACCCGTAATTTCCAGTCGCCGGTTTTTATAGTGATATACCCATTTTCATAAATGGCCGCAATACCACCTTTTCGGCAATGCTCTTTTATCACCGGATTATTTTCATCCATGCTAAAATAGGCTACTTTACAGCGGGCATCCCTGGCAATTTTCACACAATAACCATTGTCGGCATTTAAAACAGCCCAGCCTTTACGGCGAACGGCACCAATAACAACTGCCTTTACGCGGGTTAAATCATCCAGATTATGAATATCCGAAATGCCGAGGTGATCTTCCTGGATGTTCGTAATAACCCCAATATCACATTGGTTAAATCCCAATCCAGCCCGGAGAATACCGCCACGTGCAGTTTCCAAAACAGCAAACTCGACCGTCGGGTCTTTTAATATAAATTCTGCGCTAACCGGGCCGGTGGTATCACCTTTCATCAGCATGGTATTGTGTACATAAACCCCATCACTGGTGGTAAAACCTACACGCTTTCCATTGCTGCGAATAATGTGTGCAATTAAACGGGTGGTAGTCGTTTTTCCGTTTGTACCTGTAACCGCAATAATCGGGATTTGCGATAATTTTCCCTGTGGGTATAGCATATCAATTACCGATGCGGCAACATTTCTCGGCAAACCCTCGCTTGGCGCGAGGTGCATCCTAAATCCTGGTGCAGCATTTACTTCCAATACAACACCGCCATTTTCAGTTAGGGGTTGCGTCAGGTTTTGCGCCATAATGTCAATGCCACAAATGTCCAGTCCGATTACCCTTGAAATCCTTTCGCAGATGAAAATATTTTGTGGATGGACGATATCGGTCACATCAATTGAAGTACCACCGGTACTGAGATTGGCTGTGGATTTCAGATAAACAATTTCCCCTTTCTCCGGGATGGTTTCTAATGTATATTCTTTTTTAGCAAGTAAATCCAGCGTATCCCTGTCCACCGCAATCTCTGTTAATACGTTTTCATGTCCGTAACCGCGGCGGGGATCTTCGTTTTCCTTGTCGATTAATTCCTGTATTGTATGGATACCATTACCTTTTACATGGGCTGGGTCGCGTTGAGCGGCGGCAACAACTTTATGATCTATTACCAGAACGCGGAAGTCGTAGCCGGTAATGAATTTTTCGATAATGACTTTGCGTGAATAGGTTTTAGCATATTCAAAAGCAGCTTTGGCTGCTTCCAACGTTTTAACATTTATTGTTGCACCTTTGCCATGATTTCCGTCTAAAGGCTTAAAAACCAAAGGAAAGCCTACTTTTTTCACCGAGGCTTCTAAATCTTCCGGATTTGAAATGGTTACACCAGATGCAACCGGAATGGCCGCTTCGGTTAAAAGCCTTTTTGTCTCTTCCTTATTACTGGCGATATCAACGGCAATGCTGCTGGTTTTTTCGGTCATGGTGGCACGGAAGCGCACCTGATTTTTTCCGTAGCCCAGTTGTACTAAAGAACTTTTATTTAACCTGATCCACGGAATGCTCCGGCTTACAGCTTCCTGAACGATTGAACCGGTACTCGGACCCAATGCTTCCAGTTCACGGATTTCCTTCATCCGGCGGATATCGTGCTCCAAATCATATTCTACATTATCAATTAAAGCCTGGGCGATCTTTACTGCTGCTTCTGCCGCATAAGCCCCAACTTTTTCTTCAAGATAACTAAAAACAACGTTATATATGCCTTCTGTTTTGGTTTGCCGGGTCCTGCCAAAACCGGTTTCCATCCCCGCAATGGTTTGAATTTCCAAAGCAATGTGCTCAATAACATGACCCATCCATGTACCTTCTTTTACCCGGCTAAAAAAGCCGCCTTCTACCCCTTTTGAACAACGGTGGCTGAACATACTCGGCAAAAGTTTCTCTATCCTTTCGCTGAATCCGTCGATTGTATTAGTTGGGCGCTCTTCCAATTCCTCTAAATCGAGGCGCATCTGAATTAGTTTTTTGCGGTTTATCGACCATATATTTGGTCCTCTTAGCACTTGTATGTTTAATATCTTCATGTAATATTTTGTCTTTTTTTTATCCTGGATTGAGGATAAGCGCTATTCCATTTTAAGCATAATTGATGATGGTAAATTATGCATTTAATTTGAAAATAGATACTGCATTAACCTAAATCAATTTTAAAGTACAATTGTTTTGTTTTCAGCATCAACCAGCATAATTTTTAACTTAAAACTTTCAACTATTGTTAATAATTTGAAGATTATTGACAAAAAAAGTCGTGTTTTTTATCTTATCCTGATATATTTGGGTTTTTTGATACAATAATAACACGCAAAGAATGGTTCCGAAAGGTAAACTCATCATCATAGGTGGCGCAATAAACACCGGCAGTTTTGCAGAAACGCAATTTGGATTGCCGGATAACATGAATTTTTTTGAGCGCGGAATTCTAAAAAGAATTACCACTGAATCTGTTAAAAATACGGAATCACGCTTTGAAATTGTTACCACTGCATCGCTGATGCCCGAAAAAGTGGGCGAGGAGTACATTAAGGCTTATGCGCAACTGGATGTTCATAACGTTGGCGTTTTAAATGTAACCAATCGGGAGGAAGCAAACGCCGAAGAAAACTATGAACGTATAAAAGCTGCCGAAGTTATTATTTTTACGGGAGGCGATCAGCTGCGTTTATCGTCTATATTCGGAGGAACAAAAATTCACCAGGTTCTTTTGGAAAAATATAAAAATGAACCTGTCGTTATTGCGGGAACATCGGCTGGTGCCGCAGCAAGTTCCAAAAATATGATATACCAGGGCAGCAGTAAGGATGCTTTGTTGAAAGGCGAGGTTAAAATTACCGGTGGACTTGGTTTTATTGATGATGTAATTGTGGATACGCATTTTGTACAACGAGGAAGAATCGGACGTTTATTATATGCTGCTGCAAGCAACCCTGGCATTTTAGGTATTGGTTTAGGAGAAGATACCGGCTTATTTATCTCCGACGGCCATATCATGGAAGCTATTGGTTCAGGAATGGTTATTCTAGTTGATGGCCGCCAGATGGCTGATACAAATCTCACCGACGTAGAAATGGGGCAACCTGTTTCAATAAAAAATATGGTTGTACACGTTATGTGCGATGGCGACGTTTATGATTTAAAGGATCACAGTCTGGTAATTCATCATCCTAAAGTGATTCCGATAGGATAAAAAAAAGCAGAAGGTTCAAGACAAAAAGGAGGAAGGTTTATATTTCCTAATCTTGATACCTGCCACTAACGACTTGATACTAAAAAATGAAATTAATTATACACGGAGGCTTTTTTAGCGAATCGTCCACTAACCAAGAAACAAAAAAGGCCAAACAAGATGCCTTAGCAAATATTGTTACCCTCGGTTACGACTATTTAAAAAATCATACCGCTTTAGAAACTGTAGTTTATACTGTTGGCTTGCTTGAAGATAATGATTTATTTAACGCAGGGATAGGTTCTCAGATTCAGAGTGATGGAAAAGTTAGGTTAAGTGCAGCAGTTATGGATGGAAAAACTGCAAAATTCAGTGGTGTAATTAATGTCGAAGATGTTAAAAACCCAATCGAAATCGCTCAACATCTTTTAACTTACGATGATAGAGTTTTGAGTGGAGATGGCGCTCAAAACTTTGCCAGAAATAATGGCTTCGACTATTTCAACCCGATAACCGAACAACGCCAATCTGAATATGAAGTAAAATTAAATCAAAAGAATAATATAGGTACAGTGGGCTGTGTTGCTTTAGATACGGCAGGAAATTTAGCCGCCGCAACCTCAACCGGAGGAAAAGGTTTTGAAATCCCCTGCAGGGTAAGTGATTCGGCAACAGTTGCCGGGAATTATGCTAATGAATTTGCAGGCATTTCGTGCACTGGTGTTGGCGAAGATATTGTTAGCGGCGCATTGGCGGCGAAAATTGTAACCCGGGTTACAGACGGTTTTTCTTTAAAAGATGCATCAGACAAATCTTTCGCTGAACTTAAGGCATTTGATGGATTCGCAGGCGTAATCGGTATAGCTGCCAATGGTGATATTTACCACGTCGATTCTCACCCCTACATGGTTTGGGCGTCTTTTGATGTTAATTTACAGGTATTTAGCTGAAAATAGATTTAAAGTATTATTTTTGTTGCATGACTAAAATGGTTATGGCTTTTTTCAGCCTTTTTGCCTCCCTACAACTTTACGCACAAAATATTGATAAGTCTGACCAGGAGCCTGGCATTGGTGGTAGTGCAATAAATATTGCGGTCTCCAGGTACGACCTGGCAGAAGGATCCAATTATTTTGAAGATGCAGAGAGTCTGGAAAAAAAAGGAGATTTCAATGAAGCACTGACCCTATTTGGTAAGGCGGCTTTCGAATTTAATGCAGTAAGAAATTTTGGTTTATATTGTCAGGCGCTTATTAAAATGAGCAACATGCATTACCATTTAGGTCGTTTTACGGATGCCGAGCAAATCCTTTTAAATGTCGTTTTGAAAAATTACTCAAAAATGGGCAGTCGCATTGGTCAGATGAATACGTATAATATTTTAGGTAAAGTTTACCTCGCAGATAATAAATATACGCAATCAATGTGGTTTTACACACAACAAGGCATTCTGGCAAAACAAACTGGCAGCAATAATTCATACATTGAATCTGTTTTGGGTGTTGCCCAGGTTAAAATCAGGAAAAAAGATTTTGCACTGGCATCTAAAGACTTAAACCGTGCAGAACTCTTAGCGAGATCCATTAAGAGCAACCAATATAAGGCGCAGATTAGAGAATCTCGCGAAATCATAGCCAGTAAAACAGCATCGAAAAAATAGTACATAATCTTGCGTTCCTGTATAATTCATTCATTTTTGGATGGCATGCCACGGAGTAGTTGTGATGCCAATTAAACCCATCCTTCACGGCCAGATCATTCAGCGGTTGAACAGACCAATTGTTAATTTTTGTTAAAATTACATTGTTGTAATGTGCTGATTTTAAAACAAAAAGTGCGTCAACGCGTTATTTTAAACGATTGCCAGATAAAAATCTTTTAGCTAGATTTGATAGAATTAACAAGAGACGGTAATAATGCTGTCTCTTGTTTGTTTATCTGCTAAAATGGTATCATATTGGCTATATAGAATATAGAAATGGATTTTAAATTATTTAAAGAGATGTTGAAGAGAATATTTTTTGTGCTTTTTACCGCTGCAGTGCTTGCTTGCCATGCAGCCCCGAAAACCCAGCCAGTTGTGGATGGGGTAACTAATGTGAAGCCGGATGAACAACAACAACTGGTTATTAAAGAAGTTGTGAACCTGATAGAAAGCTATAATTATAAAAAGCTCGAAATTAACGACTCTATTTCTTCAATTATTTTGGATAAATACATCAAATCTTTAGATCAGGGTAAAAACTACTTTCTGGCTTCAGACATAAAAGAATTTGAAAAGTACAGGTATACCCTTGATGATGATTTCAAAAATGGAGATTTAAGCGGTCCTTTTTATATCTATAATGTTTATGCAAAACGCCTCAACGAGTATTTTAGCTATTCTTTAGCACAAATTAAAAATAAGTATGACTTCAATCAGAACGATACTTATGTGTACGACAGGGAAAAGATGCCATGGGCTACTTCCATCACCGCATTGAATGATACCTGGAAAAAACGGATTAAATATGAGCTGATTAATTTGAATTTAGCAGGTACAGCGCAGGCAAAGAATGTAGAGACTTTAACCAAGCGTTACCAGAATCTTCAGTCCCAAACGTCGAAAACAAATAATCAGGACGTATTTCAGATTTTAATGGATGCATTTACCGAATCTATTGATCCCCATACCAATTATTTCAACCCGGTAAATGCTGTTGCATTTAATGAAGATATGTCCCGTTCATTTGAAGGCATTGGTGCCCGTTTACAATTGGAAAATGAGGTTGTTAAAATTTCAGAAATCATTGCCGGCGGACCTGCTTTCAAAGATAAACAATTAAGCCCTGGGGACAGGATCATTGCGGTTGCACAAGGTGATGGAGAATTTGTCGATGTTGTTGGATGGCGACTTGATGCAACAGTATCCAAGATAAAAGGGGCCAAAGGCACAAAAGTTCGTTTGAAAGTGATCCCTGTTGGGAAAGAAATGTCGTCAAAACCGGTTATCATTTCACTTGTACGTGATAAAGTCGTTCTGGAAGAAACTTCGGCTAAGAAAAAGGTAAAAACCATCACTCAAAATGGAAAAGAGTATAAAATGGGTATTATCACTTTACCTGCTTTCTATGCTGATTTCAAAGCTGCAAATGCTGGTGATAAAAACTATAAAAGCACCACCCGGGATGTTAGAAAACTTATCGATTCCTTAAAAACTTTCGATAAAGTTGACGCAATTATAATGGATTTACGTGGTAATGGTGGCGGTTCTTTAGTAGAAGCGATTTCATTAACAGGCTTATTTATTGATAGAGGCCCTGTGGTTCAGGTAAAGGATTTACGTGGTAAAATAGAAGTTGATGAAGATGAAAACAGTGGTGTAGCCTGGAATGGCCCTTTTGGTGTGATGGTAGACCGTTTAAGCGCTTCGGCTTCAGAAATCTTTGCAGGTGCTATTCAGGATTACGGACGTGGTATTATCATGGGCAGCCAAACCTATGGTAAAGGAACTGTACAATCATCTATCGATTTGAATAAATTGGTAAATCCGAGTATGCTGCAAAGGGTTGCGGGCTTAATCACTAAGAATAAGACAACCGGAACTGCTCCATCTTCCACAACTGCCGCAGATATTAACCTGGGACAGATTAACCTGACAATGGCGAAATTCTATCGCGTGGCGGGAAGCAGTACGCAACACAAAGGTGTTACGCCTGATGTTGTTTTTCCTTCTTTATATCCGATGGATAAGATAGGCGAGGATACCGAACCTTCTGCGTTACCATGGGATGTGATTCCGAGTTCTAATTTTAAAGCTGTCGCAAACTTAACCGCTGTTAAGCCTAATTTAATCAAGAACAGTGAGCAACGTATTGCGAATTCCTTAGATTTTAAATACCTGAAACAAGATATTGCAGAGCTTAAAAAACGTGACGCAGAAACTTCGGTTACCCTTAACGAAGAAAAGCTGAAAGCAGAACGTGAAGCACAGGAAGCCAAAACGTTGGCGAGGGCTAATGAATTGAGATCGGCAAGAGGTTTACCGCCTATCAAAAAAGGAGATAAAATAACCAAGCAGGATGCTTTCGATTTCATAGAAGATGAATCATTGCATGTAATGGGCGATTTAATGCAGCAATCAGGTAATTATGTCATGAACCTTGGTATAGCTGCGGCAACAAGCTTTAAATAACATTCATTTATCAAGCGAGCCATCCATTTACAGATGGCTCGCTTTTTTTCAGAATCATTTTATAAATCAACCTCAATTAAAAGATTGTCTGAACGCGGAGGGCGTCAAATTTGTTTTGGATTTAAACAATTTGGTAAATGACTGTAAATGTTCGAAACCAAGCGAATAGGCAATTTCGCTAACAGATAAATCTGTTGTCGAGAGCTTTTCTTTCGCCACGCTAACTAATTTCTGATGCAGGTATTGTTGTGTATTCTGGCCAATAAGAGATTTTAACAGTGCGGAAAGATAACCTGCTGAAATATTTAGACTTTTGGCGATATAGTTCACGGTGGGTAAGCCCCTAACATCAAGATTATCGTCTTCGAAATATGCATTTAATATGTTTTCCAATCGATTTAACACCTCGTGGTTGACCACCTTTCGTGTAATGAACTGGCGACCGTAAAACCGTTGTGCATAATTTAAAAGTAGTTCTATCTGGGCGAGAATAACGTTTTGGGTAAAATGATCTATATTGATATCGGTTTCGTTTTTCACAAGCTGAGCAATAGCATTCAGAATTTCCTCTTCATTTTCAGAAACATGCAAGGCTTCAAATAATGAATAATCAAAAAAATCATAATCTTTTATGATTTTAGCTAGATGAGTGTACCAAAGTAACTCTGGATGAAAAAGAATCATCCATCCCGTAGGACGATGACTTTTACCGGCATTAACTTCTACAGTGAAAACCTGGCCTGGTGCCATAAAAAATAACACGCCATCATCGAAATCGCTCATTTGTTGACCATATTTAATTTTAGCGTCAGGAACACGTTTAAGCGCAATAGAGTAGAAATCAAAAATAATGGTGTTCGATCGTCCATTAACCGGCATCTGAACATCCCCTATATTTACGACACTAACTAATGGATGTCCCGGTTTTGGTAACCCTGCAAGTTTATGATATTCTGAAATTGTTCTAAAACGATATCTGTTGGAAGATTCCATTATAGCATATTATTTAAAGTAAATTCCTTGGTCTAAATCTTGAATTAAACTGGAGTATTCAGGTTTCCAATTTAAGCGTTCCCTGGTTAATTGTGCCGTAGCCGGTCCATCTACACTCACGAAATGTTCAAACCAGTCAAAATGTGCATAAGCTTCATTCGCGGGTATAGAAATAACAGGTAAACTAAGTTGTTTGCCGATGGATTCTGCTATTGATTTAAGGGTTATTGATTCTTCGGCTACCCCGTGAAAACGTGCGCCTGGTTCCGCTTTTTCTAAGGCCAGCCGGTAAAGTCTGGCCGCATCAACGCGATGAATACCTGTCCACCGGTTTTCGCCTTTACCGATGTAAGCTGAAAAACCCGTTTTCCTGGCGATATCAATCAGCATCGGTACGAAGCCATGGCTGTCGCCTTCCCCATGAACGGACGGCGACAAACGAACCACCGACACACGAACGTTTTGAGCAGCAAGTACGTCAACTGCTTTTTCTGTGGCTAACCTTGGGTTATGTCCATTGTAATTTGGCAACATATCTTCTGTAGCTAAACGACCTGGATTAACGATCAGTGTTCCAGATGTTACTATGAAAGGCTTAGAGCTTCCACGAATAGCATTACCCATCGTTTCAATAGCTAACCGATCAATATCACACACCTCTGCAAAACGCGTAAAGTCATGAATAAATCCAGTGTGAATAATACCATCAGCTAGGTTTGCCCCTTCCTTTAAACTTTCCAGGTTTTCCAAATCACCTCTATGCACTTCAGCTCCGGCAAGCAAGATTGCTTTTTCAGCCGCATCATTCCGTGCCAGGCCTAAAACCTTGTGACCTGCGTTAATTAATTCCTTTACCACCGCGGAACCAACAAATCCGGTTGCGCCTGTTACAAAAATTTTCATTCTAATTGATTTAAATTGTCTGACAAATCACATTTATCAGGTGTGCAGTTAAATATAATCGCATCTCCTAACGGCACAAAAATCTATTAATCTGAGCAAAGAAATTTAGGCTAAACTAATTTTGATTTAGCCAAAATGCATATGTTGAACAAAAAAAACTGCCGCAGTTTTGCGGCAGTCCAATATATTAAAAAGATTATTCTTAGTTATTTTTTAGGCTGATTTTGGTTCAGCTGCATGGCCATCATTTCTTTCATCGTTTTATTCATGCCTTCTGTACTGCCATCTAAGAAAATAATATTGCCCTCACCATATTCAGCAAATTGTTTGATGGCCTCTGTCCACATCGTAAAAAGAATTACAGATGTATCTAAATTTGCCTGTTGCATTTCATGCGCTGCATTTGTCATACCTTTTGCAACTTCCTCCCTGAATAAAGCAATACCCTGTCCCCGTAACTGAGCTGCTTCACGTTCGGCCATGGCCGCAATCTTAATTGCATTACCGTCGGCTTCCGCACCTTTTGTTTTGGTAATTAACAAAGCTTGTCCTTCATTTTCTGCTGCTGCTTTTAAGTTGTTTGAAGCCACAACCCTACTCATTGAGCGCATAATTTCCTCATCGAAAGTGATGTCATTTAACTGCAAGTCCTGTAAATGATAACCCCATCCATCTAATACCTGATCGATTTGTTCCTTAACGTGAAGTACGATTTCATTTCGCTGAGCGAGGACATTCGCCTGTTTTTGCGTAGCCACATAGGCACGGATGGAACCTTCAATGGTTCTGATTAGTGCCTGCATTAAATTGGTCGCATCAACAAATTTAAAGGCTACGTTTTTAATGGTTTCCTCATCCTGGTTAACCACAGAATATAAAAGCATGGCTTTAAAATAAACATTTGCCTGATCCTGTGTTACGGCCTGGAATGAAAGTTCAACTGAGCGGTTTTGAATTGAAATACGCGAGTAAATCTGTTCGATTAACGGAATTTTAAAATTCAAGCCAGGTCTTAATTGTCGTTGGTATTTCCCAAATACGGTAATTACAGCAATGGTACCTTGTTTTACGGTAACAAATGAACTTAAAAGAATGATGATTCCGAAGAAAATTAGAATGTAAACTGTGTATTGCATCATATTGGATTTTTTATGAAGTTATAAAAAATTCATAGAAACTACATGATGGTTTTTGTAGCTTTAATATTTCTAACTTAATCATATATACATGAAAAAGAATTTATTTCTGCCAGCTGCTGCATTAGTGTTACTTGCAGCTTGCCAGAACGATAAAAATCATCAGACAACGGAAGCCGACCAAAGAACAGTATTTTTTGATACAGCCGGAATGGATACAACAGTTAAACCGGGCGATAACTTTTTTCTTTACGCCAATGGAAAATGGATGAAAAATACGCAGATTCCGAAAACAGAAACTGGCTGGGGCTCATTTTATACGCTTTACAACGACAACCTTAAAAATTTAAAAAGCATATTAGAGCATGCTGCAAAAAGTAGTTCTGTTAAAGGAACTGCGGAACAAAAAGTCGGTGACTTCTATGCAAGTGGCATGGATTCTCTGACCATAGAAAAACTGGGTACGGAGCCTGTTAAGCCATTGTTATCAAAAATTGAAGCCATTAAAAATGATAAGGATTTAATTAATTTCATCGCCGAAGGATTTAAAAATGGCGAAGGTGATTTATTAGGTTTCGGTATCGAACCGGATGATAAAATAAGCAATAAAAATGCTTTGGTATTTTCCCAGTCAGGAATAAACTTACCTGAACGCAGTTATTATCTTGATCAGGATGAGAAGGCAAAAAAAATCAGATCCGAATATGTAAAATACATCACGAAAATATTTAGTTTATCGGGAGATTCTGTAAATGCCGCTAAATATGCTAATGATATTCTGAAACTGGAAACTGCGATTGCTGCCTCGCATTCGACTCCGGTAGAACTTCGCGACCCTCAAAAAAATTATAACAAATATGCTATCGCCGATTTTCAGAAGCAAATGCCAAATATTGATTTTAAATCTGTGTTGAACAAATTAGGTGCCAGTACTGACAGTGTTATTGTTCGTCAGCCAAAGTATTACCAGGCGCTATCTACTTTAATAAAAAGCCAGCCGATTAACATCTGGAAAGAGAAACTGAAATTTGACGCATTAAATTCAGCCGCAAATGCACTTACCAAATCGTTTAGAAAAGCTAAGTTTGATTTCTTCGGTAAGACCTTGTATGGTCAGCCATCACAAACTGAAAGGTGGAAAACTATGGTTAGCAATACCGACAGAAATCTGGGCGAATTGTTAGGTCAGCTCTATGCCGAGCAGTACTTTAAACCGGAAGCAAAAAAGCGCATGCTTGAGCTGGTAAATAACCTCCAGAAAGTTTATGAAAACAGGATAAAAAAAGTAGACTGGATGACGCCGGAAACGAAGAAGAAGGCTTTAGAAAAGCTTAACGCATTTGTTAAGAAAATTGGTTATCCCGATAAATGGAAAAAATATGATGATGTAGAAATTTCAAAAAACACCTATTATGCAAATCTACAATCAGCTGAAAGGCATGCTTATAAGGAAATGATGGATAAATTAGGTAAGCCTGTCGACAAAACAGAGTGGGGCATGACGCCGCCGACTGTAAATGCTTACTACAATCCATCCTTTAACGAAATCGTGTTTCCAGCTGGAATTTTACAGTTTCCATTTTTTGCGTTTAACGCCGATGATGCGATAAACTACGGTGCGATCGGTGCGGTGATTGGCCACGAAATGACTCACGGTTTTGATGACCAAGGTCGACAATATGATGCTGCGGGTAACTTAAAAGAATGGTGGACAAAAGATGATGCAGCCAAGTTTAAAACCAAGGCGGATAAAGTTGTAGCGTTTTACAACAATTTCTCATTATTAGATAACCAGCACGTAAATGGTGCGTTAA
This sequence comes from Pedobacter sp. Leaf176, assembly GCF_001424305.1. Lineage (GTDB taxonomy): Bacteria > Bacteroidota > Bacteroidia > Sphingobacteriales > Sphingobacteriaceae > Pedobacter. The sequence goes on from NZ_LMPD01000001.1 coordinate 58,413, forward strand.
CATTAGGAGAAAACCTGGCTGATATTGGCGGACTTAATATTGCATATGATGCTTTTAAATTGACTGAACAAGGTAAAAGCACTGATAAAATTGATGGTTTCAGCCCAGACCAACGTTTCTTCCTGGGCTTTGCCCAGGTTTGGAGGATGAAGAACCGTGATGAAAGCATGCTTGTTCGTCTGAAAACCGATCCACATAGCCCGGAAATGTTCCGTGTTAATGGACCGTTATACAATATGGAAGCATTTTATAAAGCATTTAATATACCAGCAACAGCCAAAATGTATGTTGCACCGGCGAACAGGCTGGGTGTTTGGTAAATTAATCCGCATTAGTTAGTTCAATTTAAAGCCACAGAATAACAGATTTTATATCTGTCAGTCTGTGGCTTTATTCTGAAATTCACTTAACTTTTATTCAAATGCAAACAAAAAACAATATTTATTGTATTTACTCTGATAATTTTAAAACTATGAACGTAAAACGAACTTTTGGAACCGTCCTAACCATTTTAGGAATAATCGGATTAATTTATGCAGGTTATGGATTTGTACAACAAAGTCAGCAAACCCGGGGCTTATTAGTTTATGGTATAATCGGGTTAATATTTTTTATTTCCGGAATCGGCTTGGTTAAAAATACAAAGGACGAGGCTTAGCTTTTAAGGAAGCCAACTAAGGTTAGTCTTAACTCCGGTCTTCTGCTAAAATTCTTACGTTAAATTTAAGTCGTTAAAAATAACCAAAAAACCTGCACACAACTTAAATATTTCATTTGAGATTAAAGAGGTACGCAGTTATTGATCCTTGGCAAATATGGTACACAATAACTTGTTCTGATTTTTGTTGCATTTCCTTTTCTGTCTATTGACTTGATGCAAAAAATTGGAATATGTAATATTTTTTGTTAATATAGCGTCTCATTCGGATCGGTCATCCCCCGCATTCAAATAACAGGAATTACCATGGATGATACGAAATGTTTGTTAATCAGTAAAAAAATCAAGTTAAAGAGGTATGCGCTTGGTTACAGCCAGGAATATATGGCGCAGCAACTTGGCATATCGCAAAACGTGTATTCGAAAAATGAAAGGGATGTCAAAAATATTCCACTAATACGAATTATACAAATAGCCTCCATATTAAACGTTTCCGTTTCGAGACTATTGAAATAAACCGTCAGAAAATCATCTCCTAATCGCCTGCACTATTTGATTTGTATTTGTTGCTACAAATATAAGTGATGTAAGCTTGTATCGATACGGTCAGCACTTATTTTTGATTTTCAAACTTATAATTTATGGCTTACTTTTTTTCGATTTGATAATCAGGAATTGACTGTAGGCAACTAATGAGCCGGCGAGAATTATAATCCCAGCCGACAATAAATTTTCCGGGTTTTTATTAATATAGAAAGCTGCCGCTAAAACCAGAATGGTTGCCGCTAAGCCAATAATATAATGAAGAATTAATCCCTTTTTCATGAGGCAAATATTCTGAAATAATTCTAAATGATGGTAATCTAAATCTATTCTTTTGGTAAAGAAATCCTGTTATCTTCAAACGAAAGTTTGTGTCCGGTAAAATCTTCGTCAGTTAAGTCTTTAATCTTTTTAAAAGCGGCATGGGTATCATCAAGGGTTAACCGGTTTATTTTATCCTGTTTTACAGAAACAACGTCAGCATAAAGAAAATTGCCTTTGCTGTTTATTTTAAGCTGGAGCAATGGTGCAATGCCATTGTTGCCTTTTAGACTGAACATCCCATAGGTGCAAAAGTTACCCAGGCTATAAGCTATGAATTTATTCCTGTACACTTCTACTGCACGGCTTACATGCGGCCCGTGGCCCAGTACTACATCTGCGCCAGCATCAATAACTGCGTGGGCAAACGCGTAAACATCGCCTCGGTTTTCATTATAAAAAATTTCGTTTTTGCGTGGAACATGTTCAAACCGGGCGCCTTCACCTCCACCGTGAAAAGAAACGATTACAATATCGACCTTCTTTTTTAAATAAGTGACCAAGGCTTTAGCACCATCTATTTTGTTAATTGAAACCGTATTTTCGTTCGGGGCAAAAGCGCAGAAGCCATAGCGAATGCTATCTTTTTCAAAAATTTCAAAAGGTTTGTTTACTTGACCTGCATAATGAATTCGCAACGAATCTAAAATCCTTGCTGTGTTCTTTCTGCCTTTGGCATCAAAATCGCCTACATGGTTGTTTGCAATACTCAAAACATTAAAACCTGCTTTCTTATAAATTCCGGCATAACGTTCCGGCATGCGAAAAGCATAACAATTGTTTGGGTTAAGTCCTTTACATTTATTTGAATTTCCTGAATTCAAAAAACAACCTTCGAGATTTCCGAAAACAATATCGCCTTCAAGCAGGCTATCAACCGCCTTAAAACTATTTATTGCGTCATCTGGAGGAAGATTTACCGTGGATGGGAAAGCTGAGCCCAACATGATGTCGCCAACCGCTGTTATCGAAATGGTATCCTTAAGTCTTTTGACGGCCGTGTCTGCTTTCGGTTGCGAGACAACAACTTGTGCGTTGTTGCTGGTGCAGCCAATAAATACAGCTAAAAGAAGAAATGGCAAAAATATGCCGTTTGCTAGCTTCATTAATTGGATATTGAGTTAAAAAAAAATCCTCCGGAATTGCTTCAGGAGGATATATATTTTTTCGGGCTAACTGAAAATTGCCAACCTCATACTAATCTATTCTACAGTAAAGTCCTTTTTAAAGGATTCAAGTATTCTTCCACCTTTATAAAAATAACGGCTGTAATAAGGTTCATTTAAATTACTGATTACAACTCCTCGGGAACTCGATGCATGAGCAAATCTGTTATCGCCAAGGTAAATTCCAATGTGTGAAATGCTTCGGCTTTTTATCTTAAAGAAAACCAAATCACCTTCTTTTAAATCTTCTTTAGAAAGTGGGTCTACCATGCTAAAAATATCCCTTGAATTTCTTCTAATCGTGGTGTTGAAAACTTTATCGTAAATCGCCTTCGTAAAAGCAGAACAATCAATGCCTTTTTTAGTGTTTCCACCAAAACTGTAAGGAGTTCCAATCCATTCGTAAACGAATTTATATAATTTTAAGTTCGACGTTGCATCAACTGCAACACCCATAACCTGAGAAAAGTATTGAGATGCAAGGTTATCTGGGTCGTTTAAATCTTTGCCGGATTCTTTTGTTTTTGTTTGCGCAAATGCGGTGGAGAGCGTGCAGATAGCGATTAGAGATGAAAACAAAATTTTTTTAATCATGTTATACAGTTATGTTTGGGTAAACTACTTACACATTAACGTACACCACATGGGCTTATTGTCGGTTTCCAAAAGTATTAATTATCTAAATGTCATCCAAATGTTTTAACGAAAAATCAAAAGTTATTAACATTTATCAGTTTTAGTTACGGTTTTTTAAGCGATGAATAAAAAATAACAGGCTATTTTTGACGAATGAGCAGTAATCTTTAACGGGATCTAAAATTGTGGCTATCTGCATTTTTACAGAATTTAATTTCACCTTGATTATAATAGAGAAAGATATAAACTGCAAAGTTTTAAAACCAGAAAATCATAACTAAGTGCTAAATTCAGCATTATATTGTAACACAACTGTTAAAAGAGCAAATAGGGTTTATAATAGGATGTTTTTACATTAGAAAGTGCCAAAAATTACAATAAAAAAATTAGATTTGCTGTTGCAAAAAAACAAATATCCTAAAATGAGTGCAGTAGAAATAAATAAAGATACTTGGTTAAAGTGGTTCGAATCGATGTTGCTTATGCGTAAATTCGAAGAGAAAACCGGCCAGTTATACGGACAACAAAAAATTCGTGGCTTTTGTCATTTATACATTGGACAAGAGGCGGTAGTTGCGGGTGCAATATCCGCCATGCAAAAAGGTGATTCTATGATTACGACTTATCGTGATCACGCACATGCCTTAGCATTGGGTGTTAGTGCCGACAGCATTATGGCAGAAATGTATGGTAAAGCTACGGGTTGCTCTAAAGGTAAAGGCGGTTCTATGCACATGTTTAGCAAAGAACATAATTTTTACGGTGGACATGCAATTGTTGGGGGTCAGATTCCATTAGGTGCTGGTGTTGCTTTTGCAGAAAAATACAAAGGAACAGATAACGTTAACATTTGTTATATGGGCGATGGTGCTGTGCGCCAGGGTGCATTAAACGAAACGTTTAATATGGCTATGTTGTGGAAATTGCCCGTAATTTTTGTTTGTGAAAACAATGGTTATGCAATGGGTACTTCGGTACAACGTACTACCAATATGACTGATATTTATAAAATTGGTTTGGGTTTCGATATGCCTTGTGCTCCGGTTGATGGTATGGACCCTGTTGCAGTACACAATGCAATGGACGAGGCTATTCAACGTGCTCGCAAAGGTGAAGGACCTACTTTCTTGGAAATGAGAACCTACCGCTACCGTGGTCACTCGATGTCTGATCCAGCTAAATACCGTACTAAAGAAGAATTAGAAGACTATAAAGCAAAAGACCCTGTTGAGCATGCAAGAGAAACTATTCTTAAAGAAAAGTATGCCGATCAAGCCTGGATCGAAGAGGTAGAAGCTAAAGTTAAAGCTACGGTAGATCAGGCAGTTAAATTCGCAGAAGAGTCTCCATGGCCAGATGCATCTGAGTTATACAAAGATGTTTACATGACGGAGAACTATCCTTACGTAATGGACTAATTTTAAAAAGATTTCAATTAATTAGATATAATGGCTGATGTAATTAAAATGCCCAAAATGAGCGACACCATGACCGAAGGGGTTTTGGCGAAGTGGCATAAAAAAGTGGGCGATAAAGTGAAAAGCGGCGATGTTTTGGCAGAAGTAGAAACTGACAAGGCAACCATGGATATGGAATCTTATTGGGATGGAACACTTTTATACGTTGGTGTAAAAGAAGGTGAAGCTGTTCCTGTTGATGCTGTTATGGCTGTTATCGGTAAAGAGGGTGAAGATTTCCAGGCAGCTTTAGATGCTGAAAAAGGTGGTCCTGAAGCTGAAAGCGAAAAGCCGAAAGCTGAAAGCAAAGAAGAAACTCTAAACGAAGAAGCTGCTCCTGCTCAAGGTGGCGGTTTGAGTGAAGAAGAATTAGCAGCAAAAGGCGTTACGGTAATTCGTATGCCTTTGTTAAGCGATACCATGACTGAAGGCGTAATTGCCGAATGGCATAAGAAAGTTGGCGATAAAGTTAAAGATGATGATGTTTTAGCTGATGTAGAAACCGATAAGGCAACTATGGAAGTTATGGGTTATGCAACCGGAACTTTATTACATATTGGTGTTGAAAAAGGTCAGGCCGCTAAAGTAAACGGAATTATCGCAATCGTTGGTCCGGAAGGAACCGATGTTAGCGGAATTATAGCTGGAGGCGCTCAAAGCTCAAAGCCTAAAGCTGAAAGCGAAGAAAAAACTGAGACTCAAAAAGAAGAAAAACAAAATACTACTGCTAATTCTGATTCAAATGCTCCTGTAGCAGAAAGCTCGTCGGATAGCCGTGTAAAAGCATCGCCATTGGCTAAAAAGATTGCTAAAGATAAAGGGATTGATTTATCGCAGGTTGCAGGAAGTGCAGAAGGTGGTCGTATTATTAAGAAAGATATCGAAAACTTTAAACCTGCTGCTGCTCCGGCGAAATCAGAGCCAGCGCCAGCAGCTGAAAAAGTAAGTGCTGCAGCTCCCGTAATTCCAACTTTCGTTGGTGAGGTTAAATATACTGAACAACCGGTTTCGCAAATGCGTAAAGTAATTGCAAAACGTTTGGCTGAAAGTTTATTTACAGCGCCACACTTCTACCTAACGGTAAGTATCGATATGGATAACGCGATGGCTGCCCGCGCGGCAATTAATGCGGTTGCTCCGGTTAAAGTTTCTTTCAATGATATCGTGATTAAAGCGGTTGCTGTGGCATTGAAAAAACATCCGGCAGTAAATTCATCGTGGGGTGGCGATAAAATCCGCTTCAATGAACATACCAACATTGGAGTAGCTATGGCAGTCGAAGATGGTTTATTAGTTCCTGTGGTTCGTTTTGCGGATGGCAAATCATTATCACACATTTCTGCTGAAGTAAAAGATTTCGGTGGAAAAGCTAAAGCTAAAAAATTACAACCATCGGATTGGGAAGGAAGTACTTTCACTGTGTCTAATTTAGGTATGTTTGGAATTGATGAGTTTACATCAATCATCAACTCTCCTGATGGTGCAATTTTATCGGTAGGTGCAATTCAACAAGTTCCTGTTGTGAAAAATGGTGCTGTTGTTCCTGGAAATGTTATGAAATTGACTTTAGGTTGCGATCACCGTGTAGTTGATGGTGCAACCGGAGCACAATTCCTGCAGACATTGAAAGGTTTGTTAGAAGAGCCAATCAGATTATTAGCTTAACCAATAGCAGTTTAGAATTACAGTTTTCGAACTTGTAACATATATAGCCATTCCTTTAAAGGAGTGGCTTTTTTGGTTGATAAGATTCTCATGAAATCTTCGTCTAAGCAATTAGCAATACTAGATCTCCAAGGTAAAAACTGAACCGTTTTCACCTGGCACAATTGCTACACATTAGGTTTAACAAACTAAAGGTGACAACGATAATATCGCAGCCCTATTTAGTTTTCGATTCCAGATTTGGTGTCACAAAGTAGCATACACGAATTAATTTTAGGCCAATATTTTAAATAGGTTTTGCTTCAAGCTAAACATCCGCTAGTTCCCCTGGTTCGAAAAGTCAATTTTCTTTTTGAATGCTTTTTTAATTTCAATCAATATCACTCCGTTAGCCCCCTTTGATCCATAAAGTGCTGCCGCTTTCGCATCTTTAAGTATATCTATCTTTTCAATCCAGTCTGCAGAAATCTGTCCGAGCCTGATAGGATCGATCGTACAGCTTCTATTTCCGCTAGACACAATATAAAGCGGTTGTCGTGAATTAGAAATAAAGGAGACACCACCGAGCATGATAGGTGTAAGCTTTTCTAAGCGAATGACCATGCCATCGCTAAGATCTGATTCCCCTATAGAAAAACCCGCTAGAAGAAAAGTATAGGTAGATAACTTGTCCTGGTCATTTACTCTAAGCTCGAAATGGCCCGCTGAGTCTGTTATCGCCAATACGTTCTCAAATCCCTTTTTCCGAATTTTTACTCCTGCCAAAGCATTGCCTTTTAAATTATCAACCACGCTTCCTTTTAAAACCGTAATTAAAAGAGGGCGTAGGCTTGAAGTTTCATTTGATGAAGGCAGAAATTTCGGCGCTTGAACGCTTCCGGTTAATGAAGATTCAGCATTTTGAGCCTGAGCAGGACTGATCGTTACTGCGGCCAGAGCCATTGGCATCATCCAATACCAATTATTGGTAACGGGTAGCGCTAGGTTTCGGTTGAGCTGGCTGGAAAGCAACCTCCCACATACTTCGCCGGTTTTATGCTGAAAAAAATGAAATAATTCCTCATCTGATTTACCCGTCAGATCCACAATGCTTTTTTCACATTTGCTACAAAAATGCTCACCGTTTTCTCTTTCAATCTCACTCCATTGCTGCGTGCAGGGTTTGGTTAACATCAATTGTAGCTTTTTCATATTCGCCCTTTATAGCAGGATGTCGGGGGATTGATAATTCCATAAAACGCATCAGTAAGAAAAAACGATTATCAAATGAGCAGTATAGTAATAGCCTTTTTAGTAAATAAGAAGTTAACCACCGCAATTTTTAATCATATACAAAACAAAAAAGCCACCCACATGGGTAGCTTCAACCTATCTGATTAATATTTTCTATTTTGCTAAAACCATGGCATTTTGTTCAGCGTCCATGATGGCTTGAGAAGCAAAAGAAGCAGATTTCAAAGCGGCAAAATCAGCTAATTTTACGTTTTTCATGTTGCTAGCAATCATCGTACTTTGATCAGCAGTACCGTTTAATTTCAATACCGCATCATCCTTAACGATAGTATATAAACTGCCTGCTGTAGTTTTGATCTTAGCTGTAGCACTTTGTCCTAACAATAACTGAAGGTTTTCAACATCAAAATTATTGTTGGTTACCACAACCGACTGTCCATAAGCTTCAATTCTTTCCAAATCTTTTACAGTAATATTAAGTGTTACCTGACTGGTTTCCATTGAATTGATAAACAAGGTTTTTCCATCAGTTGATACGGAGGTTTTTGCAGCGTCATAGTTGCTGGCACCTTCTACGTTTTGTTTATCGCCTTGCGTTAAGACAATTTTCACATTCCCGCTCACCCAGATCCTGTTGAATTTTGATAATGAAGAAGTTTTTGTTACTGCTTTAACTGGCTCAGCGGCAAAAGTTGCCACCATTGATGAAGTAAATAATACTGCTGTTAATGCTGCTGCGAATATTGTTTTTGCTAAAGTTTTCATATTGTTTATATTTTAGGTTTTTGCTATTGTTTGTTATTAAGACGCAGCTGTCCATCAAACGTTGCAGGCAAAAACCCTGTATTATACCAGCACTAGTAACCACTAGACCAATGCCTGTAATTTCTAGACGAACTCTTTCAAACTTTCTCTCCTAACCAGCATTAAATCCCGAGTTTGTGTTCAGACTTATCCTTTACTGTATGCTCTATTTAAAAAATATGGCGATGTTCATTTTAATAGCTCGTTCATGTTTCATGAACAAAGTGATTTTTTGAACGCTCAAATTTATTATACCCCTAAGGTGTAACAAATAGGGAGGATAGGCATGTGGATTAGGTCAAAAGTATTGTTCGGGGAAAACCTTATGGGACATGTGGAGAAATATGATAATGGTATGGATTTACTTACGATTCAAAATACCTTTGTAGTGAAAGCGCCAGACCTATAAGTCTAGGCTTTCCCTTATTTTAAATATATATGTTTATATTTTTTTAATAAATTAAACATATACGTTTATATCAGGGTTTAATACAAACTTTAGATGCGCCGTCATCAATGATAATTCTTATGGAACATCCAATCCGTCAATAATGGTTAATAAAATCTGGTTTTCTCCTTAGAAAGTCAACACCAAAAAATTAAATGAATAGTATTATACTCAATAATTACGCAAATGAGTATAATATTATCCAACGGCGTGGTCTCAACTTTTACTGATAATTATATCACCGGCAATCTTTAGGTTAGGCCTAGCAGGACTTTTGTATCTTGAAGGATTTAAAGATATTGTTCAGTGTATCCATGCAGAGTAGCCGGCCATCCAGATTGCTCTCAAGGTCAAGGATTATTTTTAAAACTTCTGAAGCTTGCATAGTTGCAGCTGTTCCGCAGGTGGTATTGATGATGCCGGAATTGTTACAGGTATTGAGCTCATTTTCACGCAGGGCCTGACTGGAGAAGATATCTTCGAGCTTGATCCCTTGTTTATGATTCAACACCGTCAGATAGGCCGTCCATTCCAGCACTGCGGCATATACCAAGGGCTTATTCATCGCCGCGCTAATTTCCCCGATCAAGATCCTTGTTTCAGTATTATCTGTGCAGTCGCATAAGATTCCGTAGTTTTCAATCAATGCCATTGCATTGTTTTCATCCAGCTTTTCGCAATAGGCGGTAATCTGTATTTCAGGATTAATCTGCTGAAGCCTTTCTTTTAAAATGTCTACCTTGTTTTTGTTCAGGTCTGCTACAGTATAAAAAAACTGGCGGTGCAGGTTGGTGATGGAAATAGTGTCCTGATCCACTATGCCGATATGACCAACACCGGCCGAGGCCAGGTAAGTTGCAAGGGGCACGCCCAGGCCACCTGCACCAATGATGAGCACTTTGGCATTGCCGATCTTTTCCTGTCCTTTTTTGAGTACCTGTGGCACCAGGATCTGCTGTTGGTACCGCTGCATTAACTTCTGTTGATCTGAGAGGTAATAGTGGTATCGGTGATCTTATCATCCTGGGCGAGCAAAAATGCTTTGGAGAGGATTACCGATAAACCTGCATCACCTTCAAATGGTATAAAAAGATTTTCGGTATGGCTTTTTTGGCTTCGGTCAGGCACGATACAGAGGTATTGGTCATTGGGTTCCATCAGGATGTTGGTGCTTCCCAAATGGATCTTATAGGTGCGCAAGGTACCCTGTACCACCAGGAACTTATCTTTAATCTGGGCAACCTTGCTGATCTTGAGACGCGGCAATAAATTCGTAATGATTTCTTTCCTGTTTTTAGCCACCTCTGATAAATCCCCAAAAGAGAAAGTCGTCCAATAATCGCGATAAGCCGGAAGGCCGCCAGAGTCTTGCCAGGTGGGATCGTTACCCACACTCGCGACACCGACAAATAAATCCACATCCCTGAGCACCTCTGAAAGGGGAAGAACAGGGATATCAATCAGGTTTTTCACCTGGTCATTTGAGGTATCGATGAACCGGACCTGGTCGGTGGAGATATAGTTCCAGATACCCGTATCGTTAAAGGCGTCATCTGCTGCGACCTCATTTACCCAATACTCTGCACGAAGGTTATATTCGGGAAGATGAACCCTTGCAGACTCGTTGTCACGGCCATCATCATAAGCGCCAAGCAGCGAATATTTCCATCCGCGTGTCTTGGCCAGCATATTGAACTGATGCTGTTTTAAAATGTGCGAGGCCATGCGATTGCTATAGGTGCGGGTGTTGATTTCGGCATCTGTGAGCAGGTAAACTTCCCTGTAGGCCTGTTTTAGAGGCTGCTGAATTTTCTGTCCGCTGAGAAAAGCCCGCCACTGAGTAGTTTCCTGAGTGCTGGCTAAAGCAGGATGCCAAAGCGATACCACACAAGTATTTTCGGGTGTCGCCCGGTTACCATTATAGTCCTTCCATTCCTGACCGATTTGAATGAGGCTTTGCGGATGGCCGGGGTTTTCAGGGTCGGTAAATGTCCAGATGATCTTTTCAGCGATAAAGCTGACCAGACCATGCTGCAGGAAATACTTTTCAAAGTTTTCGTAATTCCATACCCTGCCTGTTCTAAAAAGCCTGTCAATCCGGTCTCTCTGGGCTGAGGTATTTTGATCAACTTGTTTTTGTGTATCCTTTATTTTTTTAAGCCGCTGCGCGTATTTTTCCTTGATGAAAGCAGGGACAGTTTTTTGGGGACTTCCGTCCGGCCTGGTCCAGCTAAGCACTGATTTACCTATGCCGGTAATCTCGAGTGTACAGTTATAATCTTCAAAAGCGTAACTGCGCTTTCCACGAAGAAGCTTAAAATCTTCGACAGCCATATCCTCAATATCATGCGTTGAGACTTTTTGGAAAGCAGCTGCCTCAGCAATGTATTTTTCGATGAGGGTCTGGGTGCTGGATTGTTTGATGCGCAGCTTAAGCCTGGAAAGATGCCCAATACCATCAAGACCCTTAGATTTATAGAGCGCGTACAAACAAGCGTTGCCCAGGCCTGCCGCTGCCGGGCCTTTGCCCGGAATTTTCCGGAAGCACCGTTCGCCCAGCTTAGCGATGAGGTTGAGCGTGTTCTGATCATGAAAGTGTGCACATATCCAGACCAGCCCCTTGATAGCATCCAGGTTAATGCCGCTTAAAAATTCAGTCGTGCTGTAGTTATAACGCTGGGCCCCGGTACCATAGGTGTGCGTCACGGTAGTTTCTTTGTGGGCAGTAATGAACTCAATCCAGCTGCCGATGACTTTCTTGAATTTATCCGTACCCAGGGTCTTGACCAAGGCGAGGGATTCATCAAGGTATTTTTTGCTCGGTTTCGCGCCACTTGCCTTCTGGGCTTTGGAAAGCAAATCAAACCAGATTTGTTTTTCCGGGTTTTCCATGGCCATCAGCATCGGGTTGGCATAAGCTGCAAGCGCATCCTGGCCCAGAAAAAGCGTTGGTTTGGCTTCGGTTGCCGTGGGCTCGAAAAGCAGTTCATCAAGTTTAGCTTTTAATTTGACGACTTCTTTCAATGTTGTCTGATCACTGCTGGTATAGGCTTTTTTTAATTTCCCAAGTGCAACTTTTACCGCGTCAACAGGCTGAACGGCTTTGTACTGGTTTAAGAGTTGATTAATAAAAAGTGCGATCGGCCACTGGCTGAAAGTACACCATTTACCAAACCTTTTTTTGGTGAAAAAGGCATCAATGATCCTGATGATGCCCTCATCCTGATAATGGATCTTTGTCCGCAGAAGTTGGGTCAGGTAAGCATCCCTGACGATATTATCTTTGTATTCTTCCGGGCTGGCATCGCTATTGCGTTTTGCGTAAGTGTCTGTTTCGCTAAGGCAGTACAGCAGGAAATCTGTTTTTTTATCATCTGACCAGTTTTGCACCTCATTCTGGTAAACATCAATACCGCTGAGCTTCACGTCATAAAAGTGCTCGTTCATTTTCACGCACTCCTTCCGGGTAGAAACAATAACCTTTTTGAAATCCGCGTTTTCAGACGATAGGGAATCCGTTAGGCTGCTGGAAACTTTTTCAGTTGCACCAGCTATGGCCTGCTTAATCTTATCAAATATTTTCATCGCTATCCCCCAACTAAAGGCGTTAGTTTTATGAAGCTGATGGCCGTGTTGTCACCGAGCTCGACCTGCTGTTCCAGGCTTTCAGACTGTTGATTATCGATGAGTACAAAAAAGCCGTTTTTCTGAAAGGCATCCAAAGCAACGTAAACCTGTTTTTCGGCATCGATGAGTTTCCGGTTTTTAAGCTTGTATCCGTTAAGCGTCTTTTCAGCATCTGTGGGCTCAACCAGGCCATTAAAATATTCAGGGAGTTTATTGTTGTAGTTTTCGACCTCTTTTCTTACACGGCTGGAGATAATCTCTGATACGCTTACGGTACTGGACTGGAAATGAAGCTGGATCTCCTGAAGGATTTTACCAGCAAAGGTTTCATCTTTAATAGTAATGGTCATGTGGATGTGTTGATGGCGGTTTAGAATTTGCTTTCAAGATGCAAATTTTCTTTTTGCCTGGCAAATTTAAAACCAGACACTTTGCAGCATACAAGATATTAGTTTCCTTCAGAAAAAAGACCATGCACCCAGTTGACGCCGTATAATTTTCCAATGTCAGAACAGCTAAAAACTACCCCACAAGTCATTTTTAGTAATGATTCCCTAAATAGACTTCTGTACCCTACTATCAACCAAGCTCAACGGAAATTTCAATCCTTGCAACTTTAGAAAATGATTCCATATCAACCTTTAAAGAGCTATTATTAATATAAAGAAGCTTGAGTTCCCAATATCCGATTTGGGAATACGGAGTTCAATACCTATTCTTTCATATTCGAGCAACAAGAATATTCGCGATTCGCGAATTGGAAATATATTAGATTAAACACACGATGTATACCATTTTTAGTGATTATCATCATAAATTCGCAATTCGCGAATTGCGAATCAATAACATTTTTCTTATATTTGACTCATAAAATTTAATGGTATGAAAGCACACAATGGCATGCGTCCACACGATATCGTAATTTTATTGAAGATTATTGAAAAACAAAAAGGCTGGCTAAGTAAGGAAATTTCCGAAGAATTAAAGATAAGTCCATCCGAAATAAGTGAATCATTGAATCGTTCCAGTATATCAGGCTTGCTGAGCCCTGATAAAAAAAAGGTAATGAAGTCTGCTTTTTTATCTTTTTTGCAGTACGGGCTTCGATATGTTTTCCCGGTTGAGCCTGGCCCTATAGAACGTGGGATACCAACAGGCCATAGTGCAGATATATTAAAGGACTATTTCATTTCTGAGGAAACCTATGTCTGGCCATCAAGAAAAGGCAAGGCAAAAGGCCAGTCGATCGCCCCTTTATACCCCAACCAGATTTTTGCAGTGGAGCAACATAAAAAGCTTTATGATATGCTTGCCCTGGTGGATGCCATAAGGATAGGAAAAGTAAGGGAGTGCGAAAAATCAATGGAGATATTACAAAAATTATTCGAAAATAATTATGCATGAAAACTTAGTAAGGATGAAAGCCGTTTCCCTCATCCTAAAAGACTTAGAGCAACAATTTGTATTTGTAGGAGGCGCGACCGTATCACTATATGCGACCGACCCTGAACTAGCTGATGAGGTCAGGCCTACTGATGATGTAGATGTAATCGTTGAACTCGCAACCTACGGCGGATATGCAGACCTTGACGAAAAGCTAAGGTCGTTAGGCTTTACCAATGATGTTGCCTCTGGGGTCATCTGCCGTTATAAAATAAAGGGCATTGTCGTGGATGTAATGCCAACCGAAACAAATGTAATGGGTTTTTCTAATAAATGGTACCCTGAAGGTTTTCAAAATGCCGTAGATTATAACTTAGAAGAGGGGCAAGTGATTAAATACTTCTCATTACCCTATTTTTTTGCAAGTAAATGGGAGGCATACTTAGGACGTGGTAAGGGAGATTATAGGACCAGTAAAGATTTTGAGGACATTATTTATGTGCTCGAAAATGTCGATGATTTTGAAAAACAGCTGAAAGCAGCTCCTGATAACGTGTTGGAATATCTAAAGGAAGAAATCTCCAAAGTTATGTTTACCGATGCCTTCGAAGAAGGGATTTATGCCCATCTAAGGGGTGGCTATGGAGGAGCAGATGCAACTTATATAAAGATGAGACTCCAGGATGCACTTGGTATAATGGAACCTTAATGTAATTTACTTACTTGAAAATTCTTATAATAGATAGGCGCTGAAATCTCAACGATCTAGTTATTATTATCTTGATCGAACTGACCGACATTGATGTCGGTCAGTTGTAACACCCTATTTTCAAATTGTCTTAATCTGATTGCTACTTCAATCAAATACAAAAGAAATGATTGAAATAACAAACAATTAGATTAAGATTGACAAGACAAATTACAACCAATTTCCGTTTACATTGAAAGCAATTTACCTAAAGAGCTTCATAACTTTCATATCACTAGTATCCTCTTCATCCTTATTCCGTTCCAGAAGTTTCTCCTGTAATGCAGACATCTCAGTACTAACTTTAGTATCGATAACCTTCGCATAATGCTGCGTTGTTTTCAAGCTGTTATGCCCAAGCATTTGTGATACCGTTTCAATCGGAACACCATTTGAAAGCGTAATAGTCGTCGCAAAAGTGTGACGAGCCAGATGATAAGTGAGTACTTTAGTGATGGTACAAAGATCTGCGATCTCTTTCAGGTACCCATTCATCCTCTGGTTGGTTAGCACTGGCAACGCCACTTTTCTCCATCGGCATATCCTATGATTTTTATATCTGTCAAGAATTACTTTTGCCTCATCCAACAAGGGTATGTGACAGGGCGTTTCCGTTTTCTGCCGTTTAATGAATATCCATAAATTACCGTCATCGCCTCTCGTAATCTGATCCAAGCGAAGCTGCTTCACATCTATATAAGAAAGGCCGGTGTAGCAACTAAAAATAAAAATGTCACGAACGATGTTTAAGCGCTCAAGTGGAAATTCCCTGTTTTTGATCCTATCCAACTCTTCCATATTTAGAAAAGTCCTTGCCTTAGCTTTAGCAGTATTGCGATAATTTAAAAATGGATTACCAACAATCCACCCAGCACCCAGGCAATACAGCATGATTTTTTTCAGGTGAACAATATATTTCCGGGCAGACATTGCATTATTTCCTCGATCTATCCTAAGAAATAGCTCATAATCGGTGATAAATTTAAAATCTACCTTTTTGACGTTAATGTCCTGAACCTCATATTTGAGCTGAAGAAATTGTTTAACATGTCTGATGGAACTTTGATAGGTTTGAAACGTGATATAACTGTATCCTTTACCAATCAGTTTTTCCATATTGTCATTGTGCTTCTGATAAACTCTCAGCAGGCTATGGTTAGACGTATTCTTTCCGGTAAGATGATCCCTCAAGACTACCGCTGTCACCTCATCTTCCTTCTCCACAAGAGAGGTATGAAATCTTCGAACTTTTGAGGCCAGCGTGTCCAGATAATCATTAAGTTCCCGGATCTCCTCGCGCAGGCCGGTGCCTTTTCCTTTAAGCGCGGACCAGAAGCTGGGAATAATTTCCCTACCGACAGAATATTCCGAATGTTTTCCTTTCACGGTAATCCGTAAATAGAGGGGCATCATCTCGCCCTTGATAAAATTTTTTGGTCTTTTCAGATAGAATAAAAGATGAAAATTGTAACTCATAATGATACATTTAAAATTAAACAAATGTACATTTGAGCCAGTGAGTCATCAAGATGTTCGTCAGTCGAACGAGCTGTAAATCAATATCTTACAAAATAATCCAGCACCCGAACATTTCGGAATAATTCTGGTTTTGATATTTCAATCAATCTGCTGACCTACAGTGCTTTACAAGAAACAGTAAATGTTCGTCTCACTAAAACCAGTGATTCAGAATGAACAACTATGAGTCATAATGTGCTATAAAAACCAAAACAAAGCCTTGAAAATCAACGATTTGTGCGGCAATGTTCTGGTTTATATCTAAGGAAGTGGTCCCGACGAGAATCGAACTCATATCTAAAGTTTAGGAAACTTCTATTCTATCCGTTGAACTACGGGACCAGGTAATTATATGGTCGCAAATATAATAAAAGTTTTGAGTGTAAAACGGACAGATTTAGTTTGTCTTTTCCTTAACAAATAAACAGCGTGATAAATCGCGGTTAGCCATTGCTCAAGATGTTTACAACTGCTTTAATCTATTAAAATACTTTCGATTCCTTTTTCCAATGCAGTATCCTGAACAACCGGCATTGAAACGCCTTCTACTCTGAAAACCGAAACATCTGTTATCCCTAGAAAGCCAAGCACCGATTTTAGATAAGGCGTAGCAAAATCATAAGCCATCATGGGTCCATCGGAATAAATACCTCCGGATGCAATAGCTAAATAAACTTTCTTACCTTGAATTAATCCTTGAGGCCCATGCTCCCCATATTTGAAGGTAATTCCTGCTCTTGCAATATGATCTAACCATGCTTTAAGTGTAGAATGGATATTAAAATTGTAGATTGGAACACCAATTACGATGATGTCTGCATTTTCAATTTCTGAAATGGCTTCGTCCGAATGACGAACAGCAGCCAAATTTTCAACGCTTCTTTGCTCTGTGGGCGTGAAAAAGGCGGCAAGGTGCACCTCTTCAAGATGTGGAAATTGCTTTTGGACTAAATTACTTTCAGTAACTGTTGAACCCGGATAGGTGGCTTGAATCTGGTCGATAATGGCTTTGCCTAATTTTATGCTCATCGATGCCGCACCGCGAGGGCTTGAAATGATATGAAGGATCTTTTTCATGTTTCTAAATTTTATGACGTAAATTTAGAAATAGCCTTGCAGCAAATCTTATAACTATCCCAAAGGCTAGTGCTATCCTTTGAGATAGTTTGACGATGGATAAATACAAAAAAGCCCTGAATGTTCAGGGCTATATATTCGTATTCTTTTGAAAACTCAGAATTGCACAATTAAACTTAGTAAAATCGTAAATCTAAATTCAAAACTCGTAAATCCAAATTATCTTATCACACTACCTTCTTCAAAATTATCAGACGGAGATACGAAAGCAAGTTTTCCTTCTGAATTTTCGGCCATTAAAATCATGCCCTGAGATAAAATTCCTTTAATCTCACGCGGCGCGAGATTCACAATCATACTCACCTGTTTACCAACAATGTCTTCAGGTTTATAATATTCAGCAATACCTGATACAACCGTACGTTCATCTAAGCCAGTGTTCACAGTTAGTTTTAGCAACTTCTTGGTTTTTTCCACTTTTTCTGCCGCGACTATAGTTGCCACACGAATATCCATAGTTGAAAAATCATCAAAATTAATGTTTTCTTTTACAGGAATCGGAGCGTTATTCGTTGCATTAGAAGCTTTACTTTGATTTAATTTTTCAATCTGGAAATCAATAGCAGCATCTTCAATTTTTTCGAATAACAAAACACCTTCGCTAATATCATGACCGCGTTTAATCAATGTGATAGAACCTGCATCTTCCCAACCTTGTTTACCATTTTTCAGCATTTTCATTAGCTTATCGGCAGTGAAGGGCAAAAACGGTTCAATTAAAATCTGAAGGTTTGCACAGATTTGTAAAGAGATATGCAAAATGGTACGAACCCGGTCTTCATCGGTTTTAATCAATTTCCATGGCTCTGTTTCGGCTAAGTATTTATTACCAAGACGGGCAACATTCATCACTTCCGAAAGTGCCTCCCTAAAACGGTAATTCTCGATTGAAGCCGAAATTTTTGCAGGATAACTTGCCAATTCATCGATAACGGACTGATCCTGTTCGGTAATTTCCATTATTGTTGGAACCGTACCGTTGAAATACTTGTGGGTAAGCACAATAACCCGGTTTACAAAATTGCCTAAAATGGCAACCAGTTCATTGTTATTCCTTGCCTGAAAATCTTTCCAGGTAAAATCGTTATCTTTTGTTTCCGGTGCCGTTGCGGTTAACACATACCGCAAAACATCCTGTTTACCCTCAAATTCCCTGAGGTATTCATTTAACCAAACGGCCCAGTTTTTGGAGGTCGAAATTTTTTGCCCCTCAAGGTTTAAAAATTCATTTGCCGGTACATTATCAGCAAGTATATATCCGCCGTGCGCCATTAACATTGCCGGGAAAATAATGCAATGAAAAACGATGTTATCTTTACCGATGAAGTGTACCAGCTTGGTGTCTTCATCTTTCCAGTATTCTTCCCAGCCACATTTATCTGCTTCGTAGTTGCTGATGTAATATTCTTCTGCTTTGGGATTCCAAACATCAAGCTTCGCGTAGTTACAAAGTTCTTTCGTGGCCGAAATATAGCCAATTGGCGCATCGAACCATACATATAGCACTTTACCTTCGGCATCGCGAAGCGGAACACGAATACCCCAGTCTAAATCGCGTGTCATCGCACGGGGATGTAGGCCCGCGTTCAACCAGCTCTGGCATTGTCCGTATACATTCGGACGCCATTCTTTATGACTTTCGATGTATGCCCTTAACCTTTCTTCATACTTATCCAAGGGCAAAAACCAGTTTTTCGTTTCCTTTAAAATAGGTTTAGCACCAGACAAAGTCGATTTCGGATTGATTAAATCCGTCGCATTAAGAGTTGTACCGCAATTCTCACACTGATCTCCATAGGCATTTTCATTTCCACAATTGGGGCAGGTACCGGTTATGTAACGATCTGCAAGAAACTGCTTCGCTTTTTCGTCATAATATTGTTCGGTAATTTCTTCGGTAAAAACGCCTTTATTGTAAAGGGTTTCAAAAAAATCTGCCGCAGTTTGATGATGTGTCGAAGATGAAGTACGATGATAAATATCGAAAGAAACCCCAAACTCTCTAAAAGAATCACCGATAATTTTATGGTATTTATCTACAACTTCCTGTGGGCTAATGCCTTCTCTTTTAGCTTTCAATGTAATCGGCACGCCATTCTCATCAGAACCACAAACAAACTTTACATCGAGTTTGTTCGAACGAAGGTATCTTGCGTAAATATCTGCCGGAATATAAACACCCGCTAAATGCCCAATATGTACCGGACCATTGGTGTAAGGCAGCGCCGCAGTAACTGTATATCTTTTTATGTTATTATTATCCAAAACAATTCATTTAATTTGACAAAGATATTGTTTACCCATGATTATACAGCCCCCATATTTAAAAAAAGGAGATAAAATCGCGATTGTTTGTCCTGCGAAAAAACTTCCCAAGCCCATTGATTATGCCGTTTCAGTTTTAAAAAATTGGGGTCTGGACGTTATCCTTGGCAAAAGCGTGTTTGCAGAAGAAAACCAGTTTGCAGGATCTGATGTTTTAAGGGCTACGGATATACAAACTTTCCTGGACGATCCGCATATAAAAGCAATAATCGCCGGCCGCGGCGGCTATGGTACGGTTAGAATTATAGACGAACTTGATTTCGAAAATTTTAGGCAAAATCCAAAATGGATTATTGGTTTCAGCGACATTACCGTTTTACTGGCTCACCTATTCGCACAACAGAAAGTGCAGTCTATGCATGCACAAATGCCCTACACGTTTGAGGATTCAACACCCGAAGCCTTACTTTCCTTAAAAAAAGCACTGTTTGGCGAGCATCAGTCCTATTCATATGAAAGCACTTTTAAAAACAGGACAGGCAATTGCAGCGGTACTTTAGTCGGTGGAAATTTAACGTTACTTTGTATGCTGCAGGGTTCGCTATCTGAAGTGGATTTTGAGAATAAAATCTTATTTTTAGAAGACGTTGGTGAACATGAATATTCAATCGACAGAATGATTAGGATGCTTAAAAGAGCCGGCAAACTCGCAAAACTTAAAGGATTAATTATTGGTGCATTTAATGAAATTGAGGAAGAACCAATCCCATTTGGGCAAACAGCGGATGAAGTAATCTGGGAACTGGTAAAAGAGTATAATTATCCGGTGTGCTTTAATTTTCCAACAGGGCACATTGAAAATAACCTGACGATGGTAGTTGGCGCAGAGGTCGAATTAAAAGTTGAAAACAATAAAGTAGAATTTAAATATTTATAGAATGGCAATATTAGATAATTTAGGAAAATACCGTAATACCGGCTTACTGTTGTTAAGATTGGGAATTGGCACAATGTTTATCATCCATGGGTTTCCAAAACTGGCGGGCGGACCTGCCGGATGGGCGAACCTGGGCGGAAGCATGAAAGTAATTGGTATTGACTTCTTTCCTGTTTTTTGGGGTTTTATGGCTGCAATAAGCGAAACTTTCGGAGGGTTCTTATTAATTGTTGGATTATTTTTCAGACCCGCATTAATATTGCTGATCTCCACAATGATAATTGCAGCCCTGGTTCATTTTGCAAAAGGAGATGGGCTACAGGGCGCAAGCCATGCGATCGAGTTGGGCATTGTGTTTTTTGGGCTTCTATTTATTGGTCCGGGAAAATATAGTGTAGATAAGAAATAACCAAATTCTTAAACAAGAAGCAGGAAGTTATTGAGTTTTTCTAAGGGTAAATATTTATTTCAATATAAATTATCAGGCAACGGTCAACGTTCGCCTGATAATTCAAGTATTCTTCAATATGATGTTAATTCTTTAAAAAGCAGCACCAATATTAAAACATTGATTAACTCAAAATAACTTAGTTTAAAGCAGACGTCAGTTTAATGTAATCATCCTCTTTTGACAGTTTCGCATTGTACTGATTAATTTGCTCTTTCAGATCCGGCAAAGCATTTAAAAATGAATTTTTGTTTAGTTTAACTTCTTTTTCTACGCCATTATAAAGCACGTAATACTTCTTATTCTCATCGATAATTTTTTCTACGTTCGCTGAATTGTAACCTTTTACTTCCAAAATTACTTTCCTGGTTTTCTTTAACAGCTTTACCTTACCATTACTTAGCAATTCAAAGTAGCCGCTTTCATTATTGCCATCGTCTTTTAATAAAAATGTTCTGTTACCATTTTTGGTAATTATGGAAAAGGCTGCCACCTTTGGCGAAAACTCGTAAACTTTGTTTTCTTGTTTAAAAAGAAGTTTATCAGCAACCATATCATATCTCACTTCAGCAGGCTTAACAAGTTTATTGTCTGCCAATTTTACTTCGGCATTAGCCCATTCATCCAATAGATAGGGGGATCCGGTAATGTTTTCATACCTGGCATCGGTTAAGGGCTTACCATTCTGGTCCGGTATAAACACATATTGTGCATGAGCTTTCTGAATGAAAAGGCACAAAACGGAGGCTATAATTAATCTTATTGTTTTCATAGTCATCATTTTATATTAAAAGTAAAAAAAAAGAAGTTATTAATGTAAATTATTTATCCCTGACATACCATAGGATTAGATTATTATAATAACCTTTTAAAAAAAAACGGCAATTTCAATTTAGAAATTTGCCGTTTTTGTAGTATTTAATTCTTATTAGAACTTCCAGAAAGGCTCTGGTTATGACCTGTAATTTTAAATTATTATTAACCTCTTTTCGAAAAGAATCTATAGATAATTAATTAATAATTCGGATTTTGCTGTCCTGCCAATACCGGGTTGGTAGCAATTTCTGTTTGTGGCAACGGCCAGATAAATCTAAAATCTGAATAAGGTATTGCCGCAACAGAACGTACGCCTGCGAAAGGCACGGCTGGATTCCATGAAGCAAATGTAGTTCCAGTCCATGAAACCTTTGCAGGGATACCCCCTGTAGAAAAAGTAGCATCATTAGCCAGGCGATGAATATCACTCCATCTATGTCCTTCAGCTAAAAACTCGATACGTCGCTCGTTCAAAACAGCTTGAATTAAATCGTTACCAGTTGCAAAACTTGCGGCTGTAAATTGACTTGCGGCTGAAGTAACTGCTCTATTCCTCACCGCATTTAATAAAGCTAAACCTCTAGCACTAACTGCTGTCGTTCTAGCTTCTGCTTCTGCAACGTTTAATAAAACTTCAGCGTATCTGATAATAGGATTTGCATCTGTAAACGTAGAGAATTCAGGATATTTGGTAGAAAAATATCCACGACCATCATTAGTGGTCAATGTTGTTCTCCGTAAATCAGTTGGCAACCAGAAAGGCGAGTTGTAAATGATTGGCGAGATTGCAATCAGCGCTCTTCCTGCAGCTTTGGTGTACATTGTTGAAATCGAACCATTCGTACCAGAATTACGTGTTGTAGAATTCTCTATAGAAAAAATTGACTCGCTATTCGTAAAATTGGAGGCCGTAACAAATGGTGCTGATGGAGTTGCAGTTAATGAATATCCGCCAACAGGACTCACAAATGGCCCAGCAGCCGGAACAAGCTTGTTACCTTCAGATATTACATTTGCCCAGCTTCCCATGTGTAAATAAATTCGTGTTTTAATGGCAATAGCCGCTCCTTTAGTTGCTCTGGAAACTTTTAAGCCCGCGGCATAGGTATCTGGCAAATTGGTTTCTGCAAAATTTAAATCTTCCAGGAGCTTATCGTAACATTCCTTCACAGTATTTCTACCTTGATTTTTATTTACATCGACCCCTGCAGGAGAACTAGCAGCAACAGTTCTGTAAGGTACACCTAAATGTGTGGCACCCGCCGTATGGTTATATGGTCTTGCAAAATGAACTAACAATTCATGATGTGCCAGGGCCCTTAAAAATCTTGCCTCACCCTCATATTGAAGTGCTAGAGCAGGGGTAATAATACCGCTTGCAGCAGCTTTCTTAATGCCTTCGATAACCACATTTGCCCTGTTAATTAATGCATAACTCGTTTCCCACATACCCTGATTATTCGCTGAGGTTGTTGTGTATGTTCCCTCGTAAGTTATCAGGTAGAAAGACGGGACAGCGATAACATCTTCACCTCTAACGTCCTGTTGTTCAGTATTTGCCGCCCCGAATGGATAGCCCCTATCAACAGAACCTGCATACGACCCCATTTGGGCTGCGCTGTAAACACCAGTAACGGCCAGTGCAACCCTTGCCGGTGAACTAAAAGCAGATTCTTCAGAAAAACTGTTATTTGGTTGAAGTTCTGTAATCTTCTTACATGAAGACATAACTAAAGCAACACCCAAAACAGCAACTGCTGCCCTTTGATTAATATTTTTAAATATATTTTTCATTTTTTCTATTCTTAATAATTAACACTAAAAACCTAAGTTAAGACCAAATGTAAATGTTCTCAATTGAGGGTTGCCGTTAAAATCTACACCCGCTCCCGATGTGTTAACCTCTGGATCCAGACCAGAATAACCTGTAATTACAAAGACGTTCTGTGCTGAAGCATATAAACGTAGTTTGCTGATGCCTAATTTCCTGGTTACTTCTCCGGTAAAATTGTATCCTAAAGCCAAGTTATCTAAACGAAGAAAATCACCTTTTTCAACGAATCTTGTTGATGCAGAGTTTTCTAAGTTTACAAACGCACTACGGGAAGCATACAATCTCGGCATGTTTCCATCACCAGGATTTGCTGCACTTTGCCATCTACCTAAAACTTCCGTGCCGTTATTTACAAAGTTCATGTTCAATAAATCCTGACGTGAACGGTTCATAATATAATTTCCGCCTTGAAAACGTAAGAAAACATTTAAATCAAAATTATTATAGGTAATTGTATTGTTAAATCCTCCAAACCATGTTGGTAGTGAATTTCCTAAAACACGACGGTCTGCATTTGCATTAAGAGTTGATTGTGCGCCTAACACACCTGGATTGGCGGCATCATACAGATAATATGTCGAATTATTGATGTTACCTTGAATGATTTGTCCGTTGCCTTTTTTCCATAGAGGATTACCATTTGCCGGGTTAACACCTGCATAGTCATAACCGTAAATTGCTCTAATAGATTCTCCAACTCTGATGATGTTGTAATCGCCAGGGATATCCTGCCCATCAACCAAACCTTTAACTACGTTTCTTTGTGTTGAGAAATTTAATGATGCATTCCATTTCACTTTACTTTCTGAGAAAATGTCAGAAGATACTGCAAACTCAAAACCATCATTTCTGATGCTTCCGATATTTCTGCTGATGCTGTTTCCTGGTATACCGATTGAAGGCGGCGTTGGTGCAGAAAGAATGATATCGTCGTTATCTTTTCTCCAGTATGCAGTAACTATATTAATTCTGTTTTTAAATAAACCAAAATCTAATCCCAGATCGTAAGTTTTTTGTGATTCCCATTTCAAATCTGGATTACCTGTATTGTTAAATGCGATACCACTTTGATTTCCATAAGCCGCAGCACCATAAGTACCTAAGTATGGGAATGAGCCAATATCAGTATTACCAACTTCAGCAATCGAACCCCTCAACTTAACATCACTTAAAACATTACTGATTCCAGAGTTTTTAAAGAAACTCTCTTCTGATAATCTCCAGGCAAATGATGCACTTGGGAAATAACCTACACGGTTTGCAATTGGCAATGCAGAAAGTGCATCTCTACGAATTGAACCACCAATGTAATACCTACTTTTGTAGTTATAACTTAACCTTGCAAGATAAGATTCTATACCGTTAAAGGTTAAACCACCACCAACAGTTGGTGTTACGAACGTTCCTGAAGTAATGTTCTGATTAAAGAAGATGTCGGATATATTTGAGATATTGGCCTGATAGAATGAAGATCTTCTTTTTTGAAGCTCTTGTACTAAGGTAATATCTAAATTGTGTGCGCTATTGAAAGATTTGGTATAAGTTAGAATGTTTTGCCAGTTCCAAGTAAAAATTGGAGAGTATGCCTGAGAGATTGATCCGTTTGCACTTAAACCATCACCTGCTCTTGGATCTGTAAATACAAAATCATCAACATAAGAACCATCAACGCCTAATTGTGTTTTGATTTTTAGGCCTGGTAAAATTGTTGCTTCAAGATAAGTTGAACCTAACAATCTGTACGTTTGAGATTTTCTAACGTTATTTTCCAAAACGAACATAACGTTAGGGATGTTATCAGAAATCGGAATCAAGTTGCCGCCAGCGCCTAGTGCTCTTCTGTCTGGTGTAATATTATAACCAGTAGGATCGTTCGCATTATAAACCGGTACGTTTGGTAACATACGCATGGCAGCGAATGTATTACCGGAAAGGTTATTAGAACCTGCTAACGGACCTAAGTTATTTTGGTAAGTTAAACCTGAAGTAACACCAAAGGTTAAAAATTTATTAATTTTTTGATCAACGTTTGCTCTTAATGTATATCTGGTTAAAGAGTTTGAAACAATAGCACCTTTTTGATCAGAATATCCCAAAGAGAAATAATACTTAGTTTTATCTGTTCCTCCCGAAGCGGCAACTGCATGGTTTTGTTGCACTGATTGGCGGAATACATAATCTTGCCAATCCGTATTTATAAAACCACCCATTCCATCTGAGGTTGGTCTTGCCTGGGTTGCCTGACCAGCATTAGCAAATCTTTCATTTGCGATTTCGATAAACTGGTCTGCATTTAAAAGATCGAACTTAGAGGAAACATTAGCTATAGCTGCAAAGCCATCGTAAGTAAAAGTTGTGCCGTTTTTACCCCTTTTTGTTGTGATTAAGATAACACCATTCGCTGCTCTCGAACCGTAAACAGCAGTAGCAGCACCATCTTTTAAGATATCAATCGATTCGATATCATTCGGGTTAACATCGGCTAATGCATTTGCACTTGTAAAACCACCTACGTTGCCACTTAAAGATGGCACCCCATCAATAACTACAAGCGGAGATGTACCAGAACTGATTGAATTTACACCCCTGATTCTGATTTGTGGCGCCTGACCAAGTAGACCTGATGGTGTGATAACCTGCACCCCTGTCGCTTTACCAGCCAATGCCCTATCAAAAGATGGGATGGAGACATTAGTAACCTGGTCTCCCGTAACCTTCGAAACAGAGGAGGTATTGTCTTTTTTACTCACCGTGCCGTAACCCACAACAACAACATCTGTTAATGTGTTTTCGTCTGACGATAGAGACACGTTGATTTGATTTGAAGTTCCAATTTGGCGACTAGAAAGTGTATAGCCTATTGAGGTAAATTCTAAAGTAGCTCCTGCAGCTGCCCTTATCGAGTATTTTCCGCTGGCATCAGTCGTTGTTCCGCCTGATGTGCCTTTAATTCTAACACTTACGCCAGGTAACGGCTGACCGTCTTCCTTACCCGTAACTGTTCCTGTGATTGTTCTTTCTTGCCCGAATGCGGTTCCCGCAATAAATAGCAAGATGAACAAACTTTGTAAAAGTTTTTTCATAAAAATTTAGTTAGGTTTAATAGTTTGACACTAATGTATACAAAAGTATAAAGTAATGCAAATTTTACGATAATAAATCCTACAGATTAAGTAGGTGAATGTAACGGACGGAATATTAAGCAGATACCTGACTGACGCCACTTTTTAGTTTTCAACATGTTTGGCTGTAAAAAAATGGGCTTATAATTAAGAAAGATTTATTATTTTATAATGACATTGATAAGATCAAGAAATAACGCTATGCCGAATAATAATTATAAAGTAGCACGCTGCGTGAAATAAAAAACCCCCGATATTTTTTAATTTACCGGGGGTTTAAAAACTACTGATTTTAACTATTTACTGATTCTGGTCAGCAACAGTTAAAGCTTTGTTAGAATCAAATTCTGCTTGAGGTATTTTTAATGTTAAACGATTAGAGTTTGCCGGAAAACTAAGTTGAGCACTAACGACGTGACCATTACTTCTTGAAAAAGGTAAGTTACACCTCTTGATATCTAAGAAACCAATACCGATTTCGCCAAACAACTCTTTTCTTCTTTCTAATAGTATTTCATTAATTAAAGCGGTTCCGGTATTACCCGATGCAACAGCTGATGCGTCTCTATTTTTTTGAACGGCAAATAAAACGCTTCCTGCTGTTGGATCATTTAATCTTGCTTTTGCTTCAGCCTCAATTAAATACATCTCAGGGCTACGCATCATCACTAAGAAATCAGTAAAGTTTGTTGTTGTACCAAATTTTGTTGTTTTATATTTCTTAATTCCCACATAAGTAGCACCGGCAGGTGTAACAAACTTCGATGTTCTCACGTCAGTTGCTGAAAATTGAGCTACAAAATTCGGGTCTACGAAAAAGTTAAAATAACCAGTCCCAGATGTTCCCCAGAACGCTGATGGCGTGCCATAATAAGTTGTTTGATCCGCCGCTTGAGGAAAACCCCACATCACTTCTTTTTTTGCTGAAAAATCAGAGGTCATTGTTGTCGAAAGTTCTGAAACAGTTAATGGGTAAGATGCTCTTGCAACTTGTGCAGCAGCAATAGCTTTTGTAAGATAGGAGTTATCAACCATACCCATTTCTAAATAAACCCGGGCTAACAAGCCATTAACGACATCTTTATTAATAACATCTTTAATTCCCCTCGACGTACCAGAATTTGCAGCCGCATACTCAAGGTCGCTCAGTATTAATTTATAAACCTCGCCTATTTTTGATCTTGGATTCCCTGTTGTAGCAGCCGTAGTAGGCGTAGTATATATTGGTAAACCGGGCCCATTTGGGTTCTCGCTGTAAGAATGAGCAAACTCTCTCACCAATTCAAAATAGCACCAAGCTCTGAAAGCCCTCGCTTCTGATAAGAATTGAGCTTTAGCTGTTGCGGATAAATTTCCTTTTTCTACGCCATCAATTACTACGTTTGAAGCATTGATAAAATCGTAGAAGAAATTCCAGGTAAAAGAAACTCTTCTGAATGTAGGTTCACGGTTATCTTGCAAATAATCGAAATTATACCAGTTTCCGTCAGGCAAACCCACATCCAATCCCTTTGCTTCCCGAGCAAGATTGACTGATGCGATGCCCCATACATCTGTAGATGAGCCATATTGAGTTCTTAAAACCCTGTACATTCCCGATAAGTTTGCTCTAACGCCCGCCTCGGTAGCGAACACGTCAACCGCGGAAACTGCTGTGGCTGGTTTAGGCTCTTCCAAAAAGGATTTTTTACATCCTGAAAATAGAACACTTGATGCAAATGCAACGAAAAGTGTGCCTTTTACTATATTTTTCATAATAATATTTTATTTCTAATTAATACTAAAATCCAACATTTAAACCAAAGGTAAATGTCTTAAATGTAGCTGAACTTTGTGAAGTTACTCCGTCAATGGAAGTTTCAGGGTCCGCACCTTTTTTCAATTTAGATAATGTCCAGAAATTATCTCCCTGCACGTAGAATCTCATTGATTTAACAACATTCTTTGTTTTCGAAATTACGGATTGAGGTAATGTATAACCAAAAGTGACGTTTCTCAATCGTAAATAATCACCATCAAACAAGTGACGTGTTGACGCGTTACCGTAGTCGCTATTTCCAAATTTCAATGCGGGAACGTCAGTAACCTGACCTGGGGTTGTCCATCTGTCAAGGATGTCGGTACTTAAAGCGCCACCTAAACTCGAAAATCCGTGCATCAATGAAATATAGTCACTATCTAAAATTTTGCCTCCAAGGGAGAAATTAAATAATGCAGATAAATCAAATCCTTTGTACTCAAATGTATTGGTTAAACCACCAGTTAATTTTGGCAAAGCAGAGCCTTGAAGTGATCGTCTTGCTGTAGCAATCGCGTTAACAATAATCGTACCTCCTGGATTGTTCGGATCATCTGCATACCATTGTGGTTTTCCATTGTCAGGATTCACACCAGCCCATTCGTAGGTATAAAAATCATATAATGGAACACCCACTTCCAGGCGTTTAGTCCCGGAGATGATAAAATTCTGTGGTAAAGCTGTGATTCTGTTTTTTAAAGTTGCAAAATTTAAATTGGTTGACCATTTAAATGCGCCAGTTAAGTTTTTCGAATCGATAGTGAATTCAAAACCTTGATTTTTAATTTTACCAACATTATCATCAATAGCAGTAAAGCCACTTGAGTTAGGTAGAGGTCTTGAAAATAATAAATCAAATGTGTTTTTGTTGTAATACTCAATTGACGCAGAAATTCTGTTTTTTAAAACTGCGAAATCTAAACCTACGTTAAATGTGCCTTGTTTTTCCCATGTCACATCAGGATTTCCAAGCGTCGTTAAGTAAACACCAGGATTCGACAAATCAGGATATAATGTTGAGTATGAACTGATATAAGGGAAAGAACTTGTTAATCCCTCATTGCCTATCTCTCCATAAGATGCGCGAAGTTTTAAGTAATCAAACACTTTTTGATTAGCCATAAAGCTTTCGTTTGAAATAACATACGACCCACCAACCGAATAGAAAGTACCCCAACGTTTATCAGAAGCAAAACGTGTAGAACCATCTCTTCTGATCGAACCTTCTAAATAGTATTTGCTATCATAGTTGTAGGTTGCACGAGCAAAATAACTCTCGATTCTTCTGCGGACAGTTCCGGATGCAGCGGTTTCTTTAGTTGATCCTGGAGATACTTCATAAAGCCCAGGAGCCGGAAAGCCAGTCGTACCGGCAGATAATGTTTCGCTCTTATAATCGTAGGCTTCTGTACTCGCAATCGCGCCTAATCTATGTTTACCGAAACTTTTATCAAAACTTAACATGTTGTTCCAAGTCCAGTCGGTCAGTAAGTTTCGTCCTCTTGTAACACGCCCGCCAACAGGAGCAGCATCACCTAATAAAGGATTTACATATACCAGGGTTGATCCAACATTCCGATTAATACCAACATTTGATTTAAACCTTAAATAATCTGTAAAGGCAACTTCAGTATATGCATTTAATGAAGATTGAATGCCTTCAGAAGTATTTCTATCTAATTGCTGAAGCGCAATTGCGTTTGTGTTAGCAGCTGCAGGACGGCCGCTATTTATGGCCTGGCCGGCAACCGAGCCGCCAAAATCATAAATTGGAGCACCAGTCGCATCCAATACTAAACCTCCGTTAGTATCCCTTCTATATAATGGATAAATAGATGACACAATACGGGCAAATTGAACTGCATTACTGAAAGCACTTCCTGATTGCGACGGATTATTATTCTTCGTAGCGGCAAGAGACGAGTTTAAACCGACTTTTAACCACGACCTTAGGTTTGCATCACCATTAAAACGAGTTGTTAAACGATTGTAGTTTGAATTTTTTACCGCTCCATCCTGATCTAAATAATCGGTCGATAAGAAATATCTGAATTTATCAGATCCACCTTGAATATTCAAACCGACATTCTTACGTCTAATCGCGGAATTACTTCCTTCTTTTGCCCAGTCTGTATCCCATAATAATGAAGCACCCGGAACTAAGTTACCGTTGGCGTCAATCGGATTCGCAACATTGTATGGGTTGTATTTTAATCCATAAGTGTTTGCTGAGCCTGTGATCAAGTTTGTCGAGGCATATTGACCAGGGTTGGCAATACCTAGACCTGTGGCATAATTTTTTTGCGCTTCCCAAGCAAGTTTCATATAGTCTTCTGATGAAACATATTTATACTCATCGACAGCTCTAGACGATACACCATAATTGGCGTAAGCGTTAATAGCCGCTTCACCATTTTTACCACGTTTCGTAGTGATTAAGATTACACCATTTGCAGCTCTGGAGCCATATAACGAAGTTGCAGCGGCATCTTTTAAAACCGTCATGCTTTCAACATCGTTTGGGCCGATACTGTTTATGCTTCCTGAGTAAGCAAGTCCATCCAATACAATTAATGGTTCAGCACTGGCATTTACAGAGGCCACACCACGAATACGAATGGTAGGATTTGTTCCAGGCTGACCGGAACCATTGATTACCAATACGCCCGTAGCCAAACCTTGTAAACCCTGAGTTACTGATGTTACTTGCTGTTTTTGTAATTGCGATGCACTAACGGTAGTTAATGAACCTACAACATCTTGTTTGCGCTGAGTACCGTAAGCTACCTGAACAATGTTTACATCTTGCAATGTATTTTCTTCCGGTGTTAATGAAACATTTAAAATACCAGAAGCGGGTATGTTTAAAGTTGCCGAAACGTAAGCTAAATAAGAAAATTGTAAAGAATTAGTTGAATTTGTTACCTTAATTGAATACTTACCGTTACCATCAGTTTGAGCACCGCCTGCTCCGCCAACGGCTTTAATGGTCACTCCCGGGATAGGTAAACCGTCTTCTTTAGAGGTAACTGTACCAGTAACTGTTCGTTCCTGAGCTATTGCAGAAAAAGCAATAAACATCATGACGAACAAACTTTGTAAAAGTTTTTTCATGAAATTTAAGTTAATTAATAATTAGTTTTAAAAACCTTAAATATAGATCTGAAAAAAATAATTAACATTAATTAACTAAAAGAAAATTTATTTATGACAAAGCGGAGACAAACAATTTAGAGGTTTGCCGTCATCATATCCGTCTAAAGGGTGTCGTAATAGCTAAGAAACTTTATAACGCCTTCATTGGTTTTCAAATCTATCTTATTCTCTTTTATGAACTTAGTTAGTTCATCTCCCTTTCCCAAGACTGTAATAAAAGACTTTTCATTATTTTTTACTTTAACCGGAGCACTATCATTTATAACTAAATAATAATTTGTCATGTCGGTCACTTTCTTGGTGACAGTTGCAGAATTATAGCCCTTGCTTTCGATAATTGTTTTCGAAAGCTTCTTCAGATATTTAACTTTCCCGTCGTAAATTACATTATAAAATGTTTTAATGCTCATGCCGTCAACAGGTTTGAAGCCGTTTCTGTAAACTTCCTTCGTATTCGACAAAATGAATTCGGTAGGCATATCTTTAAATGTATATTCCTGGTCATTTTCACCTTTAGTAACTAAAACATCCTCCAATAAGTCATATTTCACGTTTTCTTTAAGTGGATTTATTCCCATTGAAAACTTAACTGTAGCGGCTTCCCACTCAGGAAATAAATATGGAGAACCCTGGAGATCGCCCCTTGACTCTTTTGTTGCTATGAGATTTTTATAAGTATTTACAGTTGTAATTTGTGCATAAGAAGTTATACTGAAAAACAACAATACACAGAAAAAAATTTGATTAAAATATTTAGAGGCTTTCATAGTTTAATTTTAAGATAGAACATAAATATAAAGGAAATATTATTCAAAAAAAAGAGGCCTCCAATTTTGGAAGCCTCTTAGTAATAAATCGTATTATCTAGAACCTAAATATTTCCAGGTTTCATCCCATGTTGTTCTAACATTAGGAGCAGCAGTTACGACACTTGGCTGCAGCATATTGTACTTAACTGTGATCGTTCCATTGTTATAAGTATTAACGCCTGTTGGGTCTAAACGACCTGCACGTGTATTACTTGCAGGCTGTCCATAATAATTTGTTACCGCAATAATTTTATCAGTGGCAGGATCAAATTCAAATACTGCAGAGAATGAACCGTATTGAGAAAATGAGCCAGCGCTTGATATTACTGCGTAAAAACCGCCATAAACGTAGTTGTCGTAAACCGCACATTTTGTAGCAGAAATAGTTCTTAGCTCATATTGCATTGGCGCATCGGTACCCAAAGCATTGTTAACATGTGACAAAGTCGCATTAGTTACATCCACCATTGTCCCAGTAACCGCATAAATTCCATCATATTTGTTTTTAATGCTAATCAATACGATTATGGATTTTTGAGTCGTAGCAGTTAAAGATGCATTGCCTGTACTTGTTACATTATAAGCGACAGCATATTTTTTTGATAAGTCATATTTGCTACCATCTAACAAAATTTTTAGTTCTTTAGCGAACTCACCAGGTGCGAAATTGAATGTATAGCCAGATGCCGTTTTAACTATGCTTGAATTAGATACTAAAGTATAAATAGATTCTGGAAGGAGAACATAGTCCTCACTATTGTCAGTATTATACTTAGTGATTACATCCGGTGCAGATGTTAGCTGAACTGTAGTTGCAGTTGCTTGTTCATCGCTGTTACTGGCGTCTTTTCTAATTGTAAACAAATTAACATTCCTTACATCAGTAAAAGGAGAAAAGTAAAGCGCATTTACAGGCCCCTCTGCAACTTTTATGAAAGTTTTACCAGCAGTTAAAGTTGCCTGAGGATCATCACCAGATACAAAATCATCTTTTCTACATGAAGTAAATAGAACCGACGTTAATACAATCCCTAAGGAAAGGTATTTTAAAAATCTTTGTTTCATAATTTTATTTTTTAAAATTAATTTTTTCCTTAAATACTATAAATCCCACCAAACCCTGGCGTCTTGTGTATTACCACCCGTTAACCTTGCAATAGCAGCAGTTACACTTGCTAAATTGGAGGTAAGTTCAGATGATGGATAAGAATATCTGCGTGGAATTAATTTACTTGAGTTTGTTGCTGCTGCTGCAGGAACTAATGCAGGGAAACCAGTTCTACGATAAACGTTCCATGATCTTAAACCATTTGGATAACTTGCAACATATTCCTGAGTGGCAATATTTTTCAGGTTAGCAGCTGATCCTGCGGCTCCGATTGCAACATTAGATCCGGCTAAATATGAAGCAGACGGCGCACCAACACCCCATTGTTCGTGTGATAGCGCAATGCCACTAGTGTAAACAGTAGCTAAAGGTTCTGTGGTCCAACTCATGTTGGCAGCTTCAGCACGAGCCAAAGCAACTTCAGCCGCAGATAAAATAACAAAAGGACTTGTTTCTAAACGCAAATCGCCCCTTAAAACACGAGCCCAAGATGGATTTGCATCTGTAAAGCCTGTAGCTGCTGCTCTTGTAACGCCGTATGGAACGCCCAAGCTTGAAGAAGCCGTGTTACCTGGCACTTCAGAAGCGCCACCATAGGCTGCCTGTCTTGCATCACCACCTAATGTAGTCGTCATAAGATCAGTCATTGTTTTGCTTTCTGCTAAATCTTTACGACCGTTATATTCGTTCCAAACCGGGTTTTTATAGTTTACATTGTAAACAATTTTAGCATTTTGCGCATTTGTAGCGATGTATCCGTTAGCATCAGCCAACGCCGCTTTAAATTGTGTTGCAGCATAATCAGTTGCACCAGGGTATCTTTTCGATAACTGAAGTGCCATCATCATTCTTAATGAATTTGCAAATCTTTTCCATGAAGCCACATCGCCATTAAACATAATATCTCCAGAGATGCCCGAATTATCGAAAGCAGCTACGGCTGAAGTCAATGTCGAAATCATTCCCTTATAAATCGATTCCTGGGTATCATATGCCGGGGCATTGAACTCGATGCCCTTTAAAGCCTGGCTATAAGGAATATCTCCGAAACGATCTGTTATTGTCCAGAAAATATACTGCTGAACAATCTTAGATACCTGGTTCATATTGTTGCTGGTATTCTGAAGCTGTATGTTCTGTAAATCATACAATGCACCGCTATAGTAACCTGTAAAGGGTCTGTTAGTTGTTACGGTGTAAAGTGAAGCATCAGGATATTGTGTTTCAGAAAAATACTGACCGTAAAATCCAGCATTAGTGTCATAAGCATAACTTGCCAAGCCCACCAACGAGTTTGTAAGTAAGGCTGATGTGTTTGCCTGAGTTGTTGTATTTGGGTCAACATTGGTTGCACCGAAATTTTCAAGCTTTTTACATCCGGCTGCTGTTACTAATAACAAGCCCGTGAATGCATATATAAATATCTTTTTCATATCTTTTCTTTAAAAATTAATCGCCCTCTAATTAAAAGCCTATTCTCAAGTTAAATCCTAATCCCCTTGTACCTGGCAATTGAGAAGTTTCTCCGCTTGTTGCAGATACTTCAGAAGGATCGAAATCTTTTGTTTTCGCATAAATTAATACAGGATTTCTTGCAACGATAGAGAATGTTGCATTCTGAACAAACTTAGCAATACCTAATTTTTTAACCGGAATGCGATAGCCTATGGAAACTTCACGTAATTTGATGAAAGTTAAATCATAAATGTAATCATCGAAAGTTTTAGCATTATATAATCCCTGATAATAGTCTTGAGCTTCTAAGTAATATGTTTTTGGCTGACCAGTTGTTGCGTCAACACCATCCACACGTACACCACCGCCATCTGCTACTTTATCGCGAACTGGATTTCCTTTATCGTTAACTCCTGCAGTACGAGCGGTTACACCACTATATGAACCCCACATGTTTGATAGTGAAACGAATTTACCACCGAATTGGTAATCTATATTTGCCGCTACATCAAACATGTTGAAAATTGTAAAAGCATTTTGAATACCACCTGTGTGTTTCGGTAAAACGCTACCAAAATAAACGTTTGGATCATTAACGAAGTGTCCATTGGCATCTAACAATGGAACACCTTCAGCATTGCGTTTTTTACCGTTACCCCAAATCTGACCCCACTCATAACCTGCATCGTGAACCATAAATGGCATTGTTGAACCCCAAACACCTTCTACGGATGCTCTTGTTACGCCGTATTTCTCACTCACCTCAACCACCTTGTTGCTGATTAAGTTTGCATAAGTTGCAGAAATATTCCAGCTGAAGTTCGGACGGTTAACCGGAATACCTGACACCTGGAATTCTAATCCATGACTGGTAATCTTACCAACGTTAGTTAAGATTGAACTGAAACCACTGGCTCCGTTAACAGTAACCGATCTTGGGTAGTTTGTTTCTGTTTTGTCCCAATAAGTACTGGATACACTTAATCTTCTATTAAAGAATTTTAAATCTAAACCAAACTCAGAACTTTTTGCAACAGCTCCTCTGATATCTGGATCAACTAATGCATCTGGCGTGTTTTGCAATAAATTCCCATTGAATTTTAATGAGTTAACACCATAAGCTGAACCTGGGAAACGATATGCTCCGAATGAATCATTGGTTGTTCCTAAAGCCTGAGGAATCTCACCATATGAACCTCTGATTTTTGCTTCAGATAACCATCCAAAATCTTCTTTAGGTAACAATTCAGAGAATATGAATGAACCACCAACTGATTTCGATAATACACCACTGTGATCTGATGGTAAAGTTGAAAACCAGTCATTTCTAACCGAAGCATCGATATAGGCTAATCTTTTGTAACCAAAAGTTGCGCGGGCTAATAATGCTCTGTATTTTTCTACTTGCCTGTAATTTCCAATACTTGGTGCATCTACAGAGTTACTAACAGTGAACAAGTTAGGGATGGATAAACCATTTACTGTTCCAGCATTGTTGTAATTAGATTCACCTTTAAAAATATCTGTACCAGCGGTTACATCTAGAGAGAAATCTTTAATTTGTTTGGTATAGTGACCTAAAACTTCATAGTTTTCTCTGTTTGAATACGTATTTTGACTATAGTAAGATGCCTTTAGGCCAGTTTGATTGGCACTTGTTTCTAATTCAGTTCTAACTCTGTTTTCAGTGAAAGTTGTATTCTGTTGTTTACGATAAGTTGCCGTGAAACTCAAATCGCTGTTCACTTTGTAAATGAATGATAAATTTCCGTATAAGCGATCTCTTTGGTTTAACTGTTTGGTTAAATCACCGAAAACATAAGGATTGTACCAATAGTTACCACCATAGAAAGCTTTAGGGTTAGCCGGGTCATAACCCGTAGGGTCAGAGTGATTCCAGCTTGCATAAATTGTTTCACCCGGTAATCCTTGTACTGTTAAACCTCTCAATTCTTTCATGATATTCATGTCCAAATCGCGGTGGAACCACTGAGAGAATGAACCAGTTGCTAAATTACTGTAAGCATCATCAATTGCTCCGTTTAATACTGTTTTAACATAATTTATGTTTGCAGCAACTGTGAAGTGCTTGTTAAGATCGTAAGAAGAGTTAAAGTTGAATGTATTTTTAACTAAACTCGTACTTGGAAGTAGTCCGGTCGTATTTTGATTTCCGTAAGTCATTTTCAAGTTATATTTCTCACCTGAACCACTATACGAGATAGAGTTGTTAAAAGTTACTCCAGTATTGTAAAAATCTTTAGCATTATCCGGATTTGGAGTTAAGCTTGCGGTTTTATTTGAATACTGTGTACCTGGATACCATGCATACCAAGGAATGTATTCCTGACCAACCATTTTAGGACCCCAACTTGAGTCATCACTATAGTTTGGATAGTATTTACCGTCCAAAGCCTTCCATTCAGCTGGATCAGTCGCTTTCCAGGTATATTTGATTAAATCCTGAGAGTTACCACCAGCGTAAGTGTTCTGGTAGTTAGGAAGAATGTAAGCATTCTCAAATAAACCACCTAAGTTCAAGGTAATACCTGAACCAGTAGTCGATTTTCCTTTCTTAGTTGTGATCAAAATTGCTCCTGAAGCAGCCTGAGAACCTAAAATCGCAGCTGCCGCCGGACCTTGTAAAACGGAGATATCTTCGATATCGTCAAGATTCACATCATCAGCATTTGGAAGAATAGTTCCATCTACAACATAAAGTGCGCCGCTACCAGTTCCAAATCCACTTGCACCTCTTAACCTAACGGCTGTATTTCTACCTAATGCCGCCGCAGACTGACTTCTAACCTGAACACCGGCTACTTTACCCGCTAAAGCGTTATTTAAGTTTGTTGCACGTACTGTGTTAAGTTTGTCGCCAGAAATGGTCTGAGTGTTTGTTACCTGAGAACGCTCAGTTGTTTTTATACCATAAGCACCTGTTACCACAACTTCAGTTAATTGGTTAGCATCGGTTTCCAATGATGCGTTAACTACACTTGAAGAACCAATAACGATTTCTCTAGGCTTGTAGCCGATATAAGAAAAAATTAATGTTGAGCCGTTGTTTGCTCTGATGGAGAACTTGCCATCTGCCCCGGTTACAGAACCGCCTGAGGCACCTTTGATTTTTACACTTACTCCAGGAATTGGTAAATTATCTTCCTGAGCTGTAACTGTACCTGTGATTGTCCGCTCTTGAGCCATCGCCGTTGAAGCGACTAGCAAAAGAATGAACAAACTTTGTAAAAGTTTTTTCATAATAAAAAATAGGTTAGTTAATGATTTAAATGCTAAAGTATAGTTAGTTAGCTACAACACCAAATTTTTTTTAACAATTTTTAACATTTTAACATTTGAAATCACATAATAACCCAGTTTCACATAAAAAATCCCCAAAAAAGAGAAAAACTAAATAAATAGTTTGAAAAACTGTCTGTTTCAGCAGGCCAGAGAACAAAAATTTGCGCTTTTTTGATTTAAAAAAACCAGTTTTCGTTTCAAATTCGACAAATTTGAAACGAAGCTCTTAGTTCAAATAGCTATAAGCTATAAATTATCTAAATTTCTTCAGTTATCTGAAGCAGATTAATGACAGAAACCAAAATCTTATTGTTTGTTATGTACGTAAACTCAAGACAAGCTAACCAAAATAAGGAAGCGATTTTGTACGTTGTGGGTTTATATCAATAACTACAAAACAAAATGTTTCCAAATAGCGTCTTTCCGCCTTCCCAAAAATTCCTGAATAACGGATCGTTTGCTAAATATATGATACTTCCCCTTCCTGAATCCTGAACGCCAATCAGCAAACCAGTTTTTAGATCTTCACGTACTTTTTTCCCGACAATACCAGCCATTAAACTTTTATCGCTTAGCTGACCAACATTCCAGCCTTTAGTAAGTGGCGCATATATTTTACGATCCGTTTTTAGTGTGTAATAGCTCTTACCAATGCCATAAGCAAATGGATGGGAGGCATCGAGGTTTACCTTATATATTGCCCCAGGAATGGCGTTTTCATAGTCATCCTTATCTTTGTCTTTAAAAAGGAGCTTACTTGTTTCTGGCTTATCATCCTTTTTTACAATCGCTTCTTTCTTTTTAATATCGAAACCTTTTTTCTCTAAAACACTTTCTATGGCATCTTCCATCAAAATTAACTTTCCGCCTTTACTAATCCAGTTTTTTAAACCTTCATCTATAACATTTCCATAATTGCCATCAGGAAGGATTAAGGTGTTTATTTTGCTGATTTCCAGATTATTGATGTCTTTAACATTAATGATATTTGGCATTAGACCTAGATTACGCTCGAGATAATACCAAACTTCACCAAATGCAAGAGAAGACACCTCGTTCCCCGATACAACAGCAATTTTGGGCTGCTTCAATATCGGATAAACCGAAGAGCCGAAGTCCTTCCCTTTATCCACAAAGCCAGTTGAAATTGCCTGTAGCGGCTTGTTTAAATGATTAGAAATCTCGACAACTTTATTTTTTATGTCTTTTATTTGTTTCTCATTTTCGGCGCGCAGAACAATCAGTGTTCCGGCAGGGTAGTCCTGTCCGTTAACGGAAAACGGCTGGTCCGCTTGCCTAACTTTAATATTTTCTTTCTGCAAGGCAACCAGTAGCTGTAAATCTTCACTATTTCCCCATCCAAACAGCCAGGCAAGGGGTTTATCTAAATTAGAAGAGAATGGTTTAGCCTCATCAATTACATCGTATTTCCCCTTTATACTTTCCTTTAATGCATAAGCTTTTAGTCCGTAAACATAGGGAAGTGCCCATGCTGTAATGTCGTAGGTATTAGAGTCGGTCACAACAGTTTGCGGTTCCAGCAAAACATTTGCCAATACGGCTTTTGGTTGCAAGACGTTTACAATTAAATCATTCCTGCTGAGGGTGAATCCTACTTCTTTCTGAGTATCATAGTCATAACCACGAAGTGCCTTATCGCCTCCATAAGCAAATTCGATTTTGTTTTTAGTCAACAGTTCAGCTAGTTTTTTTAACCGGGATAAGTTATCAGGTTTAATTACATAGCTTTTGTAAGATCCTGGCGGGGTATTTAGTGCCTCTTGAAAATATTTTTTATATTCACTAAGCAATTTATTATGGTTCGACGAAGTCACTTCAAGAGTTGACATACTGGTTGTGAAATGATGCGCAATGCGGTCTTTCAATGTTAAGGTATCGCCATCGTTGGTTACAACCGACAAGCCGGCCCGTATTCCGCCCTGTTCGTAAGTCATACCTACAGCACCATTATATAAAGGATAAGTATCCCCGTAAGATGGATATAAAAGGTCAAAACGTTCTTTAGTAAAATATTGCCAGCCCTGTTCATCGAAATATTTTGCATTGTTTTTACCAACCACAACCTGAAAGCTCTTTTGCCATGGCGTAATGTCCTGGTGTACCGGCTCTGCCGCAGGCGCGAAATAATAGGGCTCATTATAACTCTGTTCATGAAAATCGACATGGACTTGAGGCATCCATTGATTATAAAGTGCTAATCTTTGTTTGCTCTCAATTTGAGTTTGCCAGGCCCAGTCTCTGTTTAAATCAAAATAATAATGGTTGGGCCTTCCTCCCGGCCATGGCTCAATATGTTCTCTGGAACTTGGGTCTGAATTTGGTTTTTCGCCGACAACACTGTTAAAATAGTTTACATAACGATCTCTTCCATCCGGATTTAAGCAGGGATCTATTACGACAATAGTATTCTTTAGCCATTCGTTAGCCTTTAAATTGGTTCCGGAAGCTAAATTATACAGCGTTTTCATCGCAGTTTCAGTTGAGTTAGCCTCGTTACCATGTACATTATAACTCAACCACAGAATGGCGGGTTGAGAAGTTAAGTCGACACTGCCGGCTCCGCTGGCTAAAGTCAGGTTATCTTTGCGGATTTGTTCCAGCCTGTTTATATTTTCCGCTGAAGAAATGACTGCAACCAGCAAAGGCCGTCCTTCATTCGTCTTACCATAGTCGATCAACTTTACATTTTTTGACGCCGCAGCAGCCGTTTGTCTGAAATAATCTGCAACTTTATGATGCGGTGTGAAATGTGAACCCAATTCATAGCTCAAAAACTCATCAGGCGATTTTACCTGGGCTTTTATATTTAAAACTAAGGATAAAGCGAAAAAGCCAATGGTAAATAGTTTCTTCATAAGAATATTTTTACCTAATGTACAAATTTTGTTTTTTGTTGTAGCTAAAGCTTAATTTTACCGTACATTTTTTACAATAAATATGTTGACAATCGAAAAACTGTACAATCTTTATTTAGCTAATCCATCAATATCAACCGATACAAGAAGCATCAAGAGAGGCAGTATCTTTTTTGCACTCAGGGGTGATAATTTTAATGCAAATGAGTTTGCTCAACAAGCTGTTGAAAAAGGTGCATCGTATGCAATTGTGGATGAAGCGAAATATTCAAATGATAAATGTTTATTGGTAGAAGACACGTTAACTACTTTGCAGGATTTAGCATGCCATCATCGTGAACAATTAAAAATTCCCGTGATAGGATTAACAGGCAGTAATGGTAAAACAACCAGTAAAGAACTGATTAATGCCGTTTTAGCAGAGCGTTATAAGACTTTCGCTACTTTCGGCAACCTGAATAATCATATCGGTGTTCCGCTTTCCATTTTAGCTATCCATAGTGGTGTGGAAATTGCCGTTATTGAAATGGGTGCCAATCATCAAAAAGAAATTGAATTACTTTGCAGTATTGCTCAACCTACCCATGGCATCATAACCAATGTAGGTATGGCGCATTTAGACGGGTTTGGTGGATTTGAAGGCGTTAAGAAAGGTAAAGCTGAATTGTATGCTTACCTGAAAAGTACCCGGGGCTATACTTTCATTAACCGCGACAATTCTTATTTAATGGAAATGAGCGGGAATGCCGGTTTATCAAAACTAATCTTCTATGGCACTGAAAACGGCAATGCGATTAAAGGCCAATTAAAAAACAGCGACCCGTTTATTGAAGTGGAATGGACGAATCATGAGTTTTCTTCGATGGTGAAAACCAATTTAACCGGCAGTTATAATTTTGAGAATATTCTTGCGGCAATTTGCATTGGCGACTTTTTTGATCTCACACCCGAAGAAATTAACCATGGTTTAACAAATTACCACCCTAAAAACAACCGTTCTCAGTTAACCAAAACGGAAAACAATACAGTAATCTGCGATTTTTACAACGCAAACCCGAGCAGCATGTCGGCTGCGCTTAATAATATCTCTGTATTAACAGCAAATAACAAGGTTGCCATTTTAGGTGATATGTTTGAGTTAGGGCCCGAATCAGAAACTCAGCATAAATTAATTGCTGAGCAGGCCATGAAAAGCGGATTAGATAAAATCATTTTCATTGGCAAATATTTTTACACTTTAAATGACGATTACGAAGCTGTTTTTTGTGAAACTCCTGAACAAGCTGCAACTTATCTTACAGAAAATAAAATAACAAATTCGCTTGTGTTGCTTAAGGGATCGAGGGGAATGAAACTGGAAAGCTTATTAAACCATTTGTAATTCAAAAAAAGCAATTATCATAAACATTCATTATGCATTTTAGTAGGTTTGTTCGGATGTTGTTCGGGGTTTGTTGCTAAAACATACCTTTAAAGGCCGTTTTCCCGAACAAGACTCGAAGCAATCTGCAACAAGTGTCATACCTGATAAGGTAAATTGGAGTTGGAATCCTAATTCGGCTCAATTAAAAGACCAACATCAACAACTTCTAAAAGTGGGTTGTCGCGCATGTTCTGTTCGATTTCAATTTCGAATTTACCAGGATGCAAAAAACGGTGGTTTGTTAAAAGTGGAAAGGTATAATTAAAGATATTCCCGGAACCGCTACCTAACCATTCACCATCATTTTTTGCCAGTTTGAACTGATAGCGCTTGGTTACTTTATCCTTCTGGTCTTTAAAATGCACCAGAATGAAAATATTTGCATAACGGTAATCGGCAGTATGTCTTAGCTTAAAATAAACGTTGTAGGACTTATTGCTGTCCTTAATTTCAAAAGGTACTTTGAGGTGATTCCGGTAAGTCCACTTTCTATCCGGAATCTCCACGTTGCTATCAACTACATCTGAGCTGCATCCTGATAAAAATGCAGAAAAAAGCATAAAAAAGAGTAGCAAAATTTGCTTTTTACTCGGCAGCCGGTTTATTGTCAGAACCATTGTTATTATTTCTGCGATTATTATTCTTTCTACGATTATTCCGGTTTTTGTTTCTGTTTTGATCA
Organism: Pedobacter sp. Leaf176; assembly: GCF_001424305.1. Taxonomy (GTDB): domain Bacteria; phylum Bacteroidota; class Bacteroidia; order Sphingobacteriales; family Sphingobacteriaceae; genus Pedobacter. Next base: position 101,789 of record NZ_LMPD01000001.1, read on the forward strand.
GGTTTCTTTTCGCCGGCAACAGCTTGTTGTCCCTCAGCCTTAACTACTGGTTTTGGCGTTTGAGCTTGCTGTGGCTTTGGCCCGTTTTGTAGTTTTTGATGCGCCTGTTGCGGCCCTTTCTGACCGGCCTGTTGTGGCCTTTGCTGATTAGGATTTTGAGGCTTCGCATTAACGGCCTTATCATTGCCGGGAACTCTGTCTCTTTTGTTCTGGTTACTATTCCGGTTATTTTTCTGATTTTTATTCTGGTTATTGTTCCTGTTTTTAGAACGTTCATCCAGGCGTGTTAGGCTATCCTGACCAACAACATTTTCGTAATCGAAAGATTTCTCGACAACAACAGGTGCTGCAATTTGGATGGCTTCTTCTTTTAAATTAGGCGCTTTTTTTCCGGCTTTGTTCATTGCCATAATTTCTTTGACACGAGCCGCAGCTACTGGAATCCAATTTTCATCGCCCTGGTAACTAAACCACATAACTTTTTTAAAAATATCGGTCTTTTGATGACGGGCATAGCCTGCTTCTGTATCCAGGTTTTCAATTCTATCCGGAATGTCTCTTAAAGCATCCAGATAAGTATCCAATTCATAATTTAAACAACATTTTAATTTACCACATTGTCCGGCAAGTTTTAATGTGTTCAAGGAAAGATTTTGATAACGGGCAGCAGCCGTAGAAACGGTTTTAAAATTCGTAAGCCAGGTAGAGCAGCATAGCTCACGCCCACAGGAACCGATGCCGCCTAAGCGTCCGGCTTCCTGCCGCATTCCGATTTGACGCATTTCGATGCGAATGCGAAAACTTTCTGCCATTTTTTTAATTAACTCGCGGAAATCTACACGACCATCAGCAGTATAAAAAAAAGTAGCCTTAGTTTTATCCGCCTGGTAATCTACATCGCTAATTTTCATCGACAAACGCAAATCCAGCGCAAGTTTACGTGCCTTATGCATGGTTTCCCATTCCATTTCCTTTGCGGCGTTCCACTTTTCAACATCGGCTTCAGTCGCTTTTCGATAGATTTTCTTTGTAACCTGATCTAAAGTCGTTTTACGCCTTTTCATTTGCACTCTTACCAATTCTCCGGTAAGTGAAACATGGCCAACATCGAAGCCACCCGTTGGCCCTTCAACCGCAACAAGCTCACCAATTTCAAGATAAATGTTATCGTTATTTAGAAAAAACTCTTTCCTTGAGCCTTTAAATTTTATTTCTGTAACCTGAAAAGGTTTATAGCTGGATGGCATATCCAGGTTAGATAGCCAGTCATGCACTTCCATTGTCTGGCAACCACCGGTGCCGCATGAGCCATTACTTTTGCATCCATTAGGGGTGCAACCACCACCTGTTGAACAACTTCCACATCCCATAATTAATTGTATATATATTGAGTCCCCTGAGGGAGCGTTTTAAACCTGATAATTTTTACCAACTGTAAAGATACATCTAAAAACAGAATTTTAGGGTTTGCATTCCTTTCAATATGGTAGTGTGCTTCTTCAAGTATCGAAATTATTGCCTCTGTCATAGGCAATGTAAGCACATGTTCACTTAACTTTTTGGCGGTCTCCATTGTAAGGGGAGGCAATTTGACCAATGTTTCTGCCCCGCTGATTATCAAGCAACATTCCCGCAAATAATTTACACCGTATTTTAAAAAATTCTTTTGATTTTCGCGTCCCCATTTTGCGGCCTCATCGGTAAAGTCGATTAATTCGGGCACCTTATTTCCAAACCCCATGCGCAGCCAGCTTGTAAATGTCCCTGAGCTATCGCTCTGAACATCCGCAGCCAAAGCTTTCGCTTCTATTATATTTCCATCTGCCAGAAATGAGTAATCAATGGCCTGATTCCTGTTTAAGCCTGTATTTTCGAGTAAATAATCTGATATTTCTTCTCCTGTTAGCTTTGGAATTTTTAAAATCTGCGTACGGGATAAAATTGTAGTTAGAATCTGTTCTTGATTTTGGGCCACTAAAATAAATAGCGTGTTTGCAGGTGGCTCTTCAATTAATTTAAGTAAAGCGTTTCCAGATTTATCCAGGTATTCAGGCAACCACATTATCAGCACCTTAGTCTGGGCTTCAAAGGCTTTGTAACTCAATTTCTTAATAATATCATGGCACTCACCAATCGGAATGTTTGCCTGTTTATTTGCTGCCTCAAGTTTCGAACGCCAGATATCCATGTCAAAATAGGTATCCTGCAGCAACATATTACGCCAGTCATCAAGAACGTCTACTGCCGTTTTTATAGTTGATGAAGCAAAAAAAGGATAAGAAAAATGTAAATCAGGATGAATTAACCGTTCATACTTCCTGCAATTTGAACAAGTACCGCAGCTATCATCAACTCTTCTATCCAGGCAGTTTATATACTGCGCATAAGCAATAGCCAGAGGCAATGCACCCGAGCCAACTGGTGATAAAAAAAGCTGAGCATGACTAATGCGGTTCTCTTTTACGGTCTGCACCAGTTGTTGCTTAATCTTGTTCTGTCCGATGATTTCTTTAAACTGCATTTGGTGCAAAATAAGAAATAGATGTGAGATGTTGGTATTTATAAACAGAATTTGACTCAAGCAAAACCACAACGCGCAAAGATTAGTTTGCAGCCGCTAATGTAGTAATGATGACAATAATCAATAAGATTTAACTCTGGAGATTCACATATACCTTTGGTTTTCACTATATTTGAAACCCATCAACAACTCTAAATTAACTATTACTCATACAAATGAACTTTTTAAAGTCATTGTTATTGCTTTTTCTATTGCTCTCAACAATAATTAGCTTTGGACAGAAAAAAACTAAGACAATTAAAGTAACTGTTCTAAACGAAAAGCAACAGCCTTTCGAAAACGCAACGGTTGAACTTCTTTCTGCAAAAAACTTTACGTCTATAAAAGCGGGGAAAACAGACAAAAAGGGCACCATTATATTCAGCCAACCTGTTCCAGGCAACTATGTTTTCCGCGCAAAAGCAGTAGGATACGAACCCCATAAAACAACCCTGATCAAATCTCCTTTTATAATTTCTTCTTTGTTCATTAAAATATTACCAGGTAGCCAGGTGTTAAAAGATGTAAATATAGGAGGTAATAAGCCACCTATACAACACATAAGAGGTAAAATAATCGTAAACGTAGCTGCTACAATTACCAATGATGGAACAACGATTCTCGAGCTACTTGAGAAATCGCCTGGTGTAATGATTGACAAAGAAGGCAGTATCAGTTTGCAGGGGAAAAACAATGTATTGGTCATGATTGATGACAAACCAACTTATTTGTCGGGCGTTGATTTAACCAATCTTTTATCGAGCATGAGCTCTTTTCAGGTAAGCCATATAGAACTGATAACAAATCCATCTTCAAAATACGATGCAAGTGGTAATGGAGGTATTATAAACATCAAAACAAAAAAAAATACACAGGAGGGTTTCAATGGTTCCGTTAATACCATTGCCGGCTGGAGCAGGAATTACAAAAACAACAATAGTGTGTTACTGAACTACAAAAAAGGAAAGATAAATATTTATGGTACAGCAACCTACAATCGAAATAACAATTACACTGATATTTATGCTGATCGTAATTATTTTAATCTAAATAGTACCGGGACAGGGGTTTTAGAACAAAATACGGCAATATCTAATCTTACCAATTATCACTTTTTAAAAACAGGATTAGATTATTATTTTTCAAAAACCACAACATTGGGTTTTTCCCTTAGTGGTACAATAATCAAAAGAAAAGCAAAAAGTGATGCCATTGCGACATGGAAAAATGAGGATGCCGGCATTGACTCATCAGTATCTACAATAAGTAGCAGCCTGTTTAAATTTAAAAATGGTGCTGCTAACCTGAACCTCAGGCACAGTTTTAATGAAAAACAAGATGTATCTGTCGACTTAGATGTGTTGAGCTATAGAATGAATAATGATCAGGTTTTTACAAATGAACTCCTGACACCTAATGGTTATAAGAACGGGACCGACATCGAAGTACCATCAACAATAAAAATCTTATCCGTAAAAGCAGACTATACCTTACATTTAAATCAATCTAGTATGCTGGAAACGGGCTTTAAATCTTCAACCATCAGCACAGATAATATTTCGACATACATAAACTTCAATGAATCGTTGCGATCTGTTAATTTAAATAGGAGTAATCATTTTTTGTATAAGGAGCGGATTAATGCTTTTTATACGAGCTTTGAACATAAATACAATAAAATCAGCACTCAAATAGGACTGCGTTATGAGTATACTAATTATAATGCCAATCAATTTGGCAACAGTTCAAAATCCGATTCTACTTTTTCGAGAACTTATGGCAATTTATTTCCTTCGGGTTATTTAAGTTATCAGGCAGATTCGCTCAATACAATTACGATAACCGCTAGCAGGAGAATAGATCGCCCTGCTTATCAAAAACTTAATCCTTTTATGTTTATCGTTAACAAGTACACAATACAAAGAGGAAACCCCTATATACTTCCGCAATATAGCTGGAATTTAGAATTGAGCCACCGCTATAATCAATTAATTACTTCAACACTTTCTTATAGTATTGTCAGAAATTATTTTTCGCAGTTATTCTTATCGGAAGGAAAAAAAATATTAATATACACGGATGGAAATGTCGGAGAAATGAAAAACCTGGGTTTATCAGTATCACTCCAATTTCCAGTGACAAAATGGTGGTCGTTTAATGGGCAGGGAAATTTCAATTACAAAAAGCTTAATGGCGACAGGAACATAAATTACCAATCATCCATCAATCAGTTCCAGGTTAGTGCCAGTAATCAGTTCAATGTGATAAAAACAGTAATGGCTGAACTATCCGGCTTTTACATTACCCAAGCAAGAAATGATTTGCAGGAACTTTTGTATCCCACAGGACAGGTATCTGCAGGCATTTCAAAAACGATTTTAAAAGGCAAAGGTAGTCTTAAGCTTAGTGCCAGGGATATCTTTTTTACACAGGCAATGGAAGGTTTAACAGATTTCCCCCAAGCTCAGGAATATTTCAAATTAACCCGGGATAGCAGGCTTTTTTTCCTTAGTTTCAGCTATAGATTTGGCAAACCATTAAAAGCGATTAAACGATCAAACGGTGGTGCTACTGATGAAATGAAAAGGGCAGGTTCCGTGAATTAAATCGTTAGATTCCCTAATCGCTGCTCCAACAGAAAAAAGTCGTTTCCTTAAAAAACCTTACATTTGAGGCTTTATAATTATATGGCCCGAATTCTTGCCTTCGATTACGGAACAAAACGCATCGGCATCGCCGTTACCGATCCGCTGCAGATTATTGCAACAGGATTGGATACCGTGCACCCAAAAGATGCCATAAATTACATAAAAAAATACCTCTTAACGGAACAGGTAGAAGCTTTTGTTATTGGCGATCCCAGGCAGATGGATGGTTCAGACTCGGATTCAAAGCAACATGCAAAAGGCTTTTCCACATTACTAAAAAAGGCTTTTCCTAGCATCCCTCTGCATTGGGTTGATGAACGTTTTACATCAAAAATGGCTCATCAGGCTATAATGCAAAGTGGGTTAAAAAAATCCGACAGACAAAACAAGGAAAGGGTAGATACCATTGCGGCAACCCTGATTTTACAATATTTTATGGAAACCAACCGTTTATAACTAATTGATATGAGTCTGATAAACGACGATTTACAAGAATTAATAGTTAATTACTGCGAACCGGAAAACGATTTGCTTAAAAGTATAGATCGGGAAACAAACCTTAAAGTCTTAATGCCCCGTATGTTATCCGGCCATTATCAAGGCAGGGTTTTAAGCATGTTGAGTAAAATGGTTTCGCCAAAGAGAATTTTAGAAATCGGAACTTTTACAGGCTACGCTACGATTTGCCTGGCAGAAGGCTTAACGTCAGATGGTTTAATTTACACGTTGGATATCAATGCTGAGCTTGAAGATATGGTTCGTGCCAATTTCGCAAAATCTGATTACAACAATAAAATACAATACATTTTAGGAGATGCCACAAAAACGGTAAACGAATTAAATGAAGTTTTCGACATCGTTTTTATAGATGCCGACAAAAAAAATAACGGAACATATTACGATTTAATTTTTGACCGTGTTCGCCAAGGAGGACTAATCATTGTTGATAATGTACTCTGGAGTGGAAAGGTACTTCGGGAGAACCAAGATAAAGACACTAAAAATATAACCAGTTTTAATGATAAAATAGCTGGCGATGAACGGGTTGAAAAGTTAATACTTCCTGTTCGTGACGGGCTTTTTATAATTAGGAAGAAAGTTTAAGATAATGGTCAATAGGTTAACTGCTCAATCGGTTAATCGTACAATTAACCAATTGAACAATTTGTACAGTTACCCATGAGAAAGATATTTACTTTGTGCCTGTTGCTTTCATTTGTGATTACCGCTAATGCTCAAAGCACCGAAGATTATGTTGCCGAACATTCGGCATTCGCTCAAAGCCTAATGCGTGACCATAAAATTCCTGCGAGCTTAATTCTGGCAGTAGCCATACACGAATCTGCCTCGGGCAGTAGCCGCATAGCACAGCATTTAAACAATCACTTTGGTGTGAAGGGCCCGAATAACAGCGCCGAAATACGCTCTTCTTACCGCGATTACTTCAGTGCTGATGAATCTTACAGCCATTTCGTAGAAATTATGGAAACCCGAGCACCATTTAATAATTTATTTTCAAAATACAATCAATACGATTATAAGGGCTGGGCCAGAGGAATTCAGCGCGCCGGCTATGCCCATAGCAGAAGTTGGGCCAGCCAGGTTATCGCTTTGATAAAAAAGTTTGAACTTTATCAATATGATGAGCGCCCCGATGGTTATGAAGAACCGGCCTACACGACGAATACTTATCGCCGAAAAGATAGCATGCGAAGACGCGCCAACTTTTATACTGTCAAAGCCGGCGATAATTTAAGTGTAATCGCAAAGAAGAAAGGCACAACGGTTAAAGCCATTATGCAAAAAAATGGAATGAAAAAGGCTAATCTTAAATCAGGACAAAAAATTAAGTTTTAATCCAAAACCCCATAAAAATTAATCTCAAAAATGAAAATACAATATATCTATCTGGCGCTAATAGTGGTCTTTCTCAGCTCTTGCTCTACCCGTAAATATTCTAAAAACAATAAACAGATAGAGAAAGCGGCTAATAAAGCAAATAACAACAGTTATAAAAGTTATAATACGCTGAGTTATATTGACGAATTTAAATCAGTCGCTATCGAAGAAATGAATGCTTATGGCATTCCGGCGAGCATTACTCTGGCGCAGGGAATTTTAGAGTCGGGTAGCGGGAATAGCGATTTAGCAAAGTACGCCAATAATCACTTTGGAATTAAGTGTACATCGGATTGGAAAGGAAAAAATTATTTCAGAGATGACGATCAGAAAAACGATTGCTTTAGAGTGTACAAAGATGCGCGCGAATCTTTTAAAGATCATTCAGAATTTTTGAAGCGTAAGCGCTACAGCACGCTTTTTCAATTAGACAAAAATGATTACAAAAGTTGGGCTCAGGGCCTAAAACAGGCCGGTTATGCAACCAATCCAAAATATCCTGATTTGTTAATCAATACAATAGAAAAGTATCAGCTTTATCAATATGATCAATCTGAAACGGAAAAACAAAAAATAGCCCGTGAGGACCGTGTATTTACAGAGATTAACCAAAATATTCCGAAAGAAAAAACCAAATTTACTCCTGTAGAAACACCTCCGCCAGGGGCAAAACCAATTATTGCAGATGGAACTTATACTGTGATTAAGGGTGATACACTTTACAATATTGCTAAACGGTTTAACATCAGCATTGACGATCTGAAAATATTAAATAATATGACAACCGATGGCATCAAACTTGGACAAGTATTGAAGGTTAAATAATGTTAATCAAAATTATTGCAGCATGGTAAGTTGTAGATTTGTTTTCCAATGAGAATTTTAATTTCTTTTCTGTTGTTGTTTAATCTTTCGACTGCACTATTTGCACAAACAAAACCTGTGCAGGGTGTTGTTATTGATAAGGAGACAAAGCAACGGCTGGCAAAAGTTTATATTTACAATACCCGGAGCGGAGATGGCCTATACAATACGACAAAAGGAGAGTTCAGTACCTATGCCATTCCAGGCGATACCCTGGTGGCCGCCCTTTCTGGTTACGGCGTAGATACCGTTGTTTTTAAAGGGCAACCTGCCGCATATTTTCAATTAAAATCATTGGGCATTCGTTTAAGAGACGTATTAATTCAACAGAAAAAACTTTCTCCACAGGCTCAACACGAAAAGGCATTAAAGGAATACCGATATGCGATTGAAAAAGGAAGTTCGAAAAATTTACTTAATCTGGGGAACGGCGGTGTAGGTTTGGGAATAGATGCAATTTACAATCTGTTGAGCAGGCAAGGTAAAAATGCCCGCCATTTGCAGAAAATCCTGGAAAAAGATTACCGGGAAGACGTTATCGACTACCGCTTTACATCAAATCTGGTTCAGCAAATCCTCGGGATTAAAGATCCGGAACTGACGGATTTTATGCAGCAATATCGTCCAACCTATCAATTTGTACTAGATGCCAACGATTATGCTTTTAACCTCTTTGTTAGAAATGCGTATAAAAGTTATAGGGTTAATCCACAAGCATTACGGTTGCCTCCGCTTCCTGAGCTTAGCATAGATAAGTTTTGAAAGCGCCGATTTTGATTTTTAAACGCTTACCCGCAGCAGGTATGGCTATATTCCCTTTTATATTATTAAGAAATGAAAGCTATAAAACAGACCAGGAAATTATAAATCATGAAAAAATACACCTCCGCCAACAACTTGAACTTTTAATTTTACCGTTTTACATCCTGTATCTGCTGAATTATTTAATTAACCTAATCAGGTATAAAAACCACGATCTGGCCTACAGGAAAATCATTTTTGAACAAGAAGCCTATACTCATGAAACCAATTTAGCCTATTTGAAACAGGGTAATTGGTTTTCCTGGATTAAGCTTATAGGCTCCTAAGAAGGCCAATTATGTTCCATGATTTATCCCCTATGGTAAAATCCTTCGTTCAATCCTTTTTATCTCTGATAATTTTTTTTTCCTTTGTAAGTAATGAAGAATTTTTTATTTTACCTTGTCCTCATTTTAAGCCTCAGTTCAGCGAATTTATATGCTCAGGAAATTGATACAATTCCTATCAACACTAAGGACCTGAACATAAAGCTAAAGCGCAGCCCCTTACCTAGCAGGACATTACCTTTGTCCTTTGAGCCTGTGAAAATCCGCCCGGCAATAGTAAATGCCAAAGTAAATTATTGGAAAACCAAAACATCAATCGGGATCAATATTAACCAAGCACAATTTAGCGATAACTGGAAAGGGGGAGGCGTAAATTCAATTGCTGTTGGCGGCTTATTAAACTGGAAGGCCGAATACAGCAAAAACAGCTATAGCTATGTAAGTGAGGTTATTCTCCAATACGGTAAAATAAAAAATAAAGATCAGCTTCAAAAGAAAACCAATGACCGTATTTTCTGGGATAACAAAGCTTCCTTTCAACTTTCTAAAAACTGGTACTTTTTCGGTTCATTAAACTTCGAATCGCAGTTTGACAATGGTTTTACATACACAAATGTAAATGGAACAGAAATCGCGACGCTGATATCAAAATTTATGGGACCAGGTTATTTAACTGAATCTATAGGTTTTGAGTATAAACCAAATAAATATTTCTCTACTCGCTTTGGTACGGGTACAGCCCGCCAAACATTTGTGCTGGATAAAAACTTGGCCAATGGCGACGTCAAAAAAAATTATGGCGTACCGATTGGTAAAACTTTCAGAAATGAATTGGCTTTTCAGGTGGTAAGTGCTTTTGATAAAGACATTTTTACCAACACCAATTTGAAAGCCAGGTATGCCATGCTAATTCCATACGAAAACTTTAGGTATTCAAGGATAGATCACCGCTTAGACATAGCACTAACTGCCAAAATCAACCGCTTCATGAATACCAGTTTAACCGGAATCGGACTATTTGACAGAGACACCGGAACAGATAACATTCAAGGAAGTCAAACCTTGGCGCTTGGCTTTATATTCGTTTTCCCAAGATAGTTGTCGTTATTTTTATTGCTGTGAAAGGATTGGAAATATAATCACCTAATTCTTTTCAGTGCCTTTAAATTGGATTTTTTTGCGCGTTTTCTTCAAATCAAGGTAGTCGATAAAATACAAAACCTTAACAGATAAACTATTATTTTGGGGTGAAGCTAGAATCCCACTCAGGTTTTTGTTGTAGCGCTGCGTGTAAAAAGTGTCGTAAGTTTCGGCTGCATCTTTGTACGATACCGAAAGCGTGCTACCTGGCGCAAATTGCCAGGTATAAATTAAATCCACATTGAAAACATTGTAATTTCTATCTGTTCCGGTTAACGCAGGTCCATGATAATCGGTTAAATCTCCATCAGGTTTTAGCAAGTAGAAATCCTTGTTTCTTCTATCGCTCCAATAATGTCTTAGTACAACCGTTAACCCCATTAAATTTGTAAAGGTGTATTTTGCGTCGAAAGAATTTTCTACCGTTCTTCTATCATATTTAGAAAAAATGGCCTCACGGCCTTGCGCCGTAACCCAGTTTACATAATTATAATTCGGGTTAAAGTTTAAATCTAAACCAAAAGCAATTTTATCATTTAGCCTAAAGTTTTGAAAGAGGTAAAAATTATATGATTTGCCTTTAAATAGCTCCTGCTCCTGATAGCGAATATTTCCTCCAAAATTATAAGCCTTTGCTCTGTTTGGATTAATGTAAAGCCCAATTGTAAAATTTTCCGGCGCTTTATATACCTGTCCATTTCTTGATTCGTAAAAGTTGTTGGCTTTGGCATCATAATTTACATCCAATTCCGCAGACCATAAGTTTTTAAACCGGATATATGAGCCTGCCTCAATTCCGGAACTTTGATAATCGCCGGGGGTTACCCTTCTCGAATATGATATGTTAAACCAGTTTTGAAATTCATTATACCATTTACCTGGTTTGTAAACACTGTATCCTAAACCGATTCGTTGGTCTAAAAAGTTGTTGTTGGTAAAGAAGCCCATATCAGAAGGGTCGAATTTATTATCGGCATAAACCTGATTGTAGCTCCATGTAAAATTGCCGCTTTGCTTACCTAGCCTTAACGTATAACTGTATCCTGTGCTGGTTTGCTCATCCCTGATGTAACTCATCTTACCGCCTCCGTTAACAAAATATTTGTTGTCTTTATTGTTCAGGTTGAAAAGTAAAGCACTAACATTTGCATCATAAGCAATTCCCTGCCTTAGCACATTTGTATTAATAAAAGTGGCCGAACTGTTGTTTTTTAGAGACTGGTCAAAGACCAGAATATTATAATTAGTTAAAGGTTGTGTTTCTACCAGCCTTGTGTTTCCCTGGGCATCCTCCACTTCCGTTTCCATGCTGTTTGTGATAGCATTGAAAATGCCAATACCCAAACCCTTTGCCGTGCGACCTGAAATTTTGGTTGCATTTAAAACCTTTGCTTCCGTTTGGTCTTTGATAATTTTGTCATCGCTACTTAGTCCAGAATAATTGTAGTAAGCCGGAATCGAACCAATTCGTTTAGAATAAAACAAATCGCCTTTATTAAAAAGCTCCGTTCCCTCGGTAAAAAACTGGCGGTTTTCGTTAAATTTTACCTCAAACGGAGTGAGGTTCAAAATCCGGTTATCTGATTGTACCTGACCAAAATCAGGCACCAAAGTCATATCTAAAGTGAAGCTGTTATTGATGCCATACTTTACATCCATGCCCCCGTTAAATCTTGAAGTTGTATTTTTTACCCCAGGAAGGTTAACGGGGTAGTGGTTCACATAAGCCGAAATGTAAGGCGAAAAAGAAAGACGCAAAGGCGGCTTTATATCTTTAATACCTGTAAAAAGTCCTTCCTGATTGATGAAGCCATTTACCGCAGGGTTTACATAATTCCAAAAAGTTTGAACATTGGTTCGTTGTATTCTTCTGCTGAAGTTTAAACCCCAGTTTTGAATGCCTTTACCCGAAAACCGCAAAGCTGAATACGGAATTTTCATTTCACAAGTCCATCCCTTTTCGTCGATTTTAACAGCACTTTCCCAAACGGCATTCCAGTTGGGGTCTTCATCACCTACCTGCGAATATTTGGCATCGAATTGTACGCCGGCGGCGGTTACAAAAAATCCATTGCCATTCATTTTGTCGTAAAACGGGTCGACAATAATAGAGATGAAATCGGCATTACCAATGTTATCCCGTGAAACCAATTCATGTGAAACGCTATCTTTATCATCATACATACGAGCATAAACATAAATGGCTACGTCATCGTAAAGCACTTTCATTTCGGTCCGTCTTTCTTTTTTTTCTACCCGGCCCGGCACTGGTCTGATTTCGAAAAAATCAGTTGCTATTGGCACATTTACCCAACAGGCATCATCTAAAAAACCATCAATTTTTGGTATTTCAACAGTTCTTAAAGCTGATAATTGTTTTTGCTTGGTGGGGTCTTGTGCGTAGGAAATAAAATATACGAACAATAAAAAGAGTGATAAATAGAATTTCATTTATTTAGTTTAGTCTACATAAGACTAAAGCATATATCAAATGTTGCATCAAAAGAAAAATATCGACAATTAAACCTATAAGGTTTTGAAAACCTCATAGGTTTGAACTAAATTTGTACATTTGCTTTTTATTAAAAACATCGGCTTTTCGCCTGGAGCGACTGGCTTTTTAGCTTAAAAAAACATGTTTGATAATTTACAGGACAAGCTAGACAGAGCATTTAAAGTATTAAAAGGACAAGGCAGTATTACGGAAATCAACGTGGCGGAAACCATGAAAGAGATTCGTAAAGCATTATTAGATGCCGACGTTAACTATAAAACCGCCAAAGCGTTCACGGACGAAGTGAGGCAAAAAGCATTGGGACAGAACGTTTTAACAGCGGTTTCTCCCGGTCAATTGCTTACCAAAATCATGAACGATGAGCTTGCAGCTTTAATGGGCGGCGAAGTTACTGAGTTGGAAACCAAGGCAAACCCAACCATTATCCTAATTGCAGGTTTAAACGGTGCCGGTAAAACGACTTTCGCAGGTAAACTGGCATTGCATTTAAAGGGTAAGGGTAAAAAGCCTTTGTTGGTTGCAGGTGATATGTACCGCCCGGCAGCGGTAGACCAGCTGGAGGTTTTAGGAACTTCGGTTGGAGTTTCAGTTTATGCAAACCGAGAGTCGAAAGATCCCGTTGCCATTGCATTAGAGGGTATTGCGCACGGTAAACAAAATGGAAATAACGTAATCATTATCGATACGGCAGGTCGTTTGGCGATCGATGAATCGTTGATGAACGAGATTTCGGAAGTTAAAGCGAAAACGCAACCACACGAAATCTTATTCGTTGTAGACTCAATGACTGGTCAGGATGCGGTAAACACAGCCAAAATATTTAATGATAGATTGGATTTCACAGGTGTAGTTTTAACGAAATTAGATGGTGATACTCGTGGTGGGGCAGCACTTTCAATTAAATCTGTTGTAAACAAACCCATAAAATTCATTGGTACTGGTGAGAAAATGGAGGCTTTGGATGTTTTCTATCCAGACCGTATGGCATCCCGTATATTAGGTATGGGTGATGTGGTTTCACTTGTTGAACGTGCCCAGATGCAGTTCGATGAGAAAGAAGCTGCAGAATTACAAAAGAAAATCCGCAAAAATAAATTCGATTTCAACGATTTCTATAACCAGATTCAGCAAATTAAGAAAATGGGTAACATGAAAGATTTGATGGGAATGATTCCGGGTGTTGGCAAGATGATGAAAAATGTAGACATTGAAGATGATGCGTTTAAATCGATTGAGGCAATCATCCAGTCGATGACACCTTTTGAAAAAGAAAATCCGGATAGCATTCAGCAAAGTCGCCGTTTACGCATTGCTAAGGGTTCAGGTCGGAAAATTGAAGAAGTTACCAAACTGATTAAACAGTTTGAAGACATGCGTAAAATGATGAAACAGTTTTCAAACCCGGCAGCCGCAGCCGCAATGATGAAAGGTATGCCGAAAATGCCTTTTGGAAGATAGCGTTAGGCTTAAAGCAGAAAAGACCAAAGCTAAAGCGAAATAGCATTGCAGATATTTAAATCCTAACCAGAAATGGTTGGGATTTTTTATTTAGTACGTTTTATTTTTCGTCTCCCGTATTTCGACCGATTATAAATCAGATAATTCTTTCTATATTAGCAATAATCCTATTCATCCCCGAATAACATAACATCCCATTTCATTTTTCGAGAATAATAAATGCTTGTAAAAACATACGGGAGTGCTGTATATGGTGTAAATGCACTCACAATAACTGTTGAGGTTAGTATTAGTGGTGGGAATAAGTATTATATGGTCGGCCTGCCGGACAATGCAGTAAAAGAAAGTCTGCAGCGGGTAGAAAGCGCCATACATGTTTCAGGTTTCAGAATGCCCAGACAAAAAATTGTCGTCAATCTTGCCCCCGCCGATATTCGAAAAGAAGGTTCTGCTTATGATTTACCCATCGCTATTGGGATTCTGGCTGCTTCTGGTCAAATTCCCTCCGAAGAACTGGAAAGCTATTTTATTATGGGTGAGCTTTCCCTTGATGGCGCCATTCAGCCAATCAAGGGCGCGTTGCCCATCGCAATCCAGGCTCAGCAGGTTGGTTTTAAAGGCATTATTTTACCAAAACAGAACGCTCGGGAAGCAGCCATTGTAGATGGGTTAATAGCCTATGGCGTGGAAACCTTGATTCAAGTTATCGCCTTTTTCAACAAAAGTGCGCCATTGGAACAGGTTAAAATCGATACAAAAGAGGCGTTTTTCAAAAACATTAGCAACTATGATCATGATTTCGCAGATGTTAAAGGACAGGAAAATATTAAACGTGCTTTGGAAATTGCTGCTGCCGGCGGACACAACCTGATTTTAATTGGCCCACCGGGCGCAGGCAAAACGATGCTCGCGAAACGTTTGCCAACCATATTGCCACCGCTGAATTTATATGAAGCTTTAGAAACCACGAAGATTCATTCCGTTGCCGGAAAGCTTTCATCCACAGATGCTTTAATGACTGTCCGGCCCTATCGTTCACCGCACCATACCATATCAGATGTTGCGCTGGTTGGCGGTGGTATAAATCCGTCGCCAGGGGAAATATCTTTAGCGCACAATGGCGTTTTATTTCTGGATGAATTGCCCGAATTTAAAAGAACGGTTTTAGAAGTCATGCGGCAGCCCCTGGAAGATCGAAAAGTCGCAATTTCCCGCGCGCGTTTTTCTGTTGAATATCCTGCAAGCTTTATGCTCGTCGCTTCGATGAATCCATGCCCCTGTGGCTTTTATAATCATCCGGAAAAAGACTGTGTTTGTGCTCCGGGAGTCGTACAAAAATACCTCAGTAAAATTTCGGGTCCGCTGCTGGATAGAATTGATTTGCATGTTGAGGTTACTCCGGTTAATTTCTCCGAACTCGCCTCCGCCCGCGAAGCGGAGAAAAGTGAACTCATCAGGGCACGTGTAATTATGGCCAGAGAAATTCAAGACAGTCGCTTTGCAGATAAGGACGATTTACACTATAATGCGCAGATGAGTCCAAAGATGGTTCGAAAAGTTTGCCAAATCAGCGATGCCGGAACAATACTTTTAAAATCAGCGATGGAACGCCTCGGTTTGTCAGCCAGGGCTTACGATAGAATTTTAAAAGTTGCCAGAACCATAGCTGATTTGGATGGAAGTGACCATATTGCACTCGAACACCTGGCAGAATCTATTAATTACCGCAGCTTAGATAGAGCAGGCTGGGCAGGATAATAACAAAACTTAAACAAAATAATATGACTTTCCATTTTGGAACCAGAAGCGCATCTGCTTTACAGAACTTGTGCAAAATCTGTCTTGCCAGCATTGTGGTGATCAAAAAATGTATTCAGCAATCGAGTTCTTAATCGGTATATTTGAATAGATTACACCGCTGATTTCGAGGCATAAGATGAAAAAATTTCAACATCCGGAAGAAGCAATTGTATACATATTTATCGAATAAACGATTTTGATTAACTATAATAGTTGAATGCACAATGAAATCACTTCTCGTTCTCATCTTATTTTTCTCTTTAAATACTGTTGCACAAATATCGAAAAAGCTAGTTGGCCCTAAAGGGTACACAAAAATTTTAGAAGCAACCGGCGACTTAGATAAGGATGGATTAAATGAAGTAGTTATTGCCTATAACACCAACAGGAGAAACGACAGCACTGGATTCAAAAGAGAACTATGGATCTATAAAATTGTTAACAGTTCACTTAAGCTTTGGAAGCAAAATTCCTCCGTTCTTTGGAATAGTAATGATTGTGGATTTTGCCTGGATGCAGGCGTAAATCTGTCTCTGGAAATAAAAAATAACACCATAATTATAGCGCAAACATTTCAGCATAATTCCAGGCATTACAGTACGCACCGGAATATTTTTCGCTATCAAAATGGAGATTGGTATGTTATTGGTTCCCGTTATAATGATTACGATACATGCGATTTCGATTTTAAATACGATATTAATTTTTCGACCAATCAGGTCATTGTAGATTATACTTTTGGCGATTGCGATGATAATACCCCTATACCAAAAGACAGTCAGCTAAAATTTAAATACCCTTTTAAATCAATTCCAAAAATGGATGGTTTTACTGCGGGTAAAACGGAAATTAAAATCCCCAACTCAAAGAAATATTTTTATTATTAGCATATAAAACTAAATTCAAGACCAGACTTTGCTCAATGAAAAACAATTTAGCCATAATTATATTTACGCTTTGCGTATTCGGTTGCAAAAATAATACTAAACCCGATCATCAATTCAATGATTCTTTAAAAGCCGATTCCGTTGCCACCAGTATTCCAATTATTAAGGATACTTCAATTATAGACACTCCTGTTTCTAATCATGAAGAGATTTATCATACAGACAGTATTAATTTCGAAAAATTCGTACTTGATGCAGAATCGAGCTCAGTTAAAGCACCTATTGATTGGTCGAGCTATCCAAAGGCAAAAGATTTTAAGACTAGAATCACCGAAGCCTATAAATCGAATGAAGTTAGTTTCGCTGGTAATTATGTGTTGGCAACATTTGGATGCGGTACAAGCTGTATAATGGGATTCATGATTGATGTACGCGATGGGAAAATTTACGACTTGCCACTAGGTGAAGAAAACTCTTGCCTATTTGCAGAGGATAGGGCCATATGCAAAACAAATAGTCTTCTGTTTATCTCCAGCATCTGTAAAGAGAAGCTGGAATCTACAAAAGCTTATTACGTTGCGTACTTATGGGACGAGCATAAAAAAGAATTTAGTAGCTTAAAAAATGAAGAAGAATTTTTGAAGAACAAATGAAAACACCAATAGCATTTTTTTATCGCTATAATAATTTTTCTTTTGGCATATAATGCCCTGAAATAAAAGTTAGCCAATGTAGAAAGCGATTGCTGTCCCAACTGCTTTTAAATGCGCAAGCATGGATTGGCGATTAAGTTTAATTTAAACGATTAATCATCAATGAGCATACAAAACTCAAAATTAAGAGCCGGAATTTATTTCACAATCAGATTATTGATTTTAGCCCTCGTGATTTTAATTTTTTACAATTATGCGGATTGCTTATTGCCAAAATACATTCGGGAAGATCAGTTTTCGTTTATTGAAGAGCTTAGTCTATTCCTGAAATTAACATTTTGCTTTTCTCTATTTTATGGAGTATTTATTTTTTGGGAGTTCAAAGCCTTCCGAACGAAAGGACTCTATAACTTAAAAAACATGGCTATAATTGTCTTTATAATTAATGTACTAATCTTTCTAATATCACTTTTTTTAACTTTTAAAAATAATTAGAAGCATCTATGCAAAATCTCTTTTTTAGCTGATGGGTGCTTTTCATTTTTTAAAGGAGTAATTAAAGAAGATGTACTAATGAGGGGCATAATTAATACGTTCTTTCCGAGAATATTTAGCCATTAAAAAATCGGTTTTTGAACGTTGACAAAAAAGATAATCTCAGTATTAGGTAAGTCCTTCCATATTATTGGACCAGCAACCTATACCAAAAAGTGATTATAAATTTCTCAATTTACGCTCCGCTTTAATTTTCTTAATACTTACCAAATTAGTGAGTATAATTGGCGATAAGGCAATTGGAATTACCGTTAAGGGCGTAAAGCCTTTTTTAAAGGTTAAAAACAGGCCTAAGCAAAACAATACCAATAGCATTCCTGCCAGCGTGTAAGTTACTGAGCTTACCATCTTTTCTCTTTTGAGTAACGCTTCGTCACTCAATTCTTCCAATTTTACTTCTGTCATTTTAATTTTTTATTTAGCGTTAATTCTATGTTTTTTACTGCACCAATTGGAGCAATTTTAACGGCCTTATTTCCTTTTGCTACGTAAAAGTAATAGATACTATTTACATCAATGAGGTAGATTACTTCTGATTCACCACTGTTATAGTTTAAGGTATGGTCGTACTTAATTGTGTTATTGTTTATTTTGTTCGCTAATTTTTTCCCTTGCCCAAGCCCTATGCCGATAAAGAAGGAGAATAATCCGCACGCTAAAAGTACAGCAAAAAAACGTGTATAATGATCACCTACTTCTTCCTCGCTAAGCATTTCGGTATTTTTTAACCCTGATAGTTTTTGCGCCCATTTTTTGTCTCGTTTGTTGGCTAAAAAAGCCGGATAGGCGTACAGAATTACAGCAAAAATAATTACCGCTGCAAATACAATAAGGTTAGAGGTTAAAGTTGCAATCGGACTAATTAAAATATCCATTATAGTAGAATATTTTAAAATATTAATGTCAATCTGGTAGTAAAAAATACTCTCTTTAAGTATGCCCAGCACAACAAGGAAAAGATAACCAAAGGGAAGTAATTTCTGTAAATTAACTGAAAATTTCATCTATAGAGCGTTTGCCAGGATAAACATAAGATAAGCAAAATGCATATGTCCACAAAATAAAAAATATTCACTTATAAAAAAATTTTGTTCTTAATCAACCAACACTTTCATTAAATTCCTATAAACTAAACAGTTCATCGATTAGAACATGTTCTTAAGTTCTATTTAGCCAAATACATTAAATGCATTAATTCATCCTCCGAAAGGGTCAAAACCATTGTGCTGTCATTCAATTAATTATAACTGATACAAGTCCAATTTATCGGATGGAACACTTATATTTTTTTCTTTAAAAATATCTTTGGCACAGTCGTTGTAAACAGTCTGTTACATTTAATTATCCGAATCGGTTGTCTACCCCAGCCGTTTCATAAACTTTGAAAAACAAAACATGAAAAAGACAGTTCAAATTTTCAGCATGCTTTTGATAGCATTAACCGTAATGGCATCTTGTAAAAAAGATACTGACCCGGCAGACAGAGATCTATTTGTAGGTACTTACAGAGGAACCGTTTCCTATAGTAAAGGTGACACACAGATAACCAGTACAGATGGTAAGGTAACCGTAACAAAAGTAAATGATACTTACAGTTTCTTTTTTGGTAACAATATCCCTGATATCACCGGGGTAAAATTCCAGGAAAGCGGAAATACGTACATCAGTGTCGGTACGGGCGTCATTGGTATTACAATAGATGCGAGCACCTTGAAAATAGGCGTTTCAAATACGAATGGAACCTGGACAGCGAACTGTACCAGATAATTTAAAAAGGAAAAGTCCCGGTTTAGCCGGGACTTTCTGTTATAATTCCTCTTCATCATCCTCTTCTTCAGGCACATACTTCTCAATTGCCTGCCCAATTGCATTAACTTCTTCATCTTCTTCAAAAATGGGAAGTTCAGTTTTGTAATCCATTTTTAACCAAATGGAAGAAGTATCTTTCTGAATTTGAATGTACTCTTTACCATCTTTAAAAATGGTATATGAATCATTACCCTCAGGAAAAACCGAATAATTTACCGGTCCTATTTCTATATCAAACGGCTCTTGCATTGCTGATGTTTTTCTTCAAAGATAAAGCTTTAAAATATTAAAATCAGCCTGAATTAAGGATTTGAAAATGAATGGTTCTGTTTTTCATGAATTTGGCAGCCCCGCTTTTTGCTAACTAAAGCAAAAAACTTTGCGTTTCGCTGCTATAGGGTTTATAAATTTTGGTTGTGAAAATAGCAATGCCGTTTTCCACTTAAATCCGCTAAAAATGGAAAGCCCGTAAACGAGAAATGAGTGTAGAATGAAATAGAAATCGGGGCTGAATGAACAAAAAAGCTACCGCAATTGCTTTCCAAAAAATAATGTTAAAATTTAAATCCCTGAACATTAAAATATTCAGACTGCAATAACAAAAAATTACCTGCTATTGTTTAAAAATTCCAGCAATTATACTACTTTACACCAAACAATTTACCCTACAGAAAGAAAGATGAAGTTAACGTTTTGGGGCGCCGCAAAACAAGTAACAGGAAGTATGCACCTGCTCGAAGTGGGGCATTATAAAATACTCATAGATTGCGGTTTAGATTATGAAAAAGAAACCTACCAGGAAGAAAATCAGCAGTTTCCATTCGATCCGGCCAGCATTAATCTGGTTATTTTAACGCATGCACATATCGACCATTCAGGCAACTTACCAACCCTGGTTCGTATGGGTTTTGATGGCCAGGTACTTTGCACGCCCCCAACTGCTGACCTAACTTCTATTTTATTATTCGATTCTGTAGAGCTTTTTTTAAGAAAACAAAATCGAAAGCCACGCACAAAACGCGGCAATTTCAGCGGACCGAAGCCTTTGTATCTCCACAAACACGTGATGGATACAATAGATCGTTTTGTAACCATCGCTTTCAATAAACCATTTAAAATCAACGGCGATATCAGTTTGACCTTCGTTCCTGTTGGACACTTATTAGGTGCTGCGGCAGCTGTTTTAACCATCAATGATAATGGCCAGGAAAAAAGAATTGCTTTTTCCGGTGATATCGGAAGAGAAAATTATCCGGTTTTGGTAAAACCAGAACCAATCCCTGAGGTAGATTATTTCATTTGCGAGTCTACCTATGGCGGCCGGTATCACACCAAAGACCAAACGCTGGAAGAAAGATTAGTCAAAGAAATCGAAGAAGCCTGTATTAAAACTCCAGGGCGATTAATTATTCCCGCCTTCAGCATTGGTAGAACACAATCCCTTGTGTTTGCACTAAACCAAATCTTTACTAAAAAATTATTGCCTCCCGTACAAATTTTCGTGGACAGCCCCATGGCGATACAAGCCACAGATGTTTACCGGAAACACCATAGTCTGGTTAATCAGGAAGCGAAAGATTTTTATAAAACCATGGGTGATGAGTTTGAATTTGAGCATCTCGCCTACGTCCAGACAATGAAAGAAAGTAAAGATGTTTCTAACTATTTCGACCCTTGTATCATCATTTCTTCTGCAGGTATGTTGGAGGGCGGACGTATTCAAGACCACCTTTACTATAATATCCAAAATTATTACTGTACCATTCTTTTTATTGGCTATTGCGCCAAAGGAACGCTTGGTTACAAGCTTTTGAGCGGCGCGCCAATTGTGAAAATCAAAGATCGTGAAATGATGGTTTATGCCACCATTCGCCAAACCGATTTACTCAGCGGTCACGGCGATCACGACGATTTAATCCGAACAGTAAAACAGACCGGTCAACCCAAAAAAGTTTTTTTGGTACATGGAGAAGATAAAAGTTTACAAAGTTTAACTGCCGCATTGCAAGAAGATGGCTTTGATGTGGTAGCTCCGGAACGTGGAGAAGTGTTTGAAATTTAGTTGTTAATTGGTTCATTGGGCGACAGCCCTTAACAATGGTTATTGCAACATATTGGTTGTTTCAGGAAAAAAACGGACTGGCTAAACTTTACATTGTCGATGCATCGATCTTCCACTTCCCTCTAATCTGCCATCAAGCCCGCACTTGCCCATTGCCCCGTACTACCCATTTATAGCTGGTCAAAGCTTCCAATGCCATTGGTCCGCGGGCATGAAGCTTTTGCGTACTTATGCCTATTTCCGCCCCCAAGCCAAATTGAGCGCCATCGGTAAAACCTGTTGATGCATTGGCATAAACCGCAGCTGCATCTACTTCATTTAAAAACCTCGTGATGTGGTCAGCATCTTCCGAAATGATGGCCTCACTATGTTTGGAGCTATAATCTGCGATGTGATTCAAGGCTGCATCAAAATCATCAACAATTTTGACAGCCAGTTTTAAGGATAAAAACTCCGTTCCAAAATGTGCTCCCGTTGCATGGCTTAAAAGTTCAGCAGGGTAAGAATTTTTTAAAACTTCAAAACTTCTCTCGTCTGCAAAAAGTGCCACTTCTCCTTTAGCCAAAGGCGACAGGAGTTTGTCCAAATCTGTTAACCTGCTATTATGAATTAAAACACAATCAAGCGAATTACAAACACTCACTCTTCTTGTTTTCGCATTAAATATTATGGCTTTACCTTTTTCCAAATCACCGGACTCATCGAAATAAGTGTGTACAATTCCTGCTCCGGTTTCGATTACCGGAATTTTACTGTTTTCACGAACATAATTAATCAGCGACTGACTTCCGCGAGGAATCAATACATCAACGAAACCTCTTGCATGAAGTAAAGCTTCTGTAGCAGCTCTTTCAGCAGGCAGTAAAATTAAAACATCAGGGTTAATTTTATGCTTTGCAATAATACTATGAATTAATTTTACAATGGCCAAGTTTGAAAATTCTGCGTCACTTCCACCTTTTAAAACGGCTACATTTCCCGTTTTAAAGCAAAGCGAAAATACATCGGCAGTGACATTCGGGCGAGCCTCATAAATAACACCAACCACACCCAGCGGAACGCGAATCTTTTGAATTTGAAGTTTATTTTCTAAGGTTTTATCGGAAAGGATTTCACCCAGCGGACTTTTTAAATCAACTACATTCTTAAGATCATTAGCAATATCAGCAATGCGTTGTTCTGTTAGTTTAAGTCTATCATATTTCGGATCTTCAATGGGCATTCTAGCCAAATCTTTTTCGTTTTCAGCTAAAATTTCTGGCGTATGCAAAACTAAAGCCTCAGCTAAATCAGCTAAAACTTTATTGGTGGTTTCTTTGCTCAAGCTAATCATGGTACGGGTAGCTTGCTTGGCCTTTTCGAAGTAACGTTTGTAGTTCATTTTTTAGTATCAATTAGCGAGAATCAAGTATCAAGATTTGCTGATGTTGTTCAATTATTAACACAGAGGCCGCTGAGTTTACACAAGGACACCAAGGCCTAAATATAGCTCAGTGTTTCTCTGTGCTTTTTCTTTGTGTGCTTTGTAGTTAAATTGTTTACAAGCTTTGGTCTTTCTGCTTTAATCTTTAGCTTAGATGGCTGAATAAAAATAATCATAATGTACCAGCGCCTTTTGTTTTTTCTGCCCGATTCTTTCTTTTGCTTTATCCGAACCGTATTCCGCAATGCCTAAACCAATTAACCGGTTTTGTTCGTCGATGATTTTAATGATATCACCCTTCAAAAAATCAGACTGTATTTCTGTAATACCAATAGGTAATAAACTTGTCGCTTTTCCAGAAGTTAATACACTTTTTGCGCCGTCGTTCAGTTTCACTACGCCTGTTGCCGATGTTTCTGAATGGGCAATCCATCTTTTTTTACCAGACTTAATTTTTTCTGGAACGAAACGGGTATGTACAATTTCATTATTTGTTAATGATGTTAAAACATTATCTTTTGTTCCATTCGCAATATGAACGGTTATACCAAGTTTAGCTACCTTTCGGGCCATAGTCGATTTTGTTAACATTCCGCCACGTCCGAATTGCGATTTACCCGTCTGGATAAATGAGGCCAGATTTGAAACCGGGCCCGAGATTTCTTCTATTACTTGCGAGCCAGTCGTGTTCGGGTCTCCATTGTAAATTCCGTTCACATTAGAAAGAATAATCAACGCATCAGCATTTAACATTGAGGCGATTAACCCTGCCAGTTCATCATTATCGGTAAACATCAATTCGGTTACAGAAACTACATCATTTTCATTTACTACAGGGATCACCTCATTCTGTAGCAAAATCTGAATACAGTTTTTCATGTTTAGGTAATGCGCCCTGTCACGGAAATCTTCTTTTGTTACAAGAACCTGTGCACATTTAATTTTGTGCGGCTCGAAGAAATTAGCATAGGTATTTATCAGTTTTACCTGACCAATTGCTGCTAATAATTGTCGTGTGGTTACGGCGTCTTGCTTTTCGGAAACTTTAATTAGGCTTCTGCCCGAAGCCACAGCGCCCGAAGAAACCAAAATTACTTCGACGCCTTGTTTTTTTATTTCGGACAGTTGGTCTGCCAAATGCCGAATCCGCGATTCATCAGGTAAGCCGTTAGCCTGTGTAATTACATTCGACCCAACCTTGACAACGATTTTTTTGTATGCTAATTTCATTGGCCTTTCCAACCCCTCCTTTGAAGAGAGGCATTTAATAAATTTAATATTGGCAATTTAACATCTATTTTTTTCAATTGGAGTGAATATCAACAGGATGGCGAATTTTTGCGAAAATAATAATTTGGCTGATTAAACCTTTAACGTGTTGAAATCAAAAATCTAACATAAATTCGTTAAATTGCATCAACCTGAACCAAACCATCATGATGAAACGTATTTTACCCTCGCTGATTTTGCTTGGCGCAATTACAGCTTGCAACAACCCAAAAAAACAAGAAATGAATTCTATAAAATGGCCTGATGCTAATCCGCCTATAGCCGAAATTAAACCTCATAAAAGAATTATTCACGGCGATACTGTGGTGGATAATTATTATTGGATGATTGATTATTTTAAGAAAGGACCTGATAGCACGAAAGTTGTCGATTATTTGAAAGCTGAAAATAAATATCTGGATACAATGATGAAAGGGACGGAAACGTTTCAGGCAGATTTGTTTAAAGAGATGAAAGGCCGTATTAAAGAAAAAGATGAATCGGTACCGGTATTCAAAAATGGTTATTATTACTATAACCGAACTGAAGATGGCCAGCAATACTTTAAATATTGCCGCAAAAAAGGAAGTTTAAATGCTGCTGAAGAAATTTTATTGGATGTTGATGCCCTGGCAAAAGGAAATTCCTACTACAGTGCATCGGGTTTTAGCATCAGTCCTGACAATAAATTGCTGGCTTTTGGAGTTGATAAAATTTCCCGCAGGCAGTACACCATTCAGGTTAAAAATTTAGAAACTGGCGAAATTTATAAGGACGCCATCCCTAATACACAAGGTGCAGTTGCTTGGGCAAATGACAACAAAACGTTCTTTTACACTTCGAAAAATCCCGTTACTTTATTAAGCGAGAAGATTAAGAAACATGTACTCGGAACGGATGCAAAAACCGATGTTGTGGTTTACGATGAGAAAGACAACACGAATTATATAGGCGTTTCTAAATCGAAAAATGACAAATACATTTTCATTGGCTCGCAGGGAACTTTAACTTCTGAATATAGAATGATTGATGCCAACCATCCAGAGGCACCTTTTAAAGTTTTTTCTCCGAGGTTTAAGGATGTATTATATGATGTGCTTCCTGTTGATGATAAATTTTATATCGTTACCAATTGGAATGCTAAGAATTTCCGTTTGATGGAATGTCCGCTGGATAAAACAGCAAAGGAAAACTGGAAAGAAGTGATACCGAATCGTAAAGATGTTTTATTGGAATATGGAGATGAGTTTAAAGATTACCTGGTATTATCGGAGCGAAAAAACGGCTTAACCGAACTACGTGTTTTAAAGAAAGACGGCGGCGATTATTACATCAAATTTGAGGAACCTGTGTACGCCGCAGGCATTGGCTCAAACCCTGAATACAATGGCAAAATGCTTCGTTATTCTTACACCTCGTTAACTACGCCAAACTCTACCTACGATTATGATTTAGAGAAAAAAGACAAAAAATTAATGAAGCAACAGGAAGTTGTCGGCGGTTATAACGCTGAGGACTATGTAACGGAGCGTGTATTCGCAACAGCGAACGACGGAACGAAAATTCCTGTAGCTTTGGTTTATAAAAAGGGCTTCAAGAAGAATGGACAAGCGCCATTGTTGCTCTATGCATATGGTTCTTATGGCTCGAGCACAGATGCAACTTTTTCATCGCCGAGATTGAGTTTACTTAATCGCGGTTTTGTTTTTGCCATCGCCAATATTCGCGGCGGACAGGAAATGGGTCGCCAATGGTATGAGGATGGAAAGCTGATGAAGAAGAAAAATACATTTACCGATTTTATTGCCGCGGGTGAATACCTGGTGGAGCAGAAATATACTTCTAAAGGGCATTTATATGCCCAGGGCGGCAGTGCAGGCGGTTTATTGATGGGCGCGGTAGTGAATTTGGCGCCTGATTTATGGAACGGCGTAATTGCTGATGTTCCTTTTGTTGACGTGGTAAACACGATGCTCGATGAAACTATTCCCTTAACCACCAATGAGTTTGATGAATGGGGAAATCCGAAGAAAAAAGATGCCTACGATTATATGAAAAGTTACTCTCCTTATGAAAATGTAGAGAAAAAAGCTTATCCGAATATGCTGGTTACAACAGGTCTGCATGATAGTCAGGTACAGTATTTCGAGCCTGCTAAGTGGGTGGCAAAGCTGCGCGCTATGAAGACTGATAAAAACGTTCTGCTCCTTAAAACGAATATGGAATTCGGTCATGGCGGTGCTTCAGGTCGTTTCGATTATTTAAAA
Source organism: Pedobacter sp. Leaf176 (assembly GCF_001424305.1). GTDB lineage: Bacteria > Bacteroidota > Bacteroidia > Sphingobacteriales > Sphingobacteriaceae > Pedobacter. The sequence goes on from NZ_LMPD01000001.1 coordinate 128,686, forward strand.
GATGTATCGTTAAGATGGGCGTTTCTATTTGCGCTGGAGGGGATAGAGAAATAAAAGCTATTGTCATTCTGAGCTTGTCGAAGAACAATTACGGTTTCGACAGGCTCAACATGACACCCCTTTAAGTTTAAATCGCCTATATTTATCCAATGAACAGTAAATTAAAAACGCTTCAAATCATTCACCTGGCATTATGCGCGGGTGTTTTTCTTTTCGCATTGGTGACCATTTTCCTCAATCGTGAGATCACCTTTTTCGATGCAAATCCGAAAACCACTGCGCCATTTAACCCCATATTTCCGATCGTTGGGTTGATAACCATTTCCGCAAGCATTTTCTTTTTCAAAAATGTGATTGAGAAAATCGATAAATCTGCAGATTTAGATTCTAAAATAAATCAATATCAAAGTGCATTTATTATCAGTTCGGCACTTTTGGAAGGTGGTGCACTTTTTAATACCGTTGGATTTTTCATCACCCAAAATGCCTTTTTCTTGATTTTTGCCATGGCTAATTTTATTTTTCTGATTCTTAAACGGCCAACAAAAGATAAATTGATTTTTGCTTTACAATTGCAATACCCGGATACGGAAGCTTTGTAAGCAAATAGCCTTATCTTTGTCCTCCAATGGAATACAATGTTCATACTTTACCGAATGGTATACGCTTATTGCATGTGCCCTCGGCGTCTACCATATCTCACGCCTGCATTATCGTTAATACGGGCTCCCGCGACGAACCGGATGGCAAAGCTGGTTTAGCACATTTTATTGAACACCTGATTTTCAAACGTACCGAAAAACGCAGTACCAATCAGATTCTGAATCGCCTTGAAAGTGTTGGAGCAGATTTGAATGCCTACACGACCAAAGAATACACTTGCGTTCATGCTTCGTTCCTGAATCCTTATTTAGATAGAACTTTAGATTTATTTAATGACATCATCTTTCATTCTACTTTCCCGGAAGAGGAAATGGATAAGGAAAAAAGCGTTATTCTTGATGAAATAGCTTCCTATCTGGACCAACCCGAAGAAGCCATTAATGATGATTTTGAGGATATGCTTTTTGCTGGAAATTCGCTTGGCAATAATATCCTTGGCACAGCTGCAAGTGTGAGTAATTTCACCCGTGAAGATGTAATCAATTTCCGTAAGGCAAATTATCGAACCGATGAAATTGTAATTGCTGTTTTAGGAAATTATGGCTTCAATAGCTTTGTTAAAAAAGGGACTAAATATTTTGCCGATGTTGAGGAAAATTCTCCCACTTTGAACAGAGAAAAGCCAGTCGTTTTAAATCCAACTTCAACCAATATTTATAAACCGATTATGCAATCGCATTGTATTTTGGGAACTCAAACTTATTCTACTCACGATAAAAACAAAGCAGGGTTAATGCTGCTGAATAACTATTTTGGGGGCAATGGAATGAGTTCGGTTTTAAATCTTCAAATCAGGGAAAAGTATGGTATCGCCTACACCATCGAATCGAATTTTTCACCTTTGAGTGATACGGGAATTTTCTCCATATACTTTGGAACAGATAAGGATAAACACCAGAAAGCGCTCTCTTTAATTTTCAGGGAAATGAAAAAATTGCAAGATAATCCCCTGAATGAATTGCAATTGCAGAAGGCGAAAAACAAATTCATCGGGCAGATTGCTTTAAGTGAGGAGAACAGAATTGGGCTAATTATTTCGATGGCGAAAAGCCTTATCGACCATAATAAAATCGATTCCCTGGAGCAGGTCTTCGAGAAGATTAATAAGGTTACGACCAAAGAAATTGCCGGTATAGCTGATGAGGTTTTGGCTCCTGAAAAACTGAATATTTTTACTTTCAGCCCAATACTGGAATAATTGTTATTTTTGTAAAAACTAAGTGCAGAGTTTGCCTTTAGTTATCTAATTTTCGTCATTGCGAGGTGTGAAGCAATCCTAAAAATATCACTAATGTCTGGCGCATTAAGATTGCTCCGTACCTCGCAATGACGGCCGATTAAAATTATTACACAATGAAATTACCAATAGTAGCATACGGAGACCCTGTTTTAAAGAAAGTAGGAACCGATATCGATAAAGATTATCCTGAATTAAAAGAGCTGATTGCCAATATGTTTGATACGATGTATTATGCAAATGGTGTAGGCTTGGCGGCACCGCAAATTGGCTTACCAATTCGTTTATTCATCGTTGATACAGGAGAAGACGAAGATGGAACGCCTGGCTACAAAAAGGTTTTTATTAATGCCAGAATATTGGAAGAAAGCGGTGAGCCATGGAATTTCAACGAAGGTTGTTTAAGCATCCCTGATATCCGTGAAAATATTCTCCGTAAACCAAACATTAAGGTCAAATATTTTGATGAAAACTGGGTTGAGCATACGGATGACGTTGATGGAATGCCTGCCCGCGTTATTCAGCACGAGTATGACCATATCGAAGGAAAATTATTTACGGATAAGGTAAGCATTTTGCGTAAAACCATGCTTAAAAGCAAGCTGGATGCGATTTCAAAAGGAAACATTAAAACAGATTACAAAATGAAGTTCCCGAATAAAAGCAAAAGAAGATAGAATTTAGAAGGTAAGAGGGGAAAAAGAAACATTTTCCCTTTTTTATTATTCGTTTTCGCTCCTTTTTCTATCACCGTCAAAGATTTGCTGCATCAGCTTACCCCAGGCAAAAGGGTTTAACAAGGGATTTGTCTGAACCATATTTTTATTAATCATCCTGTCGAAATTATACCGGTAATTCTGGCTACTGATTTCCCCACCATCACGAGGCAAAGTCTGAATTAAACCGTTTATAGACGATTTTGAAAGGTTCTTTTTCGCAATTGCAAGGTCATCATCGGCTAGTTTCATGGATAAAAATTCACGGGTAAACTCTTCTGTGGTCGCCCATGGAAAAATACGAACTGTTGGCAAATTAATTACCTCCGATTTCAACTTAACCATGATTGTATATTTACTGTCTGGTGTGGTTTCCGGAATTATAGTAGAGAATTTTTTGTAACCAATTGCGGTAAATAAAATTGTGTCCCCAGGGTTAACAATAAATGTAAAATAACCCCTGTAATCAGCAGCCACGCGCTTACTTTTCTGGGAAAGGTTGGTTATGGTAACGTAAGGAATAACATTCGTACTGTCGATATCTGTTATAATTCCCGAAAATTGAATGAGCTTATCTTGAGCCGGCTTTTGCTGAGCAAAGGCCGTTACAGAAAAAAACAGGCAAATAAGGGCAACACAATATCTCATTAAAACAAAAGTAATTTTAATAATTAAAACCGCTTGTTAAATATTGTTAATCTTGTTCGGCCATATTTACGGCAACAACCGATGTAATCTCTGGAACAGCTTTCATAATTGCTTGTTCAATGCCAGATTTCATCGTCATAAAGCTCATCGGGCAGGAACCACAATTGCCTAAAAGCTTTAGCTTCACAATCCCTTCTGATGTAATTTCTTCAACAGAAACATCACCCCCGTCGGCCATTAAATATGGTCTGATGGTTTCTAATGCCTGTTCTACTTGTTCTGTTAAATTCATTATTTAATTATTAAAATATAAAAATAGTAATTTTTTAGCAATTAGCCATCTGTGCATTGTTAATGGATATCTGCTGCGCTATTTTGCTCGCGATGTCTCCAAATACAACATCCAAAAGAGGGTTTTGAGTTAATGCAACAGGTTTACCGTTATCACCAGCCTCAGCTATGCTTTGTATAATTGGAATTTCACCCAAAAACGGAACGTCAAATCGATCAGCCAATTTTCTGCCTCCACCCCTTCCGAAAATATAATATTTGTTTTCCGGCAATTCTTCCGGGGTAAAATACGACATATTTTCAATTACCCCTAGCACCGGAATATTGATTCCCGGCATACGGAACATGGCTAAACCTTTATGCGTATCGGCCAGGGCAACCTGCTGGGGCGTAGTAACTACAACAGCACCCGAAATCGGGAAGCTTTGTGTGATGGTAATGTGAATATCGCCTGTACCCGGGGGAAGATCGACAATAAGATAATCCAATGCTCCCCAATTGGTATCATTAAATAACTGCTTTACCGCATTTGATGCCATTGGCCCGCGCCAGGGCACCGGCTGACCAGGATCTGCAAAAAAACCTAGTGAAAGCAACTTAATCCCATATTTTTCAATGGGAATAATTTTGGTCTTACCATCTGCGGCTTCTTCAGCGCCAGGTTTTGCATCAACCAAATCGAACATAGTAGGAACCGACGGACCATAAATGTCCGCATCGATTAAACCAACTTTTGCACCATCTTTCGCCAACGTAACAGCCAGATTACTCGCTACGGTCGATTTACCAACACCGCCTTTACCTGATGAAACCAGAATGATGTTTTTTATGGCATCTAATGATGATGAATTGGCTGGCTGTGTAACTCTTGAAGTTACATTTATATTTATTTCCGCATCCGCATAAACGAAATGTTTGATCGCATTTGTACAGGCATTCTTCAGCATATCCTTCATTGGGCATGCGGGCGTAGTAAGTTCGAGTGTGAAATTTATTTGGGTGTCAACTATTCTTAAATCCTTTATCATGTTTAAGGTGACCAGATCTCTTTTTAAATCCGGATCCTCTACATTTTTTAAGGCATCTAAAACTTGTTGGGGACTTATCTGCATCTTATTAATTTAAATTCAAAATTAACAAAACATAGCCATAAATACTTTTATTTAGGCTTTTAAACTGTAATTTTAACACGAAATAAACATTTAATTGTTACGTTTAAGCAATTAACCATTTTAATGACTGTATGCGAATACCTAAGATAAACATCCCTAAAAAATATTTAAAAATTGGTGCCTGGGTTTTAGGTGTTTTTTTAATTGTTTGTATCGCATTGGGGGCGGTTGCCTATAGTAAAAGGGAGGCGCTTTTAAAAAAAATGGTTGCAAAGGCCATAGCGAAGGCAGATAAAGATTATGGCCTCAATGTTAAAATAGGTTCAGCAGGTTTTACAGGGCTAAGCACGGTAAAACTGACGGCCATTTCTGTCGTCCCTAAAGATAGAGATACACTTTCCAACATTGCTGATCTTAGTGTTGGCGTAAAGCTTTGGCCACTGATTTTCGGGAATGTAAAGTTTGCAGAACTTAAACTAAATGAGGGTTTCATTAATGTGGTGCTTAAAGATTCCACTACAAACATTGATTTTATCCTCAAGAGAAAGAAAAAAGATAGCAGCTCAACAAAAAGTAAAGTAAACCTGGCTGATATAGCCAGTAACATCCTTAATGAGGTTTTGTATAAAATTCCGGATGATATGGATGTCAAAAACCTGGTTTTGAAACTCAATGATAATGATACCGCTAAATTGAGCTTTGCGACGGTTGCGACAATTGATGGCGGAGATCTGAAATCTACAATTAATGTTAATAATGGAGAATCGACCTGGCATTTAGATGGTAGCGTAGACCCAGGAGATAAACAACTGAGCATAAGCGCTTATGCTGATGGAAAAAAATTGGAATTGCCTTATCTGAATAACAAACTTCATGCGAAGCTCAGTTTTGATACCTTGCAAACAGAACTTAAAAATGCGAAATATAGTGGTGATGATTACAAAATTTCAGGCTCATGGTCGGTTAAAAACATGCTGATTAACCAGCCTCGAATTGCAGGTAATGATATCGTTATTCAAAGTGCAAAATTAGATGCCGATGTACTGGTTGGCCCCAACTACATTGCGCTGGATAGCAGTTCAACGGCTTATTTAAAGAATGCGTCAATTCACCCTTATGTTAAGTATACGCTGGGTAGAAACAAAATTTACGAATTGAAACTAAACGCTGAAGAACAAGATGCCCAGTCAATTTTCCAGGCCTTTCCACAAGGTTTATTCGAATCATTAGATGGGTTAAAAGTTCAGGGAAAGATAAAATATAACCTGAATTTTTACCTAGACACGGCAATTCCTGATAGTGTAAAATTTAGTTCCTCGCTTAAGCCGGTTAATTTTAAAATAGTACAATGGGGCAAAACAAATCTCCAGAAAATTAACAGTCCCTTCGTTTATACACCATATGAGTACGGTAAGCCCATGCGCGACATTACCATCGGCCCTTCAAACCCAAATTTTACACCACTAAATGTGATATCTAAAAACTTTATAAATTCGGTTTTAACGGCGGAAGACCCTTCGTTTTTCACACATAACGGTTTTGTAGAAGAATCAATACGCAAATCCATTGCGGTGAATTTTAAAGAGAAAAAATTCAAACGTGGCGGAAGTACCATCAGCATGCAGCTGGTGAAAAATGTCTATTTAAGTCGGCAGAAAACTCTGGCGCGTAAAGCAGAAGAAATTTTAATTGTCTGGTTAATCGAACACAACCATTTGGTTAGCAAACAACGAATGCTGGAGGTTTATTTCAACATCATGGAGCTTGGCCAAAATATTTATGGTATCGGCGAAGCTTCAAGATATTATTTTGGGAAACAACCTGCCGATTTAACCATTGGTGAAGGACTCTTCCTGGCGAGTATTGTGCCAAAACCGAAAGCGTCCATGTATAAATTTATGGCTGATGGAGGTCTGAAGCCCTATATGTTTAACTATTTCAGGTTTATGGGCAATATAATGGCCAGGCGGGGTTTAACAGCAGCAGATACCTCTGGCTATGGCTTTTATAATGTTCGCTTAAGAGAAGGGCTGCGCCAGTATTTAGCGCCAGATACGGCGGCGGTTGATACAACCGGCTTCGATGACGATAATGATATGGGTGATGCACCGGTTCTGATGCAGGACCAAAACAAAAATCTTTTCGACCGGATTTTTGGAGGGGGAAAGAAGGATACTGTCAACCGACCCGTTGTAAAACCAACAGATACAGCCAAAACCAAAAAACAATTAAGACAAGAACGAAGGGAACAGCGACGAAAAGAGAAGGAGTTGGAAAATGGTGGATAAATTATAGAAATAATACAAGTTGTTCTAATTTACCGTCTACTTCCTCATCATTTAAAAGACCAGCATTGATAGCTGAATAAGAATGTTGTTTAATCCTTAATGCTAATTAAATCCGGCTCATGCATAAAATAAAAGTAGAAGACAGGGAATTTGAAATTTTCCTGGAAAACGATACCATTAGTAAAAGGATTCGGTTACTTGGTATCCAAATTAACGTGGATTACGAAAACAAGTGTCCTTTATTTATCGGTATTCTAAATGGTAGTTTTTTATTCATGGCTGATTTAATTAAAGAAATTAAAATCCCTTGCGAAATCGCGTTCATGCGTGTTGCATCATACGAAGGGGCGTCCAGTTCAGGACGAGTGAAAGAATTAATTGGCTTACCAGATAACATCGAAGGTCGTGACATTATTATCGTAGAAGATATCGTAGATACAGGTTTAACTTTAACTCATATTGTCAAAACGATTAAAGAAAAAAATCCTTCTTCGTTAAAAGTAGCCTCGCTTTTACTTAAACCTGCGGCTTTAAAACAGGAGATTGAAGAACTATATTATGTAGGATTTGAAATTTCCAACGAATTCGTGGTTGGTTATGGCCTGGATTACAATGGCCTGGGCAGGAATTTAACGGATATCTACAGGGCAACTGAAGCATAAATCTAGTTTGTATTATTTATTTTTCGCACCTTTGTTCAATAATTTCCAATATAATGACCATACATAAAGAAGGCTACACAACAATAGCTTTAAGCATACTGTTTATTTTTGTTATTAATGCATTTATAGATTACAAGTATTATGATCTAACGTGGTTACGCTGGTTTATTTACATATTTTCTGCATTACTTTTTATTATTGTATTACAATTTTTTCGCAATCCGAGCCGCAGCTTTTCAAGCGATGAAAATTTAGTAATCTGCCCCGCAGACGGCAAAGTTGTTGTAATCGAAGAAACTGAAGAAAGCGAATATTTCAAAGATAAAAGACTACAGGTGTCGATCTTCATGTCGCCAGTTAATGTTCACATTAACCGCAATCCGATTTCAGGTGTGGTAAAGTTTTTTAAATACCATCCGGGTAAATACCTTGCTGCATGGAATCCAAAATCTTCTACAGAAAATGAGCGCACAACAACTGTTGTGGAACATAAAAACGGAACGCCTGTTTTATTTCGTCAAATTGCCGGTGCATTGGCCCGCAGAATTGTTTGGTATGTAAAAGAAGGCGATCAGGTTGTTCAGGCAGAACAGTTTGGTTTTATCAAATTCGGCTCAAGAGTAGATGTTTTCCTTCCTGTAGGAACAAAAGTTAACGTAGCCCTTAATGATGTTGTTAAAGGCGGAATTACAACTCTAGCAACATTAAGTTAATTATTTTAACCACCTTAAGGCACCTTAGTACATCTAAGCCTGGCTGCATTAATTTACAACAACTTTAGCTAAATTATCCTGATAATCTTAAAATCCCATTAATCTTGTTTCTAGTCGGTAGCATCATTTCCTACTTCCTTTTCTCCTGTTGCTGAATTAGCTGGCTTATCGCTGATTAATCTTTGAGTTGGATAAGCAAAGTCAGATTTATTCTGCATCACAATCTCCATTATTTTGAAATTGATTTCCTGCTTAACAGCTAAATAGTCATTGTAGGCTGTAATTGAAACGAAATAAATGACCTCGATGTTTAACGAAGAGTCACCAAATCCTTCAAAATAGGCGTTGCCGTCATCGCTCGTATCCGCATGGTCATGGATATAGATTCTTATCTCGTCAACGATTTTTTTGATGGTTTCTACATTGGTTTCATAAGTAATCCCAAAAGAAAATTTCACTCTTCTGAAATTCCTTAAACTCATATTTTCCAACACGCCATCTATCATTCCCTTATTCGGAATTGTCGCCATAGTTTTCTCCGATGTACGGATTAACGTACTCCTGAAACCAACTTTTTCCACTGTTCCTTCTACGCCGTCTACTTTAACCAAATCACCTACAGTAAATGGCTTATCAAGGAAAATAGTAAATGACCCGAGTAAGTTTTCCAGGCTCTCTTTTGCAGCTAAAGCGATTGCAATACCCCCGATTCCCAATCCGGTTATCAGGGTTAATACATTTACTTCGAAAACAAAACCAAGTAAAGTGAAGAAGCCTATAAATACGACAATTGTTTTAAGTAACTCTTTCAAAAACGGCACCAGTTGATCATCCGATTTGCTTTCAGTAAGTGAAGCCCGATACATCAACACATGTGAAATGAAATCAATTATCCGAAGAAATATCCAGAAAACGGATAGGATTATCAGGAATAAAAATATTCTGTCGATGCATTCACCAATCGTAACAGGAATTGCTACTTTAACTTTTCCAATTAATTTATTGAAATGGAAAACAGTTACTTCCAAAGGATGTTTAAGCTGATTAATAGACAAATAAAATGTCGAAAAAAGGATAAAAATCTCAATTGGATTGAGCAGTAAGGCAACGAAAGTATCGTCATGACTCTGCTGGGAAAATCGCTGAAAAAGCTTAAACAACAATTTACTTAATAGTTTTGAAACAATTGTTTTGAAAATAAGCCCGGTTAAGAGAATACCTCCAAATAAGCAGTAGGCCCTTACCGTATTACCCCAAAAAGTTTGCTCAAAAAAAGCAGAATCTAACATATTGCTTTGTAAATTAGATAAAGATGATATAACAAAAAAACCTCCACGATTTTAATCGTGAAGGTCTATATCTCGCAACAAAGAATATTATTTTCTTAAAGATTTAATACGGGCAGCTTTACCAGTTAATGCGCGTAAATAGAACAATTTCGCTCTGCGAACTTTACCGTAGCTATTCACTTCAACTTTCTCAATGTTAGGAGAACTGATAGGGAATATACGTTCTACACCAACACCGTTGCTCATTTTACGAACAGTGAAAGTTTCGTTTGCACCTGCGCTGTTTCGTTGTATAACAACACCTTGGTAAATTTGAATACGTTCTTTATTACCTTCGCGAATTTTATAGTGTACGCTCACTGTATCGCCAGACTTGAACGCAGGAAAATCTTTTTTCGCGATGGCCTGCTCTTCAACAAATTTTACTAAATCCATGATTTTAAGCTATTAAATCGACATTTCAACCCGTGAAATTCGGATTGCAATATTAGGGATTATTTCCCAATAAAAAAAACTAATTTTATTTTTTCCACAATCTTTTGGAATTCCACATTAAATCAGGTAAATGCTTCTATTCCAAAAGGTCAGGACGACGGGTCTTAGTCCTTTCCAAAGCCTGTTCGTGCCGCCATTCATTCACTTTGGCTTCGTGTCCGCTAAGCAAAATATCGGGCACTTTGTGTCCCCGCCAATCTGCCGGACGAGTATAAACCGGCGCATCTAAAAGTTCGCCTTGAAAGCTGTCGGACAGGGCAGAGGTCTCATCATTCAAAACTCCGGGAATTAAACGGACCACAGCGTCTACCACAATTGCAGCGGGCAGTTCTCCGCCACTTAAAACGTAATCACCAACAGAAATCTCTCTGGTTACAAAAACGTCTCTGATGCGCTGATCTATGCCTTTATAATGTCCACATAAGATGATGATGTTTTTCTTTATGGAAAGCTCGTTTGCAGTACTCTGATTTAAAGTTACGCCGTCAGGGCTCATAAAGATAATGTCATCATAGGCACGCTGTGCCTGAAGTTTTTCTATACAGGCTGCAAAAGGTTCAATACTCATTACCATACCGCTGCCGCCACCGTACTGATAATCATCCACACTCTTTTGCTTATTGGTCGCATAATCACGTAAATTATGAACAACAATTTCAGCAATTCCCTTATTTTGTGCTCTTTGCAGAATAGAATGGGCAAACGGACTCTCAAGTAAGGCAGGTAAAACAGTTATGATATCAAAACGCATCTTCAAATTTAAGTTTAATTTTCAAGATAAACATCTAGTAAACCCTCCGGCAAAGCGAGTGTTAATATTTTTTCCTCATCATCAATTTCGATGATAAAATCTTCATTTAAAGGGAAAAGGATTTCAGTTCCTCTATACAAAACGGTTGCCACAAATTGTTGCGGATATTCATTTACCTCAATGATTTCTCCAAGCTCACCTAATGTTTCATCTACTGCGGTAAAGCCCTTTAAATCCGTGTAAAAGAATTCATCTTCATCACGTTCGGGCATTTGAGCAATTGGTAGATAAAGCTTCTTTTTTAACAATGGTTGTGCCTTATCAATATGATCGACATCATCAAAATTAAAATAGCCGGTTTTATTGGCTTGCAATTTTGCCGAGGCTACAAAATACGGAACCAGCTTGCCGTTCATATCAGCAAAAACGACATCAAAAGTCAACTGTTCGTATGCGTCAAATTCAAAAAAAACCTGAACTTCGCCTTTCAAGCCTCTGCTTTTTGTGACGTACCCTACGTAAAATGCTTCTTCATGTTTCATAACCCTTTGAATTCATTATTGCCTTTATTACGAATCTGATTTCTCATCAGATGAAGCAATCGCTTTCCTACACCTATTAGATTGCTTCGTGCCTCGCAATGACGGCGCTTGATAAAAATCTCTTTATATAAAAATAGCGTTCCGGATCCGGAACGCTATTTCTAAAAACAAAATAATTAAATTATTCTGCTCCTTCTTCTTTAGTTTCTGCTGCAGGAGCTGCTTCAGTTGCCTCAGCTTCAACAGCTGGCGCTTCTTCAGTAACTTCTTCTTCAACAACCTCTTCTGCAACTGGTGCATTTTTAGCTGCGATAGCTGCTGCTCTATCTTCCTTTTTCTTAGCTTCTGCTGCTAAAGCTGCTTTACGGGCATCCGCTTTAGACGTCGCTAAACCTTCTGTTTTACCAGAAATTTTACCTGCTTTAGCATCTAACCAAGCAGTGAATTTCTCATCAGCCTGTTCTTGAGTTAAAGCACCTTTTTTAACACCACCTTCTAAGTGTTTTTTGTATAAAACACCTTTGTAAGATAGGATAGCACGAGCGGTATCAGTAGGCTCAGCACCTTTGTTAACCCAGGCTAAAGTTTTTTCGAAGTTAATTTCGATAGTTGCAGGATTGGTGTTCGGGTTATAAGAACCTAAACGCTCAATGAATTTACCATCACGTGGAGCACGTGAATCTGCTACTACTACGTGGAAAAAAGGTTTTCCTTTTTTACCAAACCTTTGCAATCTGATTTTAGTTGCCATTTCTTTTTTGTTTATGTATTCAACATATTTCCCGGAACTTCGTGTTGCGGGCTGCAAAGATAAAAAAAATCTTCAAATTAAAAACATAGTTTAATTAGTTTATTTTCAGGAGATTTGACTTAAAAATTTGCATATATAACATGGAAAGAATTGCTATTGATATGGATGAGGTTGTAGCTGATGCCATCGGAAAATTTATTAAACTTTATAACAGAGACTATGACGTTCCTTTAGATTTAAAAATTGATGCCGGCAACGAAATTTATCATCACGTTCCTCAGGATGTAAATCAAAAATGGTTTGAATACATTAATGAACCAGGCTTTTTCAGGGATCTGAATGTTATCCCCGATAGTCAGCGGGTAATTAAAGCCTTACAACAAAAATATGACGTTTACATTGTTTCAGCTGCTATGGAATTCCGCAATTCTTTGGTAGACAAATACGATTGGCTTGCCGAGCATTTTCCTTTTATCGACTGGCAACACATTATGTTTTGTGGAAATAAAATTGTTCAGGCCGATATCATCATCGATGATCGTACCAAGAACTTTGTAAATTTTCCGGGAAGGCCTTTGCTTTTCACCTCGCCACATAATTTACTGGTTACCGAATACGAACGCGTGAACACTTGGGAAGAAGTTGCCGGGTTGTTACTTTAATCACCAACCAATATCAAGCAATGTGTTTTCCTGACTTTTAAAATTTAAAACGAGCGTTGATATCAACAGGATGAACGAATCTGATTTCAAAACAGAATGTAACATTTATCGAAAAAAACTTTCTAATTGAAAAAGCTTAATAAATATGTTAGTAACCACAACGCCTTCTGTTGAGGGCACAAAAATTGTAAAATACATTGGTCTCGTTACTGGGGAAACCATTATTGGCGCAAATATTTTTAAGGACTTATTTGCCGGGATAAGAGACATTGTTGGTGGCCGTTCGAGTGCTTATGAGCAAGTTTTAAGAGAAGCCAAAGATACGGCTGTAAACGAAATGCAACAATATGCCGCCGCTTTAGGCGCTAATGCTATTGTTGGCGTTGATTTAGATTACGAAACCGTTGGAACGGGCGGCAGCATGCTCATGGTAACAGCCAGTGGAACAGCTGTTATACTGGAAAATTTATAGCTGATGAGTAGCAAAACTACTCATCAGCTTTTTTATTAAAAAGAAAGTATGTCGATCAGTTTTAACCACCGGGAGCTCACTTTTTCTGCATCTATATGCTTAATTGCATGATCAAATGGTGTAAAAACCATTTCTCGGTTAACCTGGCCTGCCATTACACTACGCTCGCCGTTTATCAAACCTTCAACAGCCACCACGCCTAAACGGCTGGCCAAAACCCTGTCCATACAAGTTGGCTTTCCTCCCCGTTGTATATGCCCCAAAACCGACACTTTTGTGTCGTAGTGTGGGTATTTTGACTGGAGAATTTCGCCAACTTTGAATGCACCACCAGCGTCATCACCCTCGGCAACAATGATAATTTTTGACGATTTATCTTTCCGGCTGTGTTCCAATTTATGAAGTACATCTTCCACGCCCATATTGGCTTCAGGAATAAGAATTGCTTCAGCACCAACGCCAATACCGCTTCTCAATGCAATTAGGCCGGAGTCGCGCCCCATTACCTCAACAATGAAAAGCCTGTCGTGAGATTCAGCAGTGTCTCTAATTCTATCCACCGCATCAATTACTGTGTTTATCGCCGAATCATAACCGATTGTAAAATCGGTACCCGCCAAATCATTATCAATTGTTCCCGGCAAACCCACAATTGGGAAATCAAATTCATTCGCAAAAACATTTGCTCCGGTAAAAGTTCCGTCACCGCCGATAACAACTAAGGCATCGATATTTCTGCTTTTCAAATTATCATAGGCCGCTTTTCTACCCTCAACAGTTCTGAAAGCGTCGCTACGTGCTGTTTTTAAAATTGTACCTCCCCGCTGTATGATGTTCGCTACTGATTTACGATCCATCGGAATACAATCATCGTGAATCAGACCTTCATATCCGCGAAGAAAACCGGTTACTTCAATATCATAATAAATTGAGGCTCTAACAACAGCCCTAATGGCGGCGTTCATGCCCGGAGAATCCCCTCCGGAGGTTAAAACACCAATGTTCTTTATCTTATTCATTTGTTTGTTTCTTGGCAAATTCTGAAAGACCTTTATCCAGATATTGCAAATATTTTTTAATATTATATTCTACCCCTATTGGCGGAGAAACTAATTCTTTTTCATCGGTACCCAAAAGCACATAATAAGGCTGCGAAATCGTGTTGAATCTTTCAGCCTGTAAATGTTTGAACTTTTTACCTACTGTATTTACTTTTACAGGGCTAGTTTTTGACCCTAAAATTTCCGAATCAAATTGCTCATTTTCCGGCAAAGCTGTTTTATCATCTGTATATAATGATACAACGATATAATCTTCCTTCAACTTTTTAAGCACGCGGGGATCCGACCAGACTTTTGCTTCCATTTCACGGCAATTCACGCAACCATGGCCTGTAAAATCGAGGAAAAGCGGTTTTTTAACTTCTTTAGCGTAAGCTAATGCTTCCTGGTAATCGAAGAAACCGTCAATATTATGGGGAATATGTAAAAAATCCGCATATTTTCTTTTTGAATGAGCTGGGCCTGAGGGCTGATTTTCAGATGGGCCTTCCAATCCAATAACAAAATCCTGTGTAGACAAAGGCGGCACCAACGAACTAACAGCCTTTAATGGTGCTCCCCATAAACCAGGAATCAGGTAGAATGCAAAAACAAAGGCAGCTCCTCCCAAAAATAACCTTTGGATTGATATATAAGGTAAATCACTATCGTGAGAGAATTTTATCTTTCCTAACAAATAAAAGCCTAAAACAAATGCAATGACTACCCAGATGGCAATGAAAACTTCTCTGTCTAAAATCCCCCAGTGATAAGCCAAATCTGCAGTAGATAAAAATTTCAGTGCCAGGGCAATTTCTATCAACCCCAATACAACCTTAACAGCATTTAACCAACCACCGGATTTCGGAAGAGAAGTCATCCAGCTTGGAAAAATTGCGAAAACCACAAATATTAAAGCCAACGCTAAAGAGAAACCAAACATCCCCATAATAGGAGCTAAAAATCCGCCGGTTTGACCAACAGTAACCAACAGCGTTCCTATTAAAGGACCTGTACAAGAGAAGGACACCACAGCTAATGTCGCTGCCATGAAAAATATCCCTGTCAATCCTTTTGAATCGGATTTCGAATCCATTTTATTTACAAATGAGCTTGGCAGTGTAATTTCGAAGGCGCCCAAAAATGAGATTCCAAAAATTAACAATATTAAAAATATAAATACATTAAAAAATCCGTCGGTAGCGAGCTCATTCAGCGCACTGGCACCGAATATCAACGTGATAAGCAAGCCTAAAACGACATAAATCACGATAATAGAAACACCGTAAATTATAGCGCCTTGTATTCCTTTTCCTTTAGTTTCAGCTCTCTTGGTAAAATAACTTACTGTTAACGGTACCATAGGAAATATACAAGGAAGCAGGAAAGCAATTAATCCCGCTATAAATCCCGCTGCGAATATGGAAAGAAGTGATTTCGATGAGCCTTCCTGCACAGTGCCAGCCTTTTCTACTTTAGCAGAAACGGCTGTTGTATCCTTCGTTGTTGAATCTTTAACAATGCTATTTGCAGCACTGTCCTGTGCAGAACCAACCTCTGTAAACTGAATATCATCTGGCACAGATGCGGTTGTGTCTTGCTTGTTATTGGCAAGACTTTTAGATGTCGGCAGCGCAACAAACATTACGGCTAACATAATTAACAATAAAACCCTCTTCATGTGTGTGTGTTTATTCTGGCGAAAATACACAAAACGATTATGGAAAAGAAAGCGAAACGCAGATTTTACTTTAAATAGAAAGAGCTCCCGATTTGGAAGCTCTTTCTATGTACAAACATCTGCTTTATTTTACTGGAATACTGAATTCAACTTCCTCTGGTGGAAGGCATTGCTTATCGTTACAAACCATAAATTCTACTTTTCCCTTAACAGCGGTAACACCTTTATTAAGCTTTATTTTTTGCTGAAATACAACTTGATCTTCAAAATAGCTTACATTCATTTTAAATGTGTCTTCGTATTTAACAATCGCTTTTGGTTCTGCAGTTTTTCCAACTAACGTGAAATCTTTAGATGGTGAAAAAGTGAAGGTAGTTTTAACAGGGCCGCCACTTTTTACATTTTGAGAATAAATATGCCATCTGTCTTCTATAGATGCCTTTATATACAAAGTAGCTTCTGTTTTGCTTGTCTTTTTAGCTACGTAAGCCCAGGTTACCGGTTTCTCGATTTGAGCGAATGCGCCAGCAATGGTAAATAAAACCATTGATAGTACTAAAGTGATTTTTTTCATTATTGTTTAATTTGTGTGTGTATGTATTCTATTTCTTTAAAATTGAATCTTCTTAATTCCCCTTCAACTTCTACTCTTAATAACCCATTAGCTTCAACACCAACAATAACACCTTCAAAAACCCGACCATTTTGACGATAACCTGATTTGATATTGTAGTTTAAAAGTCTTTTTAAATATTCCTTTCCTAAAAAATCATACCTCTTTGACTTCAAATTTAAATAGTATTTTTCCATAAAAAAGAATATTTTTTCCATGATACGCTCCAATTCCACTTCTTTATGTAAAATTTGACGGATAGATATCGCATTAGTACTTAATTTCTCTTGGAACTCGGCTTGGTTGACGTTCAACCCAAGCCCAACGATAGTCGATTTAATGATTGAACCTGTCAGTGTGCTTTCTATAAGTATGCCACCAAGTTTCCTTTTATTGTAATAAATATCATTAGGCCATTTAACCTCAACAGGATCTGGAAGAATGTCAGAAAGCGCATCTGCAACAGCCAAACTAACTAAAATATTCAAATAAAACTGCATTTCTAACGGTAAAAAACTCGGTTTCAAATATATACTTGTACTGATATTTTTACCCGGTTCTGTGTGCCATACACTTTCCTGCTGCCCTCTTCCTGCGAATTGGTGGTCTGCCATAATTACAGTTCCTTCAGGTAGTGGATCGGAATTTGACACCATCTTTTTTAAATAATTATTCGTCGAATCAACTTCTTTTAGTTTGATTAGATTTTGACCAACAAATAGTGTCGAAAAAGTGTTATTTTGCAAGTGTTAAATTTATATTTAATTGTAATTCCAAAATTAAAGCATTTTAATGGTAAAAAAGAAAATAGTAGCCCTTTCTACATACCTTTCTGAGTTAGCCGTACATGGCATACAAGAAAAAAAAGGAGAAGATATTGTGCGGTTGGACCTTAAAAATATTCATACTTCAGTAGCAGATTATTTCATTATCGCGAGCGCAAATTCTGCTACGCAGGTAAAAGCTATTGCTGATAGTGTGGAGAAGGAAATATATAAAGCAACTCAAACAGATCCAAGACATAAAGAAGGTTTTGAATCTGCAGACTGGATTATTTTAGATTATTTCGACGTGGTTGTACACATTTTTAAAACTGAAAAGCGCCACTTTTATGGCATCGAAGAGTTATGGGGTGATGCTGAAAGCACTAATTACCAAAGCGCATAACCGTTAATATACCTTTTTAAGAAAACAAATGAATAATAATCAAAATACAAACGAGAACAATAAGGCAGGTAAAAAACTGCCGAATATTCCAAAAAAACCCCAGAAAGGTGGGTCTAAATTTAATATTTTTTGGGTTTATGCAGCCATTATTGTGGCGATAATAGCGGCCCAGTTTTTATTTACGACAGAAGGAGGCAAGGAAGTATCCTATAGAACGTTCGAAACTGAAATGCTGCTTAAAGGCGATGTAGATAAAATCATTTCCTATAAATCTGATGATATTGTAAAAGCAGAAGTTTACATAAAAAAAGACAGCTTAAATAAACCGCAATACAAGGCATATAAAAGTACAAGCAGCTTTAATAATAACACCGGCCCAACAGTTTACTTTATTGCTGGTTCTCCTGATGCATTAGATAAGTTACTTGCTGATTCTCAAAAAGATATTCCGAGCAATCAGAGAGTCTTAGCGCAACCAACAACTAAAAATAATCCTTTGGCTAGTTGGTTTCTTACGATTATCGTACCGGTATTGCTGTTAATCGCTTTCTGGATATTTATGATGCGCCGTATGGGCGGAGGTGCCGGTGGCGGCGGACAGATTTTCAATATAGGTAAATCAAAAGCAACCTTATTTGATGAAAAAAATGATGTCAAAACCACATTTAAAGACGTAGCGGGTTTAGAAGGTGCTAAAGAAGAGATTCAGGAAATTGTAGAATTCCTTAAAAATCCTCAGAAATATACGGTATTAGGTGGTAAAATTCCGAAAGGTGCTTTACTGGTGGGTTCTCCGGGTACAGGAAAAACCTTATTGGCAAAAGCTGTTGCTGGGGAAGCTCAAGTTCCTTTCTTTTCATTATCAGGGTCTGATTTCGTGGAAATGTTTGTTGGTGTCGGCGCCTCACGTGTCAGAGACTTGTTTAAACAGGCGAAAGACAAATCACCTTGTATTATCTTTATAGATGAGATTGATGCAATTGGTCGCGCCCGCGGTAAAAATGGTGTGATGGGCGGTAACGATGAACGCGAAAACACTTTGAACCAGTTGTTGGTAGAAATGGATGGTTTTGGAACCAATACACATGTTATCATTTTGGCAGCGACAAACAGGGCTGATGTTTTAGATAAAGCTTTATTAAGGGCTGGTCGTTTCGACAGACAAATTTATGTTGATTTGCCGGATGTTCGTGAACGTAAAGAGATTTTTGAAGTCCACTTAAAGCCAATTAAAATGGCCGAAGGTTTAGATACTGAATTCCTGGCAAAACAAACTCCAGGATTTTCAGGCGCAGATATTGCAAATGTGTGCAACGAAGCCGCTTTAATTGCTGCTCGTAAAAACAAAACGGCGGTTGATAAGCAAGACTTCTTAGATGCGGTTGATAGAATTGTCGGTGGTTTAGAAAAGAAAAACAAAATTGTTACGCCATCAGAAAAAAGAGCAATTGCAATTCATGAGGCTGGTCACGCTACAGTAAGTTGGATGCTTGAACATGCTGCACCTTTAATTAAGGTAACCATCGTTCCGCGAGGACAAAGTTTAGGTGCGGCCTGGTACTTGCCGGAAGAGCGCTTAATTGTTCGCCCTCACCAAATGCTTGATGAAATGTGCGCTACAATGGGTGGACGTGCGGCTGAAAAGGTTATTTTTGATACCATTTCAACCGGCGCATTAAGCGATCTTGAAAAAGTTAATAAACAAGCCAGAGCGATGATTACCATTTATGGCTTAAATGAAAAGCTAGGTAACATCACCTATTACGATTCTTCAGGTCAGAATGAGTATAATTTTAATAAACCTTACTCTGAAGAAACTGCCTTAATTATTGATAAAGAAATTTCCTCTTTAATAGAAAGTCAATATCAGAGAGCTATAAATTTACTTCAGGATAATAAGGATAAGTTAATCCAACTTGCAGACATTTTAATTGAAAAAGAAGTATTGTTTAAAGACGATTTGGAAAATATTTTCGGAAAGCGTCCTTTTGGCGCTGAAATAACCGAAGAGCTGGCCAAAGGTGGAACGAACAATGTTCCTCCAGTAGAAGCTTAATTTATGCAAAGAAAAGGCTTTTAAAACAAAACATTTATACATAAGTTTGAAACCTCGGATGTGAATATCCGGGGTTTTTAGTTTTTATACCATGAGGGATAATACGACAGCGAAAGAACAAATGCTAAAAAAGATAAGAAAAGCGCTTCTGGAAAAGCGCGAAAACCCTTATCCTAATCTGGAAGAACTTCCTTTGTACAAAGAAAACAATGAAGAACTTGAAGTATTGTTCGCAGAACAATTAACTGCAGTTTCAGGAAACTTTATCTTTTGTGAAGATGGTATAGACTTTATTGAAAACATGCTCCAACTTGCTGACAGGTTCAAATGGCGAAAAATTTATTGTTGGGAGCCTGAATTGCAAGATTTTTTAGCCCGGTATGAGTTTCCGTTTTACCAGACGGATAAAGCGTTCGAACAAGCTGAAGCCGGTATCACGATGTGTGAAGCGTTAATTGCCAGAAATGGAAGTATTATGGTAACAAATGAAAGTGCTGCTGGGAGACGATTAAGTATATTTCCACACCACCATATTGTCATTGCGCGCTCAAGCCAACTTGTTTTAGATTTAAAAGACGGTTTCCAACTGATTAAGAACAAATATGGCAGTCAAATACCATCCATGATATGCACCATTACCGGACCAAGCCGTACAGCTGATATAGAGAAAACACTGGTTCTCGGCGCGCACGGCCCTAAAGAACTCTTTGTGTTCCTTATCGACGATTTTTCTTAAATAATTTCCTTTTATAATTTATTAACCATATTTTTATACCAGATACCGTTTTAGTATGTGGTATTATAATTATGAGCGCAACAATAAATACTGTCATTATTGGAACAGGAAGTTATATTCCTGAAAATATTATTACAGGTGATGAGTTTCTAAATTCAACTTTTTTTGAAAACGGAAATCGTTTGGAAAAGGAAAATTCTGAAATCATCCACAAGTTTTCTGAAATTACTGAGATAGTGGAACGCCGCTATGTTTGTCATGATCAGTTAAGCAATCAGATTGGTGCAAAGGCTGCTGAAAAAGCCATACAAAACGCGGGCATTGATAAAGAAACTTTAGATTATATTATTTTTTGCCACAACTTTGGTGATGTCCCCCTAAATAGTAACCGCATTGATATATTACCTTCATTGGCTTCCAAAGTTAAACAACAACTAGGAATTTCAAATCCAGATTGTGTTGCCTATGATATCATTTTTGGCTGTCCTGGTTGGGTGCAAGGTAGTATTCAAGCCGATTATTACATCAAAAGTGGCGATGCAAAAAGGGTTTTAGTTATTGGTGCTGAAACTTTATCAAGAATTATAGATCCGCACGACAGAGATAGCATGATCTTTTCTGATGGTGCAGGAGCAGTGATTTATGAAGGCATAAAACAGGTAGGTGAACAAGACGGTATTCTTGCGCACAAAACAGAAACTCATGCATTACAACATGGGGGCTTGCTAACGATGGGAAAGGGCGCTCATCCTGAAGAAACTAACGGCAATTATTATCTTAAGATGAATGGCCGTAAACTTTACGAATTTGCAGTAATACAAGTCCCTCAGGTTATTAAAAAAGCCGTTGACAAGGCGGGTTTAAACATTGAGGATGTGAATATTGTTTTTGTTCATCAAGCCAATGGAAAAATGGACGCTGCCATAATGAAACGTTTGTTTAAGCTTTATGGTTTAGACAATGTACCAGAAAATCTCGTTCCAATGACAATCAGCTGGCTGGGAAACAGCTCGGTTGCAACCATCCCTACACTCCTTGATTTAGTTTTGAAGGAACAAGTTGAAGGCTACAAAGTTAGAAAAGGAGATGTCGCAGTTTTCGCATCAGTAGGCGCTGGCATGCATATAAATGCGTTCGTTTACAGGTTTTAACTTCCCAGCCTTTTAATTCCGGCTTTTGCCTGGCTTTCAATACTATTCTCATATTCATGGTTCTTCATGGAGATGGCGGTATTAAAAGCCTCTTTAGCTTTAGTCTTATTCCCTTTTTTCTCATAAACCTTACCCATTTGTAAGGCTGCATTAGATGCAAAATAATATTTCAGATTTCGGCCGCTGTTAACCGCAGCCTGATAATAATTTAACGCCTGATCATCCTTTCCCAAATCATCATAGATTCTCCCGGTTCTGTAATTAAATTCGGTTTTGTCTTTATCTGAAGCATAATCAGATGCCTTTTTATCTTCTAACAGCTGGCCTGCTTTTGAAAGATATCCGCCATCAAAAAGGAGCCTGGCTCTAAGTAAATCTACTGGAGGAGCAGGTGCGGCAGCCTCATTTTGAGCCTGTTTATCTTTCTCATTATAAGTAAAACCTGTATTTAGAGCTTTGGTTGCCAAAGTTGAGTAGCCCGTTTTATCGCCCTTCAAGAGCGAAATCCATGCAAGATGCAGGTTTGCATCTTTTATGTAGTTGGCTCCTTTATTATTTGTCAGAAATCTATTGAAGTAGCCGGATGCTGCGAGATCTAATTTATTTAAGTGTGCTATTCCTTCGAGATAATCCAGGTAAGGAAATGACTGATAAACTCCGCCCTCAGGTCTCTTCGCTAAAATGGTTATTGCTTCATCGTTATGCGCAGTCTTAATACAAACATAGCTCTGAAGATAAGATTTTAAAAGGCTCGTATCTGCGATTCGGTTAGTATATTTCATTGTTTTAGCATAAGCAGAAGAACTGTGGGCAACATCCGTTAATACGTAAGCGTAGTAGAACACGACTTCTTCATAAAAAGGTTCATAGGAAGATTTCGGCAATCCATCGGCAAGTTTATCCAGCATAGCTAAACCGCTTTGCATGTTACCCTTTATGCCAAAAGTTGATAAGGTTGTTTTTAGAACGCCGTCCGGAAGATTGCCAAGTACGGTATTAATTAGCCCTAACCCCTTATTATTCAATAAAAAAGCGGGGAATTTTTTTGCATTTTCCTGAAGCATGGAATTTGCTTTCCGGATTTCCATTGCGGAATTGAAATACTCTCCAAATCGGGCTCGAATTAAAGCCCATTGCAAATTAATCTCGGCCTGTGCATATAAATAATAAGGAGAATTCTTTTCGTCATCGCTTATTTTATCTAACCTTATCGATTTATTACCTTTCAGTTTATCGAATTCCGATTTACTTCCAGAAGTGATAAGGGTAAAATAGTCAATGTAGTTCTCGAGCAGGGGAATTATTGAGTTGTTTGGGTGCTGCTTCTTTTCGGTTGATACATATGCCCTTGCATTCCCCAATTTCAATTCGAAAACGCTTTTGTAGGCATTTAAACAATTGGCATTAAAATCAAAATTAGCAAATGTAAAATGCGGTAAAACTAGCAGTAAGGGCAAAAAAACGGAGGCAAAACGTAAGCTTTTAGTCATTGTTATGATTTAAATCGAAGATATCTAATAACAAATACTGTACCTCAATTCATGAATTCATTACTCGAACTTTAGATTTGGCCTTAAAAGAAAAAGTCCCAAAAAATTGGGACTTTTTAATACTTTCTTATTAACTAAGCTTCTGCGACTTCATGAGTTAAAGCTTCATCGACTAATATACGCCCGCAATGCTCGCATACAATAATTTTTTTACGCTGGCGGATATCCAGTTGACGTTGAGGCGGTATCTGATTGAAACAACCTGAACAAGAATCCCTATCAATGGTTACAACAGCTAAACCATTAATTGCGTTTTTACGTAGGCGTTTATAAGCAACCAATAAGCGTTCATCAATTGTTGGTTCTGCACTATCGGCTTTCTTCTGCAAATCTTGCTCTTCCTTTTCCGTTTCGGCAGTAATTACACCTAATTCTTTTCTTTTAGTTTCTAAATCCTTTTTTCTGCCTTCTAACTCAGCTTTAGCAGCTTCATAGATTTCAGTTTTCGAAGTAATTTCGAAACCGTGCTCTTTAATTTTCTTTTCAGAAACCTGGATATCTAAGCCTTGAATCTCAATTTCTTTAGTTAAAGCATCGTATTCTCGATTGTTTTTAACTTCTTTTAGTTGCGTATCGTATCTTTTAATAGCTGCTTGCGCATCTTTTATTGTGTTTTTACGCGTTACGATAGAATCTTCAAGATCATCAAGATCTGCCTTGATTTTCTGGATTCTGGTTTCTAATCCTAAAACATCATCTTCAAGGTCGGCAACCTCCATAGGAAGTTCGCCTCTTACCTGACGGATTTTATCAATTTTGGTGTGGATATTTTGTAATTCGTATAAAGCTTTTAGCTTTTGTTCTACGGTTTGTTCCATTAAAACAAGTAATTTATGGGGTTTGTATTTTGCTCCGTTAAACGGATTGCAAAGTTAGTAAATTTTTTCTGAATAATTTCAACCAATAAATTTGATGTAAATTGTTCAGTTTCAAAGTGTCCGATGTCGGCAATGATTAATTTTTCTTCTGCGTCAAAAAACTCATGGTATTTAAAATCAGCCGTAATAAATGCGTCAGCGCCAGCGGCAATTGCTTCTTTTAGAAGAAAACTCCCTGAACCTCCGCAAACCGCAACTTTTTTAATCCTTTTCGGTAGAACAGAGGTATAACGAACAACCTTTGCCTGCATTTTATCTTTAACCATGTGCAAAAAATCATAGGCTTCCATGTCGTATTCCAACCAGCCAACCATTCCGGAACCGACTTGCTGGTGTTTGTTTTCGAGGTTATATAAATCATACGCGACTTCTTCGTAAGGGTGGTTCTCGAATAGCGCAAGCAAAATCTTTCTTTCTGATTGAACAGGATACATAATTTCGATTCTAACTTCCGGCTCCTGGTGACGGACACCTTTTTCCCCAACGAAAGGCTCGGCATTTTCATTTGCTTTGAAAGTTCCGAAACCATCTGCATTAAAACTCGCTTCACTGTAGTTTCCGATATTTCCGCCGCCTGCATAAAAAAGTGCCGAACGCAATTGCTCGGCCTGTGCTTGTGGACAAAAAGTGACCAGTTTTTTTAGTAAACCTGATTTTGGCGAAAGCACTTTAATGCCACTAAGGCCAAGTTTATCACAAATTCTGGCGTTTACTCCGGTGTGCACCGCATCCAGGTTTGTGTGTATGGCATACAAGGCAACATTGTTTCTAACCGCTTTTAAAATAACCCGCTCTACATAATTTTTTCCGTTTAGCTTTTTCAGGCCTTTAAAAATAATCGGGTGATGGGTAATTATCAAGTTACATCCGGTAGAAATCGCTTCATCAACTATCTTTTCTACGCAATCCAGCGCAACTAGCGCAGCCTGAATATCCATATTTGGATCGCCGACAATTAAGCCCGAATTATCGTAATTTTCCTGATAATTTAAAGGCGCTATGCTTTCCAGATAATTTGTTATTACTGATAACTTCATGGTATAAAGATAGAAATTTGGACAAACTTACGAAGCTTAAAAGGCAAGGCGCGGAAGAGAAAGTCCGTAGTTTTGGAGAACCAATTTCAGTAAACCCGACAGAAACAAAAAGCCCGCAAACCCGATTCTTCATCGGGTGCGGACTTGCAGTGTATGGCGGGACTAACATTAAAACTTTTGCTGTCCCTGCTTTTCTAAAAATTAACGGACTTATTGAAATCCGCCCATTCTAACCATTTGCAAACTTTCGAAAACCATTTTCTGGTTATGCTCGAAAGCAAGGGTTTTGTGGTTTATAATATCTACAATTGAACCAATGAAGCATAAACCGATTGTTAAAAGGTACAAAATTCCCATCCCGATTTGGCCAACAATAAATCTTTGCAAGCCCGGCACAACGAATAAGCCAATTAAACAGAAAATTAACATATCTGACGGATTTTTTCTTTTGCTGCTGTAAACCATCAAAAAATTCCGCAATTGTTGTTCCGTTAAGCCGGTTGTTGCCTGCTGTAAGTACGAGTATTCCTCTGGTGTTATACCTGGTAACGACATTAGAGGTGATTGATATATATCCATGATTTCTATGTGTTTGTAGTTGAGTATTTTTTGTTCGTTTTGTATTTAATTAATGTTATTATTCTATACACTATAATTACTAAGGCTGGAAAACCTAACCAATGCTCGGAAAAGCTTTCGGCAAATTCGCCATGTAAGACATGACTAATCGACCTTCCTAGTCCACACCCCGGGCACCAATCTGCAAAGCCCAAATTTGCCAGCGGGCAAATTGTAAAGTGATGCTCATTTACATTTGCGGTTGCCATCAACACTAAAGCTGTTACCCAGAAAAAAATTTCTAAAGGAAAGCTTTTGAGGTGTTTCATGTATCGCTTTTTATATTATTTAGATTAAAGGAAAAAGTTTTGTTACAGAAAGAAGCATTAATTCGACCAACCCTAAAAAAAAAACGACCAAGGGCTTTATCAGTTCGAACAAATATTTTGAATTTAATAAAAATGTAGCTGCAAACTTAAAAAAACCTTTACATAAGTTTTGGCGTTAAAATATAAAAGATAAGCTTATTTTTGTGCCTTGAACATTCGCGATTTAATAAACAGATACAAAACCGACGATAGGGTAACTCAATTTACCAAGGCGTTGAATACTTCTAAAAACCCGAAAATACAATTAAAGGGTTTGGTTGGTTCGGCTGATGCCATAGTTGCACTTTCTTCATACTTTTTATTGCACAAGCCTTTGCTTTTTATTCTTCCGGATAGGGAAGAGGCCGCTTATTTCCAGTCGGACTTAGAAAGTGTTTTAGATAAACAGGTTTTGCTATTCCCTTCATCATACAGAAAATCTTTCGATTTTACCCAGGTTGATACGGCCAACGTTTTGGCTCGAGCAGAAGTTTTGAATGAACTTAATCACGACTCGGAATACGGCAAGATAGTAGTGTCCTACCCCGAGGCGATTGCTGAAAAAGTAATAGACCGCTCCGCTTTAGAGAAAAATACTTTAGAGATTAGTTTGGGCGCAAAGCTGGGCATTGATTTTATCAATGAATTTTTAATTGATTACGATTTCGACCGCAGGGATTTTGTTTATGAGCCAGGACAGTTTTCAATTCGTGGAGGTATCGTTGATATTTTTTCTTTTTCTTCTGATTTACCATATCGAATTGAGTTTTTTGGCGATGAGGTTGAAAGCATCCGGAGTTTTGAAATTGAAAGTCAGCTTTCGGTGGCTGATGTTAAATCGCTTACCATCGTTCCGAATGTACAGGCGAAGTTTCTGACAGAAAGCAACATCAGCATTTTAGATTACATTGATAGCGATACGCAGCTTTGGTTTAAAGATGTTGAATTTACGCTAGATATTGTAAAAGCCGGCTATAAAAAAGCTGTAGAACTTTGGAAAGCTTTATCATTGGCTGATAAAACCCAGAACCCGGATTGGATTGATCCTAAATTTGCTTTTACGGATGAAAAGCTCCTTGGCGATCATCTCCAGGATTTTCCGATAATAGAATTTGGCAAGCAGTTTTTCTACCAGACAGAAAATCGTTTTGAATTCGAAACCCGCCCGCAGCCATCGTTTAATAAAGATTTTAACCTGCTCATTCATAATTTGAAAGAGAATGAAAAAGCGGGAATAGTGAATTTCATATTTACCGATTCGCCAAAACAAATTGAACGATTGTATGCAATTTTAGAGGACATTGACAAAACTGCCAAGTTTACACCAATCAACAGCATGTTGCGTGAAGGCTTTGTTGATGCGCAAATTCAAACAGCATTCTATACCGACCATCAGATTTTTGATCGTTATTACAAATACAAGCTTAAAAAAGGCTATCAGAAAAGTCAGGCGATTACGCTGAAAGACCTTCGTGAGTTAAAATCCGGAGACTATGTTACGCACATTGACCACGGTATTGGTAAATACGCAGGACTTGAAAAGGTTGAAGTAAACGGCAAAACTCAGGAAATGATTCGCTTAATTTATGCTGATAATGATTTGCTTTACGTTAATATTAACTCGCTAAATAGAATTGCGAAATACAGTGGAAAAGAAAGCGGTGTACCGAAGATGAATAAGCTTGGTACCGATGCCTGGGATAAACTTAAAAAAACCACAAAAAAAAAAGTTAAAGACATTGCCCGCGA
Organism: Pedobacter sp. Leaf176; assembly: GCF_001424305.1. Taxonomy (GTDB): domain Bacteria; phylum Bacteroidota; class Bacteroidia; order Sphingobacteriales; family Sphingobacteriaceae; genus Pedobacter. The sequence continues at coordinate 156,562 of NZ_LMPD01000001.1, forward strand.
TTTAATTAAGCTTTATGCTCTACGCAAAACGCAGGCCGGAACCGCTTTTTCTCCTGATGGGTATTTGCAGACCGAACTGGAGGCTTCTTTCATTTACGAAGATACACCCGACCAGTTAAAAGCAACACAAGACGTTAAGAAAGACATGGAATCGCCACACCCGATGGATAGATTGGTTTGTGGTGATGTTGGTTTTGGTAAAACAGAAATTGCCGTTCGTGCTGCTTTTAAAGCTGTTGCAGAAGGTAAACAGGCTGCAATTTTAGTTCCGACAACGATTTTGGCACTTCAGCATTTCAAGACTTTTTCTTCCAGATTAAAAGATTTCCCCGTAACGGTTGATTACATCAATCGTTTTAAAACCAGTAAACAGATTAAAGATACCCTAGCCGAAGCCGCAGCAGGAAAGGTTGACATTTTAATCGGTACGCACCGTTTGCTAAGCAAGGATGTAAAATTCAAAGACCTTGGCATCATGATAATTGATGAGGAGCAAAAGTTTGGCGTTACGGCAAAAGAAAGGCTTAAAGCCGTGCGTGTAAATGTTGATACGTTGACGCTTACAGCAACGCCCATCCCAAGAACTTTACACTTCTCCTTAATGGGCGCACGGGATCTATCGATTATCAGTACGCCACCGCCAAATCGCCAGCCCGTTAGTACGGAATTGCATGTCTTTAACGATAAATTAATTCAGGAAGCTGTTCAATTTGAACTGGATAGAGGCGGCCAGGTTTTCTTTATTCATAACCGCGTAAATGATTTAATGCAATTGGGCGGATTGATTCAGAAACTGGTTCCGAAAGCCAGAATTGGTATTGCTCATGGTCAACTGGATGGTGATGCTTTGGAAGATGTAATGCTTGACTTTATCAATGGCGAAAAAGATGTTTTAGTGGCTACAACAATTATCGAAGCCGGTCTGGATATCCCGAACGCCAACACAATTATCATTAATCACGCGCACATGTTCGGCTTGAGCGATTTACACCAGATGCGCGGACGTGTTGGGCGAAGCAATAAGAAAGCATTTTGTTATTTACTTTCGCCGCCATTATCCACCTTAACTTCTGAAGCCAGAAAGCGCTTAAGCGCCATTGAAGAATTTTCTGACTTAGGAAGCGGATTCAATGTAGCAATGCGTGATTTAGACATTCGCGGAAGCGGGAACTTACTTGGCGCAGAGCAAAGTGGTTTCATTGCTGAAATTGGTTTCGAAATGTATCACAAAATTCTAGACGAAGCCATCCAGGAATTAAAAGAAGCCGAATTTAAAGGCTTATTTGAGAACGAACCTGCGCGCTCCTATGTCGGTTTTACACAAGTTGATACCGATTTAGAATTGTATATTCCAGATGCCTATATCACCAATATTACCGAACGTTACAATCTGTATACAGAACTTTCCAAACTGGACGACGAAAACGAATTAGCAATTTTTGAAAAACATTTAGCAGATAGATTCGGACCGGTTCCGCCACAAGTAAAAACCATGCTGAGTGTTGTGAGGTTGCAGTGGCTGGGCAAAAAGTTGGGTTTTGAAAAAATCAGCTTTAAGAAAAATAGTTTACGCGGGTATTTCCTAAGTGATAAACAGTCGAAATACTTTGATTCTGAAACTTTTACCAAAATTTTAACCTTTGCACAAAATCATCCGAGAATGTGTAATATAAAGGAAGTTAAAAATACCTTAAGAATTGCTTTTGACAATATTAACACAGTTGAAGAAGCCATACAAACTTTAGAACTAATCGATTAAATGTTAGACCCTACGCTCTTGCTCGATTTGGTTAAAATGCAAATGCCTTATGGCAAATACAAAGGTTATTTAATTTGCAATATTCCTGAAAGTTATTTGCTTTGGTATAAGGACAAGGGCTTTCCGAAAGGCAAACTCGGCGATTTAATGGCCACAATGTTCGAAATTCGGGTTAATGGATTGGAATATTTGCTAACGCCACTAAAGGGAAAATAACTTGATGCGGAAAGTTTTACCGTTAGGCACATCATTTTTCTGAGCAAACTGAAATTATAGAAGCAAGATGTGGAATTTGAGGGTAAATATTCTAACTCACAGTTGTTTTGTTTCGTTGCCTGTGGTGTTTTATTATTGCCTCAGAAACACGGAATGCACGGAAGGAAGATGTAGAAAGTGAGTGAAGCAAAACAGAAAAATTATTCTAGCTCACAGCCGTTTTCATCACATATCGCACCATCATTTTGATTTAGTGAAGTCAGATTTGTTTTAGGCTGAGCAGATTTCCATTCGGCGAAGCTTTTGGTCAGGGCATCCGTAAAAGCCTGAACAGGCTGAGCCCCGGAAACACCATATTTCCTATCCATAACAAAATATGGAACGCCACGAATGCCCAAATTCTGACTTTCGTAAACATCGTACCGAACAGCCTCGGCAAATTGCGCACCCTGTAAAACCGCTGATGATTCTTCCCTATCCAATCCTATTTCCTGCGCAAGTTGCAATAACACTGCATGCTCACCGATATTTAGGCCCCGTACAAAGTGTGCTTCGAAAAGTTTTTCTTCGGCCAAATCCTGAAGATTGTGTTTCGCCGCCAAATGAATCAGGCGGTGCGCATCGAAGGTATTTGCAGGTATATTCTTATCGAAGTTTATTGTTAAACCAGCATCAAGCGCCATATCAGAAACTTGCTTTGTCATCTGTCTGGCCTGTTCAACCGGCATTCCTTTACTTCTGGAAAGATAATCGTAAACAGACTCATTGTTTTTATTATGATACTCCGGATTAAGCTGGTAGCTTTTCCATTCAACATCTATTTCGCTTTTGAAAGGCAAATTTTCAATTGCTTTTTCAAAATGACGCTTCCCGATATAGCAAAACGGACACATTACATCCGACCAGATTTCTACTTTCATAAATCAAAAATACCCGATTAAGAAATAAATAGGGTATGCAGAAAGTAAAAAGTAAAAACTGTAAAGTTAGTTTTGATGCTCAAGATTTACTTTTATTCTTTATGTTTGGTTAAACAAATTATTTAATGATGAAAAAAATTTTATTATCGCTCTTAGTGGTTGCGACTTCTTTTGCAGCCAAAGCCCAGTTTGAAGGTTCAAAGCAGATTTTTGAAAGCCCGAAACTTAAATCGGAAAAAGCTACCCACAAACTGGTCGCAATTCTTCCTTTTGCTACCAAGATTTCTTATAAGAAAATGCCCAGAAATTTTAATGCAGAGGCAAACAGAGATCAGGAGAAAACGATGTCTAAATCAATCCAATCGAGTATGTACACATTTTTGCTCCGCAAAGCGGGCGACTATACGGTAGAATTTCAGGATGTAGATAAAACAAATATCTTGTTAAAAAAAGCTGGTATTGCTGATAAATTAGATGAAATGACGAAAGATGAAGTTGCGAAAATTCTTGGTGTAGATGCGGTTTTAGGCGGCAGTTTTGAAACGGAGCAAACAAAAACCGAAGCAGGAGCCATCGCATCAGCCGTGTTGTTTGGCGGTTTTGGTGGCAAAACCGGTACCGGAACGCTTACACTTACGCTGAATAGCGGCACTTCTGGTGATTTACTCTGGAGATTTTTTAAAACGATGAACGATAGCATTACAACTTCTACAGATGATTTGGTTGAACATATGATGCGAAAAGTTTCGAGAAACTTTCCTTACGCAAAATAAAACCGAACAAATTTAAGAAAACGGCCGCTTCAATTTAAAGCGGCCGTCTCGTTTATATAAAATCTATTTATACAATTGATTAAAAATTAGCTTGAATGTTCCGTGGGTTTGTGCTCTAAAGGCAATCTCCGGACCAAATGCATAAAGTTTTCCTTTGCCAACATTTGCTTCAAAAGCCGTTACGCCATCTTGTAAATAGGCTTGTCCCCAGGCCCATCCGCTTCGCAAAGGGGTTGCAGAATTAAACCACATTAAAGGTTTTATTTTCCCTGAAGAAATTGCATCTGTAGTTAATTTGAAAACCGGACTGTTGTCAAAGTAAACGTCAGCTTCGTGCTCCATGCCCCAGTTTGCCTGCAGTTTGTTATCAACTTCTACATTGAGCACACTTCCTGGAATATAATATTTTTCGTCTGGCAATCTTCTTTCTGTTCCATTCACAATTTCTACCATTGCATTACGAACGGGCAGTTGTAGGTGGTAAGCAAGATTGGTGCTCGAACCAATAGTGACAATTTTGCCGCCATCCTCAAGAAATTTTTTAAGCTGAGGAATTGATTTATCAGCGGTAATTCTACCTGTTTGTTTTTTGTATTCTTCCGGCACTTCTTGTGGGTTTAGCACGCCGAAATTACCTCCGCCTCTTCCCGTTACACCTACGGTTGGCAGTGCCGGAATTGCGCCACCGACAAAAACAATTACATCATATTTCGATTTTAAATCTCCTCCATCAATATCCTGTGGATAAATTACGGCTGCATTGTAATGGTATTGTTCCATAATCCAACGTAACCATCCAGAAGCCATTGAACCACCATAAGTGTCCCAAAGCGCGATTCTACCTGCTGTAATCTTCGTTTTGTTCTTTGGTAAAGAAGCGGCCTTCAGTTTTACATTAGCTTTTTCTAAAATACTTTTTGCACTCCCGGATGCCGAAACATAGAAATCGCCATTTTCCTTCGAACGATAAACATCAACTTTAGCTTTTAGCAGGTCATTTACTGCAGTATAGGAGTCGTTTTGAGCCGAAGCCAACACATAACTCGATCCCGATGGTAATTCATTTTCCGGCTTTAATAATTGTCCAAAAGGAATTTTTTCAAAAGGCCCTGAAAAATCGTCAAGCAATCTATCGAATTTAACGTCCATCATGTAAGCAAGTGTCCAGCCAGCGGCATCGTAAGGCGGGGTTGGAGCGCTTCCTTCGTATTTAAAATCGTTTGGGTGATCTTGTGGCTCAAACATATCCAGAACATGTGGCCTGAAAGCCTGGTCCGTTTTAACAATATAGCTTCCTGCAGGATAACTTTTGCCCGCAACGTTAAATGGCGCAGTCGCTTTTTGAACCAGGATACCCGTTCTGATTAAGGCATTCAAAAACTTAATCGCTGAATTGAAGTCCGGTTGATTGGCAGATAAAATATAACCTCGGGCATCGCGATTTAACGGTGCTTTCATCACCGTGTCATAAGCCTTCATGCTAACACCCCTGCCTCTTGTAAACTCGGCTCCGGGCGTCGTAGCCGATGTCTTAGCCGCAGCATTTATTGCATCTATTTTTTTAGGAGAGAAAGACCAGGTATCTTTTTTTCCCCTTTCGATAGAGTTCTTACCCATCTGATAAATGTTATATAGCAACTCATCATGATACCGCTGGGCATAACCCAATACGGCATAGTTTAATGAAACCGAATAATCTATTGAGTTTTTGAAATACCATTTTCTTGGTGTAATGGGATTTGGTGAGTCGCCGTTAGGCAATAATCTCGAAGGAACCAAAGGGATTTCGGATGGCGTTGGGCTACCCACAATTTCCGTAAGTAGGCCAATCATATTATGAAAATAAGTTGTGGTACGCAAACCTCCATTATACCAGGTAGAAAAAACAGAGCCACCCCTTTGTGTATAGCCGGGCTTATTTTCTACATTCATTCGGTTATGCATTGCTGCACCCACCGCATCTAAGCTTGTTAAAATTGTAGCATCAAAAACATAATTAAAAGGGTCACGGTAAGGAGGTCCGGCAACTACTGTCCCGGCAGGCCCGGCCTGATGATGGTTATACATAATTTGCGGCAACCATTCTACGAACAACTGGCGCCCCATATTTTGAGTTTCCTTAAGATTTAGCATGAAAAAATCGCGGTTGTTATCGTGTCCTGCATATTTTTCGTACAACCTTGGCAAGCCCGATATAGTTCTTTTTTTCGGATCTTTATCTCTCATGTACCAGTTGCTTACCAATTCTTGCCCGTCGGGATTAGCATGTGTAAAAAGAATAATTACATTGTCCAAAATCCTTAGCGTTTCTGCATCCGTTCTCGAAGCAAATTCATAAGCGGTTTGGATAAGCTGATGAGCGCCCACAGTTTCGTTAGCATGTAAACCACCATCAATCCAAACTACGGCTTTACCTGCTTGTGCTAAGGCTTTAGCTTGTTCAGGCGTAAGTTCTGCATGTGCCAATTGCTGAGAAATTTCTTTGTAGCGATCTAATTTCTGCAGGTTTTCAGGAGAAGAAACAATGAGCATAAGTTGGCTTCTGCCTTCTTCGGTTTTACCGATGTCGACCAGCTTAACACGTTTGGATGTTTCGGCAAGTTTTTTAAAATAAGCTTCAGTTTGCGTGTAGTTTGCGAGCTGATAATCATCGCCGATGTTGAAACCGAAGTGCGATTTTGGCGTCGGCACTTCCTGCGCGAATACAGTGGCGCAACTCAACATTAAAAAGCTAAAACATATCTTCTTAAAGTAGTTTTTTATCATAGTCAGGAAATTTTGGTTGGTCAATCCAAATATATAACAGAAAAGCCTCGTTAATATCCTTGCTGTAAATTTGTTACAGTTTTACTAGGTCTTTACAGCCTTTAATCTGTCCTTAAAAATGCTTTTCTTAAAAAATCTTTAACCTTAATGCATACATTTGCCCTTGATGTAAGTTCTTAACTTTATTTTTTTATCAACCGATATCGGTCCCTGATGTAAAATTGGGGTTAAAAGGGAATCGTGTGCAAATCACGAACTGTCGCGCAACTGTAAATCTTGTCTTATAAAAACGAGACAACAAATTATCAAAAATGCCACTGTACTTTCGGGTATGGGAAGGTGATAATTTGGAGATAAGTCAGGAGACCTGCCAAATGTCGAATTGACGATGCTTTCGCGTTAAAAAGCAATTGGTCAGGTCTGATTTGTACAATAAAATTGCCGTTTTATTAGGTTTTCCTTTATGCCTTCAGGCTGCGAGGCCGGTTTTTTGTGCGCTAGACCTAGCATATTGTTTTTTCCAAAGTCTCGTAAAATATTGCTTAAGAGCTTTAAACGATTTATTCACATAATCTTTAAAACATGCTAACGCAAAATCTGGGTTACCCGCGCATTGGTAGCCAACGAGAACTAAAGAAAATCTGCGAAAATTATTGGGCAGGTAAAACGGGGTACAAAAATGTGCTCCAGGTTGGAAAAAATATTCGCCATGAAAACTGGCTGATGCAAAAAGAATCGGGGATAGATTTAATCCCCTCAAATGATTTCTCCTTCTATGATCATGTACTCGATCATTCCTTAACTTTCGGAGCAATTCCGAAAAGGTACAATGAAGTTATCCTAAGAAAAGGAAATTCAGAACTCGATTTGTATTTTGCCATGGCACGAGGTTATCAAAAGGATGGATTGGACGTTGTCGCAATGGAAATGACCAAGTGGTTTGATACCAATTACCACTACATCGTTCCTGAATTTTACGAGAACCAGCCTTTTAAACTTTTTTCAACCAAAATTATCGATGAGTTTTATGAAGCCAAACAACTCGGAATCCTCACCAAACCGGTGTTAATAGGGCCGGTTTCTTATTTGTTATTAGGAAAAGAAAAACAATCGGGTTTTGAAAAAATTGATTTAATTGAAAATCTGCTTCCCGTTTACCTGGATATTTTAACACGCTTAAGCTCTTTAGGATTGGAATATATTCAATTTGATGAACCTTTTCTATCGCTCGACTTATCTGAGAAAGAGCAAAAGGCTTTTGAATATGCCTATAAAGAAATCAGGATAGCATTCCCTAAATTAAAGATTGTTTTAGCGACTTACTTTGAAGGTTTAGGAAATAACCTTGTGTTAACGACCTCGCTTCCTGTAAACGTTCTGCATGTAGATTTGGTGCGTTCTCCCCAACAATTAAATGACGTTCTGGCGGCATTAAATGATAAAATTATTCTTTCTCTGGGCTTGGTTGATGGCAGAAACATCTGGAAAAATGACTTCGGGAGCGCTCTTGAAATGATAAACAAAGTAAACGAAAAGTTAGGGTCAGAACGCATTTGGATTTCCCCTTCTTGCTCATTAATTCATTCTCCTGTTGATTTAAATAATGAAACGGATGAGGAAAATCTATCTCCGGAAGTAAAAAAATGGCTGGCCTTTGCGAAACAAAAAGTAGCCGAAGTTGTCACACTGAAAAAGCTTGCATTAAACGAAGACCCTGCATCTACCCTGCAAAAACTCGAAGCAAATAAATGTGCGGTTGCAGACCGAAAAAATTCTAAATTAATTCATAATCCTGAAGTTAAATCCCGCCTTCAATCTTTAAAACCGGAAGACGCTGAGCGGTTAAGTCCTTTTTCAATAAGAAATTCAAAACAGAAAAGCCTCAATTTACCACAATTTGCGACGACAACAATTGGTTCATTTCCTCAGACAGCGGAGGTTAGAAGTTGGCGGGCAAAGTTCAAAAATGGAACATTTTCAATAGAAGAATATGATACTTTAATAGCTGAAGAAACGGCCAGGGCGGTGAAATGGCAGGAAGAAATTGGACTAGATGTTTTGGTTCATGGAGAATTTGAGCGAAATGACATGGTCGAATATTTTGGAGAACAACTTTCCGGTTTTGCCTTTTCTAAAAATGGATGGGTACAAAGTTATGGCTCCCGTTGTGTAAAACCACCTATAATCTATGGTGATGTTTTCGTCCAAAGGCGATGACTGTAAAATGGACCGCTTATGCCCAATCGTTAACCGAAAAGCATATGAAGGGGATGTTAACCGGGCCGGTAACCATTTTACAATGGTCTTTTGTTCGTAACGATCAGCCTCGATCGGAAACTTGTACGCAGATTGCTTTGGCCATACGCGATGAAGTTTGCGATTTGGAAAATGCTGGAATTAAGATTATCCAGATTGATGAACCCGCTATCAGAGAAGGTTTGCCGCTGCGTAAAGCCGACTGGCAAAACTACCTGAACTGGGCAGTAAAGGCTTTCCGAATTTCGGCAAGTGGTGTTCGGGATGAAACGCAAATCCATACGCACATGTGCTATTCTGAGTTTAGTGATATTATTCAAAATATAGCAGATATGGATGCCGATGTAATTACAATTGAAACCTCGCGTTCGCAAATGGAATTACTCGATATTTTTGCCAATTTTAAGTATCCAAATGAGATTGGTCCCGGTGTTTATGACATTCATTCCCCTCGTGTGCCTAAAAAGGAAGAAATGATAACTTTGCTTGAAAAAGCAAAATCAGTTATTCCATCCCGACAACTCTGGGTAAATCCCGATTGCGGATTAAAAACCCGGGGCTGGGATGAAACCAAAAAAGCTTTGATTGAAATGGTCGAAGCAGCTAAAGAAATGCGCAAAGCCGAGCCTGTTTTAGCAGTTGAACCACAAACAATTTAATACTTTTATTGCCACAGAGACTGAAAGAAATGAATTTCAAATCCCGTGCCTTCCATGTTTCTGTGGCTAAATTATTTCCTCCATTATGACTTTAGAAGAAAGAATAGAACACTCAAAGACCAGTATTTTCAAAGCCGTATTTCCAAATACAACCAATCATTACGACACACTCTTCGGAGGGACGGCAATGCACATGATGGATGAAGTTGCTTTTATTACAGCAACTCGTTTTAGCAGGCAGATTATGGTTACTGTAAGCAGTGATAGAATCGATTTTAAAAAACCCATTCCGGCGGGAACAATTATAGAATTAATTGGAAGGGTTAACCATGTCGGCAACACTAGCCTAAAAGTAAATGTTGAAATCTACATCGAGCAAATGTATGCCGAAGGCAGAGAACTAGCCGTTCATGGCGATTTTACGTTTGTGGCTATTGATGAAAATAAGAAACCTGTTCAGGTGATAAAATAAGTTAATACAAAATCAGGTATAAATAAGCATAAACCACAGGCGCTGCGAGCAATAAACCATCAAAACGATCGAGTAAACCTCCGTGACCTGGAAGCAAGCCTCCGCTGTCTTTTGTATCCAGACTACGTTTAAGCATTGATTCTACCAAATCGCCAAGGGTACCAAATGAGGCAATTAATATTGCCATACCAACCCAGACAGTTGATGTTGTTTCTTTAAACAAAAACGATATTCCATAAGCCACCAGGGCGCTCGTAAGCATGCCTCCAAAAAAACCTTCCCAGCTTTTTTTCGGTGAATGGCGCTCAAATAATTTGCGTTTTCCGTATTTAACGCCAAACATATAGGCTCCAGTATCATTTGCCCAAAGCATCAATAAAAAAGCCAGTGGAAAATGAAAGTTGTATTCATTCCAATCGTTTAGAAAACCTAATGCGTGGAAAAAGCAAAAAGGAAATGTTACGTAGACAAAGCCAACAAAAGTGTAAGAAATGTTAGCGAACGGAATCTTGTTTTTCTTGTAGAGTTCGGTAATAAAGACGGAGAAAATTAATGGTATACACAGCAAGAGGTATTTAACGTCATATTTTAAGTAATGCAAGCCTGCGGCCATCAAGAATATTAATGCCCCTGCTGCCAATCCAATATTTCTATGTGGCCTGATACCTGAGTTTTTTATAAGCTTATAGAACTCAAAAAGAGAAAGGACACTTAAAATGAGAAAAAAAGCTGTAAAAACATAGGTTCCTAAAAACACGGAGCCTAACATCACAATAGTAAAAAAGAAGGCCGTTATTGCTCTGGTTTTCATGATTGAAATAGGAGAATGGATGATGTTAGATAGCAGGTTTTCACCGCCTTATTCGATTTCATTTTTAACAAGATATTCTATTGCTTTATCGAAATCTGCTTTATTAACCAAAACATTAATTTCGCCAATATTATAAGCCGAAAGTTGCTTATTAATAACAACAGCAGGAATATCCTCTTGAATTAATCCTTGCTTTAATACTTCGGCCGCAAATGCATCGCCTGTTGTATATACTTTAACCCAATTTTCGCTCACGTTGTGCTGTATCTTTAAAAAATTTAAACAAAGCTATGGTTATTATTGCACTAATTAAATACCCATACCAGGGAAAACCTATCGGATCTTCTGCTTTATCAAGTGGCATATTATGTTTCTGCATGTAAAATGCCATGGAAACGGCATAAGCATTGTTGATGAAATGCCCTATCATGGCGTACCATATGCTTCCACTAAAGTAATATAAATAGCCAAATCCTGCTCCCAATAATAACCTCGGCACAAAACCATAGAATTGCATATGAATGGCACTAAAAATAATCGCAGCTATCCAAATTGCAGCATGATGACTATTAAATGCATTTGTTAATGACCGTTGCACGCCACCACGAAACATCAATTCCTCTCCAATTGCAGGCAAAACAGCAATCATAACCAGATTTACGATGAAGTCCCAATTATTTCTAACGGTTAAAAGCTGAATGGTCATTTTCATTGCCGCTTGCTCACTTTCTTTCATCCAGTCCTCCAGCCATTTTAGTCCCGAAGGTAAAATCATTTTCTGATTAGCGACGGCAATCCATTCCATAAAAGGCATAGAGGCAATCATGATTACCAAAACCAAGCTTGCAAGTATGATTTTCAGCTTTCCAAAAGAATAGAAATTCGAAGGTTTCTTACGGTTCGTATAGGCAAGAGCCAACGGGGGAACAATAAACATACCAATGGAGGTTCCTATCTGAAGAATCTTTAACGCATCGGTAAACATTGGGTCGCCGCTTGCTATTAAACTAAAATCTTTTATAATCCCCAAGCCGTAAACGGCCAGTATAACCATAAACGAGATGAGCGTAAATAGTAGAGCACCTGCAACTGCGTAAAATAAAAGTAAAAGTAATTGCAGGAAAGGGTTCATTTCTTCCTGCTTAGGCGTTACAACATTCATTATTTGTACCTTTGTATGTTTTATTAATCGTTGAAGATAGAAAATGTCTGTTAAGATAGGAAATATAGATTTAGGTGAGTTCCCATTGTTGCTGGCACCGATGGAGGATGTTAGCGATCCGCCTTTCCGTTTTGTTTGTAAGCAGAATGGCGCAGATATGATGTATACCGAGTTTATATCGTCTGAAGGATTAATTCGTGATGCTGCGAAAAGCCTTCAGAAACTGGACATTTTTGAATATGAGCGGCCTATTGGTATCCAGATTTTTGGTGGTGATATTGAACATATGCGGGAAGCTTCAGAAATTGCATCTGCAGCCGGCCCTGATTTGGTCGACATCAATTACGGCTGTCCTGTCAAAAATGTGGTTTGTAAAGGTGCCGGTTCCAGCTTGCTTCAGGATATCGATAAAATGGTAAAAATGACTGAGGCCGTTGTAAAGGCTTCGCACTTACCTGTTACTGTTAAAACCCGCCTGGGTTGGGATGACAATACGAAAAACGTTTATGAAGTTGCCGAGCGTCTTCAGGATGTGGGCATTCAGGCTCTTACCATTCATGGAAGGACCAGAGCTCAGCTTTATAAAGGCGAAGCAGACTGGTCGCTGATTCGTGAAATCAAACGCAATCCAAGAATAAAAATTCCAATTTTTGGAAACGGTGATGTTGATAGTCCAGAAAAAGCCGCGAACTGGCGGATGGAATATGAAGTTGACGGGATTATGATTGGCAGGGCGGCAATAGGTTATCCATGGGTCTTCCGTGAAGTAAAACACTTCTTTAAAACGGGCGAGCACTTGGCTGGTCCAACCATAGAAGAAAGAATTACGGTGTGCAGAACACACCTTGAAAAATCTATCGAATGGAAAGGGCCGAAAACTGGAGTTTTTGAGATGCGCCGCCATTATGCAAATTATTTTAAAGGTTTGCCCGACTTTAAACCTTACCGTATGCGTTTAGTTTCGGAAGGAGATATCAGCAACATTTACAGCATTTTAGACGAAGTGGCAGAAAAATTTGCAAACTATGATCAGGCAAATCAACTGGCTTGATTTTTGAAAAGCTTTTTGTACATTCGTTAATTATCATGGTTACAGCAATTACAGACGGAGTTAAAGTTTCAGTAGAAACGATTTACCAGCCGGAATATTCCAATCCTGCTAATGAACATTTTATGTTCGCTTACCGCGTAGAAATCGCAAATCTTTCTGATTATCCCGTACAGCTTATGCGTCGCCAGTGGTTTATTTTCGATTCCAATAGCAGTCATCGTGAGGTTGAAGGCGAAGGTGTTGTTGGTGTGCAGCCAATAATAATTCCAGGCGAAAGCCACGTTTATGTTTCGGGTTGCAACTTAAAAACTGATATTGGCAGCATGCAGGGAAAGTATGTGATGAACCGCCTTATAGACGATACTGAATTCGAAGTTGAAATACCCGAATTTCAACTGATTGCGCCTTATAAATTGAATTAATCATAATAAATTCTTCCACAAATCCTCGTTTCGACCTTAAGAGAATCTCCATTATTTAATTCAAAGATATTTCCCTGCCTGCTGCAGGCAGGTATTTTTGTTTTACTTCATCCGATAACTAGCGCATTTGGATTACGAGGCCTTTAACATAAATAAAATCTCAGAAAAGCAGCTTCAAACATTTCATTTTAAGGCTAGTCCTGCTTTTCATTTTATTCCGCACTAGTTCCTCGTTTATCGGCTTTCCATTGCAATCAGATTTAAGTTGCAGTTTTCTGGTGATATCAAAAGGTTGAACGGCATTGTGTACGAACCCTCTTCTCGAACTCTGCAGCTCAAATTTTACAACCTATAGTGCCACCTAAACCTGATCCCATAACTATCGGATTAAGCGAAATGCCGATATTTTTCTATCGCCTTAAGCAGGATCGGGACCGGAGCTTCCCTACTATTACAAAACCTGTTTTCCCTAAAGCATCAATCATAACACTAAATGCAATAACAAAAACGGCCAGGATTATTATCCCAGCCGCATTGTATCCTTCAGAATTGGATATTTCCTTAGTCTCTGCTTCTTCCAAAAAGCATTGAAGCATAATAAAGTAAGTTTGCTAAAGCACCAACAGCAGCAACAACGTAAGTCATCGCGGCCCACCATAGCGCATCTTTCGCCTGAGTATTTTCTTCCTGTGTTTGCATTACACCGGGATTATTTTTTAACCAGGCTAATGCTCTGTTACTTGCATCAAACTCAACGGGCAATGTTATAATACTAAAAACCGTTACCAAAGCAAGACCTACAACACCGATTGCTAAAACGATAGGTGTTACGGCAAAAACCATGAGCATTACGCCAATTAATAAAACCCATTGGAGCAGGTTTGATGAAATGCTCACCACAGGAACCATTGTACTCCTTAAATTTAGCCAGCTGTAAGATTTTGCATGCTGAACAGCGTGCCCGCATTCATGTGCTGCAACTGCGGCCGCAGCTACACTTCGACTGTAATATACATCGGTACTTAAATTTACGGTTCTATCTGTCGGATTGTAATGATCTGTAAGTTGCCCTTCGGTACTCATCACTTTCACATCGAATATGCCGTTATCATGCAGCATTCGTTCTGCCACCTCCTTACCCGATAAGCCAGAGCTTAATTGCATTTCTGCGTATTTAGAAAATTTATTCCTAAAGCGCCATTGTACAAACATGCTCAGCAATAATACCGGGATGATTAAAATTAAATAAACTCCCATTTTCTTTTGTGTATGTTTTTCGTTTAGCGTTATATCAAAAAGCGATCCTATATTATAAACCAACATATTTGTATTATTTTTAAAGCATGGCCAACCAATTATCATACTGGGAAATAACTTCATTTTTTGATTTCGACGCTATAGTTATTGGGAGCGGAATTGTTGGTTTGAACGCCGCTATTCACCTTAAAAAATCAGCTCCTGGTTTAAAAATAGCGATATTGGAAAGGGGTTTTCTACCATCGGGTGCGAGCACTAAAAATGCAGGTTTCGCCTGTTTTGGAAGCATTTCTGAACTCATTGAACAAGAGCGTATATGCGGATCGGAAAACCTGTTTTCTTTAATTGAAAAGCGATGGAAGGGTTTAGAAAAGTTAAAGGATATTTTGCCGGTTGAAGCGATGGATTACCGAGCATTGGGTGGCTATGAACTATTTAAAACCGATGACACTTTGCCTTATGAAACTTGTGTAGCTAAAATTGAACATTACAATCAACTCATTGAGCCAATAATTGGCCCGGATACATTTTATATCGATAGTAAGAAAATAAGAAAGCTGGGCTTTAGACATGTGTCCGGGCTGATAGCAAATCGTTATGAAGCACAAATAGATACTGGAAAAATGATGCTTGCACTGATTCAATATGCCCAAAGTCTTGGTTGTATCATTTTCAACAATTGTGAGGTAGAGCGAATAATTAGCGATCATAAATTATCTGTTAAGACACAACATGGTTACTTCACAACCCGAAAAGTTATCGTTACCACGAATGCTTTTGTAAATAAATTGATTCCTGATTTAGACGTTAAACCAGGTCGCGGACAAGTTCTGATTACCAAGCCTATCAAAAATTTAAAATTTGAGGGTACTTTCCATTATGATAAAGGTTACTACTATTTCAGAAATATTAACAATAGGATTTTATTGGGCGGAGGAAGAAATTTAGATTTTAAGGCTGAAAAAACTACGGATTTGGCTTTAACTTCTAATATTCAAAATGCCTTGGAAAAACTTTTAGAAGAAGTGATCCTACCCGATACACCCTTCGAAATAGATTACAGATGGAGTGGAATTATGGCTTTTGGAAACCAGTTGCAACCGATAGTTTCGGAAACCAGCCAAAATATTTTCTGTGCCGTTAGGTGCAATGGAATGGGCATTGCCATGGGTAGCCAAACTGGTGAAGATGTTGCAGAGTTGGTTTTGAGGAGTTTATAGCCATTACTCTATTTAAAAACAATTGTCTTATTTCCAGTTACAAAAACACGATCTTCAAAAATCAATTCAAGCGCATCCAAAAGCACTTTTTTCTCGATTTCTTTTCCTGCCCTAACCATTTCTTTCACACCGAAATTATGGTCGATATGTGTGGTATGCTGCGTAATAATGGGTCCTTCATCCAAATTATCCGTTACGAAATGTGCGGTAGCGCCAATAATTTTTACGCCACGCTCAAAAGCTTGTCTATATGGATTCGCACCAATAAAAGCGGGTAAAAAAGAATGGTGGATATTGATAATTTTTCCCGAGTAATCTTTAACAAAATCGACTGATAAAATTCTCATAAATTTTGCCAACACCAGGTAATCTACACCGAATTGATTAATAATCGTCTTTATTTCGTTTTCAAATTGGCTCTTATCTTTATCAGCATGGCTAACATAAAAATATGGAATACCCAATTTCTCAGTAAATTCTCTTAATGATTCATAATTTCCGATTACGCATTTCACATCAGCACCGAGGGTTCTGAATTGATTTTTAATAAGAATCTCTGCTAAACAATGGTATTCTTTTGTAACCAGCACTGCGATTTGTTTTTCAGCTTGTCCAATTAAATTTACTTCTGCTGCACCTGGCAAATTTTCAAGCAGTTGATTTTTTAATTTAGCAGGCTCAGTCAATTCTCCTGTGCAAGCAATTCGGGTAAAAAAAGCTTCGTTTGCTTCATCTACAAATTCCCTCATCGCAATTATATTTAACTGATGTGCTGCCAGAACCCGTGTTATATTGGTAACCAGCCCAACCTGATCGGTACAAGAAATTAAGATTGTTAATTCGTTCATTAGTATTTGAAAGAACAATAATAATAAATAAAGCCACAGATTAGCAGTTTTTTTCTGATCAAAGAAAGTAAATCTGCGCTTCTAAAAAGCAAAATATTTTGGTAAAGCAATTTTAAATATTGATTTTTACTAAAATTTTTATCATTATGGAAATTGCTGCTGTCTTATTATTAGTCGTTATTTTAGCTGTTTTAATATTGCTTTTTTTAAAGAAACCACAAATACCTGTTACTTTAATATCAGTAGAAGAATTTGAGAAAGCAAAAAGCGAAAATGAAGTTTTGAAAATTAATTTAGCCAAAGCTGAGGAACGGGTTTCGAATTTAACAGCCGAGAAAGAACACATAACGATTTTGCTTAAAGAAGAGCAGCAACGCTTAATTGACGAATTACAGGCCGAACGTGATCGCCTGGCCGATGCAAACCGCGAGTTGGAAGGCACACGATCTTTTTATCTGGCGGAGAAGGAAAAGTTAGCGGAACAGAAGGAAAGTTACGAACAATCGCAGGAAAAGCTAAATAAAGATTTCGAATTGCTTGCAAACAAAATTCTGGAAGAAAAATCGACCAGATTTGTCGAACAAAACAGAATGAATCTAGATTTGATTTTAAATCCGTTAAAGGAAAACATCAAAGCCTTTGAAGAAAAAGTTGAAAAGGTGTATAAGGCCGAATCAGATGAGCGCAACATTTTAAAAGGTGTGATTTCTGAACTTCAGATTCAAAGTAAAATGATTCAGGAAGATGCCAATAATTTAACCAAAGCGTTAAAAGGCGACAATAAAAAGCAAGGTAATTGGGGCGAAATCATTCTGGAGAAAGTTTTAGAACGTTCTGGTTTGGTAAAAGATCAGGAATACCGCATTCAGGCCTCGCATACATCCGCTGAAGGTGGTCGCTACCAACCAGACGTGGTGATAGATTTACCTGATGATAAACATCTTGTTATTGATGCTAAGGTAAGTTTGGTTGCCTACGAGCGCTCTGTATCGGCAGAAAGCGATGAAGAGCGTGAAGGCTTAACAAAGGCTCATTTAGCATCGATAAAAAATCATATTCAAGAACTATCTACAAAAAACTATCAGGATTTATATAAAATCAATTCTCCGGATTTCGTTTTGCTCTTCGTTCCGATTGAATCATCTTTCAGCGTTGCCGTTCAAAAAGATGCAGAACTTTTCAATTTTGCCTGGGATAGGCGGGTAGTTATTGTTAGTCCTTCTACTTTATTAGCAACGCTACGTACCATAGCCAGTATGTGGAAACAGGAGAGGCAAAACAGAAATGTTATGGAAATTGCGCGCTTAAGCGGCAGTATGTACGATAAATTTGTTGGCTTTGTTTCCGATATGGAAAATATTGGAAAACACTTGAAAAACGGGCAGGACGCTTATGATAAAGCCCTAAATAAATTATCTGATGGTTCTGGAAATTTGGTGAACACTTCAGAGAAAATTAAGAAACTTGGTGCCAAGGCAACTAAGCAGATTGATACAAAGTACTTAGATTTAAATGAAGCTGAAAATTTATAAACCTTTTATTTACGGTCGGTAAATCGTTCGGTTTCTATAAAAATGATTAAATATTAATATTTTTTGATAAAGCTGTAGAACTATTTTTTATTTTACAATTAATAAGATTGGCTATTTAATACCCTTTTTAGATTTATCACCAAACAGATATCCTATTGACAAAGTTATCAATGGCGAAATGATACTCCAAAGATCTTTTATTTGGAGTGAAATTTTTTCCGATGGCATTCCTGAAACAATGCAAGTATATATTAGTCCCGTTAAAATTAAAATAACTATTAAAAGTGCAGCTAGATTATTAGGTATTTTTTCTGAATTTCCCCAAATATCTCCAAGCCAACCCCTCTCAATTTTTATTTTTTCCAATTCATTTTGACTTTCTATAACTTGCTTTGCTAAAACTTTATCTTTAATTAGATTTGGATTTATTTGATTAGCCAATTTTCACCCCCTCTCCTAGATACCACGTGTAGTGAACTGTTTTTGTTGTCTTGATATTTAGTGCGTAAACAGTAAAATTTAAATATAATTTTTTATTGTTCAGAGTTCCTACTTCTAGTGGTGACGCATTTCCAGTACCTAAAGAATTATTAAAATTTATTAAAATAATCTCTAACTCAGTTCCTGAAATTTGCTTAAATTCCATTTTGTGAACATCTTTATTTTCTTCTTCATCCTTAAAAGACAAGTGTATTTTTAAATCTATGGCCAAATGAAATGTAATAGGCTCAGCTTCAAAACTTAGTACAGTCCCACTATTATATATTTCATAATCTCCTGATGTTATTTTCATATACAATTTTTATTTATTAAAAGCATTCCATCCCTGCGCTTTCAACTCATGCACATTATTAGATTTTGAAACCATTTTACAGCCTGAATTCTTATCCGTAACGTGGCCGATTACGGTGATATCTACATCGTGTTTTAATTTTTTATAGTCTTCCTGACTAATGGTAAATAACAGTTCATAATCTTCGCCTCCACTTAAAGCACACACCGTTGGATCAATACCAAGTTCTCTTGCGGTTTCATAAGTCATTGGATCTAAAGGGATTTTTTCTTCATAAATGGTGATGCCTTTATCAGATTGTTCAGCCAGATGCAAAATTTCAGAAGCCAAACCATCTGAAACATCAATCATAGAAGTCGGTTTTATATCCATTTCTTCTAAAAGTGCAACAATATCCATCCTGGCTTCAGGCTTCAACTGTCGTTCGATAATATAGTCTTTTCCTTCTAAATCCGGCTGGATCTGCGGGTTTTCCAGGTAGATCAATTTCTCCCTTTCCAGAATCTGAAGACCTACATATGCACCTCCTAAATCTCCCGATACACAAAGTAAATCATGCTCCTGAGCACCATTTCTGTAGGTTACCTTATCGGCATCCGCATAACCAATACTCGTAATACTAATGACTAAACCCTGTTTGCTAGATGAGGTATCGCCGCCAATTAAATCGATGTTGAATTTATTGCAGGCCAGTTCAATCCCTTTATAGAGTTCTTCAACAGCTTCCAGTGGAAATTTACTTGATAAACCCAAAGAAACGGTAATCTGGCTGGCATTACCATTCATTGCATAAATATCACTTAAATTAACCTGAACGGCTTTATATCCTAAATGCATTAGGGGAACATAAGCCAAATCAAAATGAATGCCCTCTAAAAGTAAATCAGTTGAAACCAGGGTTTGTTTACCTTTAGAATCCAAAACGGCAGCATCATCGCCAATGCCTTTTACCGAATAATCATTTCTTATCTTAAAATTCGTGGTCAGGTGTTTTATTAAACCAAACTCACCTAATTCATTTATATCTGTGCGTTCTTTATTTTCAAACATATACTTAAACCTATAAGGCCTTTAATTTTTTTATTATTTATTTAAAATTTTTAACTCGTCATTTCGACCGCAGTGGAGAAATCTTTGAACCTTGGTACAATCGTTTGTCCCTGCTACGATCCAGTCAAAATGACGTAATTAAGATGAAAAAATCTTACTCTCCATCCAGTTTTTACCTTCTGTGAATCTGGCGATTAGCATTGCCGCAACATTATCTCCTGTAGCATTTAATAAAGTTGCCATTGGATCAACCAAAGTTCCGATTATCATAGCCGGAGGCAATGCTTCAGGTGGCAACTGGTATGCAGATATCATTAATAATTCTCCAATATATCCTCCATTTGGAATTCCACCTTCAACAATACTCACTAAAACTGTAATACCCAATGCTAAAACTATGGTATCAACATGAACTAAATCCTTTCCAAAAATAGCAAATACAACAGCTATTTTGATAATTGAACTAATGCTCGAGCCGTCTTTATGTAAGGTCGAACCTAGTGGAATGGTTACATTTGCAATGTATGCCGGAACACCCATTTTTGAAGTTCCGTCTAAGTTTGCCGGTATAGTCGCAATGCTGCTACACGTTCCGATTGAGGTTAATGAAGGTACAATGTTATTTTTCCAAAATACTTTTATTGCTTTAAATCCACCGGCGATAAATGCATAAAAAGTAAAAAAAACTAGGAAATAAAATGTACCAATACCATAATATAACCCTAGAGCCTTCGCATAGGTTCCAAAAAGCTGAGGGCCAAAAACACCAACTTGATAAGCAAAATAAGCACCCAAACCAATTGGTCCTAGTTTCATAATCAGAATGATGAGTTTCTTCATCACTTCATTCCCTGAAACCAAAAAATTCTTAAAACTAGCTCCATCTTTTCCAGCGTATAAGGTTGAAAAACCCACTAAAACTGAAAAGATAATTAGTGCCAGCATATTTTTTCGACTGCCAATTTCATAAAATTCTCCAACGGTCAAAAGCTGGGTCATTTGTTCTCCGAAAGATTGAATTTTTTCATTTTCAACCGGTAACGGATTAGAACCCAATTGCTGGTGAATAGGAAAAATCCAGGTGGCAACTAATGTTAAAATCGCTGAAATAAGAATTGTAGACAGAAAAACTAAAACCATCACGGTTAGTAACTTTCCTAATTTTTTACTTCTGTCTATGTTTGCAATTGCTGATGAAACTGCAAAAAATACCAACGGAATTACGGCTGTAAACAACAGGTTTAAAAAGATATCACCTAAAGGCTTAATACTTTCAACACTTTTTCCAAAAAATAAACCAACTAAACTTCCAACAGTAATACCTGCCAGAAGCCATAATAAGCCTGAGTAATTTCTTAGAATGTTGCTTGTTTTCATTTAAAAAAGTTGCTTACCACCTTAGCCACCTAAAAAAAAATCTTAGGTGCCTCAGGTGGTGAAAAAATTATAAACCCAATTCCGCCGAAATATCCAGCATTCTTTGAATTGGCTTGCGGGCTTGTTCTATAATATGTTCAGGAACAGTTACTTCAGGTAATCCATTTTTGATACATAAATATAGTTTTTCTAACGTATTTCGTTTCATGTAGGGACAATCATTACAAGCACAACTGTTATTCGGTGGTGCAGGAATGAAAGTTTTATCCGGACAAGCTTTCTCCATCTGATGTATAATTCCGCTTTCCGTTGCTACAATAAATTCTTTTGCAGGATTAGAAATGGCGTATTTCAGAAGTCCTGTAGTAGATCCAATATAATCAGCCATTTTCAAAACTACTTCCTCACACTCCGGGTGTGCTATAAATTTAGCGTCTGGATGACGCTCTTTCAGTTTGATAATCTTCTCCTGAGAAAAAATTTCATGAACCATACATGCACCATTCCACAGTACTAAATCCCGGCCTGTTTTTTTTGCTACATAAGCGCCCAAATTTCTATCTGGTCCAAAAATAATCTTCTGTTCTTTCGGTAAACTTTCCACAATTTGAACAGCATTTGTTGAGGTACAAACAATATCGCTTAAGGCTTTTAGTTCAGCTGTACAATTTACATAAGTGATGACCAAATGATCAGGATATTTTTCCTTGAATTTTTTAAACAAATGAGGTGGGCAGCTGTCGGCCAGGGAACAACCTGCTTTTACGTCGGGTAATAAAACCTTCTTAGATGGAGATAAAATCTTCGCCGTTTCTGCCATAAAGTGCACACCAGCGAAAACGATTATATCAGCATCAGTTTTAGCAGCCTCTTGTGATAAACCCAAACTATCTCCAATATAATCCGCTATATCCTGAATATCAGGTTCTTGATAATAATGCGCCAAAATAATGGCATTTTTTTCTTTCTTTAATTTTTCGATTTCAACAAAAAGGTCGAGTGTTGGATCAATGTGTTCCTCTACAAATCCTTTTTTATTAATTTCTTCTAATACATCGATGTTCATTATTAATTTTCCTTTTTTTGAATTTAGACGTTGGTCAAAGATAAAGCTTTCCACGTCTCAATAATTAATAAGTTATTTTAAATAAATAGATCTTGTTTGTTTATTAGTGTGTTGGTAACGTTGGTAAGTTTCTAAAAAAAGTTCTTTTATGTAAGTTGTTAATCGTTTACTAACATTTAGATTACATTTTTGTAATATGATGAGTTTGATTTTCAGCACTATCGAAAAACAGGTTAAATTTTATCCATATTGGAATGTTAATTGTTTACAAGTGTGTGAAAAGTTAATTACTTGTACAAAGGTGCTTAAAAATTGAGTAAAAGATTGTGGCAAATTGTCTTTTTAGAGTAGCTTTAAACAATCAAATTTATTTGTTAGTCTTATCTCTACATAAAGCTAACAGTTGTTATATAGTTATCAACATCGTTGATAAAGTAAATGTTTTTTAAATGAGAAAAGTAGATTTTCTGGTAATTGGTTCAGGTATAGCGGGTTTAAGTTTCGCATTGAAGGCTGCCAGGTTTGGTAAAGTTTTAATTGTTACTAAATCAAATGAAGATGAATCTAACACTAAATATGCACAAGGCGGTGTTGCAGTTGTTGTGGATAAAGGAGATTCTTTTGAAAAACATATTCAGGATACTTTGATTGCCGGTGATGGATTATGTGATGAGAAGATTGTGGAAATAGTTGTAAAAGAGGGGCCTCAGCGTATACAGGAGATTATAGACTATGGTATAAATTTCGATAAAGACAATGCTGGTTTTTACGATTTAGCCAAGGAAGGTGGTCATTCAGAACACCGGGTTTTGCACTATAAAGACATCACCGGATACGAGATTGAACGGGTACTTTTAAATGAAATACACGCAAACACAAACATAGAGATATTAACACACTACTTTGCTCTGGAGTTAATTACCCAGCATCACCTTGGTGAGTTTGTGGATAAACGTACCGAAGATATTAACTGTTATGGTGTATATGCCTTTAACACAGAGCTTAACGATGTGGAAAAGATTGTGGCAAACGTTACAGTGATGGCATCTGGCGGAGCCGGACATGTATATTCTGCCACAACAAACCCTGTAATTGCAACAGGTGATGGTATGGCAATGGTCTATCGTGCAAAAGGAAAAGTAAGGAATATGGAGTTTATTCAGTTTCATCCAACCGCTTTGTACCATCCCGGAGAGTACCCTTCCTTCCTAATTTCCGAAGCTGTTCGTGGTTTTGGTGGTGTTCTTCGCCGCAAAAATGGCGAAGAATTTATGCATGAATATGATGAGCGTAAATCATTAGCACCCCGTGATATTGTAGCTCGGGCTGTGGATAATGAAATGAAAAAGTCTGGCGACGACTTTGTTTATTTAGATATCACCATGAGAAGTAAAGCGGATATTTTACAGCATTTTCCAAATATATATGCAAAGTGCTTATCCATTGGCATTGATATGACGAAAGATTATATTCCGGTAACACCTGCTTCTCATTATATGTGTGGGGGAATTTTGGTTGATGACTATGGTCGCTCATCCATTAAAAATCTTTATGCTTGCGGTGAATGTTCATCAACTGGTCTTCATGGCGCTAACCGGTTGGCATCCAACTCACTATTGGAGGCTACAGTTTTTGCACACCGGATTTACCAGGATGCTATAGAAAATTTTGAAAAGAATATAATCCCTGATAATATACCGGAGTGGGATTCTAAAGGCGTTACACAAAGCAATGAAGATGTTCTGGTTACGCACAATCTTCGGGAATTACAGAAAGTAATGGGTGATTATGTTGGTATTGTTCGTTCTGATTTTAGATTAGAAAGGGCTCACAGACGTTTATTTTTAATTTATCAGGAAACTGAAGAATTTTATAAAATGAATAAGGTTTCTGTTAAACTTTGTGAATTGAGGAATGTAATTCAAACGGCTTACCTGGTCATAAAATCTGCTATGCAAAGAAAGGAGAGCAGGGGATTGCACTTTACAACGGACTATCCAAATCACGCCGAACGATTGGTTGATACCGTGCTCTAATTTGTTGTTTTCTATTTGTTCGCTTTTTAATCTTTGATACCTATTTAAAAATAAAAACTAGATATGCCTTTAATATTACCTGTAAAAGATAAATATCCTCAAATTGGAAAAGATAATTTCATTGCTGAGAACGCCACAATAGTTGGTGATGTTACCATTGGTGATAATTGTTCTGTTTGGTTTAATGCGGTGATTAGAGGCGATGTAAATGCCATTACGATAGGAGATGAGTCAAACATCCAGGATGGGGCTGTAATTCATGCTACTTACATGAAAGCGTCTACACATATTGGCAATCGGGTTTCTGTTGGCCATAATGCAATTGTTCACGGATGTACAATAGAGGATAATGTTTTAATAGGCATGGGTGCTATTGTAATGGATAATGCCATAGTAGAACAATATTGTATTATTGCTGCTGGTTCTGTCGTTTTAGAAAATACAGTATGTGAAACCGGTTATCTGTTTGCTGGAACTCCTGCAAAAAAGATAAAGCCCATTACTGAAGAGCAAAAGGCTTTACTAAATAAATTACCAGATAATTATATAATGTATTCTGGCTGGTTTACCAATCCTTAATTACTCTTTAGGGAGTGGAGGAATAACCAGATTATTTTCAATATCCCAATTTGGACGCAATGTAATTTCATCTTTTGAATACCAGATTTTCTCCGGTTGCGTTCCTAAGTTAATATTTCCTGTATCCCATATTCCATTTTTATTCTGGTCGTAAACTACCCTAATTAAATATTTAGCTACCGGATAATTGTTGAAAATCAGTTTTGCATTTGATTTAATCGGATACGACCTAATCACAGATTTCTTTTCATTTAGTATCTCTACAATATAATTTACAGTTGTATCTGGAATAGAAACATTTAGGGTGAACTGACTACCATAATTCTCACTTGCATCAAGTGTAAATATTTTGGTAAAATCTTTATTCTTGGTATTAAACATACCTGTGAAAGCACCAGCAGAAAACTTTATATCATATTTTCTTTTAGCTTTCCACGGAAAGGAAATGTAATATTTAAGAAAGTTGACACTATCTTTTATAAGTTCGAAGTTTGTTCGTTTTATAGAATCGTCTAACAAAACAATTTTTGATGCATCCGCACTTAGTATTGGAGATGAAAAAGTGAGTGTGTAGCGCTGAAAAGGACTTAGTTTACCACCTCCTGCATTATCGCTAGGTGTAAGGTCTCTTATATAAGTATCCTTTTTACCTCTTATTAAATTAACAGTTTGCAAGAGTTTACCCTGGTCTTGAATAGAAACTTTAACAGAGTCGAAACTCATGTCATTTAGCCATACTTTTGCAGTATCATTGGTCTTATTAAACATCACTTTTTTAGAAACATCTAAAGCAGCAGGTTCGGTAATTATTATCTGAGGTTTTTTTAATTGTTGGGTAAAACTCAATAAAATACTTCCGTCAGCACCTATTTTTCTTTCTAAAACCCTGAAGTTTGCTGCTGATTCTTTGAAAACCTGTAGATTGATGTTATCTGTATTTTTATCAATTACCAGGGGCTCTTTGAGGAAACCAACTTCATCAGAACTTTGCTGGTATATTTTATCACCACCGCCAGATGATTCTTTCAAAGCATAAACTTTGTATCTTCCTTTTCTAAGGTTATTTAGTTTGTAATTTCCAGAGCTATCTGTTAAGGTATAAATTGAAGCACGTTTTTTACCAAATAAAGTATCCCTTTCTATCGGTAAAATTAAAACGGTTACATCTTTCTCTAACTCACCCGTTAAAGCATTTTTGACATTTCCACTTAGGCTTAATGAATCAATTTCGTTTCCGGTAGAAAAAACATAAGATAGATTTTTAATAACGTTGCCCTCGTTTATATCTCCGATGGCCTTACCAAAATTTAAAGTGTATGTTGTATTTTTTTCTAGTGTATCAGGCATCGTAATTTCCAATACTTTTTTCTTGATCTTTAATATCGGTGCTTTTTCTAATTCCGGTGAAATGGAAAATTCCTTAGTCTCATTTTGAATTTTAAAAAATTCATCAAACTGAATCAGAATTTTTTTGGCATTAAAATTTCTTGTCTGATTTTTTGGAAGCATACTTACAACCTTTGGTGGTTTGTTATCTTTCGGACCACCCTGGGGGGTTTGTATACTCGCACAACCAAAAAACAGGAGCAATGCTATTGCAACTACTAAATTTTTAATATTAAAATAAGGACCTTTTAAATATGGCATGTTTTAGACGTTCTAACGAATTTTTAATGTTTTTGGAACGATTATATTAAAAAATCTTTTTTTTAGTTTATATCGCATTATTTTGCGTCAATATTTTTTATTTTAAAATACTGATTATCAGTTACTTATTTATATACACCATCAAAACTGAAATATCTGACGGTGAAACACCTGAAATTCTTGATGCCTGACCCAATGTACGTGGTTTTATCTTAAATAATTTTTCTCTGGCTTCTTTTGAAATGGAAACAATTTTATTATAGTCGAAATCGGGTTTGATTTCTTTATCTTCCATCTTCAACATTTTAGCTACGATTTCATTTTCCTTTTCGAAATAGCTTTCGTATTTGATTTTAATTTCAGCCTGTTCTATCGTTTCATTATCTAAATGTTTGGTTGCTTCAGCTAATAGTTTACTCACTTTGATAATATCTTGTAATCCAACATGCGGACGTCCTACCAAACTATGAATTTTGACATTTTGATTCAATGCACTGGAATTTAAACTTTCCAACATTGGATTAGCATCAGCCATTTCTATGCCCTGATTCCTAGTAAATTTTACCAAGGCATCCGCAGCTGCAACTTTCTTTTTAACCTTTTCTAAACGTTCATCAGAAATTAAACCAAGCTCATGGCCGATAGGAGAGAGACGTATATCAGCATTGTCTTGTCTCAATAGCA
This sequence comes from Pedobacter sp. Leaf176, assembly GCF_001424305.1. Classification (GTDB taxonomy): domain Bacteria; phylum Bacteroidota; class Bacteroidia; order Sphingobacteriales; family Sphingobacteriaceae; genus Pedobacter. The sequence goes on from NZ_LMPD01000001.1 coordinate 183,918, forward strand.
AACGATGTTCAGCTCTTGAGGTGAACATACGATAAGGCTCTTCAGTTCCTTTAGTTACTAAATCATCGATTAAAACGCCAATATAACTATCAGACCTTTTCATAATCAATTCATGTTTATCGTTGATTTTTTGATGCGCATTTATGCCTGCCATAAACCCCTGGCAAGCGGCTTCTTCGTAACCAGTTGTTCCGTTTATTTGGCCAGCTAAAAATAAATTGCCGATTAGTTTTGTTTCTAATGTTAAGGATAATTGGGTAGGTGGAAAGAAATCATATTCAATGGCATAACCCGGTCTGAACATTTTTGCATCTTCGAAACCCGGAATCAATCGGAGGGCCCTTTGTTGAACAGCTTCAGGAAGTGAAGTGGAAAAACCGTTCACATAAATTTCGCAGGTATTCCATCCCTCAGGCTCCACGAAAATCTGATGTCTGTCGCGTTCAGCAAAACGATTAATTTTATCTTCAATAGATGGACAATATCTTGGACCCAAACCTTTAATTCTGCCCGTAAACATGGGTGATTTTTCAAAACCTTCTTTCAGTGTTTCATGTACATCACCATTCGTGTAAGTTATCCAACAGCAGCGTTGGTCTTTGGAAACTTCAGTATCGGTAAAAGAGAATTTACCTGGATTTTCATCGCCCCATTGCTCCTCCATTTTCGAATAATCTAAGCTTCTTCCATCTACACGGGGAGGGGTGCCGGTTTTCATTCTTCCGGATTCCATTCCTAATTCTACCAGTTGTTCGGTAATTCCAGTTGAAGATCTTTCTGCTGTTCTACCTCCGCCAAATTTCTTTTCGCCGATGTGCATTACACCGTTTAAAAAAGTGCCGTTGGTTAGCACAACCGCAGTACTTTCAATCTCGATTCCTAAAGAGGTCTTGACCCCGTAAACAGTATTGTCTTTAATTAATAAACCAACCACACTATCCTGCCACATATCTACATTTGGCGTTCTTTCCAAAGCTAGGCGCCATTCTTCTGCAAAGCGCATTCTGTCTATCTGCGCCCTTGGACTCCACATAGCAGGGCCTTTAGATTTATTTAGCATTCTGAATTGAATGGTCGATTTATCAGATATGATACCCGAATAGCCTCCTATTGCATCTACCTCACGAACAATCTGTCCTTTCGCTACGCCACCCATAGCCGGGTTACAACTCATTTGAGCAATCGTGCCCATGTTCATTGTTATTAATAAAACTGATGATCCCAGATTGGCAGCAGCGGCAGCGGCTTCACAGCCAGCGTGGCCGGCACCAACAACAATCAAATCGTATTTTGAAAACATTGTATTTCCTCTTATATGTTCCACGTGGAACATATTGTTTTAATCAATTTATTTTTCCGATTGTATTATGTTCCACGTGAAACATAAAGTTATACCGGAGTAGTTATTACAGATTATTCCGACAGCTCTAACCAGCGCATCGTGTAATCATCTAGTTTTTGTTTTAACTTTTCAATCTCATCAGAAACCTCCTGAATTTTTAAGTAGTCAGTAGCGTCAATATTCAATAAGCTTTCTGTTAATTCTGCTATTTTATTTTCGGTATCCGCCATGCCTTTTTCGCTTTCATCAAGTTCTTTTTGTTCTTTAAAACTTAACTTTTTAGCGGTTTTAATAGGAGCTTCTTCCGCAGGGTGAATAGTGGTTTTTTTAACTTCTGGTTTAATTTTTGGTTGCTCTAAACTTAATCTGTATTCGGAATAATTGCCATTATAAATTTTAACCACGCCTTCCCCTTCCATAATGAAAAGCTGATCGCTCATCTTATCGAGTAAATATCTATCGTGAGAAACCAACATTAAAATGCCAGGGAAATTTTCTAAAAACTCTTCCAATACATTTAATGTATCGATATCTAAATCGTTGGTTGGCTCATCTAATATTAAAAAGTTTGGATTCTGCATTAAAACTTTCATCAAATTCAAACGCTTCTTTTCTCCACCACTTAATTTCTCCACCATGCCATGTTGTTTCTTTGGCGGAAAGAGGAAAAGCGTTAAAAGGGCAGAAGCGGTAATTACAGAACCGTCGGCCATCTTAATATATTCAGCATCAGATTTTACGATATCGATAACTCTTTCCTTAGGATCGAATGTTAAACCCCCTTGTTTATAATAACCGAAAACAGTGGTTTCTCCGGTATCTACCTGACCAGCGTCTGGTTTTAATTGACTTGTAATAATATTTAGTAAGGTTGATTTGCCAGTACCATTTTTACCAGCCAAACCAATTCTATCTCCTTTTTTGAAGGTATAGCTGAAATCATTAATTATTGGACGACCATCAAATGATTTTGCTATGTGTTCAATCTCAATAATCTTCCCTCCCTGACGAGACATCTTCATTTGTAGGTTAATGCTCTGATTATCAGACTTTTTCTTCGATTTTTCTTCCAAATCATAAAACGCATTAATTCTAGCATTAGATTTCGTTCCACGAGCTTGTGGCATGCGTCTCATCCATTCTAATTCTTTCTTTAATAGTTGTTGGTTCTTATGTAAAACCGTCGCATCAAGCGCTTCTCGCTCTGATTTCTTTTCAAGATAATATGCATAATTTCCATTATAATTGAAAATTTTGCCCCTGTCCAACTCTACTATAGTATTACAAACGTTATCCAAAAAGTATCTATCGTGGGTAACCAACAGGACTGTTTTTTGTCCAGTGGTTAATAATTTTTCAAGCCACTCAATGGTATCAATATCTAAATGGTTGGTAGGTTCATCCAAAACTAAAATTTCAGGATCTTCAATTAAAAGTTTAGCCAAAGCCAAACGTTTCTTTTGTCCGCCGGAAAGTGTGGAGATTTTCTGTTGTAAATGAGTGATTCCCATTCTATTTAAAATGGTTTTAATCTCATGCTCATATTCCCAGGCATTGTGTTCGCTTAGTTCCTCATACAAACGGTTCAGTGTTTTTTCGTCAGGATTAGGGTTTTCAATTAACTCTTCATATTCTTTAATCAACTGTTGTTGCTTGTTTTCTAAAGAGAATATATGATCGCTAATGGAAAAGCCTTCAGTAAATTGAGGCTCTTGATCCAGGAAACCAATTTTAACAGATTTATTTTTAACAATCTTACCTTCAAGCGGAGGAAATCTTTCTGCCAGTAATTTTAAAAGTGTGCTCTTCCCAGCGCCATTAATTCCAACCAGCGCCACACGCTGACCAGAGTTAATGCCTAAGGTTAAATTTTTAAATAGCCATTCATCATGATAACCATGACCCAAGCCTTCTGCCGCAATTAGTGTGCTCAATTTATTTGTATTTCGGATTTATAAAGGAAAATTAGTGCAAAAGTAAGTATAAAATATTTGACAGCACATATAGATGTTCCAAACCAACTAAGTATCAGTTAAAAATGGCAGAATATTGATGGTGCTAAAGAAAAGATTGAAAAAGCATAGAGCATGAATGGAAAAACAGAATCTCAATTTCCCTTCGCATTTATAAAAACGAAACAGCGACTGGACTCGCTCCGCCGCTGCTTCTATCATTAACTAAAACTAAACTTTATTTTTATGCTATGGTTATAAGTAGATTCTAAAATATCAACTTTATGTCTTTCTTTATTGTTCTTGACTATAAGACTACAAGAGGGCGGAAAGGTTGCACGTCTATTTGCGATAATATACCAGTGTAGGTAAATCATCGACCAACGCCCATAACTTTTAGACGAACAGCAAATACTTTAAACAGATCTTAACTTGTTCATATATGTTTCTTAATTTATTGAGGCACCCCGTGACTGTCCCTTCCTGAAAAACTTTCTATGTAGACTTTTTTAGGAAGGGACGATGCTAAGTAGCGTAATGGGATAGGTAAATTTAGTGCCCGGCTGCCTTAAGCTGAAAGGATTGAGAGCAAATTAATTTTCAGGTTGTGTCTATGCTAAGAATGATACCTGTGTTAATTTAAAATAAATTACGATTTCATATCAAAATCAATTCTACATCTTAAATACTCGTCTTCTTTTTGAGTCATAAGGGCTTTAGCTGTTTTGCCTTTATCCTTGTAGCCGAGTAAATGCAAGGTTCCGTGAATCATAATGCGGCAAACTTCATCAAAATCGTTCGTTTTAAAGGTTTTTGCATTTTCTTTTACACGTTCGATGCTGATGAAAAGATCACTTACAATTTGCTTTTCCTCATCCGAGTTATCGAAAGTGATGATGTCTGTGTAGGTATCATGGTTTAAGTACTGCTGATTGATATCCAACAGGTATTCGTCGCTGCAGAAAATGAAATTGAGTTCCTGCAAATTATATCCTTCTTTTTCAATAGTTGCTTTAATCCATTTCTTAACCTTAAGTTTTTGAGGAAGATTGTAAGTAACCGATTCTGTAAAGAATGAAATTGCAGGCATATTGGCTGTGTTTTAGGCCGTAAATTTAGGAAATATTATTTAGCCACAGATTCGCAGATTATTTGTTTTTTGAATTTTAGGCTGGGATTTCTTGCCAATTTGGAAGATGCGTAAATATATTTTATCTATAAGCCGTAGTTCGTGTCCCTACGAAATATCATGTAATAATGAGGCATTAGTATTGACATAATTAATAAAAGTTGACACACTATTCAGCATAGTTGGTGGCTTATAAAAATCTGCGAATCTCTGGCCAGCCTACTGCACCGTATTCAACAATTTCAAATACTCGGCAATTTTATTCTTGTAATAATAGTTCAGACTCGGAGGTAACTTTTGCAACATATCAGTGCCATTTTGCTGCTGCTTTTTAAATTGTTCAACCATTTTTTGATATGATGGCGGAAACTCTTTAGCTGCTTTACTTTCCCGTTTTGAATCTTCTTCCTGGTCGCGTTCGGCTTTCTCGGCTTCTAAAAGCTTGGTTAACAGTTCTTTCTGACGGTTTAAAGTTTCCTGCTGTAAACGCTTGTTAACCAGTTCACTTTCCGTTTGTTTCATTTCCTTAATGGCTTCGTTCAGGTTACCCATTTTTCCTGAACCGTCTTTGTTTTCTTCACGATTTATCTTTTCCAAAGCCTGACGAATCATTTGCTGCTGTTGCGCCATTTTTCCAAACTCCTGACTCATTTGCCCTTTACCCACAGTTCCTTCATTTCCACCAGATTTTTGCATCTGCTCACGGGCTTTTTGCATGCTCTTGTTCAATTGCTCCTGCATTTGCGAAAGCTGTTTCATGCCTTGTTTCTGTTTTTTACCACTTCCAGGTTTTGAATTCTTTTGCATGTTCTGCAATTGGTTTAAAGCCTCACTCAACATCAAACTCAAGTTGTTAATGGAAGTCATGGTAAACTGCTGGTAACGATTGGCCTCAGGGGTTCTTCTTTCACCAAGACTTTCCAAGCTCTTATCTAGGTTGAAATTGATTTTATTCATCTCCTCGTTAACTGTCGATTCAATTTGAGGTACACGTTTACTCAATGCATACAAGCTATCGGCGATGGTTTTCAGGTTATCCTTAATACTTCTTTGTTTTTGAACATTGTTTACGTAGGATGGGTCTGCCTGAGTCATTTTCTTTAAGATGAGCATGACCTTTTCCTGCTCAAAGGATGTGTTCAGCAAGTTTTCAAGCAATTTTCGCAATTCTTTGGCGTTCAGGTTGTTTTCCATTTCCTCACCTTGTTGCTGCATGTCACTCATTTTTTTCGAAAGCTTTTCCATCTGATCGCCAGCTTTTTGCTGTTTTTGGCTTGCACCTTTCGAATCTTTTTTATCTAAAGCATCTTTACTTTCCTGCTGTTCTTTTTGAATGTCCTGAATCGCTTTTTCAGGGTTTTCAAAAGGATTAGGTTTCTCTAAAGACTGGTTTTTATCCTCCAATTTCTTGAAATCATCTTTCAAATCTTTCATTTCCTTGTTCAGGGCCTCCTGCTTTTGTTTAAGCGATTCGTTATCGTGCTTTTTATCAGCAGTTTGTTTAGCAAGCTCTTTTTGTTCCTTTGCCAACTCATTTAAACGATCGATATCATTTTGAAGGTTTTGCTCAAATTCCAGTTGTTTGTAAAGTTCTAAAATCCTATCCAATTCATTTTTGAGGGTTTTATTATCCAATTGCATTTTCGAGAGCTCCTTTTGCGTTTGGTCTTTATTTTTCTCATTCATCAAATTTTGCAATTTTTGCAAAAGCGCTTTAGTCTTTTCATCCAATACATTGTCAAATAAGTCTTTAATCTGCTTTTGTTTCTCTAAAAGCGCTTCAGTTTGCTTTTGGTCTTGCTGCTGTTGAATGTTTTTATCGTTCTGCTCCTTAATCTCCTTTACCGCCTCGTCCAATTGCTTTTGTTTATCCAGCAAAGCCTCAATTTGCTTTTTATCCTCGAAAGAAATCTGCTTCTTATCAATCAGACTTTCAGCAACTCTTTTACTTTCCTTTTCAATAGTATTAGCCAAACGAATGGCGGATTGGACTTTTTGTTTTAGTGCCTGGCTGTTAGCACTTACCTGCTCTGCAGTTTCTTTTTTTGTAGGTTGCTTAAAGGTTTTAATCTCAGAACGCGTAATTTTTGAACCGTTAATGCCATCATTATCAGCTACTTCAAAATAATATTCAATTTCCTGACCCGGCTTTGCCGATGTTATATTTAAATCCCAGAAATAAAAAAATGCATTTTCAATTGCGTTTGCTTTAATGGCGATATTCTTACTTACCGTGCTGATTATTTTATCGTTTTCCTTGATGTTATATTTAAAACTCAACCGACTAAAACCATAATCATCCCTAACCTGACCGCTGAAATATAGCGCTTTGGTGCTTATAGAATCTGGCTTTTCTTCAACCTGAATAGCAGGAGATTGATCTTTAATAACCGTAATTTGATGCGATAGCGAATCTTTAAGGGTTACAAAATCATTTTTTGGTGTGATGCTGTATTTAGAGTTATTGCGAATCGTGGCATTGAATGAAGATTCATCACCTATCACCTTTAAAATATTCTCTCTTCCATTTAAATTAAACAAAAGCGAATTGCTTTGACCGGTTTTAAGATTCCAGGTAATACGCGTTCCCTCAGGCAAAAGGATATCGCCAACATTGGCAATTACTTCTTGTTTTTTGCCAAGGTAAGCTGGATAATTTAAGGTTGCGCTTACATTTAATAATTCCGGACGAGGTTTAACGCGAACCGTAAATACCGTAGAACTAAATCCACCACCTTTAAAAATCAGTTTTTTATCGCTCTGAATGTTTTTGATGCCATAATTAAATTTGCTGATGCTCTGTTTTTCAAGTTTGTAAGTGTTTTTTCCATCTTCTACATAAACTTCAGCAGGCAACTCATCGCCAGCCAATTGCAAATTTACCGTTACGTCATCGCCCTGCGTAACAGTTAAATTTTTATTCAGAACCATAAAACTGAAAGGTGCTTTTGGAGCAATATATTCATCATATTTTAAGAAACTATTGGTTCCCTCACGTAAGATAGCAGGCGCAATAATGGCAATCAACAAAATGATAGAAAGCGGAATAAAAAGGTATTTTAAATACTTCCGGTTATCGTTTATCCGAACGGCGGTATAAAACGGAACGGGTTTCAACTCCAAAATTTTCTGGTCGATACTGGCCATTATCAACTGGTTGTTTTCTTGGAGATTTTCAGAAAGTTTATGCAGCTGTAAAGTGTTTAAAAGTTTATCCTTGATATCTGCAAAATGATTTCCAATAATAACCGAGGCCTCATCAAAAGACAAATGTTTGCCTAATTTCAACATCGAAAGCAAAGGTTTAATGATTAAAAAACCAATCAGTAATGAACCCAGTAATAAATATGCAAAGAAGATAAGCGTCTTAAATCCAGCAGATGGATTAAGGTAATACAGACTCAAAAAAACAAGCAAATACAATCCAAGCAATATCGCAGCGGCATAAATGGCGCCCCGTAAAATCTTATTCAAATAAAATTTACGGATAAACTCATCTATCTTCCTCAACAAATCGTTGTAATTATTGCTTACCATATCAACGTAAATGTAAAAATTGTTACCGTCAATTAAAAGAAACCTCATTAAGGTAACGCGTTTATTTCAAATAGTTTATTAGAAAATAAAAATTTGGCTTTTGAGGTTCTAAAAACCTTTAAGGTTTGAAACGGCCAATTAAAGATTAATTTAAAATCTATATCTTGTTATATTTAATACAAAGGTTACACAGATTTTAAACGAGTATTCATGGAAAAATCTACTTTTGGTTTTTTGTATAAACACCCCAAATATGAAACGAGCATTTATATTGACCTGTAGTATGGTATTCATTTTTACCTCTTCTTTTTCGCAGAAATTCAAATGGAATAAAAACCAGGTAATTGCCCATCGCGGCGCATGGAAAAAGAATAACTATCCTCAAAATTCCATCGCATCATTAAATGAGGCGGTGAAGTTGGGCTGTTATGGATCTGAATTCGATGTATGGATGACTGCTGATGATGTTTTGGTAATTAATCACGACCCCGAATTTCAGGGTTTAACGATTGAGAAAGTGAAATACGAGGAACTTTTAACCAAAACCATGAGCAATGGAGAGAAAATCCCTACACTCGAGGCTTATTTAAAAGAAGGGAAAAAGCAAAAAACGACGAAACTTATTTTGGAAATCAAACCTTCGTTAATAAGCAAAGAACGGGGAATCGATGTAACCAACAAGTGTATCGAAATGGTTAAGAAGGTTGGTGTTTTAGACTGGACGGAATACATTAGCTTTGATTATGATTATTGCAAACGCATTTTAAAAGTTTTACCAAAAGCGAAGGTCGCTTATTTAAAAGGCGACATTAGTGCGGAGCAAATGAAAACTGATAAATTAACTGGTGTGGATTATCACTATAGTGTTTATCAAAAAGATGGCTGGATTGAAAACGCACATAAATTAGGGTTAACTGTTAATGCCTGGACTGTAAATACAGTTCCTGAAATTCAGTGGTTATTGGCGCACAAAGTTGACTACATCACAACTAACGAGCCTGAATTGACTTTTGAGGAAATTAAGAAAACACCTGTTGCTTTGGGTTGGCAGTTAAAATGGTATGATGAATTTGATGATGCCGGTTTGCCACAAAGCAAAAACTGGAGTTACAATGTAGGAGGACAGGGTTGGGGAAACAAGGAATTACAATATTATACTGATGCTGATTCCGCAAATGCAAATGTGAAAAAAGGAAACCTAAACCTTACTGTTATCAAAGCAGAGAAAGAAAACAATCATTACACATCTGCCCGGTTAGTAAGTAAAAATAAGTTCGATTTCAAATACGGCAGGGTGGAAGTTCGGGCGATGTTGCCAAAAGGCAGGGGTTTATGGCCTGCGATTTGGGCACTTCCTACGATACAAAAGTATGGAAGCTGGCCAAAAAGTGGTGAAATAGACATCATGGAACACGTTGGTTATGAACCAGACAGTGTTTATGGAACCGTTCACACAGAAAAGTTTAACCATAAAATTAATACGCAGGTTGGCAAAGGCATAAAAATCAATCCTTACAATACTTACCACATTTATGCTATAGAATGGTATGAAGACCGCATGGATTTCTTCGTTGATGATCATAAATATCTGAGTTTTAAAAATACAGGAAAAGGCGCTCCTGAATGGCCTTTCGACCAAAACTTCCATCTGATTTTAAACGTTGCCGTTGGCGGTGGCTGGGGTGGAAAAATGGGGGTAGACGAATCCATATTTCCTGCAACAATGAAGGTAGATTATGTAAGGGTTTACCAAAAATAGGTATCGATGTAAGCGGTGAAATAGATGCTCAATTGTTTTATTGCGACTAAGCGGTTAATCTTTATCTGATAACTGTTGAATGCTATTTGCCACTGTTCCTAATTCTAACTATTTAATCTATATGTATGATTCATGGACTCACGTAGAGAATTTTTAAGAAAGGCGGCATTGTTCACTAGCGCTACAGGTATGGCGAATGCCTTGCCCAGTTCGGTTTTAAAGGCCTTGTCTATAAAAGCCGAGCCTGGCAGCACTTTTCAGGACGCAGAGCATATTGTTTTTCTAATGCAGGAAAACCGGTCGTTTGATCATATGTTTGGTAAAATGAAGGGTGTTCGGGGATTTAATGATCCACATCCCCACATTCAACCCGATGGCAATAAAGTTTGGCTGCAAAAAGATGGCCAGGGCTATACCTATGTGCCATTTCATGTAGACATTAACAAAACCAGAATTACCTGGCAGGGTGGGCTACCCCATTCCTGGAACGATCAGGTTGCAGCCAGGAATGGCGGCAGGTATGATAAATGGTTTCCGGTGAAATCGGCTATGACATTATCCTATTATGATAGAAATGACGTACCATTTTATTATGCTTTAGCTGACGCATTTACAATTTGCGATCAGCATTTTTGTTCCTCCTTAACCGGGACAACCCCAAATAGGTTATTCTTTTTTACGGGAACAGTACGCGGAGAGAAAAGCCTTAATAAAGTCGCCGTTGTTAATAATGACCAGGCTGAATCGCAGAATAATGTTTTTGTAGATTGGCCAACCTTCCAGGAAATTTTAGAGGATAACGGGATCGATTGGCGGATCTATCAGAATGAACTTTGGACATCAAAACTTCCGGAGGGCGAAATAGATGATTGGTTAGGGAATTATGGCGATAATCCTGTTGAGTATGTAAAGCGGCACAATGTAAAATTGTCTGCTTATTTCAGAAAAAATGGAGATAATACTGTAAAACCCGCTTTAACCGCTGCTGAAGTTCAGGCAAAATATGATAAACTTTCGCAACGGGAAAAAAATCTGATAGACAAGGCGTTCCAAACAAATATTAGCGAAAAGGATTACCTGGAATTAGCGCCTTTTACATTTACCAATGATGAAGGAAAATCCGAGACCATAAACATTCCTAAGGGCGATATTTTTCATCAGTTTAGAAAAGACGTTGATAGCGGAAAATTGCCTACTGTTTCATGGCTTGTAGCGCCGCAACGATTTTCTGATCATACCAGTTCGCCGCTTTATGGTACCTGGTATGTTAGCGAGGCTTTGGATATTTTGACCAAAAATCCTGAAGTTTGGAAGAAAACAATTTTTGTTTTAACGTATGATGAAAACGATGGTTATTTCGACCATCAACCACCATTTGTGGTGCCAAATCCTGAAGATGCATCGAGCGGAAAAGTATCTGCCGGAATTAATTATGCGACAGATTTCGAGGTTAGAAAGGGTAGTCCGATAGGTTTAGGGTACCGTGTCCCAATGGTTATTGCTTCTCCATGGAGCAAAGGGGGATTTGTAAATTCTCAAGTTTTCGATCATACCTCTTCATTAATGTTTATGGAGAAATGGTTGAGCAAAAAGACAGGAAAAAGCATTAGGAGCGATAACATCAGCGACTGGAGGCGAAACATTTGCGGGGATTTAACCTCGGCATTTCGCCCCTATAGTGGTGAGGAAATAAAATCTCCAGAGGCATTAAAACGAGACACTGTCGTAATGGATATTGGTAACGCAAAGAACAAACCCGCTCAGGTTGGTCCAACTGCTTTGAACAAAAATGATGTTGCTAAGATTAATAATTTTGAATCTTTCTCCGCTAAGACTTCAGCGCATGCACCCAAACAAGAACAGGGAACAAAGCCTGCTTGTGCTTTGCCTTATCAAATAAATGTTGATGCAAACCTGCTGCTTAATGAGGTAGAACTTGTTTTTAACGCTGCGAAGACACCGTTTGGTAATGAAACTGAAACAGTCGGCGTACCTTTTAACATGAATACCATCGCCAGTTTTAAAGGCGTTAAAGGAAAAGTCTGGGCCTATGCGGTAAAAGCCGGGGATACGATAACAGATAGAATCAATATTGACGATTTTGATAATGAAGTATACGATTTCAGAATTACCGGGCCGAATGGTTTTTACAGGCATTTCACAGGCAGTAAGAAGAATCCGCAAATTAGCATCAAAGCTAAAGCAGAACAAGGTGGCCTGGTAACTCAAAAACTAACCGGCAATCTGGTTTTCACAATTGAAAATAAAGGAACAGCACCTTTTAGTATTCAAATCATAGATAACAAATACAACGCGGCAACGAAGAATGTTAGTTTGAAACCAAAATCTACAATTAATGTGCATTTAAACTTATTGAAAAGTGCACATTGGTATGATTTCAGTATCATCCAAACGGGTAATAAGATTTTTAAACATCGTTATGCAGGAAAAATCGAAACCGGTGAAATTACAGTTACCGATCCTTACATGGGAGGGAGCCTCTCCCTGTGAAAGGCAGAAGTTTAGCAGTTTTGTAGCCGCCCTCTCCAAAAGAGAGGGTTCTAATGCGCAGTGAGTGAAACCTATAGGTTCAAACCATAACCTTTGTTTCCCTCTCTTCGGGAGAGGGAATGTCACAATTTGCCTAAGCATAAAACGTTCATAAGATGAGGCCTTTAAAAAGCAATTGGCAATTCGACTTGTGTTTTATCCCAGGCAGCGATTAGTGTTGCACCCGTTGTTAATGGCGCAAAGGTGATTGAAAAATATTCAACTGGTTTAGACAGCGATTTAACCGGAACATTTACACGAACGATGTCTTTCGTTTTGTTATAAGTAAAAGCACCCCATCTATCGGTTTGCGAATTCACAATTATCGTCCAGGTATCTTTATTTGGGATTGCAAACAAACTATATGTACCTGGTTTAATCTTCTTTCCGCTGATGGTTACTTTCTTAAAGAATTGAATTTCTGTACTCTCGTTGGCGCCGAAACGCCAAACATTTCCAAATTGCTCTAGTACACCAAAAATCGTTCTTCCCTTTTTCTGCGGACGAGAATACAACACTTTTATAATCGACCTGGTTGCATCATCAGCTTTAACCTTTGCTGCATTTAAAGGAAAATATACAATATCTGCCGGACTTGGGTCCGCAGGCGCAAATTTTACATCACCACCGGTTGCCTCTTGTGCTTTGGCACCAAGGCAAAGGAGAAAGAAAACAACAATGAAGATATTTTTCATTTTTACGTACTTTGTTTTCATTAGAAATTGGGTATATAATTCCGACACGATTGTCAAACATTTTGCGCTCGTTCAAAATCTAAATGTTGTGTTAAGACACAAAGACTAATATTTCCTGCCTTTTACAATAGCGTTTAAAAATAAGCCTGCGGTTAACAAACCTAAAACACCGCCTAATAAAGCGAAAATGTAGCTCTGTGTAATTACGGCTCCTGTTAACATACCGAAAAATAGACCTAAAGCATAATAAAGCCAGTTGAAGTTATTGTTGCTGTTTTCTTGTACACTCATTTTTTTTGATTATTTGAGACAAAGTTAATATTTATTTTAATTTTGTTTTGTGATAAATGGTTAATGATTTAATAAATTATCGATTTTAGTTAATTCATAGCCATTCTGCTTCAAATAGTTGATTAATTTAGGAAGTAGTTTATAGAATTTATCGGTTCGGCGGGGGTCGGTTCCAATGTGGAGTAATAGAATGAATCCGTTCAATCGATTCGGTTTAGATTTATTGTAATTAGTAATAGATTTAAAAATTTCATCCGATGTTTTATAGCTCTTACCCAATTGAGGATAAGTATAGTCTGCATTCGATCGGGTTCCTGAAGTAAAATTTATCAAATCTAAACCAAACTCTTGTGTCCAGTCCGCAATCGTTTTGTTGTACCATTCGTAAGGCGGCAAGAAGAAAGGAGCATCGGTTTTAGTTATTCCAAAGCGGGATAATTCTTATAATTCGATTTCAAATCTTGTTCAAAGTCACTTTTTGTAATTAATAGACTGTCTCGCTTATTCCAATCACAGTATAGCAAATGTTTGTCAGAATGTGGGCCGAGGTAATGGCCTTCTTTTTTTAAGCTATTAATCAACGATTTAAATCGCGGATTGCGATAGAAGTTTCCTGTAAAAAAGAATGAGGCTTTTATGTCATTATTGCTCAATGTTTCTCTGATAACTTCTCCACCATCTGCAAATTCATTACCTGTAAAAACCAATGCAATTCTCTTTTTGGTTGAATCGCCACGAACTGTTGCTCCTAAAATTTTGGTTTCACCTCCGGCGCCGGAGGTAAAGACTTTTTTGGCGATGATGCGGCCTCCTTCGCTGCGAGCAAATATATTAATGAAGCCGTTCCGTCCATCGTTGGTTCGTTAGTGCTATAATCGCCATAGTCATCATGATAAACGGCCAAAGCACTTTGGAAATCGGCGTATTCGTCGGTATTTGCTAATGTAATCCCAATAAGACCTTGATAGATATTGGTATAAACCGGACCATCCACCAGGCCGCCATCGATTGGATAATTTTTTAAATGCATAAAAGCGGAGTGAGGGTCTGTGGGTGTATCCTCCCAATCCGGCAAACCATAAACCATACTGGTTCCCCAAGGGTTGCAACCGAAAAGCCAGTCAAAATTTGCCTGTTCCAACTCATTAAAGGTTTCATCGCCACTTAAATTGGCGTACCAACTACATTGAATGGCAAATGATACCGTTAAATTATTGCTACACCAAATAAAAGGAATGCCCCGGTAAAATGCATTTTCTTTAGCCCTATTCCAAACCAGTTCGATTCCTTGTTTGTAGTAACCAGTAATTTTCGCCTTGTCATTACCGATTAATTGTTTTGATAATTCGTTATGGCCAATATTTATAAACGGATAATATTGGTAGTGAGCGGCGGTGTCCTTTTGCATCCAGGGCGTAATTTTTTCACTTTCAGCATAAGCAAGTGCATTTGATAAAGCTTTTCGGCGCACTTTCTTTTTTCCGTAATTCAATACTGCCGAAGCCAGTTCCATATCATCAACCCAGTTTTCTTCTGCATAAATATATGGTGATCTTACCGAAGCCGTTTGCGTTACGCCGGGCTTTTTTAGAGCAAAATGATAGGCACTTTTGGCTTTTTCAGCCAATAATGCAGAATAATTATCATCCTGATGTTTAAAAATCTCCGATCCTAAACTAAATGCACCACTAAATTTTGCTGCGGTTGAACTTGTGCCAGTGGTTGTGTTTAAAAACTTTCCCCTTTGCTGCGGCATTCCTGTAATAAAATATAGCGGTCGCTCAAAACCTTTTCCATACTGACTGTCTTCTTTGGGAATACGCATGGTGATGTGGTCACGATCATCAGCAAGTTGATTAAACATTATATTCTTCTTAGGGTGCATTTTCAGCAGCCAATCTAACCCCCACTTCGCTTCATCTAATATATCGGCCTTACCGTTTTTACCATCTAAACCATTTGCTTGTTTTTTATCTCGAAAAACTGAAGGAAAATCCCGGTAGGCCATTAACAAATGATAGGTTGCGTTTGCCGATGTTGTTGAATACTGCAGATAATCGCTCGCGTCGTGCCACCCGCCCGATGCATTGAAGTACGTGCTGTCTTTTATTCCAGCTTCTGAACCATAAAGAACATAACCATCGCGTGTATGGCAGCTATCCTTTAAAAATGGATTAAAACCACTTCTTTGCTGGCGCATATAACGGAGACAAAAATCGGCAGCCCCTTTGTAAACCGTATCATTAATTAAAAACAATGGTGATAAAACCCCGTTTGCCTTTATATAAAATCTTCCTTTAAGTTTAAAACCGGAAAAATTTAATCGGGCTGTTTTATTAAATGGTCCATAAGCGCCAAAAGATTCTACATCTGAAGATTTATAAACCAATCGGTCTGTACCTTTTTCGATAATTTCAAAATAAGAGGGGATTTCATCTGTTTTAGTTCCCCAAACTGCGACTTTAATTGAGGCAGGCGTGTACCCGAGCAAGTTAATTCTTATCCAGCTTTGCTGAATTTCTTTATCGGTTTTTTTGAAAGAATAGGTCAACACCAGAATTGATGAAATCACGAACGTACTGATTTTTCTCATTTTGAAAGGAAGATTTTAAACCTAAATTACTGTTTTATCAAGGAAATGTAAAAGATAGCGGAAAACATTTGGAAGTTAATCAATCGTTTGATTAATTTTGCGGCATAAGAAATGAAAACAGAAAAGCTAGATAAAAAACAAGCCATACTTGAGGCTGCTGAAAAGTTGTTTTGCGAAACAGGTTACGAAGGCACGTCAACCCGCCAGATTGCAAAGGAGTCTGGTGCAAACATGGCAATGATTAATTATTATTTCGGGTCGAAAGAAGGGGTTTTTATTGAGATTATGAATAATCGGATTGCAGGATTCGCATCTCAACTGAAAATTATTAACGAAGATAAAATTTCATCCCTTGAAAAACTGCACAAAGTGATTCAGGGATATGCAAACAGAATATTTTCGAACATCGCATTTCATAAAATGATGCATAGAGAACTTTCGCTCACCCAAAGGCCAGAAATGTATGATAAAATTAAGAATGCAATGAATCAAAACATGTTGCTTCTTGATCGGATAATCATAGATGGAATTGAGGATGGTAGCTTTAACAACGTAGATGTAAGAATGGTTATTTCAACCATCATGGGCACATTAACAAATGTTGTTATCGCACCGCATAAAATTGCTCAGGGAACAACTATCGACTTAAACAACCCCAAAGAAAACAAACTTATTAAAGAACGAGCCATCGCCCATTTACAAAACCTTGTAACAGTTTATTTAACAACAAAAAGATGATACCCAAATCGATTAGATTAATGCTTGTGGCATCATTAATTCCGGCGGTCATGCTTGCACAAAGCACAAAGGAATTAAATATCAACCAGGCAATTGAACTTGGCATAGCCAATAGTAAAAACTTAAAACTCTCCCAAAATAAGATAGATCAGGCCGTTGCTCAGCTTGAAGTGGTTAAAGACAACGCGCTGCCTACGGCTAGCGCAAGTTTCATTTACAACCATGCTGAAATTCCCACAACCACTTTTACGCTGCCTGGCGGAGGCTCTTCCTTACAATTACCTAAAAGAGCTGATGCTTTTGTTGGCACAGCAGCAGTTCAGGAATTGGTTTACGGCGGTGGCAAATTGAAGTATGCAAAAGAATCGACCAAATTGCTGGCCGATGTAGCACGTTTAGATGCTGATAAAAGTAAAGAGGAAATCACTTATGCAGTTATCAGTACTTATTATAACTTATATAAAGTTGAACAAAGCAGGAAAGTTGTTGATCAGAATTTAGAGTCTATCGCGGGTCAAATTAAACAGGCTCAACGTTTCTTCGAACAAGGGATTGTTACTAAGAATGATGTATTGCGATTCCAATTGCAGCAAGCAAATGTTACGCTTACCCAAATGGATATAGAAAGCAACCGTAAAGTAATTAACTATAACCTTGATATCCTTTTAGGTTTACCTGAAGATACTGAAGTTAAAATAATTGACCCGAATGCAGATTTAAAAGCCGCGGGTTCCTTAGGTGATTATATTTCGCAGGCAATGGTTAACCGCCAGGAACTGAAACAACTTGATGTGCAAAACAAAGTTGCCGATTATAACATCAAATCCATTAAAGCAAATACTTTACCGACCGTAGGTGTTGGCGCGAATTTATACTACATTAATCCAAGTGGTAATTTTATTCCGCCTGCAAACCAATATTTAATGCCAGTAACATTAGGTGCAACGGTGAGCTGGAATATCGCAAGTCTTTGGACAAACCGAAACAAAGTGAGCGAGGCTAAAGTCCAGCAAAGCGAAATCACAATTCAGAAAGACATTTTATCTGATAATGTTAAAACTGATATCAATAAAAACTTTCAAAATTATCAGGTGGCGATGAACAAGATTCAGGTTTTGGAAACGTCCATTGCTCAGGCTACGGAAAACGATAAATTATTAGCATCGAAATACAAGAATAACGTTGCATCTGTTACCGATAGAATCGATGCAGAAACACTATTATATCAGGCAAAAATAAACTTAGAAATCGCTAAAGCCGATGCGGGTTTAGCTTACTATACATTACTAAAATCAACAGGAAAAATAACGCAATAAATACAGCAATGACAACTGAGAAGAAAAAAAAGAATATAGTAGTGCCCATCATTTTAGGTGTTTTACTAGTAATAGGTATCGTTTTTGGTATCACAGAGTGGAATTATTACAGCAAGCACGTTGATACGGATGATGCGCAAATTGATGGAGATATCAGCCCTGTTGTTGCTCGTGTTGGTGGTTATGTTAAGGATATCAATTTTGAAGAAAATACACATGTAACTGAAGGCCAGATTTTAGTTAAGCTTGATGACAATGACTATAAAGTTAAGTTAGAACAGGCTCAATCAGGGCAAAGAGGTGCCAGTGCTGGTGTTGGTGTCGCTCGATCGCAAATTGTAGCCACCGAAGCAAATACAAGTACGGCAAGGGCAAACGTTGCAGCAGCAAGAGTTAAATTAAACCTGGCCAATAAAGATTATGCGCGTTATGCAAACCTTATAAAAGACGGGTCAATTACGCAGCAAGCTTTCGACCAGGCAAAAGCAACACAAGAATCGGCACAAGCAGCCTATCAGGCGGCGGTTGACCAATACAACGCTGCGGTTAAACAGGTTGGTACCACTCAATCGCAATTAGCTGTGAGCAGCAATGTAATCAGTCAGCGTCAAAGCGATATTGATTTCGCAAAACTTCAATTATCATATACTGATATTAAGGCGCCTGCATCGGGTATAGTTTCTAAAAAGAATGTTCAAAAAGGACAATTGGTTCAGGCCGGTCAATCTTTATTTTCTGTTGTTAACGATGGAAGCATTTATGTAACGGCAAACTTTAAAGAAACTCAGTTAGAGAAAATTAAAACAGGCTCTAAAGTAGAGATCGAAGTAGACGCTTATCCGGAAGAAAAAATTCAGGGAGAGGTGTATAACTTCTCACCGATTACCGGTGCTAAAGGCTCATTGTTGCCGCCTGATAATGCCACAGGTAACTTCGTTAAGGTTGTTCAACGTGTTCCTGTAAAAATTAAAATTCATCCATCAAAAGAATTGTTAGCTAAGTTACGCCCAGGAATGAGTGTTAAGGCTTCGGTTTCTACTAATTAATATTTAAAATGGCCGAAGTAGGTTTAAAAAAGTGGATCATCACGTTTACGGTTATCACGGCTTCTTTATTGGAACTGATCGATACAACCATTGTAAATGTGGCAATCCCTCAAATACAGGGAAACCTGGGTGCTACCCTCGAGGATATCGCCTGGTTATCTACGGGTTATGCTGTTGCAAACGTAATCATCCTGCCAATGTCGGGATGGTTAGGCAGTCGTTTCGGGCGTAAAAATTATTTCTTAACCTCAATTATCGTTTTTACACTCGTTTCATTTTTATGCGGCAACGCAACATCTTTAAACGAACTGATTCTTTTCAGGATATTACAAGGTGTAGCCGGTGGCGGATTGATTTCTACGGCGCAGGCTATTTTAATCGAAACCTGGCCAAGGGAAGATGTGGGTATTGCGACCGCTTTATTTGGTTTGGGTGCAGTTGTTGGTCCTACTGTTGGACCAACAATTGGTGGTTACATTTTGGAAATCGCAGATTGGCCCTGGATTTTTTACGTAAATATTCCCGTCGGGATACTCGCTGCCTATTGTACCTACACTTTTATTCGGGAAACACCGAAAGATGGAAAAGGAAAGCCAGTTGATTGGTGGGGTATTGCATTATTGGCAATCGCAGTTGGTAGTTTACAAACGGTATTGGAAAAAGGAGAAAGTGAAGACTGGTTTTCTACACCATATATTACTGCGTTAGCTGTGGCGTCCGTTTTTGGTTTATTATTGTTCATCTGGCGTGAAACGAGTACTGAATATCCGATTGTAAATCTTCGGATTATGAAGAAAAGAAGTTTTTCCATCGGTATGTTTACCTCCTTTGTTTTAGGTTTCGGACTTTATGGTTCTGTATTCGTATTCCCTGTTTTTGCACAGAATTTATTAGGATTTACACCCTTACAAACTGGAAAACTTTTTATCGCCGGTGGTATCTGTACAATTGCAATGATGCCCTTCATTGGTATTATGCTTAAAAAGGGCGTTCCGGCTCAATTTATGGCTACAGGGGGGATGTTTTTGTTTTTTGTATTCTGTTGGATGTTGAGTAATTCTACTTTAGCCTCAGGAACAGGAGATTTCTTCTGGCCTCTTGTTATCCGAGGATTTGGTATGGCATTACTATTTGTACCATTAACAACTTTAGCGATGCAAGATTTATCAGGACCTGAGATTGGGCAGGGTTCGGGCTTGAATAATATGAGCAGGCAATTAGGGGGCTCTTTCGGGATTGCGGCACTAACAACACTAATCCATCTTCGTTCAGGTTTTCACAGAAGCAGTTTGCTCGCTAACATCAATGAATATAACCCCGCCTTTGTACAGAAATTAAATGCATTAACTTCAGGCTTCATGGCTAAAGGTTCTTCTTTTCTTGATGCAAAACTTATGGCGATGAAAGCTATAGAAGGAAGTGTAATCAAACAAACCATGTTGCTAACTTATAACGACGCTTATTGGGTTGCCGGATTGATTATGTTGTTCTCTATACCCTTGTTGTATCTTCAAAAATTTAAGAAGAATGCAAACATTGTAACTGATGCGCATTAAGAGCCTTTCCTGTTAAAGTTTATGGTTGGACCTAAATTGCACCTTTACCTCCATCTACAGAAGGATGATTTGAAGGGTAGTTGTTTTTAACCTGTATTGGACAATTTATGGGAGCTAAGCCACATTACAACTCGGATTTGAGTGAGGCTAAATAAAAACAGCCGGTGTATTTTATTACATCGGCTGTTTTAACCCAAAAAATTAACAATCAATGCAATGCCCTTAAACATTGCTAATGTTCTTACCTGACCATCAGATAGCCAAATAAGATTTTAAAATTAAAATTTATTCTGCAATTATCCAAATTGTAAGGCTTGGAATTTTAATACCTAACGCATTTTTTGTAGTATTACCGTATACAAAAATATTGCTTAAGCCATGCCTAAACTTAGTTTGACAACACAGCGGGAATCTATTTTCAACAATGAGGTAATTGCCAAATTCGACCTTTTTAACAGCTTATTTTTAACACTCCCATTTTACAAAATTAAAGATACAGGTACATTATTGCCTCTATTTTTTAAAAGCTGTGAAGATGGGATTGCAAACGGGCAAAAACCAGCGCAGATTGTCGAAGCATTTTTTGCAAAGTATACAAGCTATAAGGAGCGCAAGGATATTATTGATTTGCTTTTTCGTTTTATCCAGTATATAGAGCGTCAGGTTGTGCTTTTTGATGCAGTTGAAGATGCTTCATTTGCAAAGTTAAATACCACAGATGAGCAAAGTACGTTGGCATTTATCCTGAAAAAGAATGCTGATAATAAACCGGTGTTAGCGAAAATTGAGAAACTTATTGATGAACTTTCTTTGCGGCTGGTGCTAACCGCGCATCCCACCCAATTTTATCCTGGTAGTGTTTTGGCCATCATCACTGATTTAACCAGCGCGATAAGGGCTAATGACATCACTTCGATGAATTCTCTATTGCAACAGTTGGGTAAAACGCCTTTTTTCAATAAAAAATCGCCTACACCTGTAGATGAGGCTTTAAATTTAGCTTGGTTTTTAGAAAACACGTTCTATTTCGCAGCGGCAAATATACAGCAGGAAATCGACCAGGAACTGGACGAATACAATCTGGAAACAAAGAAAATTTTAGAACTGGGCTTTTGGCCCGGAGGTGATAGGGACGGAAACCCGAATATTCATGCGGATACGACTTTGGAAGTTTCAAAGATGTTGCGTCAAATTCTTTTCCGTTGCTATTACCGGGATTTTCGGGTGATAAAGCGCCGCATTACCTTCAGGGGCGTTGAAGAGCACCTTGCCTATCTACACGATGTCTTATATAAAAATGCGTTCGATCAGACCTGTGAATTGAACGATATCTCTGATGAACTGAGGGCTAATCTTAATAAAATCAAAGAAATCTTATTGAAAGAACATGATGGTTTGTTTGTTGGCCTGGTAAATGATTTGATTCGTAAGATCGACTTATATGGAAACTATTTTGCTTCACTGGATATCCGGCAGGACAGCCGGGTGCTGAGAAATGTACATGCCTATTGTCGTCAGAACAAACCAATTTCTTCGCTATATCCTGAAGGTTATGACAGATTACCAGAAGCGGAAAAGTTGAAATTGATTTCATTTAAGGAAGCAACACCTGTGTATGCAACAAATGCAGATGCCCTGGTTGAAGATACCATTCAGACCATCAAAGAAATTAAAGGCATTCAAAAGCGCAATGGTGAAAAGGCTTGTCATAGGTTCATCATTAGCAATTGCCAGCAAGCAAGCGATATCCTTCAACTTATTGAACTCTTTCTCTGGAACGGCTGGAGTAAGGATAATTTAACCATTGATTTTGTGCCACTTTTCGAAACTGTTAATGATTTGAAAGGTGCTGCGGCAATTATGGATACGCTGTACAGTAATCCGTTTTATAAGGCCCATCTGGCAACACGAGGAAATAAACAAGACATTATGCTTGGCTATTCTGACAGTACTAAAGATGGTGGATATTTAATGGCCAACTGGTCTATCTTCAATGGTAAAACAACACTATCTGAGATCTCTAAAAAACACAATATTCAATTGGCCTTTTTCGATGGCCGCGGTGGCCCTCCAGCTCGGGGTGGAGGTAAAACACACCGTTTTTATGCTTCAATGGGTAAAGAAATCGCTAATAAAAACATTCAATTAACCATTCAGGGACAAACCATTAGCTCGCAATATGGTTCGATAGAAAGTGCCGAATTTAACATTGAGCAGTTAATTAATGCAGGCATTTCATCCGGGTTAAAGGAAAAACACAATGTGTTATTAGACCCTCAAAATAAATCATTGCTTGACGACATGGCTGAAGATGCCTACAGAGCTTTTGTCGATTTGCGTGAGCATCCTCTTTTTGTGAGCTACCTTGAAAAGCTTTCCCCTTTAAAATTACTTTCCCAGGCCAATATAAGCAGCCGTCCGGTAAAACGAAATGGCGGCGGTGAAATGAAGCTAGAGGATTTAAGGGCAATTAGTTTCGTGACAGCCTGGAGTATGTTAAAGCAGAATGTCCCTGGTTTTTATGGCATGGGAACTGCAATGAAGAATCAGGAAAAATTGGGTAACTGGGATAACGTAGTTAAAGTGTATCAGGATTCTGATTACCTGAAAACCATTGTTGATAATTGTATGATGAGTATGAGCAAGTCAGATTTTGTAATTACAGCCCATTTAGCTAACGACAAAGAGTTTGGTGCTTTCTGGACTCAGCTCCATGATGAATACCAATTGACAAAATCCATGCTTTTAAAACTATCCGGACAAGAAACATTAATGGCTAATTATCCGGTAGACAAAAAGTCCATTGCAACACGCGAAAAAATTATTTTACCGCTGGTTTTAATCCAACATTTTGCTTTAGAAAAACTACAGCACAACCAGAACGCGCAAGACCAGACGGCATTAGAAAAATTAGCTGTGAGAACGGTTTTTGGTATTGTAAATGCAGGCAGGAATTTGGCCTAAATAATCTTAAACAAACCACATTCCTACTTAGTTCGCGCGACCCCCAAAAAACAAAAAACCCTTGCGGAAACGCAAAGGGTTTTTTGTTTTTTAACGAGCCTGATTAAAGAAATTACCTGTCAATCGAACCCATTACTTTCTGACCGAAAGCGTTAAGCGCATCTTTCTCAGCGGCACCTTCGCTTACCATCTGGTGTACTTCAAGCGCACCACAGATGTTGGTTATCATTTCACCAGCAACATCAACTTCGTGTTCATTAACGCCCCTGAACTCACAGAAAGCCTCAAGAACCTCCAGAGTTGTCTCTAATTGAGCGGGGGTGGTGTTTTGAAATAACTGTCTTATAACCGGAATCTTCATTATTTTATCTTGTTAAATAATTCAATTAAACCCTCTGCTTTATTGGTTTGAACCTGGTCTACCAAATTGCCACCTTCAAAAGCTGCAAAAGTTGGTAAATTATCAACGTTTGCAAATTTGCGTGAATTCGGAAGTTTTTCGGCATCAACAATTAAGAAAGCCACATCTTCATTTTCAGTAGCCAGTTTTTTAAACTTTGGTTTCATGATTCTGCAGTTACCGCACCAGGATGCAGCGTACTGAACCATAACTTTTGAATTCTCAGCTAAATACTGTTGAAGATTATCTTCTGTTAATTCTAAAAACATAACGTTTCGTTTAATTAGTTAGCAGCTAAATATTCAGCAACGCCCGTTCTGTTTGCGTTCATTGCTTCTTTTCCCTCTTCCCAGTTTGCAGGGCAAACTTCGCCATGTTTTTGAACATGAGTATAAGCATCAATCAAACGTAAATATTCTTTAACGTTTCTGCCTAATGGCATATCGTTAACACTTTCGTGGAAAACTTTACCTGTTTCGTCGATTAAATAAGTCGCTCTGAAAGTAACGTTCGATCCAGAGAAAGACTCATTGCCTTCTTCATCGTAATTTACTTCCTGATCTAGAATATCTAAAATTCCAGATAATTGTCTGTGTGTATCCGCTAAAATCGGGTAAGTAACACCTTCAATTCCACCATTGTCTTTAGGTGTATTTAACCATGCGAAGTGAACTTCGTTAGTGTCGCAAGATGCACCAATTACAATTGTATTTCTTTGTTCAAACTCAGGTAAAGCCGCTTGGAAAGCATGTAACTCGGTAGGGCAAACGAAAGTGAAATCTTTTGGATACCAGAATAATAACACTTTGCTATTTTTGTTTACAGCCTCTTCAAATACATTTATTTTCAAATCATCACCCATGTCTGACATTGCGTCGATACTAACACTTGGAAATTTTTTACCTACTATTGCCATAATTTTTTGTGTTTTAATTTTATACTGCAAAGGTAAGGCTAATACAGGTGTCAATCAACCCTGTTTCACTAATTGTTAATTGTATTTATTGATAGGGATATAGATGAAAACTATATTTGTAAGCTATAATATAGCGGCATTCTATTTCTATTGTTGTCATGCTTAGCTACGAAACATCTGTTTACAGGCCGCAAATGCTTGATATAAAAAGTTCGTCATTGCTAGGCACGAAGCAATCTTAAGGCCTTCGCTGGTAGCGATCGTTGTAAGATTGCTTTCTCGGCTGAAAAAGCCTCTTCGCAATGACGACCTAACAATAGAAAGGGCTACTTTTTCAAAGTATTTTCATACAATTTGAATATCCTTTTATATTCATCCGTCCAGCTGCTTGGCTCAATGAAACCGTGGTCTTCAACCGGATATACGGCTAATTCCCAATTATCTTTTCCAAGTTCAATAAAGCGTTGCGTAATTCGAACGATGTCCTGGAAGTGAACATTAACATCAACCATTCCATGAGCCATAAGTAAATTTCCTTTTAACTTATCCGCAAAGTAAATAGGCGAGCTTTGTTTATAAGCGATAGGGTCGTTAAACGGTTCGTTTAAAATATTAGAAGTATAACCATGGTTGTAATGTGCCCAATCTGTAACTGAGCGCAATGCAGCGCCGCTGGCAAAAACATCCGACTCATTAAACATGGCCATTAAAGTGATAAAACCACCATAGGAGCCGCCATACAAACCAACATGTTTAGGGTTAACGCCGTACTTCTCAACCAAAAATTTAACTCCATCAACCTGGTCAGTTAAATCTTTTCCACCCATGTGTCGGTAAATTCCTGTTCTATGGTCGCGGCCATAGCCGGAGCTTCCGGTGTAATCAATATCAATTACTGTGTAGCCATTGTCAGCTAACAAATTGTTAAACATAAACTCACGGAAATAGGTACTCCAGCCGAAATGTACGTTTTGTAAGTAGCCTGCACCATGAACAAAAACCACCGCAGGCCTGTTTGGATGCGGGTTATCGGATTTATAAACCCTTGCGTATACATCATCACCGTGACGATTTTTGAATGAAACCATATCCGGCTCACGCCATTTATAAGAATTGAATTCTTTCGTCGTAGATTCGGTCACTTTTATAGCTTTTGCACCAGCTCTATTGGGTTGAATGTATAATTCCCCTGGTTTATTCATGTAAGAATAATTAATAGCAAGATACTTTTCATCGGGCGAAAGTGTAATATCGTTTAAGCCTTTCATCGTGGTAATTTGCACAGGCTTCCCACCATCCACACCAATTTTAAAGAAATTCGTAATGCCTGGATGTTCTTTATTTGCTTTAAAATAAAAGGTGCTTTTATCGTTCGAAAGTTGAACAGATTGGATTTCCCATTTGCCCGAAGTCAGTTGCTTTTTATCGCTTGTTGAAACGTTTGCAACATATAAATGCGAATATCCAGTTGCCTCACTTTGATAGTAAAAGCGATTGTTATCAATCCAACCGGTACTTCCCTGGAAAAACCCGCTAATGCCGGGACCACCAATCCAGGCCTCATCATGCTGGCGGTCAATCAAGTTGAGTTTGCCTGTTGCAGCGTCTAACTTTAATATCCACCGGTCTTTATTATCGGCAGAGGTTGCGACTATGATTCCGGCATTACCATTCTCATTCCACAGCGGACCAAAGAAATTTACCAATCTATCGGCATTTTTCTTTTTTAATGTATCAAGTTCCTTAGGGTAATCTTTATAAAAATCAGGAATATCCTTTATGCCTGTAATGGTAGATGTTTGTATGGCATAAACAGAATCTTTTTGAGTATAATAAATGAAACCTTGAGATACATTCTCGCTTTCACCAACTTTGGTTCTGCCTGGAATATCCTCGGTATAACCCGACGCAGTTACATAATTTGGGACAATGGTGTTATGGTTGTTCGTTGCGGGCGCAGTTAGTTTGTAAGTTACAAAACGCCCGTCAGGACTAATCACTACGCCATTTAAAAACCGCTCGTCAGTATAAAGCGGTTTTAAAGATTTGGTATCAGCAGATGGTGTGCCAAAACGTCCTCTTCCGCCGCGGGCGCCACTACCGCGAGTTTCTGCATTTCTTTTTTTAATGATATCAAATAACTCTATTTGCTGTGTTTTTAGCCAACTATCTTGTTCAGTAGCTGGTTTTCCTGCTGTTCTTCCTGTTGCTTTTCCTTTAACAAAGTTTGTTATCTGCTTGGTTTCGGCGGTTTTTAAATCTAACTGAAAAAGGTTATCGCCCAGTTGATAAACGATGGCTCCGTTGGTTAAAAAAACAGGGTTGCTTTCCCTTTCCATGGTATTGGTTAACCTGGTTTCTTTCTTCGTTTTAAAATTTTGAAGATAGATATCGCCGCTCTTCTCTACGATGCCCAACGATTTATCTTTGTTATAAATATAGTTTAAACTCAATAATTTTTCATCCTCCTTATCAACAGCTTTTACAGGTTTCAGTGGTGATGAAGCTGAAATTTTATACAGTTCTTCTTTCGGTTTGTTTTCAGGATTCCAATTGAAGTATAATGTTTTGCTGTCTGCAGTCCAGCGGAAGTTTGTCGGCGAGTTTCCCATCCATTTTGGGTCCCGCATTATTTTTTCGATGGTCAATGGTGCAATTTGTTGGGAAAAAGTGTATTCGCCCGTGCAAAGCAAGAAGAACAGTAAATATTTTTTCATGAATTTTGGTTTGGATGCTGCAATTTATAAAATGTAGGAACTAAACTTGCAAGGAAATGGAAATGTTACAACGCTTAGGTTTACCAACCACAGATGCCACATAATAAGTTGCCCCAGAAACACAGATTTATATAAAATTTGGTTTAAATTATCTGTGTCTTATATGCTTCTTTGGCAAATTATCTTATAACTCGCCCGGTTTTATCCACATTCACATCATCAAAAGGCTTTAAATAGTCGTTGATTATTACTGAAAATTCTCTTCGGGTTAAAACCTTTTTCAAATCGTATTTCGACGAAAATTTATAGTTCTTCGTCCATTTTTTTTCGATTTCAGATTTCGTTGCGTCAATGGCTTTGTTACCCACGTAACAAACCATAGAGATCGTGCTTTCTAAACTGATTGGACTATTTTGGTGGTCGTCAAACCAGATTTGTGCTTTGTAGTAATAATCTTTTATTGGCTGTTTAATTTCATCGGAAGTAACTCCCTTTTCAGGATTGAAATAAATTTTTCCGCTTCTGATATCCGCTTTCAAAATTCCAGTGATTCCGATTTTTTGCATCGCGAGCCAATTTGAATCTGCTATTTTGACATCCTCAAAAGGCATAAGCGGTAGCTTATAACTCAACAATTCGCCTTGTATTCTTTTTAAGTTTGATAAACTGGTTTTGGTTTTGAAGAATGCGGTATATGCTGCGGTTGCGCCCGCTGCTTGTCCAATTTCTAAATTATCAGCTTTGACGTACAAAATGTTCTCCTGGTTTGGGATAAGCAAATTGTAAAGCGAAAGGTAGTTCGATGTTCCGTTTATACCTGCAATTGTAGTGCGATATAGGTTGTCTGTATAATGTATAGTTTTTTTTTCGGCTGGTTTTAAATTTCCATTTTTTAATACGGGTACAACTTTTTCAATGTTACCAGTTACAATTAAAACCTTTGCTTTAATGCTTTTTTCTTTGGTCAATTTTGCTTCCCAGCCACTTCCGGAACGTTTAATTTCGTAATAATTTGTATTGTTAATTACATTAAGAAGTTTAGAACTGTCAGACCAGTTTTTAATAACCGCATTTACAATTTGGTTGGTCATTTCAGGCAAGGGAACACTATCAGTAAGTTTTAAAGATTTTCTTGCTTTCCTTTCGAATGTTTTTATAATGCCGCTTTGAGGTAGAATTTTAAAATCACTCAATTTAAAACCATCACCTTGTGTTAAAATGATGGCATTTACACCCGATTCGGATGCTTGTACGCCGGCCGCAAAAGCAGCATTTGCGTTACCTAAAATGAGCACATCTGTTTTAATGGTTTGAGCATGAATAATCAGCGGAATCAGGAAAGCTAAAACGAAAAGCAATTTTTTCATTGGTGAAATTTAAGATTAATGCAATATGCTTTAAAGGAATGAATCTTTAATGAAATGGGTTGATTTTAATTAAATTTAAATATAAGTTATGACTAATAAACTTAAGATTCTAACTGAAGAAAAAATCACTTATTAAACATATATTTTATTATAATTTTTGTAAAATTCCTAATTTGCTTCCATGGATTTAGAACAACTAAAATACCCAATTGGCCAATTTATTATGCCCGAATTGTTCAATGAGCAACAAGCGATGATCTGGATTTCAGAAATTGAAACTTTGCCTGCGGAGATTAAAAAGGCAACGGAAAACCTCAGCGATTTACAATTAAATCAAACCTATCGGCCTGAAGGCTGGTCATTAAAACAAGTTATTCATCATATACCTGATAGTCACCTGAACGCTTACATTCGTTTTAAACAAGCGATGACTGAAGATATCCCGATCATCAGACCATATTATGAAGAACGCTGGGCAGAAACTGAAGAGGCGAAAAATGGTAATATCGAAATGTCTATTTCACTTTTAACGGGTTTGCATCAGCGCTGGGTTGCCTTCCTAAAAACATTAAAAATTGAAGATTATCAGCGCAAATACATCCATCCCGCACAGGATCAAGAACTCACTTTGGCAAATATGTTAGGCATGTACGCATGGCATGGGAAACATCATTTGGCACACATTACGAATACCATTCCGAAAAGCTAGCCATATCTTATCTTTAGCGGAATACTCAAAGTGAAACGTAATTCTACATCAGCACAAGCATTGCCGCGCTCATCGCAATCATAATCGCATCCTCAACAATGGTAACGGTGCTCATGGGTAAATTAAAGACCGCACCAAGGCAAGCGCACTGAATCTTTTTCTTGTTCAATACGCTTTCTAATACGCCTAATATACTCACGACCATTACAATTAATGTAATCCAGTTTACCGTAAGCGGTGAAACATTTAGCGCAAAACTTAAACCTAATCCAAGTTCGATAAAAGCATAAATATATCCCCAGCCAGAAAATTTCTTCGCAACAATATCATACATCGCATAACTTTCCGCGAAGGCGCTCAGATTTAACATCTTAAAAAAAGAGAAAGTCAGGAAAAATCCTGCCATAAAAATCCGCATGAAAGTCATCAAATTTAAAGCACCATTTTGCCAAGAAACCACTAATGAAATTGCGAAAACATAACCGAAGATTAATAAAATTGGTTTGTAAGTTGCTGCCCAGGATTTTGTTTCTTCGAGAACTTCACTATGTGCAGTGGCTGCGATTTGGTATTTACTTTCAGCACCGCCTAAAGCCTGCTGCAAGGTAGATAAGCCAATGTGTTTATCCATCGTAATCGTGGCAGAATTTGTGTCTTTTGAGACCTCAACAGATGTTACATCTGGTAAAACCAAAAGATTACTTTTTACTTTATTTTCGCAACCACCACAGGTCATGCCGGTAAGTTGATAGGTATGTGTCATAAATCAAAAATTTATACAAATTTACCTTTTGGTGCGACGAGAACCGTTATAGAATAATCATAAAATGTTATAGAATTTTATGTTACTAATATGCTGTATAACTTTTCTTAATGACCATTAAAGAATTAAGAAAATTAAGGTTCAAGCTTCATTTAAATAAGCTAAATACAAGTTTTTGGTGATTCGTTTCTCCCTAAGCCTAAATACTAGCCCACCATAACGGATTGTAAAATATAGGCTTTTCTTAACGCCCTTAATTCCTTTATGGTAATTTTCAAAATAGGCTTGTGACCTTTAAAGAGTTAAGAAAATTAAGGTTTAAGCTCCGTTTAAAACAGCTAAAACAAGTTTTTTTGATTCGTTTCTCTAACCCTACACTTTTAGCCCACCAAAACAGACGTCATCGTCAACGAGCCACCAACTGCTTTATCGTTAAAGAAAGAAACTTCCTCGCTATCTTGCTTCATACCTAAAGTATAAATCAAGGGCAGGTAGTGCTCGGGCGTTGGGATGGCCAGCATCGCGGCGGAACCTAAATTTCGGTAATCGATCAAAGGCTTATGGTCGCCGTTAGCGATGAGGTTTTTGAATTTACCGTTCATCTCATTCGCCCAGTCATAACCGCCACCGTTAATCATTTCCCAACTTAACATTCGAAGGTTGTGAACCATGTTTCCACTACCCAGAACCAGTACGCCTTTCTTTCGAAGCGCATAGATTTCCTGAGCAATTTCGTAATGTTGCCCGGGAGATTTGGTATAATCAATGCTTAGTTGAAGAACAGGTATATTGGCGTTGGGATACATGTGTTTTACAACAGTCCAGGTGCCATGATCTAAACCCCAATCGTGATCTAAACCCACACTTGTGGTGTTTACCAAATCCGGAATTTCTGCTGCCAGCTTTGAATCGCCAGGTGCAGGATATTGAACATCAAAAAGCGCTTGGGGAAAGCCACCGAAATCGTGAATGGTTGATGGGAAATCCATGGCCGTAACAAAAGTTCCATGTGTGTACCAGTGCGCCGAAACTACCAGTACAGCTTTAGGAACGGGAATATTTTTTGCCAAATCGGCCCAGCTCTGGCTAAACTCGTTATTTTCGATACCATTCATCGGCGAGCCGTGACCAATGAAAATGGTTGGCATTAAATCGGTTTGTGGTAAACGCTGAGTAAAACTTCTGAATTGAGATAATGTTGGCATGGTAAGGGTTGTGAGTAAAATCGTCATTTCGACTAAAGTGGAGATATCTTTGAAATTTATATGAAAGATTTCTCGATTCCGCGTTGCTTCGCTCGAAATGACGGCATTGGAGATTATTTTGACTGAACAAATTCAAGGTTGAGTTTAATGGTAACATCTTTGGCAACACCAGCGCCGGTAGGGTCATATTTTATGTTATAATCTATACGGTTAATGTTCGTCGTTGCACCGAAACCAGCCTTCGTGTTTCCTTGTTGGTCCTTTGCAGTTCCACCATAAATTACTGCAAATTTTACATCTTTAGTTACGTCCCGGATGGTTAATTTACCAGCTAATTCATAATTGTTGCCGCTTAATTTTTTGAAAGAGGTGCTTTCAAACTTCATGGTTGGATAAGTTGCTGCATTGAAAAAGTCATCAGTTTTTAAATGGCCATCTCTCATGTCGACCCCAGTTGTAATGCTATTGACATCAACTGTAAAACTAATTTTTGCATCAGTTAAATCTGGTTTTGCAGCGGTAACTTTACCCTCGAATTTTTTAAATGAACCATCAACGAAAGAAATGCCCATGTGCTTAACTGAAAAGTTAACGAAGGAGTGCATCGGGTCGATTTTCCAGCTGGTTTGTGCGAAAGATGCTAAGCTGATTGTTGCAGCTATCAGAAATAAGAATAATTTTTTCATAACCTTTGTCTTTTTTATTTAAACAAAAGTAGGCTAACATTTAATTTACTAACTTGATGTATGTTAAGAAAGTAGAATTGGGAAAAAGCCAATTATTCTTTATTGTTATCCGCGGACTTAAGTCAACGGCAATAGGATGATTTCTATGCGAAATATAATTTTATTCTGTTGGCGATTTGCTGTTCCTTACCGTCAGTTCAAAAACTGATGGAGTTCGCAAATTCAAATCTCATCCAGCGTTTTTCGTTTATCTAATTCCTGGTTTTTATATGCAGATGGCGTTAAACCTGTAACCTTTTTAAACTGGGCGGATAAATGAGCAACACTGCTATAATTAAGTTGATAAGCGATTTCACTCAAAGTGAGCTCACCATACGTGAGCATTTCCTTAGCCTTTTCAACTTTTTGAGCAATGAAATATTTCTCAATGTTTTGATGCTCGGCTTCCGAAAAAATCGCGCTGAGCTGAGCATATTCCATCCTGAGTTGCTCGCTTAAATAGGATGATAAATTAACTTTTAAGGGTTCTTTAGTGTAATGAACAAGATTAATAATTATCGTTTTAATCTGTTCAGCGATTTGAGTTTTCTTGTCCTCAAGTAACTCAAAACCAAAATGAATTAGCTTTTCGGCTATTTTCTTCTTATCGTCGGCAGAAATATTTTGTGCAAATGAAACTTCTCCTAACTCAACCGAAATAGGGTTAAAACCAAGCTTTTCGAGTTCGGCTTTAACCACCATTTTGCAACGGTTGCAGACCATATTTTTGATATGGAGGTTCATTATTTTGATTTTATGGTTTCCGAAACATCGCCGCAATCGAACATCATGCTACCATAATATGGGTTTTCAATATTTTCTTTTTCGTTTAACCAGCTAGCTTTCGCCATTGGGCAATGCTGAACATAAACTGTTGCATCGTTAAATTTGATTTTTCGTACCGTTTTAATCATCGCATAAGAAATGCCTTCGAAAGATTTTCTTTGTGCTTTGATGTCTTTTGCGCCAACCAATTCAGTGGCTTTCGCTTTGATAGTTTTTGCCTGTTCCATCCAAATTGTGTGTTGAGCAGCGGGCAAATTTTTGTGAGGAATGGCATCAACTTTAATTGATAACGCTTTTGCTGTTTCTGCCGCCAAGTCTTTTTTATCGGTAGCCAGAGCATTTTTTACATCGTAGTATGCCCTTAATAACTGGTTGAAAGCGGCATCTGTTTTAGTTTGTGCAAAAGTCAATTTTGTTGTCGCTATGGCGATTATCGCCAATATTATCATAATTTTTTTCATCGTTTTATTTTTTTAATTTTTATTGAAGCTTGTATCGGTAAGATTAAACTTTACTGCTTAGGCAGGTTTCATATCGACTCTATTTTAAAGCATTAAAAAAGTTAAATTCTGCTCTTAGCAGATACATGTTTTTGGTATATCTATTAGCCATACTTCCTGTTGCCTGAAAGCGGTAACCCAAATCTATTCTGGTTGTACTATTCAAAATTACCTGAATAGCTGGCGCTAAATCTAAGTAAGATTCGCCCGAACCCGGGTCGGTTTTGCCCAACATTTCGAAATATATGTTGAAATTTGGATCCTTATAATTTTTATAAACTGCAGGCAAAACCAAATAACCAGAGGATAAACTGTAGGAAAGCATATTGTTAGCTCCCGGCATGCCGGCCATATTTTTATCCGTATCCTTAAAAGCATGCGCATAACCCAGTGTTGCCGACAAAGCAAGCTTATGCAAAAGCTGGGTAAAAATTAAACCACCTTGCAGGCCACTATTGTCGCCCTCCAGATTAATATCTCTTGTGTAAATAGATCGCTTGCTTGTGCTTACCCTACCGAAAGCGGCAGCTCTGAAGTGGCTTTGTGCGTCGTCCAACGATAAAAAGCGGTATTTTGCATATAAACTTCCGCCCTCCACGCGATATTTTCCATCCATATCAGATAAAAAAGCTTGAGCATGCATCATCAAGTTTTTATTGAAACCAAACATGACTTCCGGGATGGTTCTACTCACGAAACCGGGATTGTTAAACATGCCTTCGTTCGTGATGCGCACACCAATTGATTTAGTGGGCATGTTGCTTGCGGGTTCGGTAAAAACATACAATTCCTGACTGAACGCCATGTTGCAGGCACCGATGAAAATCAGCACCATTGAGCAAATTTTTCTCATTTAAGAAAGAACTAAGTGATAAACACGGGTTTTCTTTCCGTTTACGACAGCAGTTCCGTTTGCGTAAGCATCAGAATTTACTGTAGTTGATTGCTTTTTAAAAGCAGAACCTGAAATAAAATTTTTGTCTACAACCGACGCTTTTACCGTTCCATTCAGAGTTTTGTTTTTGGCATTTAAAAACCGATAAACATTGCCATCAATAATTGCCTGACCTTTATCATCAACCTTAACCTGGTTAAAATTAAAATCTGCGGTTAGGCCGCCTACAGAAAAACCGGCATCCTGAACTTTTTTACGTAGCATATCCAGGCTGACATCAGCACCTTTTTTGAAAGTTAAAACGAAGATGTTTTTATTTAAATCGGGTTTGACAGAGTTGATAAAACCTAAAGTTTCTAATGATTTTTGTGTGGCATTTGAACACATTGAACAAGTTAAACCTGTCACCTGTAAATCGGCGGTTGAAATTTGTTGAGCCGATGCCTGAACGGCGAAGAAGAGCATAATAATGCTGAATAATTTTATTGTTTTCATGATTATTTGAAATTAGAATTTTTGATTACCCGTCATTTCGACTGAGTTTTTCACTAGGTGGAATCTAATTGGCAAAGATTTCTCATTCCGCTTCACTTCTTTCGAACTGACGGAAACGAAGATTAAATTCTAATTCCTAAAAATGCAATTGAAAACATGTAAGGCAACCCGCGAAGAAAGTGGAGGTGCTTTGTTGCTAATTTTGCGGGAAAAAGCAGGAGTAATGTTGCTGATAAATTCTAGAACCGGAGGATGTAGAAAAAGCTGAATAGAAAACAACTTTGGCATCTCGACTTTAGCTGCGGTTTGGTGACTATCTTTAACCTTTACCGTAACCTGCGTGTTTTTGCAACAGCCATCGTCCTTAATCTTTTCAGCAGGAATATCCACGCAAAATTTACAAGAAACCTCATTGCTAAAGAGTTTTACATTCTCGAGTTTACCACCACAAAAATGCAAGCTTAAAGCCAAACCCATAACACTAACCATATAAAATAAGGCCAAAGAAAGTGCTATTTTTTGTTTTAACTTCATTATCACAAAGATAAGATAAAAAAATCCGAATAATAAACCCCTTTATTTATCGAATTTCATTTTTTACACTAATTTAGCCTTAAACCCGATCTGAATGAAGAAGCTATTTTTATTTATCTGCACTTTCTCTATGCTTTCTGCTTTTGCTGTGAAGCCGAAAAATCAATATGTCCTCATTAAAACATCGTTTGGAGAATGCATCGTAAAATTATACAACGAAACACCGCTCCATCGCGACAACTTTTTAAAGCTCAGTAAAGAGGGTTATTATAATGGAACATTGTTTCATAGGGTGATAAAAGATTTTATGATTCAGGGTGGTGATCCGGATTCGAAAAACGCCAAACCTGATTCCTTACTTGGTGAGGGCGGTCCAAAGTATACTGTTCCCGCAGAATTTAGAGATAGTCTATTTCACAAGAAAGGGGTGTTGGCGGCAGCGAGGGAAGGCGACGTGGTGAATCCACTAAAGGCATCAAGTGGAAGTCAGTTTTACTTAGTACAAGGAAAGGTTTTTACCGATGAGCAATTAAATTCTTTAGAGGAAAAACGGCTGAAATTTAAAATTCCGGAGTGGCAAAGACAGGTTTATAAGACCATTGGCGGAACGCCTCATTTAGATAGAAATTATACGGTTTATGGTGAAATCGTTGTTGGGTTGGATATCGTTGATAAGATAGCTGCCGTGTTAACTGATAAAAATAATCGTCCCAAACAGGATGTTAAAATGGACATCACGATTTTGAAAAGAAGAGCGGCGAAAAAGTTGGAAAAACAGCTCGCGCAGGATTCTTTGAAAGAAAAAATGTTAATGAAACCGTAATGAGAATTATCTCCTATAATGTTAATGGAATTCGTGCAGCAAGTACCAAAAACTTCTTCGGATGGCTCCAGGCGACTGACGCCGATATGGTTTGCCTGCAAGAAGTGAAAGCCTTGCCAATACAAATCCCCGAAATCATTGCTTTGATAGAACAGCTCGGTTACCACCATTATTGGTTTCCGGCAGAGAAAAAAGGTTATAGCGGAGTGGCTATATTAACCCGAGTTAAACCCAATCATGTAGAATATGGTTGTGGTAAAGATTGGATCGATAGAGAGGGTAGAATTTTAAGAGCGGATTTTGATGATTTCTCGTTGATGAGTTTGTATATGCCATCGGGCTCGAGCGGCGACGAGCGACAGGTAAAGAAATACGAGTTCATGCAGTTCTTCGATGACTATATTGGCAAATTGCGTCAAGAGATCCCAAACTTAATTGTCAGCGGCGATTTTAATATCTGTCACACCTCGATTGACATCCACAATCCAAAATCGAATGCGAACTCATCCGGGTTTTTGCCAGAGGAAAGGGAATGGATGCAGCTATTTTTGGATAATGGTTTCATCGATACGTTCCGCCACTTTAATAAAGGCCCGCATCATTACACCTGGTGGAGTTACCGCGCAGGGTCGAGAGGGAAAAACCTGGGTTGGCGAATCGATTATCACATGGCGACAAAGCAGTTGGAAAACCGACTGAAAATCGTTAGGATTTTACCAGATGCCATTCACTCTGATCATTGTCCGGTTTTGCTGGAAATTGACTGAGGTATATAATATGTATATGGATGATGGTGGTCTTGTTACCAGATAATCGCTGCTTTTACTGCAGCCATCTGTAAAAGCATAAACAAACGAAACTACAAATGCTCTGCCTCGTATTTCTCGCCGGCCTTCAACATCAGCTCTATTTGCTTTAAATCATCGTCTGTAAGCTCTTCCTTTTCTTGCAATTCGAATACCGCAATCATATTGTCTTCGTATTGCTTTTCAGTTTTGATAATGATTTCCTGATGCATGATAAACTTAAAATTTAATAATTTCTGTTGGTGTAAGGCAAAAATCCAAACGGATGTCGTGTTTGTTCACATCATCGATTTTATCGATTGCATGTGACAAAGATAAGCCTATTTTTTGAGCATTTATCTTTTCAAGAAAACGGTCATAAAATCCTTTTCCATAACCTACTCTGTGACCTTGCTTATCAAAAGCAAGTAGAGGAACTAAAACCATATCAATTTCACCATCATGAACAATTCCTTTCTGAGGTTCTAAAATATTGTAGAGATTTTTATGTAAGTCATCTGCGCCTAAATATTCATGATTGGTCATTAAAGCGGTTTCAAAATCAGCCTTAGGAACAATAATCTTAATTTCCGGATGATTTTTGGCCAGCCATTCAATTAGGAGAAAAGTATTCGGTTCTTTCTTTTCTTCAATAGGTAAAAAGATGTGCAGCGTTTTTAAATTGCTGAAATCCAGAGAAATAAATTGATTGAATAAGCCGTTGTTTAGCGATTCATATTCTGATTGGCTTATCGCTAATCTGTCTTTTAAAGCTTGTATTCTGATTTCGGATTTTAACATATTACATTTAGACAAATAAAACGCGGGGAAACATACAAGGTTTGTAAAAAAAAAGCCCTTGAAAACAAATCCAAGGGCTCTTCGGCTAATTTGTAAATTATTTTACACGTTCAACATATTCACCTGTACGTGTATCAACTTTAATTTTATCGCCCTGGTTTACGAACATTGGAACTTTAACCTCAACACCGTTTTCAAGTGTTGCTGCTTTTAAAGCATTTGTAGAAGTATCGCCTTTTACAGCTGGTTCAGAATAGGTAATTTCGAATTCGGCAAAGTTTGGCAACTGGCCCATAATTGCTTCGTCGCTTTCCATTGAAACAATTACATTCATACCTTCTTTTAAAAACTTGATAGCGGAACCAAATAATGATTTCTCAACATTATATTGCTCATAAGTGTTATTATCCATTACCACCAGGTAATCGCCGTCTTCATAAAGATATTGATAATCGTTGGTTTCAACGCGGCAAATTTCAACCGCTTCATCGGTATTCATGCGGGCTTCTACAATTCTGCCCGATTTAATGTTACGAAATTTACCAGTGTAAAAAGCGCCGCCTTTGCCTGGTGTACGGTGATTCCATTCATCAACTGTAACCAACTCGTTGTTTACACGCAGGATGTTACCTGTTTTAATTTCTGATGCTTTTGCCATATGATGTTATCCTGTCTGGATTTTATATTACTGATTTTTGTGACCGCAAAGGTAAAATTATTTTAATAAAAACCTATAAAGGTTTAGGGCTTAACGTTTAGGATGGAAGGTGTTATAGTCTACTTAACACGCTCCATATAGTCGCCGGATTTGGTATCAACCTTAACCTTATCACCCTGGTTTATGAATAATGGTACCCTGATTTCTGCACCCGTTTCTACGGTAGCATATTTTTGGGCACTGGTTGAGGTGTCGCCTTTAACGGCAGGTTCAGTATATGTAATTTCGAGTTCTACACTGTTTGGCAATTGCGCAACAATCGGCTCATCACTTTCAAAAGCGATGGTAACGTTCATGCCCTCTTTTAAGAATTTAATTGAACTTCCGAATAGCAATTTCGGGATGTTATACTGCTCAAAGGTATTGTTGTCCATAACCACCAAATAGTCGCCATCTTCGTATAAATATTGATAATCGTTGGTTTCTACACGGCAAATGGTTACCTCTTCATCTGTACGGAATCGATATTCAACAATTTTACCGGTTTTAACATTGCGCATACGGGCCTGATAAAATGCTCTTAGATTGCCTGGCGTACGATGGATGTATTCTTCTACACTTACCAATTCTCCGTTAAAACGAAGTACATTTCCGCCTTTTACTTCTGATGCCTTTGCCATTATAATTTTTTTGAGCCTCAAAGTTAAATAAAGGATTTTTGATTTGAAAAGCAAAATCTGGATTAATCCATTACGGCCGTCATGGAGGTAATCCTTGCGCAGGGTTTCGCTAAAAGGCTTTGAAAGAATGCTATTATTCACATGGCCATCTAGAATAAAATCAATGTATAAAAGAAATGCCTTTGGGAACCACTCCAAAGGCATAATCAACCTAAACCTAAAACTAAACTATGAAAAAAATCTTTTGCTATTTAAAGCCTTATATCTTGATTCCGTTAAACGGGGAATACCATCATTTCGTAAAAGGATATTATAATTTCTACATCTCTTTTTGGTGGTGCAAAGGTAAGAACAATTTTTAAATCTCCAAAAAAATTTTGAAATAAAAATATATTGTACAAATACATGACAAATCACGAAGGGTGGTTTAGTAATATTTAGACGATAACCTACTTAAAATCAGCTATTTGTATGTGTTTTCGGCAAAATTCGTATTCCTGAATTTGGTTGGATCCTATTATAGTTAACCGATTTTTTGTATAATTTTCGATCAACTCTCGATACCAATCGACTCCTTGAACGTCTAAATTACTGGTAGGTTCATCTAAAAATAAAATTGGTGAGTTGGAACAGCAGGCCAAAGCAAGTTTGGTTCTTTGCTTCATTCCTGATGAAAAGTACTTAATTTCTTTGTTAGCAGATTTTTCCAGACCAAGTATGGAAACCAGTGATTTAGCATTTAATCCAGCGGAAAAATCCTTAAACTTAAAGTGGAAATCAATAAGCTCTTTCAAAGTGAAAGTTTCTACCAATTCTAAATATGGAGCAGCTAAACTGATGTGCTTATAAATATCCTCCACTGGAATATCTTTATTTTCTGAAAATGAAATCTGCCCTTCTGATGGCGTTAAGCTTCCCGTTAAAACACTTAATAAAGTAGATTTTCCTGAGCCATTCGGACCCAAAATGGCGTAGCTATTGCCTGAAGTAAACTCGGTGCTTAGGTTTCTGAAAATCCATTCTTTATTAAATCTTCGTCCAACATTGTTTAAAGTTATCGTCATTTTTAGAGTATCAAGATTTGGGTATCAGGTATCAAGACTTGGGTAGCGGTTTAGCCATGCAAACGCTATTATTTACACCGATGTACTGTCCGTAGTTTGGTATAATCTTGTATCCGACTTTTTGGTATAAAGCAATTGCTTCAGGTTGTTTCTTACCTGTTTCTAAAACACATTCCTTAAAACCTAGTTCTGCAGCCCAATTTTCCAGTTCAGTCAATATCTTAGCGGCAATGCCTTGCTTTCTGTAATCAGGATGAACAAACATGCGTTTAATTTCCGCAGCGTTTTCAGAGAATGGTTTTATTGCTCCACAACCTACAGGGAGTTCATTTTGGTAAGCAACAACAACTTCTTTAATGGCATCAACCTTATTGAATTGAGCATAAAAAGTATGATCATCACCGTCTCTAATGGCCAAATCTTTATCGAGTAAAGTCACTAATGATCTAAAGTCAGCATTATCTGAATTCGTTCGGATTAGCGTTAAATTACCCATTAATATTTGCTTTAAGCTTTGGTCTTTTTGCTTTAGACTTATTTAACTGCCCATTCCAAAACCTTTCATCACACCACGATTAGAGTTGCGAATAAAGTCTACGATCTCATCACGAATCTCGGTTGGTTTAAATTCGGCTTCAATTATATCCAACGCTTTAGTTACGTTATTGTGTTTTACGAAAAGTACCCTGTAAATTTCCTGAATCTCATCAATCTGTTCATTGGTGAATCCCCTCCTGCGTAAACCGACGGAGTTAATTCCAGCATAGGACAATGGCTCACGTGCAGCCTTTACATAAGGAGGAACATCTTTACGAACCAGTGAACCGCCTGTTACAAAAGCATAAGAACCTACTTTAACGAATTGATGAATGGCAACCAGGCCGGCTAAAACGACATTATTTCCGATGGTAATGTGTCCGGCTAAAGTTGTGCTGTTTGAGAAAATACAATTATTACCAACTTCACAGTCATGGGCGATGTGGGAATAGGCCTGAATTAAGCAATTGCTGCCAATTACGGTTTTCCATTTATCTTTCGTACCGCGATTAATCGTTACACATTCACGGATTGTGGTATTATCGCCAATTTCGGCGGTTGTTACTTCTCCTGCAAATTTTAAGTCCTGAGGTTCGCCTGAAATCACTGCACCGGGAAAAATACGACAGTTTTTACCGATTCTGGCACCGTCCATTATCGTAACGTTGGAGCCAATCCAGGTTCCTTCCCCAATAACGACATCTTTATGTATCACCACAAAAGGCTCAATTACGACATTTTCGGCAATTTTTGCCTGAGGATGTATATATGCTAACGGTTGTATCATTATTGGGCAGGTTCTGTTTGTTTAATTTTAGATATTTGGGCCATCATTTCAGCTTCCACAACGATTTTTTCTCCTACCATACCTACGCCTTTCATCTGAGCGATACCCCTTCTGATGGGTTCCAGCAAATCGCAACGAAAAACAATGGTATCGCCGGGAAGTACCTGCGCCCTGAAGCGTACATTGTCTATTTTTAAGAAATAGGTCAGGTAATTTCTGGGATCCGGAACCGTACTTAATACCAGGATACCGCCAACCTGGGCCATTGCCTCAATCTGGATTACACCTGGAAAAACTGGTGCGCCAGGGAAATGGCCTTTGAAAAATTCTTCGTTCATTGTTACGTTTTTAACGCCTACAACGTGGTTTTTAGAAAGTTCTAAAATTTTATCTACAAATAAAAATGGCTGACGATGAGGCAAAATGTCCATAATCTGAACAACGTCGTATAATGGCTTAGCGCTAGGATCGTACACCTTCTGTATTTTCTTGTTTTTTTCTTTTTTAATGGCCGCCTTGATTTTCTTTGCAAACGCAACGTTAGCGGCATGTCCTGGACGAGCAGCCATGATATGGCCTTTTAAGTGCATACCAACTAAAGCCAAATCACCTATCATATCCAATAATTTGTGGCGTGCAGGCTCATTTTGATAGCGTAACTCCATGTTATTTAAAATCCCTTGAGGAGCTACATCAATATCTTTACGGTTGAAAAGTTTGGCTAAGTGGCTTAATTCATCTTTAGTTACTTCTTTGTCAACAATCACAATGGCATTGTTTAAGTCTCCGCCTTTAATAAGATTGTGTTGTAACTGATATTCTAATTCATGTAAGAAGCAAAAAGTGCGGCAAG
The DNA here is from genome assembly GCF_001424305.1 of Pedobacter sp. Leaf176. Classification (GTDB taxonomy): domain Bacteria; phylum Bacteroidota; class Bacteroidia; order Sphingobacteriales; family Sphingobacteriaceae; genus Pedobacter. The sequence goes on from NZ_LMPD01000001.1 coordinate 226,386, forward strand.
AAGCGATTTCTTTCTTAAATTCCGCGATGGTATTGATCCCGGCATGCTGGCTACCCAGCACAGGGGAATTATAATCAATCATACAGGTAAAGCGATAATCATCTAAAGGCATCGCTACGATTTCAACTTTCCTGTCTGTTTCCGTATAGGTGATGTTATGGGGTATTGTAAAATATTCCCGGTCTGCATTTTGCTCAACAGTTCCAGCCTCCTCTAACAAATCAACAAACTGTATCGAACTACCATCCATAATTGGTGTTTCCGGTCCGTCGAGTTGTATTAAAATATTGTCTAAATCCATTCCAACCAAAGATGCCATAACGTGCTCAATGGTACTAACACTTGCACCGTTTTGTGTAATTGTAGTACCACGGGATGTGTCTGTAACATTATCGGCATCAGCGTCAATAATCGGTTTTCCATCTAAATCAATACGCTGGAATTTGAAGCCATGATTTTCCGGTGCCGGGCAAAAAGTTAAATTAACATTGGCACCGGTGTGTAAGCCAACTCCGGATGCTGATATTTCTTTTTTAATCGTCTTTTGTCTAACGTTCATTTTGTATTGTATTCTGTTGCTGTTCTGCTGTTAGTTTTTTTAGCGTTTCTTCTAAAGCGTTGATTCGCTTTTCTACATCTGGTAGATGTTTAAATATAACCGAAGCGCGCATCCAGTTTCTTAGTGGTTGTGCCGGACTTCCGTGCCACTGTTTATTTTCTTCTGTTATGTTGAAATTGATACCTGCCTGCGCACCAATTTGTGTTCCTTTTGCTAATGTTAAATGGCCGGCAATACCCACCTGACCGCCAATAACGCTGTTGGGACCTACTTTAGTACTGCCTGATATTCCTGATTGGGCAGCTAAAACGGTATTTTCCCCAATCTCAGCATTATGCGCCACCTGAATTAAGTTATCTATTTTGGCGCCTTTTTTAATGATTGTTGAGCCCATCGTAGCCCTGTCAATCGTTGTATTGGCACCGATTTCGACATCACTTTCAATTATAACGTTACCTATTTGCGGTATTTTATTGTATGTTCCATCTTTTTGTGGCGCAAAACCAAAACCATCGCTACCAATTACTGTGTTCGAGTGTATGGTAACCCTATCGCCAATGGCAGAATTGTGGTAAATCTTAACACCAGGAAAAAAATTACAGTTTTCGCCGATTTTAGAGTTAGCACCTACATAAACCTGAGGGTTAATTTTAGTTCCTGAAGCAATTTCCACATGCTCTGCAACATATGCAAAAGCACCAATAAAAACACCTTGACCAACTTTTGCTGTTGGATGTACAAAAGCCAGCTTATCTATGCCAGATTGCGATGCCTGTGCATTGACTGCTTCATTATATTTATCCAATAAAATTGTGAAAGAACTATAAGGGTTTTCGACACGGATGAGTGTGCTTGTATATTGTTGTGTGGGGTTAAAATCTTTAGAGACGATAACAACGGATGCCTGTGTAGAATAGATAAAATTTTCATACTTAGGATTGGAAAGAAAAGACAAAGAACCTTCTTTACCATCTTCTATTTTCGAGAGTTCTGTTACAGCTACATCGGGGTTGCCATCAATGGAACCATTTAAAAACTCGCTTATCTGCTTGGCAGTAAATTGCATCGTACAAAGGTAAATGTTAAATTGATATGAACAAAAAAACCTATCAGGGTTAAATCGTGTATATTTTACACAATAATAAGACTTAAAACGGTCCTAAAAGTTAAATATTTTGTTAAATAAGCCTAAATCCCGCGAGGGTAACATAGAATGTATTTTTCTACAGTTTTTTGCAGCGATTCTAAATTTGATAAATCCGAAGCTTTAGCAATATCTACAATATCGTTATTTTTCATTAAAATTTTGATATTTCCGACCCCTGCATTATAAGCCCTGTTTTGGATCGAATCTGTAAAAACAAAATACCTGGCTTCTTCAGGTTTAATTTTCAACAGGTCTACTGCCGAATTTTGCAAATATTGAATTCTATCATGCCCGGCCATTTCGTTGCCTATTTCAACTTTATATAAGTTTCTGGTTGTTAGCATTTTGCATAAAGTGGATAGAATTTGATCAGGATGTTGTACCCAGACTTTGACTGCTGCATAAATATCCTGATCATCAAGATTGGTAAAATGTGCTAGATTTTGATGCTGACTGAAGAAAATGCTTTCATTTATGTCGTTTTTGAGAAAATAGCTTAGTGAAGGCGCAGCAAATAATGTTTCGCCTGCAGCAGACAGTTCTTTTGCCCTTTCCAATAATTTAACTAAAATCATTTCCCCGGAAACGACCGTTTTGTGTAAATATACCTGCCAATACATCAATCTACGGGCGATGAGAAACTTTTCAACTGAATAAATTCCCTTTTCTTCGACAACCAAATCATCTTCGGAAACATTAAACATTTTTATAATCCGGTCAAAACTTATTACACCCTCGCTAACACCAGTAAAAAAACTGTCGCGGTTCAGATAATCCATTCGATCCAAATCAAGCTGTCCGGAAATTAGCTGGTGCAAGAATTTTTTGTGGTAGGTACCATTAAAAATCTCTATTGCATGGCTTAGCTTCCCATCGAAATGCTGGTTAAGCTCCTGCATCAGCTTTGCCGAAATGTCTTCATGCCTGATGCCGGTAACTAAAGAATGTTCAAGTGCATGCGAAAAAGGTCCATGGCCGATATCGTGCAGTAAAATAGCCAGTATTGCAGATTCTTCTTCCCCTTCGGTAATTACATGGCCTTTGCTTCTCAATAGCCCGATTGCCAGGTACATTAAATGCATAGCACCTAATGCGTGATGGAAACGGGTATGTAATGCGCCGGGATAAACCAGATGTGTCATCCCGAGTTGTTTGATGTACCTTAAACGCTGAAAATAGGGATGTGAAATTACATCATAAACCAATTCTGAAGGAATGCTTATGAATCCATAAACGGGATCATTTATTATTTTTTTCTTATTCAATCGTTAAAAATAGTTAAATACAAAGATGCGGTACAAAAATTGCTATTTTTATTTGTAGTTTGATTATAAGCCAAAATATAAGGCAATCCATATCCATTTACAAAAACATGCAAGAAACAAAAATATTGTGGGCCGATGATGAAATCGACTTGCTTAAACCTCATATATTACTACTTAACGATAAAGGTTACAATGTAACTACATTTACAAATGGTAACGATGCACTTGAAGCATTTGGAAAATCAAATTATGATTTGGTCTTTCTGGATGAAAATATGCCGGGAATGAGTGGGATAGAGACCCTTTCCGCTATTAAAAACCTCAATCCTGATGTACCAGTTGTATTAATTACAAAAAGTGAGGAGGAGAATCTTATGGAAGATGCTATCGGAAGTAAGATTGATGATTATCTGATTAAGCCGGTTAATCCAAAACAGGTGTTGCTTACGATTAAAAAACTAATTGATAAAAAACTGCTGGTGAGTGAAAAGACGTCTATGGCGTATCAGCAGGATTTCAGAAGGTTAGGTATGACATTGGGCGATCGCCTCAGTTATGAAGAGTGGGTGGATGTTTATAAAAAAATCGTTTTCTGGGAACTTGAATTAGAGAAGCTGGACGACCCGCAGATGCATGAGATTTTAACGATGCAAAAGCAGGAAGCCAACACGCAGTTTTCAAAATTTATCGAAGAGCATTACCTCGATTGGATTAAAGATAAGGACAATGCGCCATTGCTTTCAAATGAGTTATTGAAGAGAAAAGCCTTTCCACATATTAATGATAACACACCGGTATTTTTTATTTTAATAGACAATTTGCGTTATGATCAATGGAAAATCATTAATCCTTTGATCTCTGAATACTTCAGAATTGATGAGGAAGATATGTACACCAGTATTTTGCCAACGGCAACTCAATATGCCCGGAATGCCATATTTTCTGGCTTGATGCCTTTGGATATGGAAAAGCGTTTTCCTGGTTTGTGGCAAAATGATGATGACGAAGGTGGGAAAAACATGCATGAAGAAGCTTTTCTTGCGGACAATATAAAGCGTAATCTGCGCAAGGAGTGTAAATTTAGTTATAACAAAATATTAACATTTGAACAAGGAAAAGAACTGGTGGAGCAAACCAATAACTTGTTAAAAAATGATTTCAATGCGATTGTTTTCAACTTTGTTGATATGTTGAGCCATGCGCGCACGGATATGCAAATGATCCGGGAGCTGGCAAACGACGATGCTGCTTATCGCTCACTTACCCTATCCTGGTTTGAACATTCGCCACTTTGGGATTTGTTGAAGAAAATAGCACAAAAACAGGTGAAAGTTATCATTACGACCGATCATGGAACCATTCGCGTTAAAAAACCTGTAAAAGTAATTGGAGATAGAAGTACGAATACCAATCTTCGCTATAAACAAGGAAGAAATCTGAACTTCAATGCGAAAGAGGTTTTTGCGATTAAAAACCCGCATGATGCCTTACTACCAAAAATAAACATCAGTAGCAGTTATATTTTTGCCAGGGAAGACAGTTATTTTGTTTACCCGAACAATTACAACCAGTTTGTAAATTATTATAATGAAACTTTTCAGCATGGTGGAATTTCATTGGAGGAAATGATTATTCCGGTTGTAACTTATTCACCTAGATAACCCCCAATCCCTAAAGGGGAGTAATAAGGCAAAGGCGATGCGAATAATGTATTACTTTTGCCTTTTATCTTTTAACAGCAATGGAGATTCAAATTAATGGTTTAACCGAGTTACCAGATGTGGCAAATAAACTTTTGGCATTTGCAGGTGGGGAAAGAATTTTTCTTTTTGACGGAGAAATGGGTGCCGGAAAAACAACATTTATAAAAACATTTTGCAAGGTTCTGGGTGTTGAAGATTCAGTTTCGAGCCCAACTTATTCTATTGTAAACGAATATGTGGGCGAAAATGACACCGTTTATCATTTCGACTTTTACCGCATAAAAAACATACAGGAAGCTTATGATTTAGGTTATGAAGAATATTTTTATGGTGGCGGCATTTGCTTAATAGAATGGCCTGAAAGAATAGAAGAATTGCTGCCGGAGCACTATATAAAGGTCGAAATATCGATTTTAAGTGAAAGCGGCAGGAGTTTTAAATTGACCAAAAACTGAATTTCGGATGTAATTTGTTATCAGTATTTTAACAGATTTTCCGTACCTTCATCAACCTTAAACCCAAAACATTTCATAACATCATGGCTACAGGATTACGCGAAGGAATGGCCGATATAGCTCGCCAAGGCTTGTTGCAAACGCAAGAGGCGACGCTGGAAACAAAAAACAAAAAAAATAATCTTAACATAGGTATTCCTAAGGAGATCTCATTTCAGGAGAATAGAATTGCCTTAACGCCACTATCAGTAGCCTTACTTGTAAATAATGGTCACCGCGTGATTTTAGAAAGCGGGGCAGGCATAGCGGCTAATTTTTCTGATTCTGAGTATGCAGAACAAGGTGCCAAAATCGCTTATGACAAAAAAGAAGTTTTTGACTGCGACATTTTGGTAAAAATTGCGCCACCAATGCTGGAGGAAATAGCGATGATGCATAAGGGGCAAACCTTAATTTCTTCCCTTCAAACAGGCACTTTAAAGCAGGAATACCTTAAAGCGCTGATGCAGAAAAAGATCAACGCACTGTGTTTTGAGCACCTTCGTGATGAGGGAAATGTATTGAGCGTAGTGCGGGCGATGAGTGAAATTGTGGGTTCAACATCAATTTTAATTGCAGCTGAATATCTGAGCAATGTAACCGGCGGAAAAGGTTTAATGCTTGGTGGATTTACCGGTGTTCCACCTACAGAGATTGTAATACTTGGTGCAGGTACTGTTGGCGAATACGCTGCAAGGACTGCTTTAGCTTTAGGTGCAGAAGTGAAAGTTTTCGACAGCTCGATTTACCGGCTCAGAAGACTTCAGAATAACTTGGGAAATAGCCGGGTCTTTACCTCGGTTATGCAGCCAATCGTTTTAAATAAAGCCATTGTGACCTGTGATGTGGTGATTGGGGCAATTCGTGCAAGTCACGGGCGAAGCCCATGTATCGTTATGGAAGAAACCGTTGCCCGGATGAAACCGCATTCAGTAGTAATTGATGTAAGTATCGATCAGGGGGGCTGTTTCGAAACTTCCGAAGTTACTAACCACACAAACCCCGTTTTCAGAAAATATGATGTGATTCATTACTGTGTTCCAAACATTGCATCAAGGGTTCCGCGAACTGCCTCATATGCTTTAACCAATATTTTTGCGCCAATATTACTCGATATCGGTGAGTTTGGAGGGTTAATGAATATGGTTTGGAATAACCCTGGCATTCGCGAAGCTTTGTATATTTACCAGGGTAATGTAACTAATAAAGACCTTGCAGATATGTTTAATTTGCCTTTCAAAGATTTAGAGCTTTTGGTAGTTTCGAATCAATAAGGATGTAAAAGTGAAATGCAAACTAGACACTAGGAATGTATCAAATCTTGATACTTGATTCTAGCTACTTTATACTAATATGAAATTAAACGTCCTTTTTTTCCTTATTTCCTTTTCTGCATTCGCACAGACAAAACCTGAAGCGCCTAAAAAACTTTTCATAATAAATTCTTATGCCGAATACCAGGCTTCGGTGAAAGCAAATCCAAATAACCAGTTAGTAGAAATAAAAAAAGCAATTCCGACCATAAAGTTAGATATCCGCTACGCGACAAAAAACAACTTTATGAAACAGGTAATGTACAAGCAGGCAAGGGCTTTTGCTCGTAAACCGGTAGTAGAATCGCTGAAGAAAGTACAAGCTGAATTAAACAAGAAAGGTTTAGGTTTGAAGATTTTTGACGGTTACAGGCCTTATGCCATAACGGTGGCATTTTACAAAAAAGCCAGCGATAAGAATTTTGTTGCCAATCCCAACCAAGGTTCTAAACACAACAGGGGCTGTGCTGTTGATTTAACGATTATCGATTTGAAAACGGGAAAGGAAATTGCAATGCCAACGCCATACGATAGTTTCTCGGCTGCTGCTGCTGCTAATTACCCTAATGTTCCGCCAGAAGTAAAAAAGAACCGCGATTTTTTTATTGCCATCATGAGAAAATACAAGTTAAATGTACTTGAAAACGAATGGTGGCATTACGACTTTCAAGGATGGCAGGATTATGCTTTGATGGATATTCCTTTCGGGAAACTATAAAAAATTTAAAGCCTAATTATAAAAAGATGCTGAATGAGTTCAGCATGACTACTGACTTATATCAGTAGATTATAAGTGGTGTGGTACCCCATATTGATCCATTTTAACTCTGGCTTTATCGCCTTTAACGCTTAAATGAAAGATGAAATCGTAATCGTCGTCTGTTAATTCTTCCCGTGGCCGTTTGCCGCCGAAAGCCTCTATAATTTCTAATACAGTGTTTGAATGGCCGGCAATAATAATTTTCTTGCCCAAGTAACTTGTTTTTACCGTATCTACTAAAGATTTAATGTCGTTATAGTTGATAACTTTTGGAATCACTAATGAATCCAAAGTTTGATGTGTTCTCTTGTAGGGTGTACTGAAAGCAACGTCGATATTTTCTTTTTTTAGATACCTGGCTAAATCCCCGGCTCTAACTTTTCCTTCCTCCGATAAGTCAGGATTTTTTTCCTGAGGATCTGATCTTTCTTTTTCAGCATGACGGACAACCCAGATTTCGGTGGTTTGCGCTCTTCCAATTTGGAAAAATAAGAAAGTAAAAGCTAAAAAGATTAAAACTTTTTTCATCGTGGAGATATATTAAGTCTATAAATATTGAAAAAAATATTGGCTTGAAGAAATTGTACTCCAATGGCGTTAAATTTACTGTTGTTAACATTAATAGATTAACTACTTTCACAATTCTCTAGACAAGAAGCTAAATAGTCAATTTCTGGAGGGCTATGCCAGCTGCTCAAAACAACTCGGTTTATAAGCTCACTGTTTGCATCGGGATAAGGGAAAGAAGAAATTAAAATTTTATTCGGCAAGAGCCTACTTGCCAGCTCAGGATTATTTAAAAAAAATACAGGAAAACCAATTTCAAAATTCCAAACAAGGCTAAGTTTTGAGCTGAGCAAATCAATATTTTCTTGTAACTTATCCCATGCTTCTTTATAGATATGTTCCCCTTTAATAAATGTGTAAAGTCCGGCGGCGGCTGGTGGCGAAGCGCCGATAAAAGTATTTGTTCGTTTAAGTTGCTGAATAATCTTACTCGATCCTAAAACCAGGCCTGCGTCTAAACCCAGCGCCTTTGCCATCGATGCTACAATGACGCAGTCTATATTGTCTTTCTTCGGGAGCGCGACGAAACTGCCCAAGCCGCCATTATTTATACCAATTCCATGAGAATCGTCAACAATAAGGATGACTTTTTTATCATGATGAATTTCCTCCAGAAAACCGAAATCGTAAATCTCAGGAAAAAGGTTATTCATAGAATTACTTATTAAAACCCAGTTTTGTTCCTTTGCATTATTGATTAAAGCTAAAGTTTCCACTTTCCATTCTGAAAATGGTTTTCTGTTTGGAACCTGGTCGTCTAACCAAAGCGCCGGATGACATGAAGGCGCATAAATTACTTTTCCAAAGCCGGATAAGCCCTTTACGGTAAGTTGCGCAGCCAGATACCCGCTTGAGGTAATTAGCGCGTCTTCAGCTTTGAAGCGATGTGCAGCAACCTTTTCAGCATCATCATAAATGCCTAACTGGACGTTGTTCGTCCGGCTTGTGCCGTTGTTTAAGCCGTATTTTTTAATACCCTCGGTAAATAATTCTATAAATTCAGGATTTTGTGGAATCCCCAGATAAGCTGTTCCACCAAAATACAGATAGTCTATCCCACCAATATTTAAGATATTTGAAAATGGCTTTGCTATCGATTTAAACTCAGAATGCATTTCTTTTATTTGGAAAACCGTTTGCTGAAAAACTCAAATTGTTGCCTGATGGATTTTTTCCAATAATCAGAATTATGATTTCCAGGCTGGGAGATGTAAGTGGCATTGATTTTCAAACTGTCGCATTTCTCTTTCAATGCATTGTTCGATTGGTAAAAAAAATCACCAGCGCCACAATCGAAAATTATTTCTTTCTTGCTGCCGGCAAGCTTATCAATATTTTTAATTACAGAGTATTTCAACCAGATATCGCTGTCTTTATCCGGGTTACCCAAAAGTTCAGGAACACCGAATTTGCCAATGGCGTCTCGAAGGTTTACTCCTCCACTAGTACTACCAGCACTTCTGAATTTTTCAGGATGTTTTAAAAACAACCATAAAGCACCATGTCCGCCCATGCTCAAACCGGTTATAAATAAATTTGCACCATCTATTGGATAATCCTTTTCAATTTTTGGTAAAAGTTCATCGAAGAAAAAGGTTTCATATTGCCAATCCGTTTTTGCGGGACTATTTATATACCAGGATTTTACCAGGCCATCGGGGCAAATGATGATGCAGTGGTATTCATCAGCATATTTTTGCGCATCCATAATAGTGTTCCACTGTTTATAATTTCCTCCAAACCCATGGAGCAAAAATATAGCAGGAACCTTGTCTTTTTCTGTTAAATTTTTTGGCATGAAAATCCAGGTGGTATCTGCCTGGTGTAAGTTTTTAGAATTAAAGACAATTTTCTTCTGTGCAGTTGCTGAAAACAAAAATAAAGCAAAAAACGAGATTGAAATTAAACTGATCCTTATCATAAACTTAAAAATTATCGTGAATATAGGTCATAATTCTTACCATCTCATTTCTAACAGCTGCGGTTGGACTAACAAAATTGTTATTCATAAAAGCATAAACGTATGTTTTGCCTTTTTTTGTTACTATGTAGCCACTTTGGTTATGGACGCCGGTAAGTGAACCTGTTTTTCCGAAGACAAATGGTTTATCTGTTTTTGGATAAGCATTTTTAAGTGTTCCTGTTTTACCTCCGGCCGGCAACATGTCAAATAATTTTGATGGATTATTTACCTGCCTGTAAATTAAATTTAACAGGCTGATCATATCAATTGGAGAGAATAAGTTCATTCTCGAAAGGCCTGAACCATCAACCCATCGAGGTTTCTGCGGTAGTTCAGCTAAATAATTTTTTAAAACGTATTGGATTGTTTTTGCCGTATTTAAAGTGTCGCTGAGTTTGTCGCCACAAACCAGCAATAACTGTTCGGCGATAAAATTATCGCTTGGTAAAAGCATTGCTTTTAAAACAGAATCACGATTTGCACCGTATAAAGTTTTCGCATCAGCTGGCATTTTCATGTTAATAAGCTTAACAGATTTATGCAATGTATCGGCAAGTAAATTGAGCGTTGTTGTTGCATTTAATTTAAAAGGAATTTGCTGGGTGTAATTGGCTTTCGCAGGAACAACGTTGTATTCAAACTCGTTTGCGTTAAATTTTCGCTTTACAAAAAATTCGCCGGTTTTATTGGTACTGTCAGCAAAAAAACAAGAAGAGAAACTTTTTGGTATGACTGAAAAGCCACCAGCCGGTTTTCCTTTTACCCAAATAGTGTTATCGAGCATTGGCAATTCATTAATTTCTGCCTGGTAGTAGTCATTATAATCATCCCAGGACCATCCGGCACCAAAAAAGTCTCCAATATACCTTCCATTTGCGTAAAATAACTTTTTATCGGTTGATGAAAGAAAATTATAAGCCGATTTATCTTTCAGTTCAGATTGAAGAAAGGCCGGGTCGCCTGTACCCCAGAAAATTAAAGAATCACCCCGTTCTATATACCTTAAGGCCGGCATTTTTTCAGGAATCATTTTTAAAGCGGCGTAAAAGGTATATAGTTTTGTATTCGAAGCTGGGGTAAAAAGCTTATCTGCATTTTGCTGGTATACCATCTTGTCAGCTTCGGGATTGTATAAAGCAAAGCCTACCATATATTGCTTAATTACCTCAGATTTTGTAAACTCATTAGAAACCTTCTTCGCCATCATTTTATCAACAGAACAGGCGGAGAATAACCAAATCGATAAGAAAAGCAGCAGAAAGTAAAATTTGGTAATGTGGTGATGAATCATCTTTTAAAGTTATGTGAATATTACGAAACTAAATTATTAAATTTAATAAAATGTTAACCAAATATAAGTTTGAAATGGGTGTCCTGTTTCGCAAATTGATTATTTGCGCTGGCATGATTTTGCAGTTTCCCTTTTTTTCTTTTGCTCAGGATTTCCGTTTTCCCAATAATCAAAGAAAACAATCGATCCATTTCAAGTCGATTAAGAATCTAATAATCATCCCAATTTATATCAATGAAAAAGGGCCCTACGAATTTGTTTTGGATACCGGTGTTGGTCCGCTGATCATTACAGAGCCATCAATTATTGATTCTCTGAATTTTACTAAAATGAGAAAAATTAAAGTTTCCGGTTTGGGGCTGGAAACCGTTGAAGCCTTTATTTCTCAAAACATTAAGGCCAGGATAGGCAGGGCAGAAGGTGTACACATCCCTACAGCAATTTTAAAAGAAGATTTATTCAATCTTTCCGGCCATCTGGGAATAAAAATCTACGGATTAGTAGGCTTCAATTTCTTCAACAGTTTTGTCGTTGATATCCGCTATAGCGAAAATAGAATTATATTTAGCGATCATGATTCCAGAATTAAATATAAAGGAAGTAAAATCCCAATCGTAATCGAAAACCTTAAACCCTATATTTATGCAGAGCTTGATGCGCCAAACAGTGGGAAAATTAAAGCGAAGTTATTAATGGATACCGGTGCGAGCCATGCCTTGTCAATGGAAATGTTTAACGGTGAAATGTTTCCCCTTCCATATTCTAAAATTAAAGCGAACCTGGGGATGAGTTTAAGTGGACAGATTAAAGGTTATTTAGGCCGAATTAAAGAATTATCGATAGGTGAATTCAATTTTAAGGATGTAATTTCCGGGTTTCCTGATTATCATGTCATCTCAGAGAAAATAGATTTAAAAACCCGTAATGGAAATATAGGGGCTGACTTATTAAGAAAATTTAATATCCAGTTTAATTATCAGGATGGCTTTATGTATTTCCGGCCAAATAGTAATTATAAAACACCTTTCGAACATGACATGATCGGTATGGTTGTATATTTAGACCAAAAGAATTATAAAAGATTTTTGATAGGGGAAATTGATGAAAATTCACCAGCAGAGAAATCAGGCCTTTGTCCGGATGATGAAATAATTGGCGTTAATTTCAAACCGATGGATATCTATTCGCTTAATGAGCTTTCTGAGCTCTTCAAATCAGGCGCAAACAAAAGTGTAATCCTTGAAATTTATCGGAACAACAAAACTTTTTTTAAAGTTGTTCACCTAGAGCGAAGAATTTGAAGTGCAGAGGTAATTTTCAGGTTACAAGTCGACAAACAATTTGGCAGACTTTAAATTTGCCTGTAAAGTTCATTCATATGCTTAAAAGTACGGCAATTTTATTCCTGATTTTTATATTAACATCAAGCGCATTTGCGCAGGATAAAGATTCATTAACCTTTGTTAAAACCCATTGGATAAAAAGTAAAATAGCCAGGCAGGTAAAACTTTTTAAATATCATTTTAACGGGAAAAATCTGTTTGACGCTAATGAGCACATCTCTTTTCTGGAAGTAAAAAACAACGGGCGTAAGGCAATTTTTGCCATTGAAGCAGAAGAGAAAGAATTAATTACAACAAGTGATTTCGGAACAAAAGCCACCGCCTTAGCAGGGATTAACGGCAATTTTTTTGACGTAAAAAATGGCGGCTCAGTTGATTTTGTTCGGGTTGATGGGAAAATAATCAACTCGAACCGACTCGAAAAAAACAGAAACCGCGCTTTTCACCAGCGGTCAGCGGTTGTTATAGAAGATGGAAAAATCGCTTTAAAGAAATGGGATGGAAGTACAGATTGGGAAAAGAATCTGATTGAAAAAGACGTATTATTAAATGGGCCTCTGCTGGCATTAAATGGCATAAATGAAGCATTAGATACAGGTGCTTTTAACCGTTTGCGACATCCCAGAACTTGTTTGGGCATAAAGCCGAACGGACGCGTAATTTTACTTACGGTTGATGGCCGGAATGAGAATTCGGCGGGTATGAGTTTATTTGAGCTGACAAAAATTATGCGCTGGTTAGGCTGTGTGGATGCTATTAATTTTGACGGAGGTGGTTCTACCACCCTTTGGGTTAATGGTTATCCCAATAATGGTGTAGTTAATTACCCTACCGATAATAAGAAATGGGATCATGAAGGTCAAAGGAAAGTAGCTAACGTCATTCTGATTAAGAAAAAATAAATTATTTTAGTCGAAATTTGCGCCGGTCGCGTTATATGAATATGATTAAAAATTTGTGCTTCCTGTTTTATATTATTTTGTTGTGTTCATCCTGCGACTTCGCTTCAAAAAAAACCAACCCAAAATTACGGGATTATACATGGGAATCTGTAAAAGGAATCCGTTATCAGGAAGTAAAACGAAGATTTAAGAACGGCCTTTCTTTTAACCAAGATGGTTTTATGCAGAAACCATCCTGGATTATTGAAGTTGCAAAAGAAGATACCATGATGGCCTGGAGCCCTCAGAAGAAAATTATGCAGAAATTCTACCTTCAATATGATCATGGTAATATGTATAATTTTGCTGAAGAATGGTTTAAGGTGAAGGAAATGAGCAAAGACAGTTTAATTTTACAACGGGTACAGGTAAATGGAAAAAATGTATTAGCCGATTTCCGTTCGGATGTGAACATGACATTCTATGCCCAGAGTTACATTAAAAATAAATTAAAAACGACTGCCGAAAAATTGCAAAGGCCTACTCAGGCAGATACCGCTTTTATTACCAAAAGGGCAAATGTTGTAAACCTGAATAGTGATAGTGCTTTTGCGGCAACCGAGCCGGTTCAGTTTATTCCAAAGAGTAAAATTGTTACGGTAGAAAAATTGATTACAGCGAACAAACTCGAAGGCAGGACAACAGCTTACGATTATATGTTTCCGCAGTATAAAATCGTTATCGACAGGGCTTACAAGGATTTTGCCTATCAAATTTCCGCAATAATAGATTTTCAGGGCGGCATACATGTAAAAGACGTTTTTGGCGTTCTACCGGAGAATGTAGAATCAAAGAAAAAAAACATGCAGGCTGTGGCCGATATTTACATTCGAAACCTGTTTAACGTGTTGCCCGGAACCAGCCTTGGCATTCCACATAACAGCAGAATTACACTGATGGTTATCGGTAAGTCAATTAAAAAGCCTTAGTAATCTGCTATTTACAAAATTTTAACGTTAAAAAAATGTTAAAATTTATTTTGATTTTAAAAATTAAAACTTACCTTGCAGACTTAATTTTAATATTTAATACAATGCAAGAAGGCACAGTAAAATTCTTCAATGTAACTAAAGGTTTTGGCTTTATCATCCCCGCAAACGGTGATAGCGAAATTTTTGTTCATTCAACAGGTCTTATCGACGAAATCCGTGAAAACGACAAAGTACAGTACGAAGTTGCTAACGGTAAAAAAGGCTTAAATGCCGTTAATGTGAAAGTAATTTAATTAACTATCATATTTACAAAGAGGGCTGCTTTCTTGCGATGGCGGCCTTTTTTATTTTTAATTTTCTTGTTTAAGCCAACTTTATGACTCATTATTTTATCGTTCCGGGACTTGGAAATTCAGTTGGGAACCATTGGCAAACTTATTTCGAAAAATCGGCGACTAACTTTCATCGCATAGAACAGAAAGATTGGGATGCACCAAAATCTGCAGATTGGGTTGAAAATATTAGCCAGGCCATTTCCGGTTACGATCCCGAAACGGTTGTCCTTATTGGTCATAGTTTAGGATGTATTGCGATAGCCAATTGGGCAAAGATTTCAAATATTAAAATCAAAGGCGCTTTGCTAGTGGCACCTAGCGATGTTGAAGCGCCAAAGTATAACTTTAATACAGTGGGTTTTGAAAAAGTACCTTTAGAAAGGATAGATTTTAGAACCGTTTTAGTTGCCAGTAATAATGATGAGTGGGTAAATATAGAACGGGCTGAACTCTTTGCGAAGAAATGGGGTAGTGAGCTTATCAATATCGGCGAAGCCGGACACATTAACGCAGCTTCCGGTTTTGGCGAATGGAACGAGGGACTGGAAATTTTGAAAACCCTTGAATAATTATTTCCGAAGATTTTGTTGAAAATGATTGGTCTGCGGAGTTGAATCAATTTTTGTGACTTATTTTTTTTCTTAAAATGTAATCGATAAAAATTAATCCTAGAATCAGATCCACACCGAGGAAAATGTACAAATATGCCGTGCCTAATATCTTTTCTACATTTAAATTGACAAAGTACCTGCTGAAATCAGGCATACTAAATGTTGTGTTATATAGAATGTAACCTAATATTGCCGAAATAGAAAGCACAAAAAATGCGGCAATGCCGAAAATAATCCGGTTGTCTACCTTGGTTTTTAATGAAACTGGTGCAGGCTGAAGCCCAACCTCTGCCATTACATTTCTGGTAAACGACATCGATGGTTCATCTAGTACCATTTCGCCGAAAGCCAGGTTTAGATTTAATAACTCTTCATACTGCAGCTTCACTGAAATATCGATTTTAATTTTTTCTTCGATGTTTTTTCGCTGGGCTTCATTTAGATTTCCGTCAATATATTCCCAAAGTTGTTGTTCTATTGTGTTCATAGTAACTCCTTTACCTCATCTTTTAACAAATATTGTAATTTTTCTTTAAGCCTTTGTCTTGCCCGATACAGTTTTACTTTTATCGTATTGGGTTCCATGTTTAAAGCTTCGCCAATTTCTTCTAAACTTTGTTCACCCTTGTAAAATAGCGTGATAATAACAGCGTCATCAGGTAGTAATTCTTTAATCGCTGAGTTCAAAAAGGCATGACTGTTTCTTTGTTCATAAATATCGGCGTTGAATGCCGAAGTATGGTTTTCCAGTTGCAAGTATGTTTCTTCATCACTGATTGAGGAAGTATCTAAACGTTTTTTACGCAAAAAGCTCATGGCTGTTGTATACGTTATCGTGTATAGCCAGGTGCTAAATTTTGCTGTTTGTTTAAAAGTGCCTAGTGCTTTATAAGCTTTTATGAAACAATCCTGAGCAATTTCTTCTGCATCCTCCCGGTTTTTTGCAAACCTTAAAGCAAGTGTAAAAACAAACCGTTGATGGCGTTTCACTAACAAAGCATATTGCACGGTTTCGCCGGTTAATACATTTTGAATCAGCTCTAAATCCGTTAACTCTTGCTTCATACTTAAGCTAAGACTACCTGATAGCTAATCAGGTTACACGGAAATAATAAATAGATAATTTAGAAAAAGGATTTAATCCTCTGGAACTAAACAATAGATAGTTTCTTCGCTAAATACAGTCCTGTTATCACCTTATACAATGAAACGGTATGTTCCGATTCAGGTTTAGGAACTAAGGCTAGGACTTCAAAACTAACAAGCGCAGTATTCAGCCCCACAAAAAAACGTATATTTTGCCAGTTTGAGGTGATCCACATTTTCGTTGAGCACGTTGCTACACAAGAACAAAGTAATTTCTTGCGTGGGCTTGGTTAAAAGATTATTATGCTACTGCGCGGCAAAAAATTTTAAACCTGCAATCGATCCAATCAGCGTACAGATGAAAAAGATTCGCCAGAATGTTGCCGGTTCGTTAAAATAAATAATCCCAATAATAACGGTTCCAACGGCACCAATGCCTGTCCAAACCGCATAAGCAGTACCCATTGGCAAAGTTTGCGACGCTTTGTTTAGCAGTATAAAACTTAACGCAATACATATAAAGAAACCAACACTCCATTTTATATTACTGAAATTGTTAGATAGTTTTAAGCAAGTGGTGAAGCCGACTTCGAAAAGACCAGCTATAATTAATATAATCCAGTTCATAATGCAAAGGTAAAAATGTTTATACCTATAGTTTTATATCGAATAATTATTTACTGATTATTTTATCTATGGGTGTAACCTGATTAAAAACCATGTAGTCCTAATACACAGAACACGGTTCAACAAATAAACAGGATTCACACAAAATAAAAATTACAATCATGGGAGAAGCATTAATTCCAATCTCACTTTTTTTAGGCGCATTTGCAATGGTATTTGGAATACGCTATTTATCAAACAAAGAAAAAATGGCAATGATAGAACGCGGTATCGATCCCGGTGTCGGAAAATCTACGCCACGGCCATACCTGAGTTTAAAATTCGGCCTGTTATTAGTCGGCTTAGGTATCGGGTTACTGGTCGCATTATTTACGGTTAGAAGCGTATTTGGTCCGGACATGACACACGCGGAAGAAGATCAGTCAGCGGCGATTTACTTCGGTTGCCTGGGTATTTTTGGCGGGCTGGGTTTAATCACTTCGTTTTTAATTGAGAAAAAAGCAATCGAACTATAGTAAATCAGCCTGCAAAAATCCACATGTCAAAAGCATGAGGAGTTTTGCAGGTTTTATTGTGGTTTATTAATGATGGCAACAGTTAAGCGACTAATACAATTCATTTTGCCACGTTCATCATAAATTTTTATTTCCCAGACCTGCGTTTTAGCACCCAGATGCAAAGGCTTACAAATTCCTTTAACTAATCCATGTTTAACCGGCCGCAAGTGATTAGCATTAACTTCCAATCCAACAGCGACATATTTTTCAGGATCGATACACATGTAGGATGCGATACTACCTAAAGTTTCGGCTAAAACTACCGAAGCTCCGCCATGGAGTATTCCGGCAGGTTGGTGTGTACGCTCATCAACTGGCATGGTTCCAACGATAAAATCCTCGCCAATTTCCGTAAATTTTATATCAAGCAAACCGCCAATATGGTTTTTCGGACGACTGTTTAAATCATCAATTGTAAAATTTTTATACCACATGATAACGTTCTTTAAGTACACCAGCATGGTGAATTATATGGCCAGCAACGATAAACAGAATGGATTTAACTGTTATTTCTCTACCTGAAGCAACACCTTTTCTATCCAATTCAGATTCATTGAGGCTTTTAAAGAAATAAAGATTGGCTTTCCGCAAAGCGGCAAATTCTTCAATCATATCTTCGTAATTTCTCTCAGTAAAACGGGCATTGGATACATAATCATCCTCTTCGAAACCAGGTAAATGTTGCTGCTCATTTCTTGCGAAGCAGGTCATTCGGTAAGCAAAAATGCGCTCACAATCGATGATATGACCAAGCACCTCTTTTAAAGTCCATTTGCCCTCTGCATAAGCAAAATTTTCTTTTTCCTTATTTGATTCAAATAATACTGGAATGCTGAAAACCTGTTCTTCAAGGATTTCAATGATATCACCGTCAACTTTGCTAATGTAAGTTGCTCCCCAGGTTGGATAGTCGTCAGGCCGTGGTCGGTTCATATTTCAAGCTGCTTTTTAAGATTATTCTAAAAGTAGTTCCTTTACCTATTTCTGAGTCTTTAACAAAGATTTCGCCGCTATGGTAATTCTCCACGATACGCTTTGTTAGTGATAAACCCAGGCCCCATCCACGTTTCCGCGTGGTATAACCGGGTTGAAAAACAGCGTCAAATTTTGATCTCGGAATACCCTTTCCGCTGTCGGTAACATCAATAAATACTTGTTCTTTGGCCAGGTTTTCGATTATATTTACAGAAATTGAGCCTTCATTTTCTATTGCATTTGCCGCGTTTTTGAGTAAGTTTTCTGTAACCCAGTCGAATAAAGGAACATTTAACATTGCCCTTACCTGTTCATCACCTGTGATGGTAAATTTAACCTTGTCAGATGTTCTAACCTTAAAGTACTCAATGAAATTACTAATAACCAGGTAAACTACATGATCTTCAAGTATGGGTTTTGAACCTATTTTTGAGAAACGATCTGTAATAATTTCCAATCGTTTAATGTCATTTTCCATCTCTGCAATCAATGGGTCGTCTTCAGCATCGAATTTTGATTTCATTAGCTCTACCCATGCCATCAGTGAAGATATAGGTGTGCCTAACTGATGTGCGGTCTCTTTGGCCAAACCTACCCAAACGTGATCTTGTTCATCTCTTCTTGCTGAACTAAAAGCGGCATAAGCGGTTAGTAAAAACAAAAAGATAACGCCCATCTGGATATATGGAAAATAACGTAATTGAGTAAGCACAAATGAATCTTTGTAGTAGGCTTTATACTCTGCGCCAAAAACATTCATCGTTGCCGGCTTGTGCTGAATTTTCATAGTTGAAAGCTGCTTAACAAAATACAAGCTGTCGTAAACTAACTTTCCATTATCCGGCCATATTGTCTTTGTACTATCCAGACCGGATGTAGACACAATTAATCCTTCATTATTTGTTAATATTACAGGTGTTTTGGTGTTTTGCCTGATGCTTTCGACCAAGCCAACCAATAAATCGTTATCCATTAACAGCATGGAACGCTCCTGTACTTTCACCCAAAGTTGAAATTGATTTGCTTCTTCCCGCTCCATTTTTTTTACAAAAGAATCAGTATAAAATACGGATGCAATGCCGATTAATATCGCGAAAATAAGAAGGAAAAATTTCCAGCGGCGTTTTTTTTGGTACGGATTCATGCTTTGGTAGCCAAATTACAACAACAAAACGGAAAAAACATAAAACCATTATGCTTTTTCAAAAACTAGAGACAATAATTCACAATCATAAGCGCTTAACCATATATCAAAATGGATAAATGAATGAAAAACATATCTTTGTACCGAGCATAGTGTATAGCGCTTGGAGCATAGATTATATCTTGACTCTTTGCAATTAACCCCATGCTCTTTGCTTAATTATGGATAAGAAAGTTAGAGTTCGATTTGCACCAAGCCCAACCGGAGGTTTGCATTTAGGCGGTGTTCGCACAGCCTTGTTTAATTATTTATTTGCCAGAAAACACAATGGAACTTTTGTTCTGCGTGTGGAGGATACCGACCAGAACCGCTTTGTAGAAGGCGCAGAAGAATATATTGTAAAATGTTTGGACTGGTGTGGCATAACGCCGGATGAAAGTCCGGATAAACCAGGTGCTTACGGACCTTACCGTCAAAGTGAGCGCAAACTAAGTTATAGAAAATTTGCAGAGCAGCTAATTAGCGATGGTTATGCCTACTACGCTTTCGATACACCGGAAGATTTAGACGAGAAACGAAAGGTAATTCCGAATTTTCAATACGGACAGTCAACACGTATGGAAATGCGTAATTCTTTAACTTTAACCGTTAGCGAGGTTGAAGAACTCCTGGCGATAAATACGCCGCATGTTATCCGGATTAAAGTTCCCGAAGATGAAATTGTTCATTTTAATGATTTGATCCGTGGTGATGTAAGCTTTGAAACTTCTATTGTTGATGATAAAGTTTTATTGAAGGCAGATGGAATGCCAACCTATCATTTAGCTGTTGTCGTAGATGATAGAGCAATGGAAATTTCGCACGCGTTTCGTGGCGAAGAATGGCTTCCGTCAGCGCCGATTCATATCTTGCTATGGAAATACTTGGGCTGGGAAGCAGACATGCCTAAATGGGCGCATTTGCCATTAATTTTAAAGCCAGATGGACATGGAAAGTTAAGTAAACGAGATGGCGACCGTTTAGGTTTTCCGGTTTACGCAATGAACTGGACCGACCCAAAAACGGGTGATGTTACTAAAGGGTTTAAAGAAATGGGCTTCATGCCGGAGGCATTCGTAAACATGCTCGCACTTTTAGGGTGGAACGATGGAACGGATAAGGAAATTTTTACTCTTGCTGAACTGGAAGATAAATTTTCTGTAGAAAGAATCAGTAAAGCCGGTGCGAAATTCGACTTTGAGAAAGCGAAATGGTACAATCATGAATGGATTAAATCGCAAAGCGCAACGCACCTGGTCGCAGGCGTTCTAACAGAACTCACAAAAGCCGGGATAGAAGTTAATAATGGTTCGTTTCTAAATAAGATTATCGATTTGATAAAAGACAGGTGTACCCTCATGCCAGATTTTGTTGCGCAAAGCAGTTATTTTTTTGCCGCACCTTCCGAATATGATTCAGCTTCTGTTAAACCAAAGTGGTCAGCGGAAAAAGCGGCCTTTTTTGAAGCCTACGCAGAAAATATAAAATTGAGTAATGCTGTGGATGAGGAAGCAGCATTTAAAGCACTGGCACAAGAAAAAGGATTTAAGCCTGGTGAGTTAATGCTGCCTTTCAGGATTATGTTGGTGGGTGGTAAGTTCGGCCCTGGTGTTTTCGATATTGCAATTTTACTTGGAGTGGAAGAAACACGATCAAGAATCGCGAAAGCCATAACTATTTTTAACAACTAAAATAAAATGTTTAAAAGCAAGGCCTGAAATTTTAACTTTCAGGCCTTTTCTATATTCTTTAAAAGAATATCGGTATAATTAATCAACAAATTATTTTATACTTTAGTATAACAATTTCAAACAATTTGGGTTTAACAAGAAATTAAATATAAGTTATGCAGTGGTTTGGTAAAGGAAGTAATAATGTGGAAGATGGAAGAGGTGGCGGAGGTGGAAAAACTGCCTTGGGCGGTGGTATCGGTATAATTATTGTTGTTTTAGGTTTAATTTTTGGTAAAGATCTAACAGGTGTTGTTAGTCAGTTACCTCAAGGTGAGGCCGCCGAAGTTAAACAGGGTGTTCCGGCAAACGATTCACAGGCACAATTTATTTCAGGCGTATTGGAATCAACTGAACAAGTTTGGGATAAGGAATTCGAAGCTATGGGCAAAGCCTATGAACACCCGAAATTGAGGATGTTTGATGCATCAGTTCAGACTGCATGCGGAAGCGCAAGTGCTGCTGTAGGTCCTTTTTATTGCCCGGGCGACCATAAAGTTTATATTGACCTGACTTTTTATGATGAATTGAAAAATCGTTTCGGTGCAGCAGGAGACTTCGCTCAGGCCTATGTCATTGCCCATGAAGTTGGTCATCATGTTCAGAATCTTTTGGGTATTTCGGATAAGCTCCAGGAAGCCCGTGGTCGCGTAAGTGAAAAAGAATATAATCGTTTATCGGTTAAATTAGAGTTACAAGCTGATTTTTTTGCCGGTTTGTGGGCCCATAATGCACAGAACTTAAAAGATTTTAAATTAGAAGAAGGCGACATTGAAGAAGCGTTGACTGCGGCAAACGCTATTGGCGATGATAAGTTACAGAAGCAAGCCACGGGAGAAGTAACCCCGGACTCATTCACCCATGGAACATCACAGCAACGTATGTACTGGTTTAAAAAAGGTTTCGAAACAGGAGACATTAAACAGGGTGATACATTTAATTCAGCAGATTTGTAATTTTATAAAACATTTTCAATGCGCAGGTGTTTGTATACATTTATGGATTCCGCCTTCAATCAAAATGAACTATCAACTATTCAGCTCCCCTAATGTTTTTATAAAAGATGATTCTTATTGTTGATGACCGGCCTGAAAACCTGATATCCCTTCAGAAAGTACTGCAGGCTCACAATTTTGAGGTTGACACGGCGCCTTCAGGAGAGGAAGCGTTAAAAAAAGTACTAAAAAATAATTATGTATTAATTATTCTCGATGTTCAAATGCCGGATATGGATGGATTTGAAGTCGCAGAGGCAGTATCCGGATTTAGTAAAGCAAAAGATACCGCAATTATATTCTTGTCAGCAGTAAATACAGAGTTAAGATTCATCACAAAAGGCTATGAAAGTGGTGGTTTGGATTATATCACAAAACCCGTCGATATCAATATACTTCTGCTTAAAATTAAAACATTTTACAGGATTTATGAGCAAAATAGGAAACTCAACGAAATTCAGGAAAAACTACTGGAAGAGATTGAATTCCGAAAACAAGCGGAGCATAAGAAAGATGAGTTTATTAGTATTGCGAGCCACGAATTAAAAACGCCATTAACCAGCGTTAAGGGCTATATTCAACTATTACAGAGGAGCCTCAATAAAGATGATAAGGCGCTCGCGCAAAATCACCTAGATAAAGCCAGTATTCAGCTCGAAAAACTTAATGAACTTATTGTCGATTTGCTTGATATATCAAAAATTGAAAGCGGAAAACTTAAGTTTAATATGAAGGTTTTTTGTGCAGATACTATGGTAAATAATGCCATAGAAATGATGCAGCAATCCAATCCTGGTTTTACAATAAATAAACTTGGCAAAATTCATGAAATGATTTATGGAGATGAAATGCGACTTGAACAGGTTGTGATTAATTTCATAAGTAATGCCATAAAATATGCTCCCGGTACAAATCAGGTTAATGTTACGATAAATCTTAAAGATGATAAACTTTACCTCGCGGTAAAGGATTTTGGTATCGGAATTTCAAAAGAACAGCAGCATAAAATATTTGACAAATTTTACCGCATAGAAGAAAACAGCAATCGCTTTAATGGCTTGGGAATAGGATTGTACATCTGTTCTGAAATCATAAACCGTCACGGCGGTAAGATTGGCGTAAACAGCGTTCCCGATGAAGGTTCTGAATTTTATTTTATTATTCCAATTCATGACGAAACAAAATCGAAGCCTCAGGATGAACTACACGGAACCATTAATTAAAAATCATCCAAACATTCAATACCAACTACAATATTTTAATGAAAACAACTCTTAAAAATAATTTACGTTTGGGCCTCGGCTTATCGCTTATTATTCTTTTTATCAGTTCCTTGGCTTCTTATATAAGTATTAGCAACTTAATAAAGAGCACTGAATTGGTTAAGCATAGTGATGAAGTAATTTTGAACGTTGAAGGAATTATTTCTACTTTAAAAGACGCCGAAACGGGTCAACGTGGCTATCTTCTAACCGGTAATAAAATTTTTTTAACGCCTTATAACGGCGCTGCTGATACAGCATTAGCGTCACTAAACAGAATTGCTTTAAGTACAAAAGACAATCCTTTACAGCAAAAAAATATCGCGGAATTAAGGGACATATTGGTACGTAGGTTAGACATAATCAAATCTACAATCGAGATAAAATCTTTAGGTGGTCAGGTCGACCCAACGGTTTTATTTCAGGGTAAAACCTATATGGACCAGGCCAGGAGCACGGTTAACAGAATGGTGAAGGAAGAAAGACGTATACTGGAGCGCAGAACTGAAGAATTAAACAAACTCACTTCTTATACACCGGTATTGATTTTAATTGCAGCGGTACTGGCAATATTAATCACCTTATTTTTTTACAGGAAAGTATCAATTGATTTTGATGAACGTGTTAAACTACAGGAAGAAATTGAGGACAAGAAGTATGAAATGGAAAAACGTATTGTTGCCATTAAGGAAATTGCCCATCAAATTTCCATTGGTAATTATGGCGTTGAAATAGATGGCCAGTCGCAGGATGATATAGGCGAGCTTTCCGGCTCACTGAATACGATGGCTAAAGCACTGAAAAAATCTTTCGATGCGCTGGCGGAGAATGAATGGCTGCAGACAGGGGTAGCAGGACTGAATGTTAAAATGGTAGGCGAAAAAGATGTTTTTCACCTTGCTGATGATATTATTGAATTTTTAACTACTTATACAAAAAGCCAGATTGGCGCAATTTATCTGTTTAAAGAAGATGGGTTGTTGCACCTAAAAGGTCAATATGCTTTACAAGGCCAAAACTTAGCGCCAGTATTGCAAGTGGGGGAAGGCTTAATCGGCCAGGTTGTAAAATCAGGAAAACGGGTTTTATTAGAAGAAGTTCCTCAGGGTGAATTAACGATTAGCTTTGCAACTGGCAACATTAAGCCTTCTCAATTGTTGGTGTTGCCAATTATAAGAGATAGCGTTACCATCGGCGCATTAGAGCTGGGTAGCATGCACAACTTTGGTGATTTGCAGTTGCACTTTTTAAATTTAGTTCTTTCTGACGTTGGCACGGCGTTGTTAGGTGCCCAAAACAGACTAAAATTACAGCAACTTTTAGAAGAAACACAAGCGCAGTCAGAAGAATTGCAAGTACAGCATAATGAACTTGAGGGGATGAATGCGGAACTGGAGGCACAGGCGCAAAAGCTACAGGCATCAGAAGAAGAATTGCGTGTACAACAAGAAGAATTGCTACAAAGCAACCAGGAGCTGGAAGAAAGAAGCAGTCTGCTTGAGGAGAAAAATGAACTTATTGAAGAGCGAAATATTGAGATTCAACAAAAGGCGGAAGCTTTGGAGTTAAGCACAAGATATAAATCAGAATTCTTAGCAAACATGTCGCACGAATTGCGTACGCCATTAAATTCCATATTATTATTGTCCAGATTGATGGCCGAAAATGAAGAAATGGACCGTGAGCATCAGGAATATGCAGAGGTAATTCAAAGCTCAGGGCAAGGTTTACTTAGTTTAATTGACGAAATTCTGGATTTATCGAAAATCGAAGCGGGTAAGATGGAGCTTGACAGAGCAAACATCAAAATTGATGATGTTGTTGTTAACATGCGCTCCCTGTTTAACCCTTTGGCTAAAGAGAAAGCTTTAGAATTAGTTGTAAGCAAAGACAATGAAGTTCCTGAGTTTTTCCATACCGATAAAATGCGTTTGGAACAGATCCTGAAAAATCTTTTATCAAATGCCATTAAATTTACATCGGAAGGTTCGGTTACCCTTAACATTCAGAAAAATGATAAACTAAATGCGATCGTATTCAAAGTAAGCGATACGGGTGTTGGAATAGCACCTGAGAAACAGGGTCTGGTGTTTGAAGCTTTTCAACAAGCGGATGGTTCTACCAGACGTAAATTCGGAGGTACAGGGTTAGGTCTTTCTATAAGTCGCGAGTTAGCGAAGCTTTTAGGTGGCTTTATTGATTTAGAAAGTAAAGAAAACGAAGGCAGTATTTTTACACTGACGCTTCCGATGGATAAGAATAAAGGTCTTGAAGAAATGAAAGACCCATTGGAAAAAACAGTTACGGCACCTGCACGTGTTGTTGAACCCTTCACTAAGGTAAGCCATTTAACAGTTACAAACATTCCGCAGGAAATAGACGATGATAGAAATAACATTGGTCCTGGCGATAAAGTAATTTTAATTGTTGAGGACGATACGCCATTTGCAAAAACGCTACTAGACTTTACGCGTAAACGCGATTATAAAGGTTTAGTTGCTGTTCGTGGTGATGTCGGTATTGAAATGGCTAAGGCCTATAATCCATTGGCTATTCTGCTTGATATCCAATTGCCGGTAAAAGATGGCTGGCAGGTTATGGAAGAACTAAAATCAGATCCAAACACCCGTCCGATTCCGGTCCATATTATGTCTTCGTTGCAGGTTAAAAAAGAAAGTTTGCTAAAGGGTGCGGTAGATTTCATAAACAAACCTTTCGCTTTCGAACACATGCAAGAGATTTTTCAGAAACTAGAGCATGCTTTGAGCCGCCATCCAAAAAAGGTATTAATTGTAGAAGAAAACGAACAACATGCAAAGGCGTTGAGTTATTTTTTAAGCAACTTTAATATCCAAACTGAAATCGTAAATCAGGTTGGCGAAAGCGTTTCTGCTTTGCATAAGCCAGATATAAACTGCGTGATTTTGGATATGGGCATTCCTGATAAACATGCTTACGAAACTTTGGAAGTTGTTAAAAAAACTCCAGGTTTAGAGAACTTACCGATAATAATTTTTACAGGTAAAAATTTATCTAAAGGGGAAGAAAACAGAATTAAGCAATACGCAGACTCTATTGTTGTAAAAACAGCTCATTCTTATCAACGCATTCTAGACGAAGCAGGGCTGTTTCTTCACCTGGTAGAGGAAAAGAGCAAAGGCAAGATAAAAACACCACAGAAATTTTCTGAACTTCAGGATGTTTTAAAAGGCAAAACCGTTTTGGTTGCCGATGACGATGTGAGAAATATTTTTTCTCTGACGAAGATGTTAGAACAACATCAAATGAAAGTTATTGCAGCTACTGATGGTAAAGAAGCGTTAAAGTTGCTCGATGAAAATCCTTCAGTCGACGTTGTTCTGATGGATATGATGATGCCTGAACTGGACGGTTATGAAACAACAACAGCCATCAGGCAAAATTTTAAATACCGGAATCTACCAATTTTAGCGGTTACGGCGAAAGCAATGATGGGCGATCGGGAGAAATGCATTGCTGCAGGGGCTTCAGATTACATTAGTAAGCCTGTCGATATGGACCAGCTGGTTTCATTGCTACGTGTCTGGCTATACGAAAACCACCATAAATCTTAACTCCTTTAATTAATTATGCCTAGAAAGTTAATTCTAATTATTGACGATGACAATCGAAACATTTTCGCACTCAAAGCTGTTCTAAGAGCCAAAGGATTTGGAACATTGTCGGCGCCCAGTGCGCAGGAAGGCTTTGATATTATTGCAGAGAACGAGAAGGTTTCGGTAGTTTTAATGGATATGATGATGCCCGATATGGATGGATATCAGGCAATAGTAGCCATGAAAAAATCAGAAAAAATGCGTGACATCCCTGTTTTGGCGGTTACGGCGCAAGCAATGGTTGGCGATAAAGAACGCTGCTTAAGTGCTGGTGCATCGGGATATGTTTCCAAGCCAATTAATGTTGATGAACTGATAATACAAATAAACGAAGTTACAAAATAAGGTGATTAGCGAAGCGATAGATAATGAACAAATAGAGATGCTGCTTAGTGATGTTTTAGAAACTCATGGTTACGATTTTCTTGAATATTCCCACGCATCAATTAAGAGAAGAATCATTCGTTTATACGCACTCGACAATTTCGTAAGTTTTGCGGAATTCAGATACACAGTAAAAACTGATAAGCAATATTTTAAACGGTTTTTAGAAGAAATTACGGTTAATGTGACCGAGATGTTTCGTGATCCAAATTTCTATAAAGCGCTTAGAAATGATGTTTTGCCCGTTCTGGGTACTTATCCATTTATTAGAATCTGGGTGGCTGGTTGTTCGACAGGAGAAGAGGCCTATTCTCTTGCAATAGTTTTAAAAGAACTTAATTTATTGCAAAAATCACTTATTTATGCAACTGACATCAATCCTTCTGTGTTAGAAAAGGCTAAAAAAGGAATATTTCCATTAAACTATTTAAAGGGTTACTCTGAAAATTATGTTCAATCGGGTGGGGCCAAAGATTTTTCATCGTACTATACAGCAAATTACTCGTTGGCAAAGTTTGATGAAACATTAAATAGTAAAATGATTTTTTCTACCCACAATCTTGTATCCGATCATTCTTTTAATGAGTTTCAGCTTATTTTATGTCGAAATGTTTTAATTTATTTCGATAAAGATTTACAGCACAAGGTTTTTCAACTGTTCGATAATAGTTTGGAGAAATTAGGTTATTTAGCCTTGGGAAGCAAAGAAAGTTTAGATTTTTGGTCTAGAGCTAAAGAATATAGGCGTCTAAAAACGGAGAAGATATGGAGGAAACTATAATGCCAAGCAAATGCAAAGCTCTAATTATTGGTGGTTCAGCTGGAAGTTTAGATGTGTTATTGGAAATTTTTCCTTTATTAAGCGATGAAATTGATTTTCCAATTATATTAGTAACACACAGAAAATCAGGGAACGACGCGCTTTTAAGTGATTTATTGAGAAGCAGAACCAAATTGAAAGTCAACGAAGCGGAAGAAAAAGACAAGATTCAGCCTGGAAACGTATATATAGCACCGGCAGATTATCATCTTTTAATTGAAGAAAATGAAACTTTTTCGTTAGATTATTCTGAGAAAGTTAATTATTCGCGTCCGTCTATTGATGTTACTTTCCATTCTGCCGCAGAGGTCTTTAAAGATAAGCTGGTTTGTATTTTGCTCTCAGGTTCGAATGCTGATGGTGTTGCTGGATTAAAGACAGTTAAAAGTTCAGGTGGCCTGGTAGTTATACAGAATCCGAAAACGGCGGTAATGCCATATATGCCTCAGCAGGCGGCGAATGAAATTGAAGGGGGAATTATTTTAAACGCCAATGAGATGGCAGAATTTATAAATAAATTATATAGCTATAAAACGTCTTAAAACTGACAATTATGGGGGAAACAAAAAAAATATTTGTTTTTGATGATAACAGGGACATTTTAGATTTATGCACTTTCATTCTTGAGGATGCAGGATATGAAATTAAAACTTCTGAAAGCGCGAACGATATCGAAAATCAGGTTGCGGCTTATATGCCGGATATTATCTTTATGGATAATTGGTTGCCGGATTTAGGCGGGATTCAGGCTACAAGGGCTATAAAAAGCCATCCTGATTTAAAACACATTCCTGTGATTTATTTTTCTGCAAATAATGATATTTCAGCCTTGGCAGATGAGGCTGGCGCTGATAGCTATTTATCTAAGCCATTTGATATTGCTTCTCTTGAAGAAATTGTCAAAAAATACATCTAATTAATTCCTTCCCCATATCCTGGTGTTCAAATCAAGTTCCCGCACAATATCATACATAAATTTGATCACCGTTATGTCTTGATTTAATATTTCGGGATTAAGCAAAGTTTTAAAAACAGGGGCCTCAAAATAGTTTCTGCACAGCGGAAACGCAATGTACATCTTACTGTTAACAAACGAGAGAGAAACGGTTTCTTTTGAGTTGCTATTTAACGTTAAAATTCTTTCCATCATCGCCGGCGTAAGAATATACCGGGCTTCAACCTGATCCGTAGCATGCGTTATAAAGGTTCTGTTGAACTCGGCGTTTTCGAGGGCAATTATTTCATTATTGCCAAATGAAAACAAATTTTTAGAGAACCATGCGCCCATGGCGCCAAAAAGATCCTTTGGCTTAACGATGGTTGCACCATTAAAATTTTTATTAAAATCTGCGCAGAAAATTATGCCTCTGAAGATATCGTGCCACTCGGTTTGGGTGCCATTTTTTGTTTGTACTTCGGTTTTATATTCTGCATGAACTTCAGCAAAATAAAAAGCCGTTTTGTCCGCTTTTCCTTGTACCAAATCCTCGGTTTTATAGCGATCTGGCGTTTCAGAAAAAATTTGTGTCGCTTCAAATTCGTTTACTAAAATTCCTTTATAAGGCTCAATAACAAGGCTATCGTCTAATGATTTTAAAGCGGTGCCTATAACCTGAACTTTAAATGCTTCCTGATAGGATTTTAATTCATCTGAGATCCTGTACAGTAATGAGCCGCCATATATTATAAGTATCAATCCTATAATAATCGATGGAACCGGCAACCCCGAAGCAAAACCAGCTACCGCAACAATAATTCCGATAGCAATGAAAAGATAGCCTTTCTTTTGTGTTGCAGCTATTTTTGTCCGCTGAGTTTCTAATGTAACAAGTACATTTTGTAAAGCCCCATTGCCAGCAACGCTTAACATTAGTTGTTAAAAAGTTCTTTGGCACTAATATTTTTACGTTCTTCTTCTGCAGTAGCCAAAACCGTTATCGGCTGGAAATTTAACATACTTGCAAATAGGCTGCCTGGAAACATCATAATCTCGTTGTTGTAATCGGTAACGGCAGAATTATATGTTCTTCTTGCAGCTGCAATTTGCTCTTCACTTTCTGTCCAGGTGCTTTGTAAGTTTATAAAGTTTGTGTTGGCTTTTAAATCCGGATAATGTTCTACGTTAACCATTAAACCTTTGACGCTGTTGCCTAATTGAGCGTCGATGGACGTTTTTTCAGCATCGCTAATGTTTTCTGACATTGCTTTAGCGCGTAATTCTACAATTTTACTCAGGGTCTCCTGCTCGTAATTCGTATATTGTTTTACAACTTCAATCAGGTTTGGAATTAAATCGAAGCGTTTCTTTAGCATTACGTCTATTGCCGAAAAGGCATTTGTAACCTGGTTCTTTTTGCCTACAATTGAGTTATAAAAGAATATACAGATGAGCAGTAAGGCGCCGATAATAATAATTGCTGCCATAATTTTAGATTTTTAGTTTAGAGTATAAATATATTAAAACGTTACGATTGTTACCCTTAACGTCTTTCATTTTTCTGCTTCAATTCTTTTCGTTGACGACGCTCCAGCCGCTGTCGCTTTCGTAAATTATGACTTGCACGCATGGCTTTAAATTTGGCAATATGCTCCCTAATTTCAGTCTGTTTCTCTTCGGTAATGCCTACACTATATTTTACGCCAAGGAAAAGCGTTTTCCAAATCATACTAAAGAAAGAAGTATTTTCTGGTCTTACGTAGTTAATTTTTGCTGAAATAAAATTTCCATCAGGACCGGGATTTTCAGAGTTAATTATGAGCGCATTTGCCAGGAACGAAATCAGACCACGTTTAACCAGGTGATCTTTTGTCGGGTCGTTTTTCATTAAGGCAACCGATAAATCGAAATAAGAAAAATCAACGGTTCCTTTTGAGCCGAAATCATCGGCTTTGAAGTCGAATTTCAGCTTGTCGACATTTCCCCGGTTTATTCTGACCAGTCCTAGTGGTTTTGTAATTTGATTTAATACTCTGGCATTGAAATTTTGCAATTCGCCAGTGTAAGAAAAATCGCCGGTGTTTGCCGTTAAGTTGAATTTAAAGTCTACATCCAGCTTCCCCTGGCCCATTAAATAGGATGTCAAATTAGCCTCCATTATTGGCTTTGTCGCTTTAACCATATTAATATTTGTCACGTTGCTAATTGTCCCTGAAGTTTTTTCAAAGGAAATCTTACCCCGTTGTTCACTTTCCTTATTGTAAAGCGCATAACTTACGTCGACATCTTTCAATAGTAATTTATCAACCAGGATTGGAGCAGCAAGTTTTTGTAGAAGTTGATGGGGATATTTTCCTATTCTGCTTTCTTTTTCTTGTTTTGGTAGACCATTGTTGTTGAAAACTGCTACAAAACCGTTTGCGATTGCCATCTCTTTTGCCCTCAGTTCCTGTTTGGAAATGTAAAGCGGAAGATTAATTCCGTTAAGCGAGATGTCGTTCATTAAAATGTTAAACCTATCTCTTGCGTAACCTGCAACTGCACCGAATTTCATTTCATCATATAAAGGTTCCAACGCAAATTTATTTACGCTCAAACGGCCTGTTGAAGCTCTGAAATCAAGTTGGTCAAGCTTGATGTTGTACATGCTGTCCCGTGTTTTATAATTGTAGTTTTTTAGGTTTATAAGTACATCTTTCAACAAGTATAAACGAGTGGAATCTTCGAAAGAAGTGGAATCTACGAGTAAATCAACCAAAGTTATATTTAAATCATCGATGGAAAAAATATTAAATTTATTGACGTTCTTGTTTACATAATTGAAGCTGGCATCTCTGAAAAGAATTTTCTTTATGCTAAATTCTTTTAGGCTTTTTGAAATAAAAGTATAAGGTGACTGTATGAGGCGGGGTGCAGGGTTCTCGTTAAAATCCAATTGCCGGTTCACCATGTAGACTTCAGGTTTATCAAATAATATCTCTTCGATTTGAAGTTTCTTTTCGCGATAAAGGTTGATCGGATGGAAATGCTTTACAACAAGTTTTTTTAACGTTACTGTATAAAGATTATTCGGTGCTCTTTTTAGCGCAACCAATTGCTGATACCGATTGGTGTCGGCTGTAATTTTAACATTCTGGAGTGTCGCACTTCCGGTTAAAACGTTGGTGGAGACTTTTGAAAAAGTAATTGTATATAAACTATCGGTACTTTTATAAAGCAGGGTTTTAATCTGAGCGGTAAGCAGCGGACGTGATTTTATGTTCAAAAACCAGGCAAGGCCTGCAAGCATTAAAAAAGCAATGAGCAAAATACCCGCAATCCACTTGAAAATTTTGAAACGTCTTTTTTTTGTATCTGGCATTAAAAGAGAAGGACTGGTTTTTCATCAGCAATATACGTTTAAAACGCATTTTTTAAAAACGTGATATCAGTTTTTCTCCCTTTTTGCTTTTCTGGCTTCGCGTCTGTCTGCTCTGTTTTGTTCTCTTATTTTTTTTGCGATGACTTTTTGTTGCTTCACCGGATTCTTTTCTGGCACAATGCCAACACCAACGATATCTTTAATGCCCACAAAAATGGTTTTCCACATCAGATTGAAAAATGAAGCAGAATTAATTCTTGTATTGGTCATAAATGCAGTTCTTGGCGCTTCACCTTTTTTAGGATTTTCATTTTTTACCAGGATCGTATTGGCTAAAAATGAAAGCAGGCCTTTTTTCTTTGTGCCTTCGCCATCAATATTATCAGACAACAGTTTTACTTTCAGGTTTGTATAAAGCATATTCATTGAGCCTGAAGCCGAACGCAAGTTCCCATTCGCCTTAAAATTTATACGCTGTACATTTCCACTTTCAATTTCGATTGAGCCCAGGTTTTTCGATAGTGAGTTGAGATTTCGTAAATCGAACTTGCCTAAACTTCCGCTATAATTAAATGCGCCACTATTGTTTGTTAAATTGAAATCGATTTTAACATTTAACTTGCCACTCCCCATCAAAAGCGTATTGAAATTAGCTGTAGCATGGCCGTTTTTTGTGAGGGGTAAGCTATCGTTGGTTACGTTCAAAACCGTTCCGCTGAGCGATTTAAAATCAACAGTTCCGATTTTCTTGCTCGCCGGATTATATTCCGAATATTTTAAATCAACACCACTTATATTAACCACATCAATTGTGGTTGGCATATTTAATCTTTTTAAAGCCAGGTGCGGGTAGTTTCTGCCTTTGTCTAATCCAGGCGGTGGTGGCGACTCGCGACTCATAAAAACCTCTACTTTTGCAGGCCCGATTTTAAGTGATTTTGCATAGAGTTTCTGGTCGTTATTTAACCCTATAAAGTCAACGCCATTAAGTTCTATTTTTTCAAATGCCAGATCGTACCTGTCTTTCTGGACTTTAAATTTCCTGGCAAAAGTTAATTCAGGATAAAGAGGGGTTAACTTTAAGCCTTTCACCATAATTTTTTTCGACGCGGCAGATCCTGCAATCGTATCCACCTTCATTGAATACATTTTATCTTTTGTGAAAGATTTGTATCCTGCAAGCTGAAAAGTAACGTCTTTTGTGTAGTAAAAGCGTGATGTATCCTGACCTGACAGAGAATCTAGAAGAAAATCTTTAACGCTAATATCGAGGTGTTTGATGGAGTTTTTAGTTTTTCTGGGGCCACTTTTGTCAATGTAATCAAAATCGGCGTCGACAATTTTTACTGAATGTACATTAATGGATTTAAAAGTTTTTGAAATTTGTTCGTAGAGTGATTTCTCAGGTTTTACAGTATCCCTTTCTTTGGGAATCTTATTAAAAATCATATTAATGGAAGGTTTATCCAACCTGATTTCGTTTACATCAACACGCTTTTTAAAGTAAGCAGTTAGGATACCAACTCTGGTGATCTGTATTTTCTTAAGCTTGATTTCAAAAGTATGTGCAGGTGCGAGACCTTGCATTTTCAAGCTATCAAAAACCAATGTATCCGGCGTCAATTTAACCTCCCGAAGCGCCAGGCTACCGGTTATTACGTTTAAATTAATGCTTTTGAACTCTATTTTATAAAGATGATGGGAGCCTTCATAAACGCCAGCCTTTATTTTTTCGGTAAGAATTGGTTTCCAGCGGGCGCTAATGAACATGGCAGCAAAAGACAAAATTAAAATCAGTCCGCCCAAGATACTGGCCATCCATATCCAAAGTTTATTTTTGTTTTGAGCTGTCATTTATTTGAGTTATAGTTTACTAACAGATTGTTGCTCGAAAGGTTTGCTGGTTCCGCCGCTGAAGTCAACGGCAATGAACTATATCCAATTAGTTTAGTCAGACGGTATTACTACTTTTCATTGCCCCTGGCTTTTACCAACAGTCTTTTGATGCCTTGTGCCTATTCTATCCGATGGAGCAATTAAATAATCGGTTTGTAAACATTTAAACTAAATATGTCAATTTGTCACTTTTAATTTTATTTATGTATTTTTGTAATCCCCAAAAGTTTTTAAATAATGATTGATTTACAAGTACAGGATAAGACGCATGATGAGGCGAGGCAAGGAGAGGCGTTAATTTTAGACATACCAATTAAAGCTGATGCCCGTAAATTGTACATCGAAAGTTATGGCTGTGCCATGAACTTTGCAGATAGTGAAATTGTGGCTTCTATACTTTCTGAAACAGGATTTGAAACAACAGGAGATTATCATCAGGCTGATGTTATTTTCATTAATACCTGTTCCATTCGCGAAAATGCGGAAACAAGGGTGAGAAATCGCTTATCGCAATTTGGGGTTGAAAAACGCCGTAATCCAAAACTAATTGTCGGTGTATTAGGCTGCATGGCGGAGCGTTTAAAGTCTAAATTTCTGGAAGAAGAAAAGTTAGTTGATGTGGTTGTCGGTCCGGATGCTTACCGGGATTTACCAAACTTAATTGAGCAGGTAGAAAGCGGGCACAAAGCCGTTAATGTACTTTTATCCCGCGAGGAAACCTATGCTGATATCAGTCCGGTTCGCTTAAACAGTAATGGCATTACAGCCTTTATTTCGATCACCCGTGGTTGTAACAATATGTGTTCGTTTTGTGTGGTGCCATTTACCCGCGGTCGTGAGCGTAGCCGTGATGCACATTCAATTATAGAAGAAGCTAAATCATTATTTGAGGCAGGTTACCGTGAAGTGACGCTTCTGGGACAGAATGTAGATTCATACAC
Source organism: Pedobacter sp. Leaf176 (assembly GCF_001424305.1). GTDB lineage: Bacteria > Bacteroidota > Bacteroidia > Sphingobacteriales > Sphingobacteriaceae > Pedobacter. The sequence continues at coordinate 261,999 of NZ_LMPD01000001.1, forward strand.
CTGGACGCCCATCCCCAACCCTTCCCAGAGGGAAGGCGGCAGCGAATTGTCTAACCAATCTGAGGGGCAAGTCTCCCCTTCCGGGGGAGATTTAGAGGGGGCCGTAAACTTTGCCCAGCTTTTAGAAAAAACGGCTTTAGTAAGCCCTGATTTAAGAGTCCGTTTCTCTACATCACACCCGAAAGATATCACTGATGAGGTTTTATACACCATCGCAAAGTATGATAATATCTGCAATTATATTCACCTGCCGGTTCAGTCGGGCAATACCCGTGTTTTGGAATTGATGAACAGGACTTACACCCGCGAATGGTACATTAACCGCATCGATGCGATTAGAAAAATTATTCCGGGTTGTGCAATTTCTACCGATATCATCGCAGGTTTCTGTACTGAAACGGAGGAAGAACATGAAGAAACTTTGAGCATGATGGACTATGTGCAGTATGATTTTGCCTATAATTTCACTTACTCGGAACGACCGGGGACGTTAGCGGCCCGTAAGCTTGAAGATGATGTTCCGGAGGAGGTTAAAAAGCGCAGACTGGCCGAAATTTTGGCCAAGCAACAGGCGCATTCTTTGATGCGTCTACAGGAATGGGTTGGAAAAACCGTTCGCGTGTTAATTGAAGGGACATCAAAAAAATCGGATATGGATTATTGCGGCAGAGGCGATAGCGGAGCGATGGCAATTTTTCCTGCGATTGAGGGCGTAAAACCTGGTCAGTATGCAAATGTTTATATTGAAAGATGTACTTCAGCAACACTGATTGGAAAGATAGTTTAAAAAAAGGCTGAAAGGTTAAAGCTCAAACAAAAAGCTCAGCTTAAATTCAAAAATTTATGACTTCAAGTTTTGATATCACAACCCGGTCTCGATACTTGATACTAAATACTTGATACTAATAAATGGATACACAAAATATTAAACAGCGATTCGGTATTATTGGCAATTCGCCGCTGCTCAATCGTGCCATAGATATTGCAAGTCAGGTTGCACCAACAGATATGTCGGTTTTAATAACCGGTGAAAGTGGAAGTGGTAAAGAAGTTTTCTCACAAATTATCCATCAAATGAGTGCCCGTAAACATGGTGCTTTCATTGCCGTGAACTGTGGTGCCATTCCTGAGGGAACTATAGACTCAGAATTATTCGGACACGAGAAAGGTTCTTTCACCGGCGCACACGAAGCTCGTAAAGGCTATTTTGAAGTTGCCAACGGCGGGACAATTTTCTTAGATGAAGTGGCCGAACTGCCCCTTGGAACGCAGGCCCGCTTGTTGAGAATTCTGGAAAGCGGCGAATATTTACGTGTAGGTTCATCAAAAGTTCAAAAAACTGATGTCCGTATTATTGCAGCCACCAATGTAGATGTTTACAACCGCGTAAAAAACGGTAAGTTCCGTGAAGATTTATATTACCGGTTAAATACAGTTCCTTTACGCATTCCGGCATTACATGAGCGTAAAGAAGACATTTATTTGTTATTCAGAAAATTTGCTGCCGACTTTAGTGACAAATACCGGAGTCCGGGTTTGCAACTTGAGCCTGATGCCATACAGATTTTGACCAATTACAGCTGGCCGGGAAATGTTCGCCAATTGAAAAATATTGCCGAGCAAATCTGTGTTTTAGAAAAAGACAGAAATGTTACCGGACAAGCGATACTAAACTACATCCCTAACGAAACCGGGAATAATTTGCCAATGGCCATCAATGCCCAGTCGAAAGAAGATTTTACAGAAAGGGATATTTTGTATAAAGTGCTTTTCGATATGAAAAAGGATATGGTTGAGCTTAAAAAGCTGGTGGCTGAAATTATCCAGCACGGGGGTAATACGGCCTCAGTTTTAGCTGATAACCCCCAATACATTAACCAACTGTACCGGGATGTGGAACTTCCGGCAGGGCAGGAGCATGGTTTTACCATCCAGCAGCCAACTGCAAACCCGAACAATAATAACAATAACAATTCTGACTATAATTTTGCACATGATGCTGAAGAAGTAGAGGAATCGTTATCCCTGGTTGATAAGGAATCTGATTTAATAAAAAAGGCGCTAAAAAAACATAAGGGTAAACGTAAATTTGCTGCTCAGGAATTGGGTATATCTGAACGTACGCTCTACAGAAAGATCAAAGAATTAAGTCTATAAATCAGTTTATGAAGATTAAGTTATATGCCCTTCTCATTCTGGCAACACTAAGTTCATCATGTGCTTACACTTTTAGCGGGGCATCTACTGAAGGGCTGAAAACGGTAACCGTACGTTTTTTTGAAAACAATGCTCAGCTTGTTGTTCCTACGTTGAGTCAGCAATTTACAGAGGCTTTGAAATCCCGTATCCGTAGCCAAACAAAGTTGAGTATTACACCCAATGATGGCGATGCCATTTTTCAGGGCAACATTACGGGATACGAAATCAGGCCGGTTGCTTTAACATCGAGTGCTACACCAACGGCATCGAACAACCGATTGACGATTACAATTGCTGTAAAATACATCAACAATATCAAAGGCCATGAAAAGGAAAGTTTTGAAGAAAGCTTTACCCGTTATTTTGATTTTCCTGTGGGTGGTTCGATACAGGGACTTCAGGCCCAAGCCATCGAAGCAATAAACAAACAGCTCACGGAAGATATTTTTAACCGGGCTTTTGCTCAATGGTAGATTAAACTTTTTTAAAAACCGCCCTGCATTATTTATCTTAGCAGCAAACCTCGGCAATGGATAACAAACAGCTACTTGCAAATTTATTGGATCAACCAGGAAAGGTAAGGCAAGAGCATATCCCGATGTTACAGGAAATGTTGGTGCAATATCCTTATGCACAGCCTATTCGTTTGCTTTTAGCCAGGGCAGATGCTGCATTTGTTCCCGGCGCAGCTTTATACAGCAATGGAAAAGTTTTGTACAATTTACTTCAGATTGATAATGTTGAGGAGGAAGAGGCGGTTGAATTGATTGCGCCGCCGGAACAATCTTTACAAATTGAATTTGCGGCAATTGATACAGAAAGCACGGCTGATGAGCAGGAAATTTTCGATGAGATCGGTGAAATTACAGGCGATTCAAAACCAGTTATTTCACATCCGGTAAATGTCGAAACACCGGATAACTTGTCAGGCATTGATGGTCATTTAATGGATTTGCCATCTGATGAAGCTAATTTCATTGAAAGCGTGGCGGAAACGGATTTTTTTGCTTTCGAAAAGCAAACCAGCACAGATGTTGTAACCGTGCCGCAAATAGAAACAGTTGTGCCCGATGAACCTGGGTATAGCCACGTTTCTAAATATGACGATGATCAACTCCCATACACGTTTTTATGGTGGCTGGCAAAAACACGTAAGGAGCACGAACAAATTTTTCAGCCTTACGCCCAGCCAAAACCTAGCTTGGCGAAACAACCGCAACAAGCTACTCAACAACAGGCAGAATTTCAACAGCAATATGTGGAGCATATTTTTCACATACAAACGCCTTTTGAAGTTGCCGATCATTTGGCAGAATACCCAGCGGCAGAAGTAAAAGATGCCAAGGGAGCAGAAATTATCGAAAAGTTTTTAAAAGAAGATCCAACCATAAAACCGCCTAAGCCAGAACAAATCGACAATGAGAATAAAGCGAAGAAAAGCGCAGAAGACCATTATGACCTGGTTTCGGAAACTTTAGCCAAAATTTACATCGAGCAAATGCTTTACCACAAAGCCATAGATACTTATAAAAAATTAAGTTTGAAATATCCGGAAAAAAGTGGTTACTTTGCCGACCTTATCCAATCCATAGAAAAGAAATTATAAAATATATTTTATCATGATAACCCTTTTAATCATTTTATTAATCGTTGCCTGTGTTGCTTTGGGCTTATTTGTATTGGTACAAAACCCTAAAGGTGGTGGTTTAGCAACTGGTGGCGGTACCAGCAATATGTTTGGTGTACAACGTACAGGCGATGTTTTGGAAAAAGGCTCCTGGGTATTATTGGCTGTTATTGTAGTTTTAACGTTGTCAATTACGACTATTGCTAAAACTAACGGCGGTGCTGCGGCAACAGGTAACACTGAAATTCAGGATCGTTTGAACAAAATGCCTTCACCTTCTCCACTTGGCGGCGGTGCTGCAAATAGTACTGCTCCTGCAAAACCTGCAACTGCAGATACAACAAAGAAATAGTTTAGGCTAATAAAGTTTTTTAAAAAGCTTTCCTCAAAAGGGAGAGCTTTTTTGCGTTTTTATTGTATTCATAAACCTTTTAATTCTGCCAAGCTGACACTCTAATTTTCTGATATTCTATTTTTGTTTAAAAAATTGACAGTACAGGTGCAAATTTGTCCCTGAAACGCTCTTGGCATAAAAAGTGTTAATTGTATGCGTAGTTAAAAAACTTAAATCAAAATAAAAATAATAAAAGTTATGGCGTTAAACCTTAAACCAATTGCTGGCAGTTCGAACAGAGTAATTGTAGAACCGGCTGCCGCAGAAGAAAAAACTGCATCGGGTTTGTATATCCCTGATACTGCAAAAGAAAAACCATCTAAAGGAACTGTAGTTTCTGTTTCTGAAGAAGATTCTGAAGGTAAAAAAGCGACTGTAAAAGTTGGCGATGTTGTGATTTATGGTAAATACGGTGGTACCGAATTCCCTTACGAAGGTAAAGATTACTTAATCATGCGTGAAACTGATATCTACGCGGTAGTTGGATAAGTAATGATTGAATGACTGAATTTCGAATTAATGAATTCAGCATAAATCAAAAAATAATACAAATTATAGAATTGGTGAATTTATAAATGATAAAATACACCAAAGCCAAATTCTATCATACAATCATTCAAAATTTTTAAAACATGTCAAAACAAGTAAAATATAACGTAGAAGCACGCGACGCCCTGAAAAGAGGTGTTGATATTCTTGCAAATGCAGTAAAAGTAACCTTAGGTCCGAAAGGCCGTAACGTAATCATCGATAAAAAATTCGGTTCTCCGGCAATTACTAAAGATGGTGTTACCGTTGCAAAAGAAATCGAATTGAAAGATGCGGTTGAGAACATGGGTGCTCAAATGGTTAAAGAAGTAGCTTCTAAAACAGCTGATATTGCTGGTGATGGAACGACAACTGCTACGGTTTTAGCTCAGGCAATTATTACTACTGGTATTAAAAACGTTGCTGCAGGTGCAAATCCAATGGATTTAAAACGTGGTATTGATAAAGCTGTTGCTGCAGTTGTTGCTAACTTAAAAGAGCAATCACAAACGGTTGGCGAAGACAATAACAAAATTAAACAAGTTGCATCTATCTCGGCTAATAACGATGAAGTTATTGGTGCCCTTATTGCTGAGGCAATGGGTAAAGTTGGTAAAGATGGCGTAATTACTGTTGAAGAAGCAAAAGGTACTGAAACTGAAGTTAAAACAGTGGAAGGTATGCAATTCGACAGGGGTTATTTATCTCCATACTTCGTAACCAATGCAGATAAAATGGAAGCTGAATTAGATAATCCTTACATTTTAATCTACGACAAAAAAATCAGCAATATGAAAGAATTGTTGCCGGTTTTAGAAAAAACAGTTCAAACTGGTAAACCATTGGTTATCATCGCTGAGGATTTAGACGGCGAAGCTTTAGCTACTTTGGTGGTTAACAAAATCCGTGGTTCATTAAAAGTTGTTGCTGTTAAAGCACCGGGTTTTGGTGACAGAAGAAAAGCAATGTTAGAAGACATCGCAATCTTAACTGGCGGTATCGTTGTTTCAGAAGAAAGGGGTTATAAATTAGAGAATGCTGATTTAACTTACTTAGGTTCTGCTGAGAAAGTTGTTGTTGATAAAGACAATACAACTGTAATCAACGGTGCTGGTAACTCAGAAGATATTAAATCTCGTGTTAGCCAGATTAAAGCTCAAATTGAAACCACTACTTCTGATTACGATAAAGAAAAGTTACAGGAGCGTTTGGCTAAATTAGCTGGCGGTGTTGCTGTTCTTTACGTTGGTGCAGCTTCTGAAGTTGAGATGAAAGAGAAAAAAGACCGCGTTGATGATGCTTTACATGCAACTCGCGCAGCTGTAGAAGAAGGTATTGTTGCCGGTGGTGGTGTTGCTTTTATCCGTGCAGTTGCCGCTTTAGCAGATTTAAAAGGTGCAAACGAAGATGAAAATACCGGTATCCAAATCATTCGCCGTGCGATTGAAGAGCCGTTACGTCAGATTTGTGAAAACGCAGGTATTGAAGGTTCTATAGTTGTTCAAAAAGTTAAAGAAGGTACAGCCGATTTCGGTTATAATGCCCGTACTGATGTTTACGAAAACTTGATTGGCGCCGGTGTTATCGACCCAACTAAAGTTTCTCGTGTAGCGTTAGAAAATGCAGCTTCAATCGCAGCGATGTTGTTAACAACTGAAGTTGTTTTAGCAGATGAGCCTGAAGAAGGTGGTGCAGCAGCTCACCCACCAATGGGTGGCGGCGGCATGGGCGGCATGATGTAATTCAGTCCTCATAAAGTTACGTGTAAAATTAAGCCCCTTAAAACAAAGTTTTAAGGGGCTTTTTTATTGCTACAGCGTGAAAAAACCCGTTTATTATCCAAATTGCGCCTATAATGAATGGCGTTTTGTGTAAAATTTTAGGAAGGTATAATCATTTACTTAATTTAGTAGGGAATAATTGAAGAACTATATCGAATAAATATTTACTAAACAAATTGTTTTCCATCCTTAGTCTGACTTGTAAAGGCAGATGGGTTATATTTCTTCCTATAATAGCTTCTTTTTAAACAATTCCCTATTGTTAACTTATGAAGACCTGGTGTAGTAAGATTTTGCGTGTAGTCGCTGTATGCTCGGCTTTTTTATTTTTTGCTGTTTCGGCAAAAGCACAGTTAACGATTGGTGCTGTTGACCCTGGGCCTTATACGCCCGGAAGTACAATAACTGCAACATTTAAGATAGATCCTAATACTTGTATAACCCCAGGAAATTCTTTTCGATTAATTCTGTCTGACGCAGCCGGAAATTTCGCTCCAGGAACATTCATTGGAGCATACAACGGGTTTTACACAACTTATGTAAATGGATTAATTCCAGCCGGAGTACCTGCAGGGTCCAATTATAGATTGCGTCTAGAATCTACTACGCCCGTTTTAACAAGTAATATTTCAAATAGTTTTGAAATTAAAACCGGTACTCCGGCAACGGTTGCAAAGATTACATCTACTTTATTGAAGACTGGAGATGATGAAACGTTCGGAACATGTATAACTGCCGACAATAAAAACTTCTTTTTCACCGATTTATCTAGTCCTGGTACAACTGTGACTGCTACAATAACAGATGAGATAAATGGTGGAGCGCCAACTATTATAAATTTTACACCATCAACAATACCTTCTTTTACTGCGAAACTAGGGCATTATACTATTGTTGTTAAATCGGTAAGACCAGATGGAACTATCGGTACAAAATCATATCTAATCATTAATAATCCAATCATAACAACTTTTACCACATCGGGTAATAATATAGTTTGTCTTCCGCTTGGATTTCTGGAATTTCAGGTTAATACATCTGCGCTGGGAATTAAAAATAATTTTCCTGGCGACGTGTACAGAGTAAATTGGGGTGATGGACAAACGTCAGTCTACACTTATTGTGATATTATTGGAAGCGGTGGAATAGTAAGACATCAATACAATAAATCTTCCTGCGGGCAAAATTCAACCGGGAGTAGCGGCACAATTTATAATGTTTTTGATGTCGTCGTTCGGGTGAATAATTCCTTTTGTGGAGATATTGGAACTGCAGTTTCTACTACGGCGAAGGTAGTAATTAAAGATGTTAATAGCTTTACTTTTGATAATCCAGGTTGTACCGCAACTACTATTACCTTTAAAAACACATCAATCGTAGGCGATAATCCTAATACGAATTCGCCAGGTTGCGCGCCGAACAATGTTACTTACAACTGGTACGTTGATGGTGTAATTAAACAGGCTAACATGCCTAGATCTTATAACCTTGTCGCAACTTTTTCTACGCATGGTACTCACGTAATTAGGCTGGAATCTAATAGTTCTGGGTCGTGTAATGCTGAACCAGTAGAACTTACAATTTGTATACAAGACCCGCCAAAGCCTGCATTTACATTACCTTCAAATTTGATATGTGCCCCGGGCACATTGCAGGCGACGAACACATCTGTAATAGATCCGACTTGTGCCGCTACAAATAACTATAAATGGACTGTTACCCCAGCCGTAACCTATGCTGGCGGAACAAATGCATCCAGTACAGATCCGTTATTTAACTTCACATCCCCCGGAACATACGTTATTTCACTTAGCATAACGACTTCATCATGTGGCATCATTACTTCGGCACCACAAACTGTAATTGTTAATGCTCAACCAACTGCTACTCTTTCTTCGGATATATCACTTTGTAATTTAGGTGCTTATGATTTTAATCCTACGACAACGGGTCCAACCAAAACAATTTTTACTGGAACCACTGTTCCAACTACAGATACCTATACATGGTCTGTAACTGGTGGTAGTTATTCTTATGACAAGAATACCACTTCAACATCTCAATATCCATCCATAAAATTTAATGATTATGTTGAATATACAATTTCAGTTGTCCATACTAATAATTGTGGAACAACTCCTCCAGTAATTCAAAAATTAACATTTATTTCTGCTCCAGAAGTTCGCGCTGGTGATGATAAAACGATTTGCTTTGATGCAATTAATGTTCAGCTTGCGGGAAGTATTAATGGATCTCTTACAGATAATAGTAGTACCTGGATTGGTGGTGGAGGACGATTTTTGCCAGGCAGAAATGTTTTAAATCCTACATATGAACCTACTAATGCAGAAAGGTTAGGTGGTAGGGTAAATTTAATTTTAAGGAAATCAACCGGTTTAGCTGGCATTTGTGCTACTGTAGATGATGAAATTATTATAAATATAGATCCCGCCATCAACATTTCGAGCGCCTCAACCAAAACCATCTGCTCGGCCACTGCAGTTAATTACACGCCAACAAGTAACCCGGTTGGTGCCACATACACCTGGTCGGCCACCGGAACTGCAAATGCTTCGGGCTATAATACATCGGGAACAGGAGTAATAAATGACGTTATAATCAAAAATGATCTATCAGCAGATGCGCTTGTCACCTATACCATTATTCCCCGTCTCAGGGATTGTGACGGCACTCCTTTCACCTTCACCGTAATCGTTAAAGCAAAAAGTGTCGGCGGAACAACGGCTGCAAGTAACAACGATGTTTGCGCGGGTGCAAACGGTGGTAGTATCAGCCTGAGCGGAAATGTTGGAAATATCATTCGCTGGGAAAGTTCTATAGATGGTGGTCAAAACTGGAATGCGATAGCTTCTACTTCCAGCCCATATATATTCTCTAACTTAAACCAAACCACGCAATTCAGGGCTGTTGTAAAAAATAGTGTTTGTGATGAAGCTTTTTCCCTGCCAGTTACCGTCACAGTAAATGCAGCTATTCCTGATGCAACAGTTGGCGCAAATCAAAGGTTGTGTGGAGACAACATGGCAACCTTAAACGGTAATAAAGTGGATGCGCCTTATTTTGGAAAATGGACACTTACCTCATCTCAAACCGGTGTTTTAATTACAGATCCTGTTTTATTCAATACTACTGTTTCGGGTCTGGTTGCCGGCCAAATCTATAGGTTCAGGTGGACGATTTCTGGCGCTGCAACCTGCGATCCGAAATTTGCTGAAACAACAATAACGGTTTACCGCCCTTTAACCAATACTATTACAGCTGCTGCTGCCGATGTTTGTGCAGGACAAAGTATAATCATAACTGGAGATACACCGACGGGAGGGAATGGAACTTATGCATACCAATGGCAGGTGAGCGCCGATGGGAGTATCTGGAACGACATCGGTGGGCAAACCGGCCCCAACCTGAATATAGCAATAACCACTTCCTCATTTTACAGAAGGGTAGTAAACAGCAATGTTTGTACATCAAATAGTAACGTAACTGAAATTAAAACCCTTCCTATTCTTGGAAGCAATACCATTTCTGCTGACCAAATTCTTTGTTCAGGTACAGCTGCCGTAATGCTTACCGGCTCTTTACCAACAGGAGGAAGCGGCACTTACCGTTATCAATGGCAATCAAGTTCAGACAATGGAAACAGCTGGATTAATGTTGACGGAGCTACCGATCCCAACTTTACGCCACCAATACTGACGGCAACTATTTTATACCGCCGTTCAGTAACCAGTGGTACCTGTTCCGATTTAAGTAATTCTGTTAAAATAACAGTAAATCCATCAGCCAAAGCAAAATTCACTTTTACAGTAGATAAAGGATGTCCACCATTTACACTAACACCTGCCATTATTAAAGCCATTCCTTATCCAGATAGAAATGGCACTTACACCTGGTTTGCAGACGACAATCCTATTCCAAACGGTACAGGCATAAATTTCCCGGGATATACAATCACGGGCGACAATAAAAGTGTTGTCATAAAATTAGTTGTGACAAGCAGCTTAGGGTGTAACAGTGACGAATTCACCCACACTTTTTCAACGCAACAAAATGTAATTGCCGCGTTTACACAGTCGGCGACGCAAGGCTGCGGCCCTTTGACTGTAAACGTTACAAATACATCCAATTCACTAACTGAGTCCAGTTTTAGATGGGATTTTGGAAATGGAACAACTTCTAATCAGGCGCAGCCCGGGCCGGTAACTTTCCAGCCCGATCCAACAGGTAAAGATATCACTTATACAATAACTTTGAGCGCCATAACACCCTGCGGTACAACGACCAGAACGTCTACCGTATTTGTACAAGGCAAGCCGGTATCCATATTCAGCCCGGATAAAACAGCCGGTTGCTCACCATTAACTGTTAATTTCAGTAACACTTCGCCTGAAAGTTCCGGCACAACCTATTCCTTTGATTTTAATGATGGTTCCCCTTTGTTGGTGACGAACAACAGAAATTCTGTAAGCCATTTATTTACTACACTTGTTGTAAGGGACTATGTTATCACCATGACTGCAGAAAATGCTTGTGGTAAAAGTACCTCAAGTTATACCCTTCGGGTTGCGCCAAATGACATCATACCGGAGCTGGTTGTTAATGCAGGCGAACTTAGGGGCTGTGCGCCGTTTAAAGTGAATTTTTATAATAATACAAAAGGAGCAAGCAGGTTTGCTTATGATTTCGGGGATGAAACCGGTCTGCAAATTACCAATTCAGCACCTGAAACCGTTGCCCATACTTTTACAAAGCCTGGTACATACACTATTACGTTGTACGCAACAAACGATTGCTCGAATGCACAGACCACAGAAACCATTACCGTGTTGGCACAACCAACAGTTGAGTTTACGGCAGATAAAACGGTAATTTGTGATGGTGGTTCAGTCAAATTTAGAAATATAAGCAAAAATGCGATAGGCTATACCTGGGATTTTGGAGACGGAACAACTTCTTCAGCGTTCGAACCCGAACATGTTTATACAGGTGCAGGTCAAAATTTTACAGTAAAATTAACGACTACAAATACCTTAGGTTGTATTAATACTCTAATTTTAACTGATTACATAAAGATTGCACCCGAATTAAAGTCTGTTTTTACTGTTTTGCCCGGTAACGAATTATCCATACCCAATTTTACATTCAGTTTCAGAGACGCAAGTTTAAATGGAGCTGGAAGCTGGGAATGGAATTTTGGCGACGGAACAGTTTCGACCCTCCAAAACCCGACCCATACTTATGCCAACGTAGGCGATTACACCGTAACCCTAAAAATTTTAAACAAAGAAGGTTGTTCCGCAACTTCATTTCAAGCCGTCAGGATAATTGGCGTTCCCGGATTTTTATACGTGCCAAACTCATTTATGCCAGGTAGTGCGAAAAATGAACTACAAACTTTTAAGGCTAAAGGTCGTGGCATTGATAACTGGACGATGACAATTTTTAATAAATGGGGACAGGTTCTATGGGAAACAACGAAGTTGGATGATGGTGCGCCGCTGGAAAGCTGGGATGGGACTTACAAAGGACAGCCGCAGCCACAGGGCGTTTATTTCTGGAAGATAGAGGTGAAGTTTATAAACGCAAGCGATTGGAAGGGTATGACCTACGATTCATCCCCACCGAAAAAAACAGGTAATATTTATTTAATAAGATGATGAAGAGTAGGTGGATTTGTTTATTTGTGTTAACAACATTAATGCCTTTGCTATCGGTGGGGCAGGATTATATCTATTCCCAGTTTTATAACGCGCCAATATATTTGAACCCGGCATTAACGGGCCAGTTTGAGGGCGATATCAGAGTTAGTGCCTTATACCGGAATCAATGGACGGGGCTTTCGGGTGATTTTTCTTACATGAATGCCTCTGCTGATTTAAACCTTCAAAAGATAAACAGTGGTATTGGGCTTGTTTTTAACCGGAGCAGTGAGGGTACGGCATACCTGCAAAAGAACAATATCGCCTTAAGCTATTCCTACATAATCGGTGGCGATGATTACACCCTTTCTTTTGGTTTACAGGGTGGTATAACCAATCAAAAATTAAACTGGGATAGATTGGTTTTTGGCGACCAGATAGACGTCACTTCAGGGATTATACCCGGCATCATCTCGGGTGCTGAAAGGCCAAATGTCGACAGCCGCTTTTATTTCGATGCTGCTGCAGGAAGTAACCTGGTATATAAAAACTTTATGGTTGGCGTGGGTTTACATCATCTAAATCGGCCGGATGAATCTCTGGCGGGCTACCAAGCCAGATTGCCAATGAGGATATCCGGTAATTTAAGTTATAAACTCGCGCTCGTTCCCGATCAGTATGATAGAGATGGTTCCTATTTAATTCCTTCTATTGTGGCTTATAAGCAACAGAATGTTACCTCATTTAGTGTTGGCACACAATTTAAGTACGCTGGGATAAATGCCGGTATCTGGTATCGTAATGATGGAAATTCGAATGGTAATGATGCAATCGTATTCTCGGTGATTTTCGATATATTTAACAGGAGAACAAACGGTGAAAAATTCAGAATCGGAGTTAGTCATGACGCAACCACTTCAAAAATAAACTATACCAACACCGGCGGAACTTCAGAAATTGGTTTGGGTTATGAAAAATATTGGCGAAATAGTTCCAATTATGGCCGGGCAAATGGCCTGAGATGCTATGATTTTTATTAATTTGCCTTTGTTAAATCGAGGCAATGAACGAAATCATAGATAACAGTCATTTCATCACGCAGAGCGAAGTCAATAAATTCCTTCTGGCCACGTTGCTTTGTGGTCTAATCGGAGCAGAGCGTGAATATAGGAGTAAATCAGCAGGTTTAAAAACCATGATGATGATTGGTTTGGGGGCAACCTTGTTTACCATCCTTTCCATTAAAATCGGACCAACCAGCCAGGATAGGATTGCCTCGAATATTGTTACTGGGATTGGTTTTTTAGGTGCTGGTGTAATTTTTAAAGAAGAAAACCGCGTTAAAGGTTTAACAACAGCCTGTATCATCTGGATAGTTGCCGCAATAGGAATGGCTGTAGGCTCAGGCTATTATGAGCAGGCGATTGGTGTAACGGGCGTTGTGCTTTTGGCACTGATTATTTTTCCTTTTCTTGAAGAAATCGGCGATCGGCGCTTTACAAAACGCATCTATCGGATTGTAAAGCAACAGCACGTTCATGGAGATCTGGAAAGCTATGAAGAAGTTTTCCGGAACAACAGGCTTAAACCACAACGTGGGAAACATCAGCTGGTTAATAATGTTATAACCGGGAACTGGACGGCCACAGGAACCCCTAAAAACCATCAGAAATTTGTTGAACAAATGTTGAAAGATGATGAGATTATTGAGTTTGATTTTTAAAAGGGGAAAGTAAATCCAGTTTTTGTTGTTTTAAAGCTACTTTTTACCTCTATAACCATGGTGTCTGACCATTTATCGTGCCACGGAATAGATGGAGTACCTAATGCACTTAGCGCATCGAAAGGAATAATTCTTATTAAGTTTCTGGTAGTGGTTTCTTCGAAAATTCAATCACTGCCATCCGTGTTTACAGCTCTTGTATTAGTGATAAACTTGCCAATTGATTTGCCGTTCAGCATCGCTTCTATGAAAGACATATTTACGCCATAAAATATCATACCAACAATTCACTCTGTAATTTCATCATTTAATATATTGATGATGCTCGGATCAATAATTGCGGTTACTACCCCCAGGATGAACATAAAGAGAAAAATGATATCAAAAATGTAGTGTGTCAGCCTTAACCCAGACGAAGCGCGGCAATAACGATAATTGATTTATTCGAAAGTATTGATATTGAAAAACACATTAGAGCATTGTGTTCAAACTAAGTATCTATTTTACTGCTGAAGCAAAAATTAATTCTCACTAAATCATAAAACAAATCATAGCTTTGTATAACTAACTGCTTCATGATAAAAGAACAAATTTCTGTTTTCGATATTTTTAAAATTGGCATCGGTCCCTCAAGTTCGCACACGCTTGGTCCGTGGCGTGCTGCCCAGCAATTTACCGCTTCGCTTCAAGAAAATAGTCTTTTAGATGATGTGGAGCTGGTGAAAATATTACTTTATGGCTCGCTTGCAAAGACCGGCAAAGGCCACGGAACGGATGTTGCTATTTTACTAGGTTTAACGGGTGCCGATCCGGTAACTTTCGATGTTGATGCAGTTACACCAACTTTTGAAGCCATTCAAAATAATAAAAAACTTAATCTGGCGGGGCATGTAATCATCGATTTTGATTACAGCAATGATTTCCTTTTCCTGTTTGCAGAAAGTCTTCCATTTCATCCAAATGCGGTCACTTTTCAGGCGCTCCTGAAAAACGGTAAAGCGTATTCAGAAACCTATTATTCTATTGGTGGTGGCTTTGTGGTTAAAGATGGTGAAGATAATAACCAGAAAGCACAGGTCGATTTGCCTTTTCCGATAGATAAAGCCAAAGAACTTTTACACTGGTGTTTGTCGACCGGCTTAAAGGTGAGTGAAATTGTTATGGAAAATGAACTTGCCTGGCGACCTGAAGCGGAGACTAAAAGCCGAATCCTACAGCACTTTGCGGTGATGAGAGATTGTATCTATCGGGGCTGTCATACGACTGGTTTTTTACCCGGGGGCCTTGATGTTGCGCGCAGAGCATTTCCTTTGAATAAGCGTTTGATAGGCAAAAGCGAATACCACGACTACACTTCCTGGGTCGAGGCGATTAGAAAAGGAGGAAATGGCTTTAATTATATTTTAGATTGGGTAAGCTGTTTTGCATTAGCCGTTAACGAAGAAAATGCCTCTTTTGGCCGGGTGGTAACCGCTCCAACAAATGGTGCTGCGGGTGTAATTCCAGCGGTTTTGCAATATTTGATTACCTTTTGCGACGGCTACTCTGACGATAAAATAATTCAGTTTATAGCCTGTGCTTCAGAAATAGGAAGTATTTTCAAAAAAGGCGCAACAATTTCGGCTGCAATGGGGGGATGCCAGGCAGAAATTGGCGTATCCTCTGCTATGGCTGCTGCGGCGTTAACCGAATGTTTAGGGGGTTCGCAACGCCAGGTTTTAATGGCTGCTGAAATAGCCATGGAACACCATTTAGGTTTAACCTGCGACCCGATTGGCGGGCTTGTTCAGATCCCTTGCATAGAAAGGAATACAATGGGTGCAATTAAGGCAATTACGGCCAGTCAGTTGGCCCTGCAAAGCAATCCTGATAAGGCAAAAGTTAGTTTAGATGCAGTGGTAAATACCATGTGGGAAACCGCTTTGGATATGAATGCCAAATACAAAGAAACTTCAGATGGCGGCCTGGCTACGAATATTCCAATTAGTTTGCCGGAGTGTTAATTTGTTTTTACCAACTAAGACACCTTGGTTCACCTAAGAAACAACAGCTTGTAACCAATCTACTTAAAGAATGTAACCAAAAAACGGTTATTAATTTTTTAATTCCATTGTGTTCACTGTGCCTTTGTGGTTTAGGCGTGGTATCCAACTTATATTTTCTTAAATGCCTTATATGGCAAAACCTTCATACTATTTGTAGTTACCTTAAACCAAACCGGAATAAATCAACACCAACCACCAAACTCCGGTAGTAACAAACGACAATAAAATCCCTATGCCGACCACCAGATTAGAAACTCTGGGGTTCAAATTATACTGATCAGCTACTACACCTGCGGTTAATAGTGTAGGCATTGCCATTTCGAAAATGGTTATCCTGGTTACCATTCCACTTATGCCTAAAAACACGGCGATAATCAAAATAGTAAGCGGAGCTAGAATCAACTTATACAATAAAGCGAAGCTGATGTGTTTTAGCTCGCTTAACCAACCGCCAAATTTCAATTGTAAGCCAATAGAAAACAATGCCAGCGGACCAACAGTTCCTGCCAGTTTATCAAAGAGCACATTTAAGGAAGATAAGTTCAGGTATCGCGGTAAAGTTAAAGCTAATAAACAGCCAATCAGGGGAGGGAATGTGAATAATTTTTTGAGTACCAGTTTCGCACTCAATTGCTGTTGCTGAGAAGAACGGATGGCAACTACAATTCCTATAGTAGACAACAAAGTAAAAGTAACCTGATCGCAGATTATTGCAATGGCCAGTTCCTTTTCACTGAAATAAGCGATAATCAACGGAAAACCAATAAATGAAGTGTTGCTTAATGAGCTCACTAATTTTAAGCCACCAGAAGTTGCCATGCTCATTCTGGTAAATCTCGAATAAATAGTAATAAAGATCCAGCCCAGAATCCAGACACAAATGGGTGCTAAAGCAGGAAATAGTAAATCTTTTGTCCACGTAATATGTGGAAGATATTTAAAGGAAACTGCCGGAAGTGCGATGTAGATTATCCAGGCGTTAATGCTTTTATGTGCGTCTTTTGGTAAAGTTTTGCTTTTGCGAAAGAGTATTCCGGCCAGGATGCATAAACCGATTAGAATGAAATTTGCCATGGATTTGTGCAAAGATAATGATAAAAGAAAAACGCCAATCAGATATTCTGTTGGCGCTTTGATCCATTTAACTATTGGTACTCGGTTTTGGCTTTTTTTTGTGCCAAACCTTTTTCTTCCCGTTGTTCCTTGATTGTTGTGGCTTTTTTTCTTCCACATGTGTTATTTCCATTGCTGAAATGTGCTCCGGCAAAGTCATCCGTGGAACTGGTTTCTCAATCAGTTTCTCGATATTTTCAAATTTGCGCTTATCTCTCCCGTTTACGAGCGTAATTGCTGTGCCTTTTGTCTCTGCCCTTGCAGTTCTGCCAATCCGATGTACATAATCTGCTGGGTCGCCGGGAACATCATAATTGATTACCAAATCGACACCTTCAACGTCTATTCCACGCGATAAAACATCGGTCCCAATAATAATTGGTAACCTCCTGTTTTTAAAAGCCAGTAGAATATCTTCGCGCTCTTTTTGTCCCAGATCGGAATGGAAGGCATCTGCCTTAATACCCAAACTTTTGAAAGTCTTGTATAAAGCTTTAACCTTTTCCTTTGTAGAGGCAAAAATGATTGCGCTTTTATAGGTCCCGTCTTTAAAAATATCTGTTAATAAAGCCTGTTTTTGTTGATCGTGAATATTGTAGGCCTGCTGGTCAATTCCTTCCGCTGGTTTTGCAATGGAGATGGTAATCTGCTTCGGCTCATTTAAAATGGTGCCCGCCATTTTTCTGATTTTTGGCGCCATCGTAGCGGAAAACAAAAGGGTTTGACGTTTTTTGGGAAGGTAACTCACAATGCGCATAATGTCATCATAAAAGCCCATATCCAACATCCTGTCGGCCTCATCCAGAATTAAGTGCTGTAAATGCTCCAGTTTCAAAACACCTGAAGAAAGGTGAGCCATCAGTCGACCGGGTGTTGCAATGATCACATCAACACCCTCACGCATAGAGCGTTTCTGCTGTTCGTAAGCTATGCCGTCTCCGCCACCATAAACCGCAAGCGAACTGATATTAGTAAAATAAGCAAGTGCTTCTACCTGCAAATCAATTTGTTGGGCAAGCTCACGCGTGGGGGCTAAAATCAGGGTGTTATTGTGCCTGTCTTTCGCCCTCATAATTTTATCCATTACCGGAAGTAAATAGCTGGCCGTTTTTCCTGTTCCAGTTTGCGCGCAGGCAATCAGGTCGTGATTATCTAAAATTACAGGAATGGCTTGTTCTTGTATCGGAGTAGCACTTTTATACCCCATCGCCATTAGGCCTTCATGTAAGTCGGGGTTAAAATTAAAGTCGTTAAAATTCAATCTGTTATGTTTATATATTTTAGGCAAAAGTACCTTAAAATACGGCGAATAGCAAACCCGAGTTTAAACTCAGTATGTTTAATGATTTTGAAAAGCAATGTTCCATGTAAATCGGTTGTAAGGGAAAAGATTGCATTTACGATTTTTGTCAGAGTTGGTGTTTGGAAACGTCGCAAATTGAGTTCGGTTTTCCGTGTATTCTTTGTTTCCGTGGCGAACACCATTGTGTTCTCCGTGTCTTTGTGGTAAATAGTAATCGTTGAACTCAAAAAAGCCCAGACTGCAAACAATCCGGGCCTCAGAAATTATAATAGACAAAACTTAGTTCACTGCAATATCTTTCGCAGGTATGTTCGTTTCGGGGTTTTTAGGAAGTGTAATTTTTAAAATTCCATCGGCATATTTGGCTGATATAATTTCGCTGAGCACTTTTCCGTTTAATGCGAAGGCCCTTTCAAAGGCCCCATTGCTGTATTCTCTTCTGCTAAATCTGGAAGCAGATGCCAGATGCTCTTTTGGTATGTAGGTGATTGTTAACACATCATCTTTTGTTACCACTTTCAAATATTCTTTTACCAAAGCTGGTGCGAAAAGGTGAATGATGTAACTATCTTCGGTTTCCTCAATGTTAACAGGCACGCGTCTAATCCCGTGACCAAACATACCCTCCGCATGGCGTGCAAATTTCCCGTGGTGATGACCACCAAATCTTCCGCCCCAGCGGCTGTTCATTTTGCCTGAATGGCATCTATTTTCGTTGTACATTTTCTTAATTTTTATTTGTTGTTATTTCGTTAGTTCATCAGCCCAAGCCGATATTTTAATTAGAAACACCATATTCAGTTTTCGGGATTCCCAATAATTGTGTTATGATATTTGCGTATGGATAAGCGGGAGAAAAAACCGCGTAATCGAATTTCAATCCTCTTATTTGCACCACGATATCATCTATAAGCTTCATCGGTTCCAGCAGTGCCGTAATCAAACCTGATTTAGGCTTTTGACCATCTTCGGGTTTATTGAAAACATCCAAATCTTTATTGTAAGCTTTAAAATCGGCGCCAATATTTTCTATTGGCTTTTTAAATTCATCAGAACTGAAAAACGTAACTTTTTCACCTCGGGTGATCAGCTCGCTGGCTAAACCCAAATTTGGTTGAACATCACTTTCAGACGGAACGCTTAAAAACAGAACTTTAGACATCAGCTTATTTATTTAATGTTTGCACTATCAATTTGTGTTATCGAAGTATCAGCAGCTTTTCTGCCGTGGTGACTGAAACCGTGATTTCTATAGTGTTCACGATTGCAATCAGACTCATGATAATGTCTATTTTTAAAATCTAATCTATCACGGTAACCGTTTTGAACTGCAAGTACGTTAAGGCTGTAAAATGTTGCTCCAGCGACAGCCATCGCTAATAATATTCTGAATGCTTTCATGGCGATTAATAATTTATATTAATGTTTTGAACCGGACCATTTCCCTGAACCAATGGTTTGTACCATTGATTATCGATTGGTACTATTGGAGGATAGTAATTGCCAAATCCCTCAAACTTGTTCGCAAAATGGCGGTGTCTTCTGCCTCTGAAAACCATTCTGAATACAAAACCGATTATCATTATGGCGAAGATAAATTTGAATATAAATGGTATGAAGAAAGCGACTGCACCAAGTACAATCCCAAATCCTATTGATTTTAATATTTGTTTCATTTTTAATTTCTTGTTATTTAATAGGGTAGACGGAGGAAGATTAGTTTTACTTTAAAAAAAATTGAAAATGTTTTTACCACCTTAGACACCTAAGGTTCAGGGAAATTGCTTTTAAAACATTGGTAAAAATTACTTAGCCACGGAAGCACAGAAATCACGGAGGAGATTAAAGTTTTTCCGTGTTTTTCGTGCTTCCGTGGCAAACATAATGCTTAGGCATGCGCAGAAAGAGGAAGATTAGCAGAGAAAAGTTAAAACCGATTTCCCTGACCTAAGATCACCTCAATTTGTGAATGTTAATAAGGAAGGTTGAGGGGGAGGTGGGTTTAACCCGAAGCCTATCCGCCAGGAAAAGAACACCCCGCCCTACGGGCACACCTCTGAAAGAGGGGAATTAGAAATCGCAGAAGTAACAAATTAAGATGATAACCGTTTTCGAAAAACAACACCCATAAAAAATGCCAGCTTTTCAACTGGCACCAAATTATTCTTTATTGCGGTGTCCCCAGCCACCGCATCTTCGTTTATATTCTTCTTTAAACTTTGCGCGTTCTTCTTCATTCATACTTTGCCATTTCGATCGCATGCCCATAGCCTTTTCGCGGAAACGATTATTGCCGGCACCTTTATTAAAATTACCAAAAAGCAATCGGCATAAAACCAAAAGTCCAAGCGCCTGCCAAAAATTTAACCGACTGGCATGTGTAACTTCTGGTAAAATCCAATTCCACAAATACATTACAATAAAACCCAACGCAGTAGCAATTAACGCCACCACAGGTAAAAAGAAAATGAACTTCTTGCCTTTACTAAACTTTCTATTTCTCATTTCCTGCAAAATTAATAGTTAATAAATTCCTGATATAAATTTTGTAAACGATTACGCAAATGTTTAACAGCGTAGCCCTTTCTTGATATTAAAGTTTTAATGTTTTCGCCTGTTTCATCGGCGATTTCCTGGAAAGTTCTATCTTCCAATTCGTTCTGAACAAAAATATAACGTTGATTTTCGGGCAATTCCTGCAAAGCTAAAAACAACTGATCCCAAAAGAGTTTTTTTAAACTCTCCTCTTCCGGCGAAAAAGATTCTGCCAGCAAAATCTCCCTGAAATTGATTTCGCCGTCTTCATCCTCGTAGCTCAAATCCTCAATAAGTACATCTTTTTGCTTCCGATACTTATCGGTAATCTTATTTCTGGCCACCCGATACAACCATCCGCTAATCTGCTCAATGGTTCCTGCCTCTGGCTGGTTGCTCAACTGATACCAAACATCCTGCAAAATGTCTTCCGCGTCCTCATCCGTATTCACCCGACCTCGAATGAAACTGAATAAACGCTTACCATAACTGGCAACCGTAGAAATGATATTTTGAGGTTCGTTTGTCGGCAAAACTTTTTGTTTGATAACTCCGTAAACGGATGATAATCAATATTACTTTAAAATTTGCTAAATTTTTTACTGAATAGCCGAGTTTTGCTGAGGAGGCCATCGTAAGGCATGTTTTTAAGGAAATTAAAGGCAGCAGTTCTTGGTAAAATTAGCCCTGCTTTTCGTTTCAATCCATGCTCGTACCCGCTTGCGGGCTTTTCATTGCAATCAGGTTTAACTACCACAAACTGTGCAAGCAACTCGCATTGTAAACCCCAGCATTGCTTACAATATTTTGGAAGATTAATCCGAATGAACATTTCTTCGGTATATAAGTTTTACTTCAAGGCCCCTGTCGGATTGATTCCCTTATCGACTACCAATTTACTGTTTCTGCTTAAATCAGAAACATAAATCTTATTTTGAGTGGAAGGCTTTTCCGAACCACTGTAAAAAATTCTATCATCAGCGGTTACAAAAACGTAGGGAACATTCATGCCTACTGGGGAAATTCTATCGACTTTCTTGCTGGCTAAATCTAAAATATATACTGCTTCAGCCTGACCAATCGAGCCATCGTTATTGCCAGCGTTAAAAATTAATTTCTGACCATCCTTAGTATAAAAGAAACGATCATTTCTTGCGATTTTAAAATCCTTACCAATTAAGCTCAAAATAGATTTTGTATCAATCAATTTCCCAGAAATATCAAAAGTATAAAGGTTAATTAAATCCTGTCCGATAATTTCTTTTTCGTTTTTCCAGGTTGGCGAATAAGCATTAATTTTCGGTCCGCCATCCAACATTACAAAACCCGTATTATCGGTTTTAATAACGCCAATTTTAAATATGTTTTTGCTCTTTAAAATGTTAAACGCAATCGCCGTTCCATTTGGCGACCAAACGGCCTGTTGGTAATCGCCACCATGTACCTGAAGTTGCAGCTGACTTTTATTTTCCATATCTGCTACCCAAATGGTTTTACGGCCGGCAGAGTCAATAACGGTATAAGCTAATTTATTTCCATCGGGTGAGATTGCCGGGTCGGTAGCACCGCCAAACGAAATCTGCTTCATGGTATCGATGCTCGTTGCTACAATTCTCCTTCCATCCTGATAGGCTAAAGCGAAATTTTTATTTCTCAAAGAAACTGTATCCAAAACCGCCTTCGTGTTTTGTTCGCCGGATTTATTTTGGCTGCAAGAAACAATTAGCGCCACACATGGAATTAAAATGGAAATAATTTTAATGCTGATTTTAGTCATATACAATTTTACAAATAGTTTTTAAATAAAAAAGATTCAGGCCCTTTTGAAACCTGAATCTTTAATTTATGATTTTACCAAAACTTAACTCCCTATCTTATTAGTCGCCATAGTTCGCTTCCTCACGAACCATTGGCAAATCATCGCATCCTGCTAAATCTTTCTCTTATCCGCATAACCGAAAACTTTCTGCAATAAAGTTGTACTTCTTGAGCTTAGGTTACCCCTGATTTTTAATTCTTCTTTAGCTACCTCGATAAATAAACCATCTATCGCTTTCTGCGTAACATATTCTGTTAAATTGGTATTTACTGGTTTAACCAAAGGCAAACGGTTGTATTGAGTTGTTAAATCGCTGTAATACTTTGTTGCATTTACCTTATTTAAACTTGTGGTTACAATCGGACTAAACTTCTGCATCAATTGGGATGTAGTTACGCGTTTGAAATATTCAGTTGCAGCATCATTGTTTCCTAACAGGATGTTTGTTGCATCAGTAATCGTCATTTGTTTAATGGCAGAAATAAAGATTGGTTTAGCTGCTGTAGTTGCATCCTCTGCGGCACGGTTCAAACTCACCACCACATTGTCGCAGAGTTTGTTTAAGCCGATACTACGCAATGTTCGCTCCACCTTTTGTGCTTCCGGAGGCATTAAGATTTTTACTGCAAGATTGCCGAGGAAGCCATCTTTAGCGGATAGCCTGTCAGTGCCAGCTGATACACCAATCTGCAGCGCTTCCTTGATTCCTTGCCCAATTTCGAAAGTTGTTGGCGTAATTCCTGTATTTGTTGTGGTATTTTTTTCTGTTATCTTTTTAAAAATATCGCCTAATTTTATTTGTGCGTTTACATTCAGGTTTGAAAATAAAATTAATGCCAGAGATGAAGATAAAATATTAATTTTTTTCATTGTGTGGATTTAATCCTTGATAAGCAAAACAACTGCCACAAATCTAGTCTCGAATTTATTTGTGCAAGGATAAATGCAATGCAGATTGAGAAAGATTAGAACAAAGCGGGACCATCAGATACCAAAACGTACAATCATTGCTATCACAAATAACAAATCGATATCCTAAATGATTAGTTTATTCCTCATCACTCAGAAATATTTTTTATACTTGGATGATAATTTGCCTTAGCTACCCAATTTTTTGAAATTTATAAAAAATACAGCTGGAAATAACCAGAAACAAGATGCAGACATAATTGCCGCGTATAAAAATACGGGCGATTTAGACTCGTTGGGTACGCTTTACAACAAATATATGCACCTGGTTTTCGGCGTTTGCCTTAATTATTTCAAAGATGAGGAGCAAAGTAAGGATGCTGTAATGCAGATTTTTGAAGAGTTGATAACAAAACTCAAAATTCATGAAGTACAGAATTTTAAAAGCTGGTTGCATGTGCTCACACGAAACCATTGTTTAATGGCGCTGCGGAAATCTGCGAAGCAAAATAACGTTTCATTAGACGATACTTTTGTGGAAAACAGCGAATTTGTGCATCTGGATATTGACAATACAAAGGAAACCCAGCTTACCATTATGGAAAAGTGCATGGAAACCTTGACTGAAGAACAGCGAAAAAGTGTAGATTTATTTTATCTACAGGAAAAATGCTATAAGGAAGTGGCCGATATTACCGGTTACGATATGCTTAAGGTGAAGAGTTACATCCAGAACGGAAAGCGGAATTTAAAAATTTGTATAGAGAAGAATAGCAGTGAATAATGATTGGTTAGATATTGATGTACTTGAGGATTACCTTGATGGTAAGCTTGATGCAAAAGGTATGCACTTTGTGGAAAGGCAGGCTTTAGATGATCCTTTCGTTGCCGAAGCACTTGAGGGTTTGCGCCAATCGCCAAAACGTAAACAAACACTTTCTATTTTACAAAGACAACTTTACGATAGGGTTTCTAAAAAACCAATTAAGCGTAGAATGTGGGGCATTACCACGCAACGTTTGAGTATTGCGGCAACAGCTACAGTTGCTTTTATTGCAGTGAGCATTCTGTTTTTTATGCGTGAAACAAATCGTAAAAACGCTGAAATCGCATCAAGAAAATCAAAAGGGATAATCGTTAATTTAGATTCTTCAAATGCAATTGCGTCGGCTAAACCTAAAGCTGTAGATACATCGGTTGAAGCAGACGAAATTTCTAAATCTGCCTTGATAGATAAAGCCATAACTGAAGCAAAAACTGGTGAGTTGGCAAAAAATACAAAGACGGCTCCTATAATTAGAAATGCTGATGTAGTTGAAGCGAAATCGGCAAAGGCCAGCGCAGAATACTCGGAGTTAAAGAAGGCCAAATCAGCGCCAATGGCTATGCAGCGCACGGAGATTAGTCCTATGAGTGAGGTGGTGGTGTCAGCTGCGCCTGCAGGTTCGGGAAATGGTTTAATTTACAGCGGTAATGTTGTTTCACAGAGTGGACAGCCGGTTCAGGGCGCAGTTGTGAAACTGGAAAATTCGAAAGCAGTAACGGCAACAAATGCAGCGGGGTTTTTTGCCCTGCCTGTGGACAGTGTTGATAAAGACAAGGAAATTTTAATTAAGGCACAAGGTTTCAACGATAAAGCCATTGTCACAAATCCCGATGCAATTCGGATGGCCTTAACAGGCGATAAGTCTTTAAATGAAATTGCTTTAATCACAGGTTCTAACGGACGGAAAAGAGAAGCCATAACCCCTAAGAAAATTGTTTTGAAAGCAGTAGAAAACCTGGATAAAACTAAAGAAGAAATTACTAAACCTATACCTGTCTCCACTATAAATTATGAGCAGTATCTCGAAAATAACAATAAGTTATACAACCCGAAAGGGCCTGCCCAATATGTTGTCTTAAGATTTAAAGTCAAGAAGAATGGACGGCCAGCTCAGGTTTCGGTAATAAAATCCCTGAGTAAAAAAGCCGATGCTGAGGCAAAAAGACTTATCGAAACCGGTCCGGATTGGGTTTTACCTAATAATGGTGACGACTTAGTCGAATTGAGCGTTAAATTTTAAATTAACCGCAAAGAACGCGGAGTAAAACCATCAATATAAAAGCACTACCAGGTCACATTAAAAATGTTAAGCTTTTTCCCTTACGTGAACTTAGGTGTCTAAGGTGGTAAAGACATATATAACAACTCATGTACAAAGCCCCATATTTTACAACCAGCAACCAGGAAGAAATTCTTGAGTTTATGCATCAAAATACATTTATAACTCTAGTCGGTTTTGATGGCAAATTTCCTGTTGCCACACAAGTTCCGGTTAAAACTGTAGTTGAAGGCGGGGTTATTAGGCTTATCGGTCACATCATGACCAAAACTGACCATTGCAAAGCTTTTGAGCAAAACCCAAATGTATTGGCGATTTTCACGGGTGCTCATGCATACATCAGCGCATCGGTTTATGAAAAACCTCAATCAGCTTCTACCTGGAATTATAAAACTGTTCAGGCAAAAGGTATTATGAGGCTGTTAAACTCAGAAGAAACTTACAAGGCAATAAAAGAATTGACTGATAAATACGAAGATCCAGATTCTAGTCCGGCAGCCTTTAATAGAATGGGTGAGGCTTATATCCAGAAACATTTGAAAGCGATAACAGGGTTCGAAATTGTGGTGAGCCATATTGATCACGTTTTTAAATTGAGTCAGAACCATTCTACTGCAAACCAAAAAAACATTGTTAAGAATTTAGAACTAAGTGGCGATCCTCTTGCTCAGCAAGTAGCTAAAGAAATGAAAGACAGGTTGTAGCTTAACCGCAAAGCTCTCAAAGGGTAAAACGCAAAGAACGCTAAGTTAGGCGCAGAGTTCTTTTAACCCTGCGGGAAAAACATAGCTCAGGTTTATTTCAAGCGTTGAGGGGATTTCCCCCTTTGGAGGGTGCAAGGGGAGGATGTTTGAATCCAACACTTCTGCAAAAACGTAATACTCAACTCTTCTTTGCATACTTCGAGGTTAAACGAAAAAAGACTAAAGCAATTCGCCTTAGTCTTCCTGAGTATATTTAAAGGATTTTGTTTTTATTTGAAGTAGTAAATTACACCATAGATAATTGCTGCCAACGTAGCAGAAACCGGAATGGTTAAAATCCAGGCCCAAATTAAATTGATGGTTACACCCCAACGTACAGCTGATACACTTTTTACAACACCTACACCCACAATCGAACCTGTAATGGTGTGAGTAGTAGAAACCGGGATACCGAAATGTTCTGTAATACCCAATGTAATGGCGCCTGCACCCTCAGCTGCAACACCTTCAAGTGCCGTAACCTTTGTAATTTTAGAGCCCATTGTTTTAACAATTTTCCAGCCACCACTCATTGTGCCTAAAGAAATTGCTGAATAACAACATATTGGCACCCAGGCTGGCATTGATTCAAAATTTGGAATCACATTTGCCGCAATTAATGCTGTTGCTATAATACCCATTACTTTTTGTGCATCGTTACCACCATGGAAGAAACTCAATGCGGCAGATGAAAGTAATTGTAGTCTTTTAAACCATTTCTCTGCAGTTGCAGGTTTGGCATAGCGGCAGATATTAATAATAATCAATGTTAAAACCACCGAAATTACCATACCGATTATTGGCGCCAATACTATAAAAGAAACAATTTTTACCACATAACCCATATTTACGGCATCAAGCGGACTAGCGCCTGTAAGTAGAGCATGCGTCATACCTGCGCCTGCGAAACCTCCGATTAAAGTATGTGATGAACTTGATGGTATACCATACCACCAGGTTAAAAGATTCCAAATAATTGCGGCAATTAAACCCGCAAGAATAACCTCTAAGGTAATGTAATTTTCGATTACTGTTTTAGCAACCGTGTTTGCCACTTTGTGGTCGGTAAAATAAAAGTAAGCTGCGAAATTGAAAAGTGCAGCCCACAAAACCGCCTGGAAAGGCGTAAGAACTTTTGTAGAAACAACCGTTGCAATCGAATTAGCGGCGTCGTGGAAGCCGTTAATGTAATCGAAAGCAATGGCCAGAATTACAACAACAACCAATAAGGTAGTTACCATGTTTGTATTTTATTAAGCGTTTTTAACCAGGATAGTTTCAAGCACATTCGCTACATCTTCGCACTTATCTGTCGCTTTCTCTATCGTTTGTAAAACCTCTTTTTGTTTAATTAATTCAATCGCATTGGTTTCGTACTCGAATAAACGGGCAACTGCTAATGTAAAAACGTAATCAGCCTGGTTTTCGCCGCTGTTGATGCGGATACAAGCATCAGCAATAACACGGATGTTTTTGAAACTGCGTAACTCCTTAATTGCTTTATCAATATCGGTACACATTTCAACCAAAAGCTCGGCAATTTTTACAATAGGCTCATTAATGGTGTTCATGTTATACATTTGCATGCGGTTCGCAGTACCATAAATATAGTCAGCAACATCATCAACAGCCGTAGCCAACTGGTGAATGTCTTCTCTATCAAAAGGCGTGATAAAGTTCCTGCTCAATTCTAAGAAAATCGAATGGGTAATGTCGTCGCCTACATGTTCTAAGCGTTCAATTTCCTTAAAAATGGTTTTCCTTGCTTCAGCATCACCTGTGCTAACCATTTCTAATAGCGTTTCAGCAATTTTCAATGCGTTGCTGCCGGCTTGTTCAAAAAGAGGATGAAACTTTTTATCCTGAGGCGTAAAGAACTTAAAAATATTGTTCATGTTAATTTTAATATGTTGCAAAGCTACGTGCTCAATGTTAAGTTAATGTTAATTTCTTAATTATATTAAGGAATTAGTGCTTTGAGCTGTCACACTCGTTTATTTTCAACTGTTTGATTAGAAATGATAAACATTCGAAAATGGTAGGTCTTGGTGCTTCGGCACCAGAAGTCCCGCTAAACGCTATAGCCCTCATGAAAAATTCGGGGCTGCCGCTAATATCGGGTTTAGGAAACTGGGGTAATGTTCTTCGGAAAATAATAGGATAATAATTCCTTCCCCTGCCCCTCCAAAGATGGAGAACCTTCAGAGTTGTAATAAACCGAGCTTACAATTCCTTTAATTTCTTATAGGGTTAAAAGTTTTTTCAGCTAACGTTATATTTCCTTCGCACGCAATGGTTAGTTTTTGAAATTGATAGTTCCTCACAAGGTTTTTGAAATTATGAGCTTATTTTCTCAGGCATCCGCACATACTTGTGTTCTCTGTGAAATTTCTCTGCGACCTCTGTGGTCACTATTGAGATTGCTTCGTTCCTCGCAACGACGACCTTTTGAAACTATGAGCCTATATTTATTGAATTCTTTTATGGTTCAAAAATTCTGCACATAACTTTATGTTCTATGTGAATTACGCTGCGACCACTGTGATGAACACCCTTTTGGTACCTAGCTTTGCGTTCTTCGCGCTTTCACTCCGCGAACTTGCGGTTAAATAACTATCCGCCTTTTTGAAGCGTGAAAGCAAATGTTGTTCCAATACCTGGCGTACTTCGAACAGAAATGGTTTGTTGGTGCGCCTCTAAAATATGCTTCACAATGGCTAAACCTAAACCGGTTCCACCCACTTCTCTCGCTCTATGTGTATCAATACGGTAAAAACGTTCGAATAAACGAAACAGGTGTTTCTCTTCAATACCAATTCCATTATCGGTAACCTCAATTAAAAACTGGTCATGAAGTTCAAAAATTTTGATTGCCGTTTCGCCGTTTTCAATACCATATTTAATACTGTTCACCATTAAATTAATTAAAACCTGGCGAATCTTTTCCCTGTCTGCATTAACCGTAGTAACAGCTGTGTACTTGTCCTTAAAAAAAAGTTTAATATGCTTTGCTTTAGCCCGGTCTTCTAGGTTTTCCATTACCTCTTTTGCCAGTTGCACAAAATCGAATTTTTGATAATTAATTGGCGATTCACCCGTTTCCAGTTTTGCAATCGCATCTAAATCATTAATTAAATAACTTAAACGCTCCACGTTATTCTCTGCCTTTTTAAGAAATTTAACCGCCATTTCCGGGTCGTCTTCAATACAATCCTGTAAAGTTTCGATATAGCCCTGAATGGCAAAGAGCGGCGTTTTAAATTCATGGGAAACGTTGGAAAGAAATTCCCGGCGAAACTGTTCTTGCTTCTTTAACAAATCGATTTCTTTTTTCTTAGCGCCGGCCCATTCTTTAACTTCCTGTTCTACATCATTAATGGGATCTGAACTCACGTATTCGCCAAGCGCATCTTTTAAATCCTTGCCAAGTTTAAGGTTATGGATAAGCTTATAAATCAGTTTAATTTTCGTGTAAATGTATTTCTCCAGTAAATAATAGAAAACCAAAAAACTACTTAAAAAAGAAACACCAAACGAAATGGCCAGATAATACAAACTATGTTGAAAATAAAAGTTCACCATGCCAATAGAAAGGGCAACGGCAAGCGCAGTAAATAAAACCAGCACACTTAATTTCATGCTGCAATTTAAAGCTTTTATGTTAATGCTATGTTAACTCAATTGCTTTTCCGTCAAATATTTCCAATATCTTTTGGGTACATGCCTTACATGAAGCTTCGTGTTTTTACGGGCAACGATGTTGGCGCTTTTAAAATAATCTTTCCATAAAACGGAATACAGTTCTTCTTTTTCATCCAGCAAAATGGCTTCAGGGTTTTTACTGTTTACACCGTTTGTAAAATCAATGGTTATTTCTTCTACAGAATTTAAATTATAATGTAGACCATACTTTCGTTTTAAATCATAAATAATCCATTGCTGATCGGCATAACGGTTTTTAAAATGATTTGAAATTAACGGGAGTACATTAAAATCAGGATCGATGCCTGTGTAGAAAATCCCGTCTGCAGTATGTTGAAAACGAATAAATGCTTCCATTCGATGTTTTTCGCGTTCCACGCTTCTCGCATATTTAGATACAGCCATTACGTGATCATTGCCATAATTTGTTTCGGCACCAATCCCATTCTGGAAAATATAGATTGTAAAATGAAAAAGGTGGTTATAAGCCTCATGAATTTCAGAGAGGTAGGAACAGTAAAATTTCCTCAACCATTCTTTCTTCAATTTCTTTTGAAGACCAGCCCAAACCCGATCCGATTTTTCCGAATTTGTAATAACTGTAAAACTTTCCGCAAAAGCTTCTGGTTGAAACATCTCAACCGACTTAAGTTCAACTTTTCCCGGTTTGCGTTCAAACCACTCAAACACGGCAGTTAAAAGTCCTGGTAATGATCCATCGAAAATGTAAGTCATTGAATGATTGATTTATGTAGTGATCGCTTTGAGCAGAGCGGAGAATTTTTGTACATGGCACAGGATTCAAAGATTGCTCCATGCCTTACACAGGCAGGCGTTTCTCTGGTGCTTCATCCGATAGCTCTCGGATCGAAAGGGTGGTACTTATTTTGTATCTCTGTGATTCCGGGGCATATATTAAAACAAAATCAATTGATTGCTATCCGTCTTCAAATATTTACTCTGGCTTTCTGCCAGAATAAAAGCTTTAATCTGTGTCCCCTGATAATCTTTCAATTGATAAGGACTATCAACGCAAGTAATGAAATGTTTAGCCCGGTTGTAAGCAACACCAATTTTTTTAAGCTGGTCAATTCTTAATTTTCCAAACTTCCTGGCCTGAATAATTTTCTGTGCCGACATTACACCAATGCCCGGAATGCGAAGAATCATTTTATAGTCCGCTTTATTAATATCAATTGGGAAATGCTGCATATTCCGTATGGCCCAACTCAGCTTCGGGTCAATATCCACATCCAGGTTTGGGTTCGCATCATTCAGAATTTCCTGAACCTTAAAACCGTAAAAACGCATTAACCAATCTGTCTGGTATAACCGGTTTTCCCGCAAAAGCGGAGGTTGTGTACCTAAAACAGGCATTCTTGTGTCGTTGCTAATGGGCACATATCCCGAATAATAAACTCGTTTTAAAGAGAAGTTTTTGTAGAATGCATTGGCTGTATACATAATATCCTTATCGCTTTCTGGAGTAGCACCAATAACCATCTGCGTACTTTGACCGGCTGGAACAAATTTTGGAATGTGTTTAATTAACTTTTTATCTTCTGCAAATTGAGCGATGTTCTGTTGCACAAATGCCAGCGGCTTAATGACATCATCATGGCTTTTTTCGGGCGCTAAAAGCTTCAACCCTGCTTCAGTTGGCATTTCTAAATTGATGCTCATCCGATCGGCATACAACCCTGCTTCTTTTATTAACTCATCGCTGGCGCCCGGAATTGTTTTTAAATGTATATAACCATTATAATTCTGCTCTAACCGCAATTTTTTGCACACCAGCAATAAACGTTCCATCGTAAAATCCGCATTTTTGAAAATCCCGGAACTTAAAAAAAGACCTTCAATATAATTTCTTCTATAGAAATTCATCGTCAATTCAACAACTTCGTCTACAGTAAAGGCTGCACGTTTTACATCATTGCTTTTTCTTGATACGCAAAAAAGGCAATCGTAAATGCAATGATTGGTTAAAAGGATTTTTAATAAAGATACACATCGTCCATCCTCTGTGTATGTATGGCAGATGCCTGAACTATGGCTGTCACCAAGTCCTTTTCCATCATTTTTTCTGGTTCCACCACTAGATGAACAGGAGACATCATATTTTGCAGCATCAGCCAGGATATTTAGTTTTTCACGAATTCTATCAAACGACATAGGGTAGCATTTGCTAACAAATATAGCTTGAAATAACTAAAAATATTAGTATTTTGATAGAAATGGCATTCCTTGTAAGAATATTTCACTCATCATTGCTTAGATATCGCGTTTCCGGGCCTCGAAGATAAGCTGATAATTAGAATTGAATTCTTTATTTACCTTCCCATTCCATGTAGAACTGATCGAGAAATTTGAGCATAAAATTATGCCTGTCCAGCGCCATTTCTCTGCCTTTCTGAGTATTCATGCTGTCTTTTAGTAAAAGTAATTTTTCATAAAAATGGTTAATCGTTGGTGCGGTTGTGTTTTTGTAGGTCTCTTTAGACGTATGTTGAACAGGCTTAATTAAAGGGTCATACAGTACCCGGTTTTTAAAACCGCCATAGGTAAATGCACGTGCAATACCTATCGCGCCTATGGCGTCCAGCCTGTCGGCATCTTGTACAATATGCATTTCTTTCGATGAAAAGGCGGAACCATCAAAACTGTTTTTAAATGACATATGCTGAATAATCAGTTTTACCTGAGAAATTGTTTCCGCATTCACTCCTATTGAAATTAAAAATTTTTCTGCCAGATTCGGTCCTAATTCTTCATCGCCGTTATTAAACTTAGGGTCTGCAATATCATGTAATAAGGCAGCTAGAATTACAACCAATTCGTCTCCTTTTTCGAATTGGTTAATGGTCAATGCCGTTTTATAGACACGTTCTATGTGAAACCAATCATGTCCGGATTCTGCATTTTCAAGTGTTTTTTTTACGAAATCTATAGTTTTTTCAATGTAATCCTGCATCTGATGGGTCATTTAAATAATAATAAGAAAGGTACAGGAAAATAGGTTTAATTTAAAATCTTTGCAACAACTACCTATGAACTGCTACCAATTCTTCAGTTTCAGAGAGATTTTTAATAATTTCTTTATGTTCGAGCGTAAGCAACTGGGTTACATCTACATCAATAACTGATGCAATCTGAAACAAACGTTCTAGCGTTAATTTACTATACCCAAGTTCTATTTTACTATAGGCATTTTGCGATATCTTCAATTTCGCTGCCAGATAATCTTGAGTATAATCTCTATATTCTCTGATTTTTCTAATATTCCCGGCAATGTGCTTCATCTTTAAAGCTAATAGATTTTCCATAGATAAGGTTTTATTCTAATACCATATAAACGAAAATTGCCTATAAAAGGATTTTGAAAATAAACTTTCAGTAACAATCTTATGTAAAAAGATAAATTTATGTCGTTTAAAGAAGAATATACTGGCAATTATTCCGTAACCGCATTCAGGGGTGCCCTTCTGCTTCCGTCGTAAAGTTCATACTCAAGTAAGCGACAATCGAGTTTGCCGTTATAGAATTCTATTTTCTTTGACGCTTTTAACCCGATTTTTTTAGCTAAATCCGGATTGCCTGTAAAAATATAGCCTGTAAACCCTTTACATTCTTTTTTCATAAAATCACCCATGCGTTTGTAAGTCAATTCCAGTTTGCTATGGACGCCAAGTCTTTCGCCATATTCCGGATTAAAAACAACAACGCCTTTTTCGCCTTCCGGGACAGGCGTTAATTCGAAATCGCAAACCTGGAAGTCAATTAATGTGTCAACACCAGCGGTTTTCGCATTTTTTCTGGTCACTTCTACTGCATCTTCTGAAATATCTGAAGCAACGATTTTTAAATCAATATTTTTTACTACCTGATCTTTTAATATTCTGCGTTCAGCAAAAAACACCTCTTCGTTATAACCCATTATATGCATAAAACCGTAGTTCATGCGGTATAAACCTGGTGCCCGATTGGTTGCAATTAATGCAGCTTCAATAGCTA
The DNA here is from genome assembly GCF_001424305.1 of Pedobacter sp. Leaf176. Lineage (GTDB taxonomy): Bacteria > Bacteroidota > Bacteroidia > Sphingobacteriales > Sphingobacteriaceae > Pedobacter. The sequence continues at coordinate 296,199 of NZ_LMPD01000001.1, forward strand.
ACGTTCCGGAACCACACATTGGATTGATAAAGGGCGACTTTTTGTCCCATTGTGTTGCATAAATTACACCCGAGGCAAGCGCCTCCAGCATGGGCGCCTTGCCCGGAATTTTCCGGTAACCGTGTTTGGCTAGAGTTTCGCCGGACGTGTCTATAAAAACAGTAGCCTCGGCATCTTTCCAATATAAATGAACAACTGCTTTATTGGCATCGGATCCGGAATTCGGACGGATTCCTTTTTTTTCTTTCAAACGGTCAACAATCGCATCTTTTACTTTCAAATTAGCAAAAAGGGGCGTGGTGATGTTCGGATTATCCACATTAGAAGTGACAGAAAAGTAACCTGTAAAATCAATTAATTCTTCCCATTCGATAGCCGAAATTTCCCGGTATAAATCATCGGGTGTAATGGCTTTAAAACTTTTTATAGCGTATAAAACCTGACTTGCACAGCGCAGGTTTAAATTTAACTTAATACATTCTGTGAGCGTTATATTCAATTCTACACCAGTTGCAAAGGCTCGTTCTATGGTATAACCTAAAGCGTTCACTTCTTCCTGCAGATATGGAGATAGGCGGTTGTTACAGGTAATAATTACCTTGCTTTTATTGTGGAAAACTTGCATCATATTGTATGCGAAGTTATCAATAAAATTATAGAGATTTGATCTTTATAGTACAATTAAGTCGTATTTGATATGGAAATTAAAGGAAAAGTACACGAAGTAGGTGCCACACAACAAGTAAGTGAAACGTTTAAAAAACGTGATTTAATAGTAGAATATGCAGAAAATCCAACATATCCGGAATACATCCGCTTTGAGGCTTTACAAGACAAAGCAGCATTATTAGATAGTTTTAAAGCAGGCGACGAAGTTGAAGTTTTCTTTAATCTACGTGGCCGTCCATGGACAGATAAAACAGGAAAAACATCGTACTTTAACAGTTTGGTTATCTGGAGAATTAATGCAATCGCAGCTGGTGCACCGGCAGCGGCAACTCCGGCCTATGCAGCGCCTGCTGATGTGAGCAATACCCCAGGAGGTGAAGATGATGATTTGCCTTTTTAAATAAAGAATCTTTTTTAAGCAAACAATTTTTGAATGAAATGCCGGAAATTTTCCGGCATTTTTTTTAGGTATTGCACGGGGGGACTTCCGAAATTAACCCACACGTGCTAGATTGAAAGTTCGGAAGTCTAAGCAGCAGCCTTGCTGTTAAATTATGTTAAATACATACATTTCAGCGCGTTATTAAGTATTTTTGTATACTTAATTTTGGCATTGCAATTATAAATTCTTTGTCTCCGTATAGCGTTAGTTAATGAAGAAAAAAAGTTTTTGGTTTATTACTGTTTTAATGACAGTGGCTTTACTTGGCGTTTTTGTAATGCAATTGTATTACATCAGGGAAGCTTATAACCTAAAATCGCAACTTTTCGATGAGCAGGTAAACCAAACATTAACTGCTGTTGTAAATAAAATTCAAAGGCTCAATGCAGCGGACAGGATCAATCGAAAAGACATCGAAAATAAAATAAAGCGAAGTCAGGATTTAAGGCAAAGGCAACTTGATATTAAAGATTTGCGGCAACAGTTTGCTGAAGCATCAGATTTAAGACAGGCGGAACGTGAAAATCTTGTAGAAAACTATTTAAATCAGCAAGATAGTTTGATCAGAGCTTCATATGCTGCACCCAAGGTAATTAGCGAAAGAGAATATGTCTCTTTATCGCCTGGTGGTAAATCGAGTCTCGATATGCAGTTCAATGCTGTGGTAGATGCAAACAGCTTAACAGTGAAAAGGATAAGTTTGCGCTCAAAATTCTTTTCGCCTGACACAAAAACTTTTAATTTCAGAACTGCGCAGAATCTACCGGATTCCATTCGATATCAGGTTTTTGAGCCAGCGACAGGGAAACCATTATTACTGACATTGCCAAAAATTTCTGATGATTTGGTGAAGAAGTTTAAACGGGAGGATGATATTGCAAAAAGACAGTTGGAACTTAAAATAGCTGCATTAGGAAAAGATACCCTACCTTATAAAACCGGTTACAATTTGTTGGCGGATGTGGCCAAGGAAATGAATGAAAAAAATATCCCGCTTGCTCAAAGGATAAATTTCGGCTCGCTTCAGGAAACACTTAAGAAATCTTTTTTGGACCATAATATTAGCCAGGACTATAATTTTAGGGTTAAGCTTGCCGAAAAGGATTCCGTGCTTTACTATCAGGCTTCTTATCCCGAACAAACGTTCTTGCCCAAAAATACCTATCGTACAACCCTTTTCGGTAATGATTTATTTCGTGACCCCGGAATTTTAGAAGTTAATTTTCCGGAAAAGAATTCGGCAATCATAGGTAATCTAAGTGCTACATTAGCTTCATCTGTGGGCCTTTTGCTGGTACTGGTTTTCATCTTCAGTTACACGCTTTATGCAATATTGAAGCAGAAAAAAATCTCTGAAATGAAAACAGATTTTATCAATAATATGACGCATGAATTTAAGACACCCGTGGCCACCATTATGATTGCCAGCGAAGCGCTTAAAGATCCGGAGGTTACTGAAGATAAAACGCGTCTAAAAAGACTGGCAGGGATAATTTATGATGAAAATGTAAGGCTTGGTAATCATATCGAACGTGTGCTCAGCATTGCCCGTCTGGAGAAAGGCGAACTTAAGATGGAAAATACTGAAGTCGATATGAACGATTTAATTATGATTGTTCTCGATAGTATGAGCCTTCAGTTACAAAAGAAAAATGCTGTTTTAAATGTGCATACAGATGCCGAGAACGCAATCGTATTTGGAGATGAATTACACCTTTCCAATGTGCTCTATAATCTGATAGACAATGCAAATAAATACAGCAGGGACGTACCGGAAATATCGATTATAACGAAAAATATAGGCAATAAGCTGGTAATCGAAATTGCAGATAAAGGTATCGGAATGAGCAAGGAACATTCAAAAAGAGTATTCGACCAATTTTACAGGGTTCCAACAGGTAATTTACATGATGTAAAAGGCTTCGGACTCGGACTGAATTATGTACAGGATATAATTAAAAAATTGAACGGAAGTATAAAAGTAAGCAGCGAAAAAGATAAAGGGACTACTTTTGAAATCACCTTATCTTTTGTGAAAACTTCACTGCCGGCATGAGAATGCAATATATCGATAGATAAATAATGCTTTAGGATTTAACTAGCTGAATAATTAATTTAATTATCAATCTTAATTAAACCATCATGCTTTATCAGAATCGAACCCTTAACGTAAATAACTATACCAACAACAGGAAAAAATGAAAAAAATACTTTTAGTAGAAGACGATCCTAATTTAGGCCTGCTGTTGCAAGATTATTTGCAGTTGAAAGGAAAGTTTGATGTTGTTTTGTGTACTGATGGTGAAGAGGGCCTTAAAACTTTTAATAAGCAAAATTTTGATCTTTGTATTCTTGATGTGATGATGCCAAAGAAGGATGGATTTACTTTAGGTAAAGACATCAGAAAAATAAATGACCATGTGCCTATTATATTTGCTACTGCCAAAACCATGCTTGAAGATAAATCTTCTGCATATGATTTAGGTGGAGATGATTACATTACAAAGCCATTTCGTATTGAAGAACTTTTGCTTCGTATAAATGCGATGTTTAAACGCATCTCTAATAAAACGGGAAGTCATGAGGAAATTGCTGAAAGTCAGTTTTCCATCGGGAAATACAATTTTGATTATACAACACAGGTCATAACCTGGGAAGGGCAGACCCAGAAATTATCAACCAAGGAGGCGGAATTGCTACGGTTGCTGTGCCTTAAGAAAAACACGGTATTAACACGTGAAGAAGCGCTATTAACCATCTGGCATGATGACAATTATTTCAACGGACGAAGTATGGACGTTTTTTTGAGCAAACTACGTAAATATTTAAGAGAAGATCCAGCTGTAGAGATTATCAACGTTCACGGAAAAGGCTATAAACTTTTGGTTAGTTAATCCGAGGCATACAGATCCTCCGGTACAGCGGGAATGAGGTTGCGTTCCTGTGCAAGGCCAAATAAAGTGTTAATGGCTTTCCGGCCTTCTTTTCCTAAATCTATGCTGTATTTATTGACATATAATTCTATATGTTTATACATCACAGCTTCATCCATTTCCTGCGCATGTTGTTTGATAAAATCAACACATGATTTTGGATTGGCAAAGGCATATTCAACAGATTGGCGAATGAGGCGGTTAACTTTTAGTTGGATAGCTTTGTCTAATTTTCTATTGATTACAATTCCTCCTAAAGGAATCGCACAGCCCGTTAATTGTTCCCAATAATCCCCTAAATCGATAACTTTGTGTAAACCTTTATCCTGGTATGTGAAACGGTTTTCGTGGATAATTAAGCCTAAATCTATCTTTTCTTCAAGCAGAGTAGATTCAATTTCGGAAAAAACCATTATTTCCTTATTTTGCAATGCAGGGTAGGCGATACCCAGTAGGAAATTTGCTGTTGTATATTTTCCTGGAATGCCCACCTTTAATTCCGGACTTAATTTACCTGTTAAATCTTTTTTACTTATCAGCAAAGGCCCGACCCCAAAGCCCAAAGCGCTGCCCGCATCAAGTAGTGCATATTCCTTGGCAACATATGCAAAAGCATGGAAACTTAACTTAGTTATGTCTAATTCACCCTTTAAAGCCTTTTGGTTAAGTGTTTCCACATCATCAAAACAGACTTCGAATTCTAAACCTTCTGTGTCAATTTTGTGGTGTATTAAGGCATCAAAAATAAATGTATCGTTAGGGCAGGGCGAAAAGCCGAGGGTAAGTTTCATGCGTCAAAATTAAGCTAAGCTGTAAATTAGTTCGTCATAATCAATTCATATCTGACAGAAAGGCAATTGCCCAGTTATTTAAATTTTTAATCGCTAATCCAATTTTCCACTTGTCTTTATTACGGGGCTCAACATAATTAGAAATGCTTCGGATTTGCAGGCAGTTTATCGATTCCTGCTGACAAGCAAAAAAAACTGCAGCGCCTTCCATGCTTTCCGTTTTTGGATGCAACCGCTCGGTCAAAGTCCGGATATTTTTTTCATTTCCGCTTACCCGGTTTACGGTTACCCCGGAAACCTGTGGTAAATCGACATTAATCAGGCTTTTAGATTTGTAAGTATGCTCCCCAAAACCCAAATCAGTTATGGTTAAAAAGTTATCTCCATCTTCGGCACCCAATTCTGCAAAGGTATCTTCTGTTATATTTAGCAAACTTCCCAGTTCAATTTTTCTGTCGAAACAGCCAGCTATTCCTAAATTTAAAACCAAATCATAGCGATGTGATAAGTGTTTGCCAAGTGAAAATGCGGTGGCGACCATACCCACACCAGTAATTAAAATATCGAAGCTTTTTCCTTCAATAAAATCTTCTTCCTGTAAATTAAAATGCTGATATAGAAAGGTGAGTTCAGCTTTGGTAGCGGCTACAACTAATGTTTTCATGATGTAAATTTAGTGGATTCTTTTAATTTAAATTGCTTTCTTTAAGCATTGGCCTTTAGGCTTAAAGCTTTATCTGTATATTTGCCGTTTAATTATAATAATGATTTATATAACAAGAAAAGCATCATTTAATGCAGCGCATAAGCTGGCCCGTACGGATTGGGATGATGAAAAAAATGCTGAAGTTTATGGTAAGTGCGCTAACCCTAACTGGCATGGTCATAATTATTGGCTTTATGTTACTGTAAAAGGCGAAGTTAATCCTGAAACAGGGTTTCTTGTAGACCTTAAATGGTTAAAAGATGTAATGAATACGTACGTAGTGGACAAAATCGATCATAAAAATTTGAATCTTGACGTAGATTTTATGAAAGGTAAACTCGCCTCAACAGAAAACCTTGCGATTGCAGTTTGGGAAGAGTTAACTTCACCAATTGCAGAAAGCGGTGCTGTTTTGCACAGCGTTAAAATTTACGAAACGGAAAATAATTTTGTTGAATATTTTGGTTAAACCTGAATGGAAAAAGACATTTTAAAAGGAGAATCCAGAGATGGCTATGTAAAAATAGATCGTTATGATGAATCCAAAATCGAAGCTGTTGCAGCACATTATAAAGACATATTATCTCAATTGGGTGAAAACCCGGAGCGTGAAGGTTTGGTAAAAACACCTGAACGTGTTGCTAAAGCTTTACAATACCTAACACATGGCTATGACTTAAAACCCGATGAGATTTTAAAATCAGCAATGTTTGAAGAAGATTACAGCCAGATGGTTGTGGTTAAAGATATTGAAGTTTATTCCATGTGTGAACACCATATGTTACCGTTTTTCGGCAAAGCGCATATCGCTTACATTCCAAACGGGCACATTGTTGGCTTAAGCAAAATTCCTCGTGTTGTGGATGCTTTTGCCCGTCGCCTGCAGGTGCAAGAGCGCTTGACGAATGAAATCAGGGATTGTATACAAAATACCCTAAGCCCTATGGGCGTTGCCGTAGTAATGGAATGTAAACACTTGTGTATGGCCATGCGTGGTGTGCAAAAACAAAATTCTGTCACTACAACCTCCGCCTTTACCGGCACTTTTTTAAGCAACGATAAAACAAGGGCTGAGTTTTTGAGGTTAATTACAGCCAGTTTAGATTAAACCCCCAACCCCTGAAGGGGAATAAGGGCATTAAAATTAATAATTTTAGAAATAGTTAATTTCCCCTTTAGGGGATTAAGGGGTATGAAGGCATATATTTTCCCTGGTCAGGGAGCACAATTTGTAGGCATGGGCAAAGATCTCTATGAGAATCCTAAGGCCGCAGAGTTATTTGAGAAAGCAAATGAAATTATCGGTTTCAGAATCAGCGACATTATGTTCGATGGAACAGATGATGAACTTAAACAAACCAACGTAACGCAACCAGCAATATTTTTGCATTCGGTTATACTAGCAAAGGTTTTAGGTGATGATTTCAAACCGGATATGGTTGCCGGCCACTCCTTAGGAGAATTTTCTGCTTTAGTTGCAGCCGATGCTTTGAGTTTCGAAGATGGGTTTAAACTGGTGATAGCACGTGCAAATGCCATGCAGAAAGCATGTGAGATACAGCCTTCAACAATGGCCGCAATTTTAGGCTTGAGTGATGATGTTGTAGAAAAAATTTGTGCTGAAATCGAAGAAATTGTGGTGCCGGCTAATTATAACTGCCCCGGACAATTGGTTATTTCAGGCAGTATAGAGGGAATTGATTTGGCGTGTGCAAAGCTAACCGAGGCTGGCGCTAAAAGGGCTTTAAAATTGAATGTTGGCGGTGCTTTTCACTCGCCTTTAATGGAACCTGCTAAAATCGAATTACAAGCTGCAATTGAAGCTACTAATATCTCCGCTCCGGTTTGTCCGATTTATCAAAATGTTGATGCGCAGCCATACACCGACCCGGCTCTAATCAAAAAGAACTTGATTAAACAATTGACCGGTGCCGTACGTTGGACGCAAACGGTTGAACATATGCTGGCAAATGGTGCTACGGAATTTATAGAAGTTGGTCCTGGGAACGTTTTGCAGGGTTTAGTTAAGAAAGTTAGTCGTGATGCCGTGACAAGCAGCGTAAAAATCGCTTAACAGTTCAATTAAAAGGAAATTCAGCGCCATAAACAAGACTGTTTATGGCGTTGCTATTTACCAATATTTAATATCTTTATAAAAATCGATGAAATTGAGCTTTGGTGTTAAAATAAGATTTCTATTGCTTGTTTTGGGTTGCTGCCTCATTGCAACTTCCATTTCATTGAGTCGTTTTACAACAAAAGAAAAGCTTCTGGAGCGGGAAGCTAAAAAAGTTCAGCAAATCCTTCTTCTTAAGGAAGAAATAGTCGATAATTTCCTTTCGAATAAAAAACAAATTGCCAAAGCGAAGCAGTTTCATAATGAAGCAAAAAGCGCTTTAAATTTCCTGGCATCATATCGAACAAACGGAATTAATCTTCAGACCTTTCAAAATAATAAGCTTAAATACTGGAGTACAATCAGGATTTCAGATATAAATCCCAAGACAATTAAGGAAGGGAAATCGGTTTTATATTTATCTAACGGATATTACGAGGTAATAAAGAAAACGGATAAAGATTTTGTACTAATATTTTTAATAGCCATACAGTCGAAATACAGTGTTCCCGAAAACAAGTATTTCAGGAATGACATGGATCCACTATTATCTGATTCAAAGATCATAACACTTTCCGCGTATAATGATAAAGATGCTTACTCAATTATTAGTAAAGACAAAACATTTTTATTTGAATTAAAAATAAAACCGGGCTATACGGACGATTATTATTCCGATATCCAGCTATGGCTTTTTATAGCTGGTATTTTATGCATTTGTATGTTTTTCAATTCGCTTTGCTCATTTCTGGCAAGGCGTGGGTATCTGGTTTCTGCAAGCTTGTTGTTTTTGGCTTTTTTTATAGTAGGGCGTTTAACGGATATTAACTATGGCTGGTTCAATCACCATTTTCCGTTGGAATTATTTGACCCTAAAATATATGCCGCTAACGACCTGATGCCTTCGCTGGGCGATTTCCTTATGAACGTATTAGCAGCGACATGGTGGCTTTTATTTGTTTACAATCATAAAGAGCAATATCAATTCGCGGATTGGATAAAACGTAACAAATTCTTGGGATTATTTATCCATTGCACTTTACTCATCAATATTGCATTGATCGCATTTTTCATTGACGATTTATTTTTCGGTCTGATTAACAATTCAAAAATCAATTTCGACATTATCAACATACTTAAGTTAAGTGGAAACAGTTGGGTAAGTATCGTGATTTTGTGTTTAGCCTGGTTTCAAATCTATCTCATTACAATAATATCAATTGAAATAGGTAAACAGTTAAACGTAACCAATAGGGAGCGACTAATGCTGTTCTTAGCGGGCTTTGGAATAGTTTTTATTTATAAATTAACGACCGAATTCACAGCATTTTTCATTGTTTACTCATTGGTTCTCCTCATTATTGGTAGAATATCATATGTAAAAGGAAAATATTTTTCTACTGGTCTGCTTGCGATTTTGTTTTTTTGCCTGGCCTTCAATACGTCCATTAAATACATAAAATATAAAGATATTAAGGAACGTAGCGAGCGCGAGCTACTTGCCAGAAAAGTACAATCATCAGATGATCCGAATGCAATTATTGCACTTAGCAAGCTAGAGCGGCAATTACTTGAAGATGAATTTTTAGTCAGGTATTTCGCAAATAACAGCGTAGTGAACTTCCCAAGACTTAAAAACCACATTAAGGGTTATTTAGATGGATATTTAAGTCGTTACGATTATAACATATATGATTATGATAAGTTCGGAAGCGCGATAAATGAATCAGAAGCTCAACCGATACAGAAATACAAGCGGCTTGTGGAGTCCGGGTCTGTAAAAACAGAGGCATCTAATTTTTTCTACCAGGTTAACAACACGTTCGGTTACCAGGACTATTTTGGAATTATCCCGGTCGTAAAAAATAACGGTTTACTTGGTACATTAATTATAGAGTTGCATTCCAAACCTTATAATTATAACAATCGCTTACCCGATCTTCTGGCGGATCAGAAATACAATAAAGATGAGGAATTTAAAAATTACTCCGTCGCATTATACAATAATGATAAATTGCTTAACCAATCAGGTACATATACCTATCCGCTGGATGGAAGCATTTACAAGGGTAAGTTAAATGATTTTGTGATCGCTAACGATAATGAATTACGTTATAGTCACTTAATATTTAAGCCCAGCAACAGCAAAATGGTTATAATCAGCAAGGAAAAGGTTGGTTATCTGGAGCGGCTGGCTGCACTTTCTTTTTTCTTTTTGGTTTTCATAATATTTAGTATAATGCTCTATGGTCTGGTTTGGCTTATTAAAAACCTCGATGATGACAGGATAGGTTGGTTCAGCATTAACCGCTCCCTGATGATTAATGCAAATAAGATTCTATATAAAACACGTATTCAGGTTACAATCATTTTAACTGTTGTTGCAACGCTACTCGTTGTAGGCTGGACAACGTATGGGTATATGAATGTAGAATATCGTGGTCAGCAAGACGTTTTGATAAAGGATAAAATCAGGAAAGTTCAGCAAAATTTTGAAAAGCAAATATTTAACGACGGAGAAATAAATACAGATGAAAATGCAATAGCTGATTTTAATAACTTCGCAGACATTAACAGCGCGGATTTAACTCTTTATGATACCCTAGGAAATGTCATAATGACCACCTATCCGAAACTGTACAATTTCAAGATAATCGGGCGTAAGATGGGTCCGAAAGCATACCTGAACCTGAAGGGGCTCCAACGGTCGGAGTTTATTAATCAGGAAGAGAAAATAGGTAATCTGACATATGCAGCAGCCTATGCACCGGTAAAGAATGCGCAAAATAAAACAATAGCTTTTATTGGTCTGCCCAATTACTCCAACGAAGATGAATATAAGGATAAAATAGCTCTTTTTGTAAGTAACCTGATAAATTTGTATGCCCTGGTTTTTGTGGCAATTGGCGTATTGGCAGTTTTTCTTGCTAATCAGATCACAAATCCGCTAACGTTTCTACAGGAAAGTTTTAGCAGAACTAAGATAGGACAAAAAAATGAACCTATCGTTTGGCGCAGGCACGATGAAATTGGTTCGCTGATTAAAGAGTATAATAACATGATTGCTGCTTTGGAAGACAGTGCGATGAAGTTGGCACGTTCTGAGCGGGAAAGTGCTTGGCGGGAGATGGCAAAACAAGTTGCGCATGAGATTAAAAACCCACTTACACCTCTTAAACTTGGTGTACAGTTGTTGGAAAAATCCTGGAAAGAAAAAGACCCGAACTTTGAGATTAAGTTCAATAAATTTAGTAAATCCTTTATTGAACAGATTGAAAGCTTGTCTAAAATTGCATCCGAATTCTCTAATTTCGCGAGAATGCCAGATACTAAATTAGAACAGACAGCAGTGCTTGCTGTTATTGAGCAAGCCAGAGAGGTTTTTAAAAGTGCTGAGAATGTTGATATCAATATTGTAAATAAATCCCAGATAAATATTTACATTCAGGCAGATAAAGATCAATTACTTCGCTCCTTTAATAATCTTTTTAAAAATGCTATTGAAGCTAATGATGATGGAGGTGACTGTTCAATTAATGTTTTGATTTACAATGATAATAGAAATGCATATATAGAAATTGAGGATAATGGTAAAGGCATTCCGGTTATCCTGCACGATAAGATATTTGTACCGAATTTTACTACAAAAACGTCTGGTACTGGTTTAGGATTGGCCTTCGTGAAACAGGCCATCGAAAATGCAGGCGGGAATATCAGCTTTACTTCTGTTACCGGTAAAGGAACAACGTTTTATTTAAACTTTCCATTAGTTTAAATTACCTTAATTCTAACTGCGCTTTACCCATTGTGGCACTGTCAGTATATAAAATTACGGTATAAATGCCCTTGATATAAGGCTTCGGATTAGTCCAATCTATCGTATAGGTGCTGTTGTCGTTATTATAATCTATAAATATAGAGTGGGTGTATTGCATTTCCTGCCCCTCGGCTTCAAATCGATTGCCCTCATCTGCCAGTAAGTTTCCAGCAGGATCGAAAACCCTGATGAAAATATTATGATGACCTTTTTCTGCCAGCTCATTTGGTATAATGCTAAAACGTATGCTTAGTTTTTCTGCCGCTGATGATTTATTAACTTCTATTTTTCTGCCCGAAGATTTAGTTCTGTAAGCGACGATTTCGGCTTTTTGTATCTTTAAAATAGCTGCGGTTTTCACTTTTGCATTTAAATTGGAATTTTCATTTGCCAGATTATTTGCTCTTTCATTTGCAGTCCTGACGGAGTTTTCCAAACTATCTTTCGTAGATTTTAAAAAGAGAAATTCTTTTTCAAGCGATATGATTTTTTTATTGTAATTGTTTACGAATGTTTGAAGTTCGGCAACTTTTTTTCTGGCGTCCTCTAAATCTGCTTGCGTAATCTTATCATTTTCAAGTGAACGTTTTAGAGATTCGATTTCTTTTCTCGCCAGGTTTTGTTCTTCAATCAGCTTTTCGTTGAGATCCAGGTTAAGCGCATTAACTTTATCCAGTTCAACTTCGATTTTTTCAACTTCTAACCTAAGTTTATCTTTTTCTGCGCTCACCGTAACCAACCGGCTACCTTGTTGCCTGTCTTTAAAAAACAAATATCCATTTGTACCAATTAAAGCTGCTATTACAATTATGAGGAAGTAAATTTTATTTCTATCGCCTTTGTTAACGTTTGTTGGTTCCATTTGAATATACTCAGTCGTTTCTGTTAATATATTATGTTCTCATAGTTAGTGGTAACATATTTTGAGGTAGTTTAGATTTGTAACAAATTAAAATTTTTGATAGACTTATATAAGTTTTTTAAAAAAAATCGTTTACTTGCTAAAGTTCAAATTGTATTATTATTTGAGCAAACAGGTCATAAAAGTAAAAAAACAGACAGAAATAATGCTTAGAAACTTCCTATACGCAGTTTTATCTATAACTATACTGCCTTATATATTAAATGCTCAACCAATATCAAAAATTGCACCAAAAAGAGAGTTTAGAGGGGTTTGGGTAGCAACTGTTACCAATATTGACTGGCCATCCCGGCCCGGACTCACAGTCGATCAGCAAAAACAAGAACTTATCGGAATTTTAGAGCGGCACAAAGCACAAGGTATTAATGCAATACTGCTGCAAGTACGTCCAGCCGCTGATGCCTTTTACGCGAAAGGCCGTGAACCCTGGAGCCAATGGCTCACCGGGAAGCAAGGCTTGGCACCTGCACCAGGCTATGATCCTTTAGAGTTTGCCATAAAAGAAGCTCATTTCAGAGGGATGGAGCTGCATGCATGGTTTAATCCTTACCGAGCGAGTATGAATGTGATAACGCGCCTGAGTGATGACCACATTACAAAAAAACACCCGGAATGGTTTTTTACCTACGGTGGCAAGAAACAGTTCGATCCCGGGATTCCGGATGTGAGGCAATACATCACGCAGGTAATTTTAGATGTCGTTCGAAATTATGACGTTGATGGCATTCATTTTGACGATTACTTCTATCCTTATCCTATTGAAGGACAAAGAATTGATGACGGATCTACATTTTACAAGTACCCTAATAATTTTTCAGATATAAAAGACTGGAGGAGAAATAACGTCGATTTATTAATTAAGATGGTTGATGATAGCGTACATCATTATAAAAAATACGTGAAGTTTGGTATTAGTCCTTTTGGTATTTGGAGGAATAAATATGAAGATCCTGAAGGCTCTGAAAGCAGGGGGCTTTCCAATTTTGCAGAGCTTTATGCCGACAGCCGTAAGTGGATAAAGGAAGGTTGGGTAGACTACATCAACCCTCAGATATATTTCCATTTCAGTAAAAAGGTAGCGCCTTTTGGCGTTTTATTAAATTGGTGGAGTAACAATGCTTATGGCAGGCATGTTTACGTTGGCCATGCTGCCTATTTAATTAATTCAAGAGCAGAAGCGGCCTGGAGAAATCCTTCTGAAATTCCAAATCAGATTAGAGCTTTGAGAGAGAATAGCCGCATTCAGGGCAGTGTTTATTTTTCTTCCAAATCATTAAGTACGGTCGGCCGATCGCTTGGAGATTCCTTGAAAATGGATTTGTACAAATACCCGGCCTTACCACCACAAATGCCATGGTTAGACGAAACGCCTCCAAATGAACCTCAACTATTAACTGCCGATGCACTGAAAGATGGCGTGCATTTGAACTGGCAAATGCCATTGAAGGCTAAGGATGGAGAAACTGCCGCAGGCTTTGTTATCTATAGATTTGCAGAAGGCGAAAAGATATCCATACTTGATCCTAAAAATATTCTTAGGATCTGTTTTGAAAACTACCTTTCATTTATCGACACAACAGCTGAAAACGGAAAACGATATAGTTATATGGTAACGGCATTAGACAGACTGAAGAATGAAAGCGAACCAAGTGGTCCGGTTGGCGTGGAAATCCCTTTGGCCAAAGAATAGTTAAACTTTAATAATAATATTTTTTTTATACATAAAATACAGCAATACATAGAATCCAAGTACATAGGTTATTGCCCAAACCAATGAGGCATTGACAGGTGAAAAAAATGGCAAATAACACGTTTCGTAGAAACGGACTAATAAGCCTGTTTTTGTGCCATCGGGATTGACTAACTGTATCAGGTTAAGTACACGGGGCATTAAACCTGCAAGAAAGAAAACGGTTATCGCGTTTACGCCATAAATAACAAAAGGTGTAGTGAATCTTTTGTAGCCCTGAACGTCAATAATCCAGTAACATAATGCAAAAGCAACTGAAGCCAGACCGCCTGTGTATAAAACATAGGAGCTGGTCCAAAGCGATTTGTTAATAGGAAATTGTAAATCCCAGAGTAAACCCAGAACAATTGCAACGATGCCAGCGCTAAACAGCCATGCAACCTTAGTTGGGTTATCTACATCTTTTCTACGCATCCAGATGCCAGCCAATAGGCCGAATAAACAAGTTCCGATAGCGGGTAATGTGCTTAAAATGCCTTCCGGATCCCAGGTTTTTGATGAAGCCCATGTATGTGCCTCTGTTAAAATGAGCCTGTCGAGCCATGCGGCGAGATTGGTTTCTTGTTCCATGTTTGGATAACCGACGCCCGGAACAGGCACAAATGCCATCAATGCCCAGTAAATGGCAAGGATTATAATTAATGTTTTAAATATTGTTCTTGTAGATGCTTTTAAAAAAATTATGCTGCTGATGATAAATACAATACCAATGCGCTGAAGTACACCTAACAACCTTACCGTTTGTAATGCATGTGCAGGATCATTAAGTAGTTTACCAAAAATGGCCAGAAAAAAGCCTAAAAAATATAGTATTAAACCGCGCTTAACAGCTTTTATAATGGTTTTTCTATGTGTAGACGGATCTGACTTGCTGCTGCTCATGGCGAATGCAATCGATATACCAACTATCCAAAGAAAGAAAGGAAAAACCAAATCAGTTGGTGTGCACCCATTCCATTCCGCATGTTCCAAAGGAGCATAGATATGGCCCCAGCTACCAGGATTATTAACTAAAATCATGGCGGCTACCGTAAAACCCCTTAAAAAATCGAGGGATAGTAAACGCTGTCTTGGATGAATCATTTCCGGGTTGGTTAAGTTAAGCCAACTAATTTAGAATATTGTTTTTATAAAGAGAAATATCTTCCGAGTCTTCTTAAATCAAACATCCGATTCTACATGGCAGGAACAAAGGAGACTTAGAATGTTTTAATTTTAAGTTGCCTGGAGTTTATGATCTGCAATAAAGCCACTAAGTCTTTAAACCATTCTAAGACTTCGACTTTATTAATTAAGGTAGATTCATTTAAAAGAAAGGTATTGTAAGAGGAATAGTTATAGTCCTCTAGTTTTTCGGCTAAACCCGCTTTGATGGGTTAACTGAAGATTTCTGTGTATGGAGTTACATATTTTTTAAACTGATTGAGAAAGTATTTATAGTTACGCTCTTCAAAAAAGATTAAATTTTTATTATTTCCACGATTGTAAATGTGATAACTACCTTTTTCCTCTATTTTCATATTTAAATGGATATTAAATTAAAATAGGGAAGATTGAATATAGCTTTTTTAAAAGAAAAAGCTAAAAACTAAGGGGAAAACTTACGAAGTCTACGGAGCTAAATGCTTGGGAAGACTTCGTAAGTTAAGGTGTTTAATCAGCAAACTTCCATCGAACGAAAGCTTCCATCGCTTCGTACTCTGCCAGGCCTAATGCATCGTAAGCTTTGGCAGTTTCTCGGTTGCGATCTTCTGCTCGCTGCCAAAATTCCCTGGCATCATCTCCCGGAAATACAGCTCTATCTTTTTGGCTCTGGTGTTTAAAGATAGCATTTCGTTTGCGCTCAAGTTCCTGAGGCGAGATTGGAACTGCCATTTCAATTTCGTGTGTTTCAAACTCTTGCCAGGCGCCACGGTACATCCATAACCAACAATCTTGTGCCCAGGCTTCCGTTTTACGAAGCTGGGTTAGAGCAGCTAAAATAATATTAAAACAAACAATGTGTGTGCCATGCGGGTCTTCAAAATCCCCGGCGGCGAAAACCTGTTGTGGCTTTACTTTCCGTAGAAGCTCAATCGTAAGTTCTATATCTGCATCGGTTACCGGATTTTTTTGATTTTTTCCACTTTCATAAAAAGGAAGTGCCTGAAAGTGGATATGGTCATCTTCCAAACCACAATAACGGGCACCGGCAATGGCTTCACCTTTTCTTATTAATCCTTTTACGGTCTGAATCTCGGGCGTATCAACCTGGTTTGGTTTCTTTTGATCGATAAATGCCCGCATATTATTATAAAGGGCCTTTAATTCAGAGTTATCCATGCCCATTTTTTCCGAGAAATCGACATTAAATTCGACAAAACGAAGTACGTCATCATCCCAAACGGCCGTATTTCCAGATGTTTGATAAGCGACATGAACATCATGTTGCTGATCAACCAGACGGATAAATGTACCGCCCATCGAAATTACATCATCATCAGGATGAGGAGAAAATATAATCACACGCTTTTTAGCTGGTTCTGCTCGCTCAGGGCGTTGAGAATCATCAGCATTTGGCTTACCACCAGGCCACCCGGTAATGGTATGTTGCAGCTTGTTAAAAATATGGATGTTTATATTGTAAACCGGCCCTTTTTCGGTAGCCAGTTGTGCCATGCCATTATTGTTATAATCGTCTTCTGTTAATTTTAAAACAGGTTTTTTTAAATTATTCGCCAACCAAATTACTGCTTTGCGAATCAAGTCTTCCGTCCAAACGCAGTCCTTAACCAGCCATGGCGTATCAAAACGAGTTAGCTCGGCAGCCGCAGGGGTATCCAGAATAAATTCCACATGGTCCGAAAGCTGAAGATAAGTTGCCGGAACGTCCCCTGAAATTTCTCCTTCAACAGCCTTTTTGATAATGGAAGCCTTTTTGCGGCTCCATGCCATTAAAATAATTTCTCTTGCCTTGAAAATCGTTCCGATGCCCATCGTTATCGCTTTGGTAGGGACAAAAGATTTTCCACCGAAGTCTCTGGCAGCATCCCGGCGTGTCAGATCATCAAGGGTAACTAAACGCGTTCCTGAATTGGGTGCAGACCCAGGTTCATTGAAACCAATGTGACCTGTACGGCCAATACCCAGAATCTGGATATCTAATCCGCCAAGATTTCCGATTTTTTTCTCGTAATCTAAACAGAATGCAGGGATTTCTTCCAATGGAATCGTTCCATCAGGAATGTGCACATTGTTTTTGTCGATGTCGATATGATCGAATAGATTTTCGTTCATAAAGGTAACGTAACTCTGAGCTGCGTTTGGCTGCATTGGATAATATTCATCCAAATTAAAAGTAATTACGTTTCTAAAACTTAAACCCTCTTCTTTATGCAGTCTTACCAATTCGGCGTAAACTGCAATTGGGGTAACACCTGTTGCTAAGCCCAGTACTGCAGGTGCGTTGTTTGCTTGTTTTGATTTAATGAGGTTCGCAATTCGGTGCGCCACATTAACGGAAGCAATTTTTGGATTATCGAACACGCTCACAGGGAGTTTCTCGAAACGTGTCTCCTCCAGTAGATTTAATCTTGCCATTTTTGTTTATGGTTTTTAATGTACGGAGCAGTAAATATAACGAGTTATGACCAATCTTTAACAAAGGTTATTTACTTTTATTGCAAGTATTTGCATTAGTCAACATTACCTGAAATTAAACATTTGATCAATTGTCCTGAATTATTATGAATAAACAAATCCAGAATCTTTATGAAAGGGCTCAAAAGGAGCAGCGTTTAATCATTGGCTTAATGAGTGGAACATCGATGGATGGTTTGGATATTGCGCTTTGTGACGTAACCGGAAGCGGTACGCAAACCCAAATTCAAATATTAGCATTTAAAACCTGGGCGTATAATGATGACTTTAGAACCAAAATTAAAGCCGTTTTTTCGAAAAGAGATGTTGATTTACAGTTGGTTTGCCTGATGAACGAATACATAGCCAATGTTCATGCAGAGTTAATTAATCTGGCATTAAAAGAGTGGGGATACAAAAATGATCAGATAGATTTTATAGCCAGTCATGGACAAACCATTTTTCATTCGCCTAAATCCCTTCATAAATTAACAGATTATCCAAATGGGACAATGCAAATTGGCGATGGTGATCATATTGCAGTTAAAACAGGTATCATTACTTTATCCGATTTCAGGCAGAAACATTTGGCTGGCGGAGGCGAAGGCGCGCCTTTAGCTGTTTATGGAGATTATCTTATTTTTTCAAAGGAAAGCGAAGATAGAGTTATGCTCAACATTGGAGGAATAGCCAACTTTACCTATTTGCCCGGATCCTTAAAAGCAAACGAAATTTTTTCTACAGATGTTGGTCCGGGTAATACTTTGATGGATCAGTATGTTCAAAAACATTACAATATTTTCTACGATAAAAATTCTGAAATAGCATCATCAGGGATACTAAACGAAAAATTACTATCGACTTTACTTAACTGTGGTTTTTTTGATGACGACTTTCCAAAAACGACCGGGCCGGAGTTATTCAATCTTGAGTATTTGCAATCAGCGCAGAAAGCGTCTGCAACAGAAAGTATTGAGAAGGAGCATGTTATGGCAACACTTTGCCATTTCTCTGCCGAAACGATTTCAAACGCCATAAAAAAATGCTTTGGCGCTAATGCTGCTGCAACTGTATTTATGAGTGGTGGTGGAATGCATAATCCACTATTGGCAAGTTTACTGAAAGTTAAGCTGCCGAATTCGGTATTTATGAGCACTGCTGATTTAGGAATAAATCCGGATGCTAAAGAAGCCGTATTGTTTGCAGTTCTTGCTAACGAAACATTGTGCGGAAGCCCAATAAATTTTGGTCAAAGACAGGGTGTACCTTCTATTTGTATGGGTAAAATCAGTCTGCCTGAATAAAATATTTGGTTTGTAATCAATTTTATTAAATTTGCTTCCATCCTAATCCCTACTAATCTTTATTTTTATGGAAAAATTTTACCTTAAATGGTCACCAAGATTTTTTACAGTTTTGATGATCCCATTTCTGCTGCTTTTATTTACAGAAATAGCCGCCGCGCAAGCTAAGCGCTACACCATCACCGGGAAAGTTACTGAGGCGACAACCAAAGAGCCAATTCCCGGGGCAGTTGTGAAGATTCTAAATACAACGCTTACAACAAGTACTACCGCAGACGGAACTTACACTTTCGCTTTAGATTTGCCACCAGGAAAATACCAGGTTCAAATATCTTATGTTGGCTTTAAAACCTTAACACAAACAGCAGATTTAGGCGACAGAGTTCAGGTGCAGCTTAACGGCAGTTTAACTACCGATGCAGTTGGGCTCGATGAGGTAATCGTTACGGGTACCTCGCAAGGAACAACCCGAAAACAATTGGGTAGTTATGTGAGTACGGTGAAAGGTGATGATTTAAATAAAGCGCCGAGTGGAAATGTTTTAACAGCGTTGCAGGGTAAAACTCCGGGCGCGCAAATTAGTCAGAACAATGGAGATCCCGCTGGCGGAATGTCGGTTAGGCTGCGTGGTATAAGTTCTGTTTATTCTTCTTCAGAGCCGCTTTACATCATTGATGGTGTAATTGCAAACAATTCTACAACACGGGTTACCAACACCTCTGGCAACTACGACGGCAATAATTTTGTAGGTTCTATCGGCCAAAACAGAATGGTTGATATCAGCCCATCTGATATTGATCATATTGAAGTTTTGAACGGTGCAGCCGCTGCGGCAATTTATGGTTCGCGGGCAAATGCAGGTGTAATTCAGATTTTTACCAAACGTGGTAAGAGCGGTGCTACCCGGGTTACTTTTAACACCAGTTTGACGATTAGCGAATTGCGAAAACAAATTGAAGTCAATCAGGCGCCAATAAAATTTGGCGGGTCGGTAGATGCTTTTACTCAGGATATCATTCAAACTGTAGGAACTCCACCAGCATTGCTCACCAATACTACGCCAGTTACACGTTATAACTACCAGGATTACATTTTTCAAACTGGGGTAGGTACAGATAATTCTGTTTCAGTTTCTGGTGGCAATGACAATACTAAGTTTTACACCTCGGCAGGTTATTTTAAAAATCAGGGAATTATTAAGAATACGGATTTCACAAGGTATAATTTTAAGGCAAATTTAGATCAGAAAATTAATAACTGGGCAAGGATGACTGCTGGCTTTAATTATGTACATAGTGATGCAAATGAAAAACCAGATGGTAACTCGTTCTTCTCTCCGATGAATTCTGTAACCATTATAGGTAACTTCCACGATATTTTTAAAAGAGACGCTCTTGGCAATCTGCTAGCTGTTGGTGAGCGTGGCCGTGTTAATCCGGTATCGGTGATTGAAGATATTAAGCAGCGCCAATTTTCAAACCGTATAATCGCTAATACGGGTTTAAAGCTAAATCCGGTTAAAAATTTAACAGTTGATTATACAATGGGTGTTGATAATACGATTCAGAACGGTACGACATTCATCCCTCCGTTCGCCTACAACGTAAGTACCGGTTTTTATGGTGGAGGTGCAAGTTTAGATCCTTCTTTAAATGGTTATGCAAGTGCCGCAAATGCCACTACAACCTTATTTAATAACGAGTTAAATTTTACATACGATGCTAAGTTAACATCGCTGTTAAGTTCTACCACTCAACTAGGTGGTTCCTACCAATACCAAAAAGACTTATACAGTTTGCTTAATGGAAGAGGTTTAGCCCCTTTTGTGGAAACTGTAAATGGAGCAAGTTCAATTCTACCAAATAATGATAGAAGATCAGAGTTTTCAATCTCAGGGGCTTACTTACAGCAAAATTTTAAATACAAAGATCACCTTTTTGTAACCGGAGCGGTTCGTGTCGATCAATCGACTGTATTTGGTGAAGATAATCGTACCCAGTATTACTTAAAAGGTAACATCAGTTATGTGCCATCATCTGCCGATTATTGGAAAGATTTTGGTGTAAACTCCTGGTGGAATGCCTTTAAAGTTAGAGCGGCTTATGGCGAATCAGGTAATTTGACCGGTATTGGTCCTTACGATCGTTTTAATGAGTACACTTCAAGCTCTTACATAGGAAAAATTTCACTGGTTTCGAGCGGGCAGCTTGCAAATACCAGCGTTAAACCTGAGCGCCAGAAAGAACTTGAAATAGGTACTGATATGGCCTTCTTTAACAACCGTTTGAGTTTAACATTCAGCTGGTACAATAAAAATGTGAAAGACTTGCTGATTCCGGTGGTTGTAGCGCCAACAACAGGTTTTTCGAGTTTATTGGATAATGCAGGCTCCATTCGTAACCGAGGTTTCGAATTAATGGTAAGCGGAGTTCCATTAAAAACAAAAGACTTTAGCTGGAACACTACTGTTATTTTCAATAGAAACCGGAATAAAGCAGTAGGAACAGGGGGGTTAAGGTTATTGTCTACCAACCCGGGAGCGCCTGTCGCAATTATTGATGGACAGCCAATCGGTGTATTTTATGGAACTTTTTTCGCCCGTAATTCCGACGGAAGTTTGCTCACCAATTCGGCTGGTATTCCTCAGCTAGAAAGGGGTACGCAAACATCAGCAACCAGTTATTTGGTACAACGTGATGCAAATGGCTTACCGGCAGGGACAACTTTACGCAAGGTTCTGGGCGATCCTAATCCGGATTATACCGCATCATTTGTAAATGATTTCACGTATAAAAAACTGAGTTTACACGTTCAGTTAGATGCAGTGCAAGGTGGCGAGGTTTGGAATGCCGACTGGCGTACCAGGCAAGGTGTTGGAAATGGTAAAGTTGCAGAACAAGAAGATTTAGGTTTATTACCGAGAGGTTATATCGCAGGCGTATATGCAACTGAAGAATGGCGTATTGATGATGGCTCTTTTGTAAAACTGAGGGAAATATCTTTAAGCTATAATTTAGGAAAAGTTTCTTTCGTTAAAGATCTTACCTTGAACGTAAGCGGTAGAAATTTATTCAGCTGGGACAATTACAAAGGTTACGATCCGGAGCTAAACTCAGGTGGCCAATCGACTATTTTAAGAAATATTGATTTTGGTTCAGTGCCAATTCCACGCACCTTTTCTTTGGGTTTACAAGCTAAATTTTAATTCCAAAAATTAATTATATGAAAACTATCAACATAAAAAACTTGTCTTTTTTAATAATGATTGCGGCATCATCTCTGCTGTTTTCATGCAAAAAAGAATATAAAGACCCAAATGGGGCAATTGCTGCCGATGTGTTGGCGTCATCAAAAGGGTTAACTGGTGTTTCTGTAGGCTTGCAAAGAGTTTATACAGTGAGCAGACCTGGTTTGCTTTTCAATTCAATTGCTGCTAATGGCTTTGTCACCAATGAAGTGTTTTTACTAAACTCAGGAAATATTCCTGAGCTGCAATTAAGCACAGGAGGAAGTGCCGTGGATGGTACAAACTCAATTCTGTTGAACTTGTGGGCAAATGCAAATAAGATAGTTTATGATGCTGATAATGTGATTTCCAACGCTGCAAATCTTGCAGATAAAAATTATGCTGCAGGCTTAATCGCGTACTCCAGTATTTTCAAAGCCTTGGCAATTGGAAACATGTCTCAATATTGGGAAAGAGTACCTGCCGCAATCGGTTCTAACGTTACGTTTGTAACACGTGTTGAAGGATTTACAAAAGCGATTTCTGTAATTGACAACGCAATTTCTGTAATCGGAGCAAATCCGGTAAGCGCCACATTTTTAGCACAAATTCCAGCAGGTTTAGACATAACGAATACTTTGTATGCCTTAAAAGCCCGGTATGCATTATTTGCAGGAAATTACACCCTCGCTTTGGCTGCTGCCAACCAAGTAGATTTGATAAAAAGGTCGTCATTTAATTTTGATGCCATTACATTGAATCCGATTTTTGAAGTGGCAACATCAACAAACAACGTCTTTCAGCCGACAAACGCCAATTTAGGCTTAACGGGTTCATTTATTCCTGACGCGGCTGATAAACGTATACAATTTTATACTTCTACTGCGGTAATTGCACCAGCTGTACGCATAAGCGGTTTCGGTGCAACGGCCTCAACAGCATTCCCGATTTACCTTCCAGGTGAAATTACGCTAATTAAAGCAGAGGTTTATGCAAGGCAGCCGGATTTAACCAACGCTTTAGCTGAGCTGAATAAAGTAGTAACTAAAACAGCTGCGGGCGATCCGTTCGGCGTTGGTGCAGCCTTGCCTGCTTTAACAGGAACTTTTACCCAGCAGCAGTTATTAGATTTAATTTATAAGAATCGTTGCATTGAATTGTATATGTCTGGTTTAAAACTTGAAGACATGCGAAGATTCGCAAGGCCAACAACGGAGAGAAAGCGGAATTTTTTCCCTTACCCGTTTCAGGAACGTGATAACAACCCAAACACACCTGCGGATCCTGCTTTCT
The DNA here is from genome assembly GCF_001424305.1 of Pedobacter sp. Leaf176. Classification (GTDB taxonomy): domain Bacteria; phylum Bacteroidota; class Bacteroidia; order Sphingobacteriales; family Sphingobacteriaceae; genus Pedobacter. The sequence continues at coordinate 319,786 of NZ_LMPD01000001.1, forward strand.
AAAAAATTAAGGGTTCCGAAGCTAATCGGAACCCTTAATTATAAAATATTAAGTTCTTTTACTCTGTAACCCGCAAGCGCATCATGCGCCTCATCCAGTTCTGTAATCAGAAAGCTTATATTTTCAATCGGACAAACCTTTAACCTCAACGAAATATCCAATTTCTCCGAAATGCAAAGTACAGCTGTTTTTTTGGAACAGGCAATCATTGCCTTTTTTAGCTGATTGATTTCCCAATAGGTATCGGTTAACCCGTCTGATGGATGTATGGCACTCGTACCCATCATACATAAATCTGCTTTGATTTCGGAAAGCTGCGTAATTACTTGTCCGCCATAGGTAATCTGTGAGTTTTTTGAGAAAAGTCCTCCAATTAAAATCACTTCGATGTTGTCATACTTGGCTAGTTCCACAGCGACCAAAGGACTTATCGTAAAAAACGTAGCTTCTAGATTTTGAGGGAGTTGCTTCACGAACTCCAGTATCGTAGTGCCCCCACCCGTCAAAACGACCATGCCGTCTTTAACCAATGAAGTCGCCTTCTTCGCGATGCTGATTTTACTATCTCTTGCATAAACTGTACTATCATCAAATGAACTGTGATATGATTTTGAAAGCGCGCCACCATGCACTTTAAACAGTTTTCCTTCATCAACAAGTTCTTGTAAATCTCTTCTGATTGTATCCTCAGAGACAGCTAATAACTGAACCAAATCTGATGTAAGCACTCGGTTGTGCAAATTGATCTGGCGCATAATAAAATCATGACGTTCTTTTTTCAGCATATTGATGTTTGGTTTATACGAATGTAAAAATACTTTCCAATAGTTTGCGTGTTTATGCGGTTTTGTGCAATTTAATGTTGTGGTAGTTGTATAAAATCTTTGTTGTATTGTTCATTTATTAAAAAACATTTATCATATTTACTTTTAAATACTTAGCATGCGTTATTGTGCGTGTTTTGGAACAACAAAAACTAACTAATCACTTCAAACTAATCTTTATCTGGCAGTTTATGAAAAAAAAACTACTATTAATTTTTATCGGCACGTTCTTGTTGCTGGCTCAGGCCTTTGCGCAACAAATAACCGTTACCGGTAAGGTTACGTCATCTGACGGACCCATACCCGGTGTTTCCATTCGAGTTAAAGGAACAACTATAGTTGCTCAGACGACGGGCGATGGCAATTATTCAATTAAAGCGCTGAGAACAGATGTGCTGCAGTTTTCCTATATTGGCTATAAAGGTCAGGAAAAAGCTGTAAATGGTAATGCTATTCTAAATGTAACATTAACTACAGATGCAAGCGATTTAGAAGAGGTTGTTGTTACTGCTTTTGGCATCACAAGAGATAAGAAAGCTTTAGGCTATTCTGCTCAAACAGTAAAAGGAACTGATATTGCACAAACACAGCGTGATAACTTTATTAATGCGTTACAGGGTAGGGTTGCTGGTGCTACAATTACACCTACAAACGGAACGCCTGGTGCGTCGTCTCAGATTATCATACGCGGAGCGGTATCATTAGATGGAGATAACCAACCCTTATTCGTAATTGATGGACTTCCGGTATCTAATAAAACTTTTAGTGAATATAATAAAGTTGGACAAGGAACTTTCAACAGAAATAACGATTACGGAAATCGAGCAATGGATATCAATCCAGAGGAAATTGAGTCGTTAACGATATTGAAAGGACCAGAAGCCTCAGCACTATATGGTACTGATGGCGCATCTGGTGCTGTCGTAATTACCACCAAGCGAGCAAAAGCAGGTACTGCTAGAGTAACATATAACAATTCTTTTCGTGTAGAAAATGTTTATCGTTATCCCGAAGTACAAACGGTATATGGGCCGGGTGTATCCGCTGGTTTTTTGGATGAAGATGTAAGAACTTTCTTTGGTTCAAAATATCCTGCCGGGACTGTTTTTTATGATAACATTGGTAACTTTTACAAAACAGGATTTACGCAAAAACATAATGCTTCAGTAGAAGGCGGGAGTGAAGCGCTGTCCGTAAGGTCAAGTTTGGCTTACACAGATCAGGGGGGTACTTTGCCGGGAACGTCTTACAATTCTATCAACGCTAAATTAACAGGAACATCAAAAATTAGCTCAAAAATTAATGCAAATGCCTCTATCAATTTTATTTCATCTAAAACAAATAAAGCTTTCAAGGGTGCTGGCAGTCCGATGTTGAGTGTTCTAAGTTGGCCAACTGCCGATGATATGAGCAATTATTTAACTGAGAATGGCGATAGAAGGACCATTACGGGTTCTTTTACCGGAGAATTGGATAACCCATATTTTGCATTAAATAAGAACCCTAACACAGAGAAAATTAACAGAGTACTGGCAAACTTTGGCCTCGATTATACCCCAACTAAATGGCTTTCTTTTGCGGCCAGAGCTGGTGCTGATGTTACCAATTTTGAAGCGATGGATGCTTATCATCCTCAGTCTTATGGCTGGGATGGAACCAATGTTGCCGCTGGTGGCACATTGAATACGGTTGTGCAAAATTCTAAATTATACACAGGAAACCTGGTTGCAACTTTGCGTAAGGATTTTGGAAAGTTTAAGCCGGTTTTAAGAATTGGAGCTGATATTAAAGATGATCATTCCATCTCCACAGCTAATAAGGGGACTGGCTTTTTAAAAGCAGATTTTTATAGTTTAAATAATGTCACTTCAACAACAGTTCAAGCATTCTATGCGGATGAGTTAAAAAGGAAAGTGGGTGCTTTCGCAAGTGCTGAATTTGGTTACGATGAATTTTTATACCTCACTTTAACAGGCAGACAGGATTATTCATCTACATTGCCAACAAGTAACCAAAGTTTTTTCTACCCTGCGGCATCTCTGAGTTTTGTTTTTTCAGAGTTAGCACCATTAAAAGATTCGAAATGGTTATCCTTCGGTAAATTAAGAGGATCTTGGGGTCAGTCGGGTAAAGATGCGAGAACAGCTTATATTACTAAAACAAAACTTATAGCCCAACAAACTACAGGCGGTGGATTTGCTGTAGATGCTACTGCAGGAAATCCGGCAATAGAAGCCGAGTTCACAACCTCTCAGGAAATTGGTTTGGAGATGGGTTTCTTTAATAATCGCTTGTCTTTCGATTTCTCATATTATCAATTGTTATCAGAAAAGCAAATTACTGCACCACGTTTAAGTTATGCAACAGGAGCTATTTTAGGCTGGATTAATAGTGGGGAACTAAGGAACAGGGGTTTTGAATTGATATTGAAGGGTACCCCTTTCAAAACTTCAAAATTTTCCTGGGATATTACCGCGAATATTTCAAGAACCAGAGGCAAAATTTTGTCATTACCGGCTGATCAGGACGTATTCTATGTGTCGGATAGTTGGTTAGCAAACAATGTTCGGGCACAGTATGTAGTTGGATCATCTATTTCCGCATTCGCAGGATTCCATTATGTGAAAAACAATGCCGGTCAGTTACTGATAAATCCAACTAACGGGATGCCTATTATTGATCAGACCTTTACTCCTATTGGTGATCGTGCTCCTGATGTTGTAATGGGTTTAACAAATAGCTTCACTTACAAAAATTTTAATCTATCGTTCCTATTAGATATTAGAAAAGGAGGCGATATATACAATGCGACAGATTTATATCTTTATCAGCGGGGTTTATCTAAACTCAGCTTGGATAGGGAGCAACCTCGCATTATTGAAGGCGTATTCAGAGATGGCTTGGAAAATACTGCAAACCCAACAAAAAATAATGTCGTAGTAGTTCCTTATGCTACCAAGACATATTATGATACCTATTATTCAACCGAGGATTTTCTGGAGAGAGAAATCAATTGGATTAGATTGAAGGACATTACATTGAGCTATAATTTACCAAAGGAGATGTTCACTAAGAGTAAAGTTTTTAAAAGCGCGAACATATTCGTAACGGGAACAGATTTACTTTTACTGACCAACTACAAGGGTGTCGACCCATCGGTAAATGGCTTAAGCGCAGCTTCTGGCGGCTTAGGAGGTACAGGAATCGATTATGGTTCTGTGGGATTGCCACGAGGTTATAATTTAGGAGTTAGAGTTGGTTTTTAATAATAAAGAGATGAAAAAGACATATATATTATTTGCCGCAATTGCGACAATGGTCGCTGTATCAAGCTGTAAAAAGTATCTTGATGTAAATACTGATCCTGCTACCCCTCAGGATATAGAAAGCAAAACATTAACACCACCATTATTTTCACAAATGTCAAGAGGTATTGGTTATGATGCCAGATACCTTGGGCCTGTAATTCAGAATTGGGGTTACAGAACTGGTGCTTTTGTAGGGGATGTACATGGTTGGATTGTATCGAGCGATGCAATGGGCGAAATCTGGAGAACAAATTATTATGGTTTGGGTGCAAATTTAAACCTGATTATAGATGATGCAACAAAAACTGAGCAATGGAATTATTTGGCCCTCGCTCAAACTTTAAAGGCCTGGAGTTGGCAAACTACAACTGATTACCATGGAGATATAATTCTTAAGCAAGCATATGAGCCAAATCGATATGTGTTTGATTATGATCCTCAGCAAGATGTGTATGCAGAGGTTGTCAGATTAGCTAATTTGGCAATTACAAACTGGAGCAGAACTGATGGAACAGGTACTGTTGGTAAAATGGCGGCTGCAGATCTAATTTACGCTGGTGATGCCTCAAAGTGGATTAAATTTAATTATGGGATACTAGCATTAAACTTAAACAATCAAATTAATAAGGCATCGTATAATCCGGCAAAAGTTATCGAATATGTAGATAAATCGTTAGCAAGCAATGCAGATAACTTTTTAGTTCCTCATTTAGGTACTAATACTGTAAACGCTAACTTTTTTGGTCCTGTTAGAGGAAACTTAAATAGCTATAGGGTATCGAGATTTATTGTTGGCTTACTAAATGGCCAATATTTTACTGGTACAGCAGGTAATGTTATTGATCCACGTATTTCGACATTAATTACTGCGAGTAACGATGGCCAGTACAGAGGTACAATTCCAGGTCAAGGAGATCCGGCCTCAACGGCTGCCGCATTGCCAACTGCAATAGCGAATCCTTGGGGTTCAATCGGAATTAATTCAGCTACCCCAAGCCCAGGGGCAGGAGGTGGTAAATACTTGTTTAAGGATAATGCTCCAATGCCTATGATGACCTATTCAGAAATGCAATTTGTTAAGGCAGAGGCGGCATTTAGAATGGGTAATGTAAGCTTGGCTTACCAAGCTTACGTTAATGGAATTAGTGCCAGTATTGACTTTGTAAGCGGACTAGGCAATGCTATTACGACTACGCAAAAGACCGCTTACATGAGTAGTGCGTCGGTTAAACAAACTGCAGCCACACTTACTTTAAGGGATATTATGTTGCAGAAATATATTGCAATGTATGGCTATTGTTTTGTGGAGACTTGGTGCGATTTACGTAAGTATAATTATGGTGACGGAGATACTAAAGGCAATAATCCGTATGGCGGGGTATTTGTTTTGCCAACCAACCTGTTTGCAGATAATGGAGGCAAGCCTGCGCAACGCTATCGCCCGCGTTACAATTCTGAATATCTTTGGAATTTAACTGCGCTTAAAAAAATTGGAGGCGATAAGCCAGATTATCATACTTATAAAATGTGGTTTTCAGAACCTTAATCAATTAGTCAAATGAAGAAAATATTATATCTTTTTGTAGTAAGTATGGGTCTATTTACTGCATGTAAAAAGGGTGAGTTGGTTGAAAATACCCCTTACGAATATGTTAATCCAGGTGATACACGTTATTCGTACATAAAAATTTTGAATCTTACTCCTGGAAGCCCGGTTGCAAACTATTACTTAGACGGTGCAAAATTTTCAGGGGGTTTATCATCAACAGGTATTGAAAGTGCGGGCTATACCTACAATGGGCTGTTTCCGGATTTTGGATATGCGGTTACTACACCAGGCTCACATAAATTGACAGCAAAAGTAGTTCCTGCGGCAACAACGGATGCAAATTTGGAGATTTTAAATACAACAATTAATCCTGCGCCTGGTAAATATTATAGTATGTTTACGACTGGGCAATATTCGTCAACTTCTAAAGTAATTCCATCCGTTTTGACCATTGAGGATGTAAAACCAATGTTGGATACTTCCAAGATTTTTGTCAGACTGGTTAATTTAGCGATTGGAGGTCCAAATCTAGACCTTGTTAAGGGAGACCTTGTAACTGGAACAAAGATAATCACTAATGTGGCATACGGTTCTGCATCATCTGGCTGGATTGAAATTCCAAATCCAGGCTCTGGTACCGCACCATCGCAAAACCTCTGGTTTGTAAACTCGCTAACAGGTGTACCAGTAATATCAGTTGCATTTACAAGTGCGTTAACCAAAGGCAGGGCTTATACGATATACTCACGCGGTATTTTCGGAAGCACCGCAACGGCAACATTATACAATGTTACATTCTATACCACATTCTTTTAGAATATAACACTCACCATTTGAAAAACCAGGTCAGTTCTGACTTGGTTTTTTTTTGCCCAGAAACCGAATTGGAACCGGCAGCTCACAGAAGCCTAACCCTCATACAATAAAAAAAGCGGCCAATTGGCCGCTCTTATCCTGTTCTGAATTAAATTATTACAATATCTTAAAGCCTAAACTCAACTGAAATAAGTTAGGTTTTTGGGTATATTTTTCACTTTTGCTTATGTTGGATAAGCCTGCTTCATAACGTAAATCAACAGAGATGGAGCCCACGTCAATGCCAGCACCTGCCTGAATGCCCAACGCTTGGTTTTTATAGTTGTCGAAATCTGTCGCTTGCTGATAAGCAGAATTGAAGCTGGAGTTTTCATCTAAAACGAATGAGATAACCGGACCAGCCATTACTCTGAAATTTAATTTATTTGAACCAAACTTTGTCCCTAATAAAACGGGGATATCCAGGGTCGTGAATTTTACCTTGCCTTCTGCTGCAATTTCCGTGTTGTTATTATTGGTGAAGCTGATGAACTTGTTGCCTTTGCTCCCAATATACGCCTCTGGTTGTACATAGAAACTGGCACCGCCAATTCGGGCCCAGGCACCAATCTGGTAACCTAGCCGGTTTTCCTCACTAGCAAAATCAGCATTTATTTTAGCCAGGTTTACACCCGCTTTAACACCGAGATTAAATGTTTGCGCATGTGACGTTAGCCAACCCGCAGTCAGGATAACAATAGAGAAGATAAGTTTTTTCATTGTGTTTAAGTTTAAGGATAAATTTGTTTATAACGTACATTTAACACAATTATCATGCTAAAGTGAATTAGAATTTATCTTTTTGTTCTCATTAAACACAGCAATCAGCGTAAATATTTTTACTTTTGTAGCAAATCAATTAAAAGATGGCAAACTTCCAGTTAACAAAAGATAATGCAGAGAAAGTTAAAATTAAGTTTTTAAGAAAATATCGTGATCTTGTTGCTGAGCCATTGGATTTTACACCTGGTAAAGAAGATAAATTGGTTGAAGACATTATGCGCCTGGTTAAACGCGATCGTACTTATGTCGAATTCACGCTTCAAAAAGCACTGGCCGATACAAAGGGTAACAGACTTTAGTTTCATCTCCCCAGCAGCTAACGGTTAAATTACTTATTTAAAAGGTATAGCCTGTTTTTAATCTTTATCCCTTTTTGTACATTTACAGGTACATTAATCAAATCCCGTGGTAAGGTTATATTTTCCTTACTCAAGGATATTAAATTCAAGGGATGAAGAAATTTAAATACTTGATTCTTGCAGCAGTTTCATGCATTGCAATTTTATTCTTTTCTTTTAAGGAAGACTTATTCCTGGTGTCTAAAAATCTGGATATTTTTGCTTCTCTGTATAGGGAAATTAATATAAACTATGTAGACGAAACCAGTGCGCCGGAATTGATGAAAACGGGTATTGACGCCATGTTGGAAAGCCTGGATCCTTACACAGAATATGTTCCAGAATCAGAAATAGAAGATTACAAACTTAAATACATCAGTACGCAGTATGGTGGTATTGGTGCAGGAACGGTTATCATTGATGGAAAGCTTTTTGTAAATGAAGTAAGCGAAGGCTATGCAGCTAATAAGTCGGATGTGAAAGCCGGGGATCAGGTTATAAAAATTAATAACATCGAGATTAAAGGAAAAGACCGCGCTCAAATCAGTCAGTTACTCCGCGGACCAAAAGGAACTCCGGTTGATTTAACCATCATTCGCGATGGAAAGGAAATTTCAAAAAAGATAACCCGCGAAGAGATAAAACAGCCTAATGTGTCATATTTCGGAATGGTTGGTGATGGCATTGGCTACATTCGCTTAGATAAATTTCTTGAGAATTCTGGACAAGAAGTCAAGGATGCACTTATTAGTCTGAATAAAGAAAATCCAAAAGGAATCGTACTTGATTTGAGAAATAATGGTGGTGGTATTTTACAGGAAGCAGTTAAGATTGTAAATCTTTTTGTTGATAAAGATCAGCTTATAGTAACTCAAAAAGGCAAAAACACGGCCAAAACTATTACATACAAAACGCAATTGCCGCCGGTTTCACCTTCCGTTCCGCTAGTGGTTTTGGTTAATGGAAATTCAGCTTCAGCTTCCGAAATAGTTGCCGGTTCGTTACAGGATTTAGATAGGGCTATTGTAATTGGTCAGCGTAGTTATGGAAAAGGATTGGTTCAGCAAACATTTAATTTGCCTTATAACAGCCTGGTCAAAGTTACTGTAGCCAAATATTATACCCCTTCCGGAAGATGCATTCAAAAACTGGATTACACACACAAAAATGCCGATGGCATTGCCGAGCGTTTTGCCGATTCTACAATATCGATGTATCAAACCAAAGCCGGTAGAAATGTTTACAGTGGCAATGGCGTATATCCTGATATTTTTGTCGATGTGGATAAACTGAGCCCGATTACAATTACTATGCTCAACAAAAATCTGTTTTTTAATTATGCCAATTTATATAAAAAAGAAAAACCAATTGTTGCATCCCCGAAAACCTTTCAGATTTCGGATGCAGATTATGTTGCCTTCGCCAGTTCTCTGGCAGATAAAGATTTAAGTTATCAAAGCAGAACGGAGCGCCTATTAACCGAATTGCGATATGAAGCTGATAAAGAAAACAAAACCACGGAAGTGAAAGCAGATTTGGAAAATCTAAAAAATAAGTTGATATCGGCAAAAAAAGCAGATTTAGCGAATCACAAAGCTGAAATAAAAAGAGTGTTGGAAACACAAATCATCAGCCGCTATTTTTATGAAAAAGGGCGAATCGAACAAAGTTTTCAGTACGATAAGGAGTTGGCCGCTGCAAAATCCGTATTTAATAATCAAACACAAATGCTGGCCATTTTAAAAGGCAATGGTAATTATAAAGTAATAGGGAAGCCTGTTAAAGAAAACGTACATGTAGATTAAACCTCCATCAATTATCCATGAAAAAACTTTTACTGTTAGGCTTCGTTTTATTATTCTTTGCCCGTTTAGAAGCGCAGGAATATGTTCCTTCCGAATCAAATCTAAAACAACGAGCCTGGTTTTCTGATGCCCGGTTTGGTTTGTTTATTCATTGGGGTCCATTTAGCATTCCGGGCAGCGGTGAATGGGTAATGAACGAAAGAAAAGTAACTGTCAAAAATTACAGTCGTTTAGAAAAATTTTTTAATCCAATTGATTTTGATGCGGCTAAATGGGTAAGCACTGCGAAAAATGCCGGTATGAAATACATTACCCTGATTACAAGACATCATGATGGCTTCAGTATGTGGGATACAAAATATTCCGATTTCAGCATCATGAACACGCCTTACAAAAAGGACATTGTTAAAATGATGGCTGATGAATGCCAAAAGCAAGGTATTAAGCTGTATTTGTATTATTCTTTGCTCGACTGGCGCCGTGAGGATTACCCTCACGAAACAGGTAAAACAGGGCAGTTTAGTGGACGCAAAGGCCATGGAGACTATGCCAGCTACCTTCAATTTATGAAAAACCAGCTTACCGAGTTGTTGACTAACTATGGTGAAATCGGAGGAATCTGGTTTGATGGTCATTGGGACCAAACTGCACCGGAAGGTGCCGCAGACAGGAGCTCACGTATTGATTGGAAATATAATGAGCTTTATGGTTTAATACACAAACTTCAGCCTCAATGCATGATTGGTAATAACCACCATATGTCTCCTTTTCCAGGAGAAGATTTCCAGATGTTTGAGCAAGATTTACCTGGAGAGAACAAATCCGGGCTCAGTTTTCAGGAAGCAAGTAACCATTTGCCTTTGGAAGCCTGTATTACAATAAATGGCTCCTGGGGCTTCAACTTAACAGATACCAGCTATAAAAATATAACGAATTTGATCCATACATTGGTAAAATCAAGCAATTTAGGTACGAATTTATTACTCAACATCGGACCAATGCCAAACGGGGAAATCCAGCCTGAATTTACGGACCGTTTGAACGGAATTGGCGAGTGGTTAAGAGTTTACGGGGAAAGTATTTATGGCACAAAAGCTGGCTTCATAAAATCACAAAATTGGGGAAGTGTAACTCAAAAAGCCGGTAAAGTTTATATACACATTTTCGATAGCAAAAATACATCTGTTTTCTTTGATAGGTTTCCGTTCAGGAAAATCGGAAAAGCTTACCTTTTAAAAGATGGAACACCGGTTAAGTACAGTTTAAAAAATGGTTCAGCAGACATCCAAACAGGTTTTATGAATAAGGAAATCGATAATGTAATCGTTTTGGAGGTTGCTGAATAAGAGTAGATTTTGTTAATAGTCACTGTAGTGGTGATTCATTTTAACGATAATTTGCTTTCTTTGTGCTCCTTAACAACAAACTAAATGAGAAAATTACTTGTCCTTTTATTTTGGTTCTGCAGTTTCATTGCTAGCGCCCAAAACAGTTATGAATTAAATTCTGGTTGGGTTTGTGCCAATATCAAAGATGTAAACTCTACCGGAAATCTAATTTCAGATCAGCGCTTTTCGTTGAGTAGCTGGATGACCGCTACCGTTCCCGGAACGGTTTTAACCACCATGTTAAACAACAAAAAGATTCCCGACCCTTTTTATGGGATGAATAACGAAAAAATTCCTGACGTTTATAAAACTGGTAGCGATTATTACACCTATTGGTTTGTTAAGGATTTCCAGGAAAAAGCATCAGGCAATGAGCAGGTATGGCTTGAGTTCCGTGGAATCAATTATAAAGCCGATGTTTATCTGAATGGTAAAAAAGTTAATCAGAAGGTTATAGAAGGGATGCATTTGCGTTCTAAATTTAACATTACAAAATTGCTGTCTCCGATAGGAAAGAACCGATTAGCTGTTATTGTTCGTCCGCCCGATGTAGTAGGGAATCCTAACGGTGGCCAGGGCGGCGATGGAACGATTGCTAAGGGCTTAACCACTCAATATACCGCAGGCTGGGATTGGATTCAACCAACTCGCGACAGGAATACCGGAATTTGGGATAAAGTAACTGTTGAAAAAACAGGGGGGATAGACCTTAAAAATCCACATGTGGTAACGCTGTTACCCGGCAAACGCTTGGTAGATGGAAAACAAAAGGCTGCAACTATTAAAGTATCCGTTGAAGTAGAAAATCCAACAGATAAAGCTATGGCCGGCATTTTGGAGTACCAATTCGGCGAACAAACCGTACAAAAGCAAGTTAACATCAAGGCAAATCAAAATGCAGAAATATCATTTCCCGATTTGATTCTTCAGAATCCAAAATTATGGTGGCCGAGCGGATATGGTGAGCAACATTTGTATGATACCAAAATTAGATTCATCAGCAATGCGAAAATAATAGACCAGGAAAATCTTAAAGTTGGCGTCCGACAGATTGATAATATCTGGAATGAACAAACCAAAAGTATGGGCGCTTATGTTAACGGACAAAAAATATTTATTAAGGGCGGAAACTGGATCATCTCCGATGCGATGCTGCGTTTCAGCGATGCACGATATGATGCTGAAGTTCGTTACCATAAGGATATGAACCTGAATTTGATTCGGATTTGGGGGGGAGCAATTCTTGAACGGCCTGAGTTTTACAATGCTTGCGACAAATATGGGTTGTTGGTTTTCCAGGATTTTTGGTTTAGCGGAGATTGTAATGGAAGATGGGTAGACCCAATGAAAAAGGAAGACCAATGGACAAGGAGAAAATATCCTGATAACCACAATCTGGTTTTAACCGCGATAGAAGACCAGGTAAAAATGATTAGAAACCACGCTTCATTAGCCTTTTGGTGTGGCGGAAATGAAATTACACCGCCTGAAGATATTCTTCAGCCGATGAAGAACGATATTCTCCCGCGCTTAGATGGTACACGCATACTTTTTGATTTTTCAAACAGCGATGAAATGTCTTTTAATTCATTGGGTGGTAATGGCGACGGACCGTATGGTATCCAAAATCCGGTGAGTTTCTGGTCAACTAAAACCTTTCCTTACAATTCTGAAGTAGGTTCTGTCGGCGTCGGCGATTATGAGTCGCTGGAAAGATTTATCCCGAAGGAAAATATGATTTCGCCTCAATTTAAAGAGAAACCGGATTCTGTTTGGGATTACCATAAATATATTGGTTACGATGAACATATTAATCCTTACGGGAAAGCCAGGGATGCCAAAGATTTTGCAATGAAAGCACAGTTGGTTAATTATGATCAGTACAGGGCTTTGATGGAAGGTTTTTCATCACACATGTGGGAGTGGTATACAGGCTCTATTATCTGGAAAACCCAGAACCCATGGACCGCAATGCGCGGCCAGATGTACGATTACTATCTTGACCCGAATGCTTGTTTATATGGTTTGAGAAAAGGAAGTGAGCCACTTCATATAATGATGAACCCGGTGGATAGCATGGTCACTGTGGTTAATAATGGCTTTACAAATCGTGATAATTTAATGATTCAGGCGAAGGCTTACGACATGGATGGTAAAGATTATTTCTACTCACAGGTTTTTAATTCTATCGGTGCTTCTTCTGTTCGCAGGTTTTTCCCTTTGAATGATTTTTTAAAGAAGCTTGATAAAAAAGAAGGTGTTTTTGTTTCATTGCGAATTCTAAACGAAAATCAGAAAATTTTGAGTGAGAATTTATATTGGTTGCCATCAAAAGACGGGGAATACAAAGGTTTACAAAAAATGAAATCTGTTTCTCCAAGAGTTGAAGCTGTAGAAAAAGTTAGTGGAAAAATTATAGTCACGCTGAGCAACAGCAAAGATAATCCGATAGCGTTTTTTAATCGAATTGCATTGATCGATGCCGTGTCGGGTAAGCGGATTTTGCCTGCTTTTTATGATGATAATTACATCAGTATTTTGCCTGGTGAAAGCAAAACGATAACCGTTGAATATACTGGTAAAGAAAAAACAGCTGTTGAAGTTTATGGATGGAATGTTGATAGAAAAAGGGTAGAAGTTAACTAAGTCGTGATGTCTGAAAAGCTGAAATAAAAAAAGCGATGCTAATGCATCGCTTTTTTTTATTTTACGTATTTTTCAATTAGCTCACGCCATGAAGTTTAACTTTCAAGCCGTCCATGTTGTTATTCAGCTGTAACTGGCAGGCCAAACGTGAATTCGGCAATAAATCCGGTAGCGTATCTAACATTGCGTATTCATCATCTGTCATTTCGTTTAGCTTCTCTTCACCCTCGAGCACATCCACACAACAGGTTGCACAAAGAGCCATCCCGCCACAAGTAGCTAAAATATCGTATTCTGAAGCCTTTAAAAACTCCATTAAACTTAAGCCCATGTCGGTTGGTGCTTCGTGGGGAGTAACAGAACCATCCGGCTCCTGCATGTATATCGTGATGTTGTTTTCCATTTGCTCGTTTATATCGAATGCAAATATAAAATAAACTACTTAAAATTCTGAAACTCCGTTTACGGTTGTATACTTCATGGTGTATTTGACGCCCGGATTCATATAGGAATAAGCGCTGTGGCTCATCAATGCCGCCTCATGGAATCCGCAAAGAATCAATTTTAATTTATTTGTATACGTGTTGATATCACCAATTGCGTAAATCCCAGGGATATTTGTAGAGTAATCATCCGTATTTACCTCAATTGCACTTTTACTGATGTTTAAGTTCCAGTCTTCAATTGGGCCTAATTTAGGGCTCAAACCAAATAAAGGAATTAAATGGTCTGCTTCCACAACTGACTTTTCCATGGTGCGATTTTGCACAATTTCAACCTGCTCCAGCTTATCCGTTCCGTGAACCGCTTGCAAGTTGCTGTTTAAAACAAGGTTAATTTTTCCGCTTTCTGCTAATGCCATCACTTTAGCAACCGAATCAGGTGCGCCTCTAAAACTTTCGCTCCGGTGTACCAGCGTTAATTCAGAACAAACATCAGCTAAATAAATCGTCCAATCCAAAGCAGAATCACCACCGCCCGCAATAACCATTTTCTGATCACGGTATTTTTCGGGGTCAAGAATCATGTAATTCACGCCTTTGCCATTCTCGAAATTCTCCAGATTTTCTACCGCTGGCTTACGAGGTTCGAAACAACCCAAGCCTCCTGCAATAACAATAACCTTTGCTTCGATTACTGTTCCCATATTTGTCGTTAAAACGAAGTCAGCTTCACCACGCTTTTCCAGGCCTTCAATACGCTCGCCTAAAGTAAATGATGGGTGGAAAGGTTTTGCCTGTTCCATCAAATTATCAATAAGCTCCTGAGCTAAAACAGAAGGATATCCAGGAATATCATATATCGGTTTTTTAGGGTAAATTTCAGAAAGCTGACCACCAACCTGCGGAAGATAATCAATCAGATGGCAACGCATTTTTAATAAACCGGCTTCAAAAATGGCAAATAAACCAACCGGACCAGCGCCTATTACGGCTATATCAGTAGAAATCATTCAAAAAAAATTTTAAAGCAAAGTTACAAAATAAACCATTATCAATATTCTTATTTAGAAATATTCCAGATAATTCTGTAAAGTGATTATTTTCAGTATTTTATATGTTTAAATGAATTGATAGCAAAAATTAAAAGTGTTTGATTGATTAAAACAAATTATAATTGGTCTATGGATTTAATAGAAATAATGGCAGATTTTACAGATTTATTTTTCTTTTTCTAATGAATCTTTTGCTCTTTGTTCTTCGTTCTTTAGTCTTTCCGCTTTTTCCTTACCTTTGAAACTATACATGAGTAAAAATATATATTTCGCTTCTGATTTCCATTTAGGCACACCAAACTATAGCGAGAGTCGTACCCGTGAGCATCGAATTGTAAGATGGCTTAATTTCATAGAACCCACTTGTTCCGAGTTATTCCTTATTGGTGATATTTTCGACTTTTGGTTCGAGTATGAAAAGGTAGTTCCGAAAGGCTTTATTCGTTTACAGGGAAAATTGGCGTCGATGGCAGACTCCGGCATTAAAATCTACTTTTTTAAGGGTAACCATGACATGTGGGTACGCGATTACTTTACCAAAGAAATCGGTATGGAAGTTATAAGTGACGAAATGATTATGGAACGGGCTGGGAAAAAATTTTACTTACACCACGGAGACGGACTTGGCCCGGGAGATAGAAAATATAAATTTCTACGCAAAATTTTTAGAAGTCCGCTTTGTCAATGGTTATTTGCAAGATTGCATCCTAATTTAGGAATTGGTATAGCGAGTGGATGGAGCAAAAGCAGCAGGGCTGCGAGTAACCCTGAAGAAGTTTTTTTTGGCGTAAACTACGAATGGCTTGCCGTTTACTCGAAAAACATTTTACAGAGAGAGTATTTTGATTATTTTATCTACGGACACAGGCATTTGCCTATGGATTTGGATTTAGGCGGAGGAAGCCATTACGTAAATACTGGCGAATGGCTGAAATATAATTCTTACGCTGTATTTGATGGCGTGGAGTTGAAGCTGGAATATTTTAAAGAGCCTTCCTAAGAAATTCTATATCATGCTTGCTGTCAACAGCGTTTTCAACTTTTGGAAAGCAATGTCTGTCTCTGCAATCTATGTCCACCGCGCTCTACATCATAGTTCCAATTGGAAAAGATCGGCAGCTGCCATTTCATTCTTTTTTAGTTATGCGGGTTTTTATTACAATTATGGCTTGCAAAGCGCCTTGAGAACTTTCCTTTTTGTTTGCGTAAGTCCGTTATTTTCAGAAATTAATTTTCATTTTCCTTTGATTTACTGCCCTAAAACTAATTCAGCTTTTTTACTTATTTTTGCATTCCTTAATTTTTTGCTGAAACAAATTTTAAGGAATTCAATTTTAATAATAATATGTTAGATAAATTAGAAGCGATTAAGCAACGTTGGGAGGATGTGGAAGAGCAATTGAGTAATCCGGATGTGATTCAGGATATGAAACGTTTTGCGGCTTTAAACAAAGAATATAAAGATTTAGGCAAAATTGTAGATGAATACAAAATCTACAAAAATGTAATGAGTAATATCGATGCAAACAAAGAGATCTTAACTGTTGAAAAAGATCCTGAAATGCGTGATATGGCAAAAGAGGAGCTCGATCTGCTTTTAAAACAACAGGAAGAAATGGAGAGCAGCATTCGCCTGATGTTGATTCCTAAAGATCCTGAAGATGCTAAAAATGCGGTATTTGAAATCCGCGGCGGTACCGGCGGAGATGAAGCTGCGCTATTTGCTGGTGATTTATATCGCATGTACACACGCTACTTTGAAACTAAAGGCTGGCGTGTGGAGACAGTTGATGTTACAGAGGGTACCGCAGGCGGATATAAAGAGGTTATTTTAAAAGTTAGTGGCGATGATGTTTATGGTCAGTTAAAGTATGAAAGTGGCGTACACCGCGTTCAACGCGTTCCTGATACCGAAACTCAGGGTCGAGTGCATACGTCTGCTGCTTCAGTGGCTGTGTTGCCGGAGGCAGAGGAAATTGATTTATACATTAATCCTGCCGACATCGAATTACAGACATCACGTTCTGGCGGTGCGGGTGGGCAAAATGTAAATAAGGTTGAGACCAAAGTACAGTTAACGCATAAGCCATCGGGCATTGTTGTAGTTTGCCAGCAGGAGCGTTCTCAATTGGGTAACCGGGTCATCGCAATGGAGATGCTGCGTAGCAAGCTTTATGATATTGAATTACAGAAGAAAAATGGTGATATTGCCGCTAAACGTAAAACAATGGTATCTACCGGAGACCGTTCGGCAAAAATCAGAACCTATAACTATCCGCAGGGTCGTGTAACTGAACACCGCATTGGATTAACCATGTATAACCTGCCTGCCATAATGGATGGAGACATTCAGGAGATTATTGATGCACTTCAATTTGCAGAAAATGCGGAGAAGATGCAAGAAGGTGCTGTAAGTTAGGGGTTTATAATTTTTTTAAAAAAAAGTTTGCGAATAACGATTTTGTCTCTATATTTGCAACCTCGAAAGGGGAAAGAGGTTTAAACTTTTAAAAAGTAAACAAAACGGAGTGGTAGTTCAGCTGGTTAGAATGCCTGCCTGTCACGCAGGAGGTCGCGGGTTCGAGTCCCGTCCATTCCGCGAAAATAGTTTTAAAATAAACTAAAAGCCTGTAAATTAAATTTACAGGCTTTTTCGTTTTCTGAAAACATCAAATTATTAATTTTTGGATTAAGGGGAAAAGTTGAGGGGATATTGTTGGGTTAACGCACAGAATGTCTACTGGAAATCATATCAAGCCCAATAGTTTTAGGATTCCCACGTGTAAGAGAGAAGATACCAGCATTTTAAATGCTTATTTAGATAAGCTGGGAGTCAAAGGCAATGGCTCTGCATCAGGTCCTGACTACGGAAGAAGAAACCGTAACTGCAGAACAGTAATAGACCGCTTCATAGGTAAAGCCTGATGTCAAGAACCCTGATAACTTTCATTGTAGATTAAAAGCGGTAAATAATCTTTTTCAATGCGTCAACTGCCCTTACTGAGCCAATTTTCGATAGGATTATATCCGTCTTGCTTTCTAGGCTTTATGCCGATGTATTCTGTGCATTAGTGCAATGAAATTTTCTCAAATTTGATGACAAAATTTCTTGGGTTGTAAGAGTAAACTATGCAAGGTTTTAATAATTTAAGCCTCAATTTGGATGCTTGGCTCAACTGCAATTATCGACGAAGATATAACCTGATTAAAAAGTTTTCCGAATAAACAATAAATCGTAATGAAAAGCAGTAATTCAAAAAGGATCAAAACCATGATTAGACTTTTTAAACCTATTTTAGTGGCTCTGGTAATCATCATTATGATGAATTGCAGAAATGTTAATCACTTGATACCATTAGTTGATCCCACAACAATACTTGCGAACAGCGATCAAACAACGAACTATATTGCAGAATATGTAAACTTCGAGGCCACATTCCAGCCACTGGACACCGAGGGAAGGGAATTTAGTCGTAAAGCGTTTTTAGAGCAAATCCGAACCGGTAACTACCTGCCCGTAAAAATAAAATCTGTTAATAGCATCTATCAGCTCTATAAAATCAATATGCTTATAGAAGACGCTCCGAAATATTATTTAATCGATCAGGCTCGCCAGGGACTTTTTCAACTTTCATTAATTGGTAAGGAAGCGCCTAAATTTGATTTTGTAGACCTCAATGGAAATGCGTATAAACAAAAGGACATGGAAGGTAAAATTTTAGTGATGAAATTCTGGTTCATTGGATGCGTCGCATGCATAGAGGAAATGCCAGCCGTTAACAAGATTGTCGATGAGTTTCATAACCGAAAAGACATTGTTTTCGTGAGTCTTGCATCAGACAATGCTGCAAAATTGAGAAAATTCCTTAAAAATGTGACTTTTAAATATCAGACAGTTGCAAACGCAGATCCATATATGATAGATTCAATCGGTACCACCGTATTTCCATCCCATTTAATTATCGGCAAAGACGGGAAAATACGCAAGTTTACCACTCAGTATGCCGAAGTCGAAAAGGAATTGAAAAGTCTTCAGTAACAAGCAGTACAAAACACAGCCACTTAAATATCGTATAACGCAAGGAAGTTTTAAAGTTGCTAATTTTTAGCTTGTCATTTATGTTGCCGATGATGTTATTTATTTGCCGGGCCTTGATGTTTGTGCACGGCGCTGTCTACCTTATTGGTTATGATAAACTGCCTAACATGGCCTTTCTCCCAGGCGTTGGCCATTGGGTCTACCTTCGATATTGGAATATTTTCGCGGTCTTTTTTCTTTTCTGCAGTGGAAATATTAAATCTTTTATCTCGTTTTGTAACAAGCTGCGAATGTATTTGCCCTTCTTTGGTAAAGCCCATCATGATCATAGGAGAACCGGTTGGTAAGTTTCGTGTTTGGTCAGTGTGCCACGTATGGATGGTTTTTCCATATGTAGAAACAAGCTTTTCCATCAGTTCATGTTCTGCCATTTTTGGAATCCCCGGAGCAATCAAGGTGCCGGATTTCACTTCGTAGTGATGGGAATGCCATAGTTTTTTCTCTTCTTCAGAAAGGGTTTTAAAGATTTTTTCGGTTACTATATATTCGATTCCCATAATTTTAGCATTCTTATCATTGCCATCAAAAATGATGGCTTGGTAAAAATCCTCGTTCAATTGCTGAACATAATGATGGGCTTCCATTTGCGCATTGAGATTTCCATTGTAGAAATGAAACCCGTCTAAATACACATCAAATAATTTTAATGGGCTCTTATCCTGGATAACATCTGCGCCGATTTCGAGCACCTTATCCTTGCCGCTTTTGTCGCCTCCAGGCGGCTCAACATTTGACGATGTGTTTTTGCCTCCACAAGATACCATTGTGAAAAATAAAATCAAGATAGCCGGCGATAAGGTTATTGACTTTTTCATACCTCATTTTTATACAAAACAAGGGCTAGCGGGAGTTTGTTTCCAGTATTCAAAAGTCGAGCATTGGTCACTGGAATTTTACTTCTGTTTTTTAAATTCCGGATGTATTGCCGAATAGATTCAAGCAATATCAGTTGATGCTACAACTTGTCTAACTTAAAATAGCCCAAGTGTATTTCGTCTTCGGGTAAATCTGGAGCCGGTTCAATTAAGATATGGTATTTTTCTTTTTCCTGCGGTTCCAGGATGTCTTCAATTCTATAAATGTCATCTACATCGATCCCATATTTTTCGTCAACATGTGAATTCGCGCCTTTAATAGAATTTGTTTTGAAGAAAACGGTTTTTTTGGCGTCACTTACAGCACTTGCACGATTGTCATGGACGCTCAAAACAATATAATGCTGTTCTTCGAGTTTACCCGATTGATAGCCACCCAAGTTAATGAAAAACAATTTTCTATCTGAAATGACTGTATTTTCTGATCTCTCAACAACTTTTACCTGATAGCCATCTACGTAGTTTACTTCACGCCAACCATCTACATGAATGCTATTGCCGGCTTCAGGCCAAAAGGCCTTAATTTGAGGAACTAATTCTTTCAAAGAGTTTGCGATGCCGAAGAAATAGTCATGCTGTTCTACATTTCTTTTTGGCGCTTTAGAACCTAATAAAAGCATGAAAAGTTTAGGTAGGGGTGTTATTGCTTCAACAGACATTTTTTAAAATTTGTTACAGGTTCAAGATAAATCAGTATTTAAAAGCGCATTTGATATTCTTTCCGACGCCGCTTCGCAAAAATCCAGGCCTGAATAATCAGGATTATAACCGCCAATATAGGGTACCGCCATCATGTAAATGCGTTCGTTTAATGCATTGAATTTGTCCAGGACTTGGAAGTGGTCGTTAATCGCAATGCCGGGAACATTAAGATAGTAATTTTTGTCGTCCAAACGCTCAACTTTATCATTAACATCAACTTCTTTCGATCCGGCTTCATTATTTTTAAATTGTATTCTGGCAGGGCTTACTGTTTTCTGTTCAACCAAACTTTGATATGGTAAATCTTTAAAAGATAAGTGAGGCTGACCTACGCAATCGATAAAAGTTTCATAATAAGTTGCCTGCTCAACACCATTTTCATCGGTAAATCGATATATAGCCCCTCCCTTTTGTTGAGGTTCTTCTTCACCATCGCTGCCAACAGCAATAATTTCTAACACACCTGCTTCATGTAACGCCATCATTTCTTCTACAGAACTCTGCGGAACAAAGGCAATAACTATAGAAATTAACGGCATTAAGGTTTTTTGGAGCCTCAACATATCTTCTGCAGAAAAATATTTAGCAGGGTAGTTCATTGCAAAACTTAATACTGCCAAAAGCTCTTTCCAATAAATTGATTCTTCTTTTTCTATGGATTCTTCGGCTTCAATATATTCAGCTTCAAAAAGTTTAAATGGTTCAGAATGTGCCCTTTTATTCATTACAACGGTAACAAAGTCTTCCATGGAAAGGTCTTTTATAACCGAATAAAATTCAGGCCTTTTATCTTTAAATAACTGCTTGAAGTTTTTATCGAAAACATAGTCGAGTGATAGAAAACCGTCATTTTCTGCTTTATTCTGTGTCACTTCTTCTTTACTTAGAATCGAATCTTTCAAAAGATGCGGATCTTCCAAATGGAACCTTATAGCAGGTAACATGCCATTTCTGGAATGCATGACAATCTTAAAAAGCTCAGAGTCAGCGGCCAATTCAAAAATTAATTTTTCATTTTGATCCAGTTTAAACTCGCCATTGTGTCTGGCCAGGGTCCTGATGCCGTCTATAGCAGTTAAAGAGGATCCTTTTACGGCCACGGGGTGATTAACTTTAAAGCGTAATTTTGATGGAGGATATGGTGAGTCGAAATAGCCCGGAATTTTTCCCTCAAACTTCTTAGGCCAGCGGTGGCCAGTGCAGATAATAGCGTTATCGTATTCAAATTCAGATTTGTCGCTGAGTTTTATCTTCACCGTATTTTTATCGGGGTAATCAATTATATCTATAACTTCTTTTCCAAGAAAAATTTCAACTGACAGGCCAATGGCATCAGCCTGACTTTTTAATTTATCGAACTGAGCAGCTAAATATTTGCCGAAAAGCAGGCGCGGCATAACTTTATAGTCGTTAAACTTATCAGGATCAATCCTGAAAGGCGTTAGTATATCTTCTGGAAGTGTTTTAATCCATTCCTCTACCGATGTAACGAGCTCAGGAATTTCATTGCCGGATACATTAGTGATGTGCTCGGCGTTTGCCCCGGCTTTACTGTAAGGCATACCGGCGCCCAACTCATCGCTTTTTTCGTAAATGTCTACACTAAAATCGGTTCTTCCAGATTCTACTAAGCGTTTAAACATAAAAAGGCCGCTTGGACCGCCGCCAAGAATAGCGATATTTTTAAGGTTCTTCAATTATTTGTCTTATTTGTTAATGCAGTTTTGAAATAACCGTTTCAACGAAATAAAGTTTTGTGATTATGAATTATATAATTTTTTTTCCGAATGAATGGTTTGTCGAACTAAAACGTTTTATAAGTATTTAAAGCTTGATATTAATTATATATTTGTTAAGCTAACTAGCCGTATAATCCTTGTCTATAATTTAAAAGCTTAATTATAACTTATGAAGTTCAAATTATCATTAATCATTTTAGCATTATTCGTTTCATCTAAGTTGTTTAGTGCGCCAATCGAACTTTATTCTCCGGATAAAAAGGTTAAGATTACGGTTAACCTGGGGAAGAAAATAACTTACTCTGTAAACGTGAATGGAGATATCGTGCTCGCAAACTCGTTTTTAAGTTTAAAATTGACTACCAGCCAGCTGGGTGAAAGTCCTCAACTTTTAAAGAAATTGACTACGGCACATGCTGATCAATCAAAACCTGTAGTGCCTTTAAAAAACAGTAGCGTAGAAAATAAATATAACCTGCTTCGCCTCGATTTTAAGAAAGATTATAGTGTCGAATTTAGGGCTTACGATGACGGCATTGCTTATCGTTTTATCACGAATAAGAAGGATTCGGTAACTGTTGAAAATGAAGGATTACATTTAGAATTCTCAAAAGACGTAACAGCGGCTTACCTGGAAACCAAAAGCTTTATGACGTCTTATGAAATTCTTTACCAAAATAAAAATCTCCGGGAAGTTGACGCACAGAAAACAAGTGTGCTCCCGATTCTTTTTAATGACAAGAAATACAAGATTCTATTTTCTGAGGCAGATTTGTACGATTATCCAGCCATGTTTGTTAAGGTAACGAATGGAAAAGCAATTGAGGCCGTTTTTCCAAAAGTACCGGAAATTTATGCACCAAACGGCGACAGGAACCTTAAGATAGTTAAAGAGCACAACTACATTGCGAAAACTGTAGGAAAACGTTCCTATCCGTGGCGTTTCCTGGTTATTTCTGATAAAGACGAAGTTTTGCCAGAGAATCAGATGGTGTATAAACTATCGACACCTAATCAGATTAAAGATTTTTCATGGATTAAGCCTGGGCAGGTAACCTGGGAATGGTGGCACAATGCATATGTTTACGGAGTAGATTTTAAATCAGGGTACAATCAGGATACTTATAAATATTACATCGATTTCGCCTCTAGATTTAAAATACCATATATAATAATGGATGAAGGTTGGGCAAAGACCACTTTAAATCCCTACGAGCCAAACCCCACAATTAATCTACAGGAACTCATTGCGTATGGCAAGCAGAAGAATGTGAAAATAATTTTATGGTTTACCTGGCTCGCAGTTGAGCAGAACCCTGACGTATTTAAAAAATTGGAGGAATGGGGCATTGCCGGCGTCAAGGTGGATTTTATGGATAGGAGCGACCAATGGATGGTAAATTATTATACCAAAGTTGCAAAGGAAGCTGCCAAACACCACATACTGGTTGATTTTCATGGTGCTTTCAAACCTGCTGGTTTAGAAGTTGCTTATCCAAATGTACTTTCCTACGAGGGGGTAATCGGCATGGAGCAAAATATAGGTGGGGGTTTAGCAACTCCGAAAAACAACTTGTACCTTCCTTTTTTAAGAAATGCGGTTGGTCCAATGGACTATACACCTGGCGCGATGCGTTCGGGGCATCCGAAAGATTATCGGGCTAACTGGATAAACGTGATGAGTATTGGAACACGGGCACATCAAATCGCAATGTATATTGTATTCGAAAGCGGTTTTCAAATGCTGGCCGATAATCCTTTTAACTACCTTCGTGAACCGGAAACAACTTCATTTATAACAAGTATTCCAGTAACCTGGGATGAAACTAAAATACTTAAAGCCGAAGTCGGAGAATATATTGTAACT
Source organism: Pedobacter sp. Leaf176 (assembly GCF_001424305.1). GTDB lineage: Bacteria > Bacteroidota > Bacteroidia > Sphingobacteriales > Sphingobacteriaceae > Pedobacter. The sequence goes on from NZ_LMPD01000001.1 coordinate 344,059, forward strand.
GCAAAAAGAAAAGGTCGCGATTGGTATTTAGGTGCGATGACAAATAGTACTGAACGTAACATAGTTATTGACACAGATTTTCTGCCAAAGGACAAAAACTATCAATTAACGCTGATTAAAGATGGGATAAATGCAGATTTCCAGGCGATGGATTTTAAAAGGCTGGTCATCAGGATTAAGGCGGGCGATAAAATAAATATAGATATGGTTAAAGATGGTGGGTTTGCAGCCCATTTAACACCTCTGAACTAAGTTTTATGAGCGGCTTAATCAAGCCGGCAAATTTTTATTAACTTTAATAAATACTTATTACAATTTTATGCGTAACTCAATTGTCGTGTTATTGGTATTTATCACTATAAATGTCAAAGCTCAATCTCCGAAAGATTATAAGTTCGGGCACTATTATAATAAAAAAGGCGAAAAAATTTCGGGGTTCCTGTATTGTCCGTCCAATTTCAACTCGTTGGTGTATAAACAGGACAGTGAAACGCCACATCAAACAATCAGCCTCGACGATGTGCAGTCCATCGTGCTTGCAGCAAGTAATGATAGTTTGATAGTAAAAACTCAGGATAATAAACCTGGGAAAAAATACCTTGCTAAACAGGTTGCCTCAACTCCGGAACGGAATTTTTTCTGCAGGTATAGCATTTATACCACTGCGGGTTCAAAAAGCATGAGCATGAGCGCATTTCCAACCATGGCTGCATCATCTGGTAGGGGAATCTACACCAATACAAATTCATTTTCTAGCGCCTCCGGAGTTACTGGAATAGATGAAACTTATTTTTATGAAGAAGGCAATACCACCTACGAATTAAATAAAAAGAATTACATTACTATATTGAGTAAGGCTTTTGCAGATAACCCCGTATTGATTAAGCAACTTCAGTCTAAATATTTAGGTTTCAATGATCTGGGCTCGATTTTCAAGAAATATAATGAGGATCAAAAATCTGGATTAAAAAAATCTTAAAAAAATAACTTTGTTTTTAGTATTTTATCCGATACCTCATCACTTGTTCAAAGTAATTAGGGCGATATTATATTGCATGTTCTAAATAAAGGGAAAAGAAAAGCGCCTTCGATTTTTAATCAAAGGCGCTTTTTCTATTAAGATTCAATTTTTATTAAAATAACTCCTGCTCATCTCTGTTTTCAGTTGGTATTTTTTTCAGGAAATCATCGAAAGATGGACCAGTGTTATCAGAGTAGATGCCATAAGCATCTAAAATGTAACCAATTTCTCTGTCCTTATCCTCAGTTAAATAAAGCACAGAATTATCTGCTGGATCAGAGTCGCCTTCAAAACGGTATGTTTTAACAATTACCAAATCTTCCGGTTTATAAATTTTACCGTTTTGGCTTTGCATTTTGCCGTGGTCGGTCATTTTTAATTCATTATCCTTTCCCTTCAACCTCAATTTCTCTAAAATTTGACTCAAAGTATTCATTGCTATCGGCCGTTCCATAATATATGATTTTTAGTATAAATTAAACAAGCTGTACCCTAAATGGTTTTCACATTTTTTATTCGGAGCAGCTTTTGAGAAATAAAGTCGCCTTTTATGTAAAATGGTTTTAGTTATCATCTTATGTTAAAACTTAAACATTATGGCAAATCTAGAATCGTCTACCAACAGCAATGCTGCAAAAGGCAGAACAAAAAGAACAGTTCCTAAAGTTGACCTAACTGCTATGGTCGACCTTATGTTCTTGCTCACCACTTTTTTTATGCTGACTACAACGCTATCTGAATTAAAAGCAGCGGATGTAACCAAGCCAATGCCAAGCGATGCCAGAGACCCTTATCCTGCATCAAGAACAATGACTGTTATGCTTGGAAAGCAGGGACAAGTTGCTTATTATATGGGTGAAACAGAAAAGGCAAAGATGAACACCTGTAAGCTTTCTGATATTGAAAATCAAATCGTGGAAAATAAGCTTCAGGTCGCTAAACAGAATAATGATGATCCCAGCAAGTTTTTGATCGTAATAGTGAAACCGACAAAAACAGCTACATATAAGGATTTAATTGATATGATTGATGAAATGAAAATTGCCGATGTTAAATCTTATGCCCTCGATGATGACAACATTTCAAAAAATGAAGAAACTTTCATGAAGTTAAAAGGCATATAACAGAAAACCCCGATTTTGTCGGGGTCTTCTGTTAACTTTATATTAAAGGGTAAATTCAGCTTTAACTTTATCTACGAAATCTAATTTTTCCCATGTAAAAAGCTCAACTGTTACGCTTTTCTCTTCACCATTTGGCGTTCTGAAAGTTTTGGTAACCGTTTCGGGTTTTCTTCCCATATGACCGTATGCAGCGGTTTCGCTGTAGATTGGATTTCTCAATTTTAACCTCTGCTCAATGAAGTAAGGGCGCATATCGAAAATTGATTCTACCTTTTTGCTTATTTCGCCATCTGTAAGGCCTACTTTAGAAGTTCCGTAAGTAACCACATTTATTGATGTTGGCTTGGCAACACCAATAGCATAACTTACCTGAACTAAAATTTCATCGGCGATGCCGGCAGCGACTAAGTTTTTAGCAATATGACGGGTTGCATAGGCTGCACTTCTGTCTACTTTACTTGGATCTTTACCTGAAAATGCACCACCACCGTGTGCGCCCTTGCCGCCGTAAGTATCAACAATAATTTTTCTACCTGTTAAACCTGTATCACCATGCGGGCCGCCAATTACAAATTTTCCGGTAGGATTAATGTGGTAAGTAATCTGGTCGTTAAACAAATGGGCATATTGAGGATATTTTGCCTTAATTCTGGGAATTAAAATTGAAATCAAATCTGATTTAATTTTTGCAAGCATTGCTGCTTCTTCATCAAAATCGTCATGTTGCGTAGAAATTACGATGGCATCAATGCGTTGCGGCTTGTTATCATCAGAATACTCTAAAGTAACCTGCGATTTTGCATCCGGACGCAAATAAGTAATTTCAGAATTTTCTCTTCTTAAGTTTGCCAGTTCTATCAATAAGGCGTGAGACAAATCCAATGCTAAAGGCATGTAGTTTTCTGTCTCATTGGTTGCGTAACCAAACATCATACCCTGGTCGCCTGCGCCTTGTTCTTCTTTAGTTGTTCTATCTACACCCTGGTTAATGTCCTGAGATTGCTCGTGAATTGCAGATAAGATACCACATGAATTAGCCTCGAACATGTATTCACTTTTAGTATAACCAATTTTCTTGATTACATCACGGGCAATTTGCTGAACATCCAGATAAGTTTTGGATTTCACTTCGCCCGCCAAAATAACCTGCCCGGTGGTAACCAAAGTTTCGCAGGCAACCTTCGATTCGGAATCAAAAGCTAAGAAGTTATCAATTAAAGCATCCGAAATTTGATCGGCAATTTTATCAGGATGGCCTTCAGAGACAGATTCTGATGTAAATAAATACGACATGTATTAAATAATTAAGAATGAAATTAAAACAATTTAATATTGCTAATGTTCCCTGAAACCAGGTTCATTGTATTATAGGAAGGTATTAGCAATTTTTTTAAGTGGTTGCAATCCGGTCCCGATGTCTCGGGATAGCAAATCAATCCACTTTTAAACGTTGCAAAATTAGCATATTTTCTTTATTTCAAAAATTATAGATTATTTTGTGTCCTCATTCTAAAGTCTTGCAAGTCAAAATTAATATTTTATTCATAATTAACCCCATCTCAGGCGGAAGGGCAAAACTGCGCATTCCTGCGCTTATAGATAGATATCTGAATAAAGAAAAATTCAATGCAAATTTCTTTTTAACTGAATATCCAGGCCATGCATCGGAAATTGTTGAAGAGGCGATAGCAAAAGATTTTGAAGTATTCGTTGCAGCCGGAGGCGACGGAACGATAAATGAAGTTGCGTCGAAAGTGCTCGAACACGGGAAAACACTTGGAATTTTACCTTTGGGATCAGGAAACGGTTTAGCGAGATTCTTAAACATTCCGCAAAATTTAAAGGCCGCTATCTTGCTGCTCAATCAGTTTAAAAAAGATAGGATCGATTCTGCTTATTTTAACAACAAATACTTTTTCAACCTGGCGGGGATGGGTTTTGATGCCCATCTGAGTTCTGCTTTTTCTAAAGATAAGAGAAGAGGATTGGCAGGATACATTAAATTAAGCCTTAAGGAAGTATTTAGCTATAAAGAGGAAATTTATGAAATCAATATAGACGGCGTAAATTATAAGAGAAAAGCATTTGCGGTTACTATCGCTAATTCATCTCAGTATGGTAACAATGTTTACATTTCGCCTGATGCCTCCGTGAAAGATGGCTTACTGGATGTTTGTATTATCAAACCATTTTCCATATTGAAACTACCCCTTCTAAGTTATGTTTTGCTAAAGGGCACAGCAGAAGCTTCTGATATGATAGAAATTATTAAAGGAAAAGACATCAGAATATCCAGGCCAAAAGATGGGCCGGTCCATGTTGACGGAGAACCGTTAAAAATGGGGAAGGAAATACAAATTACTGTAAATCCATTATCATTGGAGGTGATTGTTCCCTGATCATCTTTGCAGCCATTTCAAATCTTCCCTTACATTTGTATTATGAAACCAAAAAAAAATAGTTTAAGTGATTTAGGCGGGATCATGTACTCTACAAACCCCGATTTTGAATACCCGATAGAAACAGATGATATGGCTACCGCCCCAAATCAGCAACAAGACTTACGGGTAATGCTCGATAAAAAGAATCGTGGAGGTAAAGCTGTAACGCTAATTACAGGCTTTAAAGGGAAAACTGAAGATTTGGAGATTTTGGGCAAAATGCTGAAAAATAAATGTGGTGTTGGTGGTTCCGTTAAAGACGGCGAAATTCTAATTCAGGGCGACGTTAGAGATAAGGTATTGCTTTTGCTTCAAAAACAGGGTTATAAAGTAAAAAAAGCAGGAGGATAGCCGGGCTGCTTAGTGTATTTTTCAAAAATTTTTAACCTCCTTTTTATTTGCTTAAATAATTGTATATAAGATGATTAAGTCATAGCGTACAAGCTACAATATGTAAAAAAGTCGTTTAAAAAATTTGATTCTTCCGTAAAAATCTGATTACATTTGCTCCACTAACTAACTTATTGTTATGAGCAAAATGGAACTTCAATCGCCGGATTTAAGCTATTTAAATCTCCAGCCTGGTTTATGTGTTAAATATCAGTTATCTGCTGCCGAACTGGTTAGAGAAGCACTTAAAAATGAGGAGGGCATTTTGGCTTCTTCGGGTGCTCTTGCTGTTGATACCGGAAAGTTTACCGGCCGGTCACCTAAAGACAGGTATATTGTATGCGATGAGGTTACAGAAGACAGCGTTTGGTGGGGTGATGTTAATATCAAGTTTAGTCCATCAAATTTCGACAAGCTCTTTCACAAAATCACCACTTACTTAAATAATAAAACAATTTATGTCAGGGATGCAAAGGCTTGCGCAGATCCTAGTTATTCAATTTCCATCAGGGTCGTAACAGAAAATGCCTATCAAAATCTTTTTGCAAATAATTTATTCCTGCGTCCGGCAGAAGACGAATTAGGTAAAACTCCGGAATGGACAATTATTGCTGCCCCTGGTTTTTACGCTGATTCACTCGTCGATGGCACGAGGAAGGAAAATTTTTCGATTATAAACCTTTCAAAGAAGATGATTTTGATTGGTGGAACAGGCTACACCGGGGAAATTAAAAAGGGCATATTTTCAGTTCTAAACTTTCTGTTGCCTACATATAATGATACGCTTTCTATGCATTGTTCAGCTAATTTGGGTGTAAACGGCGATACAGCCATCTTTTTCGGCCTGTCGGGAACAGGTAAGACCACTTTGTCAGCCGATCCTCAAAGGTCCCTAATTGGCGACGACGAACATGGTTGGGGAACAGAGTCCATATTCAATTTCGAAGGTGGATGTTACGCCAAATGTGTGGATTTAACTTTGGAAAAAGAACCACAGATATTTAAAGCAATTAAATTCGGTGCACTATTAGAAAACATAAACTTTTATCCAGATAGCCATGATGTAGATTTTTCGAACATTGAAAAAACTGAGAACACCAGGGTTGCTTATCCTATCAATTATATTGATAACGCTGTCCTGCCATCAGTGGCATCAAGACCTGAAAATATATTTTTCTTAACAGCAGATGCTTTTGGCGTGCTTCCGCCAATATCTAAATTAACTGTCGAACAGGCCATGTTTCATTTTATGAACGGCTACACAGCAAAAATCGCAGGCACAGAAGCCGGCATTACTGAGCCTCAGTTAACTTTTTCAGCCTGTTTTGGTAAGGCATTTCTGCCTTTGCACCCTTCAAAATACGCGGATTTATTAGGTAAAAGGATAAAAGAGCATAACGTGAATGTCTGGCTGGTAAATACCGGGTGGACAGGCGGACCGTATGGGATTGGGCAAAGGATGAAATTAAAATATACCAGGGCGATGATCACTGCTGCATTAAATGGTGATTTAGCGCACCACAATTACAAAAAGCACCATGTATTTGAGTTAATGATGCCTTTACATTGCCTTAACGTTCCTGATGACGTTCTGGATCCGGCAAAAACGTGGAATAGCCAGGAAGAATATTTTATAAAGGCCTATGAATTAAATAACGCATTTATTGAAAATTTTAAACAATTTCAGCAAACTAAGGTGTCAGAAGAGGCCAAAGAAGTATTGAAAATGTGTTAAAATGCAGTTTTAAATGCATTTTTTGATCAAAAAATTTGCAATTCGATTTTTTTTTAGTTTTCATTGTGAAAGAATTGCCTCCGGCTGGGGCAATTTTTTTGTTATAGACCGACATATAAGTGGTGAACTAAAAAGTTAAGTAACGATTTAATTGTTTATTGATTTATTAATTTGTAATTTAAAATCAATTTATAAATTTGTTTTCGCAACAAAATCAGGTAAACTTGCGTTGTGTGTAATACAATATAAAAAAACAGCTAAAAATTAAAACAAGAACTAAAACTAAAAATTAAAAAAAAATGGCAAACGCACCAAAACCAACAACTGTTAAAACTGAAAGCTCTTCAAGTGCATCGAATGTATTTGCAACATTTGTTATTCCAATTTGTATCGTTATCGGATTTGTAATCTGGAGATTCGTATTGGGTGCTTCTGATAACTTTATCGGAGGAGACAACAATAATTTACCATTACCTAACAACTACCCTGGTACAGCCTATAAAGGTGGTCCGATTGTAGCTATTTTAATCGGCTTACTTTTAGTTGTTATCGTTTTCTCTATCGAGCGTTTGATCGTAATTGGTAAAGCAAGCGGTAAATCGAGCTTAGATACATTTATCGTTAAAGTAAAAGGTTTCTTAAATTCTGGCAACATCGAAGCTGCTAAAGCGGAATGTGATAAACAACAAGGTTCAGTTGCTGCAGTAATTAAATCGGGTTTAAAAAAATACAGTGAAGTAGAAGCAGACACGAATATGGACGTTGAGCAGTCAATTGTGGCCATCCAAAAAGAAGTAGAGGAAGCAACTGCATTAGAAATGCCAATGTTAGAGCAAAACCTAACTGTAATCGCAACTTTAGTGTCAATTGGTACACTAATCGGTTTATTAGGTACTGTAACAGGTATGATTCGTGCATTCGCTGGTTTGGCAAACTCTGGAGCTCCGGATCAATCAGCATTAGCGGTAGGTATTTCTGAGGCATTAATTAACACCATGACAGGTATTGCTGTATCTACTTTAGCTATTATCATGTATAACATCCTGACTTCTAAAATTGACAAGTTAACTTATGCAATTGATGAAGCTGGTTTCAGCATCGTTCAAACATACGCTAGTTCGCATAAATAAGAATTTTGAAAAAATTTTTACCGGCTTTATGGAAAACCGGAAAAAAGATCATCATTATTAAAAAACTAGTAAAAATATTATGCCTAGAATAAAAGTTAAAAGAACGAGTACAGTGACAGATATGACGGCCATGTGTGATGTGGCATCATTGTTACTTACTTTCTTCATTTTGACTGCTACGGCAAGACAACCCGAACCATTAGCTGTTTCGACGCCTTCATCTACTTACGAGTATAAGGTGCCTGCAGAGAATAACGCAGTTTTAACAATTGGGCAAGGGAAAGTTTTCTTCGAAGTAGCAGGAACAAAAGTGAGACAAAGAACATTGGAGCTGATGGGCGAACAGTACAAGATAGCGTTCACGCCTGATGAAAGTAAAAAGTTTTCAAATATTGGAAGTTTTGGCGTGCCAATACAAAATTTAAAATCATTAATTTCTATGAATCCCGGAGATCGGATGAAACCAGGTGTTCAGCCAGGTATTCCTTCTGATTCAACCGATAATCAGCTGAATTCTTGGGTTTTAAATGCACGTAAAGCCACTAAAGAACTTAACAACCAAGACATGAGAATTAGCATCAAAGGTGATGCTAAAGAAGAGTATCCTATTGTGAAAAAAGTTGTTGATGTCCTTCAGAAGCAAAAAGTGAATAAGTTTTTGCTGGTAACAAATTCTGAAGCTAAAAAGAAGAAATAAGAAATGGCAGAATTAAACACAGGCGGGAAGAAAGCCACGCCAAGAGTCGACATGACTCCAATGGTTGATTTAATGTTTCTTTTGGTAACATTTTTTATCTTAACTACAGTGATTTCTACGCCTCAGGCAATGGATATTACGAAGCCTGATAAGAATGATAAACTGCCTGAAAACAGATTGGAACTTAAGGCGACAAAAACTATGACAGTTCTATTGGGCAAAAACAATAAGATAGCATGGTATATGGGTGAAGCGGGTAAAAGTTCACCAGTTATTGAATCATTCTCAGATATTGAGAAAACAATTGATGAAAATAGAACAAAAGCAAATAATTCTGGTGTAGCAGGTGAATTTACTGTTTTGGTTAAACCAACTAGTGGTTCTACTTTCCAAAATTTTGTTGATATGATGGATGAGCTGGAGATTATGAAAGTTAATTCTCGTCAAATTGATGATGACAACATCCTTGATAATGAGAAGGCTTTCATGAAGGAACAAGGAATTTTATAATTAGTAATCAGGAATTATGTCGAAGTTAGATATATTTAGAAAAGAATGGCTGGAAGTCGTTTTTGCTGATAAAAACAAAGCTTATGGTGCTTACCAATTAAGAAAAGGTAGCGCTAACAATACAACTAAAGCATTGCTTTACGGTTCTGTTGTATTTTTGATTTTGTTTTTCTCACCGAAAATCTACAGTCTTATAAAAGGCGCTATTCCGGAAGAGGAAAAATTAAAGGCACAGGAAGTGGTACTTAGTCCACCGCCCCCTGTTAACCCTGAAACGCCACCTCCGCCACCAGTAGAGCCACCGCCACCAAAAGTTGATCAGGTAAAAATGCCACCTCCGATTGTAAAACCGGATATTGAAGTTCAGGACGAACCACCTACAGTCGAAAAACTAAAAGAGGCAGATCCAGGACAAAAAGATATCAAAGGTGATCCTACTGCGGATATCGTTATTGCAGAACCAGTTGGTGAAGGACCTAAGAAAGAGGCAGCTGTTGCTGTTGATGATAATAAAGTTTATGACTTCGTTAGCATTGAAAAGGTTCCTGAATATCCGGGTGGTATGCCTGCCTTCTATAAATATTTAGGGCAAGCCATTAAATACCCCCCTATGGCACAGGAAAACAACGTTCAAGGTAAAGTTTGGTTGTCTTTCGTTGTGGAACGGGATGGTTCTTTAACTGATATTGTAGTAACCCGTGGTTTAGGAAGCGGTACAGATGAGGAAGCTAAGCGTGTACTTAAAGCAAGTAAACGGTGGATCCCAGGTATCCAGAATGGTAAGCCTGTACGTGTAAAATACAACATAAACATCAACTTTACACTTCAATAGTAGAATGTTAAATTTTGATATTTTTAAGCAAAAATCGCCTAAACAGCGGTTTTTGCTCATTTTAGGCCTTATCATGTTCGTGTTTTATTTAGGTATTGGCCTTGCCTGTATATTTTGGGCTGAACTGCCTTTGAATATTGCCCGGCCTTATAAAATTGGTATCGGGATATTTTTAATTATTTATGCTTTTGTAAGATTACTAAGCCTGGGAAGACGGGATTAATCATTATGAAAAGAATTATTATATTATTCTTCGCGTTATCATTTTTTGCCTGTAAACGGAAGGAAAAAGCGAGCGGCATCGAAGAGACTCGTACTAGCGGAACGTTAAAAATACTCGTAGACGAAAGTGTCGGGCCAATTGTTCAGCAAGAAATTGAAATATTTAAACTGGATTATCCTCAGGCAACATTTCTGACTACAGTAAAACCGGAGTTGAAATTATTGCCAGCATTTTTAAACGACACCGCCCGAGTAATTGTTTTACCGAGAATGCTGACTAAAACAGAGGAGAAATTTTACAAACAAAGGAATATCAAAATTAATACATCGAGATTTGCAGTAGACGGATTGGCATTAATTACGAATAAAGACAATATTGATAGTACAATTAACGTTAAGGATGTAGTTGATATATTACAAGGGAAAGGATCCGGGAGACAATTGGTATTTGATAACGCTTATTCCAGCACATTTCAGTATTTTAAACAATTGGCTAAGATTAGCCAGTTTCCTTCAAAAGATGTTTATTCTAAAAATTCCAGCAATGAAGTAATTAAACTAATTGCAGAAAATAAAAATTTTATTGGTATTTTAGGAGTTAACTGGCTTTCAGATAAGAACTCAGAATGGAGTAAGCATCAAAATAATATTAGAATATTGGGTGTAAAAAATTATATTGGTCAGCCCGGAGCTGATAGATATTACCAACCTACACAAACAAATTTGATAAACGGGGATTATCCGTTTTTGAGAAATATAAATATAATAGATTGTGAAGGAAGGGATGGTTTAGGCACAGGGTTTGCTGTATGGTTAAGAAGTCAGAGAGGACAACTCATCGTACTAAAGTCCTCGTTGGCACCTCACAAATTAATGCCCAGAGAATTAAATATTACAAAAAAATAATAAATTGAACCACGGTTGCCTGATAGCAATCAAATTAAAAACAGATATCAGATAAGGACTGCTTTACATAAGCAACTTTATAACCATTAAAAAACATATTAAAGAACTATGAAAATTTCAAAGAAAGCAATAACCTTAAATGTAGGTTTGGTGTTGATGGGTTCTGCAGTTTTTGCTCAAAGTTTAAACGACGCGAAAAAAGCGATTGATGCTGAACAATATCAGAAAGCATCGTCAATGCTTAAAGCATTAACAACCTCCCAAGCGTCTAATGGTGATAATTTTTACAACCTTGGATTGGTGTACTTGAAAACCGGATACATTGATTCCGCAAGAGCAGTATTTAATAAAGGCATCGCAGCGGATGCAAAAAATGCATCTAACTACGCTGGCTTAGGAGAGGCCGATTTGTTGTCTAACAACCCAACATCTGCCAAAGCTAATTTTGATAAAGCAGTTTCCGTTGCACCAAAGGATTATAAAACGTATTTAGCAATTGGCAAGGCCTATTTGGCACAGGATAAACCTAGTGAAGATGTTTCTAAACCAGATTTCACTAATGCGATTGCAAATTTAACTAAGGCAGATGAATTAGATGCTAAAGATAAAGATGCAGAAGTTTTTATCGGCTTAGGTGATGCTTATGCATTGCAAAAGAAAAATTCAGAGGCAATTGGTCCTTATTTCCGTGTTGCAGATATCGACCCGACTAACAGAAGAGCGTCAACTCAGGTTGGTAAAATGTACAAGGAAGCTCGTTCATTTCCTGAAGGAGAGGAGGAATTAAAAAAAGTAATTACGGCTGATGCCAATTACGGTCCTGCTTATCGCGAATTGGGTGAACTATACTTACAGTGGAGTAGCTTTGGTACAGATAAAGAAAAGGCGGCTAAAGGTGTAGAATACTATAAAAAGTATCTTGATTTAACTGATAAATCATTGGAATCTCAGTTACGTTACATGCAGTTTTTGTTTTATGCAAAAGATTACCCTGCTTTAGAACAAGTTGCATCATCAATTCAGGTTCCTGCCAACGATCCGAAAGGCATAATCGTTTCAAGATTGAAAGGATGGTCAGCTTACGAGAATAAAAATTACCCTCAGGCATTAACGAACATGACGGATTATTTCGCTAAGCAAAAGGATACAACAAAACTACTGGGTTTCGATTACCTATATTTAGGTAAAGCCCAATTAAAGGCCGGACAGGACAGTTTAGCTTTGATCAACATTACTAAAGCTGTTGCTAAAGATTCTACTAATGCAGAAGCATTATCAGAAGTTGCGAAAAGCCTTTACGATGGCAAGAAATATGCTAAAGCAGCACAGGTTTATGAAAAGGCTATAAAAGCAAATCCTAGCGGTAAAGGTGCTTTATATAATTACTACTATAATGCACTTGCGAATTATTTCGATTACGGTGCTAAATATAGTGCTAAACAAAACCCATCGAAAGATATTTTAGTAAAAGCTGATTCATCAATTGCCAAGGTAACGCAATTGGCACCAGAGACTTATGATGCCTATTTAACAAGAGCTCGTATCAACAGTTTAATGGATGATGATAAGGATCCAAAGGGTTTAATGGTTCCTTTTTACGAGGAGTTTATTGCAAAGGTAACTGCTAAACCAGAAGTTGCAAGTTCAGGTACTTATCCAAAACGCCTTTCGGAAGCTTATGATACTTTAGGCGGTTATTATTTTTATAAAGATAAAACTAAGGCAAAAGAATATTTTGATAAAAGTGTAGCTGTTTATCCAAGTGGAACATTTGCAGCAGCGAAGTTAAAAGAATTAGCTGCGCCTACTCCAAAGGGAAAAGGAAAATAATATTTATAGTTAAATAATTTAGAAAGGCAGAGTTTGGTAACTCTGCCTTTTTCTTTTACTTTTGTTCAGAAATACAAAATTATGCAAGCGCAAAGTTCGTCAATAGATTTTTTACCAATTATATTTCAGGTAGTTGTTGCTTTAGGCTTCGTTGTAACAACTTTGGTTGCTACACACTTTTTAGGGCCGAAACGTAAAACCAGTGATAAATTAGAAACTTTTGAGGCCGGTGTTAAGTCAGTAGGTAATGCCCGTCAGCCCTTCTCTATTAAGTATTTTGTCGTCGCCATTTTATTTGTATTGTTTGATGTTGAGGTGATTTTCATGTATCCCTGGGCAGTAAACTTTAGGGACTTAAAAATGGACGGAATGATAGAAATGTTTATTTTTATGGGGACATTGTTGCTGGGCTTTATTTATGTTATTAAGAAAAAAGTATTGGATTGGAACTAGCCAGCTGGCAGTTTTCGGTTTGCAATTTCAAAACTCAGAACAGAAAATTGGCTTCTGAAATTGAAGTGTATCGATTACAATACTCAAGTAGGAAATTATTTAGAAAGGTTCTAAATCAGGTTAAGCTACTTTAATTGCCTTTAAAATATTGTAAATTTGTTGCTCATTCTGCAAAGGGATGAGCATTTTTTGTTTATACACATGAGTGAAATTAATATAGTTGATGCGCCTCCAGGTACCGAAGGGCCTGGCTATTTTGCAACATCTTTAGATAAGGTGATTGGTTTGGCTCGTTCAAATTCTTTATGGCCTTTGCCATTTGCAACTTCCTGTTGCGGAATTGAATTTATGGCAACCATGGGTTCTCACTATGATTTAGGTCGTTTTGGTGCAGAACGCTTGAGTTTTTCTCCTCGTCAGGCAGATGTTTTAATGGTGATGGGAACCATTGCGAAAAAAATGGCTCCGGTATTAAAACAAGTATATATTCAAATGGCAGAACCACGTTGGGTAATGGCTGTTGGTGCTTGTGCAAGTAGTGGAGGTATTTTTGATACTTATTCTGTTTTACAAGGTATTGATGAGGTTATACCGGTAGATGTTTATGTTCCGGGTTGCCCGCCAAGACCTGAAGCTATTTTAGATGGTTTCCAACGTATCCAGGATTTAGTTAAAAACGAATCAGGCAGAAGAAGGAACTCTGATTACTATAAGGATCTTTTAGGTCAATACGGTATTAAATAATGGAAGAGACAACGCTGAATAACACCATCCATATTAAGCTAACTGAAAAGTTTGGCGAAAAAGTTACTGCCATTTCTGAGCCATATGGTTTATTAACTTTTGTAGCCTACAAAGATGTTATTGTAAATGTGCTTTCACATCTTAAGGAAGAATTAAAATTTAATTTTCTTACTGATATTACTGCTGTTCACTATCCGGGCAAAGACCATGGCATTGCTGTTGTTTATCACCTGCATAATATGGTAGAGAAAGTTAGGGTTAGAATTAAGGTTTTCATTTCTGAGCAAAATCCTACCATTCCAACTGCGACAACGGTTTGGAAAGGAGCCAACTGGATGGAGCGTGAAACATACGATTTGTTTGGAGTTAAATTTGAAGGCCACCCTGATTTGCGCCGTATTTTAAATATGGACGATTTAGGCGTACACCCGATGTTAAAACAATATCCTTTGGAAGATCCGAACAGGGTTGATAAAAAAGACGAATTTTTTGGAAGGTAATTTATATGAATCATAACCATCCGGTATTTACAGATAACGACCCGCAAAGTGAACTGGTAACCTTAAATTTAGGTCCGACACACCCTGCAACACATGGCGTTTTTCAAAACGTTTTGCAACTAGACGGCGAGCGTATTGTAAGCGGCGTTTCTACAATTGGGTATATCCACCGTGCTTTCGAGAAGATTGCCGAGCACCGCCCTTTCTATCAAATTACACCACTAACCGATCGCTTGAACTATTGTTCTTCGCCTATTAACAATATGGGCTGGCACATGACGGTTGAAAAATTGTTGAATATCCAAATGCCAAAACGTGTAGATTATCTTCGCGTAATCATTATGGAGCTCTCGCGCATTGCTGACCACATTATCTGTAACACCATTATAGGTCAGGATACAGGTGCAACAACAACTTTTCTCTACCTTTTTCAATTTCGTGAACATATTTACGAAATCTTCGAAGAGGTTTGCGGTGCCCGTTTAACTACTAATATTGGTCGTATTGGTGGTTTTGAAAGAGATTTTAATGAAATTGCTTTTACTAAAATAAATAAATTTTTAAAAGAGTTTCCGATAGCGTTGAAAGAGTTCGAAAACCTCTTAACCCGTAACCGCATTTTTATAGACAGAACAGCAGGTGTTGCTGAAGTAACTAAAGAAACGGCTTTGGAATATAGCTGGACTGGTCCACTTCTTCGTGCAACAGGAGTAGATTATGATGTTCGTGTGAGTGACCCATATTCCTCTTATCAGGATTTCGATTTTGAAATACCAGTAGGAACGAGTGGTGATATTTATGATAGATACTTAGTTCGTAATGAAGAAATGTGGCAAAGTTTGCGCATTATTGAACAGGCAATTGTGAAGTTAAAAACAGAGCCAAAGGGTATCTTCCATGCCGACGTTCCTGAATTTTACCTTCCTCCGAAACAAGAGGTTTATAACAATATGGAGGCATTAATTTATCACTTTAAAATTGTGATGGGCGAAATCGATGCACCGAAGGCAGAAGTTTATCATGCAGTAGAAGGCGGAAATGGTGAGCTTGGTTTCTATCTGATTAACGACGGCGGCCGTACACCATATCGTTTGCACTTTCGCAGACCGAGTTTTATAAATTACCAGATGTTTGCGCCGATGAGTGAAGGCATGTTATTGTCTGATGCCATCATCAACATGAGTAGTATGAATATTATTGCAGGAGAATTAGATGCTTAAAGTAGAAGAACAAACACCTGTAGTGTTCTCATCAGATTTGCTTGCCAAATTTGATGATGTTATAAGTCGTTACCCAGAAGGTAAACATAAATCTGCATTATTGCCATTGCTTCACTTGGTGCAGGCCGAGTTTCTTTGGGTGCCGACATCCGCAATGGATCAAGTTGCTGAATATTTAAATATTCAGCCAATTGAAGTTTATGAAGTAGCAACTTTTTATACCATGTACTTTTTGAAACCCCAGGGTAAATATGCCTTGGAGGTTTGCCGTACGGGTCCTTGCTGCTTGGTTGGCGCAGAAAAAATATTAGATCACTTAGAAAATAAGTTGGGGGTTAAAGAAGGTGAAGTTACATCAGACGGTTTATTCAGCTTTAGAGGAGTTGAATGTTTAGCCGCTTGTGGTTTCGGTCCGGTACTGCAAATTAGTCCGGAATATACTTTCTATGAAAACTTAACGATCGAAAGTGTAGATAAACTGATTGAAGATTTGAAAAATAAATAAGATTTGAGAAACCAGATATGAGATATGAGAATTAGCAATTTGTCTAGATCTCAGGTCTCACATCTCACATCTAAAAAATAATGAGTCGCAAATTATTACTTGAGCATATAAACGTACCGGACATCAATACACTTGAGGTCTATCGCCAAAAAGGTGGGTACCGTGCCGTAGAAAAAGCCCTTAAAACTTTAACACCTGAAGAGATTGTTGAAGAAGTTAAGAAGTCAGGCTTACGCGGTCGTGGTGGTGCGGGTTTCCCAACGGGGATGAAATGGAGCTTTTTGGCTAAGCCTGAAGGCGTTGCACGTTATTTGGTTTGCAATGCTGATGAATCTGAACCGGGAACGTTCAAAGACCGTTATTTGATGACTTACATTCCTCATGCTTTAATCGAGGGCATGATTGTTTCGAGTTTCGCCCTTGGGGCAAAAGTTTCCTACATTTACGTTCGTGGAGAAATGATGCCTCAAATTCGTATTCTGGAAAAAGCAATTGCTGAAGCAAAAGCTGCCGGATGGTTGGGAAAAAATATATTAGGAACAGGCTACGATTTAGAATTATATGTTCAGCCAGGCGGTGGAGCTTATATCTGTGGTGAAGAAACGGCATTATTGGAATCACTTGAAGGCAAACGAGGTAATCCCAGAATTAAGCCACCATTCCCTGCAATTGCAGGTTTATATGGTTGCCCAACAGTGGTAAATAACGTAGAATCGATTGCTGCAGTAGTACCAATTATCAATGATGGTGGCGATGAGTATTCAAAAATTGGTATTGGAAGAAGTACAGGTACTAAACTAATATCAGCCTCTGGAAATTTGGTGAAACCAGGTGTTTATGAAATTGAGTTAGGTTTACCTGTTGAAGAATTTATCTACTCTGATGAATACTGCGGTGGTATAGCGAATGGTAAGAAATTAAAAGCGACGGTTGCAGGTGGTTCATCTGTACCGGTTTTACCAGCTAATTTAACGTTAAAACTCGCTAATGGCGAACCTCGTCTAATGAGCTATGAATCTTTATCCGAAGGTGGTTTTGCTACAGGAACCATGATGGGCTCCGGCGGTTTCATTGCTTTTGATGAGGATCAGTGTATTGTTCGGAATACCTGGAATTTTTCAAGATTTTATCACCACGAAAGTTGCGGACAGTGTTCGCCTTGCCGTGAGGGTACCGGATGGATGGAAAAAGTATTGCATAAAATCGAACATGGTCATGGTTCAATGGATGATGTCGATTTACTTTGGGATATTCAGCGTAAAATTGAAGGAAATACGATTTGCCCATTAGGTGATGCGGCAGCCTGGCCGGTAGCAAGTGCAATTCGACATTTTAGAGATGAGTTTGAATGGCACATTAAAGAGCCGGTTAAGAGCCAGCAACAGAATTATGGTTTAGCAAATTATGCTAATCCGATAGAAAAAGCTCCGGTGACAGAAGAAAAATAATTTAACTTGTTAGTAAGGGTATATAAATATATTAAATCTTAAGGTCACAAGATGTGACCTTAAGATTCAACTTAATAAAGAAAACATATGTAAATGAAAGATGTAATATCACCAGCAATCATCCCCAACGAAGTAATAATCAATAAAATATATCTTTTTAGGGGAGTCAAGGTGATGTTAGATTCTGATTTAGCAGAACTTTTTGGCGTTGAAACTAAACAACTTAAGCAACAAGTTAGAAGAAATATAGAGCGTTTTCCTAAACACTTTATGTTTGAATTAACAAAAGAAGAAAATGAAGTTCTAAGGTCACAATTTGTGACCTTAGAACAAGGAAAATATTCAAAGTACCTCCCGTTTGCTTTTAGCGAACATGGTATTTTGCAACTGTCAACCGTTTTAAAAAGTAAACAGGCGATAGAAGTTAGTATCAAAATTATAGATGTGTTTGTTCAACTTAGAACAATGGTTTTAAGTAATACAGAAATAAGATTAGAAGTAGAGAAAATAAAAAAGAAAGTAGATAGTCAAGACAAGAACATTGAAGTAATATTCAGGTATTTTGATGAACTATTAGAACAAAAAGTGCAGCCAAGAAAAGAAATTGGTTACAAAATCTCGAAAGAGAAGAAATAATAAAATTGGTTCGTGAAAACACGAATCAAGGCGAGACAAAGAAATAAAAGATTATCATTAACCATGAGTGAAAAAGTTAAGGTTACGATAGACGGGATAACAGTAGAGGTTGATAACGGAACCACCATTCTAAATGCTGCAAGGCAAATTGGAGGTGATATTGTTCCGCCAGCGATGTGCTATTATTCTAAATTGGAAGGCAGTGGTGGTAAATGCCGTACTTGTATTGTTAAGGTAACAAAAGGATCAGAGAAAGACCCACGCCCAATGCCGAAATTGGTTGCATCTTGCCGTACAACAGTAATGGATGGCATGGAGGTCTTAAACATTACTTCTCCGGAAGTTTTGGAAGCACGTGCGGGTGTCGTGGAAATTTTATTAATCAACCACCCTTTAGATTGCCCGGTTTGTGACCAGGCAGGTGAATGTGATTTACAAAATCTTGGTTACGAACATGGCTTGCAAAAAACGCGTTATGAGTTTGAACGCCGTACTTTTGAACGAATCGATATTGGCGATAAAATTCAGTTGCACATGAATCGTTGCATTCTGTGTTATCGTTGTGTTTTCACTGCCGACCAGATTACAAATAAACGTGTTCACGGTATCTTAAACCGTGGCGATCATTCAGAAATCTCGACTTATATCCAACAAGCAGTTGATAATGATTTCTCTGGAAATGTAATTGACGTTTGTCCGGTAGGCGCTCTAACTGATAGGACTTTCCGCTTTAAAAATCGTGTTTGGTTTACAAAACCAGTTGATGCACACCGTAATTGCGACCATGAAAAATGTAGTGGTAAGGTTACGCTTTGGTATAAAGGTGAGGATGTATTACGTGTTACAGCTCGTAAAGATCAGTTTGGCGAAGTAGAAAGTTTCATTTGTAATACTTGTAGGTTCGATAAAAAGGCTACATCAGATTGGGTTATTGAGCATCCAACGCATATTGATGATACTTCGGTAATTGCATCCAATCATTACGAAACACTGAAACCTTTGCACGTTATTCAGCCAAATGAGGCTCTGCAAGTAGCAAATGAGATTGAATTACATAAAACAGTTAAATACTAATGGACATAGCTTTTATCATAGAGAAATTCATTCTGGTCGCGGTAATATTCGGTATCAGTTTGGTAATTGCCATGTATTCTACTTATGCAGAACGTAAAGTTGCGGCTTATCTTCAGGACCGTTTAGGCCCGGATAGAGCCGGTCCGTTTGGGATTTTACAGCCGCTTGCTGATGGTGTGAAAATGTTTATGAAGGAAGAAATAATTCCTGCTTCATCAAACAAATGGTTATTTATCGTTGGTCCGGGTTTAGCATTACTTTGCGCCTGTATTGGTACAGCCGTTATACCATGGGGAAGTCCGATGGAAATCGGGGGGAAGATTGTTCCGCTTCAGGTTTCTGACATTAATGTTGGCGTTTTATACATTTTTGGTGTGGTATCACTCGGTGTTTATGGTGTAATGATTGGCGGCTGGGCATCGAATAATAAATATTCGTTGTTAAGCGCTATCCGTGCTGCCTCACAAAACATCAGTTATGAAATTGCAATGGGATTGTCAATTATCGCATTGCTTCTAATGACCAACACTTTAAGCTTAAAAACAATTGTTGAGCAACAACATGGCTGGCATTGGAATGTTTTATATCAACCGTTGGGATTTCTAATTTTCATGGTCTGTTCTTTCGCTGAAACCAACCGTGCGCCTTTTGATTTACCTGAATGTGAAACAGAATTAATCGGTGGTTATCATACCGAGTACTCATCAATGAAATTAGGTTTTTACCTTTTTGCTGAATACATTAATATGTTTGTTTCTTCAGCAGTAATGGCAACCTTATATTTCGGTGGTTACAACTATCCGGGCATGGATTATATGGCAACATTGCTGGGCCCAACTTGGGCGCCTTTATTCGGAACAGCTATTTTGTTTGCTAAAATATTTTTCTTCATCTTTTTCTTTATGTGGGTACGTTGGACAATCCCTCGTTTCCGTTATGATCAATTGATGAATTTAGGTTGGAAAGGTTTGATACCTTTGGCCATTGCTAATATTATAATAACTGGAGTTGTGATTGCGATTATTGAGAAGTTTTAATTATGGAGTCATTAAGTAATAAGAAAAAAGTACTGGAACAAAAGCCGTTGAGCTTTATGGAACGTATGTATCTGCCTGCAATTGCAAAGGGCATGGGCATTACGATCAGCCACTTATTCAAAAAAGAGGCTACAGTAAGATATCCGGAAGTGGAACGTGAATTCTCTGCAAACTTTAGAGGTATGCACTCGCTTAAACGTGATGAGAACGGAAAAGAGCGCTGTACAGCTTGTGGTTTATGTGCGTTATCTTGCCCGGCTGAAGCAATTACAATGATTGCTGCGGAACGCAAGCCAGAAGAAAAACATTTATACCGTGAAGAAAAGTATGCTGCAACGTATGAAATTAATATGTTGCGTTGTATTTTCTGTGGATTATGTGAAGAGGCTTGTCCGAAAGAGGCAATTTATTTAGACGGGCCAATTGTGCCTGCGGATTATCTGCGAAAGGATTTCATTTATGGAAAAGATAAATTGGTTGAAGCTCCGTTGGAGATGAAAAAATAAGTTATGGTTCGTGAGGACACGAACCATGGCAATAGATAAACGGCATTAAGCCTCCGGTTCGTGTCTTCACGAAACGAAATACAAGAATGGTTTGTGGAGACACAAACCATGGACATAAACAAATAATAAATTAATGAGTACACAAGTATTCTATTTCGTAGCCACATTAAGTATCATCTTTTCGCTGATGGTGATTTTTGCAAAAAATCCAATCCACAGCGTTTTGTACTTAATCCTTACTTTTTTCACATTCACTGTGCATTACGTATTGTTGAATGCCCAGTTTTTGGCCGTTGTAAACTTCATTGTTTATATGGGTGCCATCATGGTGCTATTTTTATTCGTATTGATGCTCCTCAACCTGAACAAGGAGACAGAACCGGTAAAATCTCCTTTAATTAAAATTGTAGGCGTAATTGCAGGCTGTTGCTTAATTGTAACCTTAGTGGGTTCATTTAAAGCGGCTACCATTACAAGTCCTTTAATTTTGAAAAATCCTGGATTAGGTTTGGTAGAAAACTTAGGTAAAGAGCTTTTCGGGCCATTCTTATTGCCATTTGAATTATCATCTCTATTACTATTGGCAGCAATGGTTGGAGCCGTTTTATTATCTAAAAGAGATGAGGTAGAAGCATAATGGAAAATTTAACTACACAAATGGCAGGCGTTCCGCTAAATCATTACATTTATTTATGTGCAATTATTTTCACAATTGGCGTAATCGGCGTGTTAACCCGTAGAAATGCAATCGTAATTTTTATGTCGGTAGAGTTGATGTTAAATGCAGTAAACTTGCTTTTAACGGCTTTTTCTGTGCATAGCAATGACCCATCAGGACAGGTTTTTGTATTCTTTATTATGGCCCTTGCAGCTGCGGAGGTAGCAGTCGGTTTGGCGATTATCGTAATGGTTTACAGAAATACGAAATCGATAGATATTAATGTTTTGAATCGCCTTAAGTGGTAAATATATATTAAGAATGACAATAGAACAATTGATTTGGTTAGTTCCGTTACTTCCTTTTTTAGGATTTGTGATTAACGGTCTGGGCAGAAAATCTTTATCCAAAGGGCTTGTTGGTATCATCGGAAGTGGCGTAATTTTGGCTTCGTTCATCATCAGCTTGGCTATCTTCTTTAGCTTACAAGGCGACGCGCAAAAATCTCACGAGGTATTTTTATTCGATTGGATTAGCGCGGGAACATTGCATATTCCACTTTCATTTTTGGTTGACCCGCTGAGCTCAATTATGCTTTTGATTATCACTGGAATCGGTTTCTTAATCCACTTATATTCTACTAGCTACATGCATAATGATGAGGGATTCGGAAAATTCTTCTCTTATCTGAACCTGTTTGTGTTCTTTATGCTACTATTAGTATTAGGCTCAAACTATATCGTTATGTTTATTGGATGGGAAGGCGTAGGTTTATGCTCGTATTTGTTAATTGGTTTCTGGTACACGAACACGGCTTATGCATCGGCAGCAAAAAAAGCTTTCGTAATGAATCGTATTGGCGATTTGGGCTTTTTACTGGGTGTATTCTTAATGTTCAATTTCTTTGGAAGTGTAGAATTCTCTAAAATCTTTCCCCAGGCCGCGAATATGCTACCAGGTAACAATACAATTGTATTAATTACCATTTTATTATTTATCGGAGCTTGCGGTAAATCGGCGCAATTGCCTTTATTTACCTGGTTACCGGATGCGATGGCTGGACCAACACCAGTGTCTGCATTAATTCATGCAGCAACAATGGTTACAGCAGGTATTTACATGATAGCCCGTACAAGTGTATTGTTCGATTTAGCACCAATTACACAACATATTATTTCCATTGTTGGTATTTCAACAGCCTTAGTTGCGGCAATTATTGCTTTAACTCAAACTGATATCAAGAAAGTATTGGCTTATTCAACTGTATCTCAACTGGGCTATATGTTTTTAGGCTTAGGCGTTGGCGCTTATACGGGTTCATTCTTCCATGTATTGACACATGCATTCTTCAAAGCATTATTATTCTTAGGCGCTGGTTCAGTTATTCATGCCATGCACCACGAGCAAGATATGAGGCACATGGGTGGATTGAGAAAAAAACTTCCGGTTACTTTTTTAACCATGATGATTGGTACCATCGCTATTGCCGGTTTACCTCCTTTTTCAGGTTTCTTTTCTAAAGATGAAATCTTGGCAAATGCCTACCAATATAGTCCGATTCTTTGGGGAGTTGGGGTGTTAACCGCATTCCTAACATCTTTTTATATGTTCAGAATGATGTTCCTTACTTTCTCTGGAAAATACAGAGGTACACATCACGAAGAAAGTCATGTACATGAGTCGCCAAAAGCGATGACTATTCCTTTGATCATCCTGGCAATATTAGCTGCGATTGGTGGAGCGATTAACATTCCTCACGTTTTCGGTGGAAACGAATGGTTGGCACATTGGTTAAGCGGTGCTGGCGTTGCACAACACGAATTAGCATTAAGTCATTCAACGGAATTTACCTTAATGGGTGTTTCAGTTGTAGCCGCGATCATCGCTTTGCTTTACGCTTACACCAGATATGTTAAAGGCGCTCGTGTTCCTGTGGCTGATGAAGCACCGCGTTCTGCTTTGGCAAAATTATCTTACAATAAATTTTATTTAGATGAGATTTACGATTTCATCATCACCAAACCTTTAGACGCTTTCTCGAGATTTTTCTACAGAATTATCGACACGAAATTTATAGATGGGATTGTGAATGGACTAGGCTGGAGTACAAACGAGGCAAGTAAAGGAGTTCGTTTATTACAAAGTGGAAACGTTGGTTTCTACATATTTATGATGGTAGCTGGTATCATCGCATTGCTTGCTTATACATTTTATTACATATAAAAAGGGTTCAAAAATAAATAATGGAACAACTTTTACTACTTATATTTCTTCCGCTTGCGGGTGCTATCATTACGACTTTTGCGGGTAAGTCTGCTAAAATCGTCTCGACCGTAATTTCGGTCGCTTCTTTAGGCCTGGCCTTGTTCATTGCCTGTAACTTTATTCCAAATGCAAGTACTCAGTTTGAAGCGAACCTGCCATGGATTTCAGACTTAGGCATTCGTTTTCATGCCGGAATCGATGGCATCAGCATGTTGGTGGTATTGCTTACCAATTTATTGGTGCCGATTATAATTCTATCAAGTTATAAGCATGATTATAAGAATCCATCAGCCTTTTATGCATTAATTTTATTTATGCAAACTGGTTTATTGCTGGTATTTACGGCAATGGATGCATTTTTGTTCTACATCGGTTGGGAAGCAGCTTTAATTCCGATTTATTTCATCTGCGCATTCTGGGGTGGAAAGGATAGGGTTCGCATTAATATGAAATTCTTCGTTTATACGACTGCAGGTTCACTGTTCATGTTAATGGGAATTATTTATTTGTATTTGCAGAATCCTGCTCAAAATTTCGACATTCAGGCATTTTACGCTTTGAACTTAGATAGCGCACAACAAGGCTGGATTTTCTGGGCCTTCTTTATTGCTTTCGCGATTAAGATGCCTATTTTCCCTTTCCATACCTGGCAGCCAGATACCTATACCGCAGCTCCAACTCAAGGGACGATGTTGTTGTCAGGTATTATGTTAAAAATGGGTATTTATGGTGTAATCAGATGGTTATTACCAATCGTACCTACAGGCGTTCAGGATTGGTCTGGTCTGGCGATGGTGTTATCTATTATAGGCATTGTTTACGCCTCACTAATTGCCTTTACGCAGAAAGATGCTAAACGTTTGGTTGCTTATTCCTCTATTGCGCACGTTGGATTAATTGCCGCAGGCATATTCGCATCCTTTAATCTTGGCAATCTTGGTCAGCAAGGGATGCAAGGAGCGATGGTGCAAATGTTAAGTCACGGTATTAACGTGGTAGGTTTGTTCTTCGTTTTGGATATTGTATTTGCAAGAATAAAAACCAATAGGATTGAAGAGTTAGGCGGAATTGCTAAAGTTGCCCCCCAATTGGCAATCACATTCTTAATCATCGTGTTAGGTACAGTCGCTTTGCCAGGAACAAATGGTTTTATTGGAGAGTTCTTATTGTTGATGGGCGTTTATAATTACAGTATTTGGGCGGCGGCAATTGCAGGATTGACAATCATTTTCGGAGCCGTTTACATGTTGCGCATGTATCAAAATGTAATGCTTGGCGAAACCAATCAATTAACGATCACTTTCACCGATATTCAGGGGACTGAAAAATGGGTTCTTTATATCATTTGTGCTCTAATCATCTTTTTGGGTGTTTATCCGAAACCTTTATTGCACTTAACAGAGGCATCTGTACAGCATTTATTAGAACAGGTAAATCAAAAATTAACATCAGTAAAATAAGCAATGAATATTATCATAACCATTAGTATAACCGCTTTTATTGTACTTTATGCAGGTTTGTTTAAAGCAAAAAAAGCCTTATTGCCGCTTACCGTTGTTGGCTTACTCACTGCATTAGGCTTTACTGCTGCTGCATGGAATGGTAACGCCGTTCATTTCGGAATGATGCAAACTGATAATTTCGCTTTGGCATTTTCGGGTGTTTGTATTGTAGGCACACTTTTAATTTTCCTGTTGACTCAAAATTATTTTCATTCAAAAAGTGACAACATAGCAGAATATTATACTTTAATCCTTTTTGCACTTGCGGGGATGATTATGATGGTTTCCTACAAAAATATGGCTATGCTTTTTGTAGGCCTGGAAATTATGTCGGTAAGTTTATATATCCTCGCGGGTATCCGGAAGAAAAATTTTGCATCAAACGAAGCCTCACTAAAATACTTTCTGATGGGCGCTTTCTCTACCGGATTTTTATTATTTGGTATCACCTTAATTTATGGTGCTACGGGTTCATTCGATTTAGACAAAATTCTAGCTTATCTGGTAAATAACAGCAAGGCGATTTCTCCAATCTTTTATCCGGGTGTGATTCTGATGATGATTGGTTTGTGCTTTAAAGTTGGCGCGGCTCCTTTCCATTTTTGGACACCAGATGTTTATGAAGGGTCTCCTACATTAATTACTACCTTCATGAGTACGGTGGTTAAAACGGCAGGGTTTGCAGCTTTTTTAAGATTGTTTGCAGGTGCTTTCGAGCCACTTCATGATTTCTGGGTTGCTCCGTTAACTGTTATCGTTTGTTTAACCTTGTTCATTGGTAACGTTACTGCCCTGTTTCAAAAGAATTTCAAGCGAATGCTGGCGTATTCGAGTATATCTCATGCTGGTTATTTATTGTTTTCATTAGTTGTAATCGGCACAAACTCCCAAAATAGTGTTCTGGTCTATGCGGCTGCGTATACTTTTGCATCAATCATTGCTTTTGCAGTATTGATCTTGGTGAAACAAAAAACTGGAAGCGATAGCTTCGAAAGTTTCAACGGCCTGGGTAAGAAAAACCCTTTGGTTGCTTTATCCCTTACAGTTGCCATGTTGTCATTGGCAGGTATTCCATTAACAGCTGGTTTTATTGGGAAATATTTAATGTTCCTTAATGTAATGGGCGAATACCACACAATTCTTGTTGGATTTGCAATCTTAAACGCATTAATTGGTTTTTATTATTATTTCCAGGTTGTTGTTGCCGTTTGGTTTAAAGATGGCGCGGAAACAGAGCTTTCAACGCCTGGACAATACAGGGTTGTTTTACTGGTTTCGGTTGCTATTACATTAATTTTAGGGATTTATCCCGGGTTAATTTTAAACCTGATATAGGTATGCACTTGTTTAATAATTATTTGTAGTTTTACGAATAATCGACTATGCAAGATTTTTGGAATAACCTGCAACATCTAATTGATCCCGAAAAGCTATTGAGGGAAGGTGGTTTCTATCTCGTTGTATTTGTAATCTATGCAGAAACAGGCTTGTTCTTCGGTTTTTTTCTTCCTGGCGACTATTTGTTATTTTTAGCAGGAATGTTCGTTGCCACGGGCAAGTTGGATGTAAACATTGCAGTTTTACTAGCGGGTTTATGTATTGCTGCAATCTCAGGAAATTTTACAGGTTACTGGTTTGGCCGCAGGACGGGCCCATTATTATACACCAGAAAAGACGGTTTCTTCTTTAAGAAAAAATATTTAAAAGCTGCTGAAGCATATTACAATAAACAAGGGGCATTTGCATTGATTATGGGGCGATTCGTTCCAATTGTAAGAACTTTTGCACCGATTTTTGCTGGAGTTGTAAAACTGGAATTCAAGAAATTTGCTTTTTATAACATAATCGGGGGGATCCTTTGGATTTGTTCACTTACATTATTAGGTTATTTTTTGGGAAAAAGATTTGAAAAAGAGATAAATCATTATTTATTATATATTATTATTGGCTTTATCGTGATAACAACTATCCCTTTATTGATTACCTTTGTAAAAAGTAAAGTAAAAAGCCCTGAAGAGGAAAAGACAGATTTAAATTAAAAATGGCAAAAGACGATCACCACGCATGGCATAGCGTATCTCCCGGTAAAAACGTTCCGGAAATTGTAAACGCAATCATTGAAATACCAAAAGGCTCAAAGGCTAAATATGAAATAGATAAAGAATCCGGCTTAATTAAGTTGGACAGGGTTCTTTTTTCTTCAGTAATGTACCCCGCTAATTACGGTTTTATTCCACAAACCTATTGCGATGACAAGGATCCTTTAGATATCTTAGTGCTTTGCTCAGTTGATGTTTATCCGATGACTTTAATTGAAGCTAAAGTTGTTGGGGTAATGCACATGGTTGATAATGGTGAGCAAGATGATAAAATCATAGCCGTTGCAGCACATGATATGTCGGTTAACTACATTAATGATTTAGACGAATTACCTCCACACCAAATGAAAGAAATTGTACGTTTCTTTCAGGACTATAAAGCACTGGAAGAGAAAAACGTAACCATCGAACATTTATTAGGTGTTCGTTATGCACATAAAGTTATAAGGGAAAGCATAGAACTTTACAATACAACATTTAGAGAATTAGCTTAATGGATTTACCCACGGTCTGTTTATTTTTTAATTTAGAACTAAGTGCAGTTTTACCAACAAATGTAATTTTACTTGCATTAGAAGAACCGGATACCGGTTCTGTTGGTTGGAGATTGTTTTTGGCGTTGTTTTTAGTATTGTTAAACGGATTTTTCGTAGCAGCAGAATTCGCAATCGTAAAAGTAAGGGCCTCACAGATAGAAATTAAAGCAAAATCGGGCAGTCGCGTAGGTAAAATGGCTAAGGGCATCATTCATAACCTTGACGGTTACCTGGCCGCCACCCAATTAGGAATAACGCTTGCATCACTCGGCCTAGGTTGGGTAGGTGAAGGTGTAATGCATACAATTTTTAAAAATCTTTTTTATAGTTTACACTGGGGTTTCAGTGACACATTTATTCACTCAGCATCAACAGTGGTAGCATTTTCTGTGATTACCGTGATGCATATTGTTTTTGGTGAACTCGCTCCCAAATCTTTTGCAATACAAAGACCGGTAGCTACAACTTTATTTGTTGCCGTCCCCTTGCAAATATTTTATGTTGTTTTCAAGCCTTTCATCTGGACCTTGAATAGCTTAGCTGCAGTTATTTTAAAACCATTTGGAATTGATACCTCAGGCGGCCATGAATCTTTACACAGCACAGAAGAACTGCAATTTTTACTCGATCAGGGTAAAGAAAGTGGTGCGCTGGATAACAACGAGCATGAGTTGATTAAAAATGTTTTCGATTTTAATGAGCGCGTAGTTAAGAATATAATGGTGCCGAGAACAAAAATTTCCGGCATTGAACGAACCTCTCCAAAAGAAGAAGTGGTTGACACCATCATAAAAGAAGGTTATTCACGTTTACCTGTTTATGATGAAATCATGGATAAAATTGTAGGTATTATCCATGCAAAAGATATTTTACCGCTGGTTGCATCCGGTAATCCAATCTGGACTGTAAGCGACATCATCCGCAAACCGTATTTTGTGACTGAAACTAAGAAGATCAACGATTTAATGAGTGAGTTGCAAAGCAACCGCATTCAAATCGCAATTGTATTAGACGAATTTGGAGGAACTGCAGGGATGGTTACTTTGGAGGATATTGTAGAGGAACTGGTCGGTGAAATCCAGGATGAATACGATGAAGAAAAGCCGTTGGTTGAAAGAATATCTGATAATGAGTTTATTGTAAATGCCTTCGCAACTGTTTATGATGTAAATGAGCATTTGCCTCACGATTTACCCGAAGATGAAGATTTTGATACTATTGGTGGCCTTGTATCTCATATTTTTGAACGCATTCCGGAGGTGGGAGAGAGTAACGAATCTTACGGCTATCTGTTTACCATTCTTAAGAAAACAGAACAAAATATTGAAACAATTAAATTAGAGTTGGTTATCAATAAAGGAGATATGGTTGATAATCACTAATTTCAACTATGCATATTTTTTATACACCTGATATAACTCAAAAAAATACCTACACACTTAACGAAGAAGAAAGCAAGCATTGTGTGCGCGTATTGCGTTTACCGATCGGTTCGATCGTTAATCTGGTAGATGGTAAAGGTGGATTCTATACGGCCGAAATTACTTCTGATAATCCTAAGAAAGTAAGTTTATCGATATTAAAAGTTGAGTCCGAATTTCATAGAAGAAATCATTATCTGCATATTGCTGTTGCGCCTACGAAAAATATCGATCGCATTGAATGGTTTTTAGAAAAGGCTACGGAGCTTGGCATTGATGAAATTACACCGATAATTGCTGATAGGTCTGAACGTAGAGTGGTTAAGGAAGACAGACTCAATAAAGTTATCACCTCTGCCGTTAAACAATCTATAAAGGCCTATCATCCTAAATTAAATAATGCGATTTCTTACAATGCCTTTATGGATATCCCTTTTGAAGGAGATAAGCTAATCGCACATTGCATTGATAATGAAGAAAAGAAATACATTTCAGATTTAGTAAGCCCACAGCATAGATATTTAATTCTTATTGGTCCTGAAGGCGATTTTACTGCTGATGAAGTTGATTTAGCTTTGAATAAAGGCTTCAAAGCTTTAACTTTAGGAGAAAACAGGTTGCGCACTGAAACCGCTGCGTTGGCTGTTTGTTTTGAAGTTAATTACCTTAACCGATGAGAAGAGTTGAATGTTGTAAGTTGAAAGTTATAAGTTTGAGTTCATTGTTGTTAAAACGATTATGTTTGTTTGTCTTTATTCCCTGTTCTTTATTCCTTGTTCTCGTTTCATTTAGCGTTCCCGCTTACAGGATGGCCAAGCTTAAATATAGCGGAGGTGGGGACTGGTATGCAGATAGAACCGCACTTCCGAATTTAATTGCGTTTTGTAATAGCAATTTAAAAACGAATTTTTTTGCTGAAGAAAGTATTGTTGAAGTGGGTTCTAGAGAACTATTTAATTACCCTTTCGTGTATATGACAGGACATGGAAACGTGGTGTTCAGCGATCAGGAAGTTAGGAACTTAAGGCGATATCTTGCGGGTGGGGGCTTCTTGCATATAGATGATAACTACGGCTTGGATAAATTTATAAGGCCACAAATGAAAAAGGTATTTCCCGAACTAAGTTTCGTTGAGTTGCCATCCAATCATATCCTCTATAACCAGAAATTTAAATTTCCAAATGGATTGCCCAAAATCCATGAGCATGATAATAAACGGCCTCAGGGATTTGCATTAATATACAAAGGCAGGGTTGTATGTTATTATACTTTTGAATGTGATTTGGGAAATGGTTGGGAAGATTTTGGTACTTACCCTGAAGATACACAGGAAACGCGTTTAAAAGCGCTTAAAATGGGCGCTAATTTAGTTCAATATGCTTTAACGCAATAGGATATGTATAAAATAAAAGTTAACGATAAGTTTAATTTTGATGTTGACACAAAAGGTGAATCTATTCTATTAAATAATAAACCTTTAGATGTGAGCATAAGGGATTTTGGTAGCAACCTTTCCCATATCATTTATAATAACAAATCGTTTAATACAGAAATAGTAGAAATTAATAAAATTGAAAAGTTCTGCGTTATTAAGGTTAATGGGAATCGTTATAAAATCGATATAGAAGATCAGTTTGAACAGTTATTAAAACAGATGGGCCTTGATAAGCTGGTTTTAAATAAGGTTGCAGAAATTAAAGCGCCTATGCCTGGTCTGGTTTTGGCAATTAAAGTGTCTGAAGGCGAAGAAGTAAAAAAAGGCGATAATTTATTAGTACTGGAGGCAATGAAAATGGAGAACATTTTAAAATCTCCTGCTGATGGCGTTATAAATAAAATACTGGTCAAACAGAATGATAAAGTTGAGAAGAACCAAATCTTAATACAATTTAAATAAAGATTTGGTTTACCATATA
Source organism: Pedobacter sp. Leaf176 (assembly GCF_001424305.1). Lineage (GTDB taxonomy): Bacteria > Bacteroidota > Bacteroidia > Sphingobacteriales > Sphingobacteriaceae > Pedobacter. The sequence continues at coordinate 375,417 of NZ_LMPD01000001.1, forward strand.
AAAAAGTCCCGATTTAATTTAAACCGGGACTTTTTAGCTTTTATCTTTTAGGATTAAAAGGTTTCGCTTTTATTTCCTTGAAATTTCGTTTGCCTGCGGTGCTGATCTCCGGAGCACCTAACATGGTCATCGCACAACGGAAACCGACTTCTGCCGAAGCCTCGTCCTGCTGTAAGAAACGACGCGTAGCGGGATTTAGCCAGTAAGCCATATCATTCCATGAACCGCCTTTATAAACCCTCGATTTATCATTTACTAAAGAAACGCCTTCTTCATTTAACAACTTGTTCTGTCTGTCTCGATAACCCCTCTCGTCAGCCTGGTAAGAAGTGACCATAGCCCTGGGATCTGGTGATTTAGAAATCGAATCAGCTCTTTTTGCTAAAGCCTGTTTTTCTGCCCAAGTCAATTTTTTACCTGAGTAGGCATTTTCTTTAATTGGTTTGCCATATTTATCCAAAGCAATTTTGCCATTAGCTGCATCAGCAAGCTGTTTATCCTGGAACTGGTTACCACGGTAAGGGTTAAAAGCTTCAGCATCTGTAAAAGTACCGGTACGATAAACATCATTTACCCATTCATTTACATTCCCCGCCATGTTATATAAACCAAAATCATTTGGAGCATAATAGCGAACGGGTGCCGTTAAATCTGCTTTATCATTTAATGAACCGCCAACACCCATATAGTCACCTGGAGCTCTTTTAAAGTTGGCTTGTACTAAACCTCTTGTTTTTTTTGCTGCAGAGCTAACACCAAGGCCATTCCATGGATAAATTTTATTTTGACTGATGTTTTCGTATTCGGTATTCCCAATTAAGCCTAAAGCAGCGTATTCCCATTCTGCTTCAGTTGGTAAGCGGTAAGGCTGCATAATAACACCATCTTCCAAAGTCGCGTTTCTCGTAGGTGTGGCATTTCCGCCTTTTCCACCCGCAGCACCAACAGATGCACCTGCTTTAGCATTATAATCTTTAGGAGCATTTCTGCCTTTATCATCATACTGACCGTTTAAGTAGGCATCAGTATTGAATGGTTTATCTGGTCTGGCAGCTGCCGTTGTTCCTGTAGTTGTGTTGCCACCGCCTGTTTTATTTGAAGCCGCCAATGTTCTATAATCAGTTAAAATACCTTTCTGACGCAAAATATACTCGTTTGCCTGAGAAGTTCTCCACTCGCAAAAACGCGATGCTTGTTCCCAACTTACACCAACAACAGGATAATCCCTGTATGCCGGGTGTCTTAGGTAATTATCAACATAAGGCTCATTATAGGACAAGGCACGGCGCCAAACCAGGGTATCAGGAAGTTCGTTATAATAATATTCCCGGTCTTCAGGATAGCTCGTTCTAATCCAGTGTAAATATTCCAGCCAATCTGTGTTCGAAACTTCAGTCTCGTCCATGTAAAATGAAGGAACAGTAACTTGTCGCTTATAATTGTAAATGTTAGGCTCAACGCCCGCGACTTCAATTGCACTGCCACCCACAACTAAAACACCACCTTCAATGGGAATTAAACCCGGACCAGGGGCACGTTTGTATTTGCTGGCAACAGCGAAACTACTATAAGTTTTGTTGTTTTTGTCAGCGTATGGAATTCCGGTTTTGCTGGATACGCCTCCTTTATTACCTCCACAGGAAGAAAGTAAGGCAGCTAGGGCAAAACAAGAAAAAGAATATAGTATAAGTTTTTTCATAAATGCTGTTTAATGACAATCAGGGCATGTTCAACGGATAAATTTACGTAAATTTAAATGATTTGGTAAATTTTGTCTAAATAAATGTTTTGAAAGTTTTTTTCTATGCAAAACGTATTAGTTTTCAATGTATTGTGTATTTATAAAAATACTTTTACAGAAGTCCTAATTATGGTTAAAACCTATCTTTACCTGTTTATATCGGTTATAGTTTCTACTTTATGATTTCATTTCTTAAACTAATACATGAATTTATTTTATTGATTCAAAAGTAGGCAAGTTTGAAACCTGGTTAAATGAATAATCCGAAATTTTTAAAAATTCGATCAAAGTAAGTTTACTGTAAAATATAATTTCCGACTTTACGTTTTATGCATATATCAAGCAAAAATATTAACTTACCAGAAATCTTATTACGTACCTTCAGGATGAATTTCAAGTACATCAGTAAACTTGCTTTTTCTGCTTTGCCTCTTGCCTTAATTTTTGGACGGGCAAATGCCCAGGCAACGATTTCAGGTACCCAGACCAATGGGAGTGAATCTAATAACGTTGTCACAGCAGTTCCTTTTTTATTGATCGTACCGGATGCCCGCGCAGGTGCAATGGGTGATGCGGGCGTTGCCGTGCCTGGTGATGTAAATTCAGCAAGCATAAATCCCGCTAAACTTGCTTTTTTAGATAAACCCTACGGGTTTGCGGTTTCTTACAGCCCGTGGTTAAAAAATCTTGTTCCAGATATTAATCTTGCCTATTTAGGTGGTTTTTATAAACTTGATGACAGAAATACACTCGGCGCTTCTTTAAGGTATTTTTCTTTAGGACAAATCCAGTTAACAGATATTAATCAACAGGATTTAGGGATTTCTAATCCTAATGAACTTGCTTTAGATGTTACATTTGCTCGTTCATTTGGTAAAGAATTTTCGTTAGGCAGTTCATTAAGGTACATCTATTCGAATCTCACTTCCGGCCAGTTTTCTTCCACAGGACAAGTTCGGGGTGGAAGTGCAGTAGCTGTGGACATTGCGGGGATGTATAAAACTTCCACAATGTTATTCGATAAAAACACGATTTTGTCGGCCGGTGCAAATATTTCCAATATTGGCACAAAAATGAGTTATTCTGATGGCGGGCAAAGCTATTTTCTGCCAACTAATTTTAAACTTGGCGGTGCGGGAACAATTGCCATCGATGATTTTAATACGTTTACGTTAGCCTTAGATTTTAACAAGTTACTGGTCCCGACACAGCCGATTTACGATTCAAACAACAATATTGTGAGTGGTAAAGATCCTAACCGCTCAGTTCCAGCTGCAATATTTGGCTCATTCTCTGATGCTCCAGGCGGTTTCAGTGAGGAATTAAAAGAAGTTGGCATTTCTACAGGTTTTGAATATTGGTATAATCAACAGTTCGCCATTCGTGGTGGTTACAATTACCAGAGTCCTCAAAAAGGAGATATTCGTTATTTTACTTTGGGTGCTGGTTTAAAATACAATGTTTTCAATATCGATTTTGCCTATCTGGTTGCAAGTACACAATCTAGCCCTTTAGCAAATACCTTGCGCTTTAGCCTTTTATTTAATTTTGGAGAGAAAAAAGGTCTGAAGTAAAATCAATTCAGATTATTTTAGCAATTTCACACCTTTAATTTCTAATTACATATATGAAAATCAGGGTAGGATTTGGATTTGACGTGCATCAATTAAAAGATCAGCATCCTTTTGTTGTTGGCGGGGTAACACTTGAGCATCATAAAGGTGCCTTTGGTCATTCTGATGCGGATGTAATGTTACATGCGATATGCGATGCATTACTGGGTGCTGCGAACCTCAGGGACATTGGTTTTCATTTTAAAAATACGGACGACAGATGGAAGGGCATAAGTAGTGTTATTCTATTACAGGAAACAGTTAGGTTATTAGAAGAGAAAGGCTGGCAGGTTGGAAACATCGACGCGATGCTTTGCCTGGAAGCGCCAAAAATCAATCCGCACATTCCTGAGATGCAGAAAAATATTGCCGAAGCGATTGGGATTTCCACTGAAGACATTTCCATTAAGGCAACTACCAACGAAACTATGGGATTTGTGGGCAGGGAAGAAGGAGTAGTTGCTTACGCTGTTTGTTTGATAGAGAAGATATAGCTTTTAGGTGTCAAAATCAAAGAGGCTGTTTTAAAAAGATTTACGCCTCGTTAAGCAATATATTTTAATAGTCGTTATTCCCAATTTAATTCAGAATCCTAATGCCATTGTAGAGCGCTTTAAGATTAGCTTCGCTGAGCAATCGTGCTTCGCGCGTGCGTGAAAATGAAGAAAACCCAATAGAGTTCTGTTCTAACTGCTAGATTTTTACTTTTGATAAAGCCTCGTTTTTAGGTTGTTGCCTCCTTTACATTTCCGGTTCTTTTCAATGTTCCCCAGGTTTCGAGTTCCCCTTTAATTGCTTTGCGGAACGAACGGAATAAAACCAGGTACATTAATTGTCGCCAGAAGAAACGTTGAGGAAATATATAAAGCAGATTTTTGAACTTTTCATTTTCCATTTTAAAGGCAATGGCAGCAAAAATCATGTCAACGACAATGAATATCAGATAGTAAAATAAAACCTGTCCGAATCCATTATGTAAACTTAATATTCCTGAAAAACCTGTTAGGGTCAGGTTGTTTACCGCGCTTAGTGAAAACAAGCCGCTGATTAGCGAAATCAACATGAACAAATCCGCTAGTGGTGAAAATAACGGCAATATGATTTGATAAATCAGGATGTTAGGCATACCGACCATTCCGAAATAACTGTATTTTTTATTCAACAGGGTTTTTCTATTTTTCCAAAAACTTTGCATTACGCCAAAGCTCCAGCGGAAACGTTGTTTTAAAAGCATATTCACTGTCTCTGGTGCTTCTGTATAAGCAATTGCGGTGCTGCAATTTTTAACTTTATAACCGGCCTTTAAAATCCGCATCGTTAAGTCGCAATCTTCTGCAAGTGTATCAGTAGTAAAACCGCCTACTTCCAAAACAATCGCTTTACGGAAAGCCCCAATTGCCCCGGGGACAACTGTAATGGTATTTAATAGATCGAAGGCACGGCGATCCATATTTTGTGCAGTAATATATTCGATAGACTGCCATTTTGTAATTATGTTATGGGCATTACCAACTTTCACAGTGCCGGCAACTGCTGCGATTTTTGGGCTGTAGAAATAGCGCATCAACTCGGTCACGGCATCTGTTTTCAATTGTGTGTCGGCATCGATGCAGATAATATACTCCGAGCTTGCTTTGCTAATTCCATAATTCAGGGCTGAAGCTTTTCCTCCATTGTCTTTACGATAAACTTTAACCTGAGGATGATTTCCAAAGTGTTCATTGATAATGTTGTAGGTTTTATCCTTCGACCCATCATCGACAAAAATCAATTCAAAATCCGGATAGGTTGTTTTCAACAAACTATTAATGGTCTGAACTGCCGTAATTTCTTCATTATACGCCGGAATAATTATGCTGACTTTTTCTGAAGGGTTTTTTAATAATTTATGGGCATTTCTTTTAGACCGGTTTCTTTGCCTTATGGCTAAATAAGCAATAAAAATTGTCCTCAAAATAGCCAATACGATTGCAACAGAAAATATGATGTTTAAAATTATGTTTCCGTAATAAAAGAAATTGATGAAGAAGTAATCACCCGAGCCTGAAAAACCACTATTTGCTGTTGATTTAACTGCAGGCATCAGTTCTGATCTTTTTTTGCCCATTAAATCGCCCACAGTAGTAAAAGTGAAGCCCTTTGCTTTGAAGAATTTAATAATTCGTGGTAAAGCGGCAACTGTTGCTTCACGGTTTCCTCCTGCGTCATGTAATAAAAGAATATTGCCATTATCTTGTTGTTTTACAACGTCGTTAAAAATCTGATCAGCAGTTTTACCAGGTTGCCAATCTTCAGGATCAATATATTCTCCAATATTGATGTAATTTTCTTTACGGCTTTGGGCAACAGGGAGGATTTCGGAAATATTTTGCGGCTCGGCATCAGCATTAAATGGCGCCCGGAATAAAATTGTACTGTGTCCTGTAACGGCTTCAATTAACCTGCGGGTTGCGTTCAATTCGAATTTTACACGTTGTGGGCCAATTGCCGACATATCCGGATGGAAAAAAGTATGGTTTCCAATTTCGTAACCGTCATTATACTCCTGTCTAAGCAATTCCATATTCTTCTCAGCCATAATGCCAACTACGAAGAAACAACCAGGTACCTTTTCGCGATTTAGGATATTGAGTACTTGCGGGGTGTAAACAGGGTCGGGACCATCGTCGAAAGTTAATGCAATTTTCTTATCGGCCTCTCCAAACCTTTTAATGACATACTGCTCAGGTAGCCTGGTATATTTTTGATCAGCGATTGTAAAATTATCTTTGTTTAAGGTGAATTTTACACTTCCTGGCGTTGGTGTAGAAATCAGATCCAAAATTTCGCCATCACCCAAATAGGAGATTCCACCCATGTTTAATGAAGCAATTTTACGCAGGTCGTAGGGTTTTTTCTTTAATGCTTCCAAACTAAGGTTGTCCGAGATAAACGACCATATTCGTTTATCTTCAGAACCCAAGCGCCATAGTGCGATACCGGCAATATCCCAATCGTCGGCTTTTCGAATTAAATTAAAATAGGTGGCTGCGTCGGTAAAGTAAACCTCATGTCTAATTCCGCTGCCATCATTATAGCTATAATTTAAGTTGGCCGAAACTGGGTTGTAATGTATTTTGCTTTTGTAATTAACGGCCGAAGTCATTGCTTCTTCATAGGTTACTGGCTTACCAATGCTGTTGTCTGGCCAATCGTAACCATAGCAAGCCAAGGCAAGAATTACTTTATTGGCATCTATCTTATTACAGATATCATCCAGTTTTTCTTCTACCCATTCCTGATGAGAAATGTCGCCGGCATTACTCTGTTCTGTATGCTGGTCATAAGCCATGAGTACAATGTAGTCATTGTATTTTTGAAGTATTTCTGGTTTATAGTCGTCGTTTTCCGGCGAAATATCCTGGGAAACCAGCAACTTTTCAGCATGGAACTGGTTATAGAGATTTTTCATAAAAGCATTGAAACCTACGCTATTTTGAAGGTTAAGCTCTTCGAAATCTATATTGATACCACTATATCCGTATTTTTTGGTGATTGAGATGAGATCGTGGATTAACTTTTGTTGCGCTGTCTGGTTGCTTAATAATCTCCTTACCGCTGGGCCATCCCAATGATTTTTATTGTAATTAGAAACGACCGCAATAGCCGATTTTTTGGCAGTACGAATTACTTTAAGTGCGGAAGTATCCGCTTTGTCGACAATAGAATCGCCATTTAAAAAGAAAGACTCTGTAGCAACCATATCCAGATGGCCTATGTTTCGTTTTAAATCCGATATCGACCTTTCTTTACTCGCCGCCCAACTTACATAAAAAGCCATATTAATACGCTTATTATTGCCGTGACGAGTTGAAATGCGGCGCTCACGGTCTTTCTTAATTTTTTGCAGCTTCGATTTCTCAATCGTGAAGTCCTTATATTGCTGCGATTTTTTTAACTTCTCTAACTGCTTCTGTGTTAGAGGTGAATTAGTGTTAATAAAGGGCAAGTTGGGTTCCTGCACGGACAAAAGGGTGTACACCACGCACAGGATCGCGCCTATGAAAACTATGAAGAAGGTACGGCTTACCCATGTAAAAGCATGCCAGCGTCTTTTAGTCTCAGTTTGAAATATTTGTTTTCCGGACATTTTTCTTCTGATTTATTAATCAAATGTCCTCAACGAATATGAAGATTGTATGAATGCCGTATTTAATACGTTCTGAGAAATAATTTTATATAAAACTATCTATCAATAAAGTTCAACGTAAAAAGCCGGCAACTTAAAAAGATGCCGGCTTCAAGATATAAATTGTAACCCTATTTTATTCTTCTAAATAACCAAATTTACCTTGGTTATAATCAGAAATTGCTTCGTTAATTTCTGCTTCGGTATTCATTAGAAACGGACCGTATTGAGCTATCGGTTCATCAATTGGTTCTCCGCTTAATATTAGAATTATACTATCTTCCAGGGCTTCTATATGAATCTCGGTTCCCTCATCCTCAAAGTAGATGAAGTTATCGGCATGAACTGTTTCCTTACCGTTTACATTAATCGAGCCTTCTATTATCATGAAGCCAGTGTTAAAGCTAGCGGGGAAGGTAAAATCGGCTTTTCCGCCTTTGTTTAACCGGGCATTATACATTTCAATAGGGGTGAACGTGCTGGCATTACCTTTAATATTGTGAAAGTTACCCGCAATAATTTCAATTTTCCCTCCATTTTCAGGTAAAACAAAATTAGCCATTTCAGCCTGTTTTATAGCCTGATACTTTGGTTTACTCATTTTGAATTTCGCGGGCAAATTAACCCAAAGCTGAACCATCTGAAACGGGCCACCTTGTATGCTATAACGCTGCTCATGGTATTCTTTGTGGAGAATTCCGCTTGCTGCTGTCATCCATTGTACGTCGCCTGGGTAAATTATGCCACTGTTACCCGAGCTATCATGATGCGCAACGGCCCCATGATATGCAATGGTTACAGTTTCGAAGCCACGATGTGGATGGATGCCTACCCCACGCGGTTCTTTTCTGGCAGAGAATTCTATTTTAGAGCCGTAATCCATCAGGAAAAAAGGGCTCATATCTATTTTATACCCACTCGGAAAAAAGTTGTGTACTCTAAAACCATCGCCAACCATGTGTGGGGCTGGTGCTTTAAGTACTTTTCCTATTTGTTTTTTTTCCATTACCTTTATAGTTAGATAAGGCATGGGGCTAAGCGCATAGTGCCGCAATACGCTTAACTCTACGCGCTATGCTTGTTTTACAAACTGTAATTCGCCTAAGATGCGTACTTCTTCGCTTACCATAACGCCACCAGTTTCTAATGCAGCGTTCCAGGTTAAGCCAAAATCAGAACGGTTAATTTTTCCGCTCAAGGTAAAACCTGCTTTTGTATTTCCCCATGGGTCAGTTGCAATACCGCCAAATTCCGCAGTCAATTTTACAGGTTTGGTTTCGCCTTTAATGCTTAAGTCACCTTTAACGATATAATCGCCACCATCTTTTTCTATTGATGTAGATTTGAATTCAATGTGTGCAAATTTTTCAGCATCAAAGAAATCGCCACTTTTTAAGTGATTATCACGATCAGTATTTCCGGTATCTAATGAATCGATGTCGCCTTTAAAAGAAATTTCGCCGTTTTCAAACTCATCACCTTCAGAAGTTAAATCTGCAGTGAAGGATTTTAAGCTACCTGTTACAGTGGTAATCATTAAGTGTTTTACTTTAAACTGTAATTCGCTATGTGTTGGATCTAGTGTCCATTTAGTAGTTGCCATATCTTTTTGTTTTTGAGTTATTTAACATTTACAACACAAATATACAGCACGTGATTTAGCCAGAAATTGATGTATGGTAAGAAAGTACCAGGATTTAAGGATTACATGATTGAAGAAGTATAAATCTAGGAATCCTTAAATCTTAATATCCTGAAAATCCTGGGTAATTATGGTCTGAAGTGTTTATTCGCTAGTTCTTTTCTTACACGACTTAAAGATTCGGGTGTGATTCCTAAGTAGGAGGCAATCATCCATTGTGGAACGCGTAGGGTGAGGTTGGGATAGAGTTTGATGAAGTCGAGGTATCGCTCTTCCGCTGTTGCACTCAGAAGCATGTTAATCCTTTTCTGCATAAAGCGAATAGAATTACTAAGCAATCTGGTATGCATAGGTTGTAAGCATGGCACCTTTACGGCGGCCTGTTCCATAAAGTCGTTTGGCATAACAACGACTTCAGTAGCTTCAATTGCCTCAATAAAAAATATCGATGGCTCATTGTTCATGTTATTCCTATCAGATATTAACCAGTTCTCAGGAGCAAATTGAAGAATGTGCTCTTTGCCTTTCGAATCAATGGAGTAAGCACGTAGCAGACCTTTGCAAACGAAAAAGCCATGCTTGCTAATGTCACCGGTATATTGGATGATTTCGTTTTTGTCGAATTTTTTTATTTTCAAATCGGCGGAGATGCTGTCGAATTGTTCATCAGTTATCTGGATTTTTTCCTTAAGATAATTTTTAAACTGACTAATCATAAAGAGCGGGAATTACTTTTTAGCAGGCTTAATATCAGAGAAATCTACACCACACTTGCAATTACCGCCACAGCCATCTTTTTTTACCTGTAAAGATTTAAAAACCAAACGGCCAACATATACTAATGCTACCGCAAAAAGTAAAAAGACTAAAATCGTTTGCGTATTCATAAAACAAATATAAGGGCTTTTGTTATTTAGGTGTTCAATTGAATGTAATTTATTGCGGTTACAAAATATTTAACCGCAAAGTGCGCAAAGGTTTTCGCTAACGGACGCTAAGTTAAAGGCGTATTCTGGCTAAATTTAAAGGGATTCAGATCTAGTGCTATGATATTCTTTGCATGTTCTTGACCTGACATTGCTTTGCGTTTAAGGAAACTATACCTCCATAAAACCAACTGTCCCGCCGACCCAATCGAAATCTGCATTATAACGAACACCAATCATTTTTCCTCTGCTTAACCGGGCTAAGTTGATACAAAGTTGTGGCTCCCCGCCATCGGGCCAAAGGTACATCATTCTGATTTCAGCTTTTACACCACCATCTGGCGATTGAACCGCAGGTTCGTAATTTACTTTCCTCTGCAAAATCCAATTTTCAGGGTCAGGGATGTTGTTGATATCAGCTTCGCTAACATCGATTATTACACCCATTCCGGCGAAAGAAAATAACGGCTTTAAAACATAGTTCTCCAAATCTGCTGGGATACCTTCTACCTGATTTAAAAAACGGGTTTCAGGAACAACTTTACTGTTTAAAAAAGGCATGGTATATTTACTGATTCTGTAAAACCAGTTTGGATGTGTTACCCATTCAATATCCAGCTCCTCTCGCGGATCAAAACTGTTTGCGAATATTTCATTATTGTCTGCTACCTCATCGAATATCAAACGATTATAAATTCTTTTTAACTGAATTTGCCTGCCATCTTCTTCGTAAAATAGTTGGTTACCAATTTTCCTGATGTCTTCCAAAGCAAGGATTTTAATGCCCAGCATTTTTTGTGTTACAAAAAAATCGATTGCCGTTTTCTGGTTGGAGGCATCAACATCCATCAGCGCAACTTCATACGGTTTGTGTTTTCCTATAATAACTTCTTTAAAAACTTCGACGTACTTCTCTTCATCAAAACCATTGAGTAAATGATTGGTCGAATCATCAATTTCGAAACACTTTCTGAATGTATTGGCCAAATGAATCTGGAAACCGTATAGAGACGGAAATCCCTGCATTTCAATCAACATTGGTGTTAATTCACCTGCTTCGTTTTTACAAATGCCAAAATCGAAAGTTAAAAAATGTGGCTGTTCATTCTCGTTTGGAACATTCCAGTTTGCGGGAATTGATTTCTGAGTTAATTCCTTAAAGTTAGGTTGCTTTATTAAGTTTATGATTTCCTCACCTGCCAAAATTAGTTTTTCTTTTAATGCCTTTGGCACAAAAACAGGTGTTTCTGCCACTCGAAAAGGAATTTCAGGATAACCATTTTCGAGTTCAAGCATAAAGTTTTTATACTTTTCTTCGGTAAACTGCTGGTTATATTTCTGGCGTTGTGAGGGTATCATAATGTTATTCTAATACTATCGATTACCTATTTTAGCCCCTTTAGAGGTTGGGGCTATGCCTCCTGTAAATTCCCTACGGCTTTGTTTAGGAAATTAGGAAGAATTACACTTTGAGTTAATACAATTCTGGCCGGGTCGTCTAAACTATTTAACATGTCGAAGTATTTTTGTTCCCCATGTAAATCAACAATCGCTTTTTTTCGGTCTTCCTGAAGTAAATACATTTTCATGCCAACCGGGTCTGCTTCCGGGTGGAATTGTGTACCTATAATTTCGTCAGAAAAACGAATGGACATCATACATCTTTCTAAATTGACATGCTTACGTTCTTTCTCTATTGCTAAGAGTTTAGCGCCTTTGGCTTCGAAAGCAGCAAAATCAGGTTCTAACACCTGCCAATCTCTGCTGTCAACAGAGAAGAAAGGGTTTGTAATGCCATCAAAAATTTCGTCCTGTTCGCCATCTTCCGTTAAAGTGATTGGAAAAATTCCAAAAGCGTTTGAGCGCCTTTCAGTAACGTTCCCCAATTGGTATTTCCTACATGCCAGCTGGAAAGAGTGGCATATTAAAAATGCATATTTCTTTTGTTCTTCATGTGATGAATTGAAGGCTTCGATCTGGTCTAGCAGATTAAAGAATTCGTTTTCCCATTGTTCTCCTTTGCTATCTATTGGGCTGCCCGGACCGCCGCTTGAAATATATGCATCATATTCAATGCCTGGTATTTCCCCTTTCTGTCTTAAATCGAAAATATCGAAAGAGACATTGATATTATTTTCGTTTCTAAACCGGGATAAAATTTCCTGAATTCCCCGCATACCCTGATTAGGTGCGCCGTTATTCATGTCGATAACGGCGACCTTTAAATCTCTTTTATCCATATTAAAAAATTACTTTGCGCCTAAAAGTGTTTGAGTAGTAATGTAGTCTACCACTGACTCAAAGTTACCAGTTTGTTGGTAAACTGCCAACTGTCTGTCCGCACCTGTGCCATGTTCGAGTATTTTATGGACATATTCCAGGTCGTTTCTGCAACCTAAATCATCCACAACATCATCCACAAAATCGAGTAATTCTAAAATTAAATTCCGACAGTTCACTTCCATTTCCTTACCAAAGTCGATTAAGTTTCCATCGATTCCATAACGGGCAGCACGCCATTTGTTTTCGTTAATCAAGGCTCTCGAATAACTGATAAATTCCATATTCTGCAAGCGTAGTTTGTACAATTTTGCGCATAAAGCCTGGAATAAAGCCGTAAAAGCCATGGTCTCATCAATTAACATCGGGCAATCGCAAATACGAAACTCAACGGTATCGAAGAATGGATGTACCCTGATATCCCACCAAATTTTCTTCGCATTATCCATGCAATTGGTTTTGATTAAGAGTTTTACGTAATTATCATAATCTTCAATGCTATTGAAGATATCAGGAATGCCCGTTCGAGGAAACTTGTCGAAAATCTTGGTCCTAAAAGATTTATAACCTGTATTTCTTGATTCCCAAAAAGGAGAATTGGTTGACAAAGCAAATACATGCGGTAGGAAATACCTCACCTGATTTGCAATGTGAATGGCCAGCTCGCGGGATTGAAATCCGACGTGAACATGCAAACCGAAAATTAAATTTGAACGGGCGGCTTCCTGTAATTCATTTACAATTTCGTTATAACGGGGATGTTCTGTTATTAACTGTTTTTCCCAATGAGAAAACGGATGTGTACCCGCAGCACCAATTCTCAAGCCTTGCTCGCCTGCGAGTTGAGAAACTGTATATCTTAACTGAGAAATTTCCTTACGGGCCTCTTCTGTTGTTCTGCAAATACCCGTTCCAACTTCTACAACAGCCTGGTGCATTTCTGCCTTTACCTGGTCTTTATGTATTTTTTGTGCGGCTTCTACAATTTTCTGGTCATGCGAGGTAAGCTCCCTGGTAACGGGATCAATTACCATGTATTCTTCCTCAATGCCGAGCGTGAATTCATTCATTTCAGTGATATTTGGTTAAAATCCCTTTTTATTTTATAGGTTTTTTCTTAGCAACCGCTTTTGGCTCCGCTTTAGGAGCAGCTTTTGCTTTTGCGGGCGCTTTCTCTGCCTTCGGTATCGCAGGTTTTGCCGCTGCCTTTGCCATTAGTGGTTTGCCTGCAACTGATGCTTTGATGTATTCGCCCCAGGTTAAGTTGTCCTGACCAGGTTTTTGTGCTTTAGCTCTATCTATTGCATAATTTGCAGTAGTTTCTACAACCCAGTCGAAGTTTTCCTGGCCAACACTTTTTATATCAGCATCTGGTGCAGGGTTACAGAAATCGATGGCGATAGGCACACCATCCCGAACAGCAAATTCAACTGTATTAAAATCATAACCTAAATACTGGCATAATTTCAAAGTATATTCTTCAACGGTTTTCAGCAACTTCGGATCCGGCGTTTTACCGTCGACCGCGTAACGCAAATGATGCGGATTACGTGGCTCATACTGCATTATGCGAACGTGTTTTCCGCCGATGCAATAACATCGGAAATATTCATCGAAAATAATTTCTTCCTGTAAAAGCATAACCAATTGATCGGTCCCGCTATGTTTATCGAAGAAATCTTCTTTGTCATGAAGTTTGTAAACATCTCTCCATCCGCCACCGTCATAAGGTTTCATATAAGCTGGAAAACCAACATAATCGAAAATCGCATCCCAGTTTAAGGGCATAGTTAAATTTGAAAACGATTCGCCGGTTGTTCCTGTTGGGTGTTGTCTTGATGGAATCAGAGCAGTTTTTGGTACCGGCACACCGATTTGTTCGGCTAATGCATTATTAAAAAACTTTTCATCGGCACTCCACCAGAATGGATTGTTAATTACTGCTGTTCCTGTAATTGCGGCGTTTTTTAATGATGCGCGGTAAAAAGGTACATCCTGCGAAATACGATCGATAATTACCGCATAATCCAATGGCTTATTCTGGAGTATTTTCTCTATTTTAACAGGTTCGGCCGTAATGCCGTCTTCTGCTTTCTGATTGATTCGCTCTACAACGGCTTCAGGAAAAGAGCGTTCCTGGCCGAATAAAATCCCTATTTTCTTCATCGTTGCTATTATTTTATTGTGTAACTGCTTAACTAATTAATTGTTTGAAACCAATGAAGTCTATTTCTATTGAATTTCTAAAGTTGGGCTATGTAATTGGGGAACATTTCTCTCCAGATTGGCCAGTCATGATCGGCATTCTGGCGAATATCCAGCCAGTGATTAATACCTTTCTGGGCTAAAATTCCTGATAAACGTTCATTGTCAGGTTTGCACATATCCCTGTCGGTTGTACCCAAAACAATTTTCATATAATGTAATTCCGGGTTGCTGTTATTCATCAGGTTATCAACCGGATTGTTAAAATAAACATCATCATTATAAAATCCATCTAATTGCCCCGTAATGTCGAATGCACCACTCATACTAAACATATGACTAACCAACCAGGGATGGCGAAAGGCAAAGTTTGCGGCATGATAACCTCCGAAACTACAGCCAGCAGTAATGATTTTACTGTGCCCGGTTTGATGTCTGGCTAAAGGCGCTACTTCCTCCAAAAGGTACTTGTCATACCAAATGTGATTTTTAACTCTATCTGCAGGGTGTATGCTTTTGTTATACCAGCTAAGTTTATCAATCCCGTCAGGACAATAAATCTTAATCTTTCCTTCATTAATAAAACCTTCAACAGAATCTATTAATTTGAAATCTTTGTTTTCAAAATACCGTCCCATACTGGTGGGAAACAGCAGAATGGGGATGCCACCATGACCAAAAATGAGCATGTCGATCTCAGCACTTAAATTCGGGCTATACCACTTTTTATGTTCTTCTTTAACCATAAGTAAGATTGAATGTTTAAGATAGAAATTTAATTCTGTAAACGAATTGATTAGCTAAAAATAAAGCGTATTGTAAAAATAATTTCCTGGTATTTAATAATTTGTCAGGATTTGTACCTTTGCCGGGATTAGTGGCACTGCCAGGTGATAGTGGATTTGATTATATGTACACAGCAATTTTATCAGTAAAAGTTAATATCAGTAATTTTAAAATACCTTCTGCTTATTTAAAGCGTGAGGTTGAAATAGATATTTATGCACCTGAGGGTATTTTAGGTAATGAAAAAATAGAACTTCTTTTATTAAATGATGGTCAGGATGTAGCCAAAATGAATTTCACAAAAATTCTGCAGAATGCGCATCATAACAAAAGAAACCATCGGTTAATTGTTGTTGCGATTAAAGCTTCAGAAGATCGATTAATGGAATATGGTGTTGCAGGTTTTCCTGATTTTAAGGGGCGTGGCGCGAAAGCCAATTTGTATACGGATTTCGTGGTTAAAGAACTTCTACCTTTTGTAAAGAAGAAAATTGCTATGCCAGTTATAGGAAAAGTAGCTTTTGGCGGTTTCTCTTTAGGTGGCTTATCGGCTTTCGATATTGCCTGGAATAATCCATCTGTTTTTGATGCGGTAGGCGTTTTCTCTGGTGCTTTCTGGTGGCGTAAAAAAGATTTGACCGAAGGTTATACCGATGCAGACAGAATTTTGCATGCCTTAATCGATTCTACATCTACAAAAGCCGATATGAAATTCTGGCTGATGACAGGAACGGAAGATGAAAAAGCAGACCGGAATAAGAATTTAATCATCGATTCTATTGACGACACCATTGATGTGGTAAAATCACTTCTGAAAAAAGGGTATAAACGTCCTGATCAAATCTTTTACTATGAAAAAGTTGGCGGCAAACACGATGTTCCAACATGGGAAAGCGCAATGCCTGCATTTTTAGATTGGACCTTTTCTAACTAGCTAATTTTTAGTATGTTGATTTAGTGAGTATAATCTTTGTGCCATCAAGTTGCTCTACCAATAACTCCTGCTTTTTAATTTGTTCTGCATACCAGGTGATAAAGTGACATGTATCGGTGAACGTAGCAGCAGCGCGCCCGTTTATCGCATTTACCTCTTGCCCGACCCGTAACACGTTTGCAGAATTGTTTGCCGTACAATTTAAAGCGACCACCTGGATTTTTCTGCTATCGTTAAAATAGAAACCTGCATCGAAGTTCGTCGGCTTTTGAGGCGAAATGTGGTTCGGCAACAGCCAATACTTTAGCTCAGTATTGTTTAATATGACTTGATTAAAGTTCTTTCTCAAAAAAAACAGACCGATTTTGTTATGGGTTTGTTCCATGGCATTGACTTTAAAATTATTAAATGTTAATCCGCCAAAAACAACTGAATCTACAAAGAACGAAGTAGTTTCCTTTCCTATTGAGTTCGAATTTAAACCACTCGAAAAGCTCCTGCTTTTATATAAGCGTTCATTTAACTGTTTATTAATAATCTTTTTGGTGGTTTTGGCTTCGATATCCATGGTGCAATTGCCGCCGAAACCAAAATCTATCAAGACGTTATCGATTTCTATACCAGCTATGTTTAGATTTGAAAAGTGTCTGTTTGCAGTTATCTTTATCGGCATTTGCGTCATTCGATTTTGCGGTACAAACGGCATCTTTGAGAAGTAAACAATTTTTTTATCAAAGTCGAACTTCCAGTTCAACTTGTTGATTACATCGCCCCCCAGTAAGTAAAAGCGGTTACAATATAAAAAGGACATATCGGTAACCACGCTTGTGATATTTAAAAAAGAATGGGACCCAATTCTTAAACTATCAATTTTTGCTTGCTCTATTCTGGCAGTTTTTTTCTGGCTATCATTAATTTTTATTGATCCTATTATTTCAACTTTAGAGTCATTTATATTTTTACTATTTAAAACGCCCATGGAAGCGCCAGTATCAAAAGCGAAATTTGTCTTGATTCCATTTAAATAACCCTCTATTGATAATAATCCACTTTCTGTGCTGAAGTTTAAGCTATCTATTGCATTATTTTGTGCCTTTATGGTTTTTGCCAGGCAAAGAGCCATAAAAATTAGCCATAGGGATTTTGTCATATTTAATTCTTTACCTGTAAGATGTAAAATTTTGTTTAAAGGTTGCAGGGTAAATAGTAAAATGATTGTATTTGTTTATTTAGGTATAACCAAATTTACAAAATCAACAGGCTGCATCCGGGCATTGATGTGGCGCATGAAGCAAACAAGTAAATGCGATTGCTTTTGCATTTATAAATGAGATAATTACAACATTATCATAGCATTAAATAGTAGTTGATATAGTAGAATATCCATTTTTAAACACTATCTTTGCGCCAAATTTATAGGCGCATTTTATGCAAAAGATTAGAAATATAGCTATTATAGCACACGTTGACCACGGTAAAACCACTTTGGTTGATAAAATTTTACACTCTTGTTCTGTTTTTCGTGATAACGAGCAAAAAGGAGAATTGATATTAGATAACAACGATTTAGAGCGTGAACGTGGGATCACTATTGTATCTAAAAACGTATCAGTACAATATAAAGACGTAAAAATTAACATTATCGATACCCCTGGTCACGCGGATTTCGGCGGTGAGGTAGAGCGTGTATTGAAAATGGCTGATGGTGTACTTTTACTTTGCGACGCTTTTGAAGGTGCGATGCCTCAAACCCGTTTCGTAACGCAAAAAGCTTTGGCATTAGGTTTAAAACCAATCGTGGTGGTAAACAAAGTGGATAAAGAAAACTGTCGCCCGGAAGAGGTTTATGAGCAAATTTTCGAATTGTTCTTTAACCTTGAGGCAACTGAAGATCAATTGGATTTCCCGGTAATTTATGGTTCATCTAAACAAGGATGGATGAGTACTGACTGGCAAAAACCAACTACAGATATTTTCGCATTGTTAGATGCAGTTGTGGCTAACATTCCACCTGCACCAATTAATGATGGAACTTTACAAATGCAGATCACTTCGTTAGATTATTCATCTTTCGTAGGTCGTATTGCAATCGGCCGTGTTCACCGTGGTACTATTAAAGAAAACCAACCGGTTACTTTAATTAAACGTGATGGCAAAATCGTTAAAACGAGAGTTAAAGAACTTTATACTTTCGAAGGTTTAGGAAAAATCCGTACTCAGGAAGTTAGTTCTGGCGATATTTGTGCAGTTGTGGGTATTGATGGTTTTGATATTGGTGATACAATCGCTGATTTCGAGGCACCAGAGCAATTACCGGTAATTAGCATTGATGAGCCAACAATGAACATGTTGTTCACCATCAATAACTCGCCATTCTTCGGTAAAGAGGGTAAATTAGTTACTTCTCAACGTATCAAAGATCGTTTGATGAAAGAAATGGAGAAAAACTTGGCATTAAAAGTTGTTGAAACTGAAGGTGCTGATTCATGGTTAGTTTATGGTCGTGGTATTCTTCACTTATCTGTATTAATCGAAACGATGCGTCGTGAAGGTTATGAATTACAGGTTGGGCAGCCACAGGTTATTGTTAAAGAAATTGATGGTAAAAAACATGAACCGGTTGAGACATTAATTGTTGATGTACCGGCTGAAGTTTCTGGTAAAGTAATTGAATTGGTAACTCAGCGTAAAGGTGAGTTGTTAATTATGGAACCAAAAGGTGATTTACAACACTTAGAATTCGAAATCCCTTCTCGTGGTATTATCGGTTTACGTAACAACGTATTAACGGCTACTGCTGGTGAGGCGATTATGGCACACCGTTTCAAAGCTTACGAACCTTGGAAAGGTACAATTCCTGGTCGTTTAAATGGAGTGTTAATTTCTATGGATAAAGGTACAACCACTGCCTATTCTATTGATAAATTACAGGATAGAGGTCGTTTCTTTGTAGATCCGGGAACTGATATTTACGAAGGACAGATTTTAGGTGAGCACATCCGCGATAACGATTTAGTAATTAATATCGTTAAAGGAAAAGCATTAACCAACATGCGTGCTTCTGGTACAGATGATAATGCTCGTATTGCACCTGCAATTAAATTTTCTTTAGAAGAATCTATGGAGTATATCCAGGCAGATGAGTATATCGAAGTTACGCCGCAAAGCATGCGTTTACGTAAAATTCTCTTAACAGAGCAGCAACGTAAAAATAACGGTAGGTAGTTCGCTTGAATCATTATAATATCAAAAACCTCGATGTAAATCGGGGTTTTTTAGGTTTTAAAGATTTGTTTTTACGACCTCGCATGCCTTGGAACATTTAAGCAAGAAACAGGGGTATTTAATTTATAAAAAGTTAATCATTCGATTGTTTTTTAGTCAGCCTATTTTCATAAAACTTTTAGGAGTAAAAACCTAACACTTCTGTGGCAGTCCGGGTCTAAAGTGCATTTATTTTTGTACTAAGATAAACCAATCAACCATTATGATTAATAAGAGCCTATCCTATGTGGGGATATTTTTATTAAACGCAATTTCTCTTTTACCATTTCTTCTACTTTATAAATTAGCTGATGCTTTTTATATATTGATTTTTTACGGTTTTAAATATCGTAGGAAAGTGGTTAAGGAGAATTTATATAATGCTTTCCCTGATAAAAGCGCAGCAGAACTTAATGCAATAGAGAAAGAGTATTACAAATTCCTTTCTTCCTTATTTGTTGAGATCATCAAAATGAAGCGTATTTCAAAAAAAGAGCTCAATAAGCGTGTAAAATTCAAAAATTCAGATTTAGTCGAAGCTTATCTTCAGAATAATGAAAGCGTACTTTTTTGCTCTTCACATTACGGCAATTACGAATGGGTTTGCATGGCAATCGGATTGAATTTTTCGGGGCAGCATTATCCAATCTACAAACCATTAAGCAGCGAAACTTTCGACAATTGGTTTTTAGCCATGAGGAGTAAATTCGGCAATAACATGGTTGCCATGCGCCAGACTTTACGTGCTATCCAAGCCAGTAAAAACACCGCAAGCATGTTCACATTTGGTAGTGACCAGGCACCGGCAAAAGATGAGTCCATTTACTGGACAAATTTTTTGAATCAGGAAACATCCGTGCAGCTTGGCATCGAGAAAATTGCTAGAAAAACCAATCGTCCAATATTTTACCTCAAAATCAACTATTTAAAAAGGGGTTATTACGAAGTTGATTGTGTTCCGATTTGTTTACATCCTGATGAGACCCAAGAGTTCGAAATCACTGAAATGCATACCCGGTTTCTGGAAGAAATGATAGAGGAGAAGCCGGCTTATTGGTTATGGAGCCATCGCAGGTGGAAATACAAACCGGAGCGTAAGGCATTAAGTATTTTAGAAAATGACGGAGGCATTTCTGTTAATCTGGCTTAAATTTTTTAGGAACGAGTAAAAACGTAAATCTTTTTGAGTTTTTATCGTGTTTTCATTTTTGAGTTTAATTAATCTGATATGATTAAAAAAGGGATTTCCCAAATGGGAATATTTTTTTTAGGCGTATTATCATTACTGCCATTACCCATCTTGTATATATTAGCTGATATCAGTTACGTGTTAATCTATCGGATTTTCGGCTACCGAAAAAAAGTGGTTAGTGAAAACTTAAGCCGTGCCCTTCCAGAAAAAAAACTTGCCGAAATAAAAGCGATTGAAAAAAAGTTCTTTAAATATCTGGCATCACTTATCTTCGAAATTATAAAGATGAGTAACATTTCCAGGAAAGAAATACGAAAGCGATTTGTTTTTAAAAATAAAGAACTCGTACAAGCCTACCTGGATCGAGGGCAGAGTATCTTAATCTGCTCAGCGCATTACGGCAATTGGGAATGGGGAACTTTAGGCATTGGCTTGAATTTTCGTGCTGATCATTACCCGATTTATAAACCTTTAAGCAATAATACTTTTGATAACTGGTTTAAAGCTGTGCGTAGTCGTTATGGAAATAAATTAGTTCCGATGAGACAAACAATGCGGGCCTTGGCAGCCAGCAAAGGTAAGCCAAGTATTTTCAGCTTTGGTAACGATCAGGCACCATCGAAAGATGAATCACATTACTGGACAAGCTTTTTGCACCAGCAAGCTTCTATTCAGCTTGGTATCGAAAAAATTGCGAGGAAAACCAATCGACCTATTTTTTATTTCAAGGTTAAGGTTTTAAAACGGGGATATTATGAGGTAGATTGTGTGCCGCTTTGCTTAAATCCAAGAACGACAAAAGAATTCGAAATTACAGAATTACATACTCGTTTTTTAGAAGAAATTATCAGGGAGGAGCCTGCTTATTGGCTATGGAGTCACCGCCGGTGGAAATATACACCAAAAGAGAAAGCGACGAGTTTTTCGCATAAAGAATATCAGCAACAAGCATAATCTTTTACATTTGTCTTGGGAATCTATATTGATGAAAATCTTAAAAAAGACATTATTTTACTTCTTCCTTGTCGTACTTCTTATTTTCGCAGGTTTGTTTATCTGGCATCCATATTTAATGCGGGTTTTATGGTATCGTACCCCTGATGCTAATACTTACAAGGCTTTTCCACAAGAAATTGTACATAAAAGTGATTCGGTTTTTCATTTCTTTTCTGCTTCGAAAATGAGGGATGATCTTGATACTTTGAATGTTCGGGATGGCAATAAACAGTTTGGCTCTTTTGCTGACTATTTCCAAAATGGAAAATTAAGAGCCTTCATCGTCATTCGGAATGATAGCATTCTCTATCAGAAATATGCTGCGGGTTATAGTAACAGCACATTAACTTCTATATTTTCTGGCGCTAAAAGTATGGTTTCTATTTTGCTTGGTGTTGCTTTGGCCAATGGCGATATCAACAGTTTAAACGATAAGGTTACCGATTATCTTCCGGAGTTAAAATCCAATCAGGCATTTGATCATCTTACCATTAAAAACCTGCTGGATATGAAATCGGGATTGGAGTTTCAGGACGCATTTGGTGGTGTTCTGCAGGCATTTTTTTCTGACGAGGCGAAATATTATTATACAAATGATATGAAGGCTGAATTGATGAAGGTTAAGCTGGTTAATAAGCCCGGAACAGTCTGGAAGTACAAAAGCATCGATCCAATTTTACTCGGTTGGGTTATAGAAAAGGCAACCGGAAGTAAGGTGGCCAAATATTTTGAAGATAATATCTGGCGAAAAATAGGAGCTGAATACAATGCCTCTTTCGGATTAGACCACATTAGTGGTTTAGCCAACACTGCAAGCAGATTTCAGGTTACCGCTATCGATTTAGCTAAAATTGGTCGACTCTATCTCAATAACGGAAAATACAATAATCGTCAGATCATTCCAGCTGAATGGGTGAAACAATCCATTAGTATAGGTACTGAGCGATCGGCATCGGCAAAAGGCTGGCAGAAATCTGCTCATCATTATTTGTGGTGGATTCCGCAAGCTGGTGATAAGGGCGACTATGCGGCTGAAGGTATGCTTGGGCAAAGACTTTATGTCGATCCGAAAACGAAAACGATTATTGTTCAGTTCGCAGAAAGAGGTTCGGGCGATTATCCATATCGAAAAATAAGCAGGTATTTGGCTGGTTTGCCTTTCCGTTATCCGAACGGTGGTTAATGTAAAAGTACGCCAGGCTATGTCCACAAAGAACCAAAGCTTTGCGTCCTCTGCGCTTACTTTAAATTCTTTGCGGTTAAATTTTTAAACGCTACATTGCTTATCAATGGAAAACCAAGACGTAAAAATCCTTAAAAAGAAGCCAATTTTTCCGGTTACACCGGCTTTACAAAAATACTTGCGCACCTATCAGCGTGAATCAAAACTGCCAATTTCTTACAGCGATTTAATGCAGTTTAACGAGGCTTTTCCATTGATGGACAAATTTGGTAAAGATTCGCTTTGGGAAGGACCAATTTACGCACAGGACTTAATTGAGGAGTTGCACAACGGGTTAAAAGAAATTTATGCCAACTTAAAAGCTTCAGGAAATCTTCGCATCGTTGAACATAAATACATTGACAAAATAGAATACTGCACTTTCGGTAACACTCATCCGTTCCGAATCAGGATTGTAAATCGTTTGAATGATGTTTACGATTACTTTTATATAAAAAAAGCAGATGCTTCAAGGATTTATGGCTTAGAACTTGAGGAAATTTTGTCGCCTAACCAGGTTAATTATCTGGTTGACGGAGATACTTTGGTGGAAGAACATATTGCCGGTATCCCAGGTGATGTATTTACGAAAGGTCAACTTTATTCGCCCGAGTTTAATCCGACGCGTATTGCAAAGGAATTTGTTAAGTTTAACGAAAGGTGCCTGATAATGCTTTTAGGCGATATGAGGGCATATAATTTTGTTGTCCAGATTACACCCGATTTTGATGACATTCAGTTCCGCATAAGGGCAATAGATTTCGACCAGCAGTTCTATGAAGGAAATTTAAAGGTTTATTTACCTCAGTTTTTTAAGGAAAATTTACCTTACGTGAAAATGAGCATGGAACAACTTACCGAAAAAACGGTTTTGCAGTACCAGCAGGAAGAGCGATCTTCCATTGTCCATCGCGTTCGAAGCGAAAGGCACAGGTTAACAGACTTACGCGATGTTTCGAATCAGGAAGCGCTTACCACTCCCGAAAACATTGCTTTGCTTAAACAAGCTATGAGTGATTATTTTAAAGAACCGAATTATTTAATGTGTAAGACCATGACTGATATTATTGAATTGAATATAAAAAATATAATCAGGCAGGTTAGGCTTTAAAAATAAACGGCCGGTTAAATAACCAGCCGTTTTTTGAGTAATTTAGGAGAGCGTTCAAAGCGATTTAGGCATGCTGCCCCTCGTGTACACCTTCTGCAAATTCCTCAACAATTTTATCATTAAAAGCAGGTAAATCTTTCGGAGTCCGGCTGGTTACCAAACCCTGATCTACAACCACTTCTTCATCAGACCAGTCTGCACCTGCATTGATTAAATCTTGTGAAATATTTTTTACCGAAGTCAGCTTTCTTCCTTTAACGACATCAGCATTTATTAAAGTTTGTGGTCCGTGGCAGATTGCTGCGACAGGTTTGCCCGCTTCGAAAAATGATTTAACAAAAGCAATGGCGTCCTCATTTACACGTAGCTGGTCAGGATTTATGACTCCGCCAGGTAAAAGCAAACCATTATAATCATCAGCATTTGCCTCCGAGATGGTTTTATCTACATCAACTTCAATCGACCAGTGATCCTGATCCCATGCTTTAATTTTTCCACTTTTAGAGGAGATGATGTGAACGGTTGCCCCCTCTTCTTTTAACCTTTTTACTGGCTCGGTTAATTCAACTTCTTCAAATCCGCTTTCTGAAAGTACAGCTATTGTGCGGTTACTTAATTGTCCCATAATCTTTCTGTTTTTAATAGGTGATGTATTAAATACAGCTTTATAGGAATTTTTGTTTTTAAAAGTTAGGAATGGATTACAATTGTTGTTTCAGTATCTAATTCATTTATAAAAAATACTTCATAAATAATTTTACTTACTATGATTTTTATTTGTTGTGAATCTTTAAAAGATAAAAGAGGTAATTTCAGTTGAAAATATTCTTTTGTTTTATTTCTTTTGAATCCAATAGATTTAAGTAATCTTTTTTTTGCTTTAGGGAAATGGATTTCCCTACCCATTTGTTCATCTGGAGTAATTGAAATAATAAAATTATTCTTTTTGCATTCAAATTTCAGATACAGATTGATGGTCTTTTTAAGATGAAAAATAAAAGATTGAATCTTGCCCTCAACTAAATCAAATGTGGCGTCATCAAATTCCTGCCCATCATAGAATGGCATTACCTCCTGATTATTTAAAGCATCTAAGTTTCTTTCGTCGCGCTTTATTAGCTCATTAATGTAGTTTGAAATTTGGGGATTAATCGACAAAAGATTACGGTAATTTTCAATTTGCTCTTTAAGTTCTTTCTTCTTTAAATAATTTGAGTCTTTAAGGGATTTTAGAATGGTTAGTTGATTATTTAAAATACCCAAACCGTTTTGAAACTGGTTAGCGTACTTATAATCCGAAAATTGTAAGCATTCTGCTAAAAGTTCTTCAATCCTGGTCTTTTCCTCTTCATAATAAATAATGATTTCGTTCAGTTCTTCGTCCATAAACTAATCATTAGTTCTTCTGTTTTTAAGAAAATAGAAACCCAAATTGGTAGCAATGACAATGTGGCTCAGCAAGTTTGGAATTAATCCATAGTATTTAGAAAAAATCTGAAATCGTTCTTTTAAGCTTTCGCGGTGTTTTTTCTTGCTCATGCCACCAACAAGATATTTAGCTACATAACGATGAACATTCACAATATTTGACGACTTTTTTGCCGCCTTAATTATCCAGTCGATATCTGAGCTGTATTTATATTTTAAATCGTAAGGTACAGTAATGCTTCGTTTAATGTAAATTGCCTGGTGACTAACATTCATACCGAACCTAAAGCTTTTCCAATCGAAATTTTCCGGAGCCTCGTGTCTTCTTCGCCCTAAACTTTCCCAATTGTCATTGTACATTTCCGTTTCACCATAATAAATATCGGCGCCCGGAGCGGAGGCAAATACATCTTCAACTGTATGTTCGTCGTAAATTTCATCGCCCGAGTTCATAAATAAAACATAATCGCCAGTCGCCACTGCCAGGCCCTTGTTCATCGCATCATAAATACCTTTATCGGGTTCGGAAACAATTTTGGAAATGTTTGCTTTGTATTTTTCAATGATTTCTAATGTACCATCAGTAGATTTTCCATCTATAATGATGTATTCTGTGTTTTTGTGGGTTTGATTTAAAACAGATTTTATCGTTCGCTCAATGTCGCGAACATTATTGTATACAATGGTGATAACGGTTAATTTAGGCATGCTAATCCATTAATTTTTTTAGGGTTTCAACATCAGGTAAAACCCCTTTGTATGCTGCCGGCAGAACAGTACTTGTTTTGTAGGTAGAAACACCCATTGCCTTATTAAAATCCCTGAAAGAAAATTCGACTATCTTATTTTTTTTTTCCTTACAGAGAATAATTCCAATTGATGGATGCTCATGTGGCTGTTTTACATATTCATCTAAAGCTGAAAGATAGAAATTCATTTTGCCCATATATTCAGGCTTAAATTTACCGGTTTTCAATTCGAAAGCTACCAAACATTGTAAACGGCGATTGAAAAATAAAAGGTCTAAAAAGTATTCCTCTTCTTCTACAATCAGCCGGAATTGATTGCTGATAAATGCAAAATCTGAACCTAAAGACATTAAAAATTTTTTGATGTTTTGAACGATTTCACTTTCTAGAACCCGCTCGTCTTTATCGTCGTTATCTTCGATATTGATAAAATCCAGCAAGTACTCATCTTTAAATGACTGTAATGCTTTTTGCCTTATATCATCATTTGTAATTGTTTTTGAAAAATTGTTGGGTAAACTACCTGTTTTTTGAAAAGTTTGGTTATTAAGATGATTTTTTAAAGTGCTTAAACTCCAGAATTCTGATGCGGTTTTTTGAATGTAAAATATCCTTTCTTCAATTTTTTCAGTACCCTGTATAATTTCTAAATGATGAGAAAAACTTAATCCAAAAAATGATCTTTCTAATTGGGCCGACACTGTCGGTCTAAATGTAATACCCTCTAAGTCAATTTCTTGTAATTGGTCCGACAGTGTCGGACTAATTACAGTTTGTTCTTCCCAAGACTCAAAAAAGAGCCTCATTCGTTTTATGTTCGTTGCTGAAAAGCCTCTTAAACCCGGCAATTCCAATTGTAAATCTGCTGAAAGATTTTCAATTACTTTTGCACCCCATTTTTCTTCTTCAATTTTATGGGAAATAAATCTACCAACGGCAAAGTAAAGGGTTAAAAGTTCTTTGTTAACAAGAGCGGCAGCCCGATAGCGACTCTGAAGAATCGCAGACTTGAGCGCTTTAATATTTTCGAGATGGCTTTTAGATAGTTCCATATTATTTCGGTTGCAAATCAATCAATGTTTCATACAAATGAATATGCTCCGCGGCGATAACTTCTTCGGAAAAATCTGTTAAAATCCCTAACCTTGCTGCTTTCTGAATTTCCTCTTTGTTGGGGCGGTGGTAAAGCCACTCTATTCCATTGGCCAAGTCTGCAGCATTTCGATATTCTGCGAGGTAACCATTCTTTTGATGTTTAACCATATCAGGAATGCCGCCCGTAGTAAAAGCAATTACAGGAGTAGCGCAAGAAAGGCTTTCCATTACTGTATTTGGTAAATTATCTTCGAGTGAAGGTGTTATAAAAGCATCGGCAGCTGAATAACATTTAGCCAAATGTTCATCTTTATTTATGGTGCCCAGAAAAGTCGTTTTGAAAGGAAATTTCGGCATTTCGGCATTTTCTTTATTTCCGAAAATGACCAGTTCTATCTGCTCTTTGTCAATTCCTTTACGCTTTGATAAAATCTCCAGCGCCTCTATTAGATACGGTGTCCCTTTATGTTTATCATTTTTTGAGGGCATAAAACCACTCATCAATACAAATTTCTCCGGGTTGATTTTCAGAATTTTTTTAGCCTCCGTTTTAACATAGGGCTTGAAAATTTTGGTTTCGATGGTATTTGGAATTACCGAAGCCTTTCTGGTACCTAACAAACTGCTAAATTTGACCGAATTTGCCATCCAGTTACTCGGTGCAATAATATGAAAATTTAATGCCGTATAGGCTTTCTGTTTCCGCAACCAGGTTTTGTGCGACATATCATCTTTTCCGCTCAGCTTTAAAATCGGGCAATTACCGCATTGCTGATGGAAGTTTTCGCAACCATAACGTACGTGGCAACCACCTGTAAATGCGTTACTGTCGTGAAAAGTCCAGACAATTGGCTTCTCTAGTTCATCAAGCTCAGCTAAAAATTTTGGCGTAAGGAAGCCGTGATTTACCCAGTGCAAATGAATAACATCTGCATTTTTCACTTCTGGATGGTTTTTTATCGAACGGCCGAACCACTGTAAACTGAAAGGCGTTTTAACTGATTTGCTTAGCCATTTTGAATAATATCTTTCTGATAAAATATTGTAAACAGCTTTTGCTCTGTGAATAAGGGATTTGCTGAATGTGTCGATAGACGTATTTTGTCCGAATTTATAATATACCAATACTTTGGAATCGATGCCGCTGGCTTTTAAAGCATCGCTTAAGCGCAAACAAGCTCTTCCTGCTCCGCCGTTTCCATCATAGGTATTTAAGTGTATAACTTTCAAATCAATTCAAAAATACATTTAATTGTTTACGAATATAAAATCTGTTGTGTAAATTCATCCTAATATTTCATTGCTTTTTAATTGGAGGATGGAACCTTTGATGATTAAGATAAATCATTTAAAAAAATGGATGATTATTTTAATCAAGTTGGGTTTAACTTTCAAAGCCAAACAAACACAATCATGATCAAAACCATACTAAAATCGCTAGCAGCATTAGCATTTTTGTTGCCTTTCAACTCATTTTCTCAAGGCCAAACCTATTTTGCTTCCTATCCGGCACTAACGCCAGATGCACAAACCATTGTATTCAGTTATGATGGCGATATCTGGAAAGTACCGGTAAAAGGAGGGGTTGCGTCGCGGATTACGGCTATGCAGGGAGAAGAAATTAATCCAAAAGTTTCTCCTGATGGGAAGTGGGTGGCTTTTTCATCCAACCAATTTGGTAACCATGATATTTACCTGATGCCCATTAATGGTGGAGACATAAAACAACTCACTTTTAACGACGCCTCTGACGAGGTAGATAATTGGAGCTGGAACTCCAAAACAATTTACTTCACTTCAGGCAGATACAACTCTTTCTCAAGTTACAAAGTAGACATTACTGGTGGAACAGCAATTCGTTTGTTTGATAACTATTTCAATACCACACATCACATTGCCGAATCGCCGAGCGGAGAATTATTTTTTAACGATACCTGGGAAAGCTATCGTTTTAGTAATCGTAAACATTATAAAGGAGCATATAATCCCGATATCCAATCTTACAATCCCAAAACTAAAGCATATAAGCGTTACACCGACTACATCGGTAAAGATTTCTGGACAAGTGTTGACCAGAAAGGTAATGTGTTTTTTGTATCTGATGAGGGCAACGAGGAATACAACCTTTATACGTTTATTGGCGGTAAGAAAACAGGTTTGACCAATTTTGAAACTTCTATTAAGCGTCCATTTATAGCAGCAAATGGGACAAAGGTAGTTTTTGAAAAAGACTATCAATTATTTACTTACGATGTGGCATCGAAAAAGACGGAAAAAGTAAACATCAGCACATCAAGAAATCAGATATTGAGCAAAGAACAAGAATACGATGTTCGGGCCAATATTTCCGCTTTTGATGCTTCAACTGATGGCAAAAAAATGGCGTTTATTTCTAGGGGTGACGTTTTTGTAAGTGATGCTGATGGAAAGTTTATCCGCAAGATTACCAATAGTGGTGAGCGGGCAATGGAATGCAAATGGCTTGCCGATAACAAAACAATCCTTTTTAGTCAAACCTCCAACGGTTTTCAGAACTGGTTTACCATTACTGGCGATGGTAAGGGAACTATCAGGCAACTTACAAAAGATAAAGCCAATAACCGCGACATTACCTTAAATAAAACAAAGACGATGGCAGTTTATTTGAGTGGTAGAAATGAGTTGAAGCTGATGGACTTAAAAACCTTTGATAGCAAAACTCTGGTAACAGACGAGTTTTGGGCATTTCAAAATTCAGCGCCAAGTTTTTCTCCGAATGATGAATATGTTTTATTCACGGTTTATAAAAACTTTGAGCAAGACTTGGTTGTGCATAATATCAAAGGCAATAAAACGATTAATCTAACCAATACAGGCGTAACCGAAGCTGGCCCAGCCTGGTCGCCAGATGGCAAATACATTTTCTTTACAAGTGCCCGTACGAAACCATCTTACCCAACCGGAATGTCGAGTGCGCACATTTACCGCATGGCGCTAAACAATTACGATGAGCCTTACCGTTCTGATAAATTTGATGATTTATTTAAAGAAACCAAACCAGCCGAGGTTAAACCTGTAGTTGTTGAAACCAAAGCTAAAAAGGGAAAAGCCGATACGGCAAAAAAGGCTGAAGTAAAGCCGACGCCTAAACCAGCCGCTGTAATAACCATCAATACGCAGGATATCCTGGATAGAATTGAGTTGGTTGGACCAGCTTTTGGTGGCCAATTTGGAACGGATGTTTTTGCAAAGGGTGATAAAACATATGTTTTTTATTCATCGAACCATGAAGGTGGTGCACCAGGACTTTACCGCACTACGATTGAACCGTTTGAAGCAAACAAAACGGAGAAAGTTGCCGATGGGAGCGATTATTCGATCATCCAATCCGGCGATAAATTCTTTGTGTTATCCCGTGGCGTAATTAGTAAATACAATTTGGAGGGGAACAAGCTTGATAAAATTGATCATGCATATAAATTCACCAGAAACTTAAATGCAGAGTTCAATCAGATGTTTTACGAAACCTGGGTCGGTTTGGATGAAAACTTCTACGATGAAAAATTCCATGGCGTAGATTGGGATAAAATGAGAACGCGATATGCGGCTTATCTTCCCTATGTAAATAACCGCAGTGATCTAAGAATTTTATTAAACGATATGCTCGGAGAACTGAATTCATCGCATATGGGCTTTA
Source organism: Pedobacter sp. Leaf176 (assembly GCF_001424305.1). Classification (GTDB taxonomy): domain Bacteria; phylum Bacteroidota; class Bacteroidia; order Sphingobacteriales; family Sphingobacteriaceae; genus Pedobacter. The sequence continues at coordinate 406,445 of NZ_LMPD01000001.1, forward strand.
ATAGTGCTGGTGCAGAGGAAAGGAAAAACCTTACTTATACAACAAACGAAACCGGAATTGTTTTCGACAACGGAAACCCTTTAATGGTAGAGCGCATTGCGGCAAAAAGCAATGCTGCCCGTACCGGAACCAACATTTTGCCCGGCGATATTTTGACAGAAGTAAATGGAGTTAAGGTAGATGAAAAAATTGATCGGGATTATTATTTCAGCAAACCGTCGTTGGATAAGGAAATGACACTCACTTTTGACAGGAAAGGAAAGCAAGTGTTTGTCAATATTCACCCTGAAAGTTCAGGTGCTTTAAGAGGAAATCTATACGATGAATGGATTACCAACAACCGTAAAAATGTAGATAAACTGGGTAATAACCGCATCGCATACTCCTATATGAAAAATATGGGTGGTGGAGAATTAGAAACTTTCCTCTTAGACATGGTGGCTCAAGAAGAAAATAAAGATGCAATAATCTTAGATTTGCGTTACAACACGGGTGGAAATGTTCACGATGAGGTACTGAAATTTTTATCTCAACGACCGTATTTGCAGTGGAAATACCGTGGCGGGAAATTTGCGCCGCAAAGTAATTTCGGTCCTGCGGCTAAGCCTATTGTGCTGCTGATTAATGAGCAGTCATTAAGTGATGCCGAAATGACTGCCGCTGGTTTCAAGGAATTGAAATTAGGTAAAATCATCGGAACCGAAACTTACCGGTGGATTATTTTTACTTCAGCTAAGGGCTTGGTTGATGGCTCTTCATACCGCTTGCCATCATGGGGCTGTTATACGATGGATGGTAAAAACCTCGAAAGCGAAGGGGTTAAGCCTGATATTTTCGTGAAAAATACCTTTGAAGACAGACTTGCCGATAAAGACCCACAACTTGAAAAGGCAGTTGCTGAAATTTTGAAAGATTTAAAGTAAGGTTAGTCGGTTAATTGTTCGAATCGGTTAATCGTAAATGATGCAAAAGATTGTTTTATTTTAGGATTTTTATCTTTTAAACGTCCTGTCGATAGAACAACTTTTGTTTTCCAGCTATTAGCCATGCAATAAATAATTTAACCATCGATGAGCGAAACCTTCGACCTGTAGATCATTTCACAGTTGAACAGTTAACCAATTTAAATAAATAACCATTTTTTTCCGTTTCTTTGACGTTCGAAATTATTTGAAGATGGCAAATTTATTAACCGACAGGGCTTTTTGGGTAAATTATTGGGAAAGTAAAAAAGGGCTTGCAGTTCAGTTACCATCAAACTACTTATTTCATCGTCAGCTGGCTGATGTTATTGATAAAAACAAAGTAGAAACTGCAATTGAATTAGGCGGTTTCCCTGGTTATTATGCCGTTTTTTTAAAGAAGTATTTTAAGCTTGACGTTACACTTTTAGATTATTTCGTTCATCCTCCTGTTGTTAATGAGTTGTTGCAAAAGAATGAGTTAACAAGTAAAGACATCCATATCATTGAAACAGATTTGTTTAATTATGAACCTGAGCAGCAGTATGATTTAGTACTTAGCTGCGGTTTAATTGAGCACTTTAATGATACTGCAGATATCATCAATCGCCATATCGCCTTTGTGAAGCCTGGCGGAACGTTATTTATTACATTACCAAATTTTAAAGCTGTGAATGGCTGGTTTCAGAAAAATTTCGATAAAGAAAACTACGACAAACACAACATCGATAGTATGGATCCTGAATTATTGAAATCCATTTGTCAAAAGGCAGGTCTGAAAGAAGTAAATGTGAGTTATTTTGGAAAATTTAGTATTTGGTTAGAAAACGAATCCCAGAAATCAGTTGGTGTCCGCTTATTTAAAAAGCTGGCGTGGCTAACCGGAAAGGTATTAACAAAAATTATTCCTTTTGAGAGTAAAAATTTATCCCCATACCTTATATTAGTGGCAAAAAGATAGCGCTCTATGTCAGTAAGTTGGGGGTATTCGCCCAAATCCGAGAAATTTATCCCTTTGGGTAATTTTCCTGCAGATAAATATTTAATTGTAGCACAGCAAGCCATTGAGAATCTGGGATGGGAATTAAGTCATATCTCTAAAACAGGTTTAATTGCTTACACGCCTATTTCCCTTCAATCTTACAGTGAAGAAATCTCTATCCGTATACACGGTGGCTTCGCTGTTGTCAAAAGTGAATGCGTAGGAATACAAATGCTATTTAACGACTATGGTAAAAATGAGCTTAATTTTGAAAAGTTTTTTCATGAGTTTGAGTACGTTGAGTTCCATTTACAAGGTATTTGGGATGAACGTTTAGATAGATTCCATCGCCTGATTGCTGAGCAAGATGATACATATTTCGAAAAAGCGCCATTGGCGGTAAAAAACAAGATCAAGAACATTTTATATCTCTTCTTTCCGCAGAAAGGCTACAAAGCGACACCTTTATTGGTTTTAATAAATGTTACTTACTTCTTTTTAATTTGGCTTGTTACTGTTCTATATTTTCGGTACATACTAACAAACCAGGTACATGCTGATGCTGATATTTTCGTTCAAAAAGCGAAAAATTTTAGTTTAAACCTGGGTGTAAATCATCGTAACGCCGTTTTAGATGGTGCTTATTGGCGTTTAATTACCTATCAATTCGTGCATGGTTCTATCTCGCACATTTTTTTTAACATGTATGCGTTTATTTACCTTGGCCTGATGATCGAGAATAAACTAGGGTGGAAAAAATTCTTGTTTATATATATATTCAGCGGGGTTTGTGGTGGCTCGATGAGTTTAATATTCCATCAGGAAACTATCATGATGGGTGCCTCGGGTGCGATAATGGGTTTATACGGCGCTTTCATTGCTTTACTGCTTAACAAGACTTTTGAGCCAAAAGCCACACGCGCCTTGTTGATCAGTACGCTTATTGTATCTGCATTAATACTTATTAATGGAGCTTTCGGCAAAAAAGTAGACAACGCGGCACATATTGGCGGTTTTTTGTGCGGCTTTATACTCTGTTGCACGCTGGTATTTAATTTCAGAAACAAGGTCGAGATTAGACATTGGGTTAGGTATTCGGTATCAACCTTGTTGGTGCTGCTTTTCTCTGGGAGTATAGTGGGCTTTAGCTCAAAATATCAAACAGAAAAATTTAATGAGTTGAGTAAAGAATTCAACAGCAACCTAGAGTATTTAAAAACAATTACTCGTTTGGAAATTGATTTACCAAAAGATATCAAGCTTATATCGATAAAAGAAGATGGAATAAAACCAACGGAAAAAAATCTGAAGATTATTAAGCAAATGCAAGGTTTGAATCTCAATAGTGAAAATGCAAAGGAGCGGGATAGAAAAATCAGGCTTGGAAAAGCGTCTTACCAAGCGGTGATGTTAATGTATCGTGATATAAAAGGCGACAGTACCTTTAAATATAGTAAACAAACATCGAATGCCTTAGGTAAAATGTTCACGATTCTTTATGAATAATTAGTTTGTTTTTTTATAAATTCCAAATTCACTTAAAGTAACGCAAACTGGAGATTTGGTAATATTTAATTTCACTTTAGATGATGTAACTGGCGTTTCCAGTTTAATTAGTCTTTTAGCGCCAATACTTGTTCCATCATAAATTTTTTCCCATTTATTATTTCTATAAACTTCAATGGTATATTCCTCTATTCTTTGTCCCAACGGGATATATTCCTGTAAGCTGATAATGTCGAAAGTTTTTACAGATTTTAAGTCAATTTCCAAACTTGCGGTATGAGCGTTATCCTTAGTTGCCCAGTAGCTTTTCCTATTGCCATCTAAAAGTTTCCCTGGGTTGTAGCTGTTGCCACGAGTGTTGCTGGCGGTAATATTAGCGGCTTTTGCCAAATTGTTTGCAAAAGTATGTTTAACCATGTTGCCGAAGGTTTTCAGTACGGCCACATCGTCATCATGCAATTGTCCGCGGGTGTCGGGTGCCAGGCCTAAATCCAAACCTGCGCCCCGACCAACACTTTTCAGGTAAAGTTCAAAAAGCACTTCAGGTGTTTTCGGTTTTTCAGTTGGATGATAAAACCAGCCCTTTCTCAATGGAACATCGCATTCCGCGGGCATCCAGAACTTACCGTTTCTTACGCCCATCGGGCTTTGCGGATAATTTGCCTGACCAGGAACGGCGACATTTTTCCCCTCCGGAGGAAGCGGCGTGAAGGTTTCCCAGCTGGTTTCTGCAGCATTACCATCTTCGTTGCCAACCCAACGAATATCTAAACCAATATCACTAAAAATATTTGCCATTGGCTGCATCTTTCTGGTAATAGCCCAAGTGTTATTCCAATCATAGTAGGTTGTATTATCAATGGAGCGTTTTTCCTTTGCCCCACCATAATAGCCGTCGCCACCGTTGGCACCATCATGCCAGCTCATAAAAAGCGAGCCATAATTACTGTAAAGCTCTTTAAGTTGCGTCTGGTAGATGGCTAAATATTTGTCCGTTCCGTAGTTAGCATTATTTCTATCCCAAGGCGAACAATAAACTCCGAAACTTAATCCGTTTTTTCTGACTGCTTGCTCAATTTCCTTTACTAAATCTCCTTTTCCATCCCTAAAATTACTTTTAGTAATGTTATATGCCGTTGTTTTTGTAGGCCAAAGCGCGAAACCATCGTGGTGTTTGGCAACCAAAATAATGCCTTTAAGGCCTCCCGCTTTAGCGGCTTTTATAATTTGGTCGGCGTTGAAATCCGTGGGGTTAAAAGATTTCGGGTCGGCATCTCCAAACCCCCATTCTTTGTTTTCGAAAGTGGTTGGTGTGAAATGGATCAAACCATAAATTTCAATATCATGCCATGCAAGCTGCCTCTTGGAAGGCAATGCGCCGTATGGTTTTGGAGCATTTTGTGCATGAGCAAACGTCACAATTGAAAGAAGTAGTATGGTTAGCCATTTCATAATTTGGACTGTGTTAAAAGGATATTAAATTAAGTTTATTTCCTAACTTTCTCGTTGATAAAGCGCTTAATCCTTTCCCAAATGGTTCCTTTACGATTTGCCAGGAATTCTTTTATAGTATGGTAAGCTTTCGGATTTTCTTCCATAACCGATGGAAATTCAGTTACAGGTTTTGGGTTTATGATAACATTGTATATATCGTTTATACCAGAGTGAACGCCGGTTCCGTCGTGCCCGATGTTGTTTACTAAAGACTGCGACGGATTTAAAGTTAAGCCACCCTTTAAAAAAATCGAAGCATACCAGCGAATCGCCCAGCTGTTGTTTTTCCCTTTTTTAAATTCCAGCATCTGTTTCCAAAAGTTCATGCTGTTGTCGATAGCAAATTCTGATTTTTTTTTACCGTCGAATTGATTCAACAAAGTATCAATATTTGGCTCAAAATGTTTCCATGCTCTTCCCCAGGTTGCCCACCCCCAGCTAGTCGCTGCCCTGTAAAAGAATGACTGCGGAAGATTGTCTGCCCTCAAAGGGTACATGTATGCTCCGATATGCATTACTTTTTCTTCATATTGATAACGATTTAAGCCGTCGTTAAAGTAAGTAAGTGTATGTGGAGATGTAATCAGGTCATCCTCGAAAACGATGATTTTGCCATAGTCATTTATCAGTTGCGTAACGCCTGCTATTACTGAATTGGCTAAACCCACATTCGATTTCCGCTCGATAACTTTAACCGATTTAAAACCATCAACATTATTGATGATTGCCCTGACTTCAGCAATTTTTTCATCATCTTGCTGCGTTTTGGCACCATCAGAAAAAATATAAAGTCTGCTTTCTGCAGCAAGTTCGTTTTGTTGTAAAAATTTTAGGGTTCGCGAGGTGTGCTGCGGACGGTTGTAAACAAAGAGTGCTATCGGGGCAAGGTTTTGCATGTTAAAATATATGCAGATTAGAATCTGATTTTTTGGTTAAGACAGTATAAGCATTAGCAAACTGTTCCTGTTTTTTCCTGCCAAGAAAATTACCTAAAGTTTTTTTAATTCTATACTCCAGCTCAATTTTTAAGTTTTTAATGAACGTTTTTGGTGCTTTTCTGTTAATGAATTCATTAAACTTTACGGTTTCCGGCGCCGTCATTGAAACCTTATCTTCTAAAATCTCCAATCCCTCACTTTGCAATAAAAACCTCAAGGAAGTTGGTGTGTACATATTAATGTGGCCATAATCTAAAAAGTGCTTCATACGTGTATCTACACCGAAACGATAGTCTTTTGGCACTTCGACCACAATATATTTCGATACCCTTTTTAACTCTCGAAGTAAAACCCTTTCATGTTCAACGTGTTCTAAAACATGTGCCAGAATCACTAAATCAAATTCATCATCCCCATAAGGGATTTTATACCCATCAAAAGTTTGAGCAGCTTTCAGTAGGGAAAGCTTTCTATCCTGAATAATATCAACACCGCTTTGCGCAATCTCCAGGGCATATAGTTCAGGGGCGAAGTTCCATTCGTTTAGGAAATGAAGAATACTGCCATCACCTGCACCAACTTCAAGCACCTTTTTTGGTTTAATGTTCATGCAAACATCAACAATATTCTGGGCTTTATATTTTGCACCAAGCATGCGCCAGGCAACATCACTATTGGTGTAGAAATTATTGTAGGCCGTTTTTACTTCTTCGCTAATCATAGGTTTAAATCTGAAGATTAAATGCCCAAACAGTTATTGGCTTTATAAAATACGGACGTTGCCTTTTCGTAAAATAATCCTGGCGAAATACCGCTGAAGCTGATTTCTTTGAAACCCTGGGCTTTCAATAACACTCTAGCAGCATTATAAGCTGGGCGTTCACTATCATCTAAAACCAGAATGCCATTTTCCGATAAAGCATCTACACTGTATTTGCAGCAGTTTACGCGGTCGCGTCCGTCAACAATTATAATATCGAATTTTTTATCCAGTAAAGTTGCTTTCTTTGCATATTCGCCATCTCGTTCCAAATGGCAAAAAATCATTTCCGCATTTGCCGGGCTGCTGTTTTTCACATTGTCGAACCAGCCCTTATCATGCTCCACAGAGGTAACCGTACCGGCCCTTTCTGCATAGAAAATAGTCGAACTACCAGAACCATATTCAAAAATATGTTGTGTTTTGTCAATCCTTTCTTTAATGAAATCGATAAAGGAATATGTAACCCATGGAAGCGCTTTCCCTTTTCCGTCTACGGCATGTTTTTTGTCAAAAGCGGTGAACCAGCCAATGCTGTTTAAGTAGCCTTTATGGCCGTATGATAATAATGCCTTAAGCCGGTTTGGCTTCGCAATTAATGTAGCTAGTGCTTTTAGAGTACTCAACGTTTAAATATTTTTTGAAATGCAGTGACCAAAAATAAGGATTTTAACATCATTATACCTTGTTGACGAAGTTTGGGGATAAAAAGGATAAAAAATGCAGAAACAAAATATGCAATAACCGTTGCGATTGCTGTTCCCATCATACCCATTTTAGGAATTAACACAATATTAAGAGCAATATTTACTATAGCTCCTAACCCTGTTCTGATAAATGAAAGGCGGCCAAAATTTTCAGCAATTAAAAACTGGCCACTTGCAACTCCTAGAAATACAAAAGTAGATCCCCAGACATGCACCGATAAAACTGGTGCAGCTGCGATGTATTCCGGCTTATAAAGTTTATAAATTATTGGTGATGCAATTGTGATAAATATTGCGAAACTTAAGCTTAGCCAAACCATTAGATCATATAGGTTTTGAAGTCTTTTTTGATATCGCTCCTTGTCATCTCTTCTTGCGTTTAGTATTGCAGGAAAAAGAGATGAAACGATTGCGATGGGAACAAAATTTAATGCTTCGCTAAACATTACCACTGTGTTATAAGCGCCGGCCTCTGCAATGCCTTTCTCACCCAATATTTGTTTTAGCATAATTTGGTCAACACGCATATAAATGGAAACCATTATTCCTGAGATGATTAATGGCCAAGAAAGAGAAATTAATTTTTTTGCAAGTTTCGATTCATATTTCCAAGAAAAAATACTTCTTCCTTTTCTGTTATATGTAATGATATATCCAATTGATAATAAGATTGTGTCAAATAAATAAGCAAAGAAAAATAATGTAATGGATGAATGCGTGAGAATTAAGATAACCTTTATGGCTGCGGATATAAGGTTGCCGACTATCTGAACCTGCATTATATACTTTGATTTAACTTCCGATTGAAAAAAAGAATCAATTATGGTAAAGGATTGAAAAATCCCCATGAACGACAGTAGAAAGATATAAGCGAATTTGATTCCCTCTAACGGGTAAATTAACCAGGCGATATAAATTAACGGAATACATAGAACCCCGGCAACTGATTTCATAGCAAATGCAGTACCTAAAATACTATCTCTTTTTTCTCGAAATTGATGTAGTTCTTTCACAATAAACTGGTCTAGCCCTAATCCTGCTAGCGCCGCGAAAAGAAACACATAAGATACAGATGTAGTTAGGATCCCATTTCCATAGGAAAGAAGGTAATTCGCAACAGCAATGCTACTAAGCATTTTAATTGCTAAGCTGCCAACTTTACCAATCAAAAGCATTCCAGTGTTTTTGAAATACTTTTTTAGCGCTTCCTCATCAAAACCTTTTATAGCAGGTAATTTCATTGACGCAAAGATGTAAAATTTAAATGCTTTGCTGAAAACTCTTTTCTATCCTCACCAATTGCTTTAAATGATGTTTTAAGTGAATTTCGATAAAACGCAACCATTGTTCGGCATTTAGATAGCCTAGTCTTGGATGTTTGGTTTTGGAGTATTTGCTTGCATCAAAAATTAATGGATAAGCCACATTAAGTGCTCTTTCGAATTCGAGAATAAAATCCATTGCTTCAGTTTTACTGATTATTTTAATCCTTTCAGCTAATCTCTTCGGAACCTTATATTTCTTTGCAGGAGGTAAAGACCCGAAAAATAAAATCATTTGTACTGCAAAATGTGTCGGTTGATTCTCGCCCTTACCTTTAGCTGCATTTTCCAGCGCTATTAATGATAATAAGCTTGAATCGAAAATGTGCGCGAAAACCTCGCTGAAACTCCAGCCTTTAATTGGCGGCATGGTTTGGAAAATGCCGTCAGAGTAAGAGGAAAGTTTTGCTTTGTAGGCATCAACAATATTGTGCAAGGAAGTTTTAACTTTTCTCGTATTCATAAATAAAGTACTGGTTAAGCTTAAAATAAAGTCAGTAATTCTTCCAAATGAATGATTTCTTTTTTAACATCTTCGGGTTTTTGTTTTTGCATAGGATTAAAAAAAATGGCTTCTATCCCGAAATTTAAGGCGCCATAAACATCGGCTTCCAGGCTATCGCCAATCATTATGCTTTCTGTTTTTGCGGCTTTTGCCTTATTTAAAGCATATTCAAAAATTTCAGGGTTAGGCTTGTTAACACCAACATCTTCGGATATAATCACATTATCAAAATATGGATTCAAACCTGATAAATTCATTTTTGTTAAAGTGGTTTCTTTAAATCCATTTGAAATGATATGAAGTGTATATTTTTCTTTTAGATAAGACAAAACATTTTCAGCACCTTCAAACAGATTGGTTTTAGTTGGCGAAATAGTAACGTAATCATCTTCAAACTGATGTGGTACTGAATCAGGATGAATACCCAACTGAATAAATGTTTTACTAAAACGCTCTGCCCTCAAAAAATCTTTGGTGATTTTTCCTAAATGGTAATCAGCCCAAAGCTGGTGGTTGTTTTTTGTATAGATAGCGATAAAATCAGAACATGATTTTAATCCCAACTCATTCAATTTATAGGTGTTATAAAGCTCGTTTAACGTTTCTTCGGCATTGCGGTCAAAATCCCAGATGGTATGATCTAAATCGAAGAAGATGTGTTTTTTGTTTTCCAATTTAATAAATTGTTAATTGCTTAATTGTTTGAAGGCTAGATTGTTAAGTTGTTTGGGTATCGAAGATTTGAAATCTTATAAGCTAGACATATTTGAACGTAGAATCTTGAAAATCCTCAAATCCTGAAAATACGGTTCACATTTTTTCTCCATATGCCAAATCTCCGGCATCTCCTAACCCGGGCACGATGTAAGATTTACTGGTCATCTCTTCATCAATAGCACCCAACCAAAGTTTCGCTTTCGGTAAATTTGCTTTTACATGTGCAACCCCTTCAGTGCTTGCAATTGCCGCTACAATATGCAATTCGGAAACTTTATACCTGTTAATCAATTCTTTGCAACACATAACCATACTTCGTCCGGTTGCCAGCATAGGGTCGGCCATAATCAACACCCGACCTTCTAAATCGGGTGTTGATACGTAGTCCATCTGGATAATGAAATCACCATTCTTTTTAACTTTTCGATAAGCCGAAATAAAACAGCATTCTGATTTATCAAATATGTTAAGCAAACCCTGTTGTATTGGCAAACCGGCGCGCAATATGGTCGCTAAAACAGGTTGTGTTTCCAGGAAATCGCACTGCGAAGTTCCAAGTGGGGTAACAACTTCTCTTGATGTAAACTTTAATGTTTTACTAATCTCATATGCAAAAAACTCACCCAGGCGCTCCAGATTTTTTCGGAAACGCATGGCGTCTTTTTGGATATTCTCATCACGCAGTTCGGCGATGAAAGTGTTGGCAATAGATTTTGTTTTACTTAAGTCGAATGTCATAACTTCTATTTAGCCAGCGTATTTTATCATTTCGTTAAAAACAGCCTTCCATTTTTTAAATTTACTATTTTCCGATAAATTTTTTAGCTTCCAGCTGCTATAAAAATATCCATCTACAAGTTTTACGGCGTCAATAATGTCTTTTATGGTTTTTATTGCATCATCAACAGGCTGGTAATGGATTGCAGTATCGCTAATAGAATAAGATTTTACCTCAATTGGTGTCACTTTATTAAGTTGTAAGTCATACCAGTTGAAAGGCGTACAAGTCCCAGCTCTGAAGCCAACTTTATCTGAATAACCCATCGAATAATCGGATATAATGCCGGCCGAAAGTAAATGCAGGTAGCAGGTTGGTAGTTTAAGTAATTCTAATTGCTGAGTCCTGATATCAATAGCGCTGTCTTGTATCTTTCCAAGCTTCAATAGATCAGCTTTTAACATTGTCGATTGCTCTTTATTTATTGTATAGGGTCTTAGCAAACCGATTTGCTTCTCTTTTAAAAATAAAGCGCTATTTTTAAAATTCAGTCTGTTCTTATCATCCTGTGGGAAATTAATAAAATAAACAGGCTGGTTTTTTGGATTAGTTTCGCTTAACTCGTTTATCGTTCGCTCATGATTAACCGCAATCCCTGTAAACTCATCAAATACCGAGCTTAAAAATTGCTGTCGTTTGTCGAAAACTGAGCTGAAAATAAATTTTGTTTTTGGAAAAAAGCCACTAGGCACATCGGGCTTAAGCGTAAAGTTGATGGTAGATTGATGATGGAATGTTTTCTCTTGAAATTTGAATGATGGATATTTTTTCCTAATCATGTTCTTTAATAGCAACGCCCATTCGTCAATTATTGGCCGCTCTAAAATCTTCCATTTGTACTGCAGGCTATCTTTCGGAGTAAAAATGTCTTCCGATTTATTCTTGTGTAAATATTCCTCATATCGGCTCAAAATGAAAAAAGATGCTGCGAAAACATCAAAAGGAAGTAATGATCCGTCGACTGGGAAAGGCACATGATAATCTCCGAAAGGAACTGTTTTTAACTTAAGCTCTTCAACTTTGTTCGATAAAAGAAGCGCTGTGTTTTTAAAAAATAACTCATCACTTAAAGGTTTATCTGCATAGCTTACTCTTACCTTCTCGCTTTGTGAAAAATAGGTGCTGTTTACCGTAAATTCAACTTCTGCCTTTAAAATAGCGGACAAAATAAAGTTGAAAATATACTTTATTCTCGGTGTAAGAAGTGGCGAAAAGATTATTATTTGCATACTTATTTAACCGGTTTGAAAATTATACTAAAGTAACAAATAATTTGTCGTGCAATTATTCCTTCAACATAATATAAAGAAGGGACATCTTAAATTAAGACATTTTAAGCTGCATTACATAAAAATAAATTTAAAAGCGTGCAGTGAAACTTTTATCAGGATATAATATTTTGGTACTTTTTCTAGCCGAACCTTTTACTACATGAACGATACTCATCTGATCATCAAATAAATCGTATAAGACCGTACTGCTAACCTCAACCGTTTTTGGAGGCGTAACTTTTTCTGCTTCCAGATAAATGTTTGTGGCTTCGTGGTCCATTTCAAAACCAATATAATTTAGCGGAGTAACTTTTCCATTTGCTTTAACCTGCACATGAGTTAACAAATATTTCTTGACTAAAGCATCCATTTGGGTTTTCATTGCGGGGCTGCTCAAATCTGTTTTTTGTTTGTAAAGCTTTAGCAAAACGGCTTCAAAATCATCACTGAAAATCCTGGTACTTATTTCCAGTGTTTTGTCCTTTGCATTTATATTTACTTCTGTTGTACTTACATGAAGTGGGTGTTTCGTTTCTTTAGTCGTGCCACCAAGTGCAAAAACCAATAAGAAAGTAACAAATTTGGTGTTTAAGAAATGCATTTTAATGATTTTCCCGTTTTTATAATTAAAACTTTAATTTTAAGGCTTCAAAAATACTAAAGCTTCGCTCACAAAGCTAATTTATTATAAATGCTGCTACAAGATTTCATCTTTTATTTCAAACTGGGGTGGGAACATATTATAAGTGCCGACGCTTTGGATCATCAATTATTTATTTTAGCGCTTGTTGCCATTTATAGTTACAGGAATTTAAAACAAGTGTTAATTTTGGTAACCGCTTTTACAATCGGGCATTCGCTTACCTTATTTTTAAGTGTAAGCGATGTAATTCGTTTTGAAAGCAAATGGGTAGAGTTTTTGATTCCCTGTACCATAGTATTCACTTCAGTGAGTAATTTATTAAGGAAAAATTTTTCTTTGAAATCAGTTCGGGTAAATTATTACTTAGCCCTAATTTTTGGATTGATACATGGTATGGGCTTTGCAAATTCGATAAGGATTATGTTGGCGAAAGATCAAAACATAGGCTGGGGCCTTTTTGGATTTAATGTCGGCCTGGAAGCCGGGCAAATTTTTATGGTTATTGTTATATTAGCCGTTACCTTTACAGTTTTTAATTATAGTACTATAAAACGCCCGAGTTGGGTGTTGTTTGTATCAGCAGCCGTGTTTAGCCTGGCTTTAAAAATGGCTTTAGAGCGTATCCCTTTTTAACATAATATAAACAATGAATAAACTAATTACTTTAACCGGCCTGTTGCTTTTTTCAGGCAGTTTGGCAATGGCTCAAAATATTCAGAACAATCCTGGTAGCAACCATGGAAACAAGTTTGAACAATTAGGAACAATCTTACCAACGCCAAACGAACAGCGTACAGCAAGTGGTGCACCGGGTGTAAAATACTGGCAGCAGCGTGCAGATTACAACATTAAGTGTACGCTTGATGAAAAAAATCTGCTTTTAACAGGAAGTGAAACGGTAACTTATACCAATAATTCCCCGGATCCTTTGACCTACATCTGGTTGCAGCTCGATGAAAACGAACACAGCACAGACAAAAGCGCAAACTACCAGGATGCAACAAAAATGCCTGCAATTGGTACAATACAAAGCATTGATAATTTAAGTTCAAAAGCGAATAATGGTTTTGGTATCAATGTTTTAAAATTAACAGACGCATCCGGAAAAAAATTAAGCTACACGGTTAATAAAACGATGATGAGGATTGATTTACCTGTAGCATTAAAAACGGGGCAGAAATACATTTTTAACATCGATTGGAATTACAAAATAACCGATAGGATGACGGTTGGTGGTCGCGGTGGTTACGAATTTTTCCCTGCTGATGGGAACTATTTATTCACTATGGCTCAATGGTATCCTCGTTTATGTGTTTATAGCGATTTCCAAGGTTGGCAAAATCACCAGTTTACAGGAAGGGGAGAGTTTGCTTTAACTTTTGGCGATTTCAGAGTACAAATGACAGTTCCTGCAGATCATTTAGTGGGTTCGACAGGTGAGTGCATAAACTATAGTGCGGTTTTGAATCCTACCCAGTTAAGCCGTTATAATGCAGCGAAAACTGCAACTGCTCCTGTTGAAATTCAAACACTTGCAGAAGCTAAAACTGCTGAAGGCAAAAAAGCAGCGGGCAGTAAAACCTGGGTTTTTCAGGCCAATAACGTTCGAGATTTCGCATGGACATCTTCTCGTAAATTTATCTGGGATGCCATGCCGCAGAAAATTGCCGCTAACAACAATACGGTAATGTGCATGAGTTTCTACGGAAAAGAAGCTTACAACTTATACAGCAAGTTCTCTACCCGCGCTGTAGCGCATACCATTAAAACGTATTCTGATTTTACAATTCCTTATCCGTACCCCGTTGCGCAAAGTATCGAGGCTGCAAACGGTATGGAATACCCGATGATTTGTTTCAACTATGGCCGTACTGATGCTGACGGAACTTATAGCGAAAGCACTAAAAATGGGATGTTGGGTGTTATTATCCACGAGGTTGGGCACAACTTTTTCCCAATGATTGTAAACAGCGATGAGCGCCAGTGGACCTGGATGGATGAAGGTTTAAACTCTTTCGTTGAATATTTAACAGAAGAACTGTGGGATAACACCTTCCCAAGTAAAAAAGGGCCTGCTTATACTATTGTTGATTACATGAAGCTGCCTAAAGATGAGTTGGAGCCAATCATGACCAATTCGGAAAACATTACGCGTTTTGGACCTAATGCATATTCAAAACCTGCTACGGGCTTAAATATTCTTCGTGAAACCATTATGGGCAGGGAACTTTTTGATTATGCTTTTAAAGAGTATTCGAGAAGATGGGCTTTTAAACATCCACAACCGGCGGACCTTTTCCGCACGATGGAAGATGCGAGTGGTGAAGATTTAGATTGGTTTTGGAGAGGCTGGTTTTACGGAACTGAACCTTGCGACATTTCTTTAGACACTGTAAAGGTTGCTAAAGCAGATTTTCCAACAACCATTCCTGAAGCGAGAGCTAGAATGGTAAAAGTTGATAAACCGGCTGTAAATGCGTTTCAGGACATCTCTAAAATCAGAAACCGTGAGGATAAAAAAATCAGCTTTTATGTTGATAAAACCCCTGCAGCACAAGATTTCTATTATAAATATGATAGAGGTTTAGTTTCTGTTGATACAGCAACCGCGGTTAAAACTCAAGGAACCTTACCGCTGGAAGTTGTAGCCTCAGGCGATCAGCAGAAATACGAAAACAAGTTTTTCTATGAACTCGATTTCAGTAATAAAGGTGGTTTGGTGATGCCAATTATTGTTGAATTCACTTATAAAGATGGTTCAAAAGAGCTAGATAGAATTCCAGCTCAAATCTGGAGACACAATGAGTTGAAAACGTCAAAATTTTACATTAAAGATAAAGAAGTTTCATCAATTTCAATCGATCCTTTAAGAGAAACAGCGGATATCGATACTTCAAATAACACTTGGGGCGGGAATGCAAGAGAGAGCAAATTTAAAGTTTTCAAAGCGAAGGCTGCCTCATCAGTTCGTGGTCAATCTGTTGGTGTAAATCCAATGCAAAAGGCTGCGGGAAAATAATTCGGTTCAGTTAACGATAAGTAAAGGCTTTGCTAAATTAGCAAGGCCTTTACTGTTGTATTTCAGGCAAAATATTTGTTAGAAAATGTTTTAGGCTGGTTACGGTAATTTCATTTGATGATGGGTATGTTTCACTATTCGGCGTAATGATGTATTTGTATTTAGGTTTCAAATCCTGGGTACAATTTATAAAACCTTTAGAAACTGTAGGTGCGTTTGATAGTTTGATTTCGATACAAGCCATTGGCGTTATCCCTTGTACCAAAACCAAATCGCATTCTGCTCCGGTTTGGGTACGGTAGAAGAAAAGTTCAGTCTGCTTCGTTCTCAGTTGATAAATTTGCTCGATTACATAACCTTCCCAGGATGCACCTATAGCAGGATGGCCAAATAAATCGTTATATGCAGAAATATTTAGCAATCGATGTAGTATTCCGGTATCGCGAATGTAGATTTTGGGGGATTTGACAAGGCGTTTTTTTGCATTAACAAACCAGGGCTGTAGTCTCCTTATTAAATAACCACCTTCCAAGAAATCTAAATATCTGTTAACAGTCGGTGCACTTACACCGAGCGATCGTGCAAAAGATTCTGCATTAAACAAATTGCCATTTGTATGGGCAAGCATACTCCAGAAGTTTCTTAATAATGTTGCAGCTAAATCTACTCCAAACATTTTCGCTAAATCTCTTTCTACATAACTCACAATAAAATCATCGATCCAGTCTTTACTCAAATCATCAGTTTCTGATAAAAGTGATTCAGGAAAACCACCTCGAAACCAATGTTGTTCGTAGCTTATAGTATCAGGAAGTTCTGTTAATCCGATAGGACATAACTCATTGTATGAAATTCTGCCGGCTAATGTTTCAGATACTCCTTTCACCAATTCCGGCGAAGCAGAGCCTAAAAGTATAAATCTCCCCGGAGTTCTTTTTGCATCAATAAGTGGACGTAACAATGAAAATAATTCGGGAAATAATTGTACCTCATCAATAATTACCGTTTGATCTTGAAGATTCTCCAAAAAAGTATAAGCATCTTGTAGTTTGGCAATATCTCTCGGATTTTCCATATCCAAATACACGTAGCCGCTCTCAAGTCCTTTGGCTAAGGTCGTTTTGCCCACTTGTCTGGGTCCTAAAATGGCAATAGCCGGCGATTTTTTTAATCGGTCTTTTAGTTGCCTCGCTAATTTTCTAATAATATTCACAAACAAATATAAGCTTTAACCTAGTAAATCAAAAGTTAAACTTTTGATTTACTAGGTTAGTGTCGTTTTTAAGCCAATGGAAGTATATTTAGTTTTTAAACTCAGCTTAATCAGATTCAGGGAAGCATCAAATTAGCCGAATTTCATTATTGCATTTTATCATTCGATTATTCTCAAATAATCTTATTGAGGATAACATTCCTGACTTTCTACTGTTTAGTTCTTGTACGCAAAACCGTATATTTGATATACAGATGAAATTTAAAATTACCTCAGCATATAAGCCTACAGGGGACCAGCCCGGAGCCATAAAGCAACTTGTAGATGGTGTAAACGCAAATGAACATTACCAAACTTTATTGGGCGTTACCGGTTCTGGAAAAACATTTACGGTTGCAAATGTTATTGAACAAACCCAAAAGCCAACGCTTATTTTAAGTCACAACAAGACATTGGCGGCCCAGCTTTATGGTGAGTTTAAGAATTTCTTTCCCGAAAATTCGGTAAACTATTTTGTTTCCTACTATGATTATTATCAGCCGGAAGCCTTTATCGCCTCCAGCAATACATACATCGAGAAAGATTTAAGCATTAACGAAGAAATTGAAAAACTTCGTTTGCGAACCACCTCGTCTTTAATGAGCGGCCGTCGTGACATTATTGTTGTTTCATCAATATCATGCATTTACGGTATGGGAAATCCCGAGGATTTTTCCAGAATGGTATTCCGCTTTGGTGTTGGTTTAAGGATTTCCAGAAATGCTTTTTTGCATAGTTTAGTTGAAATTCTATATTCAAGAACAACTACAGAATTTAAGCGCGGAACTTTCCGTGTTAAGGGCGATACAGTTGATATATACCCGGCGTATTTGGATCATGCTTACCGGATTTCTTTCTTCGGAGATGATATTGAAGAGCTTTCTGCAATTGACCCGGTTTCAGGTAAAACGCTCGAGAAGCTTGAGGACATGGCAATATATCCTGCAAATCTCTTTGTTACTCCAAAGGATAGGTTTAATCAGTCCATCTGGGGAATCCAGGAAGAACTGGAAATACGAAAGAATCAACTTATCGCCGACAGGCACTTACTGGAAGCAAAGCGATTGGAAGAAAGAACAAACTTCGATATAGAAATGATGAAGGAGCTTGGCTATTGCTCCGGTATTGAAAATTATTCCCGTTTCTTTGATGGACGATCGCCCGGCATGCGTCCTTTCTGTTTATTGGATTATTTTCCTGATGATTATCTAATGGTAATTGATGAAAGTCATGTTACAGTTCCGCAAATCAGGGCAATGTATGGTGGTGACAGATCCCGTAAGCTATCGCTCGTAGAATATGGCTTCCGATTACCTGCTGCTTTAGATAACAGGCCTTTAAACTTTACCGAGTTTGAAGCTTTAGCACCACAAACGATTTATGTAAGTGCAACGCCAGCAGAATATGAATTGGAAAAATCGGAAGGTGTGGTTGTTGAACAGGTAATTCGCCCGACAGGTTTATTGGATCCTATTATCGAAATCAGGCCGGCAATTAACCAGGTTGATGATTTGCTAGATGAAATCGACATTACGATAAAGCAAGGCGGACGAATTCTCGTTACCACTTTAACCAAACGTATGGCCGAAGAGCTTACTAAATACCTGGACAGATTGAACATCAAAACCCGGTATATCCACTCGGAAATCAAGACTTTAGAACGTGTGGAAATATTAAGAGGCTTACGTTTAGGTGAGTTTGATGTTTTGGTTGGTATTAACTTGCTGCGAGAAGGATTAGATTTGCCCGAAGTAACATTAGTTGCCATTTTAGATGCCGATAAAGAAGGTTTCCTCCGTTCGGAAAAATCTTTGATTCAAACCATCGGTCGCGCAGCCAGAAACGACAAAGGCAGGGTAATTATGTATGCTGATGGCATAACAGAAAGTATGGAAAAAACCATTTCTGAAACAAACCGCCGTCGCGATATACAAATTGCCTATAACCTGGAACATGGAATTACGCCGTTAACAGTCGGCAAATCCCGAGAAGCGATTTTGGAGCAGACATCTGTTTTAGATTTCTCTCAGAAAGCAAGTGATAACAAAGCGAGAGCTTATGTGGAAAATGCAGAAATTAGCATTGCAGCTGATCCGATTGTGCAATACATGGGCAAAGCTGAACTGCAAAAAGCCATCGATAATACCCGTAAGGATATGCAGAAAGCGGCCAAAGAAATGGACTTTTTACAAGCGGCCAAGCTTCGGGATGAAATGTTTGCTTTAGAAAAAATGTATAATGAGAAGTTTGCGAAATAGGATTTACTCTTCGCCTTGAAATAGTATGGACGGACAAAATAGAAAAGATATTTACCCAGGTTTAGAGGTTGGGATAATCCTTAAAAAGGATCAACGAAGCGGAAATGTTACTTATGGAATTGTTAAAGATTTATTAACTTCATCTTCATTTCACTCAAGAGGTATAAAAGTTAGGCTTGATGATGGGCAGATTGGAAGGGTTTGTGAGATTGTCGAAGACTAAATTTTGTAATCAAAATGCAATTAATCCAGTTAGAAGTAACAAAATAAAATTAGCTACGTCTATATTTGTAACAAATAGTTAAAAGAATGCCATTAATTAAATTCCTTTTTATTGCAGTATTGGTGCTTTGGGTAATCAGAATTTTGATTCGCCTGATACTACCATTGCTTTTTAACAACCTTGCCAGTAAAATGCAGCAGCAGGCTACTGGGCAACAACCACAGCAACCTAAAAGAAAACCTGATGGAGCTATTTCCATAGATTACATGCCGCCAAAACCCAGTCAGGATAAAACGGATAAGCTCGGCGATTTTGTAGATTACGAAGAAGTTAAATAAATTGAAAATCCTGGAGTTAGTTCAGGACTTTTTTGTTTTAAGAAGTTATCATCATGAGACGAAGCAATCTTATTGCTTGGGGTTTGGAAAGCGACTACATTAGAAGTGCTCTGTGCCTCGCAATGTCGGTTTTAAATTTCTGAATCCTCAAACCTAAAAACTCATAAACCACTGTTATGGTTAAATAATGAAAGTTGTGAATATTTGTATTACTAGCTCGTTTATTAATAACAAAGAGCGTTACATTTGAAAAAATAAAGCCAGTCAGGCTTTTTAATATTTGAAGTTCTTGAAAGCTATTTAAACACCTTCAATATCGAACCCCAAAACCAGCTCTCCTCAGCTTTTAGCATCGCTTCAATAGTCTTATCTGCGTTTTTTGCCAGTTTATTTATATCTGTAACTGATTTCTGAAAGGTTTTGAATTCTATATCATTTTCATCGCCTGTAACTGAGGACAATTCCCCAAGAATTTTTAAAACAGGTTCCAGCTCACGTTTCTTACGTTCTTTAGCAACCTGACGGGCAATATTCCAAACGTCTTTATCGGCAAAAAAATACTCTTTTCTTTCTCCTGCTTTATGTCGTTTTTCGATCAATCCCCAGCCAATTAAATCGCGGAGGGTCATGTTTGCATTGCCTCTTGAAATGCTCAATTGCTCCATAATTTCTTCGGTTGTAAGTGCTTCAGAGGAGATTAGCAAAAGTGCATGAACCTGGGCCATGGTACGATTTATTCCCCATTCAGAACCCAATTTCCCCCAGGCCTCAATAAATTTTAATTTTCCTTCTGGTAATTCCATGAACAAATATAATTATATTTTGAAACTTTCAAAAATTATTGAAACTTTATTCATCTTGCCGTATCTCATCAATTAGCATTTGCCAATCTTTTCGATGTTTATTCAATGTTTTTAGCAAATCTAATTGCGTTGAATCAAAATAAACGGATAACTTTAGAACTGGTAGCGCCAATATTGGTTTAAACATGGTGCCGGGCGCAAAGCCGGGTTCATTGTTTTTTGCCCGATCTTTGTCGAATTTTACGGTTGTGTTTACATATTCCTCGTGCTGTTTTTCTCCTTTGATGTACGGTGTTAACCAATCAACAGATTTTTTTATCGATGAAGCTTTTGGAGATTGGTAAGTGTAAAAATTTTCACCCCCGGCTCTCTTAATTAATAAAGCCAGCCTGAGCATTGGCTCTAAATCATAAATATGGTAGTGCATGGCATCTCGTTCTTTAAAATCGAGACTGGTACCATCTTCGTTTAAATTTATCCCGATGTGTTTTTTAAATCTCTCGATTGTCCAGCTTATAAATTCCTGGTCGTTTAAAGCATAACCGATTTCACCGACTACTTTTAAACGATGCGCGTTCCAGTTATTGATCCCTGTTCCCTGGTTTCGGTTCATTCTTTTGCTATTAATTTCTGCCAGCGCAGTACCCTTTAACCAGTTGGCAACTAAATTATTGTCTTTTGGAGAAATTTCGTCCTTAATTAAATCGTAAGCTTCAATGGCTCTATCAAGATTAGTATCATCAATTGGGTCACCATTTGGTTGGTTCACTTTTGCCCAGGCCAATAGGAATTCGTTAGCTTTAGCCAGATATTTTTTATCGCCGGAAATTTTAAATTGAAGTGCAAGGGTATACATTTTATTCATATCGCGAAGTGCAATACTGGTACGTTCCTTTTTAGGGTTTCCTCTTAGTAAACCTTCCGTTCGGATGGTATCGACTGGATTCGGTGTTTGTGCTAGAAAATCTTCTGCCGATTTTTCGAAACTCTGATATAATGCTTTAGCATTAGCCTCCCCTTTAATCTTTCGTTTTAAAACCATTATTTCCGCTGAATTCAGGCTTACAATTTGGCCGTAAGTAGCGCTCATAAATACTGAAAAAAGGAGCATGCACAACGTGATTTTCATCGTAATTAATTTTGGTTAGTAACAGCGTTTGTACAAATCTAAATTTTTAATGTAAAGGCATTCAATTTATTCCTTTAATATACCGTTCAAATTTTTATTTTTGACATTCGTTTAAACTTAAACAAACCTTAATGAATAACTGGTTTAAAAACAATGGCACTCATATAGCCATTATTGCAATTTTCGTAGTCATTTGTTTTGCCTACTTCAGTCCTGTTTTGCAGGGAAAAGCACCTACTCAAAGCGATGTTATATCATCGAAGGCCATGCAAAAAGAAATTATGGAAGTAAAGGAGCAGACTGGTAAATCGCCGCTATGGACAAACCAGATGTTTGGTGGTATGCCTGCTTTTCAGATCTGGGTTCCTTATGCATACAATGGTGCAACCTACGGTATTGCATTAATTACAAAAGCTTTGCCAAACCCTGTTGGAACAGTTTTATTGCTGTTAATCGGCGCTTATTTCCTCTTTATTGTGTTAAAAGTGAATCCATGGCTTGCTGCTGCGGGTGCAATTGCATTTACTTTTACAACCTATAATTTTGTCCTCATTTCCAGCGGGCACAGCAGTAAAGCCTTGGCAATAGGCTTTTTTGCGCCTATAATTGCCGGAATAATTTTAACCATGCGGGGAAGGTATTGGTATGGTGCAAGTTTAACGGCGCTGTTTCTGGCACTTGAGATAAGAACGAATCACGTGCAGATGACTTATTATTTGATGCTTTCTATCCTGATTTTTGTAGGTGTCGAATTGTATAAAGCCATAAAGACAAAATCACTACCAATATTAGCGAAATCGTTAGGCTTTTTGGCTTTATCAGTAATACTTGCTGTTATGATAAATGCTGGATTATTATGGTCTACGGCAGAATATGCGAAAGAAACCAATCGTGGCAAGTCTAATTTAACCGTTACTGCTGCTGCGGGTAAAGATACCGGAATGACCAAAGAATATGCGTATCAATGGAGCCAGGGCGTAGGCGAAAGCTTTACGTTTTTAATCCCCGATTTATACGGCGGCGCAACAGGTGTAGATGAATTGGTTAAACCGGAAAGCAATATGTACAAGGCTGCCGCTGAAGTTACGGGGGGTGATCCGGCTCAAACAGATAACCTCATACGTTATGTCGGTCAAAACTTTAATATGCAGGAATATTGGGGTGATAAGCCTTTTACTCAAGGTGGTTATTACTTTGGCGCAATTATTTGTTTCTTGTTTGTTTTTGGTTTGTTTATCGTTAAGAGTCAGCTTAAATGGTGGATTTTAATTACCACAATCCTCTTTATGCTCCTTTCTTTCGGAAGGCACCTTCCTTTTGTAAGTGATTTGTTTTTCGATTACTTCCCGCTTTATAACAAGTTCAGAGCTGTTGAGTCTATCCTTGCAGTAGTTGGTTTAGTTGTTCCGATTTTAGCCATTCTTGCAGTAAAAGAAATTCAGGAAGGAAAAATCGACCAGAAAATTTTAGTAAAAAAGCTAACCTGGTCTGCTGGTATCGTTGGTGGTATTTCACTTATTATCGCTATTATGCCGACCTTGTTCTTCAGCTTTAAAACAACGAACCATGCTGATGCAGTTCAGGCTCTTACTCAGGCCTTGCAGAATAATGCAGCTATTGCACAGAAAATTGCTAATGGTTTGGTGGAAGACAGGATTGCGATTGGCCGTGCAGATGCATTTCGTTCATTTATTTTTGTAGCCATTGGCTTCGGAATTATTTGGGCTTTTATTACCAGGAAAATGAGTATGCAACTAGCTTTTGGTTTACTAACCTTTGCGGTTTTAATCGATATGTGGCAGGTAGATAAAAGATACCTCAACAATAAAAATTTCGAGGCAAAGAGAGACCTTTCAGATTACTTTCAGCCTCGTGATGTAGATACGTTTATCGCAGCGGATAAAGATCCAAACTTTAGGGTATTCGATTTATCGATTCCTACATTTTCTGATGCAAGCACATCTGCTTTTCACAAAACAATTGGTGGTTACCATGCAGCTAAGCTGAAACGTTTTGATGAATTGATTCAAAATCAGTTTTCTAAAAGCATCAATCAGGATGTCTTAGATATGTTGAACACAAAGTACATCATCACTCAGGATCAAAAAACAGGCTCTTACAAAATGCAACGCAACCCAACTGCTGCCGGAAACGCATGGTTTGTGGAAAGCGTTCAATATGTAAAAAATGCCGATGAGGAAATGAAGGCCATAAGCAGTTTCGACGCAAAGAAAGAAGCTATTGTCGACCAAATGTACAAAGGCGATATGAACAGCAAACTTTTGGGTACGGGACAGGAAGGTTTCATTAAATTAACTAATTATAATCCTGATCACCTCACATACGAATATTCGACAGCGAAGGATGTGATTGCAGTTTTCTCAGAGATCTACTACAATAAAGGATGGAAAATGTACATTGATGGTGTAGAGAAGCCTTATTTCAGAGCAGATTACGTTTTGCGTGCTGCACAATTAGAAGCTGGTAATCACAAACTTGAATTTATTTTTCATCCCAACTCTTACTATACCGGCGAGAAAATTTCGTTAGCAGGTTCCATCTTATTAGTACTTGGTTTAGGCTTCGGCTTTTATTTAGAAAACAAAAATAGGAAAGTCGTTAAGGCTTAGTTAGGCCGGATCTCAGACCGATTTTTTTTAAATACCTTCAGGTAATCTCCTGAAGGTATTTTTTTTGCTTGTCATTTCAGTATAATGATTAATCAAGTGATTAAATTTAACAATGTCGTAACATTTGTTTGATATACAGAGTCTTATCTTTGTTTGTAAATCAGATGATATGTTAGAATCATTCTTTGCGATTTGTCTTTTAATCGTTGTAATTTATTTCTTCAGTCCTTTTGAGGTAAAACTCGATGAGGAAGAAGAATGGTAAAATAGCTTTCTTAATGTTAAACTGCTTTTCAGAAGCGGTGATAAAATTCCTAGCCCCTAAAATTCTCATTTATGGATAAAAGAAAAGTCGATGTAGTCGTGATATCCGATGTACACCTCGGCACCTATGGTTGCCACGCAAAAGAACTTTTAAAATATCTAAAAAGCATCAAACCTAAAACGCTTATCCTTAATGGCGATATCATCGATATCTGGCAATTTAGCAAAAGCTACTGGCCCGAATCGCATATGAAAGTCATTCGCAAGCTGATGAAATTTGTATCTGAAGGGGTTGAAGTTCATTACCTCACCGGGAATCATGATGAAATGTTGCGAAAGTTTGATGGCATGGAAATGGGTACCTTTCATTTGGCCAATAAACTTATTATGGAGTTAGACGGGAAAAAGGCCTGGTTTTTTCATGGTGATGTTTTCGATGTAACCATGCAACACTCCAAATGGCTCGCAAAGATGGGTGCAGTGGGTTACGATACTTTAATTCTGATAAACAGTTTTGTAAACTGGGTACTCAATGCTTTCGGGAGGGAGAAAATGAGTTTTTCGAAGAAAATAAAAGCCAAATTTAAAGATGCAGTTAAATTCATTAATAGCTTTGAGCAGGTGGCGGCCGAGCTGGCTGTAGAAAAAGGTTACGATTACGTAGTTTGTGGTCATATTCACCAGCCGGAAAAGCGGGAAATAACGGTCGATGATGGAAAAGTTATGTATTTAAACAGCGGTGATTGGGTAGAAAGCCTAACGGCGCTGGAGTATAAGGAGCAATCCTGGTCCATTTTTAAATATGAGCACAGAGATTTTATTAAGGATGAAATGGATGATGGTATCCTGTCAGATGCCGAAGATTTAAAGAGTAAGCTTGATATAAATATCCTTTTACAAAATATTAAATATGAAATTGCCTGATAATTTTAGATATTCGGCCTTTAGTATATGAAAATACTTTACGCAATACAAGGCACAGGGAACGGGCACATCAGCAGGGCGAGGGAAATTATTCCGCTGCTTCAAAAATATGGAGAACTTGATATTTTAGTTAGCGGTACACAGGCTGATGTAAAATTGAGTCAGCCGGTGAAATACCAGTTGCATGGGTTTAGTTTTATATTCGGGAAAAAGGGTGGGGTAGATCATTTTAAGACCTGGCTAAGCATGAATCTTTTTCGTTTCAGGAAAGACATGAAACAACTTAAGCTCAGTGATTATAACCTTATTGTTAATGATTTTGAACCGGTAAGTGCCTGGGCCTGCAAGTTGCAGGGTATCGAATGTGTTTCTTTAAGTCACCAGGCGGCCTTTAAATCTAAAAAAGTGCCACGTCCAAGAACCATAGATTGGGGAAAGGTAATTCTAAGCCATTACGCCCCAACTAAACACCATATAGGTTTCCACTTCGACAGGTATGATGATTTCATTTATACACCGGTTATTCGCTCCGAAATCAGGCAGATGGAAAGTAGAAACCTGGGTCACTACACCGTTTATTTGCCCGCGATAGACGACAGGAGGCTGGTGAAATTACTAATTCAGATTCCAGGCGTAAAATGGAAGGTTTTCTCAAAGCATACCAAAGAAAGCTATCAGGAACAAAATGTTTTTGTTGAACCCGTTAACAATGAAAGATTTAACACAAGCCTGGCAACTTGTGAGGGGCTTTTTACCGGCGGCGGATTTGAAGGTCCTGCTGAAGCATTATATTTAGGAAAAAAGTTGCTGGTTGCGCCTATGCGTTTTCAGTTCGAGCAACAATGCAATGCTTATGCGCTAAAGCAATTCGGTTTACCTGTCATTTGGGGCAGCACCAGGAACTGGTTGCCAATTGTTAAACAATGGGTGGAAAACCCTCAGGAACATCAATTTAATTTTCCTGATGAAACGGCGAAAATCATTGATAATATGGTTAAAAAGTACGCAAGAGTGTAGTTTTTGCATTCTTCATTATCTACAGGAACACCAGAAACTAATTCTTTGTTAATCTGTGTTTCTGCGGAAAAAAATTAGTATTGATCTTTGCCGATGAATAAAAGGTAAGATTTAAAAATTACTTCCACGGAAACAGAAAAAGTCGTGGAACAAAGAGACGATACTTGCTCTTTATTCTTTGTTCCTTAATCCTTGAATTAATTTCTTTACTTTGCCAATTCTATCGAAGGCATGATTAATCAGTTCAGAAAGTTAAATCCGGTTAACCTTATTTTGCTGTTGGCATACACATTTTTCATGCGTATTGTTATCTTTTATGAGCTTCCAGCCCAATTGAATTTTGATTTCCTGGAACCGTTTGCGAGGTTACTAATCAACATTAATCTGGAAAATGCCTTTTCTCCCTCTGCTAATATTTTTTTCGCTACTGTTTTAGTATTTATCCAGGCATTAATTTTTAACAGGGTAATCAATAACCATAACCTATTGGCTAAACCCAGTTTCCTGCCGGCTTTAATGTACATTACCGGTGCAAGTCTGTTTCTGCCGTTTATGGTGTTAAGTCCTGCACTTATTTGTAATTTCCTATTAATCTGGTTAATAGATAAGTTTTTGAAACTCAACAAGAGTTTGAATTCCATAACAAACGTATTCGATATCGGAATGATAATCGCCATAGGAACTTTAATTTATTTCCCGTTTATGGCCATGTTGTTGATGATTTTTTTATCGTTACTCCTTTTCCGTTCTTTCAACTGGCGCGAGTGGATTGCGGGCCTGGTTGGTTTTTTAACCGTGTTTTTCTTCCTCGCCGTATTTTATTTTTGGAAAGATAACCTCAGCTCTTTTTACCAGATTTGGAAACCGTTAGGCAACAAATTTCCATCGGTATTTAAAATAAATTACAACGATTACCTTGTACTTATCCCGGTCGCGGTGATAATCATTCTGGCCTCTTTACAATTGAGGGAGAATTTTTTCAGGAGCTTTATCAGCACCAGAAAAGGATTTCAGATGTTGTTCTTTATGTTTTTGGTCGCAGTTGCAAGTTTTTACCTTAAGCCCGATTTCAGGACCTGGCATTTTTTACTTTGTGTGCCACCAGGAGCTGTGCTTTTAGCCTATTATTTCAGCAATGCCAAGAAACGATGGTTTTACGAAACGCTCTTCCTTTTATTTGTACTTTCTGTTCAGTACTTTCTCTTTGTTTAACCTTTTTTAACAAAATGATTCCTCAAAACTTGTTAAAGATTAATAGCTTTGTGGCACGATTAAAGAGTTTCACAACTTTTTAACCGTGGGATTGTAAATATAAGGTGATTGATTCTTTTTTGGATAAATGCATAATTTAAGTATTGATATAGGGAATACTTTAACCAAGGTTGCAGTTTTTGCAGGTGAGGGCATTATATATTATCAACGTTTCAACGCCTTAACTGTAAACGATTTGATGTCGTTAATTGAAAAATTTCAAATCGGAAAATCTATAATCAGTACTGTTGATGAAGAGGTTGAAGAACTTGAACTTTTTTTAAATGCCAGAACAAAATACATTCGTTTTTCTGCTATGCTTACAAATGGTGTGCAGAACAAATATCAAAGCCCTTCAACATTGGGTTTAGATAGATGGGCCGCTGTTTTAGGTGCCAACGCAATATTTCCGGATAATTCAAGTTTGGTAATTGATGCAGGAACTTGCATCACCTACGACTTGCTGAATCGGGAGAAAGACTATTTTGGCGGAGCAATCAGCCCCGGAATCCTTATGCGTTTTAAAGCTATGCATGAATTTACAGGGAGGTTACCGTTGGTAGATTGGGATTCAAAGATGCCGGTTCCCGAAGGAAAAAATACCGAAGCAGCCATGAAAAATGGTGTTTTACAGGGTGTAATTAATGAAATTTCAGGGTTTATAGAACTCAATAACGTAAAAGAAAGTGCTTTAAAAGTTATTTTAACAGGTGGTGATGCTGATTTTTTGTTTAACCAATTACAAAACAGCATCTTTGCGCCACAGATAATTAAAGATCCCTATTTGGTTTTGAAAGGATTAAATGAAGCTATTGCAAATTAAAATGTACAAAAGAATAAATTATATTACAGCCATACTCGTTTTAGTTTGTGGTTTGGGTGTTCAGGCACAAGTTACCACGTCGTCACCATATTCGAGATATGGTTTTGGCAATGTTAAAGGATCATTATTGCCGCAATTAAGGGCCATGGGCGGCATCTCCACCGCCGTAAGTGCAATTAATGGGTTTAATTACATTAACATGCAAAATCCGGCATCCTATTCAAGTGTAAATTTAACTACAGCTGATATCGGAATGACTGCTAGCATCACCAACCTTTCTAGAAATAATTTAAGTGAATCCAGTTTCAATTCAACTTTCAGCCACATCGCATTTGCAATACCGGTAAGTAGAAAATCGGCATTGAGTTTTGGTATATTGCCTTACTCAGATTTAGGATATAGTTATAAGAACTCTATTAAAGTGGATACCCTTTCAGTAGACCAGCTTTATGAAGGAGAAGGCGGCCTGTCTAAAGCTTATTTAGGTTATGGTTATAAGTTTGGCGATCACTTAAGCATTGGAGGTAATGTCGAATATATTTTTGGCAATTTATTAACCACCCGAGCTACAGAATACGCAGTAGCGGGTGCAGTAAATGCGAAACTTCAGAATAAAAATAGTGTAGGCGGTTTAAATTATTCGTATGGTGTCCAATACAATTTTAATGTTTCCCCAAAAACAATAATGACATTAGGCTATTCGGGAAGCAGTTCCGGTAAGGTAAATTCGAGGCAGTCTTTTTATGCAACGCAATATACCAGAAATGTTAATGGAGATGAAAATCCTGCAATTGATACCTTAAGCGCAGCTACAAATACAAAATCGAACTTAACCCTTCCGCTAACACATAACTTTGGTATTGCCATACAACAAACGGATAAATGGCTAATTGGTGCTGATTTTAGAATGAGCAAATGGTCTGCTGTTAGTGTTAATAATGTTAGCCAGGGCTTACAAGATAGCTGGGGCGCCTCATTGGGTACGCAATTTACACCCGACGTTACTTCATACAACAGCTATTTTAAACGTGTCGATTACCGTTTCGGGCTAAACTATGATAAAACATACATTAAAATCGGAAATCAGGATATTAAACAGATGGGCGCATCTTTAGGCTTCGGTTTTCCTTTGCCATCTGCTAATGGTTTAACTTTCTATAAAATCAATTTTACAACAGAGGTTGGCCAGCGGGGTACCTTAACGAATAACCTGGTTAAAGAGCAATACATAAATTTCCACCTGGGCTTTACGCTCAACGATAAATGGTTCCGTAAGTATAAAGTGGACTAATCATGCGCAAGGCGTTTTCATATGGCCTGATGCTTATGTTGCCGGTTTTGCTGGTTTCCTGTGGGGATGATGATCTTAAGAAAGCCAGTCCGATTAGCAGTCAGAAAGTAATCTTGAACCGAGATAGAACTATTGGTGTAGAGATTATTTACAGCGATTCTGCGCGGGTTAAAGCTAAGGGCAATGCCCCCATCATGGATAAAGTTACCACAGAAAACAACACGACTTACCAGGAAATGATAAAGGGGGTCAAAATTGATTTCTTTAACATTAATCAGCCGGGTGTAGTTGACGGCACATTAATTTGCGATTACGCCATCAGAAAAGAGCAGGAACAAAAAACCTTTTTCAGGAAAAACGTAATTGTTAAAAACGCAAAAGGTGATACGTTTTCATCTGAAGAATTGATATGGGATGAAGCCAAAAAAATATTTTATTCTACGCAGAATGTTACTATTAAAACCGTGGATGGAAATATTTTAAATGGTGTCGATTTCAAAGCACCTCAGGATTTCAGTACTTACGAAATTAATACGGCTACGGGACAAGGCGTTTTAAAGGACGCAATAGTGCCTTAAAAACATATTTTTTTTGATCTCTATTTGCTTAAAAATTAAACACTTGATAAATAAAATTTTGTATTTTCTTTTTTGAGGCAAATTTGTATCTTGCGCCCTCTTAAAAAAAACTAAATAATATAAGTACAATATGGGATTAATGACATTTTTGCGTAACCGCGCAGGCTATATACTGGTCTTTGCTATTGGTTTTGCAATTGTTGCATTTTTAGTAGGCGATGCAATTAACGTGGGTAAGCCTTTTTGGGCCGCAAACCAGAAAACAGTGGGTTCGGTTGACGGGAACGACATCAGTATCGATGATTTTGGTCCGAAAGTGGAGCAGAATTTAAATCAATTCAAACAACAATACGGCGGTAGTGCAAATGCACAAATGCAGGCAATGGCTGTGGACCAGGCATGGAACGCGGAATTGGCAAATGTATTATTGAATAAAGAATATGAACGCTTAGGTTTAACGGTTTCTGAAGATGAACTGGTTGATTTATTAGTTGGTCAGAATCCAAGCCCATTAATCAAACAATATTTTACCAATCCTCAAACCGGTCAGTTAGACCGTATGCAATTGAATAGTTTCTTAAAGTCTAAAGACCCGCAGGCCCAAAATCAGTCGGCATTGTTACAAACAGAAGTTAAGAATCAAACCTTACAGCAGAAATATTCCAACTTAATCCGTAATTCGGTTTATGTAACTTCATTAGAAGCAACAGATGAGTATACGAATCGCAACAAACTGGCTAACTTTAAATATGTAAGTCTTGATTACGCGTCAATTCCTGATGCTTCGGTAAAATTGACTGATGCAGATTACTCAGAATATTACGATGCAAACAAAGCACGTTTCAACAATCCTCAGGAAACACGTACTTTTGAGTATGTTACTTTTAGCATCAAGCCTACTAAAGCAGATTCGCTAGCCGTAAAAACGCAGATTGATAAAATTGCTGCTGATTTCAAAGTAGCTAAAAATGATTCTCTTTTTGCAGCCATTAATTCTGACGTAAAGATTCCGTTTACGTACATCACTAAAGGTAAATTAGATCCTGCTGTAGATTCAGCCGTATTTTCATTGCCGGCAGGTAGCTTCTATGGCCCGGCATTGTCAGGCAATTCTTATAAAGTTATAAAGGTTGTATCTACCCGCACATCTCCTGACTCGGTAAAGGTAAGCCACATTCTTATCGATCCGGCAAAAGTTGGTGGAGAAGATAAGGCGATCAAAATGGCCGATTCGTTGAAAGGGTTAATCAGTAAAGGTGGAAACTTCGCTGAATTAGCTAAGAATTACAGTGTAGATGGCTCTAAAGACCAGGGTGGTTCTATGCCGGCATTTGCAAGAGGCCAGATGGTTCCTG
Organism: Pedobacter sp. Leaf176; assembly: GCF_001424305.1. Classification (GTDB taxonomy): domain Bacteria; phylum Bacteroidota; class Bacteroidia; order Sphingobacteriales; family Sphingobacteriaceae; genus Pedobacter. The sequence goes on from NZ_LMPD01000001.1 coordinate 438,185, forward strand.
AATTTGAGAATGCAGCATTTGATGGTTCTATCGGCGATTTGAAAGTTGTTAAATCCCAGTTCGGTTACCACATTATGAAAATCGAGAAACAAATCGGTTCATCTAAAGTAGCGAAACTGGCTTACGTAGAAAAAACATTAGCAGCAAGTAGCAAAACGCAAGCTTCTGCTTATAAAGCAGCAAGTAAATTCCTTGCCGATGTTAAAGAAAATGACTTCGCTAAATTAGCGGAAAAAGATAAATTGAAAGTTGCCGTTGCAGATAAGATTGCGGCCACTCAAGGTTTCGCACCTGGATTGGATAATCCTCGTAAATTAATTCAGGATGCTTACGCGGCTGATAAAGGAGATGTTTTACCTGAAATTTATACCATGGGTGATGCCTATGTTGTAGCGCGATTAACAGATGTTAAACCGAAAGGAACTTTATCTTTAGATGCGGTTAAGAAAGAAATTCAGCCAATGGTGCTTAACGCGGCAAAAGCTAAATTGTTAAAATCTAAATTTGATGGTGCAGGAAAAGCTGGTTTAGATCAGATTGCATCTAAAGTTGGGCGTACCGTAATGCCGGTTCAAAACATTGTTTTTGCAAACCCGATTATTCCGGGTGTTGCGCAGGAAAATAAGCTGGTGGGTTCGGTATTTGGTACTCAACCAGGTAAGGTTTCTGCTCCTGTAGAGGGCGACCGTGGTGTTTACGTATTTTCAGTTGATGGATTTACAAACCCTGCACCCATTGCAAATATGTTTAAGCAAAAAGAATCCATGTTATTAACCCTGGGTCAGCGCTCATTAGGAGCTGCGTTCCAGGCTCTACAAGATAATGCGAAGATAAAAGACAATCGCGTGAAATTCTATTAATTAGAAATTGCGTAATTTTGTAACCGTTCCAAATCACATTGGAACGGTTTTTTTATTTACAGGTTATGGAAATTCAGGAAAACTTTGTTAATAAGGTTGCAAACAGCGGTTTAATTACTTTGAATCTGGAAGATTATTATCATTCTGGCGAAAGAGTTGTTTATGATATTAAGGAGAATCTTTTCCGCGGATTAATGCTACGGGAAAAGGATTTCAGGGAGTTTATTAAAACGCACGACTGGTCTCAATATCAGGATAAGAATGTTGCAATCATTTGCTCCGCAGATGCGATTGTTCCAACCTGGGCTTATATGCTTTTGGCAAACAGATTGAAGCCATTCGCTAAGGAGGTTGTTTTTGGAGGTTTAGATACATTAGAAGCGGTGATGTTTGCGAAAGCGCTGGGTAAAATCAATCCGCAGGATTATGCAAACGAACGTGTCGTGGTAAAGGGTTGTGGCGAAATTGATATCCCAGTGTCGGCTTATGTGGAAATTACAAATTTGCTTACCCCTGTAGTTAAAAGCATTATGTTCGGAGAACCTTGTTCTACCGTTCCGGTATTTAAAAGAAAAGATTAATTTGGTTTGCTTTTTGCATACCTTGTAAGGTAGCTGCAAATTAATCGTTTAATGCTTTGCAGCATAATTGAAACCCAACAAGCAAATGAAAAGTTTATTCGTCTTTTTGACCTGTATCACATATGCATTCCTCACCTCTGCACAGGAATTGCCTTTGAAAAAAGCGGCTGTTTTTCAGGAGGGAGAAGTTTTGAACTATAAACTCAGGTACGGCTTTATCACTGCGGCAGAGGCCACCATAAAAGTTCAGAACTCAGATTTGAAATTCGATAACAAGCCAACCTGGAAGCTGACTGTGGATGCGCAAACATCGGGTACCTTTGATGTTTTTTATAAAATCAGGGATCATTATGATTCTTATATCGACAAAACGGATTTACTGCCTTATTTCTATCAGGAAAATATCAGGGAAGGTAGCTATAAGCGACAAGACAAAGCCCGTTTTACACAAGATGCGAAAAAGGTTGTTTCAAACAGAGGTACTTTTACAACACCAACAACGCAAACTTTTGATTTAGTTTCTGCCTATTATTTTGCAAGGAGTCTGGATATTTCGAAACTTAAAATTGGGGATAAGTTTAAATTGAATTATTTCCTCGGCGATGAGATTTCGGCTTTGGAAATTGAATATGTTGGTAAGGAAACGGTTAAAAACAAACTGGGAAATATCCGCTGTTTGAAATTTAGTCCATCCATTAAACCTGGTAGAATATTTAAAAAGGATAGCCGTTTGTATCTTTGGGTTACCGACGATGGGAATCGTGTTCCGGTAAAGGCGCAGGTAGAGATACTTGTAGGCGCCGTTACGATGGAATTAAAATCTGCGCAGGGTTTAAAATATGCTTTAGCAAAAGAATAATGATGATAGAAGTTGAACAGGTGCTCGTGCACGAAGACGTTTTAAAAGAAAACTTTGTTTGCAACCTGAGCAAGTGCAAAGGCATTTGTTGTGTGGAAGGCGATTCCGGTGCGCCGCTTGATAATGAGGAGAAGGCAGTTTTGGAAGAGATCTATCCTAAAATAAAGCACCTTCTGAATGAAAAAGGGATAAAAGCAATTGAAGAGCAAGGCGTATATGTTGTGGATGAGGACGGTGATTTAACGACGCCTTGCGTGGATAAAAACAAGGAATGCGCCTATGTACTTTTTGAAAATGGGATAACGAAGTGTGCCATCGAAAAAGCCTATGAGCAAGGTCTGGTAGATTGGCAGAAGCCCATTTCCTGTCATCTATATCCTATTCGAATCACAAAGTACCCTGAGTTTGAAGTCCTGAATTATGATAGGTGGCACATTTGCCACGATGCATGTACATTTGGGCGCGAGCTGAAAGTTCCTGTTTATAGCTTTCTTAAAGGACCGCTTATCCGCAAATATGGTGCAGACTGGTATAATGAACTTGAAGCTTCAGTTGCAGCAATATAACGTTTAGTAATACCGGTTTTTAGCCTGGGTTACAGTAAAAGCATTATTTCGTATGGATCGATTAAATTAAGTTCCTGGTAATTTTTCCTTTGATTATATATAACCCGATAATGCTCGCTTTATCTATAATGGTGTCACCTTTAAAGTTAGGATTAGAAGACCTTAAAATAAGTTTGTCTTTATTGCTGTGTTCAAAAACGAGTTTTATGCTGCGAAGGTGGTTGGATTTTTCATTGGCCATTACGACATAAGCTTCGCCCCACTGCAGAACTTCAAGGTTGGTAACTTCCCTCACTGCTATAATTTCGCCTGAAGCATATTTTGGGTACATGCTATCTCCATATACCGGCAGGTAAGCAGTACAATCATTAAATGGCTTGTAGTTCACGAAATAATCTGCTTTCTCCTCCTCCAGCAGCAAGGTGTCCATATCCGAAATACTGATGTCAAAATAGGGTACGCCTGCTTTCGTTTCAGAAACAACGGGCCCCTTTTTTAAAATGGGTTCGCCCGTGCCTTTTTCCAGCCATTCCAGGTTAACATTAAATTTTAAAAATAAACGGTCTCTAACTGCATTTGATATGCCAATACGGCCACGCAAAATATCAGATAGTGAGCCTTCCTGGATGTTAAGGCCGGCGGCAAAATTTTTTTGTGTCTTAAAATTCAGCCGTTCCATAATAATTTTCAACCTTTCAATCTCAGTCATTAAAAATGTTAATAAGTTAAACTAATTTATATTCGTATTGCTAATTTTATTAGTATATTCGTGTAATGAATAGGCAAGATAATAAAATGTTAATTAATGTAAATATTTATGACTAATGATGGTATAAACATTCCGCAAGAATCACCCTTCGTTTTTTACAAAAAGTTTTTTGAAATGCGAACAACAGAGCATCACCTGGTGCTGCTTGATGAATTAATATGGGCGATTACGAATCCCCAGCATTTCATAAAAAAAAGGATTCAGGCAGATGTATTTATCATTTACCAGCTTTATGCAGAACTTCTCGATCAATGCTTCCAATTCAAACATGACGTTAATGGTGCTCCATCTTTTGCCGCTTTTAATGCAAATTTTATTGAAAATACCAAACCTCATTTTACTTATCATTTTAAACACCTAAATGAGGAGGAATTGGCCAATCCAATATTGGCACTCGAATTTCTGCGGGAGGATACTTTGCATGTCTATAAAAATGTGCTGTACGGATGGTTGGCTCAATTTCTTAAGCATGATAGAATAGTTAACAATGGAAACATCTTTTTTCCGCTGTACCATCAGCTGCGGAAGTTAATCGAATTAAGCTGGCTTATCTATAACAATTTTTTAGAAAATACAGCAGTTAACCAATCCCAGGCGCTTATTGGGAGATTTGAAGATACCTGCCCTTTGTTGCTGGCATCCGAACACCAACAGGATCCATACCTTGAAATAGAATCGTTTTTTAATGGCGCAAGCCTCGGCTATTATAAATATGAGCTGAGGTCTTGGTTTAAAACGGCAATTACGGAAGGTATGGAAGTGGATAACCACGGCAATCTGATCTATTTCCATAATCAGCTGATTCAATTGCTCCATGCCGGTTATTTAATTGTTACGAATCGATATGAATACATAAGCAAAACGGTTTATTCTTCAACCGCTAAAACATTTAAAGATTGGGTAAATGAGGTAAAAAAGGAAAAGATTGATGAAGGTAATGGAATCCCCGGCAGTTATGAGGTTTATTTGCTGTCGGAAGCTGAGATTGCTAATCCAATATTTTATCTGAAAGAAATGTTAAGCCGAAAACGCATTGCCGAAATCAGGTATGGCTTACAGGAATGGATTTATTGTGCGTTCAATAAAAACAATAGCATTGCCACGATGGAGGCCGATTACGTAATTAATTTGTACCAGGAACTGGAAAAATTTTTAGAATTGCTTTTTCTTTTAGTCGCCGGTTAAACGCAATGTCTTGAAATACGGATTTTGTAAAGCTCGAAATCGATAAGTAACTGCAAAAGTTTAATGCCATTTTTTAAAGCTAAAATTGCTTCCAGTGTAGCTGGTGAAGTTAATGTGCTTCAATATGTTAGTGTTTCATAAATAAAACATTGGTTTTTAACTAGAACTGTCTTATTTTAGCCGATTGAAAATTATTTATCCTTAATAAGTAAAAGTGAAAAAAATCCTGATTACCGGTGGTGCCGGCTTCATTGGCTCTCATGTAGTACGCCGTTTTGTAAATAACTATCCTCAATACGAAATTGTTAATCTTGATAAATTGACCTATGCAGGTAACCTGGCTAATTTAACTGATATCGAGAACAAACCTAATTACAAGTTTGTAAAAGAAGATATTACAAATGCAACAGCAATGTTTGAGTTGTTTAAAGCGGAAAACTTTGACGCTGTTATTCACCTTGCAGCAGAAAGCCACGTAGACCGATCAATCAGCGACCCTACTGCTTTTGTAATCACAAATGTAATTGGAACAGTTAATTTATTAAATGCTGCCCGCGAATACTGGAAAGGCGATTACGATAAAAAACGTTTCTATCATGTAAGTACCGATGAAGTTTACGGTGCTTTGGGCGAAGAAGGTATGTTTACAGAAACGACCGCTTATGACCCCCATAGTCCTTATTCTGCATCGAAGGCCAGCTCTGACCATTTCGTAAGGGCTTACCATGATACCTACGGCATGGATTGTGTCATTTCTAATTGCTCCAACAATTACGGATCCCATCACTTTCCGGAAAAATTGATTCCACTTGCTATTAATAACATTAAAAATAATAAGCCTGTTCCTGTTTATGGTAAAGGTGAAAATGTGCGCGACTGGCTGTGGGTTGAAGACCATGCGAGGGCAATCGATGTAATTTTCCATAATTCAAAAACCGGCGATACCTATAACATTGGTGGGCACAACGAGTGGAAAAATATCGACCTGATTAACCTCTTGTGCAACATCATGGATGAGAAATTAGGCCGAGAAAAAGGGGAGTCGGCAAAACTGATTACTTATGTCACCGACAGAGCCGGTCATGATTTGCGTTATGCAATCGACTCAAGTAAACTGCAAAATCAATTAGACTGGGTGCCGAGTTTACAATTTGAAGAAGGCTTAGCCAAAACAGTAGATTGGTACCTTCAAAATGAAGACTGGTTAAACAACGTGACATCAGGTAACTATCAATCCTACTACGATAAACAATACAGTAATAAATAATGGAAATTCAGGAAACTGGCTTAAAGGATTGTTTAATTATTAAACCAAGGGTTTTTGAAGATCCAAGAGGCTATTTCTTCGAAAGTTTTAATAAAAAAACCTTTGAAGAAAAAACAGGTTTATCAGGAAATTTTGTCCAGGACAATCAATCATTCTCTTCATACGGTGTAATAAGGGGTTTGCATGCCCAATCCGGAGAATTCGCGCAGGCAAAACTGGTTCGTGTATTAAAAGGAGAGGTTCTGGATGTCGCAGTTGATGCCCGTCCTGGCTCGCCAACTTACGGAAAACACATATCCGTAAAATTAAGTGCCGAAAATCACCTGCAACTTTATGTTCCAAGGGGATTTCTTCATGGTTTTTCAGTTTTAAGTGAAACAGCCGAATTTTTTTATAAATGCGATAATTTTTATAATAAGGCCTCAGAACTGGGTGTGATTTATAATGATAAAGATTTGGCAATCGACTGGATGATTCCTGCGGATAAAGCCGCTGTATCTGATAAAGATTTACTTCTGAATAATTTTTCTTCTCTAAAATAATATGAGTAAAATACTGGTTATTGGTGCCGGCGGGCAACTTGGGCAATGCCTTAAAACGGTTGCTGAAAGAAGGGGTGTCAGTGATGTAATTTTTCCGGCAGAAAAGGAAGCGAATATCCTTAATGCTGAAGGATTAAATACATTGCTTCAAAATGAAAAACCCGACTTCGTAATTAATTGTGCGGCTTACACAGCCGTTGATAAAGCAGAGGACGAAGTAGAGTTATCAACAGCCATTAATGAAACTGGTGCAGGTTACCTGGCTACGGCTTGCAAAGCCAATAACGCAACTTTAATCCACGTTTCTACTGACTTTGTTTTTGAAGGAAACGAAGTGAAGCTTTTGAAGGAAGAAGATGTTGCAGAACCAATAAACATATACGGGGTTACCAAATTAGGTGGGGAAAAGGCGGTTGAGTCAAACCTCGATGAACACTTCATTATTCGTACCAGCTGGCTGTACTCAGAATATGCAAATAATTTCGTTAAAACCATGCTTAAGCTAGGCGCTGAGCGTGATGAACTGAACATTATAGCCGATCAGGTAGGCACACCTACCTACGCCATCGATTTGGCGAATTCAATTTTCGATATCATTGCTTCAAGAAGCACGAGTTATGGTATCTACCATTACAGTAATGAGGGTGTTACTTCATGGTTTGATTTCGCCAAAGCAATATTCGACATAAGCGGAACGCAGGTTAAGGCAAATCCAATACCGGGTTCCAAATATCCTACAAAAGCAAAAAGGCCACCTTTTTCTGTAATGGATAAAACTAAAATTAAGGAAACTTTTCAATTAAACATTCCATACTGGAGAGACAGCCTGGTAGAGTGTATAGATAAATTGAAAGGTTAATTGCTCAATCTTGTAGACTGGTAAGTTTTTAAACTGGTTTTTAAGGCAGAAATATTTTATATAGTAATAAATATATTAACGGGTTAATGTTGATTAAGGTTATCAATTTAACCAATTCTACAATTAACCATTTAAACAAAAGAGAATGAAAGGTATAATCCTAGCCGGCGGAAGCGGAACACGCTTACACCCTTTAACTTTAGCTTGCAGCAAACAAATGATGCCGGTTTACGATAAACCGATGATATATTATCCATTGTCTACATTAATGCTTGCGGGTATTAAAGAGATTTTGATCATTTCCACACCTCACGACTTACCAAATTTCGAGAAATTACTAGGTGATGGAAGTTCTTTGGGCTGTAAATTCAGCTATGCCGTTCAGGCAGAACCAAATGGCCTGGCGCAGGCTTTTGTAATTGGCGAAGAATTTATTGGAAAAGATAAGGTTGCATTAGTTTTAGGCGACAACATCTTTCACGGCGATGGTATGGCTAAACTGTTACAGGCCAGCTCTGATCCTGAGGGTGGAGTGGTATTTGCTTACCAGGTTGCCGATCCGGAACGTTATGGGGTTGTCGAATTTGATGCCACTAAAAACGCAATTTCTATCGAGGAAAAACCAGAAAATCCTAAATCGGATTATGCCGTACCGGGATTGTATTTCTATGATAATGAAGTTGTAGAGATTGCTAAAAATATTAAACCATCTCCAAGAGGAGAGTATGAAATTACCGATATAAACAAAGTTTATTTAGAGAGAGGGACTTTAAAAGTTGGCGTTTTAAGTCGCGGAACAGCCTGGCTGGATACCGGAACTTTTACTTCGTTGATGCAGGCCGGACAATTCGTACAAATTATCGAAGAACGCCAGGGCTTAAAGATTGGCTGTATTGAGGAGATCGCTTATCGAATGGGCTTTATTGATGCAGAACAGCTAAGGGCAATCGCAACCCCACTCGTAAAAAGCGGATACGGGAGTTATTTACTGAAGCAGATTAAATAGTTTAACAAGGCTGTGTCAAATTAAAATCTAACTTTAAGGCAAGAATTTTATTTCATGCCCGTCATTCTTGCGCATGTTGAAATCTTAAAGCATTCTGTGATAGCATTAGGATTCTCAATTACCCGAGCTATCGGATGGAGCGATCAAAAAGTCGTCATCTCGACGGAGCATAGCGGAATGGAGAGACCTTTATACATAACTCTATCAAGTGTTAAGTTTAAAAGATTTTGCTTCGCAGAGACTTCGTGTTCTCCACTGCCATCGAAATGACGACGTATCAAAATATAGTTTGATTAGTGGACCAGCGTAAATCTTTGTAGACAGCCTTTTTTTTATTATGGGATTACCAATATTGCAAATCAAAAATGTAGCCTCTCCTGCAGCCTTAACTATAAGTAAAAATCCAACGTCTTCTTTACAAATAGCAGGTATCTGAGCGCATCAGGTTTTTCAAAATCAACATAACTGTTGCGCCACACTTTCGACAGGGTTGGGTCAGGGTTCGGTCGGACTTGTGACAATTGGGCGTGACGCAACCCTGCCCAAAATTCGAATGATAAGTGGTTGACCCCTTGTTTATTAGTAAAACTTTGTTTAGCTTGGTACTAATCATCTCATAATTTAATCTTAAAAATTATGGCTATATTAAATGAAGGAATTAACGGAGGCTTTACCGGGAAGGTGGGCAGCGTTATAGGCTACCGGCTCAATGGCAAGTGGGTAGTAAGGGGGTTGCCCAAAAAAAGTAAACAAAATAAAATCGGCAGTGCCGAACAAAAACGCAGTCGGGCAAAATTCGCGGTAATGCAGCAATTTTTATCCGTCATGCTGCCTTACGTTAGGATTGGTTTTAATCTCGAAGCTAAACTCCAAAACCTCTCTGCACACAATGCGGCAAAATCCTATAACTTAATACATGCCTTTACAGAGCACGGTGAGCTCGACTATGCCAACATATTGCTAACCAAAGGCAAGCTGCCTGGAGCAGAAGCACCACTTGTAAAAACGGTAGAAAACGGCTTGGTGTTCAGCTGGGCAATTTCCAAACCGGCAAATCCCATGTTAGCAGACGACCAGGTAATGCTCATGGCTTACCAGGCAGAGCGCAACCAAATGGTGTGTATGTACAGCGGGGCAAGAAGAAAAAGCGGTATTGAGGTTTTAGAGATGGGAGATCCCACCGGCCAGGCTTACCACACCTGGATTTCCTTTGTGTCTGACGATCGTATGGCGATTTCGACCAGCCAATACTTGGGTACCTGTGTTTTCTAATCTTCATATTCCTGTACGCATCCTATTCGGGTGATTTTTTTATCTTTACCCGCTGCACTTTAAATTCATGGATAGGAAAAAACACATTGCAATAATAGGATTAGGTTACGTGGGCTTGCCCTTAGCTATAGAATTTGCTAAAAAATACCAGGTAACCGGATTTGATACCGATGCCAAAAGGGTTACAGAATTAAATGCAGGTTTAGATGGCACAAAAGAAGCCGATTTATCCGGATTGCAATTAGCAAAAGCGAATGGACTTATATTGACCGAAAACCTGGAGGATATCCGGTCATGCAATATATTTATCGTAACCGTTCCGACGCCAATCGATCATTTGAAAAGGCCTGATTTGCAGCCACTCCTTAATGCCTCTGAAATGTTGGGCACTGTGCTGAAAGCCGGTGATATCGTGATTTACGAGTCGACGGTTTACCCGGGCTGTACGGAAGAAGATTGCGTTCCTGTGCTGGAAAAAGTTTCGGGGTTGAAATTTAACCTGGATTTCTTCTGCGGTTATTCACCCGAAAGGATTAATCCAGGCGATAAGATCAATACGCTCACTAAAATTAAAAAGGTCACATCGGGCTCAACACCCGAAATTGCCAGCGAAATTAACGCGCTCTATGCCAGCATCATTACCGCTGGTACACATTTAGCACCGAGCATCCGGGTTGCAGAGGCCTCAAAAGCCATCGAAAATGCGCAACGCGATGTTAACATCTCTTTCGTAAATGAACTGGCTTTGATATTTGATAAAATGAACCTCGATACAACCGATGTACTTGAAGCAGCAGGAACCAAATGGAATTTCCTGAAATTCAAACCAGGTCTGGTTGGCGGGCATTGCATCGGCGTGGATCCTTACTACCTGGCTCATAAATCGGAAGCTTTGGGCTATAAACCTGAAGTGATACTATCCGGCCGGCGGGTGAATGATAATATGGGGATGTTCGTTGCTAATAAGGTGATTAAAATGATGGTAGCGCAAGATAAAACCATAAAGAACGCGAAAGTATTGATATTGGGATTTGCGTTTAAAGAGAACTGCCCCGATGTAAGAAATACCCGCGTAATCGACATTTACAAGGAACTTAAATCATTTTCCATAGCGGTTGATGTTTATGACCCATGGGCAGATTCGTTAGTTGTACAAGCGGAATACAATATCCCGTTATTAGATAACGTTCCTTCAAAGGATTATGATGCTGTGATTTTAGCTGTGGCACATCAAACATTTCTTGAATTAGATTTTTCTGCGTTTAAATCAAATGGCGCTATAATATTCGATACAAAATCTTTTGTCGATCGTAGGGTAGTTGATGCGAGATTATAGGAAAATACAGGTGGCGTGTAAAGAGAATCATTTTATTACGCAAAAATTATTCAGTATGTTTGCAGGCTTAAAATCTATGAATAACTTATGAAAGTTGCTCTTATTACCGGTGTAACGGGACAAGATGGTGCCTATTTGGCAGAATTTTTACTAAAAAAAGGGTACTTTGTTCACGGTATCAAAAGAAGGAGCTCGCTTTTTAATACCGATCGAATCGATCACTTATACCAGGACCAGCATGAAAATAATGTTCATTTTAAATTACATTACGGCGATTTAACAGACTCAACCAACTTAATCAGAATTATTCAGGAAACCCAGCCCGATGAAATTTACAATTTGGGCGCAATGAGCCACGTGATGGTGTCCTTTGATTCTCCTGAATATGTAGCAAATGTAGACGGAATAGGTACATTACGAATTTTAGAAGCTGTACGAATTTTAGGATTGGATAAAAAAACCAGAATTTATCAGGCTTCCACTTCCGAGTTATATGGCGGAATGCCTGAAAATAAAAACGAAAAGGGTTTCTATGATGAAAACTCTCCTTTTTACCCACGTTCACCATATGGGGTAGCTAAAATATATGGCTTCTGGATTACCAAAAATTACCGTGAGGCATATGATATGTTTGCTTGCAACGGTATTCTATTCAACCATGAAAGCCCTTTAAGAGGCGAAACTTTTGTAACGAGAAAAATTACAAGAGCCACTGCTAAAATTGCTTTAGGACTTCAGGGATGTTTGTATCTGGGTAATTTATCTGCTCAACGAGATTGGGGACATGCCAAGGATTATATCGAGGCGATGTGGTTAATTCTTCAGCAAGAAAAGGCAGAGGATTTTGTAATCGCAACAGGTGTTACCACAACGGTTAGAGACTTTGTAAGAATGAGTTTTGCGGAATTGGGTATAGAAGTTGAGTTTTCTGGTAAAGATGAGAACGAAAAGGGCGTTATCATCGATGTTGATGAAGAAAGGGCAATAAGTCTTGGCCTGAACCTTGACGCGCTTAAGCCGGGGTTAACTGTTATAAGGGTGGATCCGAAATATTTTAGGCCTACCGAAGTTGATTTGCTTCTAGGTGATCCAACTAAATCGAAAACTCAGTTGGGTTGGGTGCCAAAGTATGATTTACCAGCATTAGTTAAAGATATGGTGCAATCTGATTTGGTGCTAATGAAAAAAGATGAATATTTAAGTAAAAGTGGCTTTAATACCCTTAATTATTTTGAGTAGGAAATAAAAATCATTTTTGTTGCTTATTTTTTATGATTCTATTTTTTGTTTTTGTTTTGTAAAATGAATCAATTGGAGTATTTTAGGCATATAATTAGTTCTTTTTAAATAACGCATACATCTCAACTTATAAAAATAGTTTTAAACAGCAAATTGAACGATATTTGTTATTGATGTTTAAATAATTTTATATAGTTTACTATTAAGTTATCGCCCCCACGATAAATCCTTTAATCATATGTTGAGTTTTTTTAACAAGAAAAAGAAAGTTACAGATATCTCCTGGTTGGGAATAGATATGCATTCACACATATTGCCAGGTATTGATGATGGTTCTCCTGATGTTCAAACTTCTTTACGATTCGTTAAAGCATTTGAAGAATTGGGCTTTGACCGGATTATCTGTACTCCTCATATTTATAAAGAACTTTATCCAAATGATAAAGAAACTATCGGGACAGCAAAAGACTTGCTGCTTGCTGAGATGAAAAAAAACAGTGTTTCTTTAAAATTAGATGCAGGTGCCGAGTATATGGTTAACCAGGATTTCGATATTTCTGCTCCACTTTGCTCATTAAGCGATAAACATTTATTAATTGAGATGTCTTATTTAACAGAGAGTCCAAGTATCAGCCAGACTATTTTCGATTTAGAGATAAAGGGTTTTCAGCCTGTTCTGGCTCATCCCGAGCGATATACTTTTTATTTCAAAGATAAAAGCAGGTTAAAGAGATTTAAAGAAAAAGGGTGCTTACTTCAGTTAAATTTACTTTCCGTTTTGGGCTATTATGGGAAAGATGTTAAGCATCTTGCCGAAGTATTGCTTGCAGAAAAATTATACGATGTGGCTGGTACCGATCTTCATCACGATAAGCACCTTAGCACTTTAACCGAATCCGTTCAATCTGGAAGGCTGTACGACATAATAGGTAATTACGAGTTTAAGAACAAAGAACTTTTTAGTCAAAGTCTTAACATCTCAATTTAAAACCCTTCGTTTTTGTTGTCTATCTTAAATTTAGGTTTAATTTCTACTGCTTGATATGCCTTTTCATATCAAATGAAATAATTTTGTACTTTTACGAACAATAATTTGGAGCATATAATGAAATGAAATTTTTGATTTGATAATTTGTTATTCAGATCAAATAATTCATAACCTACCTAAACATGAATTTTAAAAAATTACTCACCGCATTGTTGTTTTTCTGTGCAATAATCATTTCTCAGCAATCATTTTCTCAAACCAATTATGCAGATGTAAAAGTAGATGAACTATCGGATGCAAAAATAAGAGAGTTAATGCAACGTGCAGAATCGATTGGTTATACTGATGCACAGTTAGAACAGCTGGCAGCAGCGCAAGGCATGCCTGCTACTGAGATTGAGAAATTAAGAACCAGGGTAGAAAAAATTAGAAAGGCCGATGGCGTAAGTAGTGCAACCAGTGGCACAGATGGTAATTCGAAAACGGCCTCAGATATGAATAGAAGTCGTACTTCTACTCAAAAAACATTATTGGATAGTCTAAAGAAAGTATCCAACCAGGATGGTAATTCACTTCTAAACCAGGAAAGACAAAAACTAAAGGAATCTTTTGGTGGCGGCAGTACAAAAATTTTTGGCTCTGATTTATTTTTTAATGTAAACCAAACCTTCGAACCAAACCTAAGAATGGCTACACCTAAAAACTATGTTATTGGCCCTGATGACGAGCTATTAATTGATATAACAGGCGACAATGAAGCTAATTATAAACTTAAAGTTAGCCCGGATGGTACAATTCGAATTCAGTATGCGGGCTTAGTGGCAGTGGGCGGACTAACAATTGAACAGGCTATTTCTAAAATACGCACCAGGCTGGCAGGTACATATCCAGGGATAAAAAGTGGTAGAACAAGCGTTGCTGTAAATCTGGGTAATATCCGAAGTATACAGGTTACCGTAACCGGCGAGGCTGTGAAATCGGGAACTTATACTGTTTCATCTTTATCTCCGGTTTTTAATGTGCTTTACCAATCTGGCGGACCAAACATTAATGGTTCCTTCAGAAATATTCAGGTTATCAGAAACAATAAAGTTATCTCAAAAATTGATGTTTATGATTTACTGATAAATGGCATCCAACGGGGTAATATCAGGCTTCAGGATCAGGACGTAATTAATGTGCCAGTTTATGATACGAGGGTAGAAATGTCTGGTGAGGTCAAAAGACCGGCCTCTTATGAAATGTTACCTGGTGAAACCCTGGCCGATGCAATACGTTTTGCAGGTGGTTTCTCAAATAAAGCCTATACAGCACAAATTAAAGTGCTTCAAAATACCAGCAGGGAAAGAAAGATTATTGATGTTTCAGAATCTGAATTTAGCGCATATAAACCTAAAAACGGAGATACTTATCTTGTCGAGACAATTTTAGACAGGTTTGAGAATCGAGTTGAAATTATTGGCGCGGTTTTCCGTCCAGGCCAATACGAACTCGAAAATGGCTTAACGTTAAAGTCTTTAATCAAAAAGGCTGATGGGGTTAAAGAAGATGCCTTTTTAAATCGTGCTTATATCTCCAGGCTAAATGCAGATAACAGCCAAAGTTTGCTTTCGTTTGATGTCGCAAAACTTTTAGATGGTTCAGTAAATGACATCAGGTTACAAAGAGAGGATAAGGTAACCATCAATTCTATTTTTGATTTGCGTGAAGAATATAAAGTAACAATACAAGGCGAGGTAAGACAACCGGGCACATTCGCTTATGCAGATAATATGAATTTGGAGTCGTTGATACAACTATCTGGAGGTTTTAAAGAGGGCGCTACACCAAACCGTATTGAAATTTCGAGGCGGATTAAAAATAGTGATGCAACTTCAGCGTCGGCGCAAACGGCAGAGGTTTTTACGGTAAATGTAGATCCTGATTTAAAGATACAGGATCAGGGATTTACTTTGAAGCCCTTTGACATCGTATCTATTCGTAATTCGGAGAGTTATCATGTTCAACGCCAGATAAAATTAGAAGGCGAAGTTCTATATCCCGGGGTTTATACAATTACAAAGAAAGATGAAAGAGTTTCTGATGTAATTAAACGGGCCGGAGGATTAAGCCCGCTTGCTTATGTGGAAGGGGCATCTTTAAGAAGAAAAGGTGGACTTGATTCCAGAAATATCGATGCCATAGAGATGCAAAGAGAAGAAAGGGAAAAATTGTTAAACCTTCAGCGATTAAAGCAATCGGGCGCCAGAGATACGACAAGTCTTGATAAAGATTTGCAAATTTTAAGAAGCGATTTGGTAGGGATAGATTTAAAGAGAATCATGGATAAACCATTATCAAGATTTGATTTAATTGTTGAGGATGGCGATGTTATCCGTGTTCCTAAAGAATTACAAACCGTTAGGGTAACAGGCGAAGTTTTGAAACCAAACAGTATTGTTTATACTAAAGGCAAAAGTTTTCAAGGCTATATCAGTGGTTCAGGCGGCTTCAGTTATAATGCCTACAAAAAGGGAGCCTACGTGGTTTATTCAAATGGTTCAGTAGCGGCAAACAGGAAGTTCTTGTTTTTTAACAATTTTCCGCAGATTAAACCGGGCTCTGAGATTTTCGTGCCTAAGCGCGCCGACCGGGAGAAAATAGGAATTGCAGGCCTGGTTGGGATTTCTACAGCAGTCGCATCAATTGCTGCAATTATTGTTTCTTTATTACGATAAATAATATGTCCGAAAATAATAGCCGTGAGATTACCGTAAGAGAGCTTGTACTTAAAATACACGATTGGTATAAATATTTACTATCTAAATGGATATTGCTGGTTTTAGCCTGTATTTGTGGTATTGCTTTAGGTTATTTATATTCAAGTTATAAAAAGCCAGCTTACGTGGCGGTGAGTACATTTGCGTTAGAAGATGCAAATGGGGGTGGCGCTTTAGGCCAATATGCCGGACTCGCATCAATGATAGGCGTAGACATCGGCGGGGGAGGAAATAGTGGCATTTTCCAGGGTGACAACCTGATTGAGCTTTACAAATCAAGGAAAATGATTCAGGAAGCATTACTTACCGAAAAAGTTTTCGACGGCAAAAAGCAATTACTGATAGACAGATATGTTGATTTTAATAATTTAAGGCCCAATTGGTCAGCACACCCGGTTTTAAAAAGCCTGAATTTTAAGCCCACAGACGATCCTAAACTTTTGCGTGCTCAGGATAGCGTGCTGGGAGAGGTTGTTAAGGAAATAGGAAAGAGCAACCTGGTTGTAAGCAAGCCAGACAAAAAGCTAAGCATTATTAAAGTGCAGGTTACCTCAAAAGATGAGCTGTTTTCCAAAGCATTTAACGACCAGATCGTGAAAAACGTTAACGAGTTTTATGTGAATACAAAGACAAAAAAATCGACTCAGAACGTTTCCATTTTGCAACATCAAACGGATTCAGTGAAAAGAGAATTGAATGGGGCTTTATCAGGCGTTGCAGCACTTACTGATGTTAATCCAAATCCAAATCCGGCAAGACAAATATTGCGCGTTCCATCTCAGCGAAGGCAGGTAGATGCACAAGCAAATACCGCAATTTTAACTGAACTGGTTAAAAATTTAGAAATGTCTAAGGTATCTCAACGGAAGGAAATGCCATTGATACAAATGATAGATGCTCCGATATTACCTTTGCAAAAAGTGGTTACGACTAAAACTAAAGGAATGGTAATTGGTGGTTTTGTTTTCGTGTTTTTAATGGCCGGATTTTTACTCACCCGAAGAGGTTTTAAGTCTATCGTTAGCTAAAGCCTATGTCGGTTTTAAAAAGGAATATCGCATTTAATACCTTATTGTCGATTTCCCAAATCCTTTTTCCACTGGTTACTTTTCCATATGCCTCGAGGGTTTTAGGTCCGCAGGCTATGGGCGCTGTAAGTTTTGCAGATAATTTTACCACTTACTTTTTAATTTTTTCTGCCCTGGGAATTCCTTTGTATGGCATAAGGGAAGTCGCTAAGGTGAAAAACAATCCTGAAGCGCTGGGAAAGGTATTTTCAGAATTAATTTTTATTCATTTTTTAACGTCAGTTATTTCGGTAGTTATCTTATTTGTAATTAGTTACTTCACGCATAGACTGAGAACAAACTTTGCGCTATATCAAATCGGTATGGCTGTTCTTATGGGCAATGTTTTTATCGCTGAATGGTTTTTTCAGGGAATAGAGAAGTTTAAATATATCGCGCTACGAACTGTGTTTCTCAGAATGCTAACCGTTGCTTTGCTGTTTTTACTGGTTCATACTATTGAAGATAGAAATACTTATTATGCTTTAAATCTGCTTGCGACAATTTTAGCTGCTGTTACAAATATGTACGCCGTAAACAAAATCGTAAAGATCTCATTTAAGCAGCTTTCCTTAAAAAAACATTTGAAACCTTTATTTATTATATTTTCAAACAGTGTTGTAACAACAATCTATTTGGTTTTCGATTCGATTATTTTAGGTTTTCTAACCAAAGATGTAAATGTTGGATATTACTCAGCAGCTATGAGGATCAGTAAATTGTCATTAGCTATCATTGGCGTGCTTTCTGCAGTTTTGTTACCGCGCTTAACAATTGCTTTTCAAAATGAAAACTTATCCGAGGCTAAATCTTTACTAGCAAAATCGATGAACTTTGTCATTTTTTTGAGTGTGCCGATTGCACTGGGAACCTATTGTTTATCAGACGAGATCATTTTGCTGTTTGCTGGGAAAAGTTATTTGCCTGCCGTTAGTTCATTGCAGATATTGTGTTTCATTGTAATCTTTGTCGGTATTGCGCAAATTTTTAGCCACCAGATTTTGCTTCCTCTTCATCAGGAAAGAAAGATCCTGTATGCATCTCTTTTCGGTGTAGTTGTTAGCCTAAGCTTAAATTTCATTTTAATTCCATATTTGAAACAGGATGGAGCCGCAATAAGTTCGCTTATAACCGAGCTTTGCGTTACTGTCGCCTTATTCTTTTACGCATTTAAACTTTTAAACTTTAAGTTTCCGGTTTTGCAGGTCATTCAATCGACGCTGACCTGCGCCGCGTTTTTTATATTTAAGTATCTGGTTTTAAAGCTAACATTAATACCGGTTCTGGTTATTTTATATACATTTATACTTTCCGGAACCTTTTATATTGTAGCACAACTATTCATCTGGAAAAATAGAAATGTGTTGGATATATTGTCTGGTTTCGGCCCGCTAAAATTTCTGCAGAAGATATGATGGATAAGAAAGCATGTATTATAATACCAATGTATCGAATAAATATCAGCGATTATGAGCAGATATCAATGCAACAATGTTTCCGGATATTAGGCAGTCATCCAATATATTTTGTGATTCCGAAACGTCTGGAAGCACCTATTCAAAGTCTTGAATATATTAGAGATGGCAAAGCCCGGTACAAAGTCTTTGATGATGCCTTTTTTGATGATATTATGGCTTATAACCGGTTGTTGAAATTCCCTGGATTTTATAAGTCTTTTTGGGAATACGAGTTTATGCTGATTTATCAACTCGATGCTTTTGTATTTAAAGATGAGCTTAATTATTGGTGTAGCCAGGGAAACGATACCATCGGCGCTCCGCTATTTGAAGGACTTATTTCTGCGAAACCGGATAGTTCTATAATCGGGCAGGGGAACGGGGGTTTCTGTTTGCGAAACATCCGTAATTGCTATAAAATTGTAACACAGTTCAGGAAATTAAAGTTCACCCGAACGTTTGAAGATGCTAATCGTCCATTTTACATTAACTTTTACCGGTATATAAAACATCAGCTAATCTATATTTATTCCGGTTACCCTTTTCAACCTATTATTAACGAAGACTTGTTCTGGGCTGAGGTAATTCCCGATAATTTTCCGGATTTTAAAGTCCCAAGTCCGACTGAGGCTATGAAATTCAGTTTTGAGGTTAATCCAGATGTCCTGTTTAAAATGAATCAGAACGAACTACCATTCGGATGTCACGCGTGGTGGAAATACAATCTTGAATTCTGGACTTCGCATATAAATAAATTCGGTTACAACATTAAGGTTAACTAAATTTTATAAAAATTTGCACATTTGTAATCTATGGGAATAAAAATGCGATTGCTGCAATCCAACGATGATGAATATTTTCTTGATTGTATTGATGAGCTATACCGTACAATTGAACAAGATTCTGCAGGCTTTAATGCCCAACGCATTCTGGTTAAATTTTCCCGTTTTAAAACATTTCTAGTTCAGAAACTGATTCTTTTTCCAAAGCTTTTTAAGTTGCAGCCAAAGATTTATGATCGGCAGGTAGTAAATTTTGCATCCATGATTAGTGGCGATTTTAGGTTGTTAATTCCTTCTGCGTTTTCATCATCAAATAATTTTATTTACATGTATGATGTATGGCCAAGATTTCATTCCTGGATATTTCCTCTGCTTGATTTTTTTAGAGTGAAATACGTATTTTTTTCTTCAAAACAGGTGTTGGAGATATTTAATGAAAAGTATGGTCATATCAAATGTAAAGCAATGTGGATTCCTGAGGCGCTTGTTGCCGGAGATTATTTTTATAAAAATTATCTTGACCGCAAAATAGACGTGCTTGAGTTTGGCCGAATGTACGATGAATATCACGAGTTAATAAAGGACACATTAGCTTTGAATAAAAAGAATCATGTGTACAGAACGCCTGATAAGTATTTTCTTTTTGCTGATAAACCAGCGTTTACAGATGCGTTGGCATCTTCTAAAATAGTAATTTGTGTTCCCTCAAATATTACCAATCCGGAGCGATCTGAATTTATTTCTTCAATGACGCTAAGGTATTTGCAAGCCATGGCCTCTAAATGTTTAGTAGTGGGTTCTTTGCCGTCAGATATGGAAGAGATATTCGGATACAATCCGGTTGTGGAAATCGATATGGAAAATGCTTCATCTCAAATCATTGAGATTCTGGACAACTATGAAAGCTACCTGCCTATAATTGAAAGAAACTATAAAGAAGTTTTAGCTAAACATCAGTGGCAAAACAGATGGTCAGTTATGAAAGCTAAAATTGAGGAGGTTTTATGAGTAAACCATTAGTCAGCATCATTATTCCTACCTACAATTACGCTAAGCTTATAACCGAAACCCTTGAAAGTGTTTTACGTCAAAGTTACGATAGCTGGGAGTGTATAATTGTTGATGATGGTTCGACGGATAATACGGAAGATATAGTTAATGATTTTATTAACTGCCATTCCACATATTCATTTACCTACATCAAAAAAGTTAACGAAGGTACATCTGCTGCCAAAAATACAGGAGTTAATATTGCTGCAGGAAAGTATATTCAGTTTTTAGATGCCGACGATTTGATAAGCGTAGATAAATTATCGGTTCAGGTTTCACTTCTTGAATCAGCTATTGCAGATTTAGTTTTTTCAAAGTCGGTGTTCTTTATTGATGATAAATCAGAAAGGAAGTTAATAAATAGGTACCCCAGTGGTTTTTTAGCTGAAGAAACACTTTATGGTTCTGATCTTCTGAAGCGAATTGTTAAAAATAATATTGTAACCATAGGTAGCCCGCTGGTAAAAAAGGACATTCTTCTTGAAGCCGGTCTGTTTGATGCTGAACTGAAAAATAATGAAGATTGGTTACTTTGGTTTAAAGTTGGTTTAATCTGTAGAAAGTTTGTTTACGACGACAATATTAAGTCATATACAAGCATCAGGGTTCATCGTGCAAGTGCGATGAACAATCATTCAAAAATGTTCGAAGGTGAGGTTATTGTGCGTGGACAGATTGAAACAGCATTGAAAAGTTTTGAAGCAAATACGGAATTAAGACAATTGAGAAAGTTAAACTTAGATTTACATGCCTTACATCAGGTTCGTTCTCTTAGTATCGCTAATGGCATGAAATATATTTTAAGTAGTTTTGCTGAAAATCCCGTTGGTGAGTTCAGTTTATTAACAAGAGCACTATTTAAATTAGGTGTAAGGATTTATAAAAGTGCAATATCTTAATGGAAAACAAGTCTTATGTACTCATACTTATAATCTGTGCGCTTTTAATAGTCGATGTATTATTGATAAGCAGGTATGCATCCTGGGGTTGTACTTTGGAAGAATTAATTCCTTATGGTATTTTTTTAGTTCTTGCTGAGTCTGTATCTGTTTTTTCTGTTGTGAAGTTTAAGCAGTTCATTAACCCCTTTACCATATATAGTTTTTTCATTTATATAGCCGGGTTTTCATTTTTAATCATTTCTGACAGGCAAGTAGGCTATGATTTAAATTTTATTTTGATAATTACGCTTAGTATTGCTTCATTTATCATAGGGGGTTTGGTGGCTATGAAAACTTTTGCATTTAGTCTTCAAAATATTATCCCCCCGCTGAGTCAAAGAATCAGCCTGTTTTTCTTACTCTTTTTATTCGTTGCGGGAATTGGCGTATTTGTATTGGAAGTAGGCCAGTTAGGTTATTTGCCTGTTTTCAATCTTGCCAATGCGGCTGTTTATGAAGATCTTAATGAGAATGAAGTAACACCATTACATAATTTTATAGTTTTGAATTCCGTTTTACCGGCTATGTTTTTCATAACGTATAAAAAGGGTACGATACGTTTCTGGCAATTTTTATTACTCACCTGCGTTTGTGGATTTATCATTTTAAACTTTTTCAGCAGGCAAATCATCGTTTTGTTTTTCTTTTCGTTATTAATGGCTTACAGTTATTATAAACGTATTCCATTTTTAAGGTTGTTTTCTATAGGTGCGGTTTGCGTGGTTTTGTTTATCGTTTTAGGACAATTAAGAAGCAGTTCTGATCAAAATGCCAACTCCATTTCAGTAAACGATTTCCTAAGAGATTACGGAGATATAACTAAGCCTACCAATATTCTCGAAACCTATCTTTCACTATATGGTGGTGTTAACTTCTCAGCAGGTGATGCCATTGTTCATGATGCCATTCGCGATGGTTATGTAAGTTATGGAGCTTATACCGCAAGACCTGTAATGACACTCTTACCAGTAGACAAAAATGCTTTATACCCATTATTGTACAGCTCTTATACCAAAATTGCCACCTATATTGTCGACCCTTACCTGGATTTCAGATGGTTTGGTGTAATCGGTTTAAACTTTTTGTATGGTTTATTTTCAATGAATTCTTTCAAAAATTACCTGGCGAAAAATGGAGAATATTACATCGTTGAGTGGTCTCTGTTTATGTTTTGTATTTTTATGTGCGCTTTCACCAATTTCTTTCACATGTTCTTTGTGGCTTTTTTCTTCATTATAAATCGAATTGCAATAAAATAACATGAATGAGCTACCATTGTTAACAATATTAATGGCCACATATAATGGCGATAAATATCTGACTGCTCAACTGGAAAGTATATTAGCTCAAACTTATCAAAATTGGGAGTTGATAATAAGAGATGATGATTCTACGGATTTAACTCAAACCATAATTGCAGACTATGCTGAAAAGGATGCAAGGATAACACAATTAGAGTTTGGCAACTTACATGGTACCGCATGCAGAAATTTTTCACAGCTGTTTGATTGGGCATATCAGGAAAACAAGCAATATATGCTCTTTGCCGACCAGGATGATATATGGTTGCCAGATAAGATTGAACTTTCTTTAAAGGAGATTAAGGAAGATGAAAAAGCTTATGGTTTTAACACTCCGTTGGTAAAATACAGTGGTTTTAAATTTATTGATGAAGAAGATAGTCCGATTGACAAGCTATTAAAATTACCAGCTGATCTGAATCTGAAGGTTTTACTTAACGAAAATTATGCATGGGGCTGCACTATGATTTTAAATTGGGCAGCAGTAGACTTGATAAAGCACATTCCACCAGAATCTGTAAATCATGATTATTACATTGCTTTGGTTGTTAGCGCTTTTGGTCGCGTTTCTTTAATAAATAAAGATTTGGTCCTATACCGACAGCATCAAAATAATGTTAGTGGAAATGTAAAAAACATGGGTTTATCTAGTCGTTACAAGCGCTATTTTAAAAACCCATCTGTCATGGTTAAACCGCTAACTCAAAATTATGCGCTTATTAAGTCATTTTATGAACGTTATTCTGAAGGGCTGTCTCCGGAAAATAAAAGGATGGTTGCTGGTTTTTTAAGTTCTTATCAGGCCGGTTTTTTTAAATTGCTCAAAACGCTTCTTAAATTTGGGATATTTAAAGTTGGCCTTGGAAAGAACCTGGTTTATATTTATACATTATTTCTTTACCGTAAAGAGGTTATTAATAATATTTATAATTCTTCTGAAGAATGAAAATACATTATGATAATCTGATATACAGTCTGCAACGTGCAGGTGGAATTTCCACTTATTGGTCAGAATTAACTTCGAGGATGCTACGAGACAAGGAAGATATTTCTTTTACTGAATCTATAAATCATAATGTAGCGAGAAAAGCCCTGTCTATTCCGCAGGATAAAATTTTCCGGTACAAAAGCAAACAGACACTTATCAGCCGTTTTCAACGTATTCCGTTGCCTTTTGAAACTGAGTTTGTTTTTCACTCCAGCTATAATCGGGTAACGAGTAACCCAAAAGCAAAGCAGGTGGTGACCATTCATGATTTTGTGCACGAAAAATTTTACGGAGGCATCAGGCGATACCTTCACTTGCATCAGAAAAATAAATCTATAAATGCTGCGGCTAAAATTATAACTGTTTCAGAAAATACGAAACGCGATTTGCTTGAATTTCATCCAGGGCTATCTTCAGAAAATATAGATGTTATCTACAATGGTGTTTCAGAAGATTTTTTTCCTTTAAAAAATAAAGCCAGTAGCCAGAAACCATATTTACTATTTATAGGTTCAAGAGCTTATTATAAAAATTTCAGCTTTACAATTGATGTGGTTAAGCAACAGAGCGATTTTGATTTGTTTATTGTTGGTTCTATACTGAATAAAAAAGAGACGGATGAATTAAACAATAAGTTGAAAGGAAAATGGAAGCTCTTTTCGGGTATTGATAATCAATCGCTTAATGAATTGTACAACAATGCTTTTTCTGTAATTTATCCATCGGCGTATGAAGGATTTGGCATTCCATTGTTGGAAGCTATGAAAGCCGGCGTGCCTTTTATTGCATTGAATACCTCATCAATTCCTGAAGTAGCTGGTGATGCCGGAATACTGGTTAACGATTTAGATCTTCAACAGTTTGCTCAAGCCATTAATACTGTTGATGCTCAGCGACAGGAAATTGTTGATAAAGGATTTTTACAGGCTCAGAAGTTTTCCTGGGAAAAAAGTTATGCTGAAACAAAAGCAGTTTATCAAAGTTTAGGTTTATGAAAATATCCATTATAACAGTTGTTTTTAATAACGAGGTGACAATTTCTACGGCAATTGAATCTGTATTAAATCAGACTTATAAGGATGTAGAATATATTATTATTGATGGAAAATCGACGGACAACACCCTCGAAATCATTAACAAATATGCCTTATCTATCAGTAGAATTGTATCAGAGCCTGATGGGGGAATATACGATGCAATGAATAAAGGCATCGCTTTAGCAACGGGAGAGGTAATAGGCATATTAAATTCTGATGATGTGTATGCAGATAATAATGTATTGAACAATATCATGCAGGAGTTTAATGAGCCAACAATTGATTTGGTTTACGGAAACCTGGTTTATGTGAAAAATGATGATTTAAATCAGGTTGTCCGGAAGTGGCAATCCGAAAGTTACTACCCAAATTTTTTTGAGGATGGCCACGTCCCTCCGCATCCATCTTTATTTCTAAGGAAAGAAGTTTATGCTGTGGTAGGCACCTTTAATCAAAAGATGAGGTTGGCGGCAGATTATGAATTTATGCTACGCCTGTTTAAATTACATAATTTCAACAGTAAATATGTTGACAAGTTATTTGTGAAAATGCGATTGGGCGGTGCGACTAATGGCAGCGTGAAAAATATTATCGATGGTAACAAAGAAATTCTTATAGCATGGAAAGTTAATCATTTGAAAGTGCCGTTCTTACTTATGCCTAAAAGGATACTTAAACGATTAATTCAATTTATAAAATGAGAATTCTTTTAACCGGCGCTACAGGTTTTTTGGGATTAGCTATTCAACGTCATTTTGCGGGTAATGAGGTAATCACCATCGGTAGAAGTAATTGTGAGGTAATTGCGCATCTCGAAAAAGATATTCCTGTTTTGCCTGAGGCCGGTTTAGTTATTCACGCAGCCGGGAAAGCGCATTCCGTACCGAAAACCAAAGCACAGGAAAAGGAATTTTTTGATGTTAATGTTAAGGGCACTGGGAATTTGCTAATGGCCCTGGAACGTTCTGCCGGTTTACCAAAGTCATTTGTTTTTATAAGCTCAATTGCTGTTTATGGTGCTGAGGAAGGCATTCTCATAGATGAAAGTTTTCCATTGTCTGCCAACGATGCTTATGGTAAAAGTAAAATTGAAGCGGAAAAGCTCATCATCGACTGGTGTAAATTAAATAGAGTTAACTGTACAATTTTGCGTTTACCGCTTTTGGCCGGCTCAAATCCTCCGGGAAATCTTCGCTCAATGATAAAGGGAATTCAGAAGGGGTATTATGTAAATATCGCCGGAGGAAAAGCAAAAAAAAGCATGGTCATGCGGGAAGATGTTGCCTCAATAATTTTAAAGGCTTCACAAAAAGGTGGTATTTATAATCTCACTGATGGTCATCACCCTTCTTTTGCAGAACTTTCTGAAGTTATAGCAAAGCAGTTAAATAGGCCTAAACCTTTCGACATCCCGCTTTGGTTTGCAAACCTGATGGCCTTAGGTGGCGATTTGATGGGCAGTAAAGCACCAATTAACAGCAAAAAACTCAGTAAAATCACTAAAGATCTTACCTTTGCAGATGATAAAGCAAGAACAGCGTTAGGATGGAATCCGGAACCGGTAATTGTACAATTTAAAATATGAATTATACCATCTTCTTGATTTTTCTTGCGGTGCTCTTTCTTCTTATGCTGGTCTATATTAAAACAGCAGAGAAATTTAAAATAATTGATAAGCCGAACAAAAGGAGCTCCCATGCAGATCACATCATAAGGGGTGGTGGAATTATCTTTCCAATTGCCATTTTAATTCAATTTCCATTTTTTGGATTTCAAAATTTCTGGTTTTTAGCGGGTTTGATTTTAATAAGCCTCATTAGTTTTATCGATGATGTCAAACCAGTAGCGAATCGAACCCGGCTGCTTTTTCACTTAGTTGCCGTTGCATTACTCTTTTATCAATTACAGGTTTTTGAATTGCAATGGTATTTTATCTCTATGGCTTTCTTCTTTGTGATTGGTACAATAAACGCTGTCAATTTTATGGACGGCATCAATGGAATAACGGGGGGATATGGTTTGATAACGCTCGTTTCGCTTTTATATATTAATCAGACAGCGAAGTTTACCGATTCGAACCTAATTCTTTGTGCAATAATGGCGGTTCTTGTCTTCAATTTTTTCAATTTTCGTAAAAAAGCTAAATGTTTTGCCGGCGACGTTGGTAGCGTAAGCCTTGCATTTATATTAGTTTTTTTTCTGCTGCAATTAATAATAAGAACTCAAAACATCGCTTACATTATGCTACTTTTAGTTTATGGTTTGGATGTTGTTAGTACCATAATGTTTAGATTAATCCGAAAAGAAAATATTTTCGAGGCACACCGCACACATTTTTATCAGTTTCTAGTAAATGAGAAAAAAATGCCTCATTTAGCGGTCGCCATCTTATACAGTTTGCTGCAATCAGGAGTTAACTTTAGTTTAATTCGCTTTCCATTCAGCTCTTTAACCTATCTTGTTGTAACTTTATTGATATTGGGCATGTTTATTGTTATATTGCGTTTTGTTTTCGAAGGTTATCGTAGATTAACAAAGAATGCTGATATAGACTAATAACTAAGAAATACTTTGTTTAGCAAAATCAATATCGTACCCCGCTGGCTTATATTTATCATTGATTTGATTATATGCCTGATCTCTTTCGGAATAGCCTATTTTATCAAATATAATTTTGATTTTTCCGGCCTTGAATTAACATCTTTCGGTCGTAATGTGCTCATTACGATCTTAATAAATATAGGCGTCTTTTTGAACGTTAAATCTTATTCAGGGATTATCCGCTACACAAGTGCGCAGGACACTTTTAGAATTCTTTTTGCTGTTTTCACAAGTAATTTCATCCTTTTTGGCGTAAATCTACTTACAAGTTTTTTTATAAATCAACAATTCATATCTAATATTATAATTGTTGTAAATGGTCTTGTCAGCTTCGTAATGCTCATTACGTATAGGATTTTAGCTAAATACTTTTTCATTTATATTAAAAACCTGCACCTCGATAAACTCCGGGTAATTATTTATGGTGCAGGCGAGGCCGGCGTGGCTACGAAACGTACTTTCGATCACGATAACCGTGTTAATAAAAATATTATTGCCTTTGTTGATGACGATGAACGTAAGGTTGGAAAAACAATCGATGGTATTCGTATTCTGGAGGGTAAAAACTTAGAGAAGATCATAGCTGAGCACCAGGTTGATGAAGTTATTTTTGCGGCATACAGTATTCCCGTTGATAGGAAGAATGAAATTGTCGACGCCTGTTTGGAGCATGATGTAACGGTTTTAAACATTCCGCCATCTAGTGTTTTGATTGACGGCAAGCTGCAAACTTCTCAAATACAAAATATTAATATCGAAGACCTTTTGAATCGAAAAACTATCGAAATTGATATTGAAGGCATCAGAAATCAGTTAAGAAATAAAAGGGTTTTAATTACAGGAGCAGCTGGTTCTATCGGAAGCGAAATTGTAAGGCAGCTGCTAAAGTTTGAACCCAGCTTGATCATACTAAACGACCAGTCTGAAACCGCCTTACATGAGCTTTACCTGGAGCTTGAAGAAAATAACCACAGCTATAATTTTCACGCATTCGTAGGTGATGTGAGAGACCATAAAAGAATGGAGCACCTTTTTAAAACCTACAAGCCCCAATATGTTTATCATGCCGCCGCTTATAAGCATGTGCCTTTGATGGAAGACAATCCAAGTGAAGCCATAAAAACAAATGTGGCCGGAACTAAAATTGTTGCAGATTTATCAATTAAGTATGGCGTACGTAAGTTTGTAATGATTTCGACAGATAAAGCCGTAAACCCAACAAATGTTATGGGTGCGTCTAAACGTATTGCAGAAATTTATGTGCAATCCTTAAATAATACCCTTAGTGATCACAATCATATTTTTAGTAATGGTTTAAGTTATATCAATGAAATTGAAGTGAAACCAATTACTAAGTTTATTACTACTCGCTTCGGAAATGTTTTGGGTTCAAGCGGTTCAGTTATTCCAAGGTTTAAGCAACAAATCGAAAAGGGAGGGCCCGTAACAGTTACGCATCCCGAAATAACCCGGTATTTCATGACCATTCCCGAAGCCTGTCGATTGGTGTTGGAAGCGGGTAATATGGGCTCGGGAGGTGAGATATTTATCTTTGATATGGGTAAATCGGTTAAGATTGTAGAATTAGCCAAAAAAATGATCAGATTGGCCGGTTTGATTCCAAATCAGGATATCAAAATTCAATATACCGGATTAAGACCAGGAGAAAAATTATTTGAAGAACTTTTGAATGATAATGAAAATACAATGCCTACCCACCACCATAAAATTATGATCGGTAAGGTACGGGAATATGTATTCAATGATGTCGAAAAACACATTTACAAATTAATTGACTGTGCCAAATTAAATGAAAACCGACAAGTGGTCGTAATGATGAAAGAACTGGTACAGGAATATAAAAGCAACAATTCTATTTATGAAGAACTCGACCATGCCGATGAAACAAACTAAAACCATTTTTAGATTTGTTTTTTCCCTGGCCATTTTGTTTGTTTTGAACCTTCAGTTCGCACAGGCACAAACTCCAAATCAAAATATCCCTTATTCTTTTCAGTTTTACCAAAAAATAAATAAATCTGTTTACGATGTGAACTCCCGTTTTCACAGTTCGATTAAAGGTTATTACAGTGACGATAGTACGCTAAACAACCAGTTTAAAAGCTTAATGCGATTAGGTGTTGATACCCTGAATAAAAGAAGCTGGGTTAGAAGAAAACTTACTGAAGAACATCTTATAAATTTTACCGGCGATGACTTTGTCGTTTATGCAGATTTTTTACCTGATTTTCAAATCGGACGCGAGTTTAATGAAAGTAAAACGACATGGAAAAATACAAGAGGTTTCCAGATAGGCGGGAACGTTGGCGAAAAGTTCTCGTTTTATGCAAATGCATACGAGAATCAAGGTGTTTTTGCAAATTACATTACCGATTTCATCAATACAAATCAGGTCGTGCCAAGTGAAATGACCGGCAAACTCGATGGGAAAACAAAAGATTGGTCGTATGCAACGGCCCTCCTTTCCTATACGGCAAATAAACACATAAACATTGCATTGGGCTATGATAAAAACTTTATTGGTGATGGTTATCGGTCTATGTTATTGTCGGACGTTGCTGCAAATTATTCTTTTTTAAGGCTAAGAGCCACGTTGGGTAACGTTCAATACCAAACCATTTTTGCCTATATGTTGGATCCTGGTGCTGAAAAATTAACTACCGACAGACGTTTAGGCGATCGGGGCAAATGGATGGCTGCGCACTATTTAGATTGGAACATCACAAGACGATTTTCAGCGGGTTTTTTTCAGGCGGTTACCTGGGCAGATGCTGAAGTAGAAGGGAAAAGGGGTTTTGATTTCAATTACGTTCACCCGTTTATATTTCTGCGTTCCGTTGAAGGCGCAAACACAAACTCACCTGATAAGATGCGCTTAGGTATCAACTTAAAATACGAGGCACTTGATAAAACCACGCTTTATAGCCAGTTTATGTTCGATGAATTTACCGCAAAAGAAGTGTTTGCCGGTAACGGTTACTGGGCTAATAAATGGGCCATGCAGATCGGTTTTAGGGGCTCTGATTTGTTTAAGGTGAAAAATTTAAATTACCTTGCTGAATTTAACACCGCCCGCCCATATACTTATGCCCATTTCGACCGGGTTTCTAATTATGCTGCCATGAACCAGCCATTGGCACACCCTTTTGGTGCAAACTTCAGGGAATTTTTGGGCATAATGAACTATAGTTATAAACGTTTCGACCTGCAAGGCCAATTGAGTTATGCCAATTATGGTCTTGATCCGGCAG
The DNA here is from genome assembly GCF_001424305.1 of Pedobacter sp. Leaf176. GTDB lineage: Bacteria > Bacteroidota > Bacteroidia > Sphingobacteriales > Sphingobacteriaceae > Pedobacter. Next base: position 468,769 of record NZ_LMPD01000001.1, read on the forward strand.
GATTGAACTATGGAAAGAATATTTTTCTTCCATATGGAACCAGGGTTCAGGATTATGGAAATACAATAAGCCAGGGCATTAAAACTAACCTCTTTTTTGGAGAGGCAAAAGTATCTTACCTGTTAAATCCAAAATACAATTTAAGAGCCGAACTGGGTGGTGTGCTAAGAAGGGAATCTTCGGAAGTACGCATTCAAAACACTTCTCTCATTACCTTTGGCTTGCGTAGTACATTTAGAAATCTTTATCAGGATTTTTAGATTCGTAAATATAAATTCCTTTTACAGATTAAATTAGAAACATATGATTACCGCAGAGAAAGTTTATTACTATTTCAGACAAAAGTTCATTAGGAAGTTTTTATATCGTTTTGGAATCGGAAGTCCGGTTGGTAAAAATGTATGGGAAGAGCAGTTTAAAAATGGTGCCTGGGATTATCTTTACTCAGAAACGGAATCTCTTCACTATAAATCAATCGTTAAATTTTATAAGCAATACGGAGCAGGCAGTGTACTCGATGCGGGTTGTGGGCAAGGGGTCTTGTTTCATTACCTTAAGTCAGATATTAAAAACCCTGACAATTACCTGGGTTTTGATATTTCAGAAAATGCTGTTGAACAAGCTAGAAAAGCTTTCCCCCCTTATCGTTTTGAGCAAATGGATTTCAATAAGTCTACCCCGGCTGAAAGATTTGATTTTGTTATTTTCAACGAATGTGTTTACTATTTTAAAAAGCCTGTTGAACAACTGCAATCCTATCTTGATAAAACTTTAAATCCGGGTGGATATGTAATCATCTCCATGTTCTATTATGCTGAACATGCGCAGCTTTGGAAAAGATTTTCTGAAAAGTACACGTTTTTAGACTGGGAAGAAGTGACGAATGAAAACGGGCAAAAATGGAGGATTTGTATTTTTAAGCCTTAAAGAAGCTATTCTTTAGTAAAAAAATAGGGTCGTAAAAGAAACGCATGAGTCTGTATTTTCCACTTAACTTCAAATCTATGGCCTCTTTACCATCTTTCTCATTTATAGCGAATCTGCGTAAAGCGTAATTTGTTTCAAAAGCGGTGTAAATAGATAAGCCATATTGATAACCGGCTTTTCTCAACATTTTCTTATGGTTTGCCGGCATTTTACCATATGGAAAAGCGAAAGAATATATTTTAGTGTCCAGTAATTTCTCCAAAGTTTTTTTAGAGTTTAGCATATCATCGAATGCTAATTGCTCATTTACTGAATCTAATCTAAGGTGTTTCTCGCCATGGCTCCCAACCTCCATTCCAAGCACAACTAATTGCTGTAGCTGAGTCTCGTTCATTAAACTTACGCTTTCCATAGCATGCTCTTCGATGTCCCAGATGTTTAAATCGCCGATATGTGCTGATGGCATGTAAAAAACTGCTTTAAACTTTCTTTTTAACAGTTCCGGAATGGCAAAGTCGAATAGAGCCGCAGAACAATCATCGAAACTAATTATAACCTTATCTTTCAAGCCAGATTCATTGAGGTTTAATTCAACGATTTCCCGAAAGGTTGTTGGTACCAACCCTTTTTGCTCAATCTGGTCTAAAAGTTCAAGAAATTTATTATGACTAATGCACCATTTTTTCAAGCTTGAATGCGGTTGATCTGCGACATGGTGCAGCATTATAATAGGTATTGTCAATTTCTCCGGAGTCAATCTAAGCTAAAATCTTATCAGGCCCAAATAAACGGAATATATCGTTGAAAACCTCGTAATCGTTAGATTTTTTATTGCTATGGTTGATGTGTCATGATATCGTGGGTGGAATTTAGCAAAATCAATACTATAAAGGTTATGCCTATGATGGTCAAAAGAAAAAAAAATCGTTTTAGTGTTAACAAACTTTCTATACCTTAGCGGACATTTTAACGTTATACACTCAAAAACCTATGAATAAACCATTACTTTACCTGTTTTTGGTATTTCTTGTAAGCCATAGTAATGTTATTGCACAAACTTTACCGGTTGGAATTCTTGAAAACGTTGAGGATGCATACAGAAGGCAGCAACTGTTGGGGAAAGATTCCTCTAATAGCTCTTACATGATTCGGCCAATGTTTATGTCGGCTAAACATAACCTACAGCTGGATTCTGCTTTTTCGGTAAATAGCTTTAGAAAATTATTGTATGCTAATCCAAAATTCAAGACAGAAGTTTATGCCTTGCCTGTGGCCTGGCAGCAACAATTTAATTCGCATCACCCATATGGGATGAACGATGGTTCTATGGTTCAGGCAAAAGGGTATCAAACTCAGATTTCTGCCGGAATTTATGCGAAGGTTGGGCCACTAAGTATTCAATTCAGACCAGAATACGTATATGCTGAAAATAAAGGTTTTCAGCGCTTAGCGGATGCACCAAATGGTGTGTACTGGAATACACCTGTAACTATTTATTATAATAATATTGACCTCCCGGATCGTCCCAACGATGGAAGCTATAGCAAATTTAGTTTAGGACAAAGCAGCGTCAGGCTGACATTTGGCCCAGTATCTGCAGGATTTTCTAACGAAAATTTGTGGTGGGGCCCTGGTGTTCGTAACTCATTATTAATGAGTAATAATGCATCAGGGTTCAGACATTTAACCTTGAATACGATAAGGCCTGTTAAAACGTATATTGGCTCATTTGAAGCGCAAATCGTAGGAGGGCGGTTAGAACAATCTGGTGTCAATTTACTAGATCAAGCGGGATTACCACAAGCAATTATAAATGAATCAAAAACCCGCCCATATGATTGGCGTTATTTTTCAGGAATTGTCTTGACATATCAACCTAAGTGGATACCTGGATTATTTCTGGGATTTGACCGGTCTTTTATTGTCAACCACTCTAATATGGGTAACGGTTTTTCAGATTATTTTCCAATCTTCGGAGCTGTTGAAAAACAAAGTTATGGGGAAAATGAAAGTGGACAAAATTTAGATGAGTTAGCAGCAAGAGATCAGTATATATCATTTTTTGCACGTTATGTTATGCCTGAAAGTAAAGCAGAAGTTTACGTTCAGTTTGGTAGAAATGACCACGCTCAAGATACCCGAGATGCTTTTGTTGAACCGGAGCATACGAGGGCTTACATCGTGGGTTTTCGAAAATTAGTTCCTTTAATGAGGCCTGATGAAAGCGTACAAATTGGCCTGGAGTTTACGCAAATGCAAAAAGCAACCACAAAAGATACTCGTGCAACTCTCGGTTGGTACAGCCATCCTTTAGTTCCGGATGGATATACAAATAAAGGTCAGGTTATTGGCGCGGGAATTGGACCGGGAAGTAATATGCAATCATTAAATGTTAGCTGGGTAAAAGGACTAAAGAGAATTGGTCTGCAGCTTGAACGGTTAGTAAACAATAATGACTTGTTTTATGATTTTGCATCCTCTTCCGCAGATAAAAGTCAGTATATCAACAGGCATTGGGTAGATCTTTCTTTCGGTGGTAATTTTTCATGGAACTTCAAACAATTCGTGGCCAACGCACAGTTAACTTACATAAGGTCTTTGAATTACCAATATCAATGGCAAGATAGTACACCTCCAGGGAATTATTGGAATTGGAATAAGCAAGATGTAAATAATCTACATTTTAAATTAGGATTAGTTTATTTAATAAATTAAGCTACCGGTTTCCAATCCACAGATAAATCAAATGTAGCTAACTCATCCCTCACAATTACAATTAAATGATTAACTTTGCGGCATTTAATGTATAAAATTGAGTGATTAGTTTAAAACTATTACCAGTCAATTAATTCACCTTACCTATGAATAACAATCTACCAGCCAAAGATAGAGGTATTTACTATTTATTATTGGTTTTGTTTACTATCCTTACATCATGTGTGAGCAACAAAAAAATAGCATATTTTCAAGACATTCAAACTGTTGATCAGGCTCAACTAGAAAATGCTACAAAATTTGTAGAACCAACTATTCAACCCGATGATATATTAAGTGTCAATATTTTTACTTTAAATCCTCAAAGTGGAGTTGTTGTTAATCAGGCAGCGAATACTCCAGCGCTTGGAGGTAATACGAACAATAGTCTTTCAACTCAAAATACTGGTTTTTTAGTAGATAAGGATGGGGATATCGAAATATCTTTAGTAGGTAAAGTTAAGGTTTCTGGGTTAACCACTTATCAAGCCCGGGAATTAATACGCGAAAAAGTTAGTGTATATTATAAAGAGCCGAATGTACAGTTAAGATTTTCAAACTTTAAGGTTAGTGTATTGGGCGAGGTTAATGCACCGTCTGCGTATACGCTTCCTAATGAGAAGGTTAGTATTTTAGATGCATTGAGTTTAGCTGGAGATTTGACAATTTATGGCCGGAGGGATAATATTCTTGTAGTTCGGGATAGTAATGGAAAAAAAGAGTTCGCCAGACTGAACTTAAATTCTTCAAAAGTGTTTAGTAGCCCTTTCTATTATCTGCAACAAAACGATGTAATATATGTAGAGCCTAATAAAGCCAGAGTTTCTGCTAATAATGCTGCGCAGATTCAGACAATTGGTGTTATTACTTCAATTATATCAGTATTGGTTGTTGCAATTTCAGTTTTTAAATAATTGTATATTTTCTTAGATGAACAATAATTCTAGTTACCCATCAAACATGGACGCTTCTGCTGAAGAAACAATTAACATTAAAAGTTTGATATCAAAATTAACAGATAAATGGCCCTGGTTTATCATTAGCGTGCTTTTCTGTTTATCAATAGCCTATATCTATATTAAGTATACTGCCCCAGTATATCAAATTAATGCAAAATTACTTGTAAATGATAACGACAAGGGAGGGAGTTTAAGCGCAAAAGCGAGTCCGTTGATGGATTTTGGAGGGCTTATTGGAGGTAAAAGTTCTGTCGACAATGAAGTAGAGATTTTGAAAACCAGGTTTCTTATGGAACAGGTTGTTAGGCAGATGGAACTGAATATTGTTTATTATGAAAAAAGTAAATTGATTCTTCGGGAAATCAATGAGGCCCCATTTAAAATTAAGCTCATAAAAGGGGTTGATACTATAAAAACGATTACACTAAATGTAGATAAAGCAACAGATAATGGTTTAGAAATCTCGGGGGTTGATTTAGATAAGCATGTAAACTGGAACGAAATATTTGATATTAATGGTGTCGGAAAATTACAGATCATCCGTACTAATAATAAAACCATACCTGATAAAAGATTTTCAGCAACAATTTTTTCAATTGACCAGCGGGTGGCAGCGCTTATGGCCTCGCTTTCTGCTTCGGTTTCGAATAAACAAGTCAGTATTATTGAGTTAGGATTGCAATATTCGCTACCAAAAAAGGGTGAAGATATTTTGAATGCATTAATCACCCGTTATAATGAATCGAATATTGAAGATAAAAATACCATCGCGGATTCAACAACTAAGTTTATACAAAATAGACTTGCCGTAATTGCCCGTGAGTTGGGAGATGTTGAAAATAAGCAACAATCATTTAAGCAATCCAATGAACTTACTGACTTATCTGAACAAAGTAAGATGTTGGTGCAAACAACCAGTGCTTTAAGGAATGAGTTGGCAAAAGCTGAGGTTCAAGTTGAAGTAGTGAATGACCTGGAAAAGTATTTGAAAGATGAAAATAAAAATAAACGGGTTTTTCCGACATCTCTTCTTCCATCTGACATGGTTTTCTCTGGCCTAATGAATCAATATAATGCACTACTGGTTGAGCGTGACAAGCAACTATTGAGTGTTACTGAAGAAAGTCCCTTTATAATTAATATAGATAATCAAATACGCAGTTTAAGAAATGGTATTTTAGGGAATGTTCAAAGCACTAAAAATACTTTAGTAGTTACAAGGAATAAATTGGTCGCTCAACTAGGTCAAATCGAAAATAGGGTAGGTGAGGTTCCTCAAATTGAAAAAAACTATTTAATTCTTGCTAGAAATCAACAGATTAAACAGGAATTATATATTTTTCTGATGCAGAAAGCGGAAGAAACCTTGATTTCTAAGACTTCTAACATTTCAATTGCGAAGACTATTGATCCTCCAAAGGCTGAATTTCAATCCGTAGCCCCTAAGAAAGACGTTATAATGATAATTGGATTGGTTTTCGGGATTGCTATCCCAATCTTATTAATCCTGAGTATAGCTCAATTTAGTACTACTATCACTGGTAAAGAAGATATAACAAGCCGTACAAATGTTCCTGTTATCGGGGAGATCAGCCATAATGAAGATATTAATAATCTGGTAGTTGCAAATAAAGGAAGATCTGCAATATCAGAACAGTACCGGGCGTTGCGAACAAATCTTTCTTTTTATCTTAAAAATGAAAATGAAAAGATAATTCTCCTAACTTCCAGTGTTTCCGGAGAAGGTAAATCCTTTACCGCTATAAACTTAGGAAATATTTTCGCTCTAACCGGAAAAAAAGTTTTGCTGATGGAACTGGATTTGCGTAAACCTGGTTTATCAGGAAAACTAGGAGTTTCTAATAAGGTTGGATTTAGTAATTACACAATCGATCGATCAGTTAAGATTGAAGATATTGTTAAGCCATTATCTATAAATAGCAATATGTTTATAATTTCTTCTGGTCCATTGCCACCAAATCCGGCAGAAACATTGATGAGCGAATACACCAAGGAGTTAATTGATGCATTGAAAAAAGAATTTGATTACATAATTATGGACGCACCACCTGTAGGTATTATAACTGATGCACAACTTTTAGCAGATTATGCTGATGTTACATTATATTTGGTACGCCAAAGGGTAACTAAAAAAGATCATTTAGCTATAGCAGACGATTTGTATACTTCAGGGAAAATGAAAAACATGGGAATTGTCGTAAATGATATTAATAGTAAATCTTACGGTTATGGTTATGGCTACGGTAATTATGGCGTTGAGACAAAGTTACCTTGGTACAATAGAATTTTGAAATATTTAAAGTTGGGAAATTAGGATTATAAAATTGGAAAAACCTTATAAAATTGCAATTATCGGCTTAGGGTATGTAGGATTACCTTTAGCATTAGAATTTGGAAAAAAGTTTAATGTTATTGGATTTGATATTAACGCCAACCGAATTAATGAATTAAAATCAGGAAATGATTCAACTAAAGAAGCAGACCTGACGATATTACACGATTTATTAAATAGTAGTTCTACATCTAATGGATTAGAATTTTCTTATGAAACTAGTTCGCTTGCTGATTGTAACATATACATTGTTACAGTTCCCACTCCTATAAATCAATTTAAGGCTCCCGATTTAGCTCCTTTGATAAATGCGTCAACGATGTTGGGGAAAGTTTTAAGTGAGGGTGATATCGTAATATACGAGTCAACTGTATATCCTGGTTGTACAGAGGAAGAGTGCGTTCCAATCCTTGAAAAATTTTCTGGGCTCAAGTACAATTCAGGCTTTTTTTGCGGGTATTCTCCAGAGCGCATAAACCCAGGTGATAAAGTTAATACTTTAACAAAAATTATGAAAGTTACCTCAGGCTCTACACCTGAAGTAGCTGATATTGTAGATGAGCTTTATTCTAGCATAATTGTTGCAGGCACCTATAAAGCTGCCAGTATAAAGGTTGCTGAAGCCAGTAAAGCAATTGAAAATGCACAACGTGATGTCAATATTTCATTCGTTAACGAACTTGCTCTAATTTTTGACAGAATTGGTATTGATACACAGGATGTTATTGAAGCTGCCGGAACAAAGTGGAACTTCTTAAAGTATAAGCCAGGTCTTGTTGGAGGTCATTGCATCGGAGTTGATCCTTATTATTTAGCCCATAAGGCTGAATCTTTAGGATATCACCCTCAAGTTATTTTATCGGGAAGAAGAGTCAATGATAATATGGGGATGTTTGTAGCAAACAAAGCCATTAAACTCATGATTAATAAAGGACATAGAATAAATGGTGCAAAGGCGCTTATACTAGGGATGACATTTAAAGAAGATTGTCCAGATATACGCAATTCCAGGGTTATTGATATTTTTAATGAATTAAATCAATTTGGATTAAATGTCTCAGTTTATGACCCTCATGCTGACAAGATTCAGGTCAAGGAAGAGTATAATATAAATTTGATTGATCGCATCAGTACTGACTATGATTTAATAGTATTAGCGGTAAGTCATAAAGAATTCAAGGATATTAATTATCCGGGGATTAAAGCGAGTGAAACGAGTATTATTTTTGATATTAAATCATTTCTCGATCGTTCATTAGTTGACGGTCGCTTGTAATTTTAGTATGAATAATAAATTTTTAATTATTGCTGAGATAGGGCAGGCACACGATGGTAGCTTAGGAATTCTACACTCTTATATAGATGCATTAGCCGATACTGGCGTTAATGCAATCAAATTTCAGACTCATATAGCAGATGCAGAAAGCAGCATGCACGAGCCATTTCGTGTTCCTTTCAGTTATGTCGATAAAACGAGATATGACTATTGGAAAAGAATGGAATTTACAGCCGACCAGTGGTTAGGAATAAAGCAGCACTGCGATGATAAAGGTGTAGAATTTATTTCATCACCGTTTTCTATTGAGGCTGTGAATTTACTTGAAAATCTCAACGTTAAGAGGTATAAAATTGCTTCTGGAGAAATATCTAATAAGCTGATGCTTAATAAAATAAGGTCAATTGGTAAGCCAGTTATCTTATCATCAGGATTAAGCGATTTTGAAAATCTGGCGGCGGCTATAAATTATTTATCAGAAGGTATAACCGACATATCTTTATTGCAATGCACAACAATGTACCCTACTCCCCCAGAACATGTTGGATTGAATGTGGTACCGGAATATGGAAGACAATTTAATTTGCCATATGGCATTTCGGATCATTCTGGAACTATTTACCCTTGTTTAGCAGCAGCAGCTTTGGGTGCCACAATTTTTGAATTCCATGCTGTTTTTGATAAAAAAATGTTTGGACCAGATAGTATTGCATCTCTTGATATTGGATCGATCAAACAGTTAGTAGAAGGATTAAAATTTTTAGAGATTGCAGTTTCGAATCCTGTAACTAAAGATAGCGCTAAACTTCAAACATTGAGGAACATGTTTGGTAAATCTATAGCTATAAATAAAGATTTGCATGCAGGTCATATATTGACTATCGACGACCTGGAGTCAAAAAAACCTGCCGGGTTTGGCGTCGACGCTATTGAATTTGAAAAAATTATAGGTAAAACACTATCAAGAGAGATGAATAGGAACGATTTTTTAAACTTTGATGATGTTAACTAAAAGAAAGATTTGTGTCGTAATCACAGCTAGGCCAAGCTATAGCCGAATAAAAACAGCGTTAATAGCACTACAGAAACATCCTAATATTGAATTGCAGATTGTATTGGCTGCATCTGCATTGCTTGAACGTTATGGATCAGCTCATCTGATTATAGAACAGGATGGTTTTGATATTAATGCCAAAGTTTTCAATATCATAGAAGGCGAAAACTTAACTTCGGCTGCAAGAACTACTGGTATTGGTATTGTTGAACTTGCGCCGGTTTTTGAGCGTTTAAAACCTGATGCAGTCGTTACAATTGCAGATCGATTTGAAACAATCGCTACAGCAATTGCTGCTTCATATATGAATATTCCACTGATCCATATTCAAGGAGGAGAAGTAACCGGAAATATTGATGAAAAAGTTAGACATGCGATTACAAAATTAGCTGATCTTCATCTCGTTGCATCACCAAAAGCGAAAGAAAGAGTGATTAAAATGGGAGAGCATGAGACATCTGTATATTTAACAGGATGCCCTTCGATAGATATTGCCAAAGAACTCGATTCGGAATTCACAAATGAATTGTTAGAAAAATACCAGGGCGTAGGAAATAAAATAGACATAAACAAACCATTTTTAGTTGTACTCCAACACCCGGTAACTACGGAGTATGAAAGCTCCAGAAACCAAATAGAAGTTACGTTAAATGCAGTTCACGAATCAGGAATTCCAACCATGTGGTTTTGGCCAAATGTTGATGCTGGTTCTGATGGTACATCAAAAGGAATTAGGATTTTTAGAGAAAAACATACCACATCAAATATTTTCTTTCTAAAGAATATGGAACCTCAAGATTTTTTGATGCTATTGAAAAAGTCGGCATGTTTAATTGGTAATTCTAGTGTGGGAATTAGAGAAAGTGCTTATTTGGGGGTTCCCGTAATTAACATAGGCTCAAGACAAAGTGGAAGAGAAAGAGGAGATAATGTGAAAGATGTGGCGCATGATGAGGCAGAATTAAAAGCAGCTATCCAATTACAAATTAACCATGGTAAATATGAAAGTTCATTTATTTATGGCGATGGGCAGGCAGGAGAGAAAATAGCTCAGGTGATTGCTGAAGCGCCTTTAAACTTTCATAAACAATTATCATACTAATGAAAACCGTACTTATTTTTGAGCCCCTGGATTTTTCAGCTAAAGTTATTGCAACCTTAACTGAACATGGTTTTGAGGTTTCACTAAATAAGGACAATATATCAATCAGGGAAGCTTTAGAAAAATACAGTCTTATTTACATGAGATTGGGCGTGAAGATTGACGCTAAATTGCTCGATGAATGTAATTCTATTAAATGTAGATTTATCTTAATTCCTGCAACAGGGATAGATCACGTTGATGAACAAGCATGTTATAAACATCAGATTCAAATTATTTCTTTTAAAAACAAGAAAGAACTGTTAAAAGACATTCGTGCAACCGCCGAACTCACTATGGCACTAACCTTAACTTTGTTAAGGAATATTATTCCGGCTATTGAAAGCACTAAAAGTGGAATATGGAATAGAGACCTATTTAGAGGGAGGGATATATTTGGAAAAAAAGTAGGTATAATTGGATATGGTAGGTTGGGAAGTATTGTTTCAAACTATTTCCATACTTTTGGCGCAATCGTGCAGGTATATGAAAAAAATGCTGTCGAATTACCTTCTCATTTTGAAAGAGCTTCGAGTATAAACGACATCTTTTTAAACAATGAGATCATAACGTTACATGTCGATTATCAGGAAAGCAATATTCAGCTGATCAATAGCAGTAATTTAATGTTGGCTACAAAACAACCTGTTTTCATTAATACTTCAAGGGGACAATTAGTGAATGAAGCAGATTTGCTCGTTGCACTTGAAAATAAAGTTATTGGCGGTGCTGCCATTGATGTGGTTAATGAGGAATTGGGATTTAATCCTAAAAATCCACTTGTAGCCTACGCAAATCACCATAGTAATTTAATCATTACCCCACATATTGGCGGTTGTACCATAGATTCTAGTCACAAAACTGAAGAGATTATTACCAATGAATTGTTGGATCTAATTAAAAATGAAGTGTAATGAAAAAGATTTTAACGATTATTCCCGCTCGTAAGAACTCTAAACGGTTGCCAGGTAAAAATGTTAAACTTTTTAATGGACTTCCACTAATAGAACATACAATTAAATTGGCTAACAATTTGCCTAATGAATATGATGTTGTGGTGAGTACAGATGATTCGACTATTCAGCAAATTGCAGAAAAATATGAAAGAGTAAGTTTTTTTTTACGTCCAGATGAACTTGCCGCGGATGAATCTCCTGCAATTGACTATGTAAATTATACTTTATCGCTGTTAAAGGATGAATATGAAGCCGTTTTAATCTTACAACCAACATCTCCATTTACTTTGATGGAAGATATTTCAGCGTGCGTCAAATTATTCAAAGAGAAAAAACCAGCAACAGTGGTGAGTGTTGTGAAAGTTAATCACATGTATCATCCTGACAAGTTCAAATTATTAGTCGATGACGGGATTTTGAAAGATTATTTTGGTGAAGAGAAGGCAACAGCATATCAATTTATGGCTGAGGTTCATGTAAGAAACTGTTCAATTTACCTTAGTCATATAGATACCATAAAAAAGCTCAATAAAATTATAGCAGAACCTTGTTTAGGGTATGAAATGCCAGCAGAAAGGTCTATAGATATCAATGATCAACTCGATTTTGATTTCGCTGAATTTCTTTTAACCAGGTATTAAAATGGTTAAAAAACTAGCAAAATATTTATTCAGTAATTACCTTTCGGTTGTGTTGAATGTATTTCGATCATTTGCATTGGCAAAGATTTTATTGCCTCAAAGCTTAGGTGCGTGGTCGCTGGTTTCTACATTTTTGGGCTATTTCCGGTATTATAATCTTGGTTTTAATTCTCTTGCATATTACCGGGCAGGTAAAACGGGAAGTGTAGAACTTTATAGTTCGCTTCTGATCCGTACAAACGTGATGTTAACCATTGTATTTGGGTTAATTTATACCGTAATTTTCGGCTTTACACAAATTGATCAGTTTTCTACATTGGGCTATTTTCCCATTATAGTAGCCTTTTTTGTAAGTTCTATTTTCATTACCCAATTTTCTGAAACTTATGTCGCAATTAATAAAATCGGAGCAAGTTTTAATACAATAGCCACTTATACTAATATTTTAGCAATTACGGGATTTGTTTTTGTAATTGTTGGTGCAATGTATGGAAACTTAAATGGGATGCTGATTGGTAATTTGGTTTCCTCATTTATCGGTTTAGTTTATCTTCGAAAGAAAACTTTCATTACCAAATTTAGACCTAAGCTTTATTACCAAAGACTAAAGGTTTTTTTCATCAGAAGCTCAAAAATGATTGTGCCGTCGTTACTTTCAATTGCCTATACGTCATCTGATATCTGGATGATCAATTATCGATTTTCATTAGAAGAAAATGGCTATTTTTCACTCATCCAAACCTTCATTACTGTTTTACTGATTTTACCATCTTCAGTTGCTGTATTTTACTATTCCAGCAATGCGAAAAACATGATTAAAAATGAAAAGCAGGTGTATAAACTTACAGGAATTAACTTTGTACTAACCGGCGTTCTTGTGGGTGCTTCTTATATCATCATGAGTCTTTTTGTACAATATTTTGCCCCTGAATATCATAAATCAATAGCTATTTTTGCCGTCCTTGCCTTTTCCATTCCATTTCTTTCTATCAGAAATGTAATGGTTGATGTGCTCATTGTAAAGAATAAACTTTTGCCGTTAAATGTCGCCGTTGTTTTACTTATACTATTGAAAATCACTATACTTGCGCTTGTAAATATTGATCGCTTTTACCTGGGCATCGCTGGTTTAAATGTGTGTTACGGATTGGTAGTGTTAACGGTTTTTACATTCATACATTACATCAAACCAATAAAAACAAAAATTAAATGAAATTAATAGCTTGCATTCCTTTAAAAAACGAAGCTTGGGTAATTAAATATACATTATCTGCGCTCTCTGAGTTTGTCGATGAAATTATCGCATTAGATGATGGGTCATCAGATGATAGCATTAAAATTTTAGAAAGTTACCCGAAGGTTACGCAGATAATTAAAAATAAACCAAGATCGGATAAGTTCCGTAATGAACCATTAAACTGGAATAGATTAACTAAAGCGGCGATCGAAAGAGGGGCAGACTGGATTTTTTATACAGATGCAGATGAAATGGTAGAACCCCGAATTAAAGATGAGATCAGGGTGATGATGGAAGCTAAAGACGTGGATGTTTACCAATTCAAAAAGATATCTCCTTGGAGAGGTTATGATTTTTATCGTTCAGAAAGCGATAAATGGGTTTCGCCGGCAAAAAATGTATTGAATCCAATTCTAATCAGGGCAACTGAGCGTTTAACCTGGCCAAATCCAAAAGGTGATTTTAAAAAGAGAATTGCTAAGTTGATTTTGAGAGGTGAGCCACTCAGACCAACAATTGGACGTAATTTCCCATTGGGATTGAAAGGGAAAGTAGTAGAAAGAAATGATCTCATGTCCGTTCATTTTAATAATATAAGTTATGACTCTTTAATTAAAAAACAGATTAATTATGCGATTAACGAAAAAATAGAAAAACCATATAAAACAAATCAACAGATCATTGATTGGGTATTTTTTAGATTAGATGAAGCAGGTATGGAACTTACACCGGTAAACCAAGACTGGTATTGGAAAGATTATTTAAAACAAATTGAGCTTTAAGCAAAATGAATCATCTCAAAGTAATAGATTGCCTTAGAGGAATTGCAGCACTTTCTGTTTGCATCTTTCACTTTGTTTTAGGTCATGGCGATTACCTGAATGCTTACCCAACGCTAAAATCTGTTAGCGGTTTTGGCTGGTTGGGCGTTGAGATGTTTTTTGTGATTTCAGGATTTGTGATCCCTTATTCAATGGCGAAATACGATTATAATTTCGGTAAATTCTGGTTCTTTTTGAAGAAAAGAATTTTCAGAATAGAGCCTCCCTATTTAATTTCAGTATTGGTGGCATTTTTGCTTTTATGGTTTTCAAGTATTTTTCTAAATAAGCAAGATTCTGATTTTAGCTTTACCCAACTTGTCTTACACGTAGGCTATTTAAATCCATTTTTCGGCTATCGTTGGATTGAGGAATTTTATTGGACACTCGGCGTTGAATTTCAGTTTTATTTATTTATGGGATTATTTTATACCCTGATGTTTAGGAATAAAAAAAGTTTTTTTTTGTTCTTATTGCTTATCTGCATTTTCCCACTTATTAAAGATAATTACAAAACGTTTTTGTCCTACTCAACTTTCTTTTGTTTCGGCTTTATCGCCAAAGCCTACTTTCTAAAGAATATAAACAAGGTTGAGGCAGGTTTATGTACTTTAGTAGTTTTCTCCGCCTGCTTATACTTTTTTAAGGTTGAACAAGCAATAGCAGGCTTAGGTACATTGGCCACAATACTCTTTCTTACAAATGTGGCAAGCAAACCACTATTATTTTTAGGTAATGTATCATTTTCTTTATATTTGACGCATGATATTTTTGGAGGAAGAGTAATCAATTACTTAAATAAATCCAGCCATCAAATCAATCCAATATTTATATTATGTGTTGGTATATTATTTTCTATTGGAGTAGCATATGTGTTTTATAGATTGGTAGAACTTCCATCTATTAAATTAGCTAAAAATGTAAAAGTCACATCATGATGAAGTTTGTAGAATCACCATCAAATCCTGCAAATGGTTTCTTTGACTTTTTATATAAAAGTGTGATTTCTATTTTAAGAGGGCTGAAATTTTATCTGTTGAATCATGTCATTCTTCACCTTCCATCAAATAGTTTAAGAAACTTATTTTATAGGAAGGTATATAAATTTAAAATTAATCCCCGTTCCGCAGTTCATATCAATGTGAAGTTTTTTGGAAAATCGATTGCAATAGGTAAAAATACAGTCGTGAATTCCGAATCTTTAATTGATGGAAGAGGAGGCTGCATAATCGGAGAAAATGTATCTGTTTCCAGAAAAACGACTATCCTAACCATGGGGCATGATTATAATGATAAATCTTTCAAATTAAAAGGCGGTATGGTTACCATTATGGACGACGTATGGATTGGTTACGATGCACTTATCTTACCAGGGGTGACCATTGGTAAAGGTGCTGTAGTTGCTGCTAAGGCTGTAGTAACGAAGGATGTGCCAGATTATACAGTTGTAGGTGGCAATCCAGCAAAAGTAATTACGACAAGAAAAGAACAAGCCTATGAATCGGTTTATTATAGGCCGTTTTTCGGAGGACAATCTTAATGAAAAAGAAAATTTTAATCACCATTGCAGATGGTTTCCACTACAGATATTTAATAGATACTGCTATCGTTAAAAGGATAGCAACGCAGTATGATGTTGCTATTGTAACTATTCCTACGTTGGTTGAAGATCTACAAAATTACGCGAAACAAAATCAGTTAACCTATACTGTTCTAGCATATGGAGTTCAGGTTAATAAACCTAAAATGCTATTTAGGAGTCTTTACAAAAAGGTTTTGGTTAGTACAGCTAAAAAATTAACGGAGACATTAAATATAAAAAACGAAATCAACGCCAGTAGAAAGAAATCGCCGGTTGATTTGGCCATTAAATTACTTGAGAAAAGTCAATCAGCACTTCAGCTCCTTTTAAAAAAACTAGAACTTAGCTTTGCAGATACTTTAGTTGATGATATCTTTAAAAAGGAAAAAATAGATTTTTTAATTACGTCAACACCAGGACAGAAAGAGTTCGATTTGCCGTTTCTTTTTTATGCAAAAAAAAACCGTATTAAATCTGTTTCGCCTGTTTATAGTTGGGATAACCTAACTGCAAAAGGTCCGTTTTATTTTAATCCAGATTACCTCATCGTATGGAACGAGATAATGAAACAGGAAGGAATTTATTTCCACGATTATAATGAGGATACGATCTTTGCTTGCGGTGTTCCGGTTTTTGATCCATATCCCGCAATCATCGCTGCCGCTGATGAAAGAATTGCTTTCAAAAAGTCTTTAGGTTTTGACAGTGACCTTCCAGTAATTACCCTTACAACAATTCCGCAGGTTTATTATGGGGCATCACATTTGACATTAGCTACGTTATTGTTGAAAGAAAGAAATGTTTCACTTCCAGGTTTTCTGTTGCTTATTCGTCCACATCCTATGGACGAAACAGATTATTCCAGCTTGAAAACTGAAATAGGCGTAGTTGTTGATGAATATGGAAGTAAGCCAGATAAATCGTTAAAGAATTGGAAGCCCACTAATGACAATGTCACCCACTTGGGTAAGACTATGAAATATAGTGACGTGGTGTTAAATATCGCATCTACAATTACAATTGATGCCGCATGTTTCGATACGCCGATAATCAATATTGGTTTTGACATAAAGTCGAATGAAAATGAATATGAAGGAAGTATTGCCAGATACTATAAATACACACATTATAAGCATATTGTTGATGGTAAAGCCTGTTTTATAGCTGAAAGTTTTCCATTGCTAGTTGAGCAGATCAATTTATACTTGTCTAATCCAACGATTCATCAAGCTGAAAGAAAGGCCTTGGTGAAAAAGCAGGTGATGGAATTGGATGGGAATGCGGGAGAAAGAATTTTTGACCAGATTGTAGCGTTAATAGGATAAATATGATGAAGGTAGGAATCAACCTTTTTCCACTTGAAAGAGACAAATGGTCGGGTATAGAAATTTATACATACGAATTGATTAAATTTTTAAATCGTGTAAATCTAGATTTAGAAACCTATTCTTTGAGTAAAATTCCAGCGAATCCTGAAATTGAGAAAACGAATTATAAAAGTCTAAACAAGGCTGAAGCAGGATCCTTAACCAAGCTGTTTTATAACCTATATGGCATCACAAAACAAGCCGTAAATCCTGATGTTTTCCATTCTACGAGTTTTAGCCTCCCTTATTTTCTAAAAGCAAAAAAGAAAGTCATTACGATACATGATTTTGCTTTTTATAAACATCCCGAACTTTTTGATTACAAAACGAAGTTATATTACAAACTGATTCTCGAACATTCTATCAAAGCTGCAGATCGGATTATCTGCATTTCTAAAAGCTGTTTGGCGGATTTTGAAGAATATTTTCCTCAGCCGAGTTTGAGAGAAAAAACGAGGTTGGTTTATAATGGCTTCAGTAATTTCTCAAAAACTGAAGTTCCTTTAAATTCAAATCCCTACCAAGATTACCTCTTCTGTGTTGGCGCTTCTCATTCAAGGAAAAACTTAGAAAGAACATTGAAAGCCTATTCAATTTTAGCTCAAAAATATAATCAGCTTAAAATTGTAATTACAGGTTCAATCGATCCAACTCTTATCATTGAGTTTTTAAATAAAAATCAAACACTTGAGAATAAAGTGATCCATTTAAATTACGTTTCACAGGATGATCTGATCAATTTGTACAGGCATGCAAAAGTATTGATGTTTCCTTCTCTTTATGAGGGTTTTGGATTTCCAATTTTAGAAGCGATGAGTTGTGGTGTACCAGTACTTACCTCTTATTCTTCTTCTTGTGGAGAAATAGCGGGATATGATTCGAAGTTTTTAGTTGATCCCTATAATATAGAAGATATTGTAGCTAAAACTGAATTAATTTTACAATCAGAAAACTATAGGATGCTTGTAGAAAGTGGGAAACAAAGAGTCACTCATTTTTCTTGGGAAAAAATGGGTAGCGAAACGTTAAATGTTTATAGAGATTGATATGGTAATTAGCAAAATAAAAATAAATAAGTTTTTCCTTTATCTTTTTCTATTTACAAGTCCATTTATAAATTTTTCTTTTATTCCGCATTCCAATTTGCCTATGAGCTATTTGGTTATGTTTACCTACTGTTTAGCTTGTATCTTAATCCCTTTTAATTGGAACAGATACCAGCTCAGGAGTTATGATTACCTATTTATCTGTTTTCTGATTTTAATGATCTTCTCTGTGATGATTAATACCATCAATGGATTTCATTTAGTGAGCGTTACACAGATGATCAATTTTATATTTATTTATCTAATCTTTAAAACGACTCAGAATTCGTATGCTTTAAGTAACGAAGACCTGGATAAAACGCTCACAAATTGGTTTAAATTCAATTCCTATTTGTGTGTATCATCATTGATTTTCTTTTGTATCGGTTTGGTTTACGAGCCATTCGTAAGAGCTATATTTGACTTTTTTAATAATTCAGGTAACTTTTCCAAAGGAGGTTTAACGGCATCATTTAGTGAGACCAACGGTGCTCGGTTAAATTCCTTATCGCCAGAACCCTCATTTTGGGGTTTTTTTACTGCATTTAACTTTGCTTTAGGCCTTTCGTTAAAGCGTAAAAACTATTTGTTGCTAGGAGTTACGTTTCTGAATTTAATTCTTAGCTTATCTAGAACCGGTTATCTAATGTTTGTTGTGTTAATCTTTGTATTGATTTGGAAGAAATTGAATATGTTCTTTAAAATTCTTGCAATTATAGCCGTAGTTTTGATTTTTACTACTTATTTATCAGGCCTTAATGTCCATGATCTTTTAGAAGTAGATGATTCATTTAAACAGAGATTTGGCTCTTTATTTACCGCATATAAACTTACCATGGAAAATCCGATTATAGGCATTGGAATTGGCAATTTTCAATTTTACGCAAAAGCAATGGGCCTAGATTATGGAGATGTATTTAGCTTATTTTTTTATATCCTAGTTTCAGGTGGAGTTACATCCTTAATTTTCTTTATTTGGTTTTGCACTTCAATTCATAAAAATCTTAAACCCGCTCACAAGGTAATATGGATTGTTGCTTTGGTAGGATGGGGAACTGTTGCGGCATATAATCTTCCCTATATTTGGGTATTTTTAGGGATTGTTGTAGCTGCTTTTAAGCGAAAACAAAATAATATAGGCAGTTCGGTTACAAACTTATAATATTTTAAATTCCCAATAACAGACACTTAAATGTATCAATATACCTTTAATAAGTAAATAAATGGGATTATAAAAATATTTCCAAACTTTAGCTGAGCTAAAATTATTTAGTTAATTTCGCGGTACACTATTTAATACGGTTTGTTATCCATATAGTTTAAAGAAATAGAATGAATACATGTTTTTCTACCGGATGTTTCCAAAAAATAATAAGAAATAATGAATAGTGTAAAGGAAAAGAGGGTAATTATATCAGGTGTTAACCTAACAGAAGGAGGGATTCTCAGTATTCTGCAAGATTGTTTATTCTCTCTTAGTAAACTAAATCAATCTTATAAACTTAAGATCATCTTACTTGTACATAAAAAGGAGCTTGTGCAAGAATATCTTGATTCATTTACTGTATATGAGTATCCAAAAGTAAAATCATCATGGTTTCGGAGATTATATTTTGAATTTATCTATTCAAAGAAAATCTCTAATCAGCTTAAACCAGATTTATGGATTTCCCTTCATGATATTACACCAAATGTAAATTGTAAATTTCAGGTTGTTTATTGCCATAATTCTTCTTCGTTTTATAAACTTCCTTTAAAAGAAGGTTGGCTAAATTTTAAGGAGATTTTGTTTAATTTTTTTTATAAACATCTCTTCCGTATCAATATTAAGAAGAATAAATTTGTGATTGTTCAGCAAAATTGGTTGAGAGAAGAGTTTGAAAAAAGGTATGGTGTCAAAACCATAGTTGCCTATCCGGAACTTAACGTTAACGATCAAGTAAATAATACCGTCATAAACGATAATGTTGCTAAAAAGAAATATACTTTCTTTTACCCGTCATTTCCACGTGTGTTTAAAAATTTTGAAGTGCTATTTAATGCCATCAATCAGATTTCGGCAAAAAGAGATGATTTTGAATTGCTCGTAACAATAAGTGGTAACGAAAACCGATATAGCAGATATATTTTTAATAAGTTTAAAGGCATTGAAAATGTTAAGTTTTTAGGGAAGATTAATAGAGAGGAGGTGCAAGATTACTATGTGAAGTGTGATAGTTTGTTGTTTCCGTCTAAATTAGAATCTTGGGGATTGCCTTTAAGTGAGTTTAAGCCGTTGGGGAAACCTATTATTGTTGCAGATTTGCCCTATGCACATGAAACAGTAGGTGATTACCCTTTTGTAAAATACTTTGACGCAAATAGTGTTGATGATTTGACACGGTGTATAGACGCAGCAATAACAGGTAACTTGAAATTTACCAAAAGTAAAATAATCCAACCTAAGCAACCTTTTTTTAATAATTGGGATGATTTGCTTCAATTCTTAATAGTAGAATCAAACGTAAATATTCTTAAATTAGATAATTATCAAATATAATTATGGAAACAATAAGCAGAGTAACGTTAGCTGATTTAATATTTCAAAGGCTTTTAGATGTAGAGCAAACGCTTAAACATCAGTATGAATCATCTAAAGAAGAGATCGGGTATTTCTACATTGATGATCTTCTACCTCAGGAAATCGCAACAGAAATTTATAACGCTTTTCCAAAACCAGAGGATGTTAAGTTGAAGCGTAGCTTAAGAGAGTATAAGTATATCGCGGCTCAAATGGATAAATATAATCCTCTTTTAGAGGAGATAATTTATGCGTTTCAGGATGAGAGAATTGTAGGCTTAATTAGTAGGATATGTAATTTGCCTGAAATATACCCGGATGAAAATTTATATGCCGGAGGTATTTCTATGATGGGCTATCAGAATTATTTAAATCCGCATTTGGATAATTCACATGATAAAGATAGAAACCATTGGCGGGTGTTAAATTTGTTGTATTATGTTACACCACAATGGGAACAAGATTTTGGCGGCAATCTAGAAATCTGGCCAGATGGAATAAAGAAGGAACAAATTGTAATACACAGTAAATTCAATAGATTAGCTGTGATGGCAACGCACCAAAGATCTTGGCATTCAGTTAGTCCGGTTACCCACGAAGGCGTTAGGTGTTGCGTTTCAAACTATTATTTTTCTCCAACACCTTTATTAGAAAGTGATACTTTTCATATTACATCGTTTAGAGGGAGACCAGAGCAGAAATTGAGAGATATTGTACTTGAAGGGGATAATATTTTAAGATCTGGGTTAAGAAAAATCTTCAAAAAAGGCGTTCGGGAAAACCCTCATGTTTATAAGAAAAACAACGATCAACAGTAATAAATAACAACAATTGGGAATAGAGAAAGAATTTGATCTTACCGCATCGATCGTACTTTACCATAGTAATCCTAAAGAAATTGAACAGGTAATCGCCTGCTTTTTTTTAACTACGTTGTCTGTAAAATTGTATCTTATCGACAATTCTTTAACCAACGAACTTAAAAAGCTGGCGATTGATGATCGGATTGAGTATGTATATCTGGGAAAAAATGTTGGTTATGGTGCGGCGCACAATGTCGCACTACAATATTCAAAGCTTGTTTCACCTTACCATATCATACTAAATCCTGATATTAGTTTTGACGCTCGGGTATTGCCAACAGCATTGAAATACATGGAATTGCATGAAGATGTTGGCTTGCTTAGCCCATCTATTTTCTATCCGGACGGCAGTGCTCAGTTAATGTGCAGAATGCTTCCAACTCCGTTTGATCTTATAATTAGAAGGTTTTTACCTGGTGTATTTAAACCTGTTTTTCAAAAAAGCATGGATCAATATCTAATGAAAGATTTGGATTACACCCGCACTCACAATATCCCTAATTTGCCAGGCAGTTTTATGTTCCTGAGAAACCGGGCTATTGAAGAGGTTGGTGGTTTCGACGAAAATTTCTTCATGTATCTAGAGGATGTAGATTTGACGCGAAGAATCCATCAAAAATATAAGACTCTCTATTTTCCTGAAATTCAAATCGTTCACGCTTTAGAACAGGGCTCTTATAAATCAAAAAAATTGCTACAGTATCACATCCAAAGTGCATTTTACTATTTTAGAAAATGGGGTTGGTTTTTTGATCAGGAAAGGAGCCTGATTAACCGTATATTAAAAAAGTCAGTACAGCAGTAAATACTATTGGTTTTTTTAATTGAAAAAATATCATCTGCTTAAAACAATAATTAGTTCGGTATATCCGCTACTAAATACACTAATTGCAGTTATATCGATGTAATCGTAATCTTCGGCATCTAATTTGTTAACGTAATTTATTATTATGCAAAAACAATGATATTTTTGCATGATTTTTTGGATCACCTATGCAAACACGTTACTTATATCTTTTAAAATATATTTTGCCTATTACCGACCTGCTAATGGTCAATATTGTGTATTTTCTTTCTTATGAGCTTACTAAGTTGTTAGGGAAAGAAGTTGCTTCCGAATTACAGTGGCATTATGTTGTTGTTTGTAATTTAATCTGGATAATTAGCACTACTACTTTTGGCCTATATACTGAACACGGCGCACGACGGCTAGAAAGAATATACAGAGGGACATGGCGAAGTGTTGCACTACACGTAATTCTATTCTCTATTTATCTGTTCTTTTCCAGACAGAATGATTTCTCAAGAGTTTTTTTAGTTGTATTTTATGCGATGTTGGGTGTTGTATTTCTACTCAACAGGTTTATTGGCACCTCGTTTCAATTTCTTTTGTTTAATCATTTGAGAGGTGTAAAATCTGTTGCTATAATGGGTAATAATGCAACTGGCATACAATTAGCTTCCTATTTCGAAAAAGAACGACACATTGAGTTTCATGGTTTCCTAGAGGACGGAAACAAAGATTATTTAGATAGAAATGGTCACTTATCTGATGCAGTTGGTATGCAATTTCAGCAAGCTGTAGAAAAAGGCATAAAAGATATTTATGTTACAATAGCGCCGGAGCGGATGGCAGACATGCCTTTACTTACGGCCGAAGCAGAGCGTCAGTGCGTACGCTTAAAATTTATCCCTGATATCAGTGGCGCTTTATTATCACCATATACTGTTAGTTATCTTGGAAATGAGTTTCCTGTAATATCGCTGCGTTCTGAACCTTTAGAAGCGATACATAATAGGTTTAAGAAGCGATTAATTGATGTGGTTTTTAGTGGATTTGTGATACTCTTCGTATTGAGTTGGTTATATCCAATATTAGCGATTCTGATTAAGCTTCAGAGCAAAGGACCTGTATTATTCAAACAGTTAAGAAGTGGTCGTGATGATGAACCTTTCTGGTGCTTTAAATTCAGAAGCATGAGCATAAATAACGACAGTGATTTAAAGCAGGCCTCAAAAGATGATAGTAGAATCACACCAATAGGCCGGTTTCTCCGCAAATCGAGTTTAGATGAACTTCCTCAATTTTTTAATGTATTCATGGGACATATGAGTGTTGTTGGACCAAGACCGCATATGCTAAGCCATACTGAACGATATAAAGGAATTGTTGATCAATTTATGGTTCGTCATTTTCTGAAGCCAGGTATAACTGGCTGGGCCCAGGTAAACGGCTATAGAGGTGAAACGAAAGAGGATTATAAAATGGTAAAAAGGGTGGAACACGATATCTGGTATCTGGAACACTGGTCGGCAATGCTTGATGTCAAAATCATTTTTATGACGGTGATAAATATGGTAAAAGGCGAAGATAATGCTTTTTAAGATATAATTGCTAAGAATTAAAAGGGGGTAGATGTTGGATTAAACATTTACCCCTTTTTATGGAGAATAATTATTAATGTCGGATAAGTAACACCCCGCCCTGCAGACACCCCTCTGAAAGAGGGGAATGAAAGTTGCGGAGTTTGAGCTTATTTAATGAGTTAGATATAACAACTCTTAGCAGGCTACCATTGACGTTGTTCTGTAAATCATTATCAATCAGTATTTTAATTGCTTTCGCATTTCCATCCAGCTTGGCCAGAACACGGTATCCCCGTTCTACTTAAATCCGGCCTAACAAATTTTTCGGGCTGCACTGTTCTGGACTCACAACTGGCTTCAAAAGAAAAATTTTCAGCCGGCAGTTTTTGTTTCTTTTTGATGCCAAAAAGAAAGAGCCCTTCGGCGGCGGCGAGCCGAGGCCAGACAGTGCCTTATGACAAGAGAAGACAATTCTACGTCACTAATATTGACTTTTATACAATAAATTATCCCTCAAGCTGACAGCCTGCATTTCCAGAAGCGGAGATATTTTGTTACCCCACCATCGTATTTGTTGTACGTTTCACGCCAACTTTTCTAACGGCTTCAATTATCGATGCTTTATCGTAACCACATTCGGCCCAAAGTTCTGGCTGTTCTCCATGATCTATGAACTGATCCGGAATACCTAAACGAATTACATTGGCATTGTAACCGTTATCGGCCATAAATTCCAAAATTGCAGAACCTACGCCGCCTTGAAGTGTTCCATCTTCAACCGTAATGATGTGTTTATATTTTGAAAAAACCTCGTGAAGCATTTCTTCATCTAAAGGTTTAACAAAGCGTAAATCGTAATGTGCTGGATAAAGGCCTTCACTGTTTAATTCACCCCTTGCTTCAACAGCGAAATTTCCAACATGACCAATGGTAAGCAATGCGACTTCTTCGCCATCACAAATTTTACGACCTTTTCCAATTTCCAGGACTTTAAACGATCTTTTCCAATCCGGCATCACACCATTTCCGCGGGGATAACGAATTACAAAAGGACCTGCATTTTCTTGCTGTGCAGTAAACATTAAGTTTCTCAATTCCTCCTCATTCATTGGTGATGATACCACTAAATTTGGAATACAACGCATGAAAGCGATATCGTAAGCACCGTGGTGCGTTGCGCCGTCGGCACCTGCTAAACCAGCCCTGTCTAAACAGAACACAACATTTAACTTCTGTATGGCAACATCGTGGATAACCTGGTCGTATGCTCTTTGCATAAAGCTTGAGTAAATGTTACAAAAAGGAACTAATCCTTGTGCGGCTAATCCGGCTGAAAAGGTAACGGCATGTTGTTCTGCAATACCTACGTCGAAAGCACGTGTCGGCATGGCCTTCATCATAATGTTTAATGATGATCCGGAAGGCATGGCAGGCGTAATTCCCACAATCTTATCATTCGCTTCCGCAAGTTCGACCATGGTGTGGCCAAAAACATCCTGGTATTTTGGTGGCTGTGGTTTATCAGGAACACTTTTCTTGATTTCACCCGTAATTTTATCAAATAAACCTGGCGCATGCCATTTGGTCTGGTCTTTTTCTGCTAATGCAAATCCTTTACCTTTTACCGTAACGCAATGTAGCAGCTTAGGACCAGGAATATCCTTTAGATCCTTTATAATAGCGGCTAAACGTTTAACATCATGGCCGTCAACCGGTCCAAAATACCTGAAGTTCAGCGATTCAAATAAATTACTTTGCTTAAGTAAAGTTCCTTTTATACTTTTCTCAATCTTTTTAACGTATTTATGTGCATTAGGCCCCAATTTAGAAAGGCCTGTTAATACATTAGATATGTCATCGCGAAAGCGATTGTAAGATTTTGAAGTGGTAATGCTGGTTAGGTATTCTTTTAATGCACCAACATTCGGATCGATGGACATGCAGTTATCATTCAGGATAACTAACACATTACTATTCTCAATACCCGCGTGGTTTAAACCTTCAAAAGCCAATCCTGCTGTCATTGCGCCATCACCAATTACGGCAACGTGTTGTCTGTCTGTTTCGCCCTTAATCTGTGAGGCTACCGCCATTCCTAAGGCCGCAGAAATAGAAGTGGAAGAGTGCCCAACACCAAAAGTATCGTATTCGCTTTCGCTGATTTTTGGAAAACCACTAATGCCTTTATAAATCCGGTTGGTATGGAAAAGTTCGCGACGGCCGGTTAGTATTTTATGGCCGTAAGCCTGGTGACCTACATCCCAAACCAGCTTATCATAAGGCGTATTAAGTGCATAATGCAATGCGACAGTTAATTCAACCACCCCTAAGCTTGCACCAAAGTGGCCTCCGTTTACGCTCACCACATCAATAATGTATTGACGTAATTCCTGGCTTATCTGCTCTAAGTCAGCCTCGCTGTATTGCTTTAAATCAGCGGGATAGTTAATTTTAGATAATAGGGGGCCAGCTTTTACTTGCATTCGGTTTTGGATGATAAACAAGATACAAAGAAACGTATTTTTGTTCTAATATTTAATAAAAAAATACCGAATAACACGATCGGCTATAGTTGGTGAAAATCATCATTTTAATTAAATGTGTTGAACGCCATGTATTTTAGCGTATTCGCAAAATCGCATTTAATAATTTATTATGTTTGTTTTTACAGATGCAAGAAGAAAATTTTGAGATCAAGCTTCCGGTTTTCGAAGGTCCTTTCGATTTATTGCTGTTTTTTATAGAAAGGGATGAGCTCAACATCCAGGACATTGAAATTGCCAAAATCACGAACGACTTCCTCGCCTACATTCATCAGCTTCTGGCGCTAAACGTAGAAGTTGCAAGCGAATTTATATTAGTTGCAGCGACGCTGATGCGCATTAAATCTAAAATGCTCTTGCCAAGGACAGAGCTTGACGAATCGGGAAATGAACTCGATCCGGAACAGGATTTGATCGCAAGGCTTATTGCGTACAAACAATTCAAATCAGCTGCAGAAGAATTAAGGCTTTTGGAAGAGGGAAGAATGCAGCAGGAGCGGAGGGGTAACATTGATTACGATTTAACTTTAGCAGCCGAATCTTCGTCGCATCAGGACGAATTGCTTTCGCTGGATTTATATAAATTATTGATGGTTTATCACAAAACCATTCAGAAATATGAAATCCGTAGCCAGGAAGTGAAACATACTGTTGTACAATATCCTTACACCATCGAGCAACAAAAACATTTTATTGCAAATCTTTTGGCTATTAATGAGCAAATTGATTTTAATATGGTACGAATAAATTCAGAAAATAGAGTCCATTTTGTTTATAATTTCCTGGCCATTCTGGAAATGTTGCAGCAACAAATCGTTGAGATAAGCATTGGCAGCGGTTTTAATAACTTTAATGTAAAAGCAACCGCTTAACACCAGCTTAATTAATTTCTAATTTCTTACTTTTGCAAGAAAAATCACAAACCCTATTAAGGATGAAACGCGACAGCCAAATTTTTGAACTTATTGATAAGGAATTAAACCGCCAGGAGCATGGTTTAGAGCTTATTGCATCGGAAAACTTTGTAAGCAAGCAGGTTATGGAAGCTGCAGGCTCTGTACTTACCAATAAGTATGCAGAAGGATTACCTAGAAAACGCTATTATGGTGGTTGCCAGGTTGTAGATGTTGTTGAGCAAATTGCGATCGACAGGGCTAAAGAACTGTTTGGTGCCGCATGGGTTAACGTCCAGCCACATTCTGGTGCTCAGGCTAACGCTGCAGTCATGTTGGCTGTTATTCAGCCTGGCGATAAAATTTTAGGTTTCGATCTTTCGCATGGCGGTCACCTAACCCATGGTTCTCCGGTCAATTTCTCAGGAAAACTATATCAGCCATTTTTTTATGGTGTAGATAAAGAAACAGGCCTAATTGATTATAAGAAACTGGAAGAGGTTGCGCTTGCAGAAAAGCCGAAATTGATCATCTGTGGTGCTTCTGCTTATTCAAGAGAATGGGATTATGCTTTTATCCGCTCTGTTGCTGATAAAGTTGGTGCATTGGTGCTGGCTGATATTTCTCACCCTGCAGGCTTAATTGCCAAAGGTTTATTGGCAAACCCACTTCCTCATTGCCATATCGTAACGACGACAACACATAAAACTTTACGTGGTCCTCGCGGTGGTATGATTATGATGGGACAGGATTTTGAAAATCCATGGGGTTTAAAAACACCAAAAGGCGAACCACGCATGATGAGCAATTTGCTCGACATGGCAGTTTTCCCTGGAACACAAGGCGGTCCGTTAGAACATATTATTGCAGCTAAAGCGATTGCTTTCGGTGAAGCTTTAAGTGATGAGTATGGTACATACATTAAACAGGTTGCTGCAAATGCACAAGCGATGGCAAAAGCGTTTGTGGCTAAAGGTTACGGCATTATTTCAGGCGGAACGGACAACCATTTAATGTTAATCGATCTTCGCAATAAAAATATAACCGGTAAAGTTGCCGAAAATGCATTGGAGAAAGCAGAAATTACTGTAAATAAGAACATGGTTCCATTTGATGATAAATCGCCATTCGTAACTTCAGGTATCCGTGTGGGTACGGCAGCAATTACAACCCGTGGTTTGAAAGAAGCTGAAATGGAAAAAATCGTTGATTTAATTGATCAGGTTTTAACAAATCCTGAAGACGAGGCAAATCTTGATGCAGTAAAAGCAGAAGTTATCAAACTGGTGAGTGCTTTTCCACTTTATAAATAATTACTAATCTTTATGGTTAAAGAAGAGCTTTACATTAATTTGTAAGGCTTTTTTTGTATTCAATAGCTTTGACAAATCCCTTGGTTATTGTCCTTTAAAAGATTTTTCGAACTTCAATCTTGAAAATCCTTAAATCCTGTAATTTTGGTCCAGTTTTGGAAGTCCTTCAATCCTAGAACCCTGGTCCAAAGTAAAGGGCCGATATCCTTTTGAAGAAATATCGACCCTTACCATCTAAATTAACGCTCTCGAATATATAAACGCGGTGAAATATAAAATGTTTTAAATAATCGAAAAAAAATTTAATACTCATAACAACCCAAGGATGAGGGGAAGGTCCTCTGGTTATTTTTTAAATCTTTTTTCAGGTAGGTGTTAAAATATTGGTCATTGATCAAGTCCGTCCCTTTTTTTTTTGCCGGACTGTTATTGGCAAGTGTAAAATCTCCACGGCTTGCTGAAACAAACAGCGGATCGGTATTAATTATATTTCCAGAATTATAATTTGTATTGGTTGTTTTAATCAAATTACCGTTTAAATTGTATTGCGGGGAAGCTGTTGATTTATCCTGTATAGCTAATTCGTTTGCCAAAGTTCCCCATATAATATTATTAGTTAAATCGATTTTTAGCTTGTTGTAAGATTTAGCGTTCAAATAATCAGAAAAAGTTAAAGCAGCTGCTTTGCGCGGAAAAGTAGGATTAAGTCCTGCAAAGGTATTTTGCTTAAAGGTATAATTCCCGCCACCAATTGCATAAACCAGGTAGTTTCCACAATTATAAAATAGGTTATTGAATGCGATGAGTTCCGAATGGTAGCCCATGTATCCGGCAACCTGCATGTTTTTAATAATCGTATTCGTTAAAATTAATTTAGGATTGGCATTAGGCGATAGTGAATCAGAAGTTATTGCAGCTGAGGCATTTTTAATGATTGCATTGTTTATAGTGCCCGTCCCGGAAGGTTTGATATAAATGCCTTTCCACTGGCCGGGTTCGTTATCATATTGGGCTTCCAACCTGTCGCTGCAAAATACTACAGGTTCATTGTAGGTACCATTTGCAGACAAAACACCTTCTATGTTTATCATTGCATCCTTATGAAAGTAAATTCTTGAGCCTTGTTGAATAGATAAAGTGGACCCATTTGTTATGTCGAGCGAGCCGCTTATTACATAAGGTAAGCTCTTTGTCCATACAGTATTGATATTTATTTTTGCGTTATTAACAAAAATTGCATTGCGGCCGTAAGCCAAAAGCGGGATAGATTGTTTATTACCGTTTGAGGTGATTAGTATGGAATCCTGTACCAAAAAGGTGCTACTGCTGGCATCAGGATTAATGGTTACTTTAATAAAAACAGTTAATGAATCGTTTCCATTTAATATTAGATTATCTCTCGAATATATTAGCTGACCGTTGATGTTAATACTGAATGGAGAACTGCTGCCCCCGGATAGTTTAATTTGCGAAATATTTAACGCCTTGCCATTTTTATTTAATAGCTTAACTTTTTGTATTGTAGAGCCAATAGAGGTAAAAATTGTATCAAACAGCACGCTGTCTCGGGATAATGTTAGTTTTGCGTTAGCATCCGTTGTTATGTATTCATTTTTGCGGCAAGCCGAGAGGAACATAATTAAAACAATAAAGCTCAATAACGAATACCGCATGAATCAAATATGGTGAAATTATTCGGCGAATGCCAGTGCCGCGATGCTGATTTTAGAAGCGCCATTGTCCATCAACGCGTAGGCACATGCTTCGAGTGTTGCCCCGGTCGTAATTACATCGTCGATAAGTAGAATATGTTTGTCTTTAATAATTTCAGGGTCTGGAACTTCAAAAACACCTCTCATGTTTTCGTAACGACTGTATCGATTTTTTTTGGTTTGGGTATCAGTGGCTTTATTCCGGGTTAAAATAGAATCATTGAAAATGACATCCAATTTTTCAGATGTGCCTGATGCAATAAAGGCACTTTGATTATAGCCTCTTGAACGTATTTTTTTATGGTGTAAAGGGACTGGGATAATCAGATCTATATTTTGGTAAATCGGACTAACTTTCAACCTTTCGCCTAACAGATTGCCCAGCAATATACCCACATCGGTTTTGTTGTTGTATTTTAAATTGTGAATAAGATTTTGAACTTTAGCACCTTTCCTGAAATACAGGAGGGCCATTGCGGCATGGAATGGTGTTCTTCCCCAGAGCTGTTTGGCTACCCGGTTTTCAGCATGAATGTGGTAATCTGTAAATGGTAGATCATACAGGCATTTGGTACAAATTAAATGTTCGCTTCGAAACAAATTTATTCCGCAGGCATTACATAGATTTGGAAATAGTAATCCGATCAAGTCAGAAACCCATCGTCTGAATTGTGATTTACTTGATTGGTGGATTTCCATGATAAAGGCTGCAAATATTGAACTAAAAATTTATCTAAATAAATATAATGCCTTTATCAGGGTTTTCAAAATTAAAGGGTTCTCATATTGATTAAGTTTCAATTTACCAGAAACTAGGCTCCGGCTTCTTCTTTCACAGCTAATTGTCCACAGGCTGCATCGATATCCTTACCACGACTACGGCGGATATTGGTGTTTATTCCCTGGCTTTTCAAATAGTTGGAAAATGCATCGATTTTATCGCCTTCTGCATTTGTAAAATCGGCAAAGGAAATCGGGTTGTATTCGATAAGGTTAACCTTGCATGGAATGTGTTTGCAGAACTTTGCCAAATCCATGGCATCAGAAATTTCATCGTTAAAATGATTGAAAACAATGTATTCGTAGGTTACAGGATTCTTGGTCTTCGCGAAATAATATTTTAAAGCATCGGCTAAAGCCTTTAATGAGTTGGCCTCATTGATGGGCATAATCTCGTTTCGTTTTTTATCATCCGCAGCATGCAGGGAAAGCGCAAGATTGAATTTTGCGCCATCATCGCCAAGTTTTTTAATCATTTTAGCAATTCCTGCTGTTGAAACCGTGATGCGTTTGTAACTCATATTCAAACCATCCGGCGCAGTTATGCGCTCGATTGATTTCATCACATTTGCATAGTTCAAAAGCGGTTCCCCCATACCCATATACACGATATTGGTTAATGGGTTATTGTAATTTTGTTTTGCTTGTTTATCAATTAACACCACCTGGTCGTAAATTTCATCAGCATTTAGATTACGTTTACGGTCCATATAACCAGTTGCACAGAATTTGCAGGTTAAACTGCATCCAACTTGCGAGCTCACACAAGCTGTCATCCGGTCTTCCAGAGGAATTAAAACACCTTCTACGATATTTCCATCCGCAAGGCGGAAGGTATTTTTAATGGTATGGTCGTTACTGAACTGAGAATTGTTAACCTGAACGGCATTAATGGTAAAACTTTCATCTAACGCTTTGCGCAAATCTTTAGAAAGATTGCTCATTTCATCAAAATGAGTTGCCGATTTTTCCCAAAGCCACTGGTAAATTTGCTTTGCCCTAAACGCAGGTTGCTGCATCGCGGTTAAATGCTGTTGCAGCTGAGGCAAATCTAATGAGCGGATATCGGTTTTTTTTGCTGTTTTTTCTAACATTTTATTTATCACTGTAATGACCCATTCCGGAAATGATGAAAACGGTAACGATCTCTTCTTCCACTTTGTAAATCATTCTATCTTTTTGATTTATTTTCCTTGCCCAAAAGCCGGTTAATTCATGTTTAAGCAATTCAGGATTGCCGACGCCACTGTAAGGTGTTTCGGTAAGTTCGATAAGAATTTTTTCTATTTTTTTTATACTGGCTTTGTTTCCAGATTTATAATGCTTTTTGAGATGATTTTGAGCTAATTCTTCTACTTCAAGCCTAAACTTCCCCATATATCATTTGCATCAATTGGTTTGAAATTCCCTCTTTTTTCAGCTGTTTTTATCATTCTGACAAACTCAGGATTGTATGGGCTTTTTGTGGTTTCAACATTAACCTTTAATGCCTTAGCTACAGCTTTTAAAGCAGCTAACTGCTCTTTGGTTTCGGGGTGCATAATTAATGTTTCCATATTAAACTTTATTTCGTGGCAAACGATTAATACAAAGTTACTCAAAAAGCATTTAAGCTGAAAGGCTAAAGCATAAAGCAAGGTTTGGGATTCAGAATTTTACAATTTATTGGCTTATCTTCCTCTTTGTCTGCCGTTTGATTTACTTGTGGGCTTGCCTTTCGCTGGCCTTGCAGTTCTGTTTGATGAAGTATTTTTGCCAATCGGTTTTGCTGATGAGTTTCCTGAAGATTTCTTAGCACCCGATTTATGAGCAGGTTTTGATGATGGTTTGAATGACTTTTTGGGCTGCTCTTGCTTTGGCTCCGGAATTTCTTCCCAGGAATTGGTTTTCTTTTTGGTATTTTTAGGTTTTGAGGCTGCCTCTGATGAAGATTTTTCGACACTCTTCATAATGCCATTCAGCTCCTCTTCAGTAAGTTCCCTGAATTCTCCTGTTGGAATACCTTTCAGGCTTATGTTCATTATTCTCGTGCGTTCCAACTTAGTCACTTCATAGCCAAAATGTTCACACATTCTACGGATTTGCCTGTTTAAGCCCTGAATTAAAGTGATATTGAATACAAAGGGCCCAATCTGGCGCACTTTACATTTTCTGGTATTGACACCTAAAATAGGTACGCCATTACTCATTTCAAAAACGAAATCTTCCGTAACCGGTTTATTAACCGTAACCACATATTCTTTTTCGTGCTTATTGCCGGCTCTTAGAATTTTGTTGACGATATCGCCATTGTTGGTCAGGAAGATTAATCCTGAAGAATCTTTATCCAAACGACCGATTGGAAAGATACGTTCGCTGTGATTAACATAATCTACAATATTATCTTTAACATTTGATTCTGTTGTACTGGTAACTCCAACGGGCTTATTGAATGCCAGGAGGATGAAGTTAGAAGCTTCTTTCGGCTCTATGTTATGGCCGTTTACCATCACCCTGTCGCCTGGCAAAACCTGGTCGCCGATTTTTGCCCGTTTGCCGTTGATGAAAACCGTTCCTTTTTCGATGAATCTATCCGCTTCGCGGCGGGAACACAATCCGCTTTCGCTGATAAATTTATTTAAACGGGTTGCAGCATTGTTGTTCATCCTGCAATTTTACGGAAATAATTACTGAATAAACCATAAGGTACTTAGAGAAATTAACCACAGAGGGCACAAAGTTTTCACAGAGAAACACAGAATCTTATTCGTCTAACGCTGTGTTCCTTTTTGCTTTTCTTTGTGTGCTCTGTGGTTATTAATTAAAATTTTAGTCGTTGGCGTTTGGGATGTAACTTCAAGGTAGCGCTGAATTATTGGAATTACAGAAATTTTACCGCAGCGGGCGCAAGTTTTCACAGTGGAACACAGAATGTTATTCATCTAAACTCTGTGTTCTTTGTGCTTCTCTCTGTGTGCTCTGTGGTTATTAATTAAAAGTTCTGATCGTCGGCACTAGGGCCATAGCTTCCGGGGATTGGTATATTTAACAACCTTAAATATACGCCTAATTGAGCCCTGTGGTGAATTGTCTGACTGAATGCAGTGCGTATTGTTTCATATTTCGTCCAATCACCTAAAGTTTGTTCACCATTGCGTAATGTCCATTGCTTATCAAAATCTTGTACATTCGCTTTTTCTAACGCTGCTTTGCCGCTTTCATAGCTTTCCGTTAAGAGTTTCAACAAATCTTCATTACTTTCCACCTTTTTCTCTTCATAAGGCATCTTTGCAAAATCTAAGCCATCAGTTGTAAGCGCCAAACTTACCCAACCGGGTAGTTCCGCGATATGGCTGGCCAGCGATTTCATTTTCATGCTTTTTTCATGGGGCGCCCAGTCGAATTTATCAACAGGTACCAGCGCCATAAATTTTTTTGTGGTGTTGAATTCAGCTTCGAATTCTTTCAATAATGCTTTAAGGATGTCCATATTTTTCTGTTTTGTTTTTTCCATCGTGGTTAATTCCATTAATAGTAAGTCTGCTATGCTCATGGCTTTTTGGTTTTTGTTATACAAAGGAAACAGGGGTGGGTGACAACCCTATGGCAGCGTGAAAAAATAACCTGAATTTTTTAAATAATCAGAAAACCATCTGATCGCTTTGAATGCCTTTATAGTACAAATAGAAATATTTATCCTTCGATGAAGTCAAGACGATAGTAGCCTTCAATTACGGTAGACGAGGTTTGATGTGCTGACCATCAAAAATTAACTGGCAACATGCTCATGTAATCACTTAATGGCATGTGTTCTGTTTTTATGAATGATTTATCAAGCGTTTTTAAGCAAATAATTCTCGTTAAATTAAAATCGCGGTATTGATTTCTGAAATGACACCAGGCAATTAAATGCCAGCTAAAAGCATAGAATATTAAACCGATTGGCTCTACTTCACGTTTGCTCGATTCATCTTTGGCATTTTTATAGTCCAGCTCAACCATTTTTTTGTCAGAAATCGCTTGCTGTAAAAGCGATAGATATCCGTAATTGAAATTTAAGCGCTCAGGAATCTGCAGCTTGATGTGTTGGTTCATGGTTTCCAACTTCTCTTTCTGACTGGTTTTTAAAACCGATTTAACCTTTGTAAGCGCCGCAGAGTAGTGAGAACGAATGGAATTATCGGCAAAACCGTTGACCAAACTTTCTACTAGTAGTAAGGCATTGGCCTCATCCATATTAAATGAAACAGGTGGTAAAAAGTAGCCTTGAACCAAAAAATAACCTTTTGGCTGTTCGAAACCAACAGGAATTCCTTGTTCCTGTAAAGCCTTAATATCGCGGTAAACCGTACGAACACTGATGCTAAACCTTTCAGAAATTTTATCCG
The DNA here is from genome assembly GCF_001424305.1 of Pedobacter sp. Leaf176. Classification (GTDB taxonomy): domain Bacteria; phylum Bacteroidota; class Bacteroidia; order Sphingobacteriales; family Sphingobacteriaceae; genus Pedobacter. The sequence goes on from NZ_LMPD01000001.1 coordinate 504,320, forward strand.
CAGTAATGTATTTTCTTGATTGAAGTAGTGTTAAAATCCCGAAAAGGCGGTCGATGCGGTTCATAATTTTAGGCTTGGTTAAAATTAGAGAAAATTGCCACGGAAACACGGAATTCACGGAAATTTATTCTGTTTAAATTGGTGTTTCCGGGCGAATAATATTTCTTGCGAAGAGTATAGGTATTAAATTATCCCGTTTTCGCAACCCCGATAAAAAAATAAAACTTCCTTGGTATGTTATTTGTACCTGTTAGTTAAATATGTCTTTTCCGAAAAATATTCGTTCTATATAAAAGCACAATTCACATTTAATGGCAGTTGAAATCCAGAAACGTTTCTTCAGGGCAGTAAAAAGTAAAGTAATTATCGGATTTTTATTCGCTTGTTTTGCTTTGCTTATGGCTTGGGGCATCAGCAAATTTGCTTTTACGCGTATGCTGAATACTGTTGAAGAGATTTCAGCGCCGAATGACAGGTTGAGAATTGTTAACGATTTATCGCACAAAATTGCCAGATTGGACCAGTTACAGCGTGATGAGGCTTTTAACAAACAGGGCAATTCAAGTTTTTTAATGGAATCGAGGAAGTTAAGGTCGAGTTTGGATACGCTTCGCAAACTGTATAAAGACGATTCCCTGCAACTCGCAAGAATCAGGTCGATACGCAACTTACTGGTGGAACGTGATAAGCAGTTTATCTCTTACCTGCAGGTTCGGGAGACTTTGGTAAACACCAAATCTTTTTCAAATGAAGTTCAAAAGCTGAATAAACTTGTGGCTACCCGTGCACGTCAGACAGACAGCGCTGTACTAACGACTGAAACCACGACATCAACCACAACCGTTGCGCCGGAGGAAGAAGAAAAATCGAGAGGCTTTTTGAGCAAGCTTTTTGGTAAAAAGAAGGCCGATGTATACAAAATCATTAACGAGGAATTTAAGGTAAAACGCGACACATTAAACGCCAGGGCCGAAGACAGCATTATGAAAAGCATGACTGGATCCCTGAAAAATATTGAGTTGGAACAACGTCAGAAAAGCCAGAAGTTTTTAAAACGTGAGGCCGAGTTATCTAACGCAAGTAATGCTTTGACAAACCAGATTTTGCAGATTCTACGCGAAGTTGAAGGTCAGGCTGTTGCCCAGGTTGACCTTAATGGCGTGCAAGCAAAGAAAGTGGTTAACGATGGAATTACCCAAATCACAGCGATTATTATTGCATTCTTTCTGCTTACAGTAATCCTGCTGTATTTAATTTTAACAGATATTACGAAGAGTAATAAATATCGGAAAGAATTAGAACAAGCCAAAGATGAGGCTGAATATCACGGCAAAGCAAAACAGCGGTTCTTATCTAACATGAGTCACGAAATCAGAACACCGCTGCAATCTATCTTAGGATATGCAGAATTGATTTCTCAGAATGATAATCCTAAGAAAAAAGACGTTGATGCAATTTACCAATCGTCCATCCACTTACTTCAAATTGTGAATGAAGTTCTTGATTATAATCGAATAATTTCAGGCGAGTTCAGTTTTAATAACCAGGCGTTTGATGTAAGGAAAATTCTAAATGAAGTGATTTCAGTGGTTCGTCCGCTGGCGGAGCAGAAATCGCTAAACTTAGTTGCTGATTTGGATTTAGGCAATGTTGAATTTGTTAAAGGTGATGCTTTCCGATTAAAGCAAATCTTATTTAACCTCTTGGGTAATGCAGTTAAATTTACCCTAAAAGGAGAGATTAATCTCCGGGTTTCCTGCAAAAAACAACTCGATAATCTGCATTTTCATTTTACCATTAAGGATACAGGTATTGGTTTCGAGGAAAAAGACGTGACAAGGATTTTTAATGAATTTGAGCAGATTGAATCTCCGGATAGATATGTGTTGAATCAAACCGGCACTGGTTTAGGTCTACCAATTGTGAAATCGCTAATTGAGGCCCAAGGCGGGAGGATTCATGTAAAAAGTAAGGTTGGCATTGGCACTACTTTTAATATTTATTTAACTTATCAGGAAACTAAGGAACGCATAATTGACACTATGGATTTGGAGCATTATGCAATAATCAACCCTGGAACGGTTTGGATTATCGACGATGATAGGTTAATCCTTGATTTATGTGAGATAATTTTTGAGAAAAATAAAATCCCTTTTAAAGGTTTTAGTCAGGTTGCTGATATTTTGCATGAAGTGGTTGATATCAACCTGAAATATGTGCTGGTTGATATGCGCTTACCCGAGATGACAGGCTTAGAATTGCGTCACATTTTGAAGAAAAAATTGCCAGCTAATGTCAAGTTTTATGCCATTACCGCACAGGTTTTGCCGGAGGAACGTGAAATGGTTTTAAGTGAAGGATTTGATGGTTTGATAATGAAACCATTCAGAGCTGTTGATTTACTTGCTATTTTCGATAAAACTGAAATATTGACGGACGAACCGGAATTAGATTTCTCTTCGATCGAAAAAATGACTTTCGGCGACCAGCAGATGCTTGAAAAAATCCTCAATCGGTTTAAACAGGATTGTATTGATGATGCCACAGCATTGAGAACCTATATCCGGGAAAACAATAAGGATAAGAGCAGACTTATTACGCATCGTCTTGCCGGAAGAACAGCACAAATGGGTTCAAAAACTTTAGCTGGTTCTTTCAGGGTATTAGAGACTAAAATTGCTGAAAAGGGTTTAGAAAGCAGTATTAAAACAGATGTTTTTTTTCAATTGAAGAAATTAGATGCTTTAATAAGGGCAATGGAAGAGATGGATTACTCATTTTAATCATTCAAACAGCTTAACTGAATTCTGAAAAAACTAATAACTATCTATTACAATCTTCAAGTGAAATTTTGGCGTACATCCTATCACATTCTTCAGGTAAATTAATAAGAGTACTTCGATCTTTTTTATGCAACCGGCGTTTGCTTAAATCCCGGCTCATTTATCTTGCACCCTTACACAATCATAAAACTTTGAGATATAATTTTTTAAATAGTCCTATTTTTTATCGACAATAATATACAAATTACGCAATATGAAACTGATCAAATCAGATACGAAAAATTATTTTGTCTCATTTGTTGTCAGTCCGTTTCAAATAGAAAGCAGATTCAAAATACTTGTAAGAGAGATGGGCACACAAAAGGCTAAAAAAAAGTACAATTATATTTAATCCTATTACAAATATAGCAGTATTAATTCCTGTATAAATTTTTGTTTTGCTTACAATAAATAATATACCGGTTATTATTACCATGTGATACATATAAATACCATAGGATATCTTTCCTAAATAATCAATCATTTTATTTTTAATTTCAAATATCGGATAGTCTGCTATTATGGAGACAAGGATGGAACTAACTGATAAGTTAAACAGATGGAACACAAATAAATTTTTGAAGGCAAAAATATTTGTTATGAATGATAGAACAAATAGCGTATAAATGAAGAAATGTAAAAATCTCGATTTAAAAAAGGCCAATGGTCTGTTCGCTGATAGTATAGATAGTATTCCCGCGCAAATGAAATAGAAATAAAAGTTGCTATATATGTAAAAATCTGGGAAAACCTTTAAAATAATAAGGAATACTATCAAAAGAATACTCAGGGATAGAAGAATGTTTTTTCTTGTTGCAAACATCCACATTGGTATAAAGAGATAGAATTGCTCTTCAATTCCTATGCTCCATAATACAATAAGTATGCTTCCGACCTCAGGATGATAGAATTTGAAAACATTAGGAACGATGAAAATATAACTAATAATCAAGTCCTGAAGTTTATAATCTATCTCGAATGGAATTCCTAGTATGGGCAAGATAACATGATATAAGGCAATTCCAATGATCAGGATTAAATAGTAAACTGGATATAGCCTTGTAACCCGGCGCAAATAGAAACGTTTGAAATTGAATTTTCCAGTTTTAATCAATTCATCGTTTATTATTCTTAAAATCAAAAAGCCCGAAAGACTAAAAAAATAATATACGGCTAACTCCCCTTTATGGAATAAGGGGGAATTACTGTAATTGGGGATTTCCAGTCCATTTGATATCATAGGTAAATGGTAAATTACTACGACAATGGATAAGATTAGTCTGAGTGGATATAGATTGGGAAGATCGTTCATGTAGCGAACTGATTATAATAAGTTATGTTTTTCAAAAGTAGTCTTTTCTAAATAAAGAGTGTCGTCAATTATTTATTCAATCCCATACTTTTCCATTTTCGCATAAAGCGTTTTTCGGTCTATATTCAGCATTTTCGCTGTTTTAGATTTATTATGTTTGGCTTTAATCAAAGTTTCGGCGATTAAAGATTTTTCGTTTTGTTCGTTTACAGCTTTTAAATCTGAAGAACTTCCTGGCAAAGTTTGCTGATTCACCGAGATCATCATTTCATCTGGCAGGGCATTTACTTGAGCAACTTCGCCCGGTGTTAGTAAAACCATGCGCTTAATCACATTGCTTAGCTCACGTAAGTTACCGGGCCAGTCGTAGTTTAATAACAATGATTTTGCCTCTGCCGAAATGCTTTTCACGTTTCTATCTAAATTGCGGTTTGCCAAGCCTACAAAATGGTTAATGAACAATTCCAAATCGCCGTCTCTATCTCTCAAAGCAGGTAGCTGAATTTTAAATTCATTTAAACGATGGTATAAATCCTCTCTGAATTCACCGACAGAAATACTGTTTAGCAAATCGTCGTTTGTTGCTGTAATAATCCGGACATCAACCGCAATTTGTTTTGTACTGCCCAAAGGCTGAATTATCTTTTCCTGCAAAGCACGGAGTAACTTTATTTGTACTTCATAGCTCAGATTTCCTACCTCATCCAGAAACAAAGTTCCACTGTTGGCGGCCTCAAATTGCCCTTTTTTGTCACTTAAAGCGCCTGTGAAAGCACCCTTTACATGTCCAAACAATTCGCTTGCAGCCAAATCTTTCGATAGAGCACCGCAGTCAATCGCCACAAAAGGTTTATCGGCACGCTTGCTTTGTTGGTGTAAAGTTCTCGCGGCAAACTCCTTTCCCGTTCCGCTTTCGCCCTGAATAATAACCGACATATCCGTTGGCGCAACCAGGGCAATGTGTTCATAAAGTCTATCCGCGGTAGCGCTTTTACCTCTTATAAAGTCCGTAGCTGTAGCCTCCATTTTAACCTCTTTCGAATCCTTTTTAGTTAAAGAATTTTTAATCACCATTAAAAGCTCATCAGGGTTAACAGGCTTTGTAATGTAATCGAAAGCGCCCATTTGCATGGATTTTACAGCCGTTCGAACGTCGTTGAAGCTGGTCATTATAATAATCGGAGTAGAAAGGCCCAGGTTTCTCGAATGTGTAATCACTTCGAAACCAATCCCGTCAGGCAGGCGATAATCAATTAAGAACAAATCAAAGGCCTGATTTTCGATTAATTTAAAAGATTGCTTAATGTGGGTTACGAGGGTAACTTCATGGTTATTTTTAGTTAAAAAAACTTCCAATAATTGGGCAAATGTTGTATCGTCTTCTAAAATCAGGATGCTCGCCATACAACAAAAATAAGAAAAGCCAGACAAAGTCTGGCCTTTCTTGTACTAGGTAGATGTAATATTTGGGATTTATTGAACTGGTTTACCGTCTTTGTCAATTTTCACAGAACCTGTTTCTGCTTCTTTTTTAACATTAATCAGGTAGTATTCTTTTGTGCCTTCCTTAACGGACCATGCTTCGGCTGCGGTCCAGCCTTTATAAGCATCAGATTTCAATGCCGTTGTTACTGGTTCTGGAAGTTCTTCTAATTTAACTGGAGTTTTTACTGCACTATCCTGAACTGCAACAACAGCAGCATGGTTTATTGTATTTATTTCACTCGCTTGTACTGCTGAGAATCCTGCAAATGCCAGGAACGCAGCTGATAAAATTAATTTTTTCATCTTTTTTGTTTTTATTTTAAAAGTGATGAAACTGCCGAAACAATTCCGTGGTTCTGGTTTAATTGAGAGCGCAGCCCTTAGACTACGCTATATGTTGATTATGCCTTAAGAGCATTATTATTGAACTGGTTTACCGTCTTTATCGATTTTCACGGAACCAGTCTCTGCTTCTTTTTTAACGTTGATTAAATAATACTCTTTTGCACCTTCTTTAACGGACCATGCTTCAGTTGCTGTCCAGCCTTTGTAAGCGTCGGATTTTAGAGCGGTTGTTACTGGCTCAGGTAATTCTTCCAATTTAACCGGAGTTTTTACTGCACTATCTTGAACTGCCACAATTGCAGTGTTTTTGATTGAGTTTACTTCACTTGCCTGTACTGCTGAGAATCCTGCGAACGCTAAAAATGTAGCTGATAAAATGAACTTTTTCATAGTATGATTTTTAAAATTTAATGTTTGTAACAATACTTGCTATTGTTTCATAATAGTGCCAAACGGGTAAGTAGATATAAATGACTTATTTTCAGAACATTAATGTTTTGCCGAAAAGTAGTTACTGTGGAGTTTCTCCACACTTTGGGGGGATTGACTACAGATTCGATAGTTGATTATAGATATTATAACCAAACGAAGCTGATTTTTGATTTGGAAAGCATGGACAGATGGCAATTTTAAAGCTTCTTCCCGCTAATGCTTCAAGCACCGAAGAAGATTCGGTGGCTTTTAGCGTATATCGGGTTTATTGAACTTCTGCTTGTGCAAAAATTTAGAGTTTGAACCACCCCGACCCCTACTTATTTCAAGGAAGGGGGCTCCCCTCATAATTACTCAAAAATTCCATGCACCCTGCTACCGGCATAGGAAATGATGGAGGGAAAAAACGTTAAAGCTTTTGCAAATGTTTTCAATATACTACTACCCAAGGCAGCGCGTCCTCCACGATTCTTCATCGGGGGCTTGTGCTGCCGAAAACGAAGCTTTGACGGATTTATCCGACATCAGGTCCAAGCCTTGGGTTTTTTTACTTTTGGGCCAAGCCAAAAGTAAAAGCCCTTCGGCGGCTAGCGAAGCGAGAACGTGTGTATAGGAAAAATAATAAGAATTTATCTATGCATTAAGATTCCCCCCTGCGCGGGAAAGACGACTTATAAAAGAACTTATAGAAAATGTAGCTTTTCTGCACCCTACTACCGGCATCTTTGAATAGTTAAGCATACGAAAAAGATTTCATTATTCCGCTGCACTCGAAAGGAAGGCTGGTAGAATACATCAATTATAAATCAAAAAAATAAAGTTATTTTTTATGAAAAGAATATTTTTTTCTATACTTGCAGCCCGATAAAAGCCTCCTTAGCTCAGCTGGTAGAGCAACTGACTTGTAATCAGTAGGTCATTGGTTCGATTCCGATAGGAGGCTCTTTTTAATCTACGATTCTACATTTACGGATTAGATTTGTTCAAAACAAAATTCCCAAAAAATTTACTGCTCCCTAGATTACAAATCGTAGTTTGTAATTCGATAACTATCGACTCAAAAATCTTAAATTAGCTGCATGTTAAGATATTTTTCAGCCGATTGGGTTTTTCCGGTAAGCACTCCGCCCATAAGAAACGGGGTAATTGCAGTGAATCAGGATGGGGAAATAAAAGAAATATTGACCGCAGATGCTTCCGAAAGCCGCAACTTGAACGTAGAGCAATACATAGGCGCAATTGTTCCCGGCTTCATCAATACACATTGTCATTTAGAACTTTCGCACATGTTGGGCCAAATTCCGGAGCGTACAGACTTAGTCGAATTTGTGCAAACTATCATTAAAAGCAGGCAAGCCGATCATGAACAAATTAGTGCATCGATGCAAAAGGCAGATGTAGAAATGTTCGAAAACGGTATCGTTGCCGTTGGCGATATTTCCAATCAGACTGCGTCAAAGGAAATTAAGCAAAACAGTAAAATCTACTACTACACTTTTGTTGAGGCCATGGGATTTAACCCGGAAAGCGCAAACCAGATTATGGATTATGCCACGGGAATAAAAAATGAGTTTTCGCCACTGCCTGCATCGGTTGTTCCCCATGCGCCATATTCAGTTTCTACATCACTTTTTAGTCTGATTAACGAGGCGGCTGAAAAGGAGAATGCTTTGATAAGCATCCATAACCAGGAAACCTCCAACGAAAATTCATTCTTTCAAAATAAAACAGGTGGTTTTTTAGACCTTTATAGATTCCTTGGACTTGATACTGCTTTTTTTGAACCCACGGGAAAGACTTCCTTACAATCCTGGTTACCTTACATTAAAAAGGCTAAAACACTTTTAGTTCATAATACCGTTTCAAGTAAAGCAGATATAGAGTTTGCGAAACAAAGCCATCCGGATTTATATTGGTGTCTTTGTCCACAGGCTAATTTATACATCGAAAATGAATTGCCCGACGTTAATTTACTCCTTTCAGAAAATGTTAAAATCACTTTGGGAACCGATAGCCTGGCAAGTAACAATCAATTAAATATTCTATCTGAAATGAAAACCTTGCAGCAGCATAAAAATGTTGCTTTTGAAAATCTTTTACTTTGGGCCACGTATAATGGTGCTGAGTTTTTAGGTTTAAATAACCAATTCGGGAGCATCGAAGTTGGCAAAAAACCAGGTTTAAACCTTATTCAGTTATCAGAGGATTTTGTAATTGAAAGTGATAAGGTGGTTAAATTGGTTTAACGACTTTCTAATTAACAAATAAAAATGTAAGTTTATTAAATGAATTTATTTAAATTTGTATCAACAGTACACGCCACGCTACCCTTAAGAACAGCGTCCCAGGGCGTGTCTTTTGCTTTATAAGCTTTTTGTTTTTATATGTATAATAAGCAGCCACTTACTGTAGATGAACAAATCGCTCAATTAATAGAAAGAGGGCTATCAATTTCTGACTCTAATTTAGCTTTTCATTTTCTATCTCATATTAGTTATTATCGCTTGGCAGGTTATTGGTGGCCAATGCAATCGGAGCCTAAAGAAGGCCATGTCTTCAAGCCTGGAAGTAGGTTCGAAGATGTAATTTCATTATACAATTTTGATAGAGAATTTCGAATTATCGTTTTTGATGCTATTGAAAAAATAGAAATCAGCTTACGAACAAAATTAATTTATCATTTGTCTCATGAATTTGGCCCATGGTGGTTTCAAAAATTAGAGATATTTCAAAACGTACCTGAAGCAGTAAAAACTTTAGCCGTCATTGAGGAGGAATTAACTCGTTCTAAAGATATCTTTATTAAATCTCATAAAACAAAACACAAAGATGATTTACGCTTTCCTCCATCCTGGAAAACATTAGAACTCACTAGTTTTGGGGCGCTTTCAAAAATTTATGGAAATCTTAAAAATGATGTGGTGTCTAAAGATACCATTGCTAAAGAACTTGGTTTAGTTAATCATACCTATCTGCCTAGTTGGCTACAATCTTTAGCTCAAATAAGAAATTATTGTGCGCATCATAGCCGTTTATGGAATAAAAATCTTCCAGGCAGACCTAAGCTTTGTCAAGCCCGCCTTGTAGTTGGATTGCTGAATTACCAGAAGAAAAGGAGTTGCACATGCTTTACATCCACTTGTGTTGCATAAAATATTTGCTAAATATTATTCAACCCCAAAATAACCTAAAACTTCAACTAATCGGTTTATTGGAAAAATATCCAAGTGTAGACCCAAATGCCTTAGGCCTGAAACCTAATTGGGCAAACGAACCATTATGGAAATAAGAAATACAATCTGCAAACTTTTCAATATAAAATATCCAATTATCCAGGCTGGAATGGTTTGGTGTAGCGGCTGGAAACTGGCATCAGCAGTTTCGAATGCAGGTGGATTGGGCATTATCGGTGCGGGTTCCATGTATCCGGAAGTTTTGCAAATGCACATCCGAAAATGTAGAGTTGCAACCGAAAAACCTTTTGGCGTAAACATCCCATTGTTGTATCCGAATATTCAAGAGATTATTGACGTTGTAATTGAAGAAGATGTAAAAATCGTTTTCTCTTCAGCCGGGAATCCGGCCACCTGGACCGGCATTTTAAAAGAAACGGGAATAACGGTTGTTCATGTAATTGCAAATACCAAATTCGCGTTGAAAGCCCAGGAAGCGGGAGTAGATGCCATAGTTGCTGAGGGTTTTGAAGCCGGTGGACATAACGGTCGCGAGGAGACTACCACTATGTGTTTAATACCAATAGTTAAAGCCGCGGTAAATATTCCTATTATTGCCGCAGGAGGAATTGCGAGTGGAAAATCGATGCTGGCCGCTTTTGCCCTTGGAGCCGATGCTGTTCAAATCGGTTCTGCCTTTGCAGTTGCTGAGGAATCATCTGCTCATCCGGCATTCAAAAATAAAATTATTTCATCAGCTGAAGGCGATACAAAATTGGCTATGAAAAAACTTGTTCCAGTCAGGCTTTTAAAAAATGAATTTGCCGATGCCGTTGCGCAAGCGGAGGCTGAAGGTGCCGACCGAACCCAATTAATAGCGTTGTTGGGAAAGGCAAGAGCAAAACTTGGTATGTTTGAGGGCGACTTGGAAAACGGCGAACTTGAAATCGGGCAGGTTTCTGCTATGCTACAAGAAATAAAGCCGGCTAAACAGATTTTAGAAGAAATTTGGCAGGACTATCGAACAGGTTTAAAAAGATTTAGGGATTTACATGATGAAACCAAATAATATGCGTACGGATAGATTCTGGTTTACTAACTTTGCGCCTCTAAATGATAATTTCATAAACGTATGAATGGGAGAAATTCAAAGTCCCCTTTAGGGGATTTAGGGCTTAAACACTTAAATATCACCATCACTGGCAAAGTTCAGGGCGTAGGTTTTAGGGAAACAACTAAAATTGTAGCGAACCAAATGATGGTTAATGGTTTCGTTAGAAATGAAAAAGACGGTTCGGTATTTATTGAAGCAGAGGGAGAAGACATTTTTCTAGAGGAGTTTGTAAACTGGTGCCATGAGGGACCAGACCGCTCCCGTGTAGAAAATGTCTCAGTTAGTGAGGGCGAAGTGAAAAACTATCGTAATTTTGAAGTTTTAAGAAAGTAGCGAGTATTTAGTATCAAGTAGCAAGACAGTCTCTATGCTAGTCTCGATACATGATACTTTAATCTAGATACTAAATGTCTGTATATAAAAAGTTCCTTGGGCAAACAATGGTTTATGGTATCAGTACCATTGCCTCGCGGTTACTTAATTTCATTTTAACCCCAATATTTACCAGAAGTTACGGTGCGAGTGCATTGGGTGTTTTTACTAAAATGTACGCTTATGCCTCTATGACAAATGCCATATTGGCTTTTGGTATGGAAACTACTTTTTTCAGGTATCTCAATAAACACGAAGACAAAAAGCAACAGGTTTATAACAATTCTTTTCTGATTGTTGCTTTTATATCCATTCTCTTTTTAATTACTGGACTTGTTTTTACCGAACCGATAACCCAGTGGTTGTTAAATAATAATATGTCGCATTATCAGGATCAAAAAAGATATGTGCAATATTTTCTTTGGCTCTTATTTTCGGATGCCATTTGTGTAATCCCCTTTGCAAGGATTAGGGCTGATGGAAAGCCTTTTAGATATAGTATCATTAAATTTGTAAACATCCTAAGTTATGTGCTCTTAAGTCTGTTTTTCATTTATGGTATCCCATTGATTATTAAACACGATTTGCCCGGCTCAGCGTTCTTTCAAAGTTGGTTCCGGGATAAATGGGTTGGATATGTATTTATTGCCAATCTCGTAGCGAGTGCCCTTACCTTTTTGCTTTTAGTGCCTGAATTTTTAAAGGTGCAGTATAAGTTTGATCGCGATCTTTTTAAAAAAATGCTTTCTTACAGCTGGCCTGTCCTGATTGCGAATTTATCCTTTATTGTTAATGAGAACCTGGATAAAATACTTTTGGACAGATATACAACCGAGGCAGAGGTAGGTATTTATGGCGCTGTTTGTAAGCTGGCTATATTTTTAAGTATTTTCAATATGGCCTTCAGACTGGGTGCTGAGCCGTTTTTCTTCAGCTATGCTAAAAATGAAAATGCAAAGGTTACTTATGCAAAAATTCTGGAATATTTTGTGATTGCACTTTCCATTCTTTTTGTGGCGCTCACTGCAAATATTGAAATCCTAAAATACTTTATCAGCCGGGATGCAAAACACCTGGCAGAGTATTGGGTAGGTTTACCCGCAGTTCCCTTTTTATTGGTAGGATACGTGTGCTTAGGTATTTATATGAATCTTTCCATTTGGTATAGATTATCTGATCAAACAAGATTTGGATTATATATTTCGCTTGTTGGCGCGTTTATAACAATTGTCTTCAATATAATATTAATTCCAAAGTTTAGTTACATGGGTTCGGCCTGGGTTTCAATGGCAACTTATGCTACAATGATGATTATTTCCTACATCCTTGGACAGAAATATTACCCCATTCCTTACAACCTAAAAAAGATTTTAGCTTACCTGATCATTTCCATCATATTGGTATTCTCTTCGTTTTTCGTATTCAATAGAAATATTTATATTGGTAATGCCATGCTCATTGCTTTTGTTGCGGGTATTGCCTATTTCGAAAAGAAAGATTTGTTGAAAATTTTGAAACGATAGCATTCATTTTAATCTAATTCACTCATTCCTGACATGAACATAAAAATCATAAATAAATCAGCACATCCGTTGCCGCAATACGAAACTGCCCATGCCGCAGGGATGGATTTAAGGGCTTCAATCGAAGGAGAAATTATATTAAAACCTTTACAACGCCAACTCATTCCGACAGGGTTGTTTATTGAATTGCCGGTTGGTTACGAGGCCCAGATCAGGCCAAGAAGTGGCCTCGCTTATAAGCATGGTGTCAGTATTGTAAATGCACCCGGCACAATCGACGCGGATTACCGGGGAGAGCTGAAAGTTTTATTGGTAAATTTATCAGATACTGATTTCAAAATCGTTAATGGTGATAGAATTGCACAAATGGTTGTCGCTAAACACGAAACTGTAGTTTGGCAATCTGTTGATGTCCTGGGTGAAACAGCCAGAGGTGAGGGCGGTTATGGCCATACGGGAAAAAGTTAATGATATGTTAGAAAATGATTGATTGAGAAAATTATTTTAAATATTCACTCATTCAAAATTCAGATTTATGATTAAAGGGTACGTTTTTCTTTTTGCGTTTGTCATTAGCTTTAAAACCAATGCACAAATAAATCCTGTATTTGCTTCAAGCCATGATAGTAACATGGTAAAGCAGTTGTTTTTTGCAGGTTTAAAAGAAAAAATGGCGGATAACTATGTTGGTGCAACAATGAACTTTAGTAAAGTTTTAAGCCTGGATCCCGCCAATCATGCCGCCTATTTCGAATTGGCAAATGCAAACCTTCGCCAGGATAAACTGGCTGAGGCTGAACTTAACATAAAACAGGCTGTTAAATTCGGTCCGGATAATAAGTGGTATTTAAGATTGCAGGGCGACGTTTACAAACGCACCAATAAAATACCTGAATTGATTGCTGTTTTTAATCAATTGATCCGTATTGACCCAGATAATGATGCATATTATTTTGATAAAGCCAATGCCGAATTTATTTCTAATCAGCCTGAAGAAGCGAAAAAAACCTATGATGTTATTGAGAAGAAATTTGGCGAGTCGAGAGCGTTAGCAAATGCAAAAAGGCGCTTTCAACAAAACGGAAATGCAAGCGACAGCGATATCGTTAAGTTATTGGAAGGCAACCAGGCGGATGTTAAAAATTATTTATATGCCGCAGGCTTATTGCTTCAAAAAAATAATGATGCTGAAGCTTTAAAAGTTTTGCAGAAGGCTCAAAGTTTAGAACCTGATAACTTCGAGGTGAACCTGGGACTGGCAGACATTTATCGTAAGCAGAAAAATGATGAAGCTGCTTTTGCCGCATTGAGGTTAGCCTTTGAAAGCGATGAGATGCCACTTATTGAAAAGGAAAAAATTATTGTGGGTCTGTTACCAAAATTAAATCAGCCGGTTGTAGCAAAAAATGTGACCGATTTAAGCCGGATTATTGCTGAAAAAAATTCAACAGATCCTAAGGCAATCGCACTTTATGGGGATGTTTTGTATCAACAAAATAAGTTGAAAGAGTCTTTGGTCCAATATCAGTCGGCCTTAAAGTTAAATGAACAAGTGTATGCCGTTTGGGAGCAAATTATCAATATTCAGACTTTGTTAGGTCATTATGCTGATGCGATTAAAGTAGGCGATGAAGCATTAACCATTTATCCAAATCAGGCTGGTTTGTATTATTATACGGCTTATGCCTTATATAAAACCGATAAATATGAGCCTGCGCTATCAAATTTAAAAAATGCACTCCAGTTGGATGTCGATAATAAAAGTTTACAGGCACAGGTTTACGCGTTACAAGGCGATATATACATCAATCAAAATAATTTTACCCTGGCTAAATCAGCTTTTGAAAAGGCAATTTTAACGGAGCCCGACAACTACCTGATCATGAACAATTATGCTTATTACCTGGCGTTGAAAAATGATGATTTGGTTAAAGCAGCTAAGTATGCCGAAACGGCAGCCACTGCAATGCCCGATAATCCATCAGTTGCAGACACTTATGCCTTTATTTTGTTGAAGCAGCAAAAGTACGATTTAGCTAAAATCTGGATTGAAAAAGCCCTGCAAAACAATAGCTATAAGAATGGTGTTTACTTGGAGCGTTACGGCGATATCCTTTTCTTAAAAGGCGACAAAGAAGCTGCGGTAAGTCAATGGCAGAAAGCAAAGAATGCTGGAAACAGCTCCGAAGTGTTAAATAAGAAGATAAATGAAAAAAAGTATTTTAAATAGTGTTCTAATTATTGCGGCGGTTTGTTTAGCTACCGCTTGTAAGCCGAAGAGAGAAATCGTCGTTGTACCACAAACAAAGTCGGAAACGAAGGTTGATAATTCGAAAGCAGAGGCTTTAACGCTGTTGAATAACAAACAGCTGAAGTTTAATACACTTTCTTTGAAAGCAAAAGCAACACTCGATATTAATGGCGACGCGAATGATGTAACCATGAACTTTCGGATGAAAGACAAAGAAATCATTTGGATAAGTATTACTGCATTGGGCGGCCTGGCAGAAGTTGCGAGGGCTTTAATTACGCCTGACAGCATTAAAATCCAAAACAAGCTAAAGAGCGAATACCTTAAAAAACCGTTTAGTTATATCTACAATTTTACGAATAAGCAGGTCAACTTTAACACGCTCCAATCAATTTTGACTGGTAATGCGATGGGCGAATTCCTTACAGATAAATCAGATGTAAAACAGGAAAATGGTGTTTGGGTTGTATCGGGTACTAAAGAAAATTTAGATTATAAATTACTTTTTAATACCTTATTTAAAGTTGCGGAAACAAATCTTAATGATGCAAAAGGCGGTCAAGCTTTAAAAGTGACATATTCAGATTATCAGAAGCTCAACGACTCGCTATTTCCAGGTGCTTTAAACATCAATACGTTATCTGGTAATAAGAAAATAAATATCGAGTTACAGTATGTAAAAATAGATGGCAATGTTCCTGTCGATTTTCCGTTTACTGTACCAAAGAGATATACATTGGTAACCAGATAGTTTTCTGTTTAACCGTTTAGCTAGGATTTTTAGCTATAGGATGAAGTTTTAGTGAAGAAGCTTATCCATCAGGTATTTGTGCTCCCAGTATATCAATTTTAATATATTTTACTGTAAAATTTTTATACTTTTGGCTTAATGAAGCTACACAAATTTGTATTTATTCTGATTATTAGTGTGTTTTCCGTTGCGGCTTCGGCTCAAACAGCAAACGAACTCAGAAGAAAAAAGGAGGCAATCGAACGCGATATTGAACAACTTCAAAAAAGTCTTACCAAAACTGCAAATGGTAAAAAACTTACATTGCAACAAATTAATGTAATTAATGCCCAAATCAGGTTACGTCAGGATAAAATTGGCGCCATTAATTCCGAAATAAAAAACCTGGATAATCAAATCTCTCAGAACACAAATACCGTACATACATTGCAAGGTCAGTTAGGTGATCTTAAAAAGGAATATGCCGGGATGATTCGTTTCGCACAAAGGAATCGAAATGCTTACGAAAAAATGATGTTCATTTTTGCCGCAAAGGACTTCAATCAGGCGTATAAGAGAATAAAATATTTACAACAGTTTAGTCAATACCGTAAAAAGCAGGCTGGTTATATTGAAAATACACAACAAGACCTGAATGGTAAAATCAAAGTTCTGGATAGGACATTGAGAGAAAAAAGTGATTTATTGAAGGAGCAGGAGCGTGAAAGGGAGCGTTTAGGTAAAGATAAAAGCCAGCAATCGGCAGTTTTAAATAATTTAAGCAAGCAGGAGCGAACTTTTAAAAAGGATATTGCTTCAAAGCAGAGGCAAAGAGCTCAGTATGATAGAATGATCAGGGCGGCGATTCAGCGTGCAATTGAAGAGGCACGAAGAGAAGAGGCTAGGAAAAGGGCTGCAGAGGAAGCCCGGTTGGCTGCGGAAGCCAAGGCTGCTGCAGCTAAAGCGAAAGCTGAAAACAGACCTGCCCCTGCTGCCCCGCCTGCAGCAAAGGTGAAAACGAATAGTGAAGCACTTACAGCAACACCAGAAAGTGCCAGATTATCTGAAGGATTTGAAAATAACCGTGGACGATTACCCTGGCCGGTTGCTACAGGTCAGATAACCGAACGTTTCGGTATGCATAAAGTAGATCAGGCAACATACACAAATGATGGGGTGGATATTACTACTTCTGAAGGTGCAACAGTTAGGGCAGTGTTTAGTGGGACAGTAAAATTAGTGCAGAATTATTTAGGTAAAAACCTGGTCTTAATCAGTCATGGAGAATACTTTACCGTTTATCAGAATTTAAAATCGGTTAATGTAAGTGTTGGTAGTAAGGTTGATACTAAAGACGCAATAGGCACAGTTGCAAATACAGAAGGTTCAGCAGTTCTAAACTTCCAAATCAGAAGGGTTTCAACACCTTTAAATCCTGAAGCTTGGATAAGTAAATAACATTAGGTAATTAAAATGTTTATATTTGTATAAAATAGATTAGTGATGTATCAAGGCACGTTATTAGAGTTTTTAAATATGGGTGGATCTGAGATCGTACTCATTTTAGTAGTCGTACTTTTGTTATTCGGAGGTAAAAAATTGCCTGAATTAGCGAGGGGATTAGGTAAAGGAATCAGGGAATTTAAGGATGCTTCTGATGGTGTTAAGCGTGAAATTCATAGAAATATAAATGCTATGGATTTAGATAAGGAAGAAGAAACTCATACAGTTACAAATAATAATAACTCACATGAACCTGCTGAAAGCCCGGCAACGGAAACCGCAGCACAACACGGAGCGGATGTTCCGTATCCATCAAGCACGCCCATCGACGATAAAATAGTAACTGACAGTCAAAAAGTTTAAACAAAAAATTATGTTAAATACAACAATAGCAGCAATGCTCGGCACTCCGGAAATTATCATTATTGCAGTAGTGGTATTGTTATTATTCGGTGGGAAAAAAATTCCTGAACTTATGCGTGGCTTAGGTAAAGGTGTAAAAGAATTTAAAGATGGTAAAGATGGTGTTGATGGGGAACAAGTGGATCCGTCAAATCGCGATAAAACCGTTTAATAAAGATAGTTTTTAGTTTTGAAGAAATACAATTCTCTAAAAGGGATTCAAGCGCTCATTTCGCAAAAGCAATTAACTTTACCCGATTTATTAGCTTACTATTTTAAGCAAATTAAGGAAAATGAACACCTCAATGCATTCAACGAGGTGTTTTTTTATTCGGCAGAAGTTCAGGCGCAAGCGGTACAGCAGAAGATAGAAGAAGACAGAGCAGGTAAACTTGCCGGGATGGTTATCGGTATTAAGGATAACATCTGTTACAAAGATCATATTGTAACAGCATCATCAAAAATGCTCGACGGTTTTGTGTCGCCCTATTCCTCAACTGTTGTACAACGTTTATTACAGGAAGATGCCGTGATAATCGGTCGTTTAAACTGCGATGAATTTGCTATGGGTGGTTCAAATGAAACTTCTTATTTCGGACCCGCCAGAAATGCGGTAAATCCGGACTTGGTTCCCGGGGGATCTTCAGGCGGTTCGGCTGTAGCCGTTCAGGCAGATATGTGTTTAGCGGCTTTAGGAACAGATACAGGTGGCTCAGTACGACAACCAGCGGCTTTCTGTGGGCAAATTGGCTTAAAGCCTACTTATGGCAGAATTTCCAGATATGGCGTAATTGCTTATGCCTCCTCTTTCGATCAGGTCGGTCCGATTACCTCTTCAGTTGAAGATGCGGCGTTGCTTTTAGAAGTTTTAGCTGGCGCTGATGAAAATGATTCGACAGTTTCTTCTATAAAAGTGCCTGAGTATTTAGTGCATTTAAGCGAATCAAAGCAAAGAAAAATTGCCGTTCTGAAAGAAACACTCGAAAGCGAAGCACTCGATCCGGAAATCAAATCAGCAATATTGAAATCAATTGATGATTTAAAAGCTCAGGGCCATACCGTTGATTACGTTTCCTTCGATTTGCTGGATTACCTCGTTCCGGCATATTATATTTTAACGACTGCCGAGGCTTCATCAAATCTCTCGCGTTACGATGGTGTACACTATGGCTACCGTAATACGGAAGCTAAATCATTAACGGAGTTATACAAACTTTCTCGTGCAGAAGGCTTTGGTGAAGAAGTGAAACGAAGAATTCTTTTAGGAACGTTCGTTTTAAGTGCGGGTTATTATGATGCTTATTATCAAAAAGCGCAGCAGGTGAGACGGTTAATCAGAGCGAAAATGGATGCCTTATTTCAGGAATACGACTTGATTTTGTCGCCTGTTGCACCCACACCGCCTTTCAAAATCGGTGATAATGTTCAAGATCCATTGGTGATGTATATGGCTGATATTTTCACCGTTTTGCCATCGTTAAGTGGTCATCCGGCTATTGCTTTGCCATTGGGCAATAATAAAGCTGGTTTGCCGTTAAGTATTCAGTTTATAGCCAAACATTTTGAGGAAGAACAACTGCTGTCTTTTTCTCAGGCATTTTTATCATAAGTTTTCTTTTCGGGTAGGTAGCAAGCTGGATTTTAGTTTGTGACTACGAAAACCGGTCGCGGTTAACGTAAAGAGATGCTAATCAAGTCAAATAGCCCATGGTTAAAAAATTACTTTTTACTACACTTTATGCTTTAACCGGATTTATTTCCATTTCTAATGCGCAGCAAATTCTAAAAGCCGACAGCCTTTACAAAAAGTCAAATAATATTTTCGTTAACAATGATACTGTAACGGTTCCGCTTGCTATTGAAAATCCATTATTACTTAGCCAGAATTATATTTACAAGCTTCGTTTAGATTCTATTGCTAAAACAGTTCCGCTCCCTCATAATGAATATGTGCAGCAATACATCGATATTTACGCAAAACGTAAAGATATGTTCGGCAAAATGCTCGGCTTATCAAACTATTATTTCCCCATTTTCGAAAAAGCTTTAAAAGATTATAATATCCCGCAGGAGATAAAATATTTGACCATTGTAGAATCCCAAATGAATCCGCATGCGGTTTCCAGAGTTGGGGCAACAGGTATATGGCAGTTTATGTTCGGTACCGGAAAAGCCTATGGATTGAAAATGGATAATTTTGTTGATGAACGTAAAGATCCTGTTCAGGCAAGTTACGCGGCTGCTGCTTATTTTCGTGATGCTTTTGAAGAGCTGGGTGATTGGTTACTGGCCATTGCAGCCTACAATTGCGGCAAAGGAAATGTAACCCGGGCGATTGATAAAGCAGGCTCCAGAGATTTTTGGGTAATCAGACCCTATTTACCTAAAGAGACACGAAATTATGTTCCTGCCTTCATTGCTGCAGTTTATGTGATGAATTATTCTAGTAAACATCAGATTACGGAGCAGGCCTGCAATTTGTTCTTAAAAACGGATACCATGCAAGTCAATCATTTTGTTTCACTGTCTGCGCTTGCGAAAGTTTTAAATCTTGAGGATGAATCCATTTTTGCATTAAACCCGTCCTACAAGAAAAAAATTATCAACGGAACGGTTGATGCGCCTAAAAGACTGGTATTGCCGAAAATTAAAGGTGCTGATTTAGCTGCGATGTATGATGTACTGAACAATGAAGAATTGGAAAACAAAATACAGGTGATACAGGCCAGTACAGACGACTTACGTGAGCTTAGAAAAAGAATGCCTTCAGCGGCAACTCCTTCATCTGTTCTATACCACAGCGTAATCCCAGGCCAAAGCTTAAACGCCGTTGCTAATAAATATGGCATCGAGGTGCAGGATTTAAAGGTTTGGAATAGCCTCAAAACTAAAACCATAGTCCCGGGGCAAAAATTAAAAATCTATAGCAGCAAAGGGAACGTTTTAAAAGTACCGGCGTCTTTTTTAAGTTATAAAGTAAAACGTGGTGATACGTTATCCGAAATCGCAGAAAAATTTGATGGTGCTACAGTCCAAAATATCAAAAGAGATAACCGTTTGGGTAAAGCAGGTTTGCAGGTTGGTATGATATTAAAGATTAGTAAGGGTTAATCATTTTCTGATCGGAAAATATTAAGTTATAATGGTATCGTTTTCTATGTATCTCAGAAACAAACCTACCACTTTATTCATTTTCCTATTTGGTTTCTTATTTATTTCAACCCTCTGTAAAAGAATAGTACCTTTGCGTTGTCACTAGTTTTACAATTAATGAGCAATATAAATAGAAAGCAAGATGCGCTTGATTACCACTCGAAAGGGCGGCCCGGAAAAATACAAGTCGTACCCACCAAACCAACAACTTCACAACGCGATTTAACGCTGGCTTATTCGCCAGGAGTTGCAGAGCCTTGTTTAAATATAGCAGAAAATAAAGAAGACGTTTATAAATATACCGCAAAGGGTAACCTGGTTGCAGTAATCAGCAACGGAACCGCCGTTTTGGGTTTAGGCGACATCGGTCCCGAAGCCAGCAAACCAGTAATGGAAGGTAAAGGGCTGCTTTTTAAAATCTTTGCCGACATCGATGTTTTCGATTTAGAATTAGATACAAAAAATGTTGATGATTTTGTCAAAATCGTGAAAGCTCTGGAGCCAACATTCGGCGGTGTTAATTTAGAAGATATTAAAGCTCCGGAGTGTTTTGAAATCGAGCGTCGCTTAAAAGAGGAAATGAACATTCCGGTCATGCACGATGACCAACATGGAACGGCCATTATTTCTGGTGCTGCATTGCTGAATGCCTGCGAAATTCAGAAGAAAAAAATTGATAAAATTAAAGTCGTGGTAAGTGGTGCCGGTGCTGCTGCTGTATCCTGTTCGAAAATGTACTTATCGCTAGGTGTGAAGCGCGAAAACCTGGTTATGTTCGATATCAATGGGATAATTGACAACAATCGTACGGATTTAGATGAAATGAGGATGAGTTTTGCGACTTTCCGAACCGATATTAAAACCATTGGCGATGCGATGAAGGGTGCCGATGTATTTATTGGTTTATCTGCAGGAAATGTTATTCAGCCTGAAATGCTGGTTGGCATGGCAAAAAACCCGATTGTATTTGCAATGGCAAATCCTAACCCGGAAATTGCCTATGAACTTGCTATAAAAACCCGGAAGGATTTAATCATGGCAACAGGCCGTTCTGATTATCCTAACCAGGTAAATAATGTTCTTGGCTTTCCATATATCTTCCGTGGTGCCCTGGATGTTCGTGCCACAACGATTAACGAGGCTATGAAGATTGCCGCTGTAAAGGCAATCGCGGAACTGGCAAAAAAATCCGTTCCTGAAGCCGTTAACCTGGCTTATAATGCCCGTAATTTAAAATTCGGGCGTGATTACATTATTCCAAAACCGGTCGACTTCAGGTTGATTACAGAAGTCTCTATCGCTGTTGCTAAGGCGGCGATAGAAAGTGGTGTTGCCCGTAAGGCAATTACCAACTGGGATGCCTACAGCGAAGAATTGAGAAAACGCCTTGGTTTGGACGATGCCATCATGCGATCAGTCACCAACAAAGCCAAATCAGATCCGAAAAGGGTGGTTTTTGCAGAAGCCGATAATTACAAAATTTTGAAGGCTGCGCAAATTGTTCGTGATGATAAAATAGCCATCCCTATCCTCTTAGGAAACAAAGAAAAAATTCAGGCCATAATTGATGAACATGCACTTGAATTAGAAGGTGTTCAAATCATTGATCAGATGCAAGAACCTGAAAAGACCAAAACATATGCCAATGCCCTGTATAAAAAGCGCCAGCGTAAAGGAATCTCTGAAAGGGACGCCATAAAATTGTTAAGAGATCGTAACTACTTTGGTGCGTCTATGGTTGAGTTCGGCGAAGCTGATGCGATGATTTCTGGTTTAACAAAGGATTATGGCACAACGATAAAGCCTGCGCTTCATGTAATTGGCGCTGACCCAATGGTTAAACGCGTTGCCGGTATGTACATGATGATGACTAAAAAAGGCCCGGTCTTTTTTGGTGATACTACAGTTAACGTAGATCCAACTGCTGAAGAATTGGTAGACATCACTTTACTGGTTGAGAAATCTGTAAAACAGTTTAACATTAAACCAAGGGTAGCCTTACTTTCATATTCTAACTTCGGTTCAAATGACGGGGTGGTTCCTGAAAAAGTAAGAAAAGCGGTAAACATCCTGCACAAGCAATATCCTGAAATTGTGGTAGATGGTGAAATGCAGGGGAACTTCGCTATAAATAATGAACTGTTAAAAGATAATTTTCCATTCAGTACCCTGGTAAACGCGCCTGCAAATACTTTAATTTTTCCTAACTTGGAATCTGGTAATATTACTTATAAGTTGTTGCAGGAATTGGGTGGTGCAGAAGCTGTCGGACCTATTTTATTGGGATTAAATAAGCCGGTTCATATTGTGCAGCTGGGTAGCTCGGTTCGTGAAATTGTAAATATGGTAACAATTGCCGTGGTGGATGTTCAGGCTAAAGAAGAGTTGGCTGGAACCGCTAAACGGAAGGGGATTTTTGGAAAAACATCAACAAAAAAATAATATATTTTAGATTTTTAACTTAAGGTCTAAAATCGTAAACCTAATCTTATGTACGCCTATATTGATGGTAAATTAACGTTTAAGAATCCGGCCTATGTTGTATTAGAAGCCGGAGGTGTAGGCTACCACATCAACATTTCATTAAATACATATAGCAATCTTGGTGATGCCGAAAGGTGTAAATTGTATACCTGGCTTCATGTAAAAGAAGACGGCCATACTTTATACGGATTTGCTGATGAGGGGGAACGCCGTTTGTTTTTGCACTTGATTTCCGTTTCTGGTATAGGTCCAAATACCGGACGTATGATTTTATCATCCATTACGCCTGTCGAAATACAAACGGCTATTGTAAAAGCGGATTATCCACTGATACAACGAATTAAAGGGTTGGGCTTGAAGACAGCGCAGCGATTGGTACTGGAATTACAGGACAAATTAAAAAAGGAAGGTGTAGATTCGTTAATTTCTATGCCTCAGCACAATACAGTTAAAGATGAGTCGTTATCAGCTTTAGTGATGCTCGGTTTCGCCAAACAAACAGCCGAAAAAACCATTGATCAGATTTTGAAAACAACTGAAGGAACACTTTCGGTAGAGCAGCTAATTAAACAAGCTTTAAAAAATTTATAGACATAACAGCCTTTGAAGAGAATATTTACCCTACTAATTCTCATTCTTACCTTATTTGCTGTAAATAACGCCTCCTCACAGGTCGTTACGGGCAAAGCAGATACCGCCGTGTCGAAAAATAATTTCAGCCTGCGCGAAAAGCAGTTACTTGGCTTAAGTCCAACGACCAATCCCTTCTACCCATTACCAAATGGCATAAAAAGAGTGGTTGAGTATGACGCGAAAAACAAACGTTATATTATCAAAGATCTTATTGGGGATAAATATGTTACTGGCACACAATATTTAACCGTTGATGAATACCAGCGGCTGGTTAACAGTGAAATTAAAAGAGGTAACTGGCGTAGCATTTCGAATGCCGAAGTAAGCGATTTCCGCAATACCGGAATTATTCCGCAGATACAAATAAATAGCAAGGCTTTCGAAAAACTATTTGGTGGAACAACAATCGATATCCAGCCACGGGGTGAAGCTGAACTTACTTTTTTAGGTCGGGTTAATAAAAATGAAAACCCGCTGTTTAATGAAAGGCAAAGGGTTCAGACAAATTTTGATTTTAACCAGCGAATCCAGATGGATTTGATCGGTAATATCGGTACGAAACTTAAAATCAAGACCAATTATAACACAGAAGCTCAATTCGATTTTGAAAATCAGATTAAATTGGATTACACCGGTGGGCCAGATGATATTATAAAAAAAATAGAGGCCGGTAATGTAAGTCTGCCGCTCAATACAAGCCTAATTACAGGAACACAAGCACTTTTTGGCTTAAAAACACAACTCCAATTCGGGAAATTAAATGTAACAAGCGTTTATACGCAGCAGAAGTCGCAGTCGCGGGAAATAAAAATTACAAACGGTGCCCAGTCGAATGAGTTTCGCTTGAGTGCTGATGGTTATGAAGCCAACCGCCATTACTTTTTAGCACAATATTTTCGTAATAATTACAATAAAAACCTGGCGAATGCACCGGTTATCACTTCGCCAATTCAAATTACAAAGATAGAAGTATGGATAACGAATAAATCTGGAAGTACGGCTGATTCAAGGGACGTTTTAGGACTCTTGGATTTGGGTGAGAATACCCCTTACAACACAGCTCAGATAAGCGGCGGCGGCTCCACTCTGCCAGGGGGAACAACTGCTACCGGTTTTACACAGCAATCAAATAATTTACTGCAAAATTTACCGCCAGGCGCCAGATTTACTAATACAAACGATGTAATTGCCTATTTTCAAGCCAATGGTGGTACTGATAACTTCGCTAAATTAACCTATGCCAGAAAGTTAACCGAAAGGGAATTTACCTTTCAGCCACAGCTTGGTTATGTTTCGTTAAATAATCCATTAAATTCAGATGAAGTTTTAGCTGTTGCTTATCGGTATACCTATAACGGAGTAGAATATCAGGTAGGTGAATTTTCTACAGATGTAACTTTTGATGCCGCAAACCCGAAGGTTTTATATGCAAAATTATTAAAGAACGAAACGACGAAAATAAACCTGCCGACCTGGGATTTAATGATGAAAAACATTTATTCCATTGGCGGTTATCAAATAAGCAGTCAAAATTTTAGGTTAGATATTTACCGGATTGATAATGAAACCGGTGTTGAAAACCCGGTAATGACGGAAGGCCAGAATACAGCAAATAAACAGTGGATAAATTTGGTCGAATTTGATAGGTTAAACCAGCAGAACGAGCGTAAGTCCGATGGCATTTTTGATTTTGTCCCAGCAAATAATGCCTTTGGTTCTGCCACGAATGCTTACACAGCGAACAGTTCTGGTACGTTCGGTTCAAATCTTTCAGCCTCAGGTTTATCATCACTAATTACAAATACCAATACAGGTTATATAACCATTGATCCGGCAAATGGGCGCATTATATTTCCTATTATCGAGCCTTTCGGTAAAGATCTCGCTGCTAAATTTCTTCCGTCTGAGCAGGCGTTAATTGATAAATATACATTTACGGCATTATACGATTCAACTCAGGTCATCGCCAGACAGTTATTTCAGAATAAAAACAGGTACATCATCAAGGGTAATTATCAATCGGATGTATCATCAGAATTCAGTTTAAACTCAATTAACGTACCCGAAGGTTCCGTTAAAGTTTTTGCAGGTACAATGCCTTTAACCGAGGGGGTCGACTTTACCGTCGATTATCAGGGCGGCCGGGTGAGCATTATTAACCAGGGGCTTCTAACGTCTGGCCAACCAATTCGAATTACGACCGAAAATAACGAGCTTTTTGGGCTACAGCAACGTTCGCTGTTTGGAACCAGATTGGATTATAGGGTGAATAGCAAGCTTAATCTGGGTGGTACAATCATGAACCTGACAGAAAAGCCTTTAACTCAAAAAGTAAATTTAGGTGAAGAACCTATTTCCAATACCATTTGGGGTGCCGATATTAATTATAGCTCCTCATCAAGATTTTTAACAAAATTGGTCGATAAGATTCCGTTTATTTCTACAAAGGTACCATCCAGTGTAACTTTCTATGGCGAATTTGCACAATTAATTCCCGGCCATCCGAGCGCATTAAATTTTGCAGGAAGTAAGAATGGTGTCAGTTATCTTGATGATTTTGAAGCCTCAAGGTCGGTCATCGATTTAAAAAGTGCTATTGCCTGGCAATTATCCGGTACGCCGCAGCTATTTCCCGAGTCACAATTGGTTAACGATTTAGCTTATGGATACAATCGCGCAAGGCTGGCATTCTACAACATCGATCCGACTTTCTATAATTCCGCAGCAACCACAACGCCGGCTAATATTCGCAACAATCGGGCTGAATTGTCGAATCATTATGTAAGAGAGATTATTGAACAGGAAGTCTTTCCTTTTAAACAAACTGCAACAGGCCAGGCGTTAAATATTGCAACGCTTGATGTTGCCTATTATCCAACAGTTCGCGGTCCTTATAACTTCAGAACGACTGGTTTTAACAGAGAGGGAACATTATTAAATCCACGGAATAATTGGGCCGGTTTTCAGCGAAAAATAGAAACAAATGATTTTGAAGCTTTGAATATCGGGTTTATCGAATTTTGGGTAATGGATCCATTTATTTACAAGCCAAATTCTGCCGGAGGCGATCTTTATTTTAACCTGGGTAACATCTCCGAAGATATTTTAAAAGATGGAAGAAAATCTTTGGAAAACGGGCTTCCTGCAGACGACGACCAGTCGAAATATGACGAAACAAACTGGGGCCGTGTACCAAAATTACAGCCTGTTATACAGGCTTTTGACAATAGTCCGGGCGCGCGTAAAGCTCAGGATGTTGGTTTAGATGGCTTATCCAATGAAAATGAACGGGCAAAGTTTGCGGCTGCAATAAATGCAATTAAGAATCAGTTGAGCCCCGCTGCTGCCGGTTTAATTGATGCAGATCCTGCGTCAGACGATTATAGTTATTTCAGAGGCCCGGCGCTAGACCAGATTAATGCCGGTATTTTAAAGCGATACGAAAGATATAATGGACCGGAAGGGAATTCAAAAACTTCTCAACAATCTCAGGAGGAATTGGGACTTGAGAATTCAGCTTCAACATCTTTGCCAGATGGGGAGGATATAAATCGCGATAATAACATGACCCAAAGCGATGAATACTTTCAATACAAATTTTCTATGCGTCCGGCAGACCTGGTTGTTGGCCAAAATTTTATTACAGATAAAGTAACCTCGCAGGTTAAGTTGGCGAATGGAAATACGCAGGCCGTTTCATGGTATCAGGTTAGAATTCCCATTGGTGATTATCAGCAACGGGTTGGGGGCATTCAGGATTTTAAATCTATTCGTTTCTTTAGATTGTTTATGACAAATTTCGCTGATACTGCCGTGATGCGCTTTGCAAAACTTCAATTAATTAGAGGCGAATGGCGAGAGTTTAATGCGACAAATACAGGCGACCAGGTTATTGTAGACCCATCATTACCACAGCTGACACCCGATAATTCTACCATTGAAGTATCAACCGTTAACATTGAAGAAAATGGCAAACGTTCGCCGATTCCTTATGTCACGCCGCCCGGCATCATTCGCGAAAGGGATTACAGCAATTATAGGGGAGATACCCGTTTAAACGAACAATCTTTATCTGTTACGGTTAAAACCTTAAGAGACGGTTATGGCAGGGCCGCTTTTAAAACAGCCTATAGCGATTTTCGTTCTTACAAGCATTTGGAAATGTTCGTCCATGCCGAAGCGGTTAATAACCAGATTTTAAATGACAGGGATGTTTCCGCTTTTTTAAGAATAGGAACAGACAACCAGGATAATTATTATGAATACCTGATGCCTTTAAAAGTGACCCCGCCAGGTACAACAGATCCTGATGCCATTTGGCCTGAAGTAAACCGAATGGATATTGATTTAACTTTATTTCAGAATGCCAAACTGGCCCGTAATTCTGCAAGACTTGCAAACGGACAACCATGGCCCATCAATGTTCCATTCCCTTATTCCGATGGCGTAAGAACCATTCTGGTTAAAGGTCAGCCCGATATGAGCAAAGTTCGGGTTTATATGCTTGGCGTTAAAAATCCGTTGAGGAGCCAGGTAAACCCTGAAGGTGACGATGGGCTCGACAAAAGTGTATTGGTTTGGTTCAACGAACTCAGGTTAACTGAATTTGATGAACGTGGTGGTTGGGCAGCTACAGGAAGGTTAAACCTGAAGCTCGCAGATTTTGCAGATGTAAATATTTCCGGCAGCAAATCTACAATAGGCTTTGGATCTATTGATTCAAAAGTGAGCGAACGTAACCGGTCCGATAATACACTTTTGGATGTTTCTTCTTCAGTAGAGCTGGGGAAATTCCTCCCTCAAAAATCAGGGGTGAAAATACCAATGTATGTAAATTATTCCAAACAGGTTGCAACGCCTCAGTATAACCCGAAAACGCCTGATATAGAATTGAAAAATGCCCTAAACCAGGCTACAAAAGAACAGAAAGATTCCATCTTAAATTTTGCACAGGATTATACCGTTAGAAGGGGTATCAACTTTACCAACGTTCGTAAAGAACGCACCAACAATAGTAAGCCGGTAAGGCTTTGGGATATCGAAAATTTCTCTGCCAGCTATGCTTATACACAATATAGCCATCGCGATTTTATCAACCAAAGCAGCATTCAGAATAATTACAGGGGCTCATTGCAATACAGCTATTCTAAAGAAGCGAAAAGTTATGCCCCTTTTGAAAAAGTTATAAAATCGAATATGCTGGCGATATTGAAAGACTTTAATTTCAGTATTTTACCAAGTGCCATTAATTTCAGAATCGACGTAGACCGGCTTTATTCGGAAAATACGCTGAGAAATAATGACCCAAATAATGCAATTCCCATTTTTCAAAATGGTTACGGAACTACATTTAATAAAAATTTTAGAATGAGCCGGGTTTATGGAATTGCATGGAACCTGACCCGTTCATTGCAGTTGGATTTCAATGCCACGAATTATTCTATTATAGATGAGCCTGATGGTAGAATAGAGGGATTGAAGCGCGATACAGTTTGGGAAAATTTAAAACGTTTAGGGCGCACAACCGACTACAATCATAACTTAAACGTCACTTATGCAGTGCCTATAAATAAAATTCCGGGTTTGAACTGGATTACTTTGCTAACCAAATATGGTACTAACTTTAACTGGCAAACTGAACCATTATCTACGTTGTTAGATCCAACAATTAATTTAGGTAATACCATTCAAAACAGCCGGAATATTCAGGTAAATCCAACTTTAAATTTAACGACGCTGTATAACAAGTTCGGCTTTATAAGAAATACCTCAAATAATCAGAACGGTGGCCGGTTAACAAATTTCTTCATCAATCTGGTAACAAGTTTGAAAAATGTGAACGTCAATTATGTACAAACAAAAGGTACATTTTTACCCGGCTATTTGCCAAAGACCAGATATCTTGGGATCGACAATGTGAGCGGGGCACCCGGACTAGGTTTCGTTTTTGGAAGTCAGCGCGATATTCGTGATATGGCATTGAACAACGGCTGGTTGACTACGGACACTTTACAAACACAATTATACGTGAATACTTTAAGGGAAGATTTTCAATTGACCGGCCAATTGGAACCAATCAAAGATCTACGGATTACCTTGAGGGCAAACCGTGCGCAAACCAGGAACTTTTCTTCGAACTTCAGGTATATGCCAAGCGTTGCTTCTTTTGAAAATCTGAGTGCCATTACAACGGGTGACTACAGTATTTCATACATTACCTTGGGAACCGCTTTTAAAGAGAGCAACGCAAATACAATATCAGCTCTGTATAACACATTCATGTCCAATAGATTGGTTATATCTCAGCGTTTAGGCGCAAGAAACCCGAATTCATCCGGTACCGCGAATGGATATGCTGATGGTTATGGTAAAGAGAGCCAGGATGTAATTATTTCTGCTTTTCTGGCCGCTTATTCAGGTAAAGATGCAGGAAGTTCCTCAACGAATTCTTTTCCCAGAATTCCGCTACCAAACTGGAGTTTAACTTACAGCGGTTTAATTGGTATTCCGTTTATCGCTGATAGATTTTCTTCAGTTGATATTAAACATGGTTATCGTTCAGCTTATAATATAAACGGCTTTAACTCCCTGCTCCGTTATCAGGAAAATAACGGCTTCTCCAGCACAAGAGATGCAAACAATAACTTTCTACCTCAATACCAGTTTGCACAAGTTACCGTTTCTGAGTATTTTTCCCCTTTGATTGGTGTAGATACAAGATTAAAAAATAACCTGACAGCTACATTCGAATTAAACCGTGCGCGCTTACTAGGCTTGAGTTTGTCGAATAGTCAACTGGCACAGTTATCGGAGAATAATGTAGTTTTGGGTTTAGGCTACCGGACCAATAAATTCCGCTTCCCTTTCGGTTTATTTAAAAGCCTGAAGATGGATAATAACATGGATTTTAAACTCGATGTGGCTGTGCGGGATAATAAAACGGTTATTTACCGTCCTGACGTAACGGAAGCGGAGATTTCATCGGGGGCGAAAAATATTACCTTAAGACCCAGCGTAGATTATGTATTGAATCAGAAATTTAATGTCAGGTTATTTTACGATTCTAATATTACAAAGCCCTACACGTCGCAAAGCTTTAATACTTCATTCAGTAATTTTGGATTTAGTTTAAGGTTTACCCTCAATTAGTATCCGTACAGGTTGTGAAACTGAAATTCCTTCATTTTGCCTTAGTTTACAGAAACCTTTTTGCTTCATGTAATGTTTATAGCTGTATGAAAGAATACATTTACATTCCATTTAACAAGGTCAATAAAAATTATTTAGAAGAAATACAAGCCATCTCCGCTGTTCAGTTTAAAGTGGATGCCGTATTCGGTGCAGATAAAAAATCGCTTAGAATAGACCTTGAAAACCAGAATCTGGTATCCGTTTTTATAAATCCGGTTTATGCTATAGTGAAATTAAGTACAGAGTCCGAACTGGCAAAAGAGATATATAACCTGGTCACTTTACAAACCAAAAAAATCTGTAACTGATAATTGATCATGATAGAAAAAAAAGAACTTCTTTCTGAGAATCTTAAGGATTACCTGGATTATTCGATGGAGGTGATGAATGCTTTAGATGGAGCGCCACATCATAATCAGGAAGAAACTAAAAACGTTAATGACAAGATAGCAACGTTAAAAGAATATCTAAAAAACCTGGAGTTGTCTTATAACGAGACATCGCCATTTGGAAATTCGTTGAGTAATGAAGGGTTGAGCGACGTAATTCTTTAGAAACTTGTTCATAAGACTGTTTTCTTTCCCCTTTCAGCTCAGTTATCTGCTACTTCCCAAAGGTTATGTGACTATTTGGCTTGTTAATCGTATCCATATTGTCCGCCATGTCTTTAGATAAGGTCAGACCAGGTAACTAGTCTGAACGATAGTATGATCATACCTTTGGATTCTATTTATTATACTATTAATTTGGGTCTGCGATTTTCTCATTCAATTATCAAAAAGGGCTAATTTATAGCTTTATCGGTAATTTGGTTAAGTTTGCACTACTGGTTTTGGGGCTGCCATCATCAATTTTCTGATACAATAAAAACTTTCGATTAAGTTCAACCTTATCTTACGCAACATTCATTGCTAATAGCAAAACTAAATTGTATTTTTGGAGCTGTAAACGTTAGCACATATAAATATTTGCAATTTTGTGTACAAGCGACTAGCTACGGATGACTTATCTTATTGACAGACAAATAAATACAAACAAATGAATTTTCCATCAGAATTAAAATATACCAAAGACCATGAGTGGGTTAAGGTAGAAGGCAGTGAAGCATTAATTGGCATTACTGATTTTGCTCAGCGCGAATTAGGTGATATCGTTTATGTCGACATAAACAGTGTGGGTTCGGAAGTTGCGAAAGAAGAGGTTTTTGGTACGGTTGAAGCTGTTAAAACGGTTTCAGATTTGTTTATGCCAGTAACTGGTACAGTTTTAGAAATTAATGCTGAATTAAACGACAATCCTGAACTGGTAAATTCTGATCCTTATGGTAAAGGCTGGATGGTAAAAGTGTCTTTGACTGATTTGGCAGAAATAGAAGACTTGTTATCTGCAGATGCTTATCAGTCTTTAGTTGGCGCTTAATAAAAATACCTTGTTCAAAGCACTAAAACATCAAAAGTGGGCCATTTTGTGGACCTTTGTAATTTTAGTGCTTTGTAACATGCGAATGTCTAACGGGAAAGGCATAGGATTTTTCTTTGAAGGCTTTGATAAGATGGCCCATTTGGGTTTTTTCTTTATCTTATCTGTATTGCTTTTTTATGGGAAGATAAAATATCAGCATAATTTCGGCTTCAGGACATTAACAATCTTTAAAATTATCCTGATAAGTGCTATAATTGGCGGCAGCATTGAGATATTACAATGGAAAATTTTCACCTACCGCTCCGCCGAATGGTGGGATTTCGCATGTGATATGCTGGGTTGTTTTATGGCAGTATTTAGTTACGTTTTGCTTCATAAATTAAATTTTGATGAAAATAAAGATTAGTTTAATCGGTTTAATAGCGCTTATTTCGCTAAGTGGCTGCGGTATTTTCAAAAAAAGCTGCAATTGCCCAAAAGTATATTACAAATCCTATCCTGTAATACGTAACTAGATTTTTTAACTTGGATTTACGGCATAACCATGGATTTTGGCGCTGTATTTAAAATGTTACCTAACTTTCTTTGCTCCACGACAAACCTTTCGACATTCCTGTAGTCTGATAGCATAGTTTGTAATACTTATATTTATAATTTGATGAAAATTTACGTTCAAAGAGCAATATTTCTTGCTCTTCTTTTTTGTGGATACTTCGCACAAGCCCAAAATACAGGTGCTGTTAATGGCCGGGTAATTAATGCCAAAGATAATAAACCTGTTGACTACGCAACAATTGCTATTAAAAGTTTAAAAGATTCGAGTATAGTTGCCAGTGGCCAGTCTAACCCTGATGGTACATTTTCATTTAAAAATATCCCCGCAGGTAATTACAGAATTATTGCCGCCTTCATAGGTTTAAAGACAACCAATAAGAATATAACTATTGCGAAAGCGGCGGTAAATGCCGGCGATATTTCAATGGCAGATGATGGTCTGGATCTTAATACGGTAAATGTTACAGGTCAAGTTCCCACCGTCGTGGTTAAGAAAGATACTTTAGAATACGATGCCAAATCCGTGAAGGTTCGTGAAAATGCAGTTGTCGAAGATGTCCTGAAAAAACTTCCAGGTGTTGAAGTTGCCAAAGATGGTAGTATTAAAGCAGGCGGTGAAACTGTAACACGCGTAAAGGTAGATGGTAAAGAGTTTTTTGGTAGCGACCCGCTTTTGGCGACTAAAAATCTTCCTGCAGACATGGTCGATAAAATTCAGGTAATTGATGAGCTATCCGAACAGGCACAGTTTACCGGTGTTGATGATGGTTCCAGAAGTAAAATATTAAATATTACAACCAAAAGTGGCATGAAAAAGGGCTATTTTGGAAACAGCACGGTTGGATACGGAACAAATGATCGTTACGATGCTAGTTTGAATGTGAACAAGTTTAATAACGACCAGCAGTTTAGTTTTATTGGGCAATTTAATAATGTAAATAAGCAAAACTTCGGTGGCGGTGGTGGGCAGGGAAATGGGTTTGGCGGCGGTGGTGGTGGCGGCCGAGGTTTCAATATTGGTGGAGGTAATTCTTCTGGCGGTGGCGGTATTACAACCACTAATGCTGCCGGTTTAAACTTTGGAGATACTTATAAAGATGGCACACAAATCCAAGGAAGTTATTTCTTTAATAAAGCCTCTGTATTTAATGAGCAAACCAGCAATACCCAAACACTTTTAGGTAACTCATCTCAGAATGTAAATAACTACTTAAACAGCAACAGTGATAGAACGAACCATAGGTTTAATTTCATGATTGATACCAAACTGGATTCTTCTACAAGTATTAAAATTCAACCAAACGTTGCTTATACAGAAAATGATGGCTTAAGTCTTCAAAATTATGTCAGAAATAACGTGCTGGGTAATGGAACTACGAACACAGTCGGTAATCAGAATTTTACAACTAATAATTCTACACCAGCTATCAGCAACAATATCTTGGTTCGTAAAAAGTTTAAACGCAGGGGCCGTACGCTATCATTGAACATAAACACTTCGATTAATGATAGCGACTCTGACAACATAAACTATATTTTAGAGAACAGTGCTGTAAATGGGGTTTCTACTCAGAAACTTACCAATCAGTTAAATGATCTAAGCAGTAGTAATGTTACCAATACCACACGAGTTGTTTATACAGAGCCCTTATCAAAAACAACCAGTTTAGAATTGAATTATCAAAATGGCATTAACAATAGTACTTCTGATAGAAATATCTTGAACTTTAATTCATTAACGGGGAACTTTGATATCGTTGATAATACCTATTCAAATCATTATGAAAATCAAACTTTAACCAATGCAGCTGGTTTAAGTTATACCGTAACGCAGAAAAAATACAACTGGAATATTGGTGTTGCCGGACAACAAACAAACAGAGAAAATACCAATTTAACTACTGGCGTTACTTTTACTCAAAATTTCATTAACCTCACACCGTCAGCACAATTCAGATATAATTTTAGCAACAGCAAAAGATTATTTATTAACTATAGAGGAAATACTCAACAACCTTCTATTGATCAGATTCAGCCAATTCCGGATAATACAAATACACAATCCGTAATTTTAGGTAATCCTGATTTAAAGCCAGCGTTTAATAACACTTTAAGTATCCGTTATAACAATTTTGCATTTGCAAAAATGAGGTTCTTTGCAGTGTTTCTAAATCTAACACAAACATTTAATGCATTTGCATCCAGTCAATCTGTTATTTCTAATCCGAATGACATAAACTTTGGTAAAATTGCATCTACATTCATTAACGTAGATGGTAACTATAATGGTAATGCAAACATTGTACTAGGACAGCCAATATTGCCTAATAACAAGCTAAACTTAAATGCTACGTTAAGCGGTAATTACTCAAGAGGCACGAACATTACGAACGGGATTGACAACATCACAAACAACTGGAGTTTAAATAACAATTATAGGTTTGTAACTAATTTAGATAAGCTTGATTTAACTGCAGGAATTGGAGGTACAGTAACAAGAGCAACCTATTCTGCTACTCCAAATTCAAATACCAGGTTCTTTACTTTAAATCCAAGTTTTGATGTTTCTTACCTTTTTCCTGGAAATATTCGTTTAGCGGTCGATTTAGATTATATTAAGAATACCGGTAGAGGTGAAGGTTTTAACACTGATTTTACTTTAGTGAATGCATACATCAGTCGTCAGTTCTTTAAGAATCGCGGTACATTTAAGGTAGCTGTTAATGATGCATTAAATCAAAACCAAGGCATTAGTCGCACGGCTACAGCCAATACAATTACAGATTTAAATTACAATGTGTTAAAACGTTATTACATGTTCTCCTTTACGTACTCATTAACCCGTATTGGAGGAAGAAACGTTGGGAATGATGTGCCAATACCTGGAATGGGCGGTCAAGGCGCACCCCGGATGAGATTCTAGAAAATTATTTCAATCCTGTAATAAAGGCTTCCCGGTTGTCCGGGGAGCCTTTATTTTTACCTTGTGATTTGTATTTCAAATGTTACCAAGACTGAACAAACCTTCTTTTGTGTTCAGAGTCTTAAGTACAATGCCAAATGTTTTAGCTAAATGAAGATACTTTTTACTTGCTTTTTACTCTTTTCTTTTTCCCTAATATACGCTCAAAAAACCGGCTCTGTAAGCGGTCGTATTCTTCAAAAGAAAGATAAAACACCAATTGACTATGCATCAGTGGCCATAAAAAACCTTAAAGATTCGAGTGTGGTGGGTGCCACAACTACGGTTGCGGATGGTAAGTTTATATTTAAAAATCTTCAGCCAGGTTCCTATCGTTTGTACGCTGCTTTTATAGGTTTGAAAAATGCA
Organism: Pedobacter sp. Leaf176; assembly: GCF_001424305.1. GTDB lineage: Bacteria > Bacteroidota > Bacteroidia > Sphingobacteriales > Sphingobacteriaceae > Pedobacter. The sequence continues at coordinate 540,553 of NZ_LMPD01000001.1, forward strand.
AATAAAGATTTCGTAATAACAACAGATAAAGCGGACTTAAACCTTGGTGATATCTATTTGGAAGGAGGAATTATCGACTTGCAAACTGTAGAAATCAAGGCAGAAATCCCTCCGATTGTGGTAAAAAAAGATACACTGGAGTTTAATGCAAGTTCTTTCAAAACGGTAGAAAATGCTGTTGTTGAAGATTTGCTCAAGAAATTACCGGGCGTTGAGGTTGATAAAGCAGGGGCCGTAAAAGCGCAGGGTGAAACCATTACAAAGATAAAAGTTGATGGGAAGGAGTTCTTTGGTAACGATCCGCTTCTGGCTACTAAGAACCTTCCTGCCGATATGATTGATAAAATTCAAATCATTGATGAACTTTCAGACCAGGCACAATTTACCGGTGTTGATGATGGCAGCCGGACAAAAATTATCAATATCACGACAAGAAAAGATAAAAAGAATGGCTATTTCGGCAATACCAGTCTTGGCTACGGTTCTGATGGCAGGTATGATGTGAATGCCAATGTTAACCAGTTTAATAAAGACCGGCAAATGAGTGTGGTTGCACAATTTAATAATGTGAATAAACAAAATTTTGGTGGCGGATTAGGTGGAAACGGTGGTGCAGGTGGCCGAAGCAGTGGTTTAACCACTACAAATGCTTTTGGCTTTAATTTTGCCGACACTTATTCAGATCAAACTCAGATTAATGCGAGTTACTTCTTTAATAAAACAGAAAACTTAATTCAGCGAAATAGTTTAACACAGAATTTGTTAGGAAACATTACCACAGTTTTTAATAATAACCAGAATAATACCTCCGAACGGCTAAACCATCGGCTAAATTTTATGGTCGACACTAAAATCGATTCTTTAACCTCTTTAAGAATACAGCCAACGATTAGCTATACGAATAACGAAAGTGTCAATAGTAGCATTTATACGCGCGATTATAGCACCTATAAAACCAATGGTACGCAGTTGCTTAATAACCATGGTACTGCCCCTTCCATTAACAACAATATTTTGTTAAGGCGCAAATTTATGCGGAGAGGAAGAACACTTTCTTTGAATTTAAATACAAGCATCAACAACAATGACGGAGGCAATTATAACAACATAACGGATAACACAGATAACGGCGGAGTCATCACCCAGAAAATTACCAATCAGTTTGACGATCAAGAATCTGAATCTATTAACCATAGTTCGAGAATTGTTTACACCGAGCCTTTATCAAAAAAGCTCAACATTGAGCTAAACTATCAAAATGGATATAACCACAACACTTCCGATAGGTTTACCTACAATTACAATCCGGTTACTTTGCAATATGATCTGCTCGATTTAACCTATAGCAATTCTTATGAAAACACCATTTTAACCAATAACGCTGGTTTCAGTTTTAGCGGCAATGGTAAAAAATACAATTGGAATATAGGCATGGCCGTGCAAAATACCGATAGAACCAACAACAATTTAACACAAGGCTATGTACTTAATCAAAATGTGTTTAATTACACGCCATCGGCGATGTACAGGTATAACTTTAGCAACAGTAAACGCCTGGTTATAAATTACCGCGGCTCAACAAACCAGCCAACCATACAACAATTGCAGCCTATACCAAATAATACCAATACCCAAAGCATTCCTGTCGGGAACCCTGATTTGAAGCCGGAGTTTAATAATAACCTGCGCATTGCATACAATACTTTTACTGCAGGTAGAAACAGATCCTTATTCATTAATCTAACGCTTACACAAGCATCCAACAGAATTGCGAACAGCAGTAGTCTGATAGAAAGTGGAGTTAATCAGGGTAAGCTAGCGGTGGTACCCGTAAATGTAAACGGTACTTATGCTGGCGGCCTTTCGTCCTCGCTGAGTCTACCCCTGATGGCTGAAAATAAGCTTAATTTCCATATTAACGTGAATGGAAATTACGACCGAGATGTCAATTTTACCAATTCGCTAAAGAATATCACGAACAGCTGGTCAGTTACAAATGGTTTCCGGCTGGTCTCAAACCTCGATAAGCTCGATTTAACAGCAGGTGTAAGCGCTTCGATAAACCGGGCCACTTATTCTGTTCAGCCGACATCGAATACGAAATTTTATACTTTTAGTCCAAACATTAATGTCAGTTATCTTTTTCCGGGCAATATTCGTTGGAGCGTAGACGCCGATTATAACCAAAATACCGGGAGGGGAGCAGATTTTGATACCCATTTCACTTTGGTGAACTCTTATGTAAGCAAACTATTTTTCAAAAACCGGGCTACTTTAAAAGCTTCAGTTAATGATCTGTTAAATCAAAATCAGGGCATAACGCGTACAGCAAATAACAATACGATTCAAGATGTCAGTTATAATGTTTTGAAACGCTATTTCATGTTTTCGTTTACTTACGCTTTAAACAGGATGGGTGGTAAAAACAGGGGTGATTTGCCCGGCAATGGAAATAGGAGAGATGGATTCGGGAGAATAAGAAACTAAATTCATTTTCATGTAAATCCTACTGAATAATCAATAATAGCAACCTTTCTTATTTGGAATAAATCTAAAGAAAGGGTAACTTGCGTCAAATTTAACAGATGAAACTTTCGCAGTTAAAAGTTGGAGAAACAGGTACAATAGTTGCCTTTACAGACTTAGATATGTCGGTAAAGTTGATGGAAATGGGTTGCCTTCCTGGCGAAATCGTTGAAGTCGAACGATTTGCCCCACTGGGTGATCCCATGGCGATTCGGGTGGCGGGTTATCAGCTTTGCCTACGCAAAAGTGAAGCTGCAGTTATCATTATTCAATAAGCTTTTGAGTTTGGATATTAAAGTTGCATTAGTTGGTAATCCCAATACGGGTAAGTCTACGTTATTTAACCGGTTAACCGGTTTAAATCAAAAAATAGGAAACTTTCCTGGAATAACGGTTGACAAAAAAACAGGCTATACCAAACTCGTTGATGGCAAAAATGCCGAGATTATCGATTTACCTGGCACTTACAGTCTTTACCCAAAAAGCAATGATGAAAGCATCGTTTTCCAGGTATTGGCCGATAAAGCCAACAGCAGCCATCCTGATGTTATTGTTTTAATTGTTGATGCTTCTAACCTGAAAAGGAACATGCTCTTGTTCTCACAGGTTGCAGACTTGGGTATTCCCATGATTCTGGCCTTAAACATGACCGATTTATCTGATAAGCAAGGAATTTATATCGATGTAGAGAAGCTGTCAAAAAAGCTTGGTGTGCAAGTGATACCAATTTCAGCACGAAACAATGTCGGTATCGATAAGCTAAAAGCCGCGATTACTTACACCAATAAAGTCGCTACTCAGATCAATGACGTAGAGATAAATTATCTGGCGCCTGAAGCAATCGATGCTATAAAACAGAAAATTAATTCGGATAACGATTACTATGCTTTGCAGATTTTGCATCAGCATGAGCATTTAACTTTCTTTTCAGAGCAAGATCAAATCGAAATAGAAGAAATTGAGCAATCAAATCATTTCGAATCTTCTAAAATTCAGGCCGCGGAAACGATTGCCCGCTATAAGCACCTTAGTACAATTTTAGCTGATGTTGTTATTGACAAAGGCACGGCAGAAAAATTTTCATTCAGCGATAAACTGGATTCAATACTTACACATAAGGTGTGGGGCTTTACAATTTTCCTGCTTGTTCTTTTTATTATTTTTAATGCAATTTTCGCCTGGTCGTCCTACCCGATGGACTGGATCGAAAGCGGTTTTGGATTTTTAACAGAAAAAGGCCACGAATATCTTCCTTCTGGTATGCTTACCGATCTAATATTGGATGGTATTATAGCCGGCTTAGGCGGAATCTTTGTCTTTATTCCTCAAATTGCTATTTTATTTGCCTTTATATCCATTCTGGAAGATACTGGCTATATGGCCAGGGTTACTTTCATGATGGATAAAATTATGAGTAAGGTTGGCTTAAACGGCAAATCCGTTGTGCCTATGATTGGTGGTCTGGCTTGTGCAGTTCCGTCTATTATGGCCGCCAGAAATATTGAAAACTGGAAAGATAGGATGATCACAATAATGGTTACGCCATTAATAAGTTGTTCTGCCCGTTTACCGGTTTACATTCTGTTAATCTCACTTATTATTCCGTCGAAAACTATTTTTGGTATCATCAGCCTACAGGGTTTAGCCTTAATGGTGATGTACCTCATCAGCTTTGTTGCAGCGATTTTGGTGGCATGGGTCATGAAAATTATAATTAAGGCGAAAGAGAAATCTTACTTTATAATGGAGCTCCCTGTATATCGGATGCCAAGATGGAAGAATGTTTTTTACACCATGTATGAGAAATCAAAAACATTTGTTTTTGAGGCAGGGAAGGTAATTATAGCCATTTCGATAATTCTATGGGTGATGGCATCCTTTGGTCCTGGTAATCGCTTCGAAAATATCGAAGCCAAATATCGGAAAGCTTTACTCGATACTACTAAAACCGAACACGTAAAAACCCTTATTGCTACCGAAAAACTTGAAAACTCCTATGTTGGCATCTTAGGGCATTGGATAGAGCCGGTAATCAGGCCGTTAGGTTACGATTGGAAGATAGGCATCGGTTTGATTACTTCTTTCGCTGCCCGGGAGGCGTTTGTAGGCACGATGGCTACTATTTACAGCGTAGACGGTGGCGATGAAGATACGTCAACAATTAGAGAGCGGATGGCTTCATCAGTAAATTCTAAAACCGGGTTACCTGTTTATTCTTTCGCAACGGGTATTTCCCTGATGCTTTTTTACGCATTTGCAATGCAGTGTATGAGTACAGTTGCAATTGTATACCGTGAAACAAAAGGTTGGAAATGGCCGGTTATACAGTTGGTTTATATGACAGCCATGGCTTATTTTGCGGCCTTAATTGCTTATCAGTTGTTAAATTAAATAGTATCAAGTAGCGAGAACCAAGTATCAGGATGTGATCCATTGCTAAATTGTTCCTTAGATAAAGTACATTCTGAATACTCGTTTTTATACCTTAAACTTCCAGGACCTTGTACTCACTAAAATCGCATTTATGCGCTAAAAAAATGATACTATTTAGGCTATTACTTCAAAACCTACTTTGCATATGTGTTCTTTACGCTTTGGCCTTTTAGCTTTAGTCTATTATCTTTGATCTTTATTCTTTTATCCTTGCCCCATTACCCTAATTCAATCTGCCTTTTAATACTTTCTTCCAATGAGATTAATGTTTCTGTACGCTGAATGCCGTTTACGGCTTGTATCTCCTCATTTAAGACATGACGAAGGTGATTTGTATCCCGGCAGATGATCTTTGCAAACATGCTATAGGCACCTGTAGTATAATGCAGCTCAACAACTTCTTTTATTTTGCTTAGTTGTGCAACCGCATCCTTATATTGAATTCCTTTTTCAAGATAAATCCCCAGAAACGCACAAATATCGTAACCAGCTTTTTGGGGGTCAATGATTAGATGCGATCCTTTAATAATGCCCATCTCCTGTAATTTCTTCATCCTGACATGAATTGTACCTCCGGAAACAATCAAATCTTTTGCAATTTCCGTATAAGGTTTTGTAGCATCATGCATTAATTGTTTCAAAATATCGATGTCGAGGTTGTCAATTTCTAAATTGGAATTGTCTTTTTTAAGCATATTTTCTGATTTTGATAAGCAAATTTAATTAAAATTATCAATATTATAAAAATAAAATTAAATGTTTAAAATATTTGCAAGATATTGTGTGTTCCTTTACATTTGTATTAAGCAATTAACAAAAAGAAACGTTCTTTAAAGTTGCTAACATAATGTAGGGTGGTGAAACAGGCAGACACACCTCCTTGTCTCGGTGGTGGAGAATTTGGGAAACCGGCAACGGCTAACTACTCCTTGAAGGTTCGATTCCTTCCCCTACAGCTGTTTCAGTTTGCAGTAGCCAGTATACAGTTAGCAATAACTGATAATTGAAAACTGCTTACTGAATACTTAAAATGTTGGGTGGTGAAATTGGCAGACACGCCTCCTTGTCTCGGTGGTGGGGAATCATGGGACAAACGCAGTTTATTGGGTTGACCACAATTAATTTTTTGAACTGTAGCTAACTACCCCTTGAAGGTTCGACTCCTTCCCCAACAGCATTTTTTATGAATAATAAGTTAGTTAATTGAGCAATCCCGGATGGGTTGCTCTTTTTCTTTTTCAAGTTTTTCCGGAAAATTCTAAAAACAAAAAAGGAGCAAATTTCTTCGCTCCTCAATAATATTCTTAATGTAATTTAAACAGTCATTACATCTTTTTCTTTAGCTTCCGCGTGCTTATCAACTTTAATAATGTAGGCGTCAGTTAATTTTTGCACTTCGCCTTCGCCGGTTTTGATTTCATCATCAGAAACGCCTTCACCTTTTAGCTTTTGAATTTTAGTGTTAGCATCTTTACGTATGTTACGCACAGTTATACGTCCACGTTCTGCTTCTTCTTTGACTTTTTTAACCAGATCTCTTCTTCTTTCTTCGGTTAGTGGGGGTACAACCAGACGAATGACGATACCATCGTTTTGCGGATTAATGCCAATGTTAGCAACCTGAATTGCTTTTTCAATAGCAGTTAAAAGAGATTTTTCCCAAGGTTGAATAACAATTGTTCTCGCATCAGGCGTGTTGATACTCGCTACCTGGGATAAAGCCGTAGCCGCTCCATAATAATCTACGAAGATGCCATCCAGCATTCCTGCCGATGCTTTTCCTGCCCTGATTTTTGTTAATTCAGACTCACAATGATCGATGGCTCTGTCCATTGCAGCTTGAGCATCCATTAATTGTAATTGTATGAGGTCGTTCATAATTGTGTGTATTTCTACAAAAATAATAAATTATAATGCTATTTTACTAAAGTACCAATGGCTTCTCCATTGGCAATTTTCATGAAGTTACCATGCTTATTCATATCAAACACAATAATAGGAACCTGGTTTTCTTCACATAAAGTAAATGCAGTCATGTCCATTACATTTAAGTTTTTTGCATAAACTTCTTTGAAAGAAATTTCTTCGTATTTGGTCGCTAAAGGATCTTTTTCCGGATCAGCAGTATAAATACCGTCTACTCTCGTTCCTTTTAATACTGCATCTGCTTTAATTTCAATGGCACGTAATGCTGCTGCAGAATCTGTTGTAAAGTAAGGGTTACCTGTTCCTGCTCCAAAAATAACAACGCGACCTTTTTCTAAATGGCGAACGGCCCGTCTGCGGATAAATGGTTCGCAAATCTGCTCCATTTTTATTGCTGTTAACAAACGGGTTTTAATACCAACTTTCTCAAGTGCATCTTGTAAAGCCATAGAATTGATTACAGTAGCTAACATACCCATATAATCGGCTTGCGCTCGGTCCATCCCACTTTTTTCGGCACTTAAGCCTCTAAAAATATTCCCTCCGCCAATTACGATTGCTATTTCCAAACCTTTGTCGTGTACTGCTTTGATGTCTTCAGCATATTGCTTAACACGTTCGTTATCAATACCGTATTGTTTGTCGCCCATTAGCGATTCGCCGCTAAGCTTTAGTAGGATGCGTTTGTATTTCATGACCTCAAAAATATTAACAATTTTTTAATACCCCGCTATGGTTTCCAACAAATGATGTAATTATTTAGATTGACAAACTTTCTCCATTAAAGAATACCGTTATTAAATTCAGTTCATTATCCAGCAAGATCATATTTGCCCGTTGGTTGATCTCAATTTTTCCTAAATAACCCGCTTTACCAATTAAATTGGCAGGATATAGCGATGCCATATTTAAGGCCTCCTGTAATTCGATATCACAATGTGAAATACAATTTTTTACCGCCTGTAGCATGGTCAATGAAGAACCGGAGAGTGTGCCGTCAGGCATAACAAATTTATCCCCGTCTTGAATATGCTGATATGGCCCATTATTGCATGCAGTAACTGCATCCGTAATCAGAAATAATCTTTCTTTAACAAGTTTTTTAGCAAATTTTACAACTTCAAAATCTAAATGGCGGCCATCTACTATTATACTGGCCATAGCCTTATCGTGGTTAAAAATAGCTGTTGGAATTCCAGGTTCGCGATGGTGGATCGGACTCATCGCATTAAAAAGATGCGTCGTTGTTTGAACACCCTTATTGTATGCCTTCGTTGCTTCCTCAAAAGTAGCATTGCTATGGCCTAAAGAAACCACCACATCATTATCCAGTAAGTATTGGATAACATCATCATCCTGACATTCCGAAGCAATTGTCATCATCTTAATTACCCCATCTCCAAAATCCAGTAATTCTTTAATTTCGCCCAGAGTCGCCTTTCGCACGAATGACGGAACATGCGCACCCAGGCGTTTTGGATTTAGAAATGGGCCCTCTAAATGCAGGCCTAAGAAATTCCTTGCAGAGGATCGGTATTCCTTCGCTGTCTTTATGCAATCATTAAAAACATCTGGTGTGTTTGTTGCCATGCAGGCTAAAAATCCTGTGGTACCTTTCTTCAGTAAATCCTCTTCCATAATGGTTAATGATTCAACCGTTGGTTTGGCCGAGAACAGGCGGCCACCCGCGCCATATATTTGTAAATCTATAAACCCGGGAACAAGAAAATTCTCCTCAGATATATTTGAATCGCTGGTTTTTATAGAAGAAATCAAGCCATTATGTATTTCAACATCCTGATTTTTGATTAAAGTATCGTTCCTGAAAAGATTTACGTTTTTTACGGTTGTCATATTCTAAGTTTATGCCTCGCTAAATTATGGCTTAAGTGGTCGAAAAAAAAATAGGGCAAAAAAAAAATCCCGATTTTCATCGGGATTCCAGTACTATTTATGAATGCTTATGCACCTAATTGTACACGTTTGAAAGCAGATACAGTTAAACCTTTAGAAGTGTTATCTAAAAATTTACGAACATCTACTGAACTGTCTTTAACAAATTCCTGGTTTAATAAAGTACTGTCTTTGTAGAATTTGTTCAATTTGCCTGCAGCGATTTTCTCAACCATTTCTTCTGGTTTGCCTTCAGCGCGGATAACGTCTTTAGCAATTTCAATTTCACGTTGAATAGTAGCAGGATCAACACCCTCCTTATCAACAGCTACCGGGTTCATTGCTGCAATTTGCATTGCAACATCTTTACCAGCTTCAGTAATATCGGCGCCGTTAGTGCCTTCAAATACTACTAGAACGCCCATTTTACCATTTGAGTGGATGTAAGAAACGATTTTCTCACCAGAAATATTTGCGTATTCCTGAATAACGATTTTCTCTCCGATTTTACCAGTCAATTCAGTAATTGTTTCAGCAACTGTACGTCCGTCTTCCAAAGTAATTGCTGATAATTCTTCAGTGTTAGCAGGATTGTTGGCAACCGCAGCAGCTAAAACAGCTTGAGCAAGATTACGGAAATCTTCAACTTTAGAAACTGGTTCAGTTTCACAAGCCAAAGCAACTAGTTTACCATTTGTGCCATCTGCTGAAACAGCGATTGATACCAAACCTTCAGAAGTTGCATTACCAGAACGAGCGGCAGATACTTTTTGACCTTTTTTACGCAATAAATCAACAGCGGCTTCGAAATCGCCATTTGCTTCTACTAAAGCTTTTTTGCAATCCATCATACCAGCGCCAGTTTGTTGGCGTAGTTTATTTACATCAGCGGCAGTAATTTGTACTGTAGACATTTTATCTTGTTTTTACTAACAAATCCCGATTAAATCGGGACTTGCGAGTGATTAAATAATTTTATGAATTTGAAATTGTAACCTTTTACTCCCCTTTAGGGATTGGGGGTTATTCTTCTGTTTTAGTTTCTTCTGATGAAGGCGCTTCAACTTCTGCTTCTGCAGTTACCTTTTTAGTAGTTGGTCTTTTTTCGCCAGCTGCTCTAGGTTCTTTAACTTCAGGAGCATCAGCTGCAACTTTCGCTGCTACTGCTTCTTTTTCTGCTTCATCATCTTTTTCGCGTTTACGCTCATCTAAACCTTCTTCAATAGCTTTGATAATTACATCAGTAATTAAAGAGATTGATTTTGTAGCATCATCATTCGCCGGAATCGGGAAATCGATGTTAGAAGGATCAGAGTTTGTATCAACCATCGCAAAAGTTGGGATGTTTAATTTTAATGCTTCAGTTACTGCGATATGCTCTTTCTTAACATCAATTAAGAATAAAGCTGCAGGTAAACGGTTTAAATCAGCAATACCACCTAGAAGTGATTCTAATTTAATACGCTCACGCTGAATCATCAAACGCTCTTTTTTAGATAAAATAGCATAAGTACCGTCTTTAGTCATTTTATCGATGGTAACCATCTTTTTAATTGACTTACGAACTGTAGCGAAGTTGGTTAACATACCACCTAACCAACGTTCAGTTACGAAAGGCATATTTACTTTTTTAGCTTGCTCAGCTACGATTCCTTTTGCTTGTTTTTTTGTTGAAACAAATAATACTTTACGTCCTGATTTTACGATTTGTTTAATCGCAGCCGCAGCTTCTTCAGTTTTAGTTAAAGTTTTATTTAAATCTATAATGTGAATTCCATTACGCTCCATGAAAATGTAAGGAGCCATTTTTGGATTCCATTTACGGGTAAGGTGACCAAAGTGTACACCTGCATCCAATAAGTCTTGATAAGTTGTTCTTGCCATTGTTCTTGCCTCCTGTGATTAACGTTTACTGAATTGGAATTTCTTACGAGCTTTAGCACGTCCTGGTTTTTTACGCTCAACCATACGCATATCACGCGTCATTAGGCCTTTAGCACGTAATGCAGGTTTTTTCTCCGCATCTAGTTCAACAATCGCTTTAGCAATAGCTAAACGAACAGCTTCTGCTTGTCCTTTTACTCCACCACCTTGTACATTTACAGTAATATCATAACGACCAGTAAGCTCAGAAACTTCTAAACTTTGGTTTACGATGTATTGCAATGGTAAAGTAGGGAAATATTCTTTGTGATCTTTACCGTTAACGGTAATTGCGCCAGCACCATCTTTTAAGTAGATGCGTGCAACAGCTGTTTTTCTTCTTCCTGAAGTGTTAGTAACTGACATTTCTTAAAGTTTAATGGTTTTTGGAGACTGAGCTGAATGAGGGTGGTTTTCACCTGCATACACAAAAAGATTTGTGTATAATTTTTTGCCCAATTTAGTTTTCGGTAACATACCACGTACCGCTTTCTCGATTACACGTTGAGGGTGTTTTGCCATTAACTCCTTAGGAGAGATAAAACGTTGACCACCTGGATAACCAGTATAAGAAACATATTGCTTTTCGCTGAATTTGTTTCCTGTCAATTTAACCTTGTCTGCATTGATAACAATAACGTTATCTCCGCAATCTACGTGTGGGGTGTACTCAGGCTTGTTTTTACCACGGATGATCATAGCGATCTTCGATGACAAGCGCCCCAAAATCTCGCCTTGTGCATCAACAACAATCCACTGTTTGTTAACAGTTTTCGCATTGGCAGAGACAGTTTTGTAACTTAACGTATTCACTTGCTTGTATTTAATTTATTAAACAATTATTTATTCCCATTAAATTTGGGACTGCAAAGATAGATAGAAAACTTTTATTATCAAATAGTTGACGGGAAAAAAAGTTATGAGTTAAGTGATAAGTTTTATTTCTTCAAGAAAATCGTCCTGCTGAATTTATCTCAACATCTGATAGACTTTGTTTTTTAAGGATTCATAAAGCAAAATCCGCAGTTCTTCTGGCAACTCAACCGGTTTTCCGCTAATTTCTTTGGTTTTCAGCTTTGAAAACTTTCTTTTTACGTCGCTATTGAAGTTGCATAAGCTATAACAGAAAACAAACAGGATACAGCTGTATGGTGATATCGAATGGAATGATTTTGAAATGTGTTTTCGGATTTGGGATTTACATAATGGCAAGCATAAACTCAATCTACAAATCATCAGGCATATAGCCCATTCTTTTTCTCGGCCCGATTTTCTTATCCATCAATTTATCAAGGTAACTGAAAACCAACTCAATATTTTTATCTTGGTTATTCAGTTTCCGCTTAATGTCCTCAATCTCATATTTTAATTCGCCATTTTCGGTTAACCATTGCCGTAATCTTGTAAATATTCTTACAATCTGAATATTTACCTGAATGGCCTGCTGACTTTTTAAAATGCTGGAAAGCATAAGTACGCCATGTTCGGTAAAAACATTAGGTAGATAAGTTCTTCCGCCTCTTCCGATCTTTGAGGTCACAATTTGTGACCTCAAAGATTCCCATTCACTTTCAGTAAGTTGAAACATAAAATCTTTTGGAAATCTTTCGAAATTTCTACGAATGCTTTGATTCAAAACTTTTGTTTCAACTCCATAAAGTTCTGCCAAATCGCTATCCAGCATAACCTTATGACCGCGGATTTCATAAATTTTGTTTACTAGAATATTTTCAGGGATGATAGAGCGCGTTTCTTTAGCCGCCATATCAAATTGGATTTAAGTTCAATATACGAATAAATTTGAGTGTTGTTGCGTAAATTATTGATTTCAAACAATAGCTAAAGCGTGTTGTTATCTACGCAGTTCCTTAACCAACAAATTATTTATGCAATACCTTGATAATATTTTCGGTTATCCAATTCCACTATTCGTAAAAAACATAATTATTGGTTTTATTGCTATTTTGACAGGCATTTTAATCAAATTTATCATCCATAAGGTGTTTATACTCTTATCTCGCTGGTGGGATTTTATCATCATTAAATCAATCATCAAACATTTAAGAAGGCCTGTTGATGTTTTCATTCCTTTATTGTTGCTAAATTTTTCTTTTGATTTGATGGTAATGCCAACTGTAATTCGCCTGCCTTTAGATAAATTGCTGGAAATAGCGTTAACCGTAAATTTTGCATTAATTCTGATAAGGATTATAAATGTTCTGGAAGATTATTTTTACCTCAAGTATGATCTGAATAAGGAAAATAATTTAAAAGAACGTAAAATAAGAACGCAACTTCAATTTGTCCGTAAGTTTATCGTTTCGCTGATTATTTTAATAACAGCTGCTATCATTTTATTAAGCTTCGAAAGTATGCGTAAAATTGGTGCAGGTTTGCTTACTGGTGTCGGTATAGGTGGCATCATTATCGGTTTCGCAGCTCAAAAGTCGCTTGGTAATTTACTGGCTGGTTTTCAAATTGCATTTACCCAGCCCATAAGAATTGATGACGTTCTTGTTGTAGAAGGCGAATGGGGAAGGGTAGAAGAAATTACGTTAACCTACGTTGTAGTAAATATCTGGGACCAACGCAGGTTAATTTTGCCCATAACCTATTTTATTGAAAAGCCCTTTCAAAACTGGACAAGGGTTTCAGCAGACTTATTGGGTACAGTATTTCTTTACCTTGATTATACTATTCCGATTGAACCACTACGACAGGAAATGACAAAGCTTCTAAGCTTGAATCCACTTTGGGATAAACGTGTAAACGTTGTTCAGGTTACGGATAGCACGAAAGATGGATCGATAGAAGTCCGTTTTTTAATGAGTGCTTCTAATTCATCTCGGGCTTTCGATTTGCGCTGTAACATCCGTGAAGCGATGATTGCCTATATTCAAACCAATTACCCTGAAAGTTTACCAAAGAAAAGACTGGAGTTTAAGGATAAGTTTGAGAATATATAATAACCAACTTAGGCACCTAAGACCATTTAAGTACCTTGTTCAGGTTCACCTAAGGTGCCTAAGGTGGTAAAAACTATTTAAACATACCTTTCAACTTCGCTAACTTTTCCTGTAAATCTCCATCAGCATTTTTAGGTTCGTTACGTGGCTTGAAGTTTTGCTTTTGATTATTCGGCTTAAAATCTTGTTTAGCTTTTTCTTCTCCTGGCTTTCTTCTTTGGTCTTTCTGTTTTGGTCTTTCTTCCGTCTTCATCGACAGCGAAATTCTTTTACGCGCGGTGTCAACTTCCATAACCGTAACCTCAACTTTCTGGTGAACTTTAACAATATCATTTGGATTTGCAACAAAACGATTAGCCAACTGACTCGTATGAACCAAACCGTCCTGGTGCACACCAATATCTACAAAAGCACCAAAATTGGTAATGTTTGTTACAATTCCTGGCAATTTCATCCCGATTCTTAAATCAGCGATTTCATTTACACCATCAGTAAAACTAAAAGCTTCGAATTGTTCCCTAGGATCGCGGCCAGGTTTGGCCAATTCTTTCAAAATATCGGTGAGTGTTGGTAAGCCTATTTCATCAGTAACATATTGTTGTGGCTTAATTTGTTTTTGCAGTTGCGTATCTTTCATCAAAGCAGAAACGGTTGTGCCCAAATCTTTGGCCATTTTATCAACTACGGCATAGCGTTCAGGGTGAACGCCGCTGGTATCCAAAACATTTTCTGCGTTGCGGATTCGCAGGAAACCTGCGGCCTGCTCGTAAGCCTTATCACCCAGGCGAGGCACTTTTTTCAAGCTTGCGCGGTTTTTAAAAGCACCATTTGTATTTCTATAGTCAATAATGTTTTGTGCTAAAGTTGGGCCTAAGCCGGAAACGTATGCTAAAATTTGTTTCGATGCCGTGTTTAATTCAACACCAACGGCATTCACAGCACTGATTACGGTATCATCTAAACTTGCCTGTAGTTTACTTTGATCAACATCGTGCTGGTATTGGCCAACACCGATGGATTTCGGATCAATTTTAACCAGTTCAGCCAAGGGATCCATCAGCCGGCGGCCAATCGAAACTGCTCCCCGAACGGTAATGTCCTGTGTCGGGAATTCTTCGCGGGCAACTTCAGAAGCCGAATAAATAGACGCTCCGCTTTCATTTACCATCACAATCGTAATATTTGGTAAGTTTAAATTGCGAATAAAAGTCTCAGTTTCTCTACCGGCGGTTCCATTACCAATAGCAATCGCTTCAATAGCATGTTTTTCACAAAGCTGCTTTATGGTGATTTCAGCATTTTTTATGTTCCCCTGCCCTGTATGCGGGTAAATGGCGGTGTTTTCTAACAACTGGCCTTGTTTATCTAAACAGACTACTTTACAGCCGGTACGGAAGCCAGGGTCGATAGCCAGTACATTTTTTTGGCCCATTGGCGCGGCCAGTAATAACTGACGGGCATTTTCAGCGAAAACACGAATGGCTTCCTCATCGGCTTTCTGCTTGGTTAAAACTCTGAGTTCAGTTTCCATCGCAGGTTCCAGAAGTCGTTTATAACCATCTTCCAAAGCTTGTTGAACTTGTTTTGAAGCTGCATTGTTTCCTAATATGAATTGCTTTTCCAGGATTGATAGCGCATCCTCAGTGGGAGGTAGGACATCTAAACGTAAAATCAATTCTTTCTCGCCACGGCGCATCGCTAAAACGCGGTGAGAGGCGGCCGCTTTCACTGGTTCGCTCCATTCAAAATAATCTTTGTACTTAATACCATCTTCTTCTTTCCCTTTAATTACTTCTGACTTAAAGACTGCTTTTTCTTGAAAATAGCTGCGCATTTTGGTTCTGGCTTCTGCATTTTCTGAAATCATTTCAGCAATAATATCAAGAGCGCCGGCTAATGCTTCTTCCAGGTTATTTACACCTTTTTCTACATCTATAAATTTATCTGCCGAGGCTTCCAAATCAAAATTCTGTTGTTCGAAAATTTGAATTGCGAGTGGTTCTAAGCCTTTTTCTTTCGCTGCCGATGCGCGGGTTTTGCGTTTCGGTTTATAGGGCAGATAGATGTCTTCCAAAAGTGAAATGGTCTCGGCTTCGTTTACTTGTTTTTCAAGCTCAGGTGTCAACTTCCCGAGATCGGTCATTGATTTTAAAATCGCTTCACGGCGCTTGTCTAAATCGCGTAGTTGTAAAACCCTGTCGCGTATTGCGGCAACTTCAACCTCATCTAAACTACCTGTCAGTTCTTTACGGTAACGTGAAATAAATGGTATGGTTGCACCTTCATCCAGCAGGTTTACGGTTGCAGTTACTTGTTTTTCTGCAACTTTTAATTCGGCTGCAATTATTTTATGGTGAGCTAACATATTCGAAAATTAAAGGAGCAAAGCTAATCATGATTTTGCGAAGATTTTTAAGATTCTGGGATTTTATGATGGAACGAATAATGCATTTGCCAGTCTAAGCTGCTGCCCGAAATAAAGCTTCCGGCTGTTAAAAAATAAAACATAACTGGTTTCTTTCGGTTAATATAGTAACGCTCTGCAGAATGATTAACTAAATTTTATAATTATGAAAAATGTAAGCACACCTAAAAACAATCCGACAACACAGGGAAGTTCGATAGCTGACAGAGCAAATCACGATGTTAAAACTGATAAGAAAATGCAGGGCATTACGAATGGCGGCGGGCAGCGGTCAGACCAGACTTCAAATAAGGATAATCAACGTAAACAAGATAATAAGAAATAGTTTAAATATGGAAGATGTTTATGTATTCATTTTTCTATATACATCTTCCATTTTACATTTTTATAAGGGGTTTGCAGCCAAATTAATGATGTCTTTTCCTTCTAAGATTTGCCGCTTATTATTGTGGCTTAGCGCATTTATCATCGCATCACCAAGTTCTGTCATTTTACAAAATCCATTTGGGAAAAACTTTCTTCCAATTGGAAACAGCCAGTTAATGTATTTGTAAAAATTGTGCGCAAATTTTTGTCCTTCAATCGGTTTAATGAAACCTGGTCTAAAGTTGAAAACCTGTTCGAAAGGTAATTTCATTAAATCATTTTCAGTTTTACCTTTAACTCTTTGCCAGTTTAATCTGCCTTTTTCGTTAGTTCCGCTTCCAGATACATAACAGAAAGTCATGTTTTCATTCAACTTACTTAATGTTTCTGCTATATGCATCGTAAGCGTGTAAGTCATTTTGTAATAAACCTCATCGCTCGCACCTACAGAAGTAATTCCTAAACAGAAAAAACAAGCATTGTAACCTGTCAACTGGTTCTCAATTGCCGAAAAATTAAAGAAATCCTGGTGAATAATTTCCTTCAATTTAGGGTGTGTGTAACCACAGGATTTACGGTTGATGACTAATATTGAATTAATCTCAGGACTATTCAGGCATTGTATTAAAACGCCTTCACCAACCATCCCCGTTGATCCGGTAATAATTACATGATTTTCTTTTCTTGTTTTTTCCATGAAATGTCGTATTATGGCTGAATAACTGTTAAAGTTAATCTTTGTTTGGTCTAATAAATTCGGTATAACTTTTCCTTACGTACATCAGTAGTTGATAATCGTTCATTTTTCTGATTTCTGTAGCAGAAGGGCGATATCTTTGAATGAAATTTTGCAGATAATCGCCTTCGAGGGTTGTAATTGAAGCTATTTTTTCAGCGTTAAACCTATGGTCGATATACTTGGTTTCTTCGGCCTTTAATTGTTCTTTTTTTAGTTTTGATAGTGATGATTTGTTTTTTGTGAGCAAACCAATCGTTTTCAATATATCAAAACTCACAATGGAGGATGTAGAATTTGAGACTAAGTTTGAGCCAAAAGTTGGATAGCGCAAACCTTTTTTCACGACAACATCTTTAATTGTTGGTGCTTTATAAGCGAAAACATTTGCGAACTCCTTTCTCATTTTTAGCGAATCGGCAAGGTAATCGCGTTTGGGGAAAATCAGCACATCATCTAAGTTTATAGACGACGGTTTAAGGTAAATCGTAAAGTCTTTAAAATTGCTGGCTAAGTTTAAATCGTAATCCTGATAACCCAGCTTCTTTAGCTCGACAATTTCAATTGAAGCAATTTTTTGAAACGAAAATTTCCCTGTGATTGTGGTAATTATCGTTTGTTGCCCATAGGTAATAACGACATTATCTACCGGTAATTTTGTGTTATAATCTAAAACCAGACCATTAATCTGCTGGGCAGAAATTTTGCTCGTTACAACGGCTAGTAAAAACAGGAAGTAGATTTTCATTATCCGATTGGCTTTCAGCTAAAATAAAACATAATTGTTCGGTAATAGAAAGTTTAACAGAACTTAACTTTTTCCTAATTTGATTAAAAAAAAGGTTCCGATTTTCATCGGAACCTTCGGTCAATATTTCTGATTACCTCATTGTCGGAGGTTTCATCTGGTAATCGTAAGGGGGTTGAGCACCTAACAAATTTTGGACAAAATAATCCCATCTTCTTCTCATCATATATGGTGAATAAGAGCCGTAGCCATGAGCACTATTCGGGAAAATAACTAAATCGAAAGATTTGTTCGCTTTTTCTAACGCCTCAACCACTAACAAGGTATTGTAAGGCGGTACATTATCGTCCATCATTCCGTGAACAAGCATTAGTTTTCCTTTTAAGTTTTTTGCGTAATTCTGATTGGCCTGTGCTTCGTAGTTGGCATTTTCGACTAAGCCATTGTAACGTTCGCCCCAATCGTCCTCATAATTTCTGTTTTCGTGGTTTCCGGATTCAGAAATGCCGACTTTAAAAAAATCAGGGTAACGGAACATGGCTGCTGCTGTTGCGAAACCACCTCCGGAGTGGCCCCAAATCCCGACCTTTGTGGTATCCATCGGGTATTTTTCAGCAAGTTGTTTAATTGCTGTAATTTGATCAGGAAGGGTGTTTTCAGCCATGTTTCCATAACTCATATCGTGGAAGCTCTTTGAGCGGTTGGGATTGCTTGTGCCTTCCATTACCACAACGATAAAGCCTAATTCAGCTAAGCATTGATTATCGCCGCGAGACGCTGCAAACGACCAGCTGCCTACACTTCCGCCTTGCGGACCGGGATAAATATAATCGATAACCGGATATTTCTTTCCTGTTTCAATCTTCGTTGGGGTAAAGACCAATCCATAGATTGCTGTTTTACCATCCGCGGCCTTAACCGAAACTGGTGTTGGTGCTTTCCAACCGGTAGCAGCTAACCTCGAAACATCTGTTTTTTCCAATTCAGTAATTAGTTTACCATCCATGCTGCGGAAAACGCTCGTTGCCGGAACATTTGGTTGAGAGTAAGTGTCGATAAAATATTTACCCGATGGAGATATTGTTACATTGTGGTTTCCTGCTTCAGGAGTTAGGTCAGTTAATTTTTTTCCATCAAAACCAATCTTGTAAAAATGCCCGAAATAAGGATTTATTTTATCCTGACCATTTGCAATAAAATAAAGCGTACGGCTTTTCTCATCTACTTTTAACAAGCGGGTAACTACCCAGTTTCCTTTTGTAATTTGGTTTTTCACTTTGCCTGTTGTCGCATCATATAAATATAAATGCCCCCAGTTATCCCTCTCAGAATACCATAAAATTTCTTTTGTCGCAGGTAAATACCTCCAGTTAATGGCACCCTGCCCGGATTCGTATTGTGTTTTTACGGTTTCTTCAAATACCTCGCGAACGGCACCAGTTGCTGCATTTGCGATGCGGAATTTTTCATTTTTATGATCACGTGAAGTAGATACGAAAGCAACCTCTGAACCATCGGCTTTCCAGTCGATGTCATCGAAAGTTCCGCTGCTGGAGATGTCGTCACTTAAAGTAGCACGGTGTGGATCGGGTGGAATGTTCAAAGAAACCACTTTGGCATTTTCGACATCAATAACAACTCTTCTGATGGTTGGGATTTCTTTATCGCCCGGCAACGGATATTTCCATGCGCTGAGTTTCGGGGAACCTACATTTGTGCTCACCAGGTACATATCTTTGGAGTTTCGCTGATCTTGCTGGAAAGTCGCAATCTTTCTCGAATCCGGCGACCAGCGTAAAATAGCGCCGTCGCTGTGTGTCCAGCCCGCGTTGTCTGTGGCATAGCCGTAATCCTTGATGCCATCGGTTGTGAGTTGCGTCAATTTACCGGAAGCAAGATCTTTTACATAAAGGTTGTATTCTTTAATCAGGATCGATTTTTTTCCATCAGGAGAAACCACTTCTCCACGACCACCCCGGCGGGGATTTTGTGTGCCACCACCATTATTTTTGTAGTCATTAGTCAGGGTTTTGGTTTTTGTCAGCGGATCTACTAAGAAAGTCTGTTCAGCGCCTGCTGTTCTTGTGGTATACCAAAACTTATCACCTTCCAGCCAGTTTGGCTGAGAAAAGCTGTGATCGATATATCTTGCCGTGTTGTAACTTAAAAAGCTTTCGGCATGTTCATAATCTTTCGATGTTAGCGATTTACCTTGCTGCGCGTTAACTGTAATTGCACAGGCGCATGCAGCGACAGATAGTAAATATTTATTCATATTTTAATTATTACTTTTTGATAAAATTAATACTGTTTTTAGGTTTGCAATTAATTTATCAAGAATAATACATAATGATGCATCAATCAAGCCCCTGTTTGAAAGGTAGATAATAGGTGTTTTAGCTGTTTTGAGCAGCAGATCCTTTTATACAACGGAGCGTATTTTCGGCGGTAGAAGGGATTTAGTCCATCCGGTGGCCTTGCAATACCTATAAAAATGGGATAAATTCTGATGCAACCAGCCAGTGTAGGTAATTCTATGAAAAGGTGGAAGCCTTTTCATAGAAACTCAATATACTTTAAAGACTAGTTGACAAAAAACAAATTCCGGGTTATTATGGATTAGTCAATGTAACGTCTAAATAGACCGAATGCCTGCCGTATGTTTCGTAGAAAGGTTTAAAAACCACATCATCTATTGTGAAAAATAATTTCGATGGGTCGCCTTTAATCGTTTTGCTGAGGTCGTCTGCATTGAGCTTTATTTTTCGCCAGTCTTTTCTTGCTTCTGCTTCCTGAGCGGCCAATAGTATTGGCCCGTAGAATAGACTGGCCAGATTTTGTTGATCCATTACCGGAGCGAGATGAAAGGTAAATGGCATTTTCAATTCAATTACATCACCATTTCTCCAGTTTCTGTTAAGTTTCAGGTAAGTTCCCGGCGTAGCGGTTACCTGCTGCCGTTTTCCATTTATAGAAACAAAAAAGCCTTTTTTAGCCCAAGCGGGTACACGGAAATTAATGTCAAAAGTTCCATTACCTGTAATTTTCAGGCGTGTTTCGTCCGCATTTGGAAAATCAGTATTTTGTTCAACAATGATTTTTCTTTCTTGCCAATCCAAAACTGAGGGAACATAAAGATTTACGTACAACGACTGATCATCTTTACTCTTATAATATATCGTGTTTTGAAGTTTAGTGCTGCTTTCAATTGCCGTTCCATTACAGCACGTAAAACCAGTCATGTCGGCATTGCCAAATTGTTTCATTGAGCCCGGACGGAGCGGAACATGATACGTATTACCGGGATCGTTTTCTGCAACGGATGCCAGTATATGGTTGTACAAACTGCGTTCATAATAATCCATTAATTCCGCTCGTTGATCGTAAAGAAATAGGTCGCCTGTTAATTTAAGCATGTTGTAAGTTGCACAGGTTTCGTTTTGTCCCCCTTCTGAAAATCCATTTTCATACAAGCTTGATGGCTGGGCAGTAAAGCATTCGGCATTTGCCGGGTTTCTGGCACCTGCTACGCCACCAATACTATACGTATAGTCATCTACCATTTTATGCCAGAAATTATCGGCTATTTTGTAGTATTCCGGATTATTTGATGCACGGTACATTTCGATACTGCCCACAATTTGAGGTATATGCTGGTTGGCATGAAGTCCCCGGAATAAATCAACGTTTTTGGCAAGGCCGCTGGAATGACTCGTATCGCCGTAAAAAACCTTAATATTGTCAAATAAACTTGCTGTTTTAAGGAAAACTGGTTTTTTGGTGATTCTATACAAGCGAGCCATCGATTCATTCATCCCGCCATATTCGCCAGCGATATAGGTATTCCACATTTTGATGAGGGTATCTTGCGGCAAAGCATTTAAGCGGGCATAAACCCAGTCGCCCATACCAGTGGCCACATCCAGCGCTTTCTTATTGCCAGATGCTTCATAAACATCAATTAGTCCCGCCAGAATTTTGTGCAGCGTATAGTATGGTGCCCAAATCTGGTTCTTTTGTCCACCATATTTTGCACCGTGCTCTAACATAATAAATTGATCCGGCGGATACGCACTAATGAAGCCCTTGCCCCAATTCCAGTAATCTGTACGAATACCTGCACTGCTTAAATCAGAATCATAATTCTTTTTACCCGGACCTGGTAAAACCGCTGCTGGACTTGCAACAAAGGGTGCACCTGGTTTTTGCGCTTTTCCGGATAATTGTGCTAAATCATAAAGAGCATTGACCATGTAATCCATCTTTTTTGCAAAATTGGCTTTCAGGTTTTTATCATAGCCTGTGCTGGAATAAGCCTGTGCAATGGCAGAAAGGTAATGTCCTGTAGCGTGGCCCCGTAGTTTGGTATCTTCCGTATCCCAAACGCCTAAAGGCTTAGCCCCGGCGGGTTGTTTTTGGCCAAAAGCATGGCGGAACATGTATAAGAAGGCGTTTGGATCTGTTTGCGCTAACGTATTGATGAACTTATTCCGATTCTGGATAAATTTGGTCTCACGATGCTCAACGTCTGTTTTCATGCTTACCCGGTTAAGGGCAAAAGGTTCGAGTTTTAGCGTAGGTGTTGAATTAGGTTTGGTTTGGGTAACAGTAACTGTAGCTATAGGCTTAAAGGTTGTTCCCGGAACATGCCCCGTTATTGTATATTTTCCGATAGTTAGCACGGATGTGTTATCGGTTGGAGCAGGCCAAATCACCCTAACTTCCGGGCCGCTTTCTTTGTTTTTATAAGCTCCATTTAAATATGCGGGTAAGCGGGGGAGGTTTCCAATGCTTGTGGTCACTTCCACATCTTCAACTTTAATTAGGTTGGCATTATAAAGCTGTGGAGCCGATGCCGGGAATTTTGGCAGTTCGTCTTCCCTTTTAGAGTTAACATTTGGCTGTGCGTCCTGACCGCCTTTGCCAGCATTTTTAAATATTCCTGAGACCTGCCTTCCACTTAGCGGTATCCGATAAATGCGGAAATCGTATAGCATGGCATTAAGGAATGAATCACCAGCTGATAACGATTTACCAATATTCAGACTGTTGCGTTCTTTTGCCGATGCGGAGAAAATGGCTGTCAAATCAATTGGTGTATTTTGGATTGTCGCTACAAGTTGACCATCTACATAAGTGGTGATCGATTTAGCCGCAACATCTAACACCACCGCTATATGCATCCATTTATTGAGTTCGATACCCGGCAAAACTGAAATGTGATCCTTATTATTTTCAGCAGCGTATATAACCTGCGGGCTACCATTGATATCGAGACTGGCAAAGAAATGTTTGCCCGGGTTCTTGCCAAAATCGAAGAAGTATTGTCCTGGTTTTTTAGACTGAAGACAAATCCATCCGCTAATGCTGATCGACTCCAAATCAGCAGCAGCTTCTCCCGGTAAGGTTAGGTAAGCATTATCGCCAGCAAGTGAAAGAACAGTTCCAAAGCGTTTGTCTTTAACAAATTTTGCCCCTTCACCATTTAATTTAGCGTGAAAATTATTCCGTGACCAGTCTTTTACGTTTCCATCAAATATGTATCTGGCGTTTAAACTGGTTTCACCAATCCCATCCAATATCTGATCGCCGTTTTGAGCACGGGAAATATTCCGGCTGAACAGGCATCCTAGAATAATGCCCACAACCACTAGCTGTCGGATGCAAAAGGAATATGGTGCGAAAGTTAGAATATGTTTTGCTTTACGGTTCATTTTTTTTAGATATCATTTCCTCCCGGAAACTTGTATTAAATCTTTGTTAATTTATGAAAGGAGAGGTAAAATTAAAAAGATGCAAGTAGCTTTTATGATCCATTTTTAGCTGATAGAGGCTGAATATTAACAAAATACGTACTAATTAACTTAGTTACAACTGCTAGGTAAGGTCATAATTTGTTTTTTGCAGCATAGGCTTGGCTGAAGTATTCAGCAGCGACATGATATAAATCCATTATTCTACCGGGCTCAATATCGCGCACCAACCGCCACCTTTTTTCATTGAAATTATATATTTATCGCCTTTTTTAACCTTTTGTCTGTCCATCCGGTAATCAGCCGCATGCCTTTCAGCATTTACGCCATCACTGAATATTTCCATGTTATAGGTGCTTCCATCAAGAAAAAATAAATTCTGCGAAAGCGCTCTGGCCGTCCAGTTTGTCATTCCGGATATATACCAATTTTTCCCTTGTTTACGGGCAATAAGTGCATACTCGCCAACCTTCCCATCTAAAGCGATCGTTTCATCCCAAACCGTAGGAATCTTTGAAATAAAGCTGGTGCACAGACTATCCTTCAGATAATTGGAAGGGTTGTCGGCCAGCATTTGTAGTGGGCTTTCATACATCACGTACATGGCCACCTGATGCGCCCGGGTACCCATACTCATCGGTTCGCTGTATACGATGCTGAAGTTTTTTTGATTCGCATTTATCATGGCTCCTGGCGTGTAATCCATAGGGCCAGCAGCCATCCTGATGAATGGCAGGGTTACATTGTGTATTGGGGTAATGTCTTTACTCCATTTGTTATTCTCCGCTCCCCTTACACCTTCGTAGCTTAAAACGTTTGGATACTTATGGTTTAAACCAACAGGTTTATAGGCGCCATGCAAATCAACCATTAATTGATATTTTGCCGCGGTAGATGCCACACGCTCGTAGAAGTTAACCATATACTGGTCAGCCCTGGCCATAAAGTCTACCTTTATTCCCACAGCCCCCCAACTTTTATATTCCCCGAGTATTTTATCCATATCCTGGTCTAGTGGCCCCCAGAGCGTCCACAGCCAAACGCCAACCTTTTTTTCTTTCCCATAATCTATGATCTCCTTGATATTAATGTCAGGAGCGGTGTGTGTGAGATCTGTGGTTGTCTTGGTCCAACCTTCATCAAGCATGATGTATTCAAGTCCGAATTTTGATGCAAAATCTATATAGTACTTATAGGTTTTGGTATTTATTCCCGCTTTAAAATCGACCCCATATATGTTGTTGTCATTCCACCAATCCCATGCTACTTTGCCGGGCTTTATCCAATTCGTTGCTTTTAAAACAGATGGTGTAGACAATTTGTAGGTAAGATTATTGGTTAATAGGTCTTTGTCCTCAGCACAGATGGCAATACTCCGCCATGGAAACTTACGGAAGCCATTTGTTTTTGCGATATTATTTTCCAGCCTGGTAATTTTTATGCCTCTATCCCCAACAGGGGTGCTTGCAGCAATATTTTTGGGGAAACCGGCAGTTAATTTATTGCCTCCGGTACCAAAAAGGAACATATTAGGGTAATCATATAAATCAGATTCACTCACCAGCATTTTAATGGCCGACTTTGAATAGACCAACATCGGCAATGCTGCGTGTTGACTCTTTTGAAAGGCGTTAATAGTTGAATCTTTATACAAACTTTCAAAATGTGATAAAAAATCGGGATCGGCCTCCACAGGCCAAAATACCCGGTCGTTGCCCGCAAAGTTAAAGTCGGAAATTTCGTTTTCTACTTCAATAACTTCATTTTTAAATTCTGTTATAAACCGGTAAGCCACACCATCATTATATGCCCTGAAGATTATTTGGTAATTGCCTTTAAAACGAAGTGTTAATTCATTGTATTGGTCTACGATTACTTTACTTTTTACCGGTACATCGGCTTTTAAAACGTCATTGTGTGCAATTGTTTTATGCGCAATCAATATGGGGGCTATGCCGAGCTTCTTGTTATTGAGCAACAAAGCAATCTGACTCTGATTTAAAATGTTTTCCGAATTGTAGTTAATCCCCCAGGTGATGTTTTCACCAATATTTATGCTGATTTTTATTTTTCCATCGGGAGACAAAACATTTACTTGCTTACCGATAACACGGTTGCAAAAAACAAGGGTTGCTGCGAAAAATAACAGGACAAATTTATTCATAATGGCATTATATTATGTAATAAAATTACTTAAAAGCGCGGTATAGTGCATATTATTTTTTGCTGTTTACTTTGCATATTTTGCCTGATTTTTTTTCATTTCTAGTGCCCCGGCGGGAAACCCTATTAGAAATTAGCGTTTGCTGGCTTGAAGGAGCTGTAACTAGATTAAACTTATTATTAATTCAAAATAAGCCGATGAATCGCCTGACGAATGTTGGTTAAAATACTTCTGCTATCTATTAAAATATAGCGGTTATTTATATTAATGGTCATTTATATTTACTGATTGATTCAGTTTAGATGGAAATTGGGTTTTTTTGTGAGGCACGTTTCGAATGGTTTGCCTCGAGCCAGGAATGCGTTGAATCCTAAATTTATAAATGCACAATTAATATTTCGCCCAAAGCCAGATTAATATGTCGATGAAAAATCTTAATTTAAAATTACTCTTCACATTAATTATGATTAGCATGGGCAGCGGCGTGATTGCTCAGTCGTCGCATTTGCTTAAAGGAAAAGGGAATCCACTATTACCGGGTTACTTTGCCGACCCTACCGTAAAGAAATTTGGTGATACGTTTTACATCTACGCAACGACAGATGGTAACGGGGGAGGGTTCGGCCCCTCGCAGGTGTGGACATCAAAAGATTTCGTAAACTGGACATTTCAGGATATGAATTGGCCAACCACGCATCATTACTGGGCACCGGATGTTACACAAGGGGCAGACGGAAAATATTATTTATATTATTGCCAGCCGGTGGAAATTTTTGGTGCATCCTCCGAAACACCGATAGGTCCATGGACCTCATTGCTGCCCCCGGGGAAACCGATAGTGCCGAATTTTCTTGTGCCAAATGTCATCACTTTAGACGGGCAAACGTTTAAAGATGATGATGGTAAATACTATATGTACTGGGGTACCTGGGGAATATATCCGAATCACGGCTGCGGCGTTGGTTTACTAAATGACGACATGAAGTCGTTCGCAAAACTGGCTCAGATTCCAAATACCGATGCAAAGGATTTTTTTGAAGCGCCTTTCGTTTTTAAAAGAAAAGGGATTTATTACCTCACTTATTCATCAGGATATTGTGAGGATGGTACCTACCGTGTGCAGTATGCAACCGCGTCTAACCCCATGGGGCCCTTTAAATATGGAACCAATAATCCAATATTGGCGACAAATGCCGACGGGACCGTTCATGGGCCGGGGCATCAGTCTGTTTTGCAGCAGGGCGATGATTTTTATCTTGTTTACCACCGTCATAATAATCCGCATAACGATGGCGGGTACCATAGGCAGGTGGCTGCTGATAAAATGATATTTGATGAACAGGGGAATATCCTTAAGCTGGAACCCAGTCATTCGGGAATTGGTTACCTGGCTAAAAATGCCAACCCTCATCCAAACTTAACCCTTGGGAAGAAAACCATCGCATCTTCGTTTTACGATGCTAATTTCAAACCCGAATACGCTACTGATGATAATAATGGCACACTCTGGAAGGCAAATAACAATGTCGGACCGGCCTGGCTACAAATAGATTTAGGGAAAGAGCAGGACATCCGAAGCGTGCATACACAATTTGAATACGCCACATGGTATTATCAGTATAAGATAGAATCATCCTTAGATGGGAAAATCTGGAAATTGTATGCGGACCGGAGCAGAAATACAAAACATGGAAGTCCGATGATTGATTTCGGGAATGTAAAAGCCCGGTATCTGCGCATTACAATTCTGCACACGGAGTACCCGGGGCTTAATAAAGCATTGTGGAATATCAAAGTGTTTGATAATTCAAGTTACCATCCTGTGGCGAATACGGTATCAAAACAGTGGCAATCCTTGGAGACCTTTCAATCGAAAGGTTTGCTTGTTGATTTGGATTTAAGCCAACTTAGATTGGGAAGTGTGGCCGATGTATTGCCCAATACTGGTAATCTGGCTGGAAGCTTCAAAGCGAATGGCGCGCATCAACCCGTTGTAAAAATGATTGACGGAAAAAAGGCGCTGGTATTTTCGGGGCGGGAAAGGCTGGAATCTTCCATGAAGGCGCCAATGTCATTAATGGGGAACAGCAGCTACAGTGTGAGCATGTGGGTGCTCAATCCCGAAATAGAAAAAGAAGAACTCATTGCATCATGGACCTCGCGGGGAGGAGATAACTTAACGAATCTGGCTGTTGGCTATGGTAGCAGTAAATCATCAGGCGCTGCGGTACATGCTGGTTGGGCTGATTTAGGATTTAAAAATTTACCGAAGGCCGGACAGTGGCATTTTATTACGATGGTTTTTGATGGTACCATGGAACGCATTTATGTTGATGGAAAACCCGACCGGGCGGAACGGAGAATGTTATTTGTTAAAAATTTAAAACATTTTTTAATTGGAGGCAATGAAGATGGTACATCCGGGTTTTCAGGTGCTTTGGCTGGGCTGAAAATTTATGATTACCCCTTAACTGCGAAAAAAATAACAGATGATCATTTTAAAGGTATTTCAAACCCCGTAAGCGTATTTTTAGATGTTACGACCCTTAATTATGGAGACTTTGACACCTGGAAAAACAACGGCGCATTAGGTGGTGAACTTGCCGTAGAAGGAAAGGCTAAAGTAATGGACGTGAAGGGGAAAATTGCCGCTGTGCTCACTAATGAAACGAAGCTTAGGTTTAGCGGAAATATAACGGATAACCTTCATCAATCAGAAGCTTTCAGCGCCATTTTATCGCTATGCTCATCCCCGGGTGCGAAAACAGATTTGCATTTTGGTCAAAAAGTATCATTCAGAATTACAGGGACGGGCGAATGGCAACAGGTAATTTTTAGTTATGACAATGGTAAACCTTGGCTATTTATCAATGGCCGGTTGGAGAAAATTCAAAAGATAAATAAACAGCAAAAGGATTTGCGCAATTTCCTTGTTGCTGTTAGTGGTGAAACCGCTGTTTCGAATCTGGAAATACTCGACAACGCTTTATCTGCAAGTGCCAGTACAGGTGAATATCGTTTTTGGAAACAAACCATTGGTAAACCTAATGCAACTGCCACATTAGACACCGAATCGCGGGCGATGACACCCAATCTCCTTTTCATGTCGGCCAATAAACCGGATTTGCCGGGTACCCGTTTTGAGTATTATTTAACAAATGAAGGCGATGACGATAGTGAAGGGCGATGGATAGAATCGGCTAACTTTTTCAACTTTGCGGTTGAGCCAAACCGTAGTTATACTTATTCGGTGAAAGCGAGAGACAACTACGGTAATGTAACGCTGATGTCAAAACCTGTAACGGTACGTACCGACACATTCCTGTTCGTGGTGAAGAAGCAAAGTGGGAGCATGCATGCAACGGTTGTAAACCCGGCTGTTTTTTCCGGAACATCATGGGATGGTCTCCTGGGCAAAGCGGATACCATTATCCAACAGGCCGGTGTTTTAAAAATGGTATCTCACAACAGCACCTGGGATGGGACCAAAGAAACAGGACCTTTTGCGTATCAGCTAATCAAAGGCGACTTCGTTGCAGAAGTGGAACTGGCAGACATGATAGGCCTGTTGCAAAAAAAGGCTTATGGCGCTAATGAAACCGGTCTGATGGTTAAAGCAGCTGATGAAAATCGAAAGTTCGTACAAAATGGCATTATGCCCGGTTGGGGTGTTGGCAACATCGTGACGAATTTCGATTCAGGCGATCGGAAGCAAACAAACAACATGTCCGGCTGGTCGTTTTACAGGCATTTACAAATCCAGAAGCTGGGCAATACTTTTTTCCTAAGGGGAAGTAACGACGGCAAACATTGGTTTGAACTACCGGGTAGTCCAATGAAAAGGCCTGATCTTGAAAATGTTCCCTTGCAGGTTGGCGTTTATCATGCTAGCTATGGCGAAGCAGCGGGTTACGGCGCATTCAAAAACTTCAAGCTTATCCAAAGGAAATAAAATGAATGATGATTATCCTCATCTAAATCAGGAACTATTTTTTCGGTTGAGTTACAGGTTTGGAAAAAGGAATATTTTTACTGTAGTAAATGTCAGCGGGGATGTGGTGTCCGGGGTAAACCTGCGAGAGTATCTGATACAATTCAGGATCGTAAGATTTTAAATCATCAGGGCTTTGAAGCCTGGTGCTGCCATCCATAAACTCATAATTAGACCAAAACCACCATTGGCTGCCTTCGGCCCAGTATTCCTCAACCGTATTAATGGCATATTGATCTTTGTAAAGTCCTTTGTTTTTTGCGGCATCGTAGGCAATCTTAATTTGTTTAAAAAGTTCAGGATCTGCTACCCGCAGGGCCGCCATAACATTGTGGCTCCACTCATGAACCAGGATATTTTCACCGAAATATTTTGTTCCGGGATAACCCAGGATATTTTCTTCAGCACAGGAGGTTTGTATGCCACCCATGCCTCTGGCTCTTTGGTTCCAGTAGCCTTTATCGGTCATGCTGGCAATGCCGCCAGTCTTATTGTAATTTTCCCTTTCTGCAGGCGTTAAACGGCCATCACTTAAAGCCGGTTTTTTCCAGTTGCTGTATTCCGGGAGATCGGTTTGCATTTCCGTTGCAGCCATGATGGATAGACGCGCTTTCAATTTGATCATCGCTTTGCGGACATCGGGTCTTTTGAGCAACATGTAATTGATTACATCGCGTCCAACGAGTAAGGCAGCATCGCTCACTTTTGCTGATGAAACGACAGGAATACCAAAGGCATCGGCATATTTCTGATAAAAGGCAGGATACCCTAAGGAATCAGGTGGCCGAGTGATGATTAAAGATTCGAAGCTGGATACCAAAGGTGCCTGCTGTGCCCTAACCTGGTTTAACAATAAAATTAATACTAAAGCACAGGCTGTCTTTATTAAATAAGCATTATAATTAGCCATTTTGATGAGTTTAGGTTTATTGAGCAGTTTAAATCAGGCGAAATGATTAAATAATAGCATAAATATGTTTAACTATTATTCAATTTTGCAGCCTTTGCTCTATATTTTATAAAGTTCCTTTAATTGATGGAACGAATCTTTACTTATTTTCACCCTATGCCACCATATATTACCCGATTTAATATTGCTGTACTTTCACTGACTGAGATTAATTGTCGCTTTTGTTATTTTTGATTTATAAAATGACTTACAAGGAAAAACTTAAGGCCATAAGAACCATCATGGCTGA
The DNA here is from genome assembly GCF_001424305.1 of Pedobacter sp. Leaf176. Lineage (GTDB taxonomy): Bacteria > Bacteroidota > Bacteroidia > Sphingobacteriales > Sphingobacteriaceae > Pedobacter. The sequence goes on from NZ_LMPD01000001.1 coordinate 571,602, forward strand.
ATCGGGAATTGATGCCTACATCATTCCGTCATCAGATCCGCACATCAGCGAATACGTTCCTGAACGCTATAAAAGCATTCAGTTCCTGTCTGGATTTACAGGTTCTGCCGGCACACTAGTGATTACAGCGGATTTTGCTGGTTTATGGACCGATTTCCGTTACTTTGAACAGGCCACTTCGCAGCTCGAAGGAAGCGGGTTTGATCTGGTGAAATTGAAAATTCAGCATACGCCCAAAAACATCCAATGGCTCGACGCAAACCTGCTGACGGGCGCAAAAATAGCCTTCGATTTTAAAGTGGTATCCGTGTTGCTGGGAGAAGAAATCCTATCGTCGCTGTCTGCAAAAGGAATTACATTTGAAAACATAGATTTACTGGAACAAGTATGGCCCAACAGACCAGCACTTCCGGATAATGAAATCATACTCTTGCCAGAATCGGTCTGCGGGCATTCTTTTACCGATAAGCTTGCGGATCTCCGCCTAGAGCTGAATAAGCAAAAAGCAGATGTCCATCTCATTTCCAGTCTTGATGATTTAGCCTGGCTGTTTAACATGCGGGGAAGCGATGTCAATTATAACCCTGTGGTGTTGTGCCATGCATTGATTTCTGCAACCCAGGTTGTGCTTTATGTAGATGAAAATAAATTAAATAGAGCAAACCGGGCTTTATTAAGCGAGCGCGAGGTTAAGCTTAAACCTTATGATGGCATTTACACCGATATCGCTGAGCTCGAAGATTGCTCCATCTTGATTGACGACAAGCGCAGCAATTTTATGTTGTTTAATTTAATAACCGAAAGTGTTAGGGTTGTCCGCTCAACAAACCCGGTGGTGTTTTTAAAATCGATTAAGAATGCGACAGAAATTGAAAACATCCGCAGGGCCATGGTCGCGGATGGTGTCGCATTAACACGTTTCTTTAAATGGCTGGAAGAAAACGTTGGAAAGGCAGAAATTACAGAGCTATCTGCCGCTGCAAAACTCCAGTATTTCCGGGAAATGGATCCAGGTTTTGCTGGCTTAAGTTTCGCTACCATTGCGGGCTATGCTGCGCATGCCGCCCTTCCACACTATACAGCCAACGAAGAAACTGATGTGGCTTTGCAGGCAAAAGGCTTGTTTCTGCTGGATTCAGGGGGACACTACCATTACGGCACAACCGATGTTACCCGGACCGTTCCACTTGGTACAACCACGGATGAAGAAAAAAGGGATTATACTCTGGTGCTTTCCGCTTTTATATTCGGCGCTGCAGCAAAATTCCCACAGGGAACTAAAGGTTATCAAATCGATGGCATCGTACGCCAGCAACTCTGGCAACAGGGGATTAACTATGGCCATGGAACCGGCCATGGTGTTGGCTATTATTTAAACGTACACGAAGGACCGCAAAATATTGGTCCTGCCAATGTCCCAATCGCTGTGGATTTGTGCATGGTAACTTCCATCGAGCCCGGTATTTACCGGCCCGGGAAACATGGCGTCAGGACGGAGAATTTAGTGCTTACCACCACGGCTGAAACCACGGAGTTTGGTTCTTTCCTTCAATTCGAATCCTTAACACTGGCGTACATAGATACATCAATTATCATAAGTGATTTACTGTTGCCGCAACAGCTGTATTGGTTAAACAATTATAATGAAATGGTTTATCAAAAGCTTAAAGCAAAATTGACTGATGAAGAAGCGAGGTGGTTAGCAGTGAAATGCAAAGCGATTTAAAACATTTAAAAAATTATGTTTATTTATGTTAGCGGTTAATTGTTACGTTGAGCTCAGGCAGTGCTATTTTGCAGGAGCACCGAAATGCCAATAATTAGTTTTGTATGTCCTTCGACAGGCTGCCACTACACCACTATCTTGTCTCGGCTCACCGCCGCCGAAGGGCTCTTTCTTTTTGGCATCAAAAAGAAACAAAAACCGAAGCACTGCTGAGCTCATTAATGCAGATGAAAACAAGAAAAAACCATTAATTTGTTAGGCCGGATTTAAGCATAACGGGGATACTGTGCTACGGCCTAGCTGGATGGAAATGCGAATTTTTTAAAATGCTCACACGCCACTCATATTAATTCTTATAAAATAAATTATCCTCAAGATGACAGGTTTAAAATTATGTTATGGTGTCCAACGCCTCGGTTCGTATCCCCTCGAATCGAAAGTATTATATTGGTTCGTGAGGACGCGAACCAGGGCTTTGGATTTTTTTTTAAAATCCGCCCGCTGATTACGCTGACGACGCAGATTTTTATTTCATCTGTGTATATCTGTGTAATCTGCGGGAGACATTTTTTCTTTCCTTTTGGAAGGCGTGGCGGAAAGCAGCATTTTTTATATACTCTTTTTGCTTTAGATTATTTTTTAAAATCCGCCCGCTGATTACGCTAATGGCGCAGAATTTTTTATTTCATCTGCGTATATCTGTGTAATCTGCGGAAAACATTTTTCTTTCCTTTTGGAAGGCGTGGCGGAAAGCAGCATTTTATATACTCTCTGCTTTAGATTATTTTTTAAAATCCGCCTGCTGATTACGCCAATGGTGCAGATTTTTGATTTCATCTGCGTATATCTGTGTAATCTGCGGGAAACATTTTTTCTTTCCCTTTTGGATGGCCTGGCAGAAAACAGCATTAAAAAACTAATTTTTGCTTATCATAACGATTTCTATTTTTTGCGTTAGCAACCGTTATTTTTGCTAAAATCACGTTTAAAAAGCACCTTACCATTTTGCTCTATATAATCACCCGAAACAATCAGATAAGGATGATTGGGCGAATAGCCTGCGCTGTGGCTTCTTAAAATTATTTTGTCGTTAACTTTCAGGCCATTTAACCGCTCAAAATCCTTGTGTGTATATTGCATCATATAGTCTTCACCATTAATGCGAACGATAAGCCATTTTGGTCCTGATGATTTCGCATTTGCGCGTTTAAAAGTAACAGAGGTGACCACAGCCTCCATATTGCTAAAATCCGTTATGTACTTCCTTATTTTATCATGACTGGCGTACACCTTTTTACCTTCAGGAGAAATTGCCCATTCTTTATACTTTATGCCGTCAGGTGAAGTCTCCCATTTTTTCCTTTCATCCAGGATGGCTTTTCTCTCAGCAATAGATAAGGGTTTAGGTTCTTTCTTAATTTCACGATTGGCAAATACCAATCCGCTCACTACAACCAGTGGTAAGATGAGCGCATAGATGAGATTTTTTTTATTTTTCATATCCTTAAAATTGATTCAACAAATCTAAATTGATCTTTTTCGGATGGTGTGATTTGGATTGTAAATAAAAATGTAAATTTTGTAAAAATTTAATGGGAAACTGTCAGTTTTTGACGGATTAGGATAGAAATCAGGCATCCTTTATTCCCCGTGGTTTAGCGCAATCAGTAGCTTTGGTACTAAGCCGAAAGTAGCGATTCAAAGTTGAGAAGGAGATTACCAATATAGCAAGAATAAAAAAATTCGGGCATACTTAATATAGAGAAGGATCTCAAATATTTAAAACATATAGGAGGGTAATGCATCAAACTAGAGATTACGGATTGCTCAACCAATTAAACTTATAGTTTAGTTGTATTTATTTAAACAAATGATTAACTTGTGTTGTGAGCACTTGTTAGCTAGTACATCGATTTTATGCAACAATATGAAACCGTTATAATCCTGACCCCATCGTTATCTGAGGAAGCCTCGAAAGAGGTAATTGCCAAATTCTCTAAAATCCTTGCCGATAACGGAGCCGTAATTATTCAAGAGGATAATTGGGGTCTGAGAAAATTAGCATATCCAATTCAGAAAAAATCCACTGGGTATTTTCACCTAACTGAATACAAGGCACTAGGTGATTTAATTAATAAATTAGAGATTGAACTTAAGAGGGACGAAAGGATAGTTCGATTCCTAACAATAAGGCTTGACAAGCATGCTATAGCTTATAATGATAAGAAGCGTACAGGTGCGTTTAATAAAACGCTACAGAAAGTAGGTGGCGATGGTGACACTGGCCCTGGTAAAAAAGGTGGTAATGCAGAATCTGGTAATTGGTAGTAGATCATAATTATGGCAGATCAAAAAAGTTTAAAATCCTATTGGGAAGAATTTTTCGCCGCAAGCGCGAAGGTTAGTGAATTAAACCGAAATTTGTCTTTGGGAGGGATTGCTATAATTTGGATTTTTAACAAATCAAACTTAATTGGAAGCCCTAATTTTAATTCTCTTTTGCCCAGGGATCTTTTTTTGCCTTTAATTATTATAGTTGTTTCATTAACTTGTGATTTGCTTCAGTATCTATGGCGTACCGTAACACTCTATATTTTTTATAGAATACAAATAAAAAAATTAAAGAATCACTCTATTACAGAAGCTAAAGCCGATAAGCTAGACGCTCCTTTTTATATTCGTTATGGAGGCTGGACATTCTTTGTTTTGAAGATATTAGCTATGATCACCGCGTATAGTTTGATCTTTAAATATCTGTTAAAGTTTTTAGCATGATCGGTCTTGCTATCAATAACTGGAGTAAGCCACTATCCTGGACGTATATAAGAAAATGAATTTTTTTGCTTTAAAGAAAATAGTTAAATTCTCTCTCTTATAGGCTCAATTGTAGAATATTGATATTATTTTAAATAATACTTCTTTGGTCATTTAGATAATAATGACAATTTATTCCTTAATAGATTTCATCATGTCTTATCTGAATAAATTTGTTCTTCTTGAGTTGCCTTTGTTCTTCTTCCATCACGAGCATGGATAGCGAAGCTGCCGGATTTTTTTGTGCTTTGGAATGGCTTTTCTTTTAGACAGCGACTCTTATAGGCTAGCTTATCCGGCGTGGTACCTCTGTTAGTTTTAAATTTTGTCTCTGGCATAATTTTTATTTGCCAAAGATTGGTGCCGGGTTTTGGAGAGTTTTCCAACTTAGGAATGAATTGGGAGTTTGCATTATGTGGACGAGCTTCAATTAATTTTGGTAGTTTTATAGCTTAACCTTACCAAATGCCAAAGCAAGTCACCCCTATAGAAAACTACACAGCAGATCGCCCTATCAAGGACGCAAAAGAAGATAGGTTTCAGCGTTACAGTTTTTCAAAACGCATTGCAGAAACTATAATTCATAGGAAAAGCAAAGAAAGTATTGTATTCGGCTTATTTGGTGCTTGGGGAGAAGGTAAATCTTCAGTGTTAAATTTTATTGATGAAGAACTTGCCAAAGATGAGGCAATCATACGGATCAATCTTAATCCTTGGCGCTACAGCGATGAAGAAAGTTTATTGATAAACTTCTTTAACAAAATTGCAGAAGCTATAAACAAGAAGCTAAATACTAGAATGGAAAAGCTAGGTGGTTTTGTAAAAAAATACGGGTCATCAGGTAGCATATTTGGATTTGACTTTTCGGGAATCGGAAATGCTGTTTCGGATGTTGATCTTGAACAGCTTAAAGAGCGGGTGGATGATTTTCTCGATGAGAGTACCAGTAAAATTGTAATCTTCGTAGATGATATAGACCGATTGGATAAACAAGAGATTTACACTCTTTTCCGATTAGTAAAGCTGACGGCCGACTTCTCAAATACCACATATATACTATCTTTTGATGAGGCAATGGTTGCAGCCGCTATTGGAGAAAGATTTGGTTCGGGGGATAAAAATTCTGGTTTCAGCTTCTTAGAAAAGATTATTCAAATCCCATTAACAATTCCAAAAGCACAGCCAGAGGCTTTGAAAAAATTCTGCTTTGATATGGTTAATAATGCTATTGATGCGGCCACAATCACTCTGACAGAAAAAGAGGTACAAAGATTTGTGTATCAATTTAGCACAAATATCCTTCCTCGATTAAACACACCACGCTTGGCGGTAAGGTTTGGAAATTCTCTTTCGTTTTCTTTACCCCTTTTAAAAGGTGAAGTAAATATGGTGGATTTAATGCTCGTTGAGGCTCTCAAAATATTTTACCCAGATCACTATCAATTCATTAAAGGAAATGCAGACTATTTCGTCGGATCGTATGAACATTTTGGTATTGGCAGCGATCAACAAAAGATAACCGATATAAAAGCACATTTTGATTTACTAGGTAAGAATTCAAGCAAAATTGACCGTGCAAACAGCTTAGATCTAATAAGTAATCTATTTCCGAATTTAGATACTGTATACGGTAATTTCCATTTTTCGGACGAAACCAAAAATGATTGGTATGTAGCCAAGCGCATAGCATCTCCACAATACTTTGACAGATATTTTTCATACGCAGTAATTGAGGGTGATATATCAGATGTTGAATTTGATCTACTATTAAAAAAGCTTGATACAGGTACTCCGCAAGAGATTGAAAGTGAAATTAGAGATATAATAGGCCGTAGCGACACAGGTACCCTAATCCAAAAAATGCGAACACATGAAACTAGTCTGAATTGGCATGCTAGTAAAACCATTGCAAAATCGCTCTGCTTAATTACAGATCTCTTATCAAATACAGGCGGTATGCTTGGTTACGGCTTTGATACGCAAGCAGGGCAAGCAGCTATATTTATTTATCAGCTTTTAAAAAATAATAAAGAAGAAAATATATTTGAGTTTGCCAAAGAATTAATGGCATATCCTAAAGACTTTGTGTTTGCTTATAGTTTAAACAATTGGTTACGAACTGGAGATCGTCCTGAAGACAAGTTGTTTGACCTTGCGCAGTATCAAGAATTAGCTAAAATATTAACTGAACGAGCCATAACAGAAGCTGGTGATGAAAGCGTATTTGAAAAATTTCCAAATCAAATACATTACATAGTTTCAACATGGGAAGAAAGGGATAGCGGCGAGTTGAAGTCATATATTAAAACATATTTGGACAAGAATAACGAGACAGTTTTAAATTTGCTTAAATCATTTGTTCCAGTTCAAAGAACTAGTTCTCGTGAAGGAGAATTTAAAACAGACATCAATAAAAACCAGTATGAATATATTGTATCTTATTTTGATAAAAATGATATACATAGTCGACTGTTATTGAACTTTACGATCGAGGAATTAGAATCAGACGAACCATATTGGATTGACATGACTGAGAGAGAATTTACACTTTTAAATATGGCAAGACAATTTCATAAGTGGTATAAAATAGAAGCAATTGAATCGCCGGCGAAAGATTAAGTTATGGACATTAAAGGCATATGACAAAGGCTAGTCAATCGTTTTCAATTACGAGCTAATAAATATTAGATTGGACCCAATCTGATAAATCGGCGTAGGCTTCTATACCTTTGATTAATTTCTGTCTTGATGAGTTAAATCCTATATCGTTTAGTTTTTGTGTTGACCATAATCTTAGCAAAAATTGATTTTATCATTAAAAACAAAAAACCCGCTAACAATCAAGATGTTAGCGGGTTTAAGTAGCCCGTAGGGGAATCGAACCCCTGTTTCCAGAATGAAAATCTGGCGTCCTCACCCCTAGACGAACGGGCCTCTTGAGTTAAGTGTTGAAAGTTTTACGTTATAAGTTAACTTAACTTATAACTTTTTACTTATCACTTTTAACTTATGAGTAGCGGGGACACGACTCGAACGTGCGACCTTCGGGTTATGAGCCCGACGAGCTACCAACTGCTCCACCCCGCATTACGTTGTATTTTTGAGGATATACCAACCTTTTTTTGATAAAAAAACCGCTCAACTTTTGTAAAGCGGTTTCGTAGCCCGTAGGGGAATCGAACCCCTGTTTCCAGAATGAAAATCTGGCGTCCTCACCCCTAGACGAACGGGCCATTTTTTAAGCCTAAAGATAAAAAGACCAAAGTCTAAAGCTTTTAACTTTCTGCCTTAAGCTTTCAGCTTAAAGTGGTAGCGGGGACACGACTCGAACGTGCGACCTTCGGGTTATGAGCCCGACGAGCTACCAACTGCTCCACCCCGCATTATATACAACTCGTTTTTTCTATTGAATTAAATCCTTAACTCTGTTTCCGAATTGGAATGCAAAGATATAATTCGTTTCTTTGTACTGCAAATTTTTTTTAAAAAATATTTTAATGGCGCATAAAGCAGGTTTTGTTAGTATAATAGGTAAACCAAATGTAGGTAAATCAACCCTCATGAATGTGCTTGTAGGCGAGCGACTTAGCATTATTACACCTAAAGCACAAACCACAAGACACCGTATTTTAGGTATCGTAAATGAAGAAGATTATCAGATAGTTTTCTCCGATACCCCGGGTATTATTAAACCAAAGTACAGTTTACAGGAGAGCATGATGAGCTTTGTAAACGGATCTTTGACCGATGCGGACATACTTTTATTCGTAACCGACATTAATGAGGAGCACGATGAAGAAGACGTTCTGGAGAAAATCCTGAATAGAAACATCCCGACCATCGTATTGATAAACAAGATTGATAAAGCCTTGCAGGAACAGGTGGATGAGAAGATTACGTATTGGCAGGAAAAATTAAATCCCGTTGCTATTTATGCAATTTCGGCCTTACACAACCACAATGTGGATGGTTTGTTAGATCGGGTTTTGGAAATGCTACCCGAGCATCCTGCATATTATGATAAAGAAGAGTACACCGATCGTTCTGAACGTTTCTTTGTTTCTGAAATCATTCGTGAGAAAATATTCCTGAATTATCAAAAAGAAATTCCATACAGCACCGAGGTTATCGTTAAAAGTTTCAAGGAAGAAGAAATGAAAAACGGTAAAGGTTCAATGGTAAGGATTACCGCAGAAATTGTGGTAGAACGGGATTCTCAAAAAAATATATTAATCGGTACCGGTGGCAGTATGCTTAAAAAAGTAGGTACCGAAGCCCGGATAGAAATAGAGAAATTTTTAGACACAAAAGTGTTCCTGGAAATGTTTGTAAAAGTAATTCCAGACTGGAGAAGTAAGAAAAATTACTTAAAAAGTTTTGGTTACGATAATTAAACTCGATTTTTATTAGATAAATTAAATTATATCAAAATGAAGAAAAGTTTAACGTTTCTCTTATCGCTGTTAAGTACAGTAGTTTTCGCTCAGGAATCTAACAATGGTAAAAAACTGTGGGCAAAGTCAATCCTGAATGAAAAAGCACCCGAACTAATTGTTGAAAAGTGGGTTTCAAAACAACCCGACACTAAAGGAAAGTTTGTGTTGATTGATTTCTGGGCAACCTGGTGCGGTCCTTGCAGGGCTTATATTCCAACACTGAATGATATTCAGGCAAAATACGCCGATAAAATTGTCATTATTGGTGTGTCTGATGAGACGGCAGAAAAAGTCGAAGCCTTTAATAATCCAAAAATTAGTTATTTCGAAGCGATAGATACAAAAGGAACTGTAAAAAATTCCATTCAGGTGAAGGGAATTCCCCACGCAATCTTAATCGATCCAAAAGGAATTGTAAGATGGGAAGGATTTCCATTATTAGATGGCAGCCAGCTTACAGAGGAAGTTATAAAAACGCTTTTAGAAAAGTATAAAATTTAATATTGATTGAGGTTACGATAATTAACCGTACCTTTGCAGCCCGAAATAAATCGGTTAGTAGTTGATAGTCAATGGCTGATAGCCAAATAGTTTAAGCAGCTTGCTGAACATCCAGACCGTTAACTATAAGCCATTAACTATCAATTAAGAGATACATGAGTAACATTATAGCCATCGTAGGCAGGCCGAACGTAGGCAAGAGCACACTTTTTAACAGGTTAACTGAAAGCCGTAAAGCAATCGTAGACGATTTAAGTGGTGTAACCCGCGACAGGCATTACGGTACTGCAGAATGGACCGACAGACAATTCACCGTAATTGATACCGGTGGTTATGTTGCAAATTCTGAAGATGTTTATGAAGCCGCCATTCGCGAGCAGGTAATGATTGCTATTGAAGAAGCCAGCGTGCTTATCTTCATGGTTGATGTAACCACAGGCATCACCGATCTGGACGATGATATTGCGCAGGTACTGCGCCGTAGCAATAAGCCTGTTTTTGTAACGGCCAACAAGGTAGATAATACCGCACTTCATAGTGAAATCAGTACTTTTTATAGTTTTGGTTTAGGTGAGGTTTTTCCGCTTTCATCAATGACTGGTTCCGGAACGGGTGAATTATTAGATGAAATCGTTAAACATTTCGAAGATATTCCTGAAGAAGAAAACCAATTACCAAAAATTACGATTGCCGGTCGCCCGAACGTGGGTAAATCATCTTTAGTAAACGCTTTAATTGGTAAAGAACGTAATATTGTAACCGCAAATGCAGGTACAACCCGCGATTCAATTAAAATTCATTACAACCAGTTTGGCCATGAGTTTATGTTAATTGACACAGCAGGTTTGCGTAAGAAAACCAAAGTTAAAGAAAACCTGGAGTTCTATTCCGTAATGCGTACCATTAAAGCTTTGGAAGAAGCTGACGTTGTGGTTTTAATGATTGATGCGCAGGAAGGTATCGAAAGCCAGGACATCAATATTTTCCACCTCGCGGAGAAAAACAAAAAGGGTATTGTAATCCTGGTGAATAAGTGGGATATGATTGAGAAAAATACGCAAACCATGAAAGCTTTTGAAGAGCAGATTCATGAACGTATCCGTCCATTCACCGATGTCCCGATTGTATTTACCTCTGTTTTGAACAAACAACGTATTTTCAAAGCAATTGAAGTTGCGCTTGATGTTTATAAAAACCGCAGTAAGAAAATCCCGACATCAAAATTGAATGATGTCATGCTCCCTTTGATTGAAAAATTCCCGCCGCCGGCATTAAAAGGTAAACACATTAAAATTAAATACATCACGCAAATTAATGCGACCTCGCCGATGTTTGCGTTTTTCTGCAACTTGCCACAGTACATTAAAGACCCATATAAACGTTTCATCGAAAATAAACTGAGAGAGAACTTTGATTTTTCAGGTGCGCCGATTCAAATCTATTTTAGACAGAAGTAAGGTTAAAGCTTAAAGCAGAAAGACTAAAGCTTAAAGCAAAAAGTTTAATAAATATTTATAAAGCAGGGTTCGCATTCCATAGGGAAAGGCAATCCTGCTTTTTGCGATTTCAATGTTTTTCAAGAGGCTGTATCAAAAGTAAAATTTAGCTTTAAGGTCAGAATTTTATTTCGTTTCCCCCGTCATTCTCGCGCAGGCGGGAACCACGAAGTGCTCAGCGAAGCTAATCTTAAAGCGATTTGCAATGGCATTAGGATTCCCAATTAAATTGGGAATGGCGACGTAAATATAATTGCTTAGTGAGCCCAGTGTAAATCTTTTTGATACATCCTCTTAATCCTTATCTTCGCAGCATGCAAATCCAGGTTTTAAACAGCCAAATCTCCGATATCGACACCATTTTTATGTTTTATGATATGGCTGTTGCTCATCAGAAAAAAGTTTTCAATAAACACTGGCAGGGTTTCAGCAACGAACTAATTGAAACTGAAATTCAAGAACACAGGCAGTTTAAGATAGTAGTCGATGGGGTAGTGGCCTGTATTTTCGCAGTGACTTATGCTGATAAATTAATCTGGGGCGACAGAGATAAAGATTCAATTTACATCCATCGCATCGTAACACACTCTCAATTCCGGGGTTATGCTTTTGTAAAAGAGATCATCAAATGGGCAAAAGAATTTGCGCCTATCCGAGGTATCAAATTCATTAGAATGGATACCTGGGCGGATAATGAAAAATTATTAGAATATTATACCGGCTGCGGTTTCGATTATGTGGGCGTTGTTACTATGGAAAAAACGGAGGGCTTGCCAAAACATTATGAAGGCATTAGTTTGAGCCTTTTCGAAATTAAAGTTTAATCTAGTTTCAACTTCCAGGTAAACATGCCTTCACCTTCTGATACTTTTATAAAATTGTTTTTTTCCAATATGGAATAAGACGCAACGTTATCTACGCCGGTTGATGCTGTAATGGTTTTCACGTCATCCTGTTCCTTCGCCCACTCAATTATTCCCGCTACAGCTTCAGTCATAAAACCTCTTCCTCGAAACGCTTCGTAAGTACCATAACCAATCTCAATTTCACAATTCGCATCCGGTTCACCCTCGAAACCTATGTCACCAATTATTTTATGGTCAGATTTTGAAATTAATACCCATAGTGTATTATAGCGGTAGTTTTTGTCTTTGTTATGAACATTCGGCAAAATGGTTTGCTTCAATGCATCCTGTAATGAAGGAGAAATATTTTTCTTGTTTGACAATAGCCCGAATTCTTCTTCCAGTGAATGATCATCTTTGATGTATTTTAAAAGCTGATCATGAGTTAGGGGCTTTAGCAGGAGGCGTTCTGTTTCTATCATGCTAGATAATGCTTAGCTTAATATAGCCATTTAATCACTAATATACTTTAATCACCTGTCCGCTTACTATGCCCAATACACTTTTTTCGAAGGCCTTAACAACCTTATCCATAACGACCGGAATCTCACCTGGAAAGGCATCAAAGTATGCGGGAGAATCTTCAACCACATTCGGGCTGACCGCATTTAAACGAACACCATTTTTAAGTTCGGGGGCTGCGGCAATAACAAAAGAATTTAAGCCGCCGTTTACGGCACTTAATGCCGTGCCTGCTGCTACGGGATGATCAGCAAGAATGCCCGAGGTCAAGGTAAAAGAACCACCCTCATTAATATAATGCTGGCCGATGAGTACAAGATTAACCTGTCCGAGAAATTTGTTCAGCAAGCCGCTTTTAAATGCTTCGCCGGTCATTTCGCTAACCGGAACAAAAGGGGCTTTTCCGGTGGTGCTGATTAATGCATCAAAAGGACCGGCCTGTTCAAACATTGTCTTGATTGATGTTTCATCTTCAATATTGACCTGAATATCACCGCTGGTATTTCCTACACGTATAATTTCATGTTTTTGTCCGAAGGCTTCAGTTACTTTTTTGCCCAATGTACCTGTTGCACCGACAACTATTATTTTCATCTCTATAGCTTAAATGTTAACTTAAACCTACTCAAATTTAAACATTTGGGTCCCTTTAAAAGTTTGTGGGAATAAACCTGAATTTATGTTAAGCGATTTTGCTGTTTTGTACTGGAGTTGACCCAGGACTATTGAAGACTGGCAAGGGCCTGTTTAACCGCATTATCATTTTGGTTGATGGCTTTATAATAACCAACATCACCGAGGTAGTAACGGCAAAGAAGTGCCTTTAAATCGTTAAGAATAACTGTTTTCGAATTGTAAAGCTGAAAACGATCTATCGGTACGTTTTTGCGTTGCAAAAAGCCGATAAAGTCTCGAAAATCGGAATCGTTTAAGTTGAATAGGTTGATATTCTGTTCAATATAAGCACTGTTATATTTGCTGGTGAGTACATTAAAAACGTAATCAGAGAGTACCTTTTTACTAACCAGTGTACTGTAAAATTTATTGTAACCTGTGGTATCCAGCTTCACAAAAATATCAGGTTGTATCCCGCCGCTTGTTTTTGGCTTTCTGGGTTGCGATAAGTTTATCCCGCCATTTTTCTCTACAGAATCCCTGAATGAGGTTAAATCCCCGGTTAGTTCGCCGTCTGTCAAGCGTTCGTCCAGCTCATGCTTATAAGCATCATAACCTTTCTTGTAAGATTTCTGAATGCTTTTTCCCGACGGCGTGTAATACCTGGCAATGGTTAGGTTTAACGCTGATCCATCTTCAAATGAGAACTGCTCTTGCACTAGTCCTTTACCAAAAGAACGGCGGCCAACGATTACACCGCGGCCTAAATCCTGTATGGCCCCTGCAACAATCTCGCTGGCAGAAGCTGTATTTTCATTTATTAAAATGGCAAGTTTTCCCTGTTGAAAAGCGCCCGTGCCTGTTGAGAAATAATCTGTACGGGGTTCATGCTTACCCTGTGTATATACGATTAATTTATTTTCAGGTAGAAACTGATCAGCGAGTCCGGTAGCGGCACTAAAATAGCCCCCGCCATTATCACGCAAGTCAAGAATGAGTTTTTTCATGCCTTTGGCTTTCAAACCTGCAGCTGCATTGGAAAAATCAGAATCCGTGTTAGCGCCAAATTTACTGATCCGTACATAACCCGTTTCATTATTAATCATGTAAGCCGCGTCTATACTGCTGATGTTAACCTTTCCACGGGTAACCATCAACCGGTTTGGCAGCTGACTCCCATTACGTATTAGTTGAACGTTCACGCCGCTACCTGCTTTACCCCTGAAACGGCCCGCTAATTGGCTTTTAGGTAAATTTCGCCCGCTAACTACCGTGCTGTCGATAGATAAAATTTTATCGCCCAGTTTAATGCCAGCCTGGTAAGCAGGTCCGTCTTTGATAACATTGGTCACCATCATGGTGTCGTTCAGCATGTAATATTCAATACCAACACCTTCGAAATTCCCCTCCAAATCATTTTGCATATCCTGTGCGTTCGCTGGGGGAAGGTAAACGCTGTGTGGGTCCAACTGATGCAATACGCTATCTATAGGTAAATTCTGTAAGGAATCTGTATTGATTTCGTCTACATAATTTCCATTGATGATGTGGAGGATTTCTTCAAGCTTTTCAGAATTTTTTGCAGTTAAAGCCGGGCTTTTCTGAACACCATAACCCTGATCTTTGATGAACTTAATACCCAAAAACATCCCGGCTATTAAAATTACAGAATAGCTTAAAGCGACAAGGATATTGTTACGGGTATTTTTTTTCATCAGCGTTGTGCAAATTTATGAAAATTAGCGGGTTGATTATTTTTTTAACGGCGATTTATCGTCTTTTGTTTCTAATATTTAACAATAATTAATACGACAAAATGTAAACCGGTATATTTTTAGATTTTTAGACCATTTTTTAAAAAGAATTTACCGAATTTTATCAAAATTAAATTTATGAACAGAGTTACCGAGCAAGAATCTAATTATAACCACATCGAACAAATGTCCGTAATGGAAGTGTTGCAGGCCATTAATAAGGAAGACAAAACGGTTGCGTTTGCGGTTGAAAAGTCTCTGCCTCAAATAGAAAAACTGACTTCAGCCGTTGCCGAAAGAATGAAAAAAGGCGGTCGCCTTTTTTATATAGGTGCAGGTACAAGTGGCCGTTTGGGCGTTGTAGATGCATCTGAATGTCCGCCAACTTATGGCGTGCCTTTTGATTGGGTTGTGGGTATCATAGCAGGTGGCGACACGGCTATCAGGAAGGCAGTAGAATTTGCTGAAGATGATGCGGAACAGGCCTGGAAGGACTTAATGGAATTTGATATTAACGAGAAGGATTGTTTGGTAGGTTTAGCCGCATCAGGAACAACACCTTATGTAATTGGAGGCTTAAATACCGCTCGTAAAAATGGCGTATTAACAGGATGTATTGTTTGCAATACCGGTGGACCAATTGCTGCTGAATCTGATTTCCCTGTTGAGGTTGTTGTTGGGCCGGAATTTATTACCGGTTCTACCAGAATGAAATCAGGTACGGCACAAAAATTAGTTTTAAACATGTTGAGTACTACGGTTATGGTTCAGCTGGGCCGTGTTGTTGGCAATAAAATGGTGGATATGCAGTTAACCAATAATAAGCTGGTCGACCGCGGAACGCAAATGGTTGCGGATGAATTAAAAGTCAGTTATGATGAGGCAGCAGATTTGCTTAATCGTTACGGAAGCGTTCGTAAAGCAGTAGAAGCCGGACATTTGAATTTACGATAGTAGATTTACGAATTACGATTGTATAGCCGGGTATTAAAATAGTTGATTTGCGATTGCTTAATCTAAAATCGTAAATCTAAAATCAAAAATTTAACTAATGCACGAAATAGAGCCTTATTACCAGTGGAGAGATGAATACATTTCGGCAGAAGATGATCGTTCCCCGTTTTACAATACCGAATACTCCGAACTTTACTTCGATAAGCAGATATACAATTTTTTGCTTCACCCGCAGTGGGATGAATTCGGTTCGAATACACTTTACATGAAAGTGCTTTTCGCCGATTACGACAGGAGTTACGCAATTATAGAATTTATCGGAGAATGGAACGACGCCATCAACAATGACATTATGCTTTTGAAGCGTGATATTTTAGAATTGATGATGGATGAAGGCATCAATAAATTCATCCTGATTGGTGAAAATGTCTTAAATTTTCATTCGTCGGATGATAGTTATTACGAAGAATGGTTTCAGGAAGTAGAAGATGGCTGGATTGTTGGAGTTAACTTTCAGGAGCACGTGATTCGGGAATTTAAGGATAACAGCATCGATTACTACATTAACTTTGGTGGTGCTTTTGATAACATGCCCTGGCGTACCTTGAAGCCACTCCAGTTCTTTAAGAAAGTTGAAGAATTGCTGACAAAAAGATTAAATTAAAATATTTATTTTTAAGTACTATTATATCTCATGTCAGAAATGCAGATGGAGAAGCCAAATTTAATTGGATGAGGTTAAACTTGTCAGTAATAAGGGGCTTAAAAACAAGGATATTAATCTTGCACAATCTTTGATAGAAGAAAACAGAGCGTTTTTATTGCAAAATGGTTTGAGTTAAAATTATTTAAATACACAAAATAAAATGGAACAACAAAATTATCAATATCAGGACAATAGCGTTTTCGTACAAGAAGGCTCTGTTTCTAAGAAATTCTTTGCAAATGTCTTTTTATGGATGTTTGTCGCATTAAGTTTATCAACTGTGGCTGCTTATATTTTTGGTACTAATGAACAATTCATGCAGTACCTTATGACTATTAATCCTGAAACCGGGAAAGTAGGCATGTCGATATTTGGTTATATAGCCATGTTTGCTCCACTTGGTTTAGTCTTATTAATGGGATTTGGATTAAGCAGATTGTCATTGCCCGCTTTAATCGGTGTTTTCGTGCTTTATTCAGTATTAACAGGGATTAGTTTAAGCTTTATTTTACTTGCTTACACTTCTGGTTCAGTTGTGAGTTGTTTTGCAGGCGCAGCAGGTATTTTCGGTATTATGGCTTTTATGGGCTATACAACCAATATCGATTTGAGTAAATTCGGACCAATTCTTATGGTTGGCGTTATTGGCCTTGTAATCGCAAGTGTCGTAAATATGTTTATCCAAAGCGAGCAATTCAGCTTATTTATGGCTTTCATTGGCATCGCAATTTTCACAGCTTTAACGGCTTACGATGTTCAGAAGATAAAACGCATTGGCGAAGGCATTGAAGCAAGCGGAGAACAGGTGTTAGCAGTTGAGTCTAAAAAGATGGCAATTGTTGCTGCACTTTCCTTATACCTTGATTTCTTAAACATTTTTCTTTTCTTACTTCGCATATTCGGAAGCAGAAAATAATCCTAAAACAGAACAATATTTTAAAGGCTACGCAGTTTTGCGTGGCCTTTGTAATTTTATTTGGCGCCTAAGCAATAATTTTTGGAATTGATAATGCTTTGTTGCATTTTTGTACGCTTATTAAGAAAGACGGAGGGATTAGACCCAACGAAGTCTTAGCAACCTGTGACCACACAAGGTGCTAAATTCTATTCTGCAAATGGCGGGAAAAGATAAGTTTAGGATTACGATTCTCGTACCAACTTTTTAAATAAGCTATTTAAGTATCAGGTATCAAGTATCAAGTATCAAGACAGATCTGGTCTAGGTACTATGCTTATTATCTGCAGTTAGGGCGCATATCAGGAATCTTGATACTTGCTACTAACTACTTGCTACTAAAACAAATGGGTATAAGAGAAGAATTAGAAAAACGTATTTTGGTAATTGATGGGGCGATGGGCACCATGATCCAGCGTTATACATTAACAGAAGAAGATTTTAGAGGGGAACGTTTCAAAGATCATCCCTGCGATGTAAAAGGCAATAATGATTTGCTGAACATTACGCGTCCGGATATTATCAAAGCCATACATTTAGAATACCTGAATTCGGGTGCCGATATTATCGAGACCAATACCTTCAGTACGCAACGCATTTCCATGGCCGATTACCAGATGGAAGACCTTTCTTATGAAATGAGCTTTGAAGGTGCCCGTGTTGCAAAAGAAGCTGTAAACGAGTTTATGGCGGCAAACCCTGACAGGAAATGTTTTGTTGCCGGTGCAATCGGTCCGACAAATCGTACGCTTTCTATGTCGCCAAATGTAAACGACCCGGGTTTCAGGGCGGTTTATTTCGATGAGTTGGAGGCTGCTTATTACGAACAAGTTCGTGGTTTAGTAGACGGCGGTTCTGATGTACTTTTAATCGAAACCATTTTCGATACCTTAAACGCAAAAGTGGCCATCGTGGCCATTAAAAAATACGAAGAAGTAATTGGGCGGAAGCTCGAAATCATGATTTCGGGAACCATTACCGATGCTTCCGGAAGAACACTTTCCGGTCAAACAGCAGAGGCCTTCTTAAACTCTGTAATGCATGCAAAACCTTTGAGTATCGGTTTTAACTGTGCTTTGGGTGCCAAAGAAATGCGTCCGCACATTGAAGAACTTGCTGCAAAAGCAGGTTGCTATGTTTCTGCTTATCCAAATGCGGGTTTACCAAATGAATTCGGCGCTTATGATGAACAACCTCACGAAACCGCTCACTTAGTTGATGATTTCATTGAATCGGGCTTTGTAAATATTGTAGGCGGTTGCTGCGGAACTACACCTGACCATATCGGTTGTATCGCGGCAAATGCCCGTAAAGCAGCACCGAGAAAAATTCCGAAGATTGAGCCTTACATGCGCTTAAGCGGATTAGAGCCCGTAACCATTACACCCGAAAGCATCTTCGTAAACATTGGAGAAAGAACCAACATTACCGGTTCTCCAAAGTTCTCTAAGCTCATTTTAGGTGGCGATTACGAAGCAGCCCTTGCCGTTGCCTTGCAGCAAGTAGAGGGTGGCGCACAGGTAATCGATGTGAACATGGATGAGGGTATGCTCGATTCGGAAGCGGCAATGACTAAATTTTTAAACCTGATTGCTTCCGAACCTGATATTGCAAAATTGCCCATCATGGTCGATTCCTCTAAATGGTCGGTTATTGAAAATGGTTTAAAATGTCTGCAGGGTAAAGGCATTGTAAACTCGATTTCCTTAAAAGAAGGCGAAGATAAATTCCGTGAAAGTGCCCGTAAGATTATGCAATACGGTGCTGCCGTTGTTGTAATGGCATTTGATGAGCAGGGGCAGGCAGATAACTACGAACGCAGAAAAGAAATTTGTAAAAGAAGTTACGATATCCTGGTTCATGAAATTGGTTTCCCGGCAGAGGATATTATTTTCGACCCGAACATATTAACCGTTGCAACAGGATTAGAAGAGCATAACAATTATGCTGTCGATTTCATCAACGCAACACGCTGGATTAAAGAAAACCTTCCTTATGCCAAAGTAAGTGGCGGTGTTTCTAATATTTCATTCTCTTTCAGGGGAAATAATGTGGTACGCGAAGCCATGCACTCCGCATTTCTTTACCACGCCATTCAGGCGGGTTTAGATATGGGTATTGTAAACGCGGGTATGCTGGAGGTTTACCAGGAAATCCCGCCGGAACTTTTAGAAAGGGTTGAAGATGTGCTCTTAAACCGCAGGGAAGACGCCACCGAGCGATTGGTGGAATATGCCGATACGGTAAAATCTAAAGGGAAAGAAATTGTAAAGGATGAGGAATGGAGAAAAGGTCCGGTAGAGGAACGATTATCGCATTCATTGGTAAAGGGTATTGTAGAATACCTCGATGATGATGTTGAAGAGGCCCGTCAGAAATATGCTCGGCCGATTCAGGTTATTGAGGGTCCTTTAATGGACGGAATGAACATAGTTGGTGATTTATTCGGCGCCGGAAAAATGTTTCTGCCACAGGTGGTGAAATCGGCCAGGGTAATGAAGAAGGCAGTGGCCTACCTGCTTCCGTTTATTGAGCAGGAGAAACTGGATAATCCCGACCAAGATCAGAATTCATCAGCCGGAAGGGTATTAATGGCAACCGTTAAAGGCGATGTACACGATATCGGGAAAAACATTGTTGGTGTGGTTCTGGCTTGTAACAACTTCGAAATTGTAGATATGGGCGTAATGGTTCCTGCTCAGGAAATCATTAAAAAAGCCAAAGAAATAAATGCCGATATCATTGGCTTAAGTGGCCTGATTACACCATCATTAGATGAGATGGTACACTTTGCCAAGGAAATGGAGCGTGAAGGCTTTACTATTCCATTGATTATTGGTGGCGCAACAACTTCCCGTATTCATGCCGCCGTTAAGGTAGCTCCTAATTACTCAGGTCCGGCAATACATGTTTTGGATGCATCGCGTAGTGTTACGGTTTGCAGCACTTTAATGAACCCTGAAACCAAAGCGGATTACGTTGCAGGTATTAAAGCGGAATATGAGAAAGCCAGGGAAGGCCATTTAAACAAGCGCTCCGATAAACGTTTCAAAACATTAGAAGAAGCAAGAGCCAACAAATTCAAAATAGATTTCAAAGAAAATCTTCCTGTTCCGGAATTTACAGGTACAAGGGTTTTTGACAATTATCCTTTGGAAGAACTGGTTCCTTATATTGATTGGACACCTTTTTTCCATACCTGGGAACTTCGTGGCAGCTATCCTAAAATATTCGACGATAAAAATGTTGGTGATGAAGCCAGAAAGCTTTTCGACGATGCACAGCTATTATTAAAAAGAATATTAGACGAAAAATTACTAACGGCGAGAGGTGTTATCGGTTTTTGGCCAGCGAATGCAGTTGGAGACGATATCGTTTTGGAAGTCGGCCCATCCCCAACTCTTCCCAAAGGGAAGGGAGCGCTTAGAGGCTACCATACCGCCGATCCGGTAATGTATTCAATTTTAAAAGATTTTGCATTAAAACATAGAAATAACCCAACGGAAGCAGAGCACATACTTTGGGGAATAATAAAATCCAAGCAATTAGAAAATTTTAAATTCAGACAACAGCACATTATCGGGCAGTATATTGCCGACTTTGTTTGTTTGGATAGAAATTTAATTATCGAAATAGATGGTTTGATACATCAGTTGCCGGAAAATATACAATCTGATTTAGAACGAACCGATTGGCTTGAAAAAAATGGATACACCGTTATTCGTTTCAAAAATGAAGAAATCATTTCTGATATTGATCACGTACTGGACGTCATTGTTCGAACTCTTGGTGACTTGCCATCTATTAAAGAACAGGCCCTGATAGCTGAACAGTCCAGTTCTCTTCCCTTTGGGGAGAGCAAGAGTGGGGCTGTCATTCATACTTTGCGCCAGCAAGCTGAAAAAGTAGACGGACAACCTTATTATGCTTTATCAGATTTTATTGCTCCTGCGGCATCAGGAATCCAGGATTACTTTGGCGGCTTCGCCGTAACAACTGGTATTGGTATTGATGAACTTGTTAAGGAGTTTGAAGACAATCATGATGATTACAACAGCATCATGGCTAAAGCCCTGGCCGACAGGTTGGCTGAAGCTTTCGCTGAAAGGATGCATGAACGTGTTCGTAAAGAGTATTGGGGCTATGCGAAGGATGAAAACCTGAGTAACCAGGAATTAATCAAAGAGGAGTATGCAGGCATTCGGCCAGCACCGGGTTATCCGGCTTGCCCGGAGCATACCGAAAAGGGCACTTTGTTCAGCCTGCTCGATGCCGAAAACCAGATTGGATTGCGCTTAACGGAAAGTTACGCCATGTATCCAACAGCTGCAGTAAGCGGGTTTTACTTCGCACATCCCGAATCGCGGTATTTCGGCCTGGGTAAAATTACAAAAGACCAGGTAGAAGATTACGCAAGCAGGAAGGGGATGACTATTGAAGAGGCGGAAAAGTGGCTTAGTCCAAACCTAGCGTATTAAGGTAGTTAGTATTTAGTATAAAGTATTTAGACAGGATGCACAATTTTAGAGAGTTTAAAGTTTGGAAAATGGGAATTGAAATCTCTAAATTGATATTTCAAATTACAAGAACTTTTCCTGCTGAAGAAAGGTACTCTTTAACATCTCAACTAACACGTTGCGCTATTTCAATACCATCTAATATTGCAGGGGGTTGTGGAAGAAAATCTAATAAAGAACTTAATCAATTCTTAAGTATTAGTTTAGGCTCCATTTGAATTAGAAACGCAAATAATATTGGCTTATGAGTTCGGATATATTGACCAGGTCCCTTATGAAAAAACCATTATTCAAATTAACGAAGTGCAAAAAATGATAAGTGGATTGCAAAGAAGTTTAGGCATCCAATCGTGATACTAACGACTTTATACTAAGTACTAAATGACTTAAGACTTTTAACTTTTTAAACCATAACCTTTAACCTAAATTGAAAATTACAGACCATATAAAAAACGCAAAGGGCAAAACCTTATTCTCTTTTGAACTTTTACCACCTATAAAAGGGCAGAGTATTCAGTGGATTTACGATGCGATAGATCCATTACTGGAGTTTAATCCACCGTTTATTGATGTGACGTCTTTAAGGGAAGATTACATCTATAAGGAGCAGGAAAACGGATTATTGCAAAAGGTATCCTACCGTAAACGTCCGGGTACGATTGCCATTTGTGCTGCAATCATTCATAAATATAAAATTGATGCCGTTCCACATTTAATTTGCGGCGGCTTCACCAAAGAAGAAACTGAAAATGCATTAATCGATTTGCAGTTCTTAGGTATTGATAATGTTTTGGCACTGCGCGGCGATGCCCGTTCTGCTGACACGGCCTTCATTCCAACGAAAGGTGGACATTGCTATGCCACGGATTTAATTGAGCACATTAAAAACCATAATGAAGGCAAATTTCTGCATGAGGATGTAGAAACTTTTAAAAGTGACTTCTGTATTGGCGTTGCCGGATATCCTGAAAAACACTTTGAAGCGCCAAACTTAAATACCGACTTTAAATTTCTAAAGAAAAAGGTGGATATGGGCGCAGAATTTATCGTTACCCAAATGTTTTTCGACAACCAGAAGTATTTCGATTTTGTTAAAAAATGCAGGGAGAACGACATCCATGTACCGATTATACCGGGTTTAAAACCAATCAGTACATTAACGCAATTAAACGTGCTGCCTAAAATCTTCCACATCGATTTGCCTGAAGAGCTAACGGATGCACTGTCGTATGCTAAAAGTAACGCAGAAGCGAAAGAAATTGGTACCGAAGCTATGATTAAACAATGTAAAGAACTAATGGACTTTGGTGTGCCTGTACTGCATTTTTATACGATGGGTAAACCAGAGCAAACGAAGAAAATTGCAAGGGCCATATTCTAAGGGAAGTTGTTATAAACTGCGACCAAAAATCAATTCTGACAGAACTTTAACGAATAATAACTGTTTCTTAGAGACGGAGCCAGTATATTTGCTTTAATGAAATCAGGTAGTTTTAAATATGTCCTAATTTATTGTTTTGCAATAGCCTTATTGTTCAAAACAAGTGGGGTGGTGTCTGTTTTCGTAAATTCAATTAAAACAGCGGAATATAATTCTGCTAATCAGGATTCTACAGAAAAGGAAGAGAAGAAAATAGAAACAGAATATTTCGAAGAGCGTATGTTGATTCTTCCGGATCTAAAAGTTCTTATACAGCTAAAGGAGAAAACTCTACTGCCCCAAAACAATTTTTTCCCGTCTTATTTTCCTGAGGTTTTAACACCTCCACCATCCTTAGAAGCGTAACACCACCGTTTCTAATTCCTCTTTTTGAATTTATTTCAGGGGATATCAATTCATATTTATATAATTTTAATAAGATGAAAACTTTAATTTTTTCAACGGCGTTTGCGGCGTTACTAATTTCCGCATCTTCAAAAGTCAGCGCTCAGGAAGTTGCGCAAACCAATATCCAACCTTTAAACAATTCGGTTTCACTCGTATCGCAACTACAGCCTGTGCGCTTTAATTATGATGCCAAATGGACCGACAAATTAAAAATATCAGATAAAACTCAATTGGGCTTTGTAGCGGCAGATGTTCAAAAAGTCTTACCATCGCTGGTCATTAAAACGGCGAAAGATTACCCAACTGGTAAAAATGCATCCAGAACAGCCACCATTTCTAAAATAGATTATGAAAGTTTGATTCCGTTGCTGGTTGGTAGCATTAAAGAACAACAACAGCAAATTGAGCAATTAAGGCGTGAGCTTGATAGTTTGAAATCAAAAAATACAAAGTAAATTTTTAGTGTTAGTTGGGCCGGGATATCATATTCCGGCTTTTTTTATCGCATCTCGAAAAACAGCAAATCTATCGAAAAATGACGCCTAGAAACAAAACAGGGCATCCTTAAAACTTTAGTTGCTTATTAACGTTTTTTTAACAGTTTACCTGGCTTACAATTGTTAATTTTACCAAAACTCTTCATACATGAAATTCCGTTACTTTTTTTCATTCGCTATTATTTGCTTATTCGGTTTATCCAGGGTAGCAGAGGCGCAGGAATTCATTGTTAAAGGAGTCGTTTTTGAAAAAGGAGCAAATGCCCGTGTTGCGTTAGCAAATATTCAAAACCAGCGCACAAAAATAGGCGTTACGAGTAATGATTTGGGTCTGTTTCAGTTAAAGGTTGCTGTTGGTGACACGTTGCTAATCGCGAAAACTTTCCTGAATGATCAGCGGATTGTGATAAAAGCGCAACAAGATATCCTCATTTATTTAACCAGAAGCAGCACCATGTTAAATGAGGTTACCATTATTGGCAATACAAAAAAGAGCGACCTGGCCGAAATCAAGCGTGAGTTTCAGAATAAAGGTGTTTACAATGGTGGTAAATCCTCTTTCTTATCTGCAATATTCAACCCTTTAAACGGATTATATAATTTAGTTGGAAAGGAGCCGAAAAATGCCCGCAGGTTTAGTCGATATGCTGATAATGAAATCAAACAATCGCAGATTGATGTTTATTTCAACCAGAGTATTATAAAGAATAATACAAGCTTAAGGGGCGATACGCTCGAAAATTACATGCTGAATTATCGCCCGGATTACCAGAAAGCACAATCCTGGAGCAGCTACGATTACATTAAATACATTAAAGATTCAGCAAAGAAATTTACCGACACGTTGGGTAAAGGGAAGTAGTTCAGTTGCCTATTATCAGTTTTCAGTTGGCGGTCGGCAGTTTTCAGTTAATCGATTAAACAGTTAACCAATTTTAACAATTTAGTAATTAACCATTTTAGCAGTTAAACAATTAATCAATTCTAACAATTAATTCTATATCGCCAGGGTTTCACAGGCTTTCTCGGCGGCAAGTTTTTCTGCGTTTTTCTTGTTATAATCCCTGCCGGTACCCACTTTTTCCCCTTCAACCACGGCACTTATAGTAAACAGCTTTGCACTTTCGCCCTCTCCGTTTTCTACAAGTTCAAACAATATATCTTTACCGTGACGCTGGCACCACTCAATTAACTTGCTTTTAAAGTTTGTTTCAGTAAGTTCTAAAGTGTGAATGTCTATATGGGGTTTCACTATGCGCCTTAAAAGAAATTCTTTGGTGAAATTGTAACCCTTGTCCATGTATATGGCTCCGATAATGGCTTCGAAGGCATCACCGAGCATGGAGTTGTGTTTGGTTTGAATGCTTACAGAGCGTTGGTCAAAACGAATCAGTTTATCAAAGCCCATTTTCCTTGCCAGCTGATTTAGATTTGCCCGGTTTACAATCTTAGATCGCATCTCGGTTAAAAAACCTTCTTCTTTATATGGATAATGTTTGAAAAGCAATTCAGCTATTACAGAGCCTAATACGGCATCGCCTAGGAATTCCAGTCGCTCATTACTGCTGCGGGTACCGTTTTTTAAAACTTTAGCTACAGAACGGTGCCTGAACGCCATTTCATATAGCGTTACATTTCCCGGAACAAAGCCCAAAATATTTTTCAGCTTCTTAACGAACTCCTTTTCAGGAGAAAAATAAAGTTTATATAATTTTAATATCGGCATTAAATAAATAACACAATTAACGGCTAATCAGCATATTTAACTAAGTTATCTATTTTTAATTAGCATACAAAATTATATAGCCTGGCTTTTTATCAATCTTCGTATTTCTTAAAAATAACGGAGGCATTATGACCACCGAAACCGAAGGTATTACTTAAAGCTGCTCTCACTTCACGTTTCTGAGCTTTATTAAAAGTAAAGTTTAGTTTAGGATCAAATGCGGGATCATCTGTAAAGTGGTTTATTGTTGGCGGCACAACGTCGTTTTGAACAGCAAGAATTGCTGCGATGGCTTCGATGGCACCAGCTGCACCCAGAAGGTGTCCGGTCATTGATTTAGTCGAACTGATGTTTAAGCGGTAAGCATCCTCGCCGAAAAGATCGGCAATCGCTTTAGTTTCGCTGATGTCACCAAGTGGTGTAGACGTACCGTGAACATTAATGTAATCAATGTCAGCAGTTGTTAAACCGGCGTCTCTTAGTGCATTAGTCATCACCATTCTGGCGCCTAAACCTTCAGGATGTGGTGCAGTAATGTGATTTGCATCCGCACTCATACCACCACCAACAAGTTCTGCATAAATTTTTGCACCCCTTGCTTTAGCATGTTCAAGTTCTTCCAGAATAATGGTACCTGCACCTTCACCGGCTACAAAACCATCCCTGTCTTTATCGAAAGGACGGGAAGCGGTAGTCGGATCGTCATTGCGCGTAGATAATGCATGCATGGCGTTAAAACCACCCATTCCTGCTTCGTTGATGATGGCTTCAGAACCACCACTGATGATGATGTCAGCCATACCCAAACGGATGTAGTTGAAAGCATCAATCATGGCATTGGTTGAGGAAGCACATGCAGAAACAGTTGCAAAATTTGGCCCGCGTAAGCCATATTTAATCGAGATATGCCCTGGAGCGATATCAACAATCATTTTAGGGATAAAGAATGGATTGTATCTTGGCGTGCCATCTCCTTTAGCGAAATTCGAAATTTCATCTAAAAAAGTTTTCAATCCACCGATGCCTGCGCCCCAGATAACGCCAATCCGGTTGGTATCTAATTTCTCAAAATCAAAATTACCATCCTTTACAGCCTCCTCTGTTGCTACTAAAGCATATTGTACAAACGGATCAAGCTTGCGGGCCTCCTTTTTTTCCAGAAAATCTTCCGGATTAAAGTTTTTTACCTCACAAGCGAATTTGGTTTTAAACTTTTCAGTATCAAAACCCTTAATAGGGGCAGCGCCACTCACCCCGTTAGTCAATCCTTCCCAAAAATCAGGAACATTATTGCCTATAGGAGTGAGCGCACCCAACCCTGTTACTACTACTCTTTTTAATTCCATTTATACTGAAAAAGCGTAATTCTATTTAACGTTTTTTTCCAAATAAGCGATTGCCTGACCAACTGTGCCGATGGTTTCAGCCTGATCATCAGGAATGGCTACATTAAATTCTTTTTCAAATTCCATAATTAATTCTACGGTATCTAAAGAATCTGCACCCAAATCGTTGGTGAATGAAGCCTCTGGCGTAACTTCGCTTTCGTCAACACCTAGTTTTTCTACGATAATAGCCTTAACTCTTGAAGCAATATCAGACATAATTTTATAATTTAATGGTTAAATAATTCTGTGCAAAGAAAAATAAATTCTTACAATTTTCAAATGTTTTTATTTCGACACCTAAATTTGGCTTTGAAATAACAAGCGAATATAGAATTAGTTTTTTAATTTCGTTCTGTAAATAATTTATTTCCCCTTGAATAAAACTTATCTGAAATTAACCTTAGACCTTGATTTCATACTAATTGCGATAACGGCACCCTTAAAAGACTATATTCTTTGCCACAAAATTAATACGCGTTTAAATACGCAATTTGCTAAAGTAGACGATCATGAAATATTTTTTAACATTGATGAACCCGCCTGGTCTTTCTCTAAATATTACTTCTTTGTTGAACAAGGCGAGGTAGAATATTATTTAATCAGTAATAAAAGCAGCGATGGCGTACTGGTTCCGGAGATGGGTAATGTAGATTTTTTTATTATAATTAAACAATTTATTGATAAGGAGGATTTAAATTATCTGATAAACGGTTTAAATAAACTGCCTGATATTCAGGTTGCTGCGAAAATTGAGCCTGCCAAATTAAAATCTAAGGAGAATTTGGTAATATAAAAATTATATGCATGGTGTATTAAATACACTATATTTGAGGGTTATAAAAACTGTACAAAACAATATATATATAAAATTTAATGCGGTATTAATTAATTTTAGCTAATTAATTAGGAATAACAGCATTGCTAAATCAATTATTAAATGAAACCTTTTCATTCCAGAACAAAAATTGTAGCCACACTCGGCCCCGCTTCAGCTAAACCAGATGTATTATATAGTATGTTTAATGCCGGTTTAGATGTTTGTCGTTTAAACTTTTCTCATGGTTCTCAGGCAGATCATCAGGCGGTTCTAGATACCATCCGCGATCTGAACAAAAAATATGATTATAACGTAGGCATCCTTGCCGATTTGCAAGGACCGAAAAT
Organism: Pedobacter sp. Leaf176; assembly: GCF_001424305.1. Classification (GTDB taxonomy): domain Bacteria; phylum Bacteroidota; class Bacteroidia; order Sphingobacteriales; family Sphingobacteriaceae; genus Pedobacter. The sequence continues at coordinate 600,046 of NZ_LMPD01000001.1, forward strand.
CCGCATCGGATTGGTTAAAGAAGGTGGTATCAACTTAATTAATGGCGCGAAAACCGTTATTACAACCAACGAATGTATTGGTAATGAAGAGCGCATTTACATCACTTATCAGAATTTCCCCCAGGATGTTCAGGCAGGTGAGATCATCTTATTGGATGATGGAAAACTTCAGATGAAGGTTATTTCGACCAATTTAAAAGATGAGGTGGTTTGCGAGATTGTACATGGCGGTATTTTAACCTCGAGGAAAGGGGTAAACCTTCCGAATACCAAAGTTTCCATTCCATCTTTAACACCTGAAGATAGAGAGAACCTGGAATTTGTTCTTGAAAACGACGTTGAATGGATTGGTTTATCTTTCGTTCGTAAGGCTGAAGATATCATTGAACTTAAAAAAATAATTGCAGAACGCGGCAAAACAGCGCGTGTAATTGCTAAAATAGAAAAACCAGAGGCTATTGCAAATATCGACGAGATTATTGCCGTTACGGATGGTATTATGGTTGCCCGTGGCGATTTGGGTGTGGAATGCCCGATGGAAGAAGTTCCATTATTGCAGAAAATGATTGTTGCCAAGTGTAGAGCAGCTTCAAAACCTGTAATCGTTGCTACCCAGATGTTGGAAAGCATGATTACTACACCTCGTCCTACACGTGCCGAGGTGAATGACGTGGCCAACTCCGTATTAGACGGTGCAGATGCGGTGATGTTAAGTGGTGAAACCTCTGTTGGTGAATTTCCTTTAATCGTTATCGAAACGATGCAGAAAATCATTCAGAACATTGAGGACAACAACTATCCTTTCAATCCGGATAAATTCTTAAAACCAAAATCTGCCTCTTTCCTAAGTGATGCAATCTGCGATTCTGCTTGCTTCCTGGCTAAACAAACCAATGCAGTTGGTATTGTTTCCATGACGCTAAGCGGCTATACGGCTTTTGAAATTTCAAGCCACAGACCGGAAGCTTTAACTTTTATCTTCACCAGCAACAGGGCGTTATTGAATGCTGTGAGCTTACTTTGGGGCGTTAGGGGTTTCTATTACGATAAATGGGAAAGTACTGATAACACCATCATTGAGGTGAACGAATTCCTTAAAAGCAAGAAATTGGTTAAACAAGGCGATATTGTAATTAATACCGCAGCTATTCCGATGGAAGCAAAAGGTAAAACCAACATGTTAAAGATTACGGTTATAGATTAATCATAAACTATTTATTACAAGGCGCTTCATTTCAGATGAAGCGCCTTTTTTTATGCCCCGATCTTTAACATACCAGCTAATTGCTTATCCTTAGCTACAGACATGAAGCAGATTTAGGTCGGACTTTGGTCGGGTAGAATTGTCATAAGTCCGACCAAACCCCGACTTAAGTCCGGCGGAAGTCCGTCGAAACAGTTAATACTTTGTCTAGCTGTATTCTGACATAGCTTTAGATCAGACCGAATTTATTGTCATTATTTTTTTGTGGAGATATCAATAAAAAAATTACTTTTGCAGTCCGATACGGAGAGGTGTCAGAGAGGTCGATCGAGCACGCTTGGAAAGCGTGTGTACTGCAAGGTACCGCGGGTTCGAATCCCGCCCTCTCCGCAAAGCGGGAGTACCAAAAAGGTCTCCCGCTTTTTTATATAATCTAATGATCCAGTGCGCTCATTTTTAACGATTCATGACCAAGTAAATCTATTATCACTGGGATTCTTTAAAATCACAAAGTGCCACCAGAGGCGTAATGAAATCCCTAATGTAAAATTTAAATAAATATTTCGTAGAAGCATTTCCGCGCTCCTATTTTCAAGCCAATGTTAGTAGCAAAGTCTTCTATTCGTTCGTTGTCTTCCATCTTTAGTTAAACGAATGTCTGAATTCCGAAGGCGAAATGTTTGTCTTTGTTTTGAAAAGTTTGCTGAAGGATTGTGGATGTTCAAAACCCAGTTCATAAGCAATTTCCGAAACAGATAAATTTGTCATTGATAATTTTTCTTTGGCTTTCTCTATGATTGCGTTTTGAATGTATTGTTGTGTGTTTAGCCCTGTCAATGAACTCAACATGTCACTCAAATAGCGTTGCGATAGCTTCAGTTCCGTGCTGATGTATTTTACGGATGGCAATCCGTTTTTCAAACTGTTTTCTTCTTCAAAGTAATTGTTTAAAAGCTTGTCCAACGAAATTATGATGTCATGATTGACTGCTTTCCTTGTCAAAAATTGCCTGTTGTAGAAACGGTTGCTGTAATTCAATAACAATTCTATTTGCGACACCAACACATCCTGGCTGAAGTGGTCAATGTTACTGTCTAATTCATTGGCTATAGTAGCGAATAAATTGGCTATGATTTCTTTTTCTTTTGCAGATAGAAATAGAGCCTCTGAAACATCATAAGAGAAAAAGCCATACTGATTAATTGTTTTTCCTAAAGGATAGTTTCGGATAAAGTCCGGATGGAAATATAAAGCAATTCCTTGATAGCTCTCTGTATCTTCCGGGGAAAAAACGATTTGTTTTGGCTTCAAAAATGCTAATCCACCTTCTTCAAAATCGTAATGGCCTTGTCCGTATTTTATTTGCCCTGTAAATGTAGGTTTAAAGGATATTTTGTAAAAATCAAGACTTACTTTTTGCCCTTTTGGAAACATTTCAATCGAAATAGTATTGTAATCAACCAATGCAATCAATGGGTGTAATGGCGCAGGAAATCCTAAGATGCGCACCAATTGTGATATACTTTTTAGGTGGTTGATGTTGGATTGTTGCTGCATTTTAGTTTACTAATTTAATCAATTTTGTTTTGATGGACGAATTACAATATCACCAACTTCAACATCGTTGGGTTGGCTTATTGCATAAATAACTGCATTAGCAATGGCATATGGGCTAATGGCCAAGTTTTCCATATTCTTCTTAATGATGGTCTTCATTTCGTGGTTTTTTATACCGTCCGCAAAGTCGGTTCTTACAACACCTGGCGAAATGCCAGTAATGCGTATAGTTCCGTCTGATTCCTGACGAAAAGCTTCTGCAATGGTGCGAATGGCATTTTTAGTTCCTGCATAAACACCTTGCATAGGGACAATCTTAATTCCTGAGGTTGAAATGATATTGACGATATGTCCAGATTTTTGTTGTTTGAAAACGGGAATTGCTGCTGCCATCCCATACAAAACACCTTTGAGGTTAATGTCGATCATCTCTTCCCAACCGTCAATATCCAATTCATCAACCCGGCTTAATTGACTAATACCTGCGTTATTTACAATGACATCCAATTTTCCATACTGCCCAACTGCTGCATTGACTAGATAGACCAAATCGGCTTTATTTTTTACATCAATTTGAGCAAAGGCGGCGTCGCCACCCTCGCTTTTAATTTCCTCAACAATTTGTAGCAATCGCTCTGATCGTCTGGCACCAATAACAACCTTAGCACCATTTCTGGCTAATTCTATGGCGATGACTTTTCCCATTCCGCTACTTGCACCTGTAATGGCTACAACTTTCCCTTTAATATTCTTCATCGATATTGGCTTTTTATCTGTCTATTTGTTTTTCTAAAAATTCGGGGTAGCGATTACCTACAAGCTTAATTCCATTGACTGTTGAGTCAATTTTTACTAGTTCGTCAGCAGTTAATAAAACACTAGTACTGCCGATGTTTTCCTCTAAACGATGCAGTTTAGTGGTCCCTGGTATTGGTGCTATCCACGGCTTTTGCGCTAAGAGCCAGGCCAATGCTAATTGACTGGTCGTAACATTTTTTTGTTGCGCAATCTCAGTAAGTGCATCCACTAAAACCAGATTGGCCTTTATATTTTCTTCGCTGAAACGCGGAATAATGTTTCTGCGGTCGATATCATCTAATTTTTTGGTTATGATGCCTGTGAGGAAGCCTTTTCCTAAAGGACTGAATGGTACGAAGCCAATTCCTAATGCTTCTAATGTTGGTATGATTTCATCTTCCGGTTCTCGCCAAAACAAAGAGTATTCGCTTTGTAATGCTGATACGGGTTGTACTGAATGTGCTTTTCGAATGGTTGCAGCACTTGCTTCTGATAAGCCGAAATATTTCACTTTTCCTTCTTTTATGAGGTCTTTTACTGTTCCTGCAACATCTTCAATCGGGACATGCGGGTCAACTCTATGCTGGTAGAGTAGATCAATGTAATCTGTTTTTAATCTTTTTAAGGAGGCCTCAGTAACTGCTCTAATCGTTTCAGGTCTGCTGTCTAAGCCAACTGCTGGTCTGGCATCCTTACAACCAAATTTTGTAGCGATTACTACGTTTTTTCTATGAGGCAGTAATGCCTCACCAACAATTTCTTCATTGGTATAAGGGCCGTAGGCTTCTGCGGTATCAAAAAATGTAATGCCTCGTTCAACTGCGTTTTGCAGTAATGTTATGGCATCTTTTTTATCAAGACCTTTACCATCTAAAAAATTTAAACCCATACAGCCAAAGCCCAATGCGGAAACTTCTAATCCACTATTTCCTAATTTTCTCTTTTGCATAATTGTTTATACTTAATTAATTCTAAAACTGAATAAATTTATAGTACAAAACTCATCATTGTCACTTTGTAAAAAGTAGCCCAATTGGTAATTGTTGTAATCAGATTGTATATGCGGGTGGGTTTGGTTGCTGATTTGTAATGTCAATTGTGCGTCTTGCTACCATGGATGCTAACCATATTTTGGATTAGCTGAATTAACGCTTGAAATTTTTTCCAACTGCTTATGGATTGCATCATTAATATGCTTTCGAGTATTTATAGAATCGTAAGGTACAATGAGGCCAGTAATGAATTCAAAGAAGAATTTTTTTATTCACCCCTCGTCAATTAAAAGCCTGGCGGAATTCCAGTGGTGATAAATTCGTCTTCTTTTTGAAAAGCGTGCTAAAGGACTGTGCATGCTCAAAACCCAGCGCATAGGCGATTTCGCTAACGGAAAGACTGGTGGTAGAAAGTTTTTCTTTGGCTTTTGCAATCAATTTTTCATGAATGTGCTGTTGTGTATTCTGCCCTGTATGCACGCGGAGCAGGTCGCTCAGGTAGTTCGGCGACAAGTTCATCTGTGCAGCGATATAATGTACCGTAGGCAAAACCTGTACGTCGCTGTTAAAGTGTTCGTCGATTAATTGCTCAAACCTACTCAGTAGTGCCGAATTATTATTCTTGCGGGTTAAAAATTGCCTTTCATAAAAGCGATTAGAATACTTTAAAAGACTCTCTATCTGTGTCAGAATAATTTCCTGGGTATACCTGTCGATGTGTCTGCATTCCTTATCAATATTATGGAGGATGGTAATCAGATCCTCTTCTTCCTCGGCCGAGAGGTGTAGCGCTTCATTAACCGCGTAATCGAAAAAGCCATACTGATGAATGTTATTCGCCAGCGCATGCTGTAACAGAAAGTCGGGGTGGAAGATGAGGAGGTAACCAGACCCGCATTCCATATTTTGCAGGTCCAGTTGTTGCACCTGGTTAGGTGCGGTAAAACTTAGTACACCTTTATCGTAATCATAGTGCTGCTGTCCGTACCGGATTTTGCCTTTGGCTTCCCGTTTCAGCGCCACGCAGTAAAATCGGTTAACGAAACCTTTCCAGATTTCGTCTTCCAGAAAAATACTTTCCGCCAGATTGATGACGCTCACCAGCGGGTGGCGGGGTTCTGGTAAGGACAGCAAACGGTGAAATTCTGATATGGAGTTAATGGCGTTCATAAACAAATTTAATCAATTAAGCTCATACTGAACTCATCATAAGGTGCACCGGTATCCGTACCTAAGGGCACGATGCTATCCAGTTGTGACAAATCCGACTCTGTTAATACAATGGTAGCTGCGGCAATGTTTTGCTCCAGGTACTTCCGGCGTTTCGTGCCCGGGATCGGTAGAATGCCTTTGCTCACGATCCAGGCCAATGCCAGTTGCGAAGAAGTAACCTGCTTTGCTTCAGCCATTGCCTCAATGGCTTGCACCAACTCAATATTCTTATCAAACTGTGCGCCCTGAAAGCGTGGGATAGCCCTGCGGAAATCGTTCTCAGGCAGGTCATCGATGCTTTTGATTTGTCCGGATAAGAAGCCACGGCCCAATGGTGAGTAAGCGACAAATCCAATGCCTAGTTCTTTCAGAGTAGCCAGAACGCCACGTTCTTCCACCCTGCGCTCGAATAAGGAATACTCGCTTTGTACGGCAGTAATAGGATGCACGGCGTGTGCGCGTTTAACCGTTTCAGACGAAACTTCCGACAAGCCGATGTAGCCTACCTTGCCTTCCTGCACCAGTTCAGCCATCGCCTCAACGGTTTCCTCGATTGGCGTATTTTTATCGAGGCGGTGCAGGTAATACAAATCAATGTAATCCGTGTTCAGGTTTTTAAGCGAACGTTCCAAAGATTTTTTTACATATTCTTTTTTGCCATTAATGGCCCAGGTTACCTTATTGTTGTCATCGATTTCCCATCCAAACTTGGTTGCGAGCATGTACTGATCACGTTTGCCACTGATGGCTTTAGCGATTAACTGTTCGTTTTTCAACGGTCCGTACAAATCGGCCGTATCTAACAAATTGCCACCCAACTCAAGCGAACGGTGAATTGTTGCGATGGCTTCCTGCTCATCTGCGGGGCCATACATGTGTCCCTCTTCAAAACCTGTCATGCCCATACAGCCCAGACCGATTACTGGTACAACCAAACCCTGGTTGCCCAATGCCATTTGTTTTATTTCCATGATCCAAAGGTCGGTAAGTGGAATCGTCTGCATGTATGCAAAGCCCTGAAGCTTGTAAGCAAATCAAGGAATGTTTTTTAAGTGTCTGTAAAAATAAAAGCCGTGGTTCATGTCCTCACGAACCAATATTATACTTTCGATTCGTGAGGACACCAACCGAGGCGTTGGGGAAGAAAAAATGTTTCCCGCAGATTACACAGATGAAGTACCTAAAATCCGAAGCCATGGTTCGTGTCCGCACGAACCATATTGTAGCCGGGTCAACAAGGTTATAGTCAGCGGCATTGTGAAGCCTGTCCAAATGAACCGGTCATTTTCGGTGATAAAAAAGGGATTCCGAGATCAGCGGAACGAAGGATAAATAAAATCCCGATGAACAACATAAACCATGGAATTAATTGCTGCGTATTGAAGCGGATGTATTTTTTGAGGTAAATTCCGCCCATGGAAATCATCATCATTAAAGGTGTGGTGCCCAAACCAAAGAGTAGCATAAACATGCCTCCGGAATTCACATTTCCCGTGTTCAATGCCGTAGCTAGAGCCAAATAAACCATTCCGCAGGGAATTAGGCCATTTAGCATGCCGGCAAATAAGCCCCAAAGTTTAAGTTTAAAAACTTTGGGCATCAGTTTACTAATTGGATTTAACAGTTTATTCTGAATTTTTGAAAACCGATGCTGGTAAATTGTGCTGAACTGTAAAACAGTAAATACAACTAATACAATTCCAATTGTTAAGCTAAGTGTTTTTTGATTGCTAAAAATTTTGATGCTGCTTCCCAATGCGCCAACGCCTATACCTAACAGGGTATAAACCAATATTCTCCCGAACTGGTAAAGTAAAAGCTGTAAGGAGGATTGCAGGAAACTCTTTTTTTGAAATGGCATTCCGAGCATAATTGGTCCGCACATTACGGCGCAATGCAGGCTTCCAAACAAGCCCATCAAAAATGCCAGTGGAAAAAAGTTTATCACAAGGTGATGTTATTTTTGTACAAATAATCTTTGTTTGCAGCATGCCATGTTAAACTGATGAACCATACGCCCTTTGCTAGTTTAGCCTTATCAACCAGGATTATATTTGAATCGCCAGTTGTTTTGCCGTTCAGTTTAAAATCATCTTTACTGTCAGACGCACGCATCAGAACGAGCTGATAAGTAGCAGAATCCTTTAACTGAATAAGGAGTTGTTTTGGCGTATTTGTTATTTTGGGCTTTGCATTATCATCAGCAACATTTTGTTTTGCATTGTATTCTGTATTGTAATCAATGCCTTTTTCGTAATAGTTTTCTTCGATTAAAGCATCCCGCCCGTGTACGTGGAAAATATAAATCACCATCCCGATGATGAATAACATAAAAGTTATCATGCCTAAAATTATTTTTGTTCCCCAGTTCATACTATTCATTCAGTCAATCATTCTTTAATTCTATCATTCAATAATTCAATCCTTCATTCGGGTTGTGCAAAAAAGCTTGTGGTTGCCCTGCTCAAAACTTTTCCATCGGAAATAACTTCAAAAACCACATCAGTTTTGTATTTCTTTATCGAATTATTTTTCCGGATGAGGAAGAAGGTTAAATGCGCCGAACCTTCTTTTGGAAGCACATCAGCCTTTTGAATAAAATCGATTTCATCTTCATCGCTTTGCGGTTTAAACCTGAACTTTATGGTTTTATTGGTTTTGTTGGTCAATTCCGCATTGTATAGATTACTTGTTTTATTGGTGCCTTTTGGCTGGTATAATGTTCCGCTTGCCCGCAAAACGGTTGTCTGGATGACTTCGCGTTTATAAATTAATGATGAAAATACCATTAAAACTACAACGAGCACGGCAGCATAGGCATAAGGTTTTAATCCGATTTTGTAAGGTTTCCGTGTGGTTATAAAATCCTGGTTATAGAATCCAATCAGATTTTTTGGCTTACCGATTTTCAACATGACATCATTGCAGGCATCAATGCAGGCTGTACAATTAACACATTCCAGTTGCGTACCTTTTCTGATGTCGATTCCTGTTGGGCAGACCTGAACACACAAATTGCAGTCTACACAATCGCCGGTTTGTGGAACCTCGTTTTGTCTTTGAATTTTCCCGCGGGGTTCTCCTCTTGTAAAATCATATGCGACAACCAGGCTCTGATTATCTAGCAAAACACCTTGCAGACGTCCGTAAGGGCAAATTACTGTGCAAACCACTTCACGTACATAGGCAAACACCATGTAAAAAATGAAGGTAAATAACCAGATGGATGCAAAACCCGAAACATGTAAACGAATCGGTTCGGTCATGATTCTGATTAACACATCAGACCCAATTATATAGGCCAGAAAAGTGTTTGCAATTGCAAAGGAAATGATCAGGAAAATAAGGTGTTTTATGCCTTTTTTGAAAATCTTCTTCCTGTTCCAGGGCTCTGCATCAAGCTTTTTTTGCTTGTTTGCATCACCCTCAATCCAATATTCTATTTTTCGGAAAACCATTTCCATAAAAATGGTTTGCGGGCAAAGCCAGCCACACCACAGCCGGCCAAAGACCACCGTGAAGCTTACAATGAAGACAATGAAAATCAGCATCGCAAGTGCAAACAGAAAGAAATCCTGGGGTGTAAATATCAGCCCGATGAAGACGAATTTTCGTTCCAGAAAATTAAGCAGAACCAACTGTTCGCCATTAAATTTTAAAAAGGGAAAAGAAAACAGTACGACCAGCAATACAAAACTTACCCATTTACGGTAGTTATATAACCTGCCCGAGGGTTTTTTCGGGTAGAGAAAATCCCTACCCTTACTTTTTTGCTTATTTAGTTGAAGCATCGGTTTCGTTCACACTATCCTTAACACTTTTCATCTCACTATCTTTGAGGTCTTTCTCCTCATATTTTTCACCCTGTGGTGCTTTTGCGCCCGCCGGGTTGGAGCCATGAAGCGATAAAATATAATTTGATACGGCGCTAATTTGTTTAGGCGTGAGGTTTTTCTCCCAGCTAATCATTCCTTTTTCCGGAACGCCGTATTTTATGGTTTTGAAAACATTATTGATGCCACCACCATGAAGCCAGAAATCATCTGTTAAATTCGGACCAATAATACCTTGTCCTTTATCGCCGTGACAAACCACGCAATTACCTGTAAAAATCCCTTTTCCTTCTTCGAGTGTTACTGGGGTATTATCTTTAAGCACAGAGTTTTCATCAATTGTATTCGCCGATTTTTCGAGGTAGGCGGCTTTTTCTTCTTGTGCTTTTGCCATCTCCTGCTCGTATTCCGTATCCTGTAAATCGCCATAACCGCCAATATGGTAGTAAAAGAGGTAGCCGGCTGCAAAGAACATGGTGCCGAAGAAAAGGATATTAAACCAGGTGGGGATGGGATTATTGAGTTCTTTTATACCGTCGTAAGCATGTTCAATTTCTAGATCCTTTTCTTGTTCAATTGGTTTTAAACTCAGGATTTTTTCCCAAAGTGATAAGCCGGTTTTCTTTGATTTTAGCCAGGCATCGTAATCCATTACCGCATCTTTTTCAGGGGCAGCATAGGGCGTTGGAGCAAGTTGTTCTTTATACATCACCTTAAATGCATTGAGCAGGGTAACCGAAACAAAAAGTAATACAAGCACAAAAAGCAACATAATTACGATTAACAATTCCGATTGGCTTAAACCTAAGCCCGGCTCGCCATGGATGGCCGGGGCGGCAGCTCTATCTTCAGCAGCAAATCCACTCAACGATAAAAGCAATAAAACAATAAGGGTATTAATCTTCTTCATATGCTTCGGGCTGATTTTCCTGAATTGGAAGTGAACTCATAATTTCGATGTGCTTTTTATTGAGCTTTAGCAGGTAAACGCCTACAATTACAAAAAACACCATAAATAGAAGCAGTGAACTAATGAGGTACAATTCTCCTCCTGCTAAGTTTTTTATCTGATTAAACATCGTCTTATTGATTTGAAGGAATGGTTTCTTTGTTGGCTTTTATATCAGTTCCCAACCGTTGCAGGTAGGCGATGATGGCTACGATTTCCCGATCACTTTTAACTTTAATGTTGTTCTGGCTTAAGTCTGAGGCAATTTTGTCTGCCTGCACTTTTAAATCTTCGTTTGCTTTGCTATCGTAACCTTCGGGATAGGGAACGCCTAAGGATTGCATCGCCCTAATTTTAGCTTGTGTGGTCGAGATATCAAGTTTTTGCTCCGCTAACCAGGGGTAAGGCGGCATGATACTACCCGGCGACATAGAAGTTGGGTCGAGCAAATGATTGAAATGCCAGGCATCAGAATATTTACCGCCAATCCGATGTAAATCAGGCCCTGTTCTTTTACTTCCCCATAAAAACGGATGGTCGTACACAAATTCTCCTGCTTTGCTGTATTCGCCGTAACGTTCCGTTTCTGAGCGGAATGGACGAACGGTTTGCGAGTGGCAGTTTACGCAACCTTCTCTAATGTATAAATCCCTGCCCTGAAGTTCCAATGCGGAATATGGCTTTACACTTGCAATGGTTGGCACATTCGATTGAATGGTAAATGTTGGCATCATCTCTACCATCCCGCCAATTAAAATTATGATAAGTGAAAACACCATAAACTTCATCGGCTTGCGCTCTAACACACGGTGCCATGCTTTGTCAGCCGGAGAATCGTCAACGATGACTTTCTCCAAAGCCATAGCTTCCGCAGGTTCGTTGGCAACGAGTTTTGAACCCAGCATTGTTTTTGCAAGGTTATACGTCATAACGATAACACCCGTAAGGTAGAAAGCGCCGCCTATCGAACGTAAAACATGCATAGGGATGATCTGCAGGGTAGTCGCAAGGAAGTTTGGGTATTTCAGCAATCCTTCCGGTGTAAATTCTTTCCACATCAGGCCTTGCGTAAATCCGGCCCAGTACATTGGTACAGCGTAGAATAAAATACCTAAAGTACCTATCCAGAAGTGAAAACCAGCCAGTTTTTTAGAGTAAAGCTGTGTTTTGTAAATCCTTGGAATTAACCAGTACATCACGCCGAAAGTTAGAAATCCGTTCCAGCCAAGTGCGCCTACATGTACGTGTGCCACAATCCAATCGGTAAAATGTGCCACTCCATTTATTTGTTTAAGCGATAGCATCGGACCTTCGAAAGTAGCCATACCATAAGCAGTTAGTGCAACAACCATAAACTTAAGTGTTACATCATCTCTTACTTTATCCCAGGCACCACGTAAGGTTAACAAACCGTTTATCATACCGCCCCAGCTTGGTGCAATAAGCATAATGGAGAAAGCTACGCCTAGTGATTGTGCCCAGCCGGGTAATGAGGTGTATAGCAAATGGTGCGGGCCAGCCCAGATGTAAATAAAAATTAGCGACCAGAAATGGAGAATACTTAATTTATAAGAATACACCGGTCGACCAGCCATTTTAGGAAGGAAATAGTACATCATCCCGAGGTAGGGTGTAGTCAGGAAAAAAGCAACCGCATTATGTCCATACCACCATTGTACAAGTGCATCCTGAACACCGGCATACACGTAGTAGCTTTTCATAAATGAAATTGGAAGTTCGAACGAATTAACAATATGCAGAACAGCAATGGTAACAAACGTTGCAATGTAAAACCAGATGGCAACATATAAGTGTCGCTCCCGCCTTGTGAAAATGGTACCAAACATGTTTACGCCAAAAACAACCCAGATTATGGTTATGGCGATATCTATAGGCCATTCGAGTTCAGCATATTCATGTGAAGTTGTAAAACCCAGGGGCAGAGTAATAACGGCGGATACAATAATCAATTGCCAGCCCCAGAAATGGATTTTGCTTAAAATGTCGCTGAACATCCTGGCTTTTAAAAGGCGTTGTAAAGAATAATAAACACCCATAAAAATGGCGTTGCCCACAAAAGCAAAAATCACAGCATTGGTATGCAAAGGTCTTATTCTGCCAAAAGTGGTGTATTGGTTGCCCATATTCATGGCGGGCTTAAAGAGTTGCATTGCTGCGAGTAAGCCAACGGTCATGCCGATGATGCCCCATACCAGCGTGGCGATTCCAAAATTCCGAACAATTTTGTTATCGTAAGTAAATTTTTCTAACTGCATAATCTAATGGAAAGTTTTGTTCGTTTGATGAACCAAAGGTATTGTGAGGTGTACGGTCAAATGATGACGGTGCTTAGTTAGAAAAGTGATCTTCTTCACTATTTTCCCTTTCCGGTTCATCATCAAAAAGCATCCGTACGCCGGGCGTGTACACATCATCATGCTGACCGGTTTTGGAAGCCCAGAAAAATGCAGCAAGGAATATAAGTGCCATTAGGATACTGCAGCAAATTAAGAAATAGAGGATGTTCATTTTAATTTGCGTTTACGGGCGAAATAGCCGGTGGTGAAAGTGGTAAAACAAATGATGGTAATGGTACTTGCCGGCATGAGCACCGCAGCGATAAGCGGATATAAAGTGCCTTGAACCGCAAAGTAAATCCCCACACAATTATATGCCACAGCAATTGCAAAACTTATCTTTATAATCTTTAACCCATCTTTACTTAACTGAATAAAGGCAGGTAGAAGACTTAGCGAAGTTCCTTTTAAAATCGCATCGCAGCCTGGCGTAAAGCTGTTTATGTTATCGGTTATCGCGATGCCGAAGTTGCTTTGTTTCAAAGCACCCGCATCATTTAAACCGTCTCCAAGCATCATTACCTGCGCTTTATTTTGCTGTAATGCTAAAATCGCACTGAGCTTTTCGTGAGGACTTTGTTTAAATTTAAGCTTTGCATCAGCAGGAAAAATGGTTTTCAGAAAGGGTTCATCTTTATTGGTATCGCCTGACAAAAGTTGTAGTTGGAAACTTTTCTTTAATCCTGATATCAGGTTATTTAAGTCTGGCCGCCACTGTTGCTTTACAGAGAAAACGCCCATATACTGCCCATCAATTACGATATGAATCCCAGGGGAACCGGACTGATTTACCTGCTTACGCAATAACGAAAGATTGCCCGCATAAACGGCTAGACCATTGATTGTACCACTTAATCCTTTGCCTGGTATTTCAATAAAGTCCTGAACGGTATAAAATTGATCTGGATTTAATTTTTGCAGAATATGCCTGCTCATGGGGTGCGTAGAGTTTCGCATTAAGGAACTCAGCACCATTTTCTCTTGATAGGTGAGCGAACCTTTAAAACTTATTTCAGCAGTATCGCTGCTGGTTAGGGTTCCGGTTTTATCGAAAATAATGGTATCACATTTAGCCAGCGCTTCAACAGCATCTGTATTTTTAATATAAAAGCCCTTCTTATCGAAAACGGATAAAATAGCGCTCAAAGTAAAAGGTGTACTTAATGCCAAAACACATGGACAGGCCACAATAATCACCGCTGTAAATGCCGACCAGGCTTTATGCTGATCACCGGTAAAAGCCCAATAACTGGCTGATGTAAAAGCAGTAATAAAAACAGCCAGACTGAAATATTTAGCCACGCTATCGTTAAAGGTTTCTTTGGATTTATCTGACTTATAATTCTCATTATTCCAAAGTCCGGTTAAATAACTTTGCGATACAGGTTTAATCACTTCAAGTTCAATTGCTTCGCCGGCCTGCCTGCCGCCTGCGTAAATTATTTCGCCCAACACCTTATGCACCGGTTCAGATTCGCCGGTAACAAAACTCATATCCATCCTGGCATCGCCTTTCATTAAAATCGCATCGGCGGGAACAAGTTCTCCGTTTCGAATCCACAAACGGTCGCCGATTTTTACTTCATTAAGGGCTACAGGTTTTTCTTTTCCTTCGATAATCACAGTAACCGCAATTGGGAAATAAGAACGGTAATCTCTGTCAAAGGAAATATGATGATACGTCCGTTGCCTGAGCCACTTTCCCATTAAAAGTAGAAATATTAGACCTGTAAGTGTATCAGCAAAGCCTGGTCCGGTTTTAAAAATAACTTCGAAAGCCGTTCTGAAAAAAAGTACGGCAATGATTAATGCTAAGGGGGTATCGAGATTAATGTGTTTATGTTTTAGACTCGTTATTGCCGAAACAAAATAATCGCGGCCACAATAAAAAGCGGCAGGAATAGCAAAGGCCAGGTTAAGCCACCCGAATAAATCCTGAAATTGTTTTTCGAAGCCTGATAAACCAAAATACTCGGGAAAGCTGAATAGCATTACATTCCCCATCAGGAAACCCGCAACAGCAATTTTTACAATCAATGATTTATTGTTGACATTTTGGTTTTCTTTAACGACATCCTGGAGACTGATTAAGGGCTCGTAACCAATATGAATAAGCGTTTCTACCAGTTGCCTCAACGAAATCTCTTCGTGGTTAAAATTTATGGTAACCTGTTTTTTTAGGAAATCAATTCTCGAACTGAAAATCGCTGTATTTATTTTATACAAATGTTCCAGCAACCAGATGCATGAACTACAATGAATCGCAGGAACGTAAAATGTAATGATGCTTGATGAACCTTGCCTGTAATCGATAAGTTGTGATATAATTGCTTCTTCATCAAGATACTCCAGGTGGCTTTCGCTGTTAAAGCGCTGACCAGGATTATCATTATAAGCGTAATAATTACAAAGATTATTTTCTGAGAGTATTTTATAAACGCCTTTACAACCCGCACAACAAAAATCCTTATCATCGAGCTGATATTTTAGCTTTGGCAAACCTTCTCCACAATGAAAGCAAACTGACTTTATAGCTGTGTTCTTTTGATTTTCCATTTGGTTGCGTTTAAATTGCCGAACTGAATACTTGTGTTTCCGGTTTCTTAAGCCATAATTTTTCATCGAAAGCCATGCAAATATTTCTGATAAACGATTTGCCTTGTATGGTTGCACGAATAGAATTATCGGCTAACGAAATCAGGTTATCATCAAGTAAAGGCGTTAATCTTCGCTTTATCTGCTCTGGAATCTGACTGCCAAAATCGGTTTCGCCGTGGCACATCATATCCAGGATATGCTTTCTGGTTTTTAAGTCTTCCTGTGATAAAATATGACCTTTTTCCACAGACAAGGATTGCGTTTCAATTTTTTCCAGATAAGCTTCAACAGTTTTAGGGTTTTGAGCGAAGGCACTCCAGCTATCGCTGATTGAAGAAACACCCAGGCCAATAAGTAAATGCGTATGCTGATGGGTGTAACCCATAAAATTTCTGTGCAGCTTATTAGCCTGACTCGCCAGAAACAGGCTATCGGTTTTCAGGGCGAAGTGATCCATACCGACATCTTCATATCCTGCGTTAATCAGTAGCTCTTTGCCGGTGTTGTAAAGTGAAAATTTAGCATCGCCTGCAGGCAAATCTTTTTCTGTGTAATGGCGCTGACCCGGTTTAAGCCATGGAACATGCGCATAGCTATAAAAAGCAATGCGATCTGGTTTCATCGCGATAACTTCCTTAACAGTTTCAATCAAACCTTCCGTAGTTTGCCGAGGTAAACCATAAATTAAATCGAAATTAACAGAATCGTATCCGGTATTTCTTGCTGCCGTTGTTACCTGAAAAACTTGTTCAGGGGTTTGAATGCGGTTTATCATCAGCTGCACAATCGGGTCGAAATCCTGAACGCCGAGGCTCAGCCTGCGGAAACCTAAATCATAAAGTGTTTTTAAGTGTTCGTTACTTGTATTTGCCGGATGCGCTTCGAAAGATAATTCCGCATCGCAAGACAGTTCGGCTTTACTGAGAATGCCTTTTATAAGTAAATCCAGGTGTTCCGCACTGAAAAAGGTTGGCGTTCCGCCGCCTAAATGTAGTTCTTTTATTTTAGGTTTATCGCCTAAAATGTTTACATACATCGCCCATTCTTTCAATACCGAATTTATGTACGGCATTTCTACATTATGGTTTTTTGTTATGCGTGTATTGCAGCCACAATACGTACATAAGCGCTCGCAAAATGGCAGGTGAATGTATAAGCTGATGCCTTCCCCGGAATAATCTGCATAAGTATTCTGCACAGCATTTCTCCATTTGCTTGCGTTGAAATTTTCGTTATCCCAGTAAGGTACTGTCGGGTAGCTGGTGTACCTGGGTGCGGCTACATTATATTTTTTGAGCAATGCTGGTATTTCCATTATTTAAGAACTTTAGCGACGCCACAGTTATTCTGACAACAGCAGGCTTTTCCCACACATTTGCCTGCAGCCCATTGGTCGAGGTTTTTTATGACCTGCTGCATGCGTAATTCCGGATTCCGGGCGATTTCAGTCAGTGGAACGTTGGCGATTTTCATTCCTGCGGCTCCTGCTGCATTTAAATCAAGGTGGTCGGTTTCGAAAGATGAGGTGGCAATGTATTTAATTCCGAGCGATTGAAGTCCGGTAATAATTTCAGCGGTTAATACATCATTATTAAATACAAGCAAAGCCTCTTTGCCCGTTGCAAAAGACAGCGTATCAGCTGTTAAGCTATTGGCGATTATGGTTATCTCGTGTTTTTTATAGTTGGCGAGCGCCAACCATTCTTTTTCGTCGGGCTTAATGTTATAGGCTATTACTTTCATCAGCTTAAATGTTTCTGTGTGATGAAGCAGTCATGATTTGGTTTATTATCCAATCTGATTTTGAAAATCATGACAGTTTCATATGCATATTTTATATACACAAAACTAAAGCCTTGAAGGGCGGGTAATGATGAGGTTACTTAGAAAAAAAATTGATCATCATCACAAAAGAGTGTTTTACTGTTTAACATTCCGGAGTTTTTCCAGGGAAAGAATATTTATGGCGTTCCCGCTTTTATCGATCAGCTTTTCTTCCTTAAAATCGGCAAGCATTCTGCTCACGGTTTCACTGGCTGTTCCAACTAAAGCGGCAAGGTCATCTCTGGATATTTTAATTGTGCAGCCATCACTTTCATTTAAACCAAATTTTGTGGCGACCTGCAGCAAAGCTTCGGCAACACGTTTTCTTACGGACGAATAAGCAAGCTGCAACATCTGTTGCCCCTTATCGCGAACATTTCCGGACAACAGATCGATAAATTTTTTTGAAACGGCCTGGTGCGATAAAAGGTATTGCATAAAATCGCTCTTAGGAATTTGAATAATTTCACTGTCAATTAAAGTTGCGGCGCTTTCTGAGTAAGGTTCGGCGCTACAAAGGCTTTCATATCCAAAAAATTCCCCGTCGTTATAAAGCGAAGAAGAAAGTTCACGTCCATCTTTAAATCTTTTATACGTTTTTACCTGACCTTTGTTTATGTAGTAAAGATAAACTGGCTCGTCTCCTTCTACATAAATGATCTGTTTTCGCTCTATTTGTTTAGTCTTCCCTTTCTGCTGGAGTTCTTCTAAAACTGCATCAAGATTACCTGTTGAAGCCCCAAAACCGGCTGCTGAAGTTTTCTTTTTAAATCTGCTTTCGATGGCCTTAAAAAGTTCAATGTCATCAAAGGGTTTGGTTAAGTAATCATCTGCGCCCATTTCCATACCTTTTCGCATATCGGCCCGTTCTGTTTTCGCGGTAATAAAGATGAAAGGAATTGAGGCTGTTTTAGGGTTTTTATTTAAGAGGTAAAGTACGCCATAACCGTCAAGTTCAGGCATCATGATATCGCATAGAATAATATCGGGCACATGCAACGATGCCATTTCAACACCAGCTTTTCCGTGTTTCGCGCTAAAAGTTTCGTAGCCTGCAAGCTCCAGAACCTCGGCCGTGCCTTCCCGGATATCATCGTTATCTTCAATAATTAATACCTTCCTGTTCATGGTTATTGGCTGTTATTGGTTATTAAAATCAAAGCTTAAGGTAAATGTTGTACCATTGTTCAGTTCGCTTTTACAGAGAACGGTTCCACCCATTAAGCCAACGTATCGTTTAACAATATTTAAACCCAGGCCTGTACCCGGAATATCGCCCGTGTTATGCGCCCTGAAAAATGGTTCGAAGAGGTTATTCTGATCGGTATCCGGGATGCCAATTCCATTATCTTTTACCTCCAGTACCAATTTATCATGGGTTATAATTGTATTAAACTGAATAAGTGTATCTTCTCCGGAGTATTTAACGGCATTAGAAATGAGGTTAATAATACAATTTCTCAATAAATTCGGGTCGATAAAAACCTGTGCGGTGATGCCTGTATGCTCGTAAATAATGCGTTGATTTTGCTTGGTCATCAATTGCATTTCTTCGGCAATTTCTTCAGCAAAGCTGATAATGTTAAAAGACTGTGCAGCTGCTTCTACTTTTCCGGCTTCAAGTTTTTCAAGTGACAGGAAATCGTTCAGTATAGTTGTCAGGTTATTAATTGAATTCTTGATTTTCGAGGTATGCTTTTCCACATTCGGAACATCATGCTTCACAGTATATTTATCAATCAGGGATGCAGACAACTGGATGGAGCTCAAAGGCGTTCTGAATTCATGCGAAGCCATGGAGACAAACCTGGTTTTTAGCTGGTTCAGTTCTTTCTCCTTTTGAAACAATGCCCGCATGTTTTCTTTCGCCATTTCAAGCTCTGAAACCAGTTTAACTAAATCGCGGGTACGTTCTTTAATTTTGACCTCCAGCTTTTCGGTATAGCTTTTAATTTGTTCTTCATTGGCTTTTTCCTTGCTTAAATCGTGAATAAAACCGGTGTATATTTTCCTGTCGCTAAACTTTATTTCGCTAACGCCTAATCTAAAAGGAAAGACGGAACCATCTTTGCGTTGACCATGAACTTCCCGGCCAATACCGATAATGTGCTTCTTTCCTGTTGTATGGTAATTATGGATATAGCCATCGTGTTGTGCCTTATCTGGCTGAGGCATTAAAACCGAAACATTTTTACCAACCAATTCTGCTCTCGAATAGCCAAAAAGTTCTAATGCTGCGGGATTGAGGTGCTCGATAATGCCTTTGTCATCAATGGTTATTATGCCATCAATTGCGTTTTCTATAATTGCATCTAAAAATTTAGACCTGTCCATTAGTTATGAGATGTGATTTGTAAATATAGAAATTTATGCAAGTGGCTTTTGCTCAATCCACAATTATCTTATCCAGTTTACTTTTAGAAATTGCAAGTTCTTTCAGTTGCTCAGAAGCCTGTTCGGCGAAGTCTGTAAACAAATTTTTATAGTAGCCTATACCTTCTGATAGCTGGTTTTTAAAAACACCCAACTGCTTCTTTTTCTTTTCGCTGAAATGCTGAAGGTGTTGCTGCAATTCTTTTTGCAGGTAATCGATGTAAAGATTTAACTCTTTAATGAAGAAATGAGGTCGATCGACCCCGGCAAGTAAGTCTAGCTTCCCGTAAATGTGACCAACCATTTCATCTAATGAATAAACGTCAGAAAAGTAGGCTAAATTAGGACCCGGGCAAATGGCAACAGCCTTATTTTCTTTCGGTTTACTGATGTTATATTTTATGTAAGCTGAAGAGCATAAACCTTCACAAAGGCAGATTTTTTCGGTAACTGAATTAAATTGAGCAGTAAACTCCTCATCAGAAAGTCCTGCCGATTTAAGACTTTCTATTTTTAAACGCTGATATACTCTGGAAGCCGTACAAATCGCCTGTTCAGTAAATTCTGTATTGTTGCAAAGGTATTTTTTTGTACAGGGGCTTCCTGGTCTGCCCTTTTCAATACGTTCTAGTCGCTGTTTTTCGATACTGCTGTTTCGGAAATTATTGAATTGGATGCCCAGGGGAGAAACTGCACTCAGATAAAAATCGTCATCCTGTGCATCGGCTAATTTGGCCAGGGTTTCGGCATCTACATTAGTGGCTTCAGGAACCAAAAGAAATGGGCTACCCCAACCAGTTGCGTCAACGCCGTAATATTTTAGCAGGAAGTCATTTTCGTCTGCCGTACCTATGCCGCCCTGAACGCTAACCCTTTGCCTTGGTGCTAAATCGACAGAAATATTTTTTTGTTGTAAAGCAGCACGGAACATTTCAAACAGTTCAGCCTGCATTGCCGCTTTTTTTGTCTTAAATTCTTCTAAAATAGGACCTAACAGATAACCTTCAGTCGCGAATGCATGTCCGCCACAGTTTAAGCCCGATTCAATTCTGAATTCAGAAACCCACAAACCTTTCTTTGCCAGGAATTTTGCCTGAATTAAAGCCGACCTGAAATCGCTCACTTTTAAAATGATCTTCTTTTTGATGAATCCGTTCTCATCAGGGAGAAAATCGGTGAAATTTTCCATGTAACTGTAAAGCTTAGGATTCATACCTGCCGAAAGAATTAGAGAAGATGTTAATTCGCTTTCTGCAAAACCACGCAATGCAGCTAAGGCGTCGGTATTTGCTTCGCCCGTAAATTCGTTATCAATGTAATTCATTTTATCAACTTTGGACATAATGTTAACGTCGATTGAACCGGGTTTCATCGCTTCGCGCAACCGGTTTTGAAAGGCGTTTTTGCTTTCACCTTCCGGATAATCGAGCATTAAGTCGTAACCCTGTTTCAGGTTGGAGGACTCCGGCAGAAGTTCAAAGTACCTGCATATATCGCTTCCCTTATTAAATTTCTGTTGCTTTAATTTCTCAAATTGAGCCGTAATTAAATCCTTAAGAAAATTCAGGTAAGTCTTAATTCTTTTAGCCCGGTAATCTTCTTCCGATTTTGGAATGGAGACAAACTTTAATCCAGCCTTTTCCGAATGGAAAGCGCGCATACGTTCAATTAATTCATCATCTACAATGGAAATAACCGAGGAAATTCCATAACGGGCAACTTTTAAAGGCGTATCAATTGAGTAACCTAAACCTAAAACCGGGATGTGAAAAGTATGTAGCATAATTTGTTCTTTGAGCCGACAAACCTATCAAAGGCGACGTAGAATCTTAGGGACATTGGTTACAAAAAAAGATGACGGAAATCATTTTTTGAATCAAGTTGTCGAGTGCTATATTAAATCATCTTCAAATCATTCAATTTAATTATTCTTTAAAACATTACCTTCACCTAAAATCTTATCCATGGAACATATCAAAGTTATTGGCATATCGGTCGAAACTACCAATCAGAACAATCAGGCTGCAACAGATTTGGGTAAGCTCTGGAATCAGTTCTTTGCTGAAGCAATCGCTGATAAAATCCCGGATAAAGAGAGTGATGCCATTTATGCCGTTTATACCGATTACGAAAGTGATTACACAGGTAAGTATACGACCATTATAGGACACTTGGTAAGCACGCTAAATAACCTTCCTGAGGGTTTGGTTGGCCGGGAAATTAAAAATGAAAAGCTTTTTAAATATGTTGCTAAAGGAGAGATGCCAAACGCTGTAGTGGAAACCTGGAAGGAAATATGGGCAGATGACATTGCTCTATACCGGACTTATAATGCCGATTTTGAGGTTTATGGAGAAAAATCTCAGCAAGGGGCAAATTCAGAGGTGGAGATTTACATAGGGGTAAGGGGTTAGTTGATACCTAGATGTATGCGCATGATTAAAATTTATGCGTATATTTGATTTATGAAAGCAAGGGTTAATTTAACGATTGAGGAAGAATTACTCATTCAGGCAAAAAAACATGCGGCAAAAATTGGTACAAGTGTTTCTGAATTAGTTGAAAGCTATTTCAGGAAAATAACACAGCCTAAACAACAAAAAGTGAAACTCTTCGAAATAGTTAACAAATTAGAGAAGCCAATTTTTCCGGAAGATTTCGATTTTAAAAAGGAATATTACGAAGCCAGAAAAGAAAAGTATGGTTTTTAAGATTTTTCTGGACATTAATGTTCTACTGGACTTTTTCCTCAAAAGAGATGACTTTGACTATGCGGAAAAAGTACTTCTTCTTGCCAAAGACGAGAAAGTTGAAGCATTCATAAGCATTTCAATTTTACAAACTACTTCATTTTACTTAGAGAAAAGTTATGGAAATAAAGTAGCAAAAGAACTCCTTTTAGAATTGTTACTCATTGTAAATATTATCGAATCCGATGAAGAAATCATTTTACATGCTTTAAATTCTTCTATAAATGATATGGAAGATGCGCTTCATTTCTACACTACGGTGAAACATAAGTTAAACTTTATAATTTCAAGCAATCATAATTTCCAAAAACTAAGCAGTACAAATTTAGAAATAATTAGTGCAAAAAAACTTCTAGAGTTGTTTTAATGATAAGGTTTATAGTAAGGTTTTTAGGATATTACAACAGTTCTTTTAGTTTTGCGCGGTGAATAATAAAAGCGACCTTAAAATCTTTGCCATTGTATCGCTAACGATATTAATTTTGTTATTTGCTTACAATGTTACTCCGATAATTCAGATTAAGTTTCAACTCGTTAGCGATTTTATTCCTGCTAGCGTTTTCTACGAAGTGGCCAAACCATTCATCTATATAAGTACCTTTTATTTTTTATCCATTATCATTGTAGCTATATTATTTTTACGCAAAAAATACTTGCCGGTTATTATTTTTGGTTGTGTTGCATTTATTCTGAATCAGATTTTTGTTCATTTGATCATGAACTAATCTCGATTGTATGCACTTGCCTGAAAGAGGAGTCATGAAATATAACATTTATAATTCGGTAAATAAATTTACCCACTTGTTAGCTGCAGAATACCCTTCCTTAAAGCGGGTTAAATGAATTGCCGCGTTTGTTCCTACTCGCAATTGAAAGAATTAGACGAAGGTTCCAGGGAACTTTAATAAATCTTATTGATTAACCACCCCGCCCTGCGGGCACCCCTCCTTGAAAAAGGAGGGGAGTTGAACTCGATTCTGAAAATCCATATTAGTTTTCGGTTCATAAAATGCGGCTATTTCATTTGGTTAAACGTTTTATTAGAATATTTTCAAATAAATCTCGAAATCGTTTGCATTTAAGAAAAATAATCTGCTACTTTACGGTGTACAAAATACACGAACAGAATGATTTTTAATACTTCAATTATTACAACGATTATTATGACCACCGGGATAAACCAGCGGGGCTAATTTGTTGTAAATTGAATTAACATACAAAACACAGAAAGCGTCCCGACACAAATCGGGGCGCTTTTTTTTTAAACCAAACTAATGAAATGCCGGGCTATAGACCACAAAAATTTAAAAACCCGGTAATAATTTAGTTAAAACCAATATAGACTAATGAAAGTATTGAAATTCGGCGGCACATCCGTAGGTTCGGCCGAGAACATTAAAACGCTGCTAAATATAGTAGCTGAGGAAAAATTAAAAAGCAATCCGGTAGTTGTATTATCGGCAATGAGTGGCGTAACCAATTTGCTAACCGACATGGCCGAAAGTGCCGGACGTGGCGAAGATTATGACGCAGGTTTAAAGGAAATCGAAGCAAAACATTTTGCAGTCATCCGTTCCCTTTTACCCGCAGCGGCACAAAACCCGGTATTTACACGTTTGAAAATCTTCTTTAACGAACTGGAAGATTTATTGCAGGCGGTAACCAATCTTCGCGAACTGAGTTTGCAAACCAAAGATCAGATTTTAAGTTACGGCGAGCGTTGTTCTTCTTTTATGATTGCCCACATCGCCTCTCAAAAATTTCCTGAAGCACTTTATGTAAATGGGGCAGAATTAATTAAAACTGACAGCAATTTCGGACAGGCGAAGGTCGACACCGGACTCACTGAATTATTAATTAACGATTTCTACCAGGCAAATCAGAGCAAGGTTTTATTTGTTACCGGTTTCATCGCAAGCAATGCCGCAGGTCGCGTGACCACTTTAGGCCGCGGGGGTTCTGATTATACCGCAGCCGTTTGGGGTGCAGCTTTAAACGCAGAGGAAATCGAAATCTGGACGGATGTAAACGGTATGATGACTGCTGACCCACGCATCGTTAAAAAGGCTTTCTCTTTACCTGAATTGAGTTATACCGAAGCAATGGAACTAAGTTATTTCGGGGCGAAGGTGATTTATCCGCCGACCATGATTCCGGCTTTCATGAAGAAAATTCCAATTGTAATCAAGAATACTTTCGAGCCCGATTTTTCAGGAACTTATATAAAAAGTGATGTACAAGCATCTAGCTTGCCGATAAAAGGCATTTCTTCTATCGACCACATCAGTATTATTAACCTAACCGGAAGTGGTATGGTAGGTAAAGCGGGTTTTAGTGGTCGGTTGTTTTCATTGTTATCCCGTGAGCAAATTAATGTGGTGTTGATTACACAATCCTCATCAGAGCATAGCATTACCTTTGCGGTTAAACCAACCGATGCCGGACAGGCGATTGCTTTAATTAAAAAAGAGTTTGAACTCGAACTGGATGCTAATAAACTGGCTTTACCGGAAGTGGAAAATAATCTGGCCGTCCTGGCTATTGTAGGCGAAAACATGAAACATACGCCGGGCATGAGTGGGAGATTGTTTAATGCTTTGGGTAGAAATGGTATCAACGTCCGGGCAATTGCACAAGGTTCATCGGAATATAATATTTCCGTGATTATCAGTGCAGGTGATTTATCGAAAGCAGTAAACGCGGTTCATGATGCTTTCTTTACTGATTTGAAACGAACGCTGAACATCTTCTGTTTAGGGACCGGAAATATTGGTAAAACTTTATTCCACCAATTGAAAGAGCAAATGCCTTTCCTGGCAGCAAACAACGATTTGCAGGTTAAGGTTACCGGCATCAGCAATACCCGGAAAATGATTTTCAATACAGATGGCTTATCGCTTGAAGATTGGGAAAATGAACTAAATACCAACGGAGAACAGGCTGAATTGGCTGGTTTTGTAGAGCGTATGAAATCGATGAATTTGCCAAACTGCATTTTCGTGGATAACACCGCAGCAGAATCGCCAATTGAATATTATCAGGAAATCTTCGAGAACAGCATTTCAGTCGTTACCTGTAATAAAAAAGGAAACTCTGCGGATTTTGCCCAATACAAATCGTTCAAAGATGCGGCCCGCAAATTTGGCGTGGATTTTTATTATGAAACCAATGTAGGGGCAGGTTTGCCAATCATCCGCACTTTGAAAGAATTGATGATGAGCGGCGATAAAGTGGCGCGCATTGAGGCGATTCTATCCGGAACGATTTCTTACATCTTCAACAATTTTAAAGGCGATGCTGGTTTTTATGAAACGGTTAAAGAAGCGCAGGAATTAGGCTACACAGAACCCGATCCCCGTGATGATTTAAACGGAAAAGATTTCATGCGGAAAATGTTAATCCTGGCACGTGATGCCGGTTATCCTTTGGAAGCAGCCGATGTAAAAATCGATAATATTTTACCCGATGCTTGTTTAAACGCAACTTCTGTAGAGGATTTTTATTCAGAATTGCAAAAAAACGCAGCTTACTTCGAAGATTTAAAGAACCAGGCGGCAGATGGCGGCAAGGTGCTGCGTTACATTGGCAAACTGGAAGACGGTAATGTAGAAATAAGCTTGCAAATGGTCGATGACAGCCACCCTTTTTACATGCTTTCAGGGAGCGATAACATTATCTCTTTTACAACAGATAGGTATAAATCTCGTCCATTAGTAGTAAAAGGGCCTGGCGCGGGTGCAGAAGTTACCGCTGCCGGTGTTTTTGCCGACATTATAAATGTGGGATCTTTAAGCTAAAAGCAGAAAGACTAAAGCTGAAAGCGTCAGTTGAAATAAAAAAGATAAATTAAGGTGATGGAAAGTTATAGATTCCTGTCTCGATACTTGATACTCACTACTTGATACAAAAAATGAAAAATAGCATAAAAGTTTTCGCTCCCGCCACAGTAGCCAACGTAGTTTGTGGCTTCGATGTGCTGGGTTTCGCCGTAAACGAGCCGGGCGATGAAGTTGAAATGCGTTTAACGGAAGCCCCGGGCGTAGTGATTAAAAAAATTGCCGGTGATGATGGTCGCCTGCCTTTAGATGCAGCGAAAAATACAGTGAGTGCAAGTGTCCAGCATTATTTGCAACACATTAACCGTTTAGATGTTGGTGTTGAAATTGAACTACACAAAAAGATGCCAATTGGTAGTGGTTTAGGTTCGAGTTCAGCAAGCACAGTTGCTGGTTTATTTGCCATCAACAAGCTTATGGGTGATTTATTAACCCCAAAAGAACTGGTTCCCTTCGCCATGAAAGGTGAGGAGTTGGCTTGCGGTTATGGCCACGCTGATAATGTTGCCCCGGCGATTTTAGGTGGCTTTGTTTTAGTGAGGAGTTACGAGCCGTTGGACGTAATTTCATTACCCACCCCAGCCGGTATGTATGCTGCAATTGTCTATCCTGAAGTGGATGTGCCTACAAAAGATGCTCGTCAGATGATTCGCAGCAAAGTATTTTTAAAAGATGCCGTTACCCAATGGGGAAATGTTGCCGGTCTGGTAAGCGGATTATTCATGAATGATTTCGATTTAATTGGCCGCAGTATGAAAGATGTTCTGGTCGAACCAACACGCTCCATCTTAATACCCGGTTTCGAAGAAATGCGGACAATTGCCATGGAAAACGGCGCCATCGGTTTTGGAATCTCGGGTTCTGGTCCGTCGGTTTTCGCTTTGACAAAAGATGAAGAAACGGCCCGTAAAATAACCAAAGCCCAACAACAGCACTTACATAAAATTAATATTAACAGCAAAGCTTACGTTTCTTCGGTTAATGCGGAAGGACCGAGGGTGATTTAAAGAAGGTGTAAGGTAAAAGGTTTAGGGCGTAGGGTTTGTACTCGGCGTCATAACCCTAATTCCTCGGTTTGTGTCTCCGCAGACCGAAACTTAGAATATCAAGATTGTGTGATAAACCAATCGAACAATAAAACAATTGAGCAATGAAACTATACTCAACCAACAATAAAGATTTACGCGTTTCCTTTAAAGAAGCCGTTTTTAACAGCATGCCACAAGACAAAGGTTTATATATGCCTGTGGAGATTCCTCAGCTGGATGCTGATTTTATAGAGAATATAGAGCAATATTCCCTGCCGGAAATTGCTTATAAAGTGGCTTCAACATTGTTAAAAGATGAAATTCCTGCTGAAGCTTTAAAAGCCTTGATTGATGAGGCGATTAGCTTTGAAGCGCCCGCCCTGAAGCTTGATGACAAAACTTTTGTTTTAGAACTTTTCCACGGACCATCGTTAGCTTTTAAGGATTTCGGCGCTCGTTTTATGAGTCGTGTGATGGCTTATTTCCTGAAGGATGGCGAACAATTATTAGACGTTTTAGTCGCTACTTCTGGCGATACCGGCGGTGCAGTGGCTCTTGGATTTTTGGGGGTGCCAAATACAAGGGTTACTATTCTATATCCGGAGGGAAAAGTAAGCCCGATACAGGAATTGCAGTTAACTACTAACGGACAAAACATAAGAGCTATTGAAGTTAAAGGCACTTTTGATGACTGTCAGGCTTTGGTGAAACAGGCTTTTGCTGATGATGAACTGAACGCAAATTTTCGCCTCACTTCTGCAAACTCAATTAACATCTCAAGGTTAATTCCGCAGACATTCTATTATTTCAACACCTATGCTCAACTGAAAAAACAAGGCTTGCAGGATGTAATTTTCTCTGTTCCAAGTGGGAATTTTGGAAACATTGGTGCAGGCTTATTGGCCTACAAATTAGGCTTGCCCGTTAAGCAATTCATTGCGGCTACGAATGTGAACGATACCGTTCCCCGCTTCCTGGAAACAGGTATTTATGAGGCCCGACCGTCTACGCAAACCTATTCAAATGCTATGGACGTGGGCGCACCGAGCAACTGGATTCGGATTATGGATTTATTTAGCGATGATGTAGAAGCGCTAAAAAAAATGGTTACTTCTTATCGATTCAATGATGAGGAGACTTTGGCTGGCATTAAAGAAATCGATTCCAGATTTAATTATGTTGCTTGTCCGCATACGGCGATAGCTTATTTAGCGATTGAGAAATTCAGAACAAAAAACCCAGAAGATGAAAGTGCATTTGTATTTTTATCAACGGCACATGCCTGCAAATTCCCGGATATTTTTCCAACAGATATTGCTGCTAAAATTGAAATTCCCGAACAGGTTACAGCATTAGAAATATTGCCGAGACATGCTGATAAGTTAAATGTAGATTTTAATGGTTTTAAACATTATTTAATGGATAAAGCTTAGTTATCGGCTCAATAGCTAGAATCTTATTGCTTATAAAAGACTTGGGTCTGATTACAATTTTAAAGCGATGATTGAGTGATTAGGCTGTATGCACTTCCCGTGTTGATCATTAGGTATCTTAAAGTTTAATTTAAACATATTGACCAGGCATACTTAATACTGTTTATTAATATCGTAACCAGTTTCATCATGCTTTGCCCGATCTCTGTAATCATCTAAAAACGCGCTGACATCCTGAGGTGGGTTAGTGTGAGCTAAAACCCTTTTTATTTCGATATCGTTATGGAGGGTTTTTATTAAATTTCCTTCCCAGTCCGTTAATGCTTCTTCAATCGAAATGCCATAACCAAGAATTCCATTTTGTGCATCTGCTCCGTATAGCACACAATAAGAATCACCCTGGCGGAATACTGACGGCTTTAATTTGTCAGCAATGCCTTTAAGCTTGGCGTCTACCAACATTTCTTTTGGAATATTCATCTTATTGCCCAATAACTTTTACTGTAAAACAATGTAGTAGAGTTAAAAGTTTGGAGCAAAAGCATAGTATGATATTGGTATGAGTAATTATAATTTGTAAATAGCAGTTAAGTTTTTACAAAAGAGTAAAAATCGGCACTTATGGATTGTCCAATTTTTCATACCTTTGCGCATGATAAAATCCATGACAGGATACGGCTTGGCTACAGCCGATTATGCAAATGCAAAATATAGTGTCGAAATCAAATCGCTTAATAGCAAATTCCTTGAGTTAAATTTAAAATACCCAAAAGCCTTTTCTGATAAAGAATTAATTCTGCGAAATGTATGCAGTAAAGATATCGAACGTGGAAAAGTTAGTCTTAGCATTAATGTAGAACGGAGTTCTGGCGAAGTAACTGGTGCGACTATAAATACAGCCTTGCTTGCTCATTATTACAATCAACTGGTTTCCGTTAACCATGAGCTAAATGCAAACAGCAGTAATTTGCTTCAAACGGCTTTAACTTTTCCTGAAGTTATCAGCTACAAAGAAGAGGGTGTGAGTGAAGATGAATGGAATCAGTTATACCAGATTTTCACAGAAGCCTTAGCGAATTTCAATAAATTCAGAGAAGATGAGGGTGCGGTTCTAAAATCAGATTTAGAGCTTAGAATCAAAAATATACTTTCCTATTTCAAATCAGTTGAAGCACTAGAACCAAAAAGAATTTCCGCAATCCGCGATAAGTTTACGCAGTTTTTAGATGATGCGGTAGGGAAAGTCAATATCGATCAGAACCGTTTTGAGCAGGAACTTATTTATTATATCGATAAAATCGATATCACCGAAGAGAAAACCCGTTTAAAAAGCCATTGTGATTATTTTGTTCAAACTTTAACGAGTAAAGAAGCTAATGGTAAGAAGCTTGGTTTCATATCTCAGGAAATTGGAAGGGAAATAAATACCATGGGTGCTAAAGCAAATGATGCGCAGATGCAGCAATTTGTTGTGGGTATGAAAGAAGAATTAGAGAAGATAAAAGAACAGTTATTAAACGTATTATAGAAATACTAAGCTTAAAGCTCAAAGGTTAAAAACTTTGGACTTTCAGCTTTAGTCTTTAGTCTCAAAAGAATGAAGCAAGGCAAATTAATCATATTTTCAGCGCCTTCAGGAGCAGGAAAAACCACCATAGTACACCATTTATTAAGTAAGTTTCCTGAACTAAGCTTTTCCATTTCTGCCACAACCCGCGAACTTCGTGGTGCTGAACAGCACGAAAACGACTACTATTTCATTACAAAAGAAGAGTTTTTGCACAAAGTTGCCCGCCAGGAGTTTGTTGAGTTTGAAGAAGTTTATAATGGAACTTTTTATGGCACTTTACGTTCGGAAATTGAGCGCATCTGGAATGAAGGCAAGCATGTAATTTTTGATATCGATGTTGAAGGAGGCATTCGTTTGAAAAGAAAATACGAGGAAGATGCTTTAGCAATTTTTGTTCAGCCACCGTCTTTAGACGTACTTAAGGAGCGCTTAAGTGGCCGTGGGACAGATAGTGCAGAGAAATTGCAGGAACGTTTTGTTAAAGCGGAGAAGGAATTGCTTTATGCAGATAAATTTGATGTGATTTTGAAAAATTACGACCTGACAACAGCTTGTAAGGAAGCAGAAAAGTTGGTTGGAGATTTTTTAAATGGTTAGCAAAAACTGAAACTTGAAAACTGGTTTATTCTTCGGCTCTTATAACCCGATTCATACCGGGCACTTAATTATTGCCAATTATATGGCTAACCATACCCAACTGGATGAGGTTTGGTTAGTTGTGTCTCCACACAATCCTTTAAAAGATAAAAGTGGTTTAACGAATATGTACGACCGGCTGGAGATGGCCAAACTGGCTACAGAAAATGCCGAAAATATTCGCGTAAGCGACATAGAATTTGCCCTGCCGCAACCCTCATATACCATTGATACCTTAACTTATCTCCATGAGAAATATCCTGAGAAAGAGTTTGTTTTGATTATGGGTGCCGATAATTTAGTTTCTTTTAAGAAATGGAAAAATTATGAGGTCTTGCTAAAAAGTTATCAAATATATGTTTACCCCCGCCCAGGTGCCGATGTTTCCGAATGGGAAAATCATCCATCAATAACTTTTACAAATACACCCTTAATGGAAATTTCATCGACATTTATTCGCAAAGCGATAAAGGAAAAGAAAAATGTACAGTTTTTTTTACCGGATAAAGTGGTCGATTTTATAGATGGAAAAGGCATGTACAGGTAATTGCACAAAAAATTTCACCTATATTATCAGGGTGCAATCAATTTCAAACCCGCAAGCGTAAGTAAGCTGGGATTCACTTCAAAATTTGTTTCTAAAAATTAACCAGACCATAAGTTAATACAACAAAAATATTGTTGGTTTTTTGTGCAGGTCTATTTCTTCTTTGCGCCAATTGTAAATGCTTTGAGTTTTGATAAATTCATCTGCTGCGGTCAGATTACTTGCAATACATAGTTGCGTATTCGGTTTACAGCTTTTTAGAACTTCTTCTAACATTTGATTATTACGGAAGGGTGTCTCGATAAAAATCTGCGTTTGTTTATAACGATTGGCGGATAGATCTAAATCTTTAATCCGCTTGGTACGTTGTTCTTTATCAATTGGTAAATACCCCCAAAATGCGAAACTCTGTCCATTAAAGCCGGAAGCCATTAGCGCTAATAGTATGGAGCTTGGACCAACCAAAGGAACTACTTTGACGCCACGTTTATGGGCTTCTGCAACAATATCGGCACCCGGATCTGCAATACCAGGACATCCGGCTTCACTCATCAAGCCAACGTCTTTACCCGCTTTAAGTTCAGTAAAAAACTGACCCAAATCTGTTCTGTTATGTTTGCCATAATCATGAACAATTAAATCTTTTTGCGGCGTTTTTAATCCTGCTTCTTTCAAAAACCGACGGGCAGTTTTGCTGTTCTCTACAATGTAAGCGTCTATTTGATTTATGGTATCGACCAGATAGGGCGTAAAAGTTTTATGAGCGACTTCCTCAGCCAGAGGAACAGGAATTAGATATAAAGTACCGTTTTGCATGATGCAAAAATACTTACAATTAATAGAATTTAAGTTTTAAAGTTTCCAGCATATGCAATATAATCTCTTTTCTAAACAGTGGTGTAGCAAATTTTATTTCTAATTGACTCATTTTCTGCACAATTATACTGGTTTCCAAACGTTAATAAATCGTTAATATGCCCTATAATGCAATATTTCGCATAAAACATAAAAACTATGCAAGCATATTAAACCATCGATAATTTTGGTTCTCTAATTGATACACACACATTAGGTTATTAAATATAAACACACAAATGAAAACACTGAAAACTACGGCACTTGTGCTGGGGCTGTTTGCGCTCCTTGCCGGAACCACAACCCTCGCCAGGGCACAGGGCTATGAAGAAAGTTACCAGGACGATGGTTACAATACTGGTAATGTTTCGCTTCAAACCTTTTACGATGAATTGTCTCCCTACGGAACCTGGATTCAAGACCCACAGTATGGTTATGTGTGGCGTCCGGATGTGGATCAGAACGAATTTCGCCCTTATTATACAAACGGTCGCTGGGCGATGACAGAATATGGCAACACATGGGTTTCTAATTATGACTGGGGCTGGGCACCTTTTCATTACGGCCGTTGGGTTATTAACAGTTACAGACAATGGATTTGGCTGCCAGATACGAACTGGGGACCAGCATGGGTGGACTGGAGAAGCGGGGATGGCTATTATGGATGGGCACCAATGGCGCCAAGTATCAATATAAATTTAAGTTTCGGTCGCCGATACAGCGTACCTGAATTTTGCTGGAATTTCATTCCCCAAGCAAGTATCTATATCAATACTTTCCCGAGGTACGATTATGGCCGTAATAATGTTTACATCCGCAATACCACAATTATTAATAACACCTACGTTTATAACAGAAGAAGTTATTATGGTGGCCCAAGACTTGAAGACATCAGACGTGCAACAAACCGAAATGTAACCGTTTACAGATATGCACAAAGCAATAGACCCGGTGCCAGCAGAATAGACAACAGGTCGGTTTCTATTTACAGACCTAGACCAGAGCGTGGAGCAGTTGACAACCGAAGTGCTGCACCAAGGAAATTTGAGCAAGGAAATGCAGGTTTTAGCAGAAATGGCAGAAACGACAACAATTACTCAAACCGTGATCAGCGAGGCAGAAATAATGACGACAATCGGTTCGGGCAGCGCAATGATAGTAGAATGTCTCAACCTAACCGTAGTGATAACGGAAATATAGATAATCGTAGAGATAACAATAACCAGCAGAATAACAGAGCTGGTGTTTATAACCGCGATGCTAATGGAAGAACTGATCGTGCAAACCAGAATTTTGGTGATGCAGAACAACGAAACAGACAGTTGGCCGACCGTACGCAGGAAAGGGGAAATCGCGATCAGCAACGTATCCAGCAGATGCAACAAAGAAATCAGCAGGACAGAATGAATCAGGATCAGCAACGTGGTCAGCGAGAGGTGCAACAACGTAATGAGCAGATGCAACAGCAACGTGCTCAGCAGACAGAGCAACAAAGAGCACAACGCGATCAGCAAATGCAGCAACGTAATGAGCAAATGCAACAACAGCGCGCTCAGCAGGCAGATCAGCAAAGAGCACAACGCGATCAGCAAATGCAACAACGTAATGAGCAAATGCAACAGCAGCGTTCTCAGCAGGCCGACCAACAACGCCAGCAACAAGCAGAGCAGCAGAGGGCACAGCGCGATCAGCAACGTTCTCAGCAGGCCGACCAGCAACGCCAGCAAATGCAACAGCGTAATGAGCAAATGCAACAGCAACGTCAACAGCAAGCTCAACCACAACAACAAAGTCGCGGTGGCGAAAGAGGTTCAGAAAGTGGCAGGCCTACAAGAGGCGGAAGAGG
This sequence comes from Pedobacter sp. Leaf176, assembly GCF_001424305.1. GTDB lineage: Bacteria > Bacteroidota > Bacteroidia > Sphingobacteriales > Sphingobacteriaceae > Pedobacter. Next base: position 634,244 of record NZ_LMPD01000001.1, read on the forward strand.
ATAAGAATTTTGATTTTAAAAGTCCCGATGAAATTCGGGACTTTTTTTGTGAAATTATTTAAGCTTGTCCGGCTGCTTCATGAAGTTTACTAAAATCAGTTCCTCTAAAAGTAGTTTTGGCATCCGGATACAGATTTTCAGGATCCAGTAAAAAAGTGGTCAAACCCAGCTCTAAGCCAAATTTGATTTCAGAGTCAACATCGTCGCCGATTACCAGTATGTCATTAAGATTCAAATTGTGTTTACTTATCAATGTTTTGAAAGCATCTTTTTTAGTTTGATTTGAAGTTGTGACATCGACAATATAAACTTCTTCAAAATCATCAGCTATACCCAGCATTGTCACTTTTGTGGCTTGCTTCTTCTGAAATCCTGCTGTAACAATAAATTTTCTACCCCTAAGTGATTTTATGAAATGATAATCCTCCCCCGGCGTTAGTGGCGACGTTACCTCGCCGTTGACTAAATATTTTATTGCATTATCAATAGCTTCTTGTTTAAACCCGAATTTTAAAGCCACTTTCTGAAACGGTATTCTCAACATTTCTTTTTTAGCAATTTGATACTGCTCATCAGAAATGCCTAAGTCCTGTTGTTCCAGAACATGATACAAGCCGCCCATTAACTGATCCTCATTGGGCTTGGTAAAATAAATCGTATTATCTAAATCGATAAAGAAAATGCTTTTCATTATGGTTTGGTTTTTGTGTTGTTAAAAAAATAAAACAGCAGCAGCTAATTTATGTTTAATATTAAAAAATAAGATTATGACTAAGGAAACAAAAATTATAGTAGGTGTATTAGCCGGAGCGGCTTTGGGTGCAACAATTGCATTAGCACTATCTTCTGATTCATCAGATGATTTAAAAGGGAAAGTATCTGATTTTTTTAGCGATTTGCTGGATGCTTCCAAAGATAAACTTGCAGGTCTTACAGATAAAGCTTCGGGTGTAGCTGATAAGGTTAAAGACAAAATAGCCGACATAAAAGCATAAATAATTGGAGATGCCGGTTAATACCGGCATTTTTATTCAATTATAATTTCTAACCATCACGAATGAAAATAACTTTTCACGGTGCTGCACGTACAGTTACGGGTAGTAAACACCTGATTACACTAAAAAACGAAACCCAAATATTATTAGATTGTGGCCTTTTTCAAGGCATGGGAGAGTTTACCGATAAGCTCAACAACGCTTTCGGTTTCGATCCAGAAAAAATCAAATACCTTGTGCTGTCTCATGCCCATATAGACCATTGCGGCTTACTACCTCGCTTAGTGGGATCGGGTTTTGAAGGAAATATCTTTTGTACGGCGGCAACAATGGATTTGGCCAGGATTTTAATGATGGATTCTGCAAAAATACAAATGCAGGATGCAGAATTTGCCAATCGGCATTTAAAGCCGGGCCAGGAAGAGGAGCAACCGCTCTACACTGAAGATGATGTTGTTAAAACAGTCGGTAAAATGAAGATTGTGGAATACAATGAAGATTTTGATATTGAACCTGGCATCCGGTTAAAATTTACAGATGCAGGGCATATTCTTGGCAGTGCAGCCGTGCATTTAACGATTACAGAGGATAATAAACCTACCCGCATTACATTTAGTGGTGACGTAGGCCGTTATGAAGATTTGTTATTGAAAAGTCCGCAACAATTTGATCAGGCAGAGTATATTTTAATGGAATCCACTTATGGTGACTCCTTGCATAAGGATCTGGACCCGATTGAAGATATGCTTTATGAAGTGATAAATAATACCTGCAACATCAAAAAGGGAAAAGTTATCATTCCTGCATTTAGTGTTGGTCGTACGCAGGAACTTCTGTATGCTTTAAATGGATTAGAACTAAAGGGCAAATTACCTGATGTTCCTTATTATGTAGATAGTCCATTGTCTTCAAGGGCGACAGAGATTCTAAGAAACCATCCTGAAGTTTACAATAACGGTGTTAAAGAAATCTTAAAGGTGGACCATGATATTTTTGGTTTTAAAGGACTACGCTTCATCGAAACAGCGGAAGAATCCAAAGCCTTAAATCAGGATCCGAGAGCATGCGTTATTATATCCTCATCTGGAATGGCTGAAGCCGGTAGGGTGAAACATCACATTCGAAATAACATAAGCAATGTAAAGAACACAATTTTAATAGTTGGTTATTGCGAGCCATCTTCGTTGGGCGGACGGTTAATTGCCGGGCAAAAAGTCGTCAATATTTTTCACGATGATTATGAGGTACAAGCGGAAGTTCGTTCAATAAAATCAATGAGTGCACATGGAGATTATGAAGATTTATTGAAATTTTTATCAGGACAGGATCCAGCTAAAGTTAAACAATTATTCCTGGTACACGGGGAATATGAAGTTCAGCAAAACTTTGCAACCAGGTTAAAGGAACATGGTTTTAAACACGTTGCCATTCCCGAATACCATCAGGAGTTTGAACTCGAATAATTCAGATCAGATTTCTTAGCTTTTATATAAGCTGGGAAATCCTTTTTTTTCTATCGGTAGTCAAAAGCGGCTATCAGGATTTCCTAACTTCAAAGACATAATCTGTCTACTAATCAATTTTTATTTTTACGCCATTGAAGCGATCTACGATAAACATTCGTTTTATCAATGGGACTTGTTTATCTAAAATCATAAACACATTTTAGATTCTCATTTACCGGACGGATATCCGTATTTAGATAATGCTGATGATTCAGGCATCACCAGCATCTGTAAATATTAATTAAAATTAAATGTTATGGCTTTAGCTTACATCAATCTCCGTACGAAACAATATTTTAACTTCATGTGTCGCACAGAGTTTGAACGCCGGATTTTCCATGACACTTACTGCGAATTTCAAAAGAGGTCGAAGCCATTTAATTTAAACCAGCGTTTAAATACCTTTTCCCAGATGATAGAGGTAAATGAAAGCGCAAGCAGATTACATCAAAGACTTCAGTATTCCGTAATGAATACAATCGATGCTTTGGAAAATAAAATACCTGTTTTACAGGATATGGAAAATACATCTATACTTTTTGCATTGGCCGAACTTCACATTATTACCTCTGATCTGTTGAACAAAGCCGGGCATGTAGTTTCTTTAACTTATACAAGTCCGCGGTTGGTTTTACATGAGTTGGTTGGTGATTTACTGGTTTTAAGTTATGATATTAAAGGCCTTTTTAACGAAATTTTTATTGTAAAAATGACCGACGACCTTGTTGTGAACTACGAGCGGCAACAGGAGCCAGCTTATAGTTAAGGTGCCGTTTTGAAGTGAATCTTCGCTATACGAGTTGATTTTTTAAGTCAGATTTCTTAATTTTATTGTGGAAACAGGCTTTAGCATGCAGTGAACAGCATTTTAGCCCTTATTTATATATTAAAAAATAAAAAATTGATTTATAGGTATTTAACACTATCTTTGAAACAAATTAAAATACAATATAATGCAACAAGGAACAGTAAAATTTTTTAATGAAACTAAAGGTTTCGGATTTATCACTCCATCTAATGGCGATGCCGAAATTTTTGTTCATGCTTCAGGCTTAATCGATAACATTCGTGAGAATGATACCGTAAACTACGATGTAGAAGAAGGTAGAAAAGGCTTAAACGCGGTAAATGTAAAAGTAGCTTAAGAAAACTCGAACACATAAATCGTTAAAAAGTCCCGGTAATTTACCGGGACTTTTTTTATTGCCATATTTTTTATCCCTCAGGGAGGATTTTGAAGAAATCATTAACATAATACCTGGCTGATTTTGTGATGTTATCCGTAAAGAAGTTTAATAGTATTCCTTGTGGAGCTTGAACAAGTTTCATATAGGTCATTAGCTGCGCTTCATGAACAGGAAGAATATTGGTAGCCGCTTTTATTTCGATAACAATCGTTTTTTCTACGAATAAATCCAGGCGTAAATCGATATTCATTTCCAAGTCGTCATACACAACGGATGCAATATGTTGGTGTTCTACTAAAAAACCATCCTTTTCTAATTCATAGCCTAAACATTTTTCGTAGATGTGTTCCAACAAACCTGGTCCTAGTTCTTTATGTACCTTAATAGCACAGCCAACTATTTCATAAGACAATTGAGTAATTTGTTTTTTAGTCATTAATAAGTTGATGAAATAAGAATTTATATTAAACAAACTAGGGGATGGCCAGAAATAGCAGGTTTGTTATAATAAATATAGTTATTACTTCGCATAGGAAAGAAAAAACTATTATTAGTCTTTATACCGCCAGATTAGATAAACATTAAGGAAAAGAAATTTAAGGGGTGTGTCTGAAGATTTGAAAATTGTTTTCTTGATTACCTTAACTTCTTTATGATTATAAATAGGAGTATCATTATTTACCATTAGGGAACTAAGAATTTAAGGGGTGTCTGAAGATTTGCAAATTGATTTCTTAATTACCTTAACTTCTTTATGATTATAAATAGGAGTATCATTATTTACCATTAGGGAACTAAGAATTTAAGGTGTTTCTGAAGATTTGAAAATTGATTTCTTAATTACCTTAACTTCTTAATGGTTATAAAATAGGAGTATCATTATTTACCATTAAGGAATTAAGGAAGTTAAGGGGTGTGTCTGAAGATTTGAAAATTGTTTTCTTAATTACCTTAACGTCTAATGGTTATAAATAGGAGTATTATTATTAGCGTTAATGGAGTAGGCGATTAGACCCGTTCTTATTAATTACTAATAGTGAAAATAAAAAAATAATCGATAATGTCGTAAGTTCCTGAAATCTGAAGGCAGACTTTAAATGTTCTTATTATAGAATAAATTGCAAATGTGCTTTAGAATGTTTCTAAATAAATGTTTTATCTGTGTTTTGTCACAATCGTTTATAAATTAAGTCTATAAATAGATACTTTTGCAAGAAATTTAGATATAAATCCTAATCAAATGAGTGGTTTCGGAAATGCGCTTTCTTCATCAATAGGAAGAAAATACGTTATGGGTATTACAGGTATATTCCTGATACTTTTTTTAATTGTACATGCTGGTATTAATTCGTTAATTTTTCTTGACGATAATGGGTTGAAGTTTAATATCGGAGCACACTTTATGGCAACGAACTGGATAATAAGAGCTGGTGAGTATATCTTATTCCTGGGTTTGCTCGTGCATATTTATCAGGCGGTTAACCTTACAATCCAAAATAGAAAGGCTCGTCCGGAAGGATATGCTGCCTACAATGGCAATGCAAATAGTAAATGGTACAGCCGTTCGATGGGTTTATTGGGCACATTGTTGCTCATCTTTTTAGTAATTCACCTTAAGGATTTCTGGGTGGTTTCTCGTTTCACCGGGATTCCGACAGTAGACGCAAACGGTAATGAAGATTTATATGCCGTGATGAGGGAAAAATTTCAAGACCCGGTTCGGGTAGTTGCCTATGTTCTTTTAATGATTTCATTATGTTACCATTTATTACATGGCTTCGCTTCCGCCTTTCAAACTATGGGTTGGAACCATTCAAAATATAACGGCTTAATTAAAAGTGTAAGCGTCTGGTATGCAATCATTATTTCGATTGTTTTCGCTTTGATGCCAATTGCGGTCTACACACATTTAATTAATTAATTTTAGCGCAAAAGAGATATGTCAGATATTAATTCAAATATTCCAGAAGGTGAATTAACCAGTAAATGGACGAAATATAAGTCTTCTGTGCCTTTGGTTAACCCTTCGAATAAAAGAACTATCGAAGTTATAATTGTAGGTTCTGGTTTAGCAGGTGCTTCAGCAGCTGCTACCTTAGCTGAAATGGGTTACAAGGTGAAGTGTTTTTGCTTCCAGGATTCGCCCCGTAGAGCGCACTCTATCGCTGCGCAGGGTGGTATTAATGCAGCAAAAAATTATCAGAATGATGGCGATAGTGTTTATCGTCTTTTTTACGATACAATCAAAGGTGGCGATTACCGTGCCCGCGAAGCAAATGTGCATCGTTTAGCAGAGGTAAGTGCTAATATTATAGATCAATGCGTGGCTCAAGGTGTGCCTTTAGCTCGTGAATATGGTGGCTTGTTAGATAACCGTTCATTCGGTGGTACGCAAGTTCAGCGTACTTTCTATGCTGCGGGTCAAACTGGCCAGCAGTTGTTATTAGGGGCCTATTCTGCTTTGGAACGCCAGATTGGTATGGGTAAAGTAGAAATGTATACCCGCCATGAAATGCTTGAAGTGGTGAAAATTGATGGTAAAGCCCGTGGTATTATCGCTCGTAACTTAATTACAGGCGAAATCGAACGTCATTTTGGACACGCCGTTGTGTTAGGAACAGGTGGTTACGGTAACGTATTTTATCTGTCTACCAATGCGATGGGTAGTAACGTTACGGCCGCTTGGAAAGCACATAAGCAAGGTGCTTATTTTGCCAATCCATGTTACACGCAAATACACCCGACATGTATTCCTGTATCCGGCGACCATCAGTCAAAATTGACCTTAATGTCAGAATCCCTACGTAACGATGGGCGTATCTGGGTACCTAAAAAGAAAGATGACACCCGTAAGGCTTCGGAAATACCTGAAGACGAAAGAGATTATTATTTAGAGCGTCGTTATCCTGCTTTCGGTAACCTTGTGCCTCGTGATGTAGCATCTAGGGCCGCAAAAGAACGTTGTGACGCAGGTTATGGTGTAGGTGCTTCAAAACTGGCAGTTTACCTGGATTTCAAAGCTAATACGGAACGTTATGGTAGAATTGAGGCTTCAAAAGCGGGTATTCACAACCCAGATAAAGATACTTGCATGCGTTTAGGTACTGCCGTAATAAAAGAAAAATATGGAAACCTATTTGATATGTATGCGCAGATAACAGGTGAAAACCCTTACGAAACACCAATGCGTATCTATCCTGCGGTTCACTATACAATGGGTGGTTTATGGGTGGATTATAATTTAATGACTTCTGTACCTGGTTTATACTGTACTGGTGAAGCTAACTTTTCAGATCATGGTGCTAATCGTTTAGGTGCTTCGGCATTAATGCAAGGTTTAGCTGATGGATATTTTGTTTTACCTTACACCATTGGTGCTTACTTATCGAAGGAGATTTCTGTAAAGGCAATCCCTACCGATCATCCTGCATTCGTGGAAGCCGAAGAAAGGGCAAAAGGAATTCTTAATAAGCTTATCAACATCAAAGGAACCAAATCTGTAGATTATTTCCACAAACGTTTGGGCCACATTATGTGGGAAAAATGTGGTATGGCTCGTAATGAAAAAGGTTTAAAGGAAGCTATTGAGGAAATCAGAGCTTTACGTGCTGAATTCTGGAGTAACGTTCGTGTACCTGGAATAGCTGAGGAGTTAAATCCAGAGTTGGAGAAAGCTGGTCGTGTTGCCGATTTTATCGAATTGGGTGAATTAATGTGCATTGATGCATTAAACCGTAATGAAAGTTGTGGTGGTCACTTCCGCGAAGAATATCAGACAGAGGAAGGCGAGGCTTTACGTGATGACGTTAACTATGCCTACGTTGCAGCATGGGAATTTAAAGAAGGTGTAAATTTCGAACTGCATAAAGAAGAGTTGAAGTTTGAAAATATTAAAGTAGCACAAAGAAGTTATAAATAGCAGAGAGCACTGTGCATAGAGCCTTTAAGCCATATGCACTATGCTCCCCGCCTAAATCTCAATATCATGAGTACAGGAAATATGAACTTAACGCTAAAAGTTTGGCGTCAGAAAAATAATAAAACCAAAGGTGCTTTGGTTGACTACCAATTAGCAGACATTTCACCGGATATGTCTTTTTTAGAAATGTTCGATGTATTAAACGAGCAGTTGATTAATAAAGGAGAAGAACCTGTTGTATTTGACCATGATTGTCGGGAAGGGATTTGCGGCATGTGCTCTATGTTCATTAATGGGCGCCCACATGGTCCAAAAGATTTGGTAACAACTTGCCAGTTACACATGCGTTCTTTCAAAGATGGCGATACCATCGTTGTTGAGCCCTGGAGAGCCGCAGCTTTTCCTGTGGTAAAGGATTTAACTGTAGACCGTTCTGCATTTGACAGGGTTATAGCCGCCGGAGGATTCATTTCTGTGAACACTGGTAACGCTCAGGATGCAAACAATTTGCCGATACCTAAAATGCATGCTGATGCAGCGTTTGAAGCCGCAGCTTGTATTGGTTGTGGTGCCTGTGTTGCTACTTGTAAAAATGCATCTGCAATGTTATTTGTATCCGCAAAAATATCTCAATTGGCTTTATTGCCACAAGGTCAGCCAGAACGTTACCGTCGCGTGCAAAGCATGGTAGCACAAATGGATGCAGAAGGTTTTGGAAATTGTACCAATACAGGTGCATGCGAAGCCGAATGTCCTAAAGGAATTTCATTAGAGAATATTGCGCGTATGAACCGTGATTTTGCTTCTGCTAAGTTCCTCTCGGAAGAAACAATTTAAAATATACTGTGCATTCCGGTTATTCGGAATTCTTAGGCCTCAAACTTTGTTTGGGGCTTTTTAGTGTAAAGGGGATGTGAATATTTTAAATAAAATAAATAAATGAAAGGTAAGTAAACTTAACGAAACAGATTATAATTTGTTAAAATGAGGAAAATTCTATGTTAGCATATTAATTAATAATTTATTTTAAAATTTTATTCTGTAAAGTTTGTATATCAATTAAATGTTTTATAAATTTATTGTTCCGAGACAGGAGAGAAAACATAAAACCCCGACAATTTTTGCCGGGGTTTTGTGTTTATAAGTGATACCTGCATTAACTTTGAGAGAAATTCACATTTATATTGTATTTAACCCTTACAGGCTTACCTTTGATTACCCCTGCATTCCATTTAGGAGATGCGGAGAGCACCCGAACGGCCTCTTTATCAGTTTCTTTAGTTAAGCCTCTGATAACTTCCACATCATTTAAATGACCATCTCTTTCGACAATAAAAGACAACCAAACCTTACCTTGTGTTTTGTTTTTCTTCGCAACATCAGGGTATTTAATATTTTTTCCTAAGTATTCGTAAAACTTCTTAATGCCACCAGGATATTCCGGTATTTTATCTACTGATACGAAATCGTAAATTTTTTGTGCTTTGCTTGTTAGGCTGCCGGCCATTAAAATAAATAGCAAAGTTGGTAAAATCAATAATCTTTTCATGATAATAAGTTTTTATTTTTGTTGTTAATTTTTAGCAAAGTATTCCTCATACCTAATTTTCGCATTAGATTCATTTGAATTAATAAGTTTTCGGGAATGGGTCAACCTAGTTTTTATCTACCGGTTTACCTCAATGTTCAGACTTTTTTACAGGTTTTGTATTAATGATAATGACCCCGTTGTAAGCTTGCGGGCCATATTGTACAACTGCAGAATCTTTTTTTAATATTGAAACGCTCTGATTGTATTCGGGTTTAACCAACTCAATGCTTCCTTTTCTATTTTCTGCCCATCTAAAATATAAATTGCATCATTGTAATTGGGTAAAAATTGTTTGTCAATGCCTCTGAAGGTAATATTCGGTTTACCGTTTAATGATTTTATGGCTATTCCTTTTTCGAAAGTGTCGTTATAAGCCCTAAAATTGGCTGGGCTGTTTATATCTTTTTCTTTCGGCAAAATGCTATTCTTTTGCTCTAAATTTATTTTATCCACCTGCTTATTCATTGATTTTGTGGTTATGACAATCGCACCATCAATTGCTTCAATTCCAAATAATTTTATTGCATCATCGTGCCTCAGAATTGTGATTTCTGCTATCGAATCCGGACGAAAACTGTCGGTAATAGATTCCGGATTTATTTGTTTAACACCATCAATTATATACAGAGGTTTTTTAATGCCCGTTTTTTTGACGGTATAGGATACTTTTATGGAGCTATCTGAACTATTTTGCGAATGTCCGTTCGAAATTGCACCAATAAGTAATGTGGTGATTAGAAATAACTTCTTCATACAAAATTATAGTTTCGTTTTTATAATGCTCGATGAGTTATCCAATAATGGTTGTGGAAATTGAGGTTGTTTAAAGAGGCTGATCTTACTCACTTTAGAAGTAATTAATATTACCCCATTAGCACCGCTATTTCCATAAGTGGCGTAAGCACCAGCGTCTTTTAAAATTGAAATTGACTCAATCGTTTCAGGATTTATATGTTTCAATGCATTGTTTCCCTGTATTACACCATCAAGGACAACTAAAGGCGTTTTTTTTCCTTCAAAATCTTTAATGCTCAATGAAGTTGAAGTCATATTTTCTACAGTTGGCTTCGATTTTTCACTTTCCGTACTGAGCGTAAAATTTATATTTATATTGTATTTAACGCGGACCGCTTTCCCATTTTGAATGCCAGGTATCCATTTCGGTGATTCTGCTAATACTCGCTGTGCTTCTTCATCTGTACCGCTGCCTAAGCCGCGGGTAATTTTAATATCGCTTAGTTCGCCGTCTTTTTCCACAGTAAAAGATAGCCAAACCTTCCCCTGCACGTTATTGTTTTGGGCCGTTTTAGGATATCTGATACTTTTACCTAAATATTCATAAAACTTCTTCATTCCACCTGGAAATTCTGGAACTTTTTCAATGCTGACAAAGTCATAAACTTTTTCGGTGCCAGCCTCTTCTGTGGCATCGGAAGTTACTGAAGGTGCATAGCCGGTAACATTAAGCTGCTCCAATTCTTTGTGGCCTTCAGTATTATTAATGGTTTTATTTTGAATTTCGGATTCGGAACCATTCAATCTAAAAGCGACTTTTAACGCATATTTGCCATTCGCTACGTTTTTAAAGCCTTTAAAGGATAGAATTGCTTTCATAACTTCCTCATCACATCCTTTTCCTAAATCTGCATTGGTACTTAAGTCACTAACTTTGCCGTTTCTTAATGTAAACTTTATCAGCGCGTTACCTTGTAAATTATCTTCTAACGCATCTTTTGGATAGACCACTGACTTACTCAAAAAATTATAAAAGTCCTCCCAGTCTTGCTCAACTGGTAAATTTTGAATAACAACTTTTGCAGGAGTAGTTTCCGCAAAGTTTAGCTGCATTGGTTCTGTTACTATTTCCTGAACCAGCTTAAGCGGTTTCTCCAATGGAATTTGTTCCGAGAAAGCGAGGAGTTTTTGGTTTTTTCTAATGGTAGCCGATGAGAATACGATAAAAATAGCAAATAATGGAATTGAGATACCATATTTAAGTATTGCCGTCTTCTTAGAACGTTCTTTGTGAAGCATGTATATGCGTCTTTTGACTAAAGATTTATCGAAGAAATTACTGGTTAAATCATTCGGTCTGATTCCAAATGATTTACTTAAAATCAGCATGGCGTATTCAGCTTTGTCGCCTTGAAATTCAGCGGCATGTTCATCTGCTAAGAATTCGTGAATATTTTTTATCGCTTTTTTATAAAAATAAATTACAGGATTAAACCAGGTTACGATTCCGATTGCTTCGAAAAATAAGATGTCCAGGCTATGCCATTGTTTAATGTGCGCTTCCTCATGACTATCAATTACAGCCCTTTGCGGAAGCGCCGAATCAATCACTTTCTTGCCAAAAAAAGAAAAAGCTGAGCCTTCTTTTGCTCTTCTGATAAGTCTGTTTACGAGAAGCAGGTTGAAAATTAAACGGGAAAAGAAGAATAGAATTCCACCGCAATATGCATACACAAATAAGTTAGCCCAATTAAAGTTCCCTTGCCCTTCTGTTACAATTGTAGCTTGTTGTAAAACAGCATCCCATCTAACGGTAGTATAAACCTGTTGGGCTACCCTTTGTTCGGTAAGCCATTCTAATCGTATAAACGGTATGCTCAGGGATAAAATCCCTGCTGTAACCAAATAGAAACGATTTAGAGTAAAATAGGTTTCCTTATCTAAAAGCAGCTTGTAAAAGCCGTAAAAAACAATTAAATATAAGTTTACCTGCAGAAGGTAATGGGCAAAACTCATCTTGGTTTGTGTTTAATTTTATTAATCATTTTTAAAATTTCATCCACATCACTTAAATCCAGTTTCTCTTCTTTAACAAAAAATGAAAACATACTTTCTACTGAGTTTTCGAAATAATTACCCAATAATTTTTCGGTAGCATGGCGTTTATATTCTTCTTTACTGATTAAAGGATGGTACTGGTGTGCTTTACCGAAAGCTTCATGTCCAATAAATCCTTTAGTTTCAAGAATTCTGATGATTGTAGATACTGTATTATAGGCTGGTTTTGGAAATGGTAATTCATCAATTACCTCTTTAACAAATGCTTTTTCCAATTGCCACAACACTTGCATAATTTGCTCTTCAGCTTTAGTTAAATCTTTAATATCCATTTTATTTTGATTATAGAAACAGACAAAATATGTCTGTGATATTAAAGTTAAAACTAATTAATTAGTTAAACAAATATTTTGGCAATTATTTTTTACTCGTTTTAGGTTTAAATTTTAATGAGATTGTGCTTAATTCCGTAAACAACCAAGCCGGTTCTCGTTTTTATATTGAGTTTGGCGAACAAAGATTCGCGGTAATTATCTACTGTTCTAGGGCTGATATTCATCAGTTCTGCAATTTCTTTATAGGTAAATTCCGTACTGCAGTGCTGCAGAAATGTGAGTTCTTTTTCTGTAATTAGAGGTTTCGGTTCTTCTTGTTTAAGTGAAAATAGTAATCTTCCGGAAACCATTTCATTTATATAGAAACCTTTATCAATAATGGCTTTGATTGCTGCGATTAACTCGGACGGTGTGGAGCCTTTCAAAACATAGCCTCCCGCACCTGCTTTTAACATTCCGATTATTGCATTTTCATCTTCATGCATGCTCAGGGCCAACACATTTACCCGTGGATATTCTTTTTTTACATAGCGGGTTGCCGCGTAACCATCCATGATCGGCATATTAATATCCATTAAGACAAGCTGTACATCTGGATTTAGTTGCAACTGTTTTTGCATGTCGATGCCATTTTTAGCCTCAAAAACGACTTTTATTTCATCAAATTCTGATAAAAGATTGGCAACACCTGAACGAAAAAGCGTATGGTCGTCTACAATGCCTATAGATAAGATTTCTGTTTGCATACTATGGATATGGTATTTCAATGAAAATAGAGGTGCCTTTTTCCACAACCGAATTTACTTCTATTTTTCCTTTTATTAATTCCACTCTTTTTTGAATAGATGCCAGGCCTATCCCGGTTTTCTTAGTTCTGGCTGCCTCATAGTCAAAACCGATACCGTTTTCTTTAACCGTTAAGAATAAGGTTTCATTTTTCAGATAGGTATCGATATGAATTGAAGTCGCCTGTGCATGTTTAATAATATTGTTTATTATTTCCTGCAAGAGCCGGAGAATAATTAAATCCTTATCGGGAGAAGAAACACTTAATTCCAATAAATTGTTGCTCACCTGAAGTTCATAACCGCCAACTCTTTTTAACCAGTTTATTTCCTGTTCTATCGCATTTCCGATACCAGATTCGACAATTTGTTCTCCATGTAAAATTTTGGCAAGCTCTCTTATTTCTTTAATTGATTTATTAACCAAAGAAAGTGAATTTTCTATTTTTTCAGAAGCTTTCTCATTTTCAGGTACATTTATGGAATTTAAAGTTAAGGTTGTTAAACTTAATAACTGGCCAATATTGTCATGCAGTTCGGTCGCGATAGTTTGCATGGTTTGTTCCTGAACTTCGATATGCGTTTTTAATATTTCGGATTCAAACTTTTGACGCATGTTTTCTTTTTCCACAAAATGATTTTTTTTGTGACGATTATACGATCTGATGTAAAGTAATAAGAATATTGGCATCAATAAAAAAACCAATGAGGCTAATAAAATTATTGACATACTTTCCGTTGGCGAGCTCTGCATATAAAGGCGTAAATCCAAAAACCGTGTAAGAATACGTTAAGTGTATTGTATATAAATAGTCTGGTGCCATACTTTCCGAATGAATTTTCTCGAATGATATCATCAAAAAAATTAGCTAATGTGCCACCAAAGTAAAAAATTAACGTACCGCCAATCCACCAGAATGCGGGGTGGAATTTTAAGTCAACATAATTCTCATCTTTAAGCAGCAGATAAAAATACATCAGGGCATATACAACAAACACAACCGAAATAATACTTACGGTAAGTATGTTATAGCTATTTATTCCATAGAAAATAAAATACCCAATATAGATTATCAGGATAGCCAAATAAACTGAAAATATTAGCTTTTTAATATCCGCATACTCATTTAGAAATACGTAAAAGCCATAGGAAATAAAGCTAATTTCTATAAAGATATAGATGTTGTAAACCAGGAGGTTAGTATGGTAAGTTTTTGCACAGAACTTACCCAGTATTTCGGTTCCTACAGATAAAAAAAGATAAAGTAATAAGGTTCGCCAGAAAACAGATTTATCTCTTATTAGAAATATAATTCCAAAAAACAAACTTATAAGCTCTGTAATTACTATAAAACTAAAAAGGTATCGCATTAAGGGTGGTGTTAGTCATCTTAATATTAGTTCATTAAAGGACTTCCACCATCACATTCATTTGGGCACAAGCCCCCTCTGTTATCCGGATCTGTTGGTAAAGGAGGGTTGCAAATTGGGTGATTTCCTTTTTTATGAGGATGGCCATGGCCTAATTTATCCGTAAAATAATCTGTTTTTGGCACACCATTAATTACTTTGGTAACAACAAACAGTACGGTATTCATATCAACATAACTATCCGGTATTTTATCTCCATAATCCAATTTATTAATTGCGTCGATTATTTCCTGAGTATACCTTGCGAAATAGACCCTTACACCATCTCCGCCAAAACTTTTTACCTTTTCGGCAAGTTGGGCAATTTGCCCGGCCGGAAACCATGCTGCTTCAGTATAGGTGCCTTTACCAGTTGTTTGGCATTCTCTAAAGGCTGCAGTCATTTTTTTAGCAATATCTAAGGGGACGGTATTTTCTGAACCATCTTTTGTAAGGAATTTTTCTGTCATAAGGATTGTTTGTTTACGGCTTAAAAATGGTTATAAATACGCAGTTTATCAACCGTAAAATTACCTTCAAAATTACCGTAAAATTACCCTGTTAAAAAGGGTGTTTCAATCCTGAGATTTAGTGTTTATACATTTAAATTTGAATCAATGAAAGCGTAATGATTAGGCTTTTTAATTGAGAGCCAAATCATTTAAATAAAGTAGAAACCAAACTGCCTGACTATATCACTACAAATTACTTATTGATTTTATTTGTAATATTTCCGGAAGAAATATAAAATAAAGAGAATTTTAAAGGAATTTAATGATTACAACATATGTATCGTCTGGTTAAATAATATTAAAAAGATTGCTGTCGCAGCACGCCTCTCAAACACCTCAATTAAATTGCTTACATCAGTAAGCCATCTATCTTTTTAGCTTTAGTTAGGATTGTGAAAACAATCCAAAGAAAAGGTCCCGATGAAAATCGGGACCATTCTTATTTGAGCATATTTAAATTTAATTACGGGCAGGTGCAGTCGCTCCGCTTGAAGCCGCGGCAGGTGCAGTTGGCAACGCCTTTCTTGGGATTTGTGCATCGCGTTGCGATGTATTATAGACGAAAGATGCAATAATTGTTGCAGCCTGCTTTAAATCGTCTTCAACTAACCTATCGTAAGTATCCATATTACTATGGTGTGTACGTGTATTGTAATCCATTGGGTCTTGAATAAACTGGAAGCCAGGAATACCAACAGCATCAAATGCCTGGTGATCGGTACCACCAGTGTTGCTCACCGTAATTGTAGTTGCGCCTAAATCTGCGAATGGGGTTAGCCAGCTTTTAAAAATTGGGCCTGCTGCTTCGTTACCTTGCAAATAAACGCCTCTGATTTTTCCTGTTCCGTTATCTAAGTTATAATATGCAGATATTTTTTTCTGATCGGTTGTTAAAACCATGGTTTTCGGGTCGCCAAAGTGTTTTGCAACGTAACCTCTTGAACCAAATAAGCCCTGTTCTTCTGAACTCCACAGTGCGATGCGGATGGTGCGTTTTGGCTTAAATTCTATTGATTTTAAAATCCGCATCGCTTCCATCATAACTGCGGAACCCGCTGCATTGTCTGTTGCCCCCGTTGCGGCGTGCCACGAATCAAAATGACCACCAATCATCACCAATTCATCTTTAAGTTTTTTATCCGTACCAGGAATTTCAGCGATTACGTTATAGCCCTTAGGATCTTGATCGTAAAAAGAAGTTTTGATGTCTGCCTCTAGTTCTACCGGTTTGCCAGCACGTAATAAGCGAAGGATGTGCAAATAGTCTTCAGCTGCAACTTCGAGTTCAGGAGAAACGGGTTTAGCATCTAAAGCGTAAGAAGCTCCATTGCTTGTAAAGAAAGTTCCTTGTCCGCCGCGGGCATAGGTTAAAATTAAGCCTACTTTTTCTTCAACAAGCATTGCGCTCATTGCCGCGCGTACCTCACGCATTTTCATCATTTGCGCCATCATGTTGTTTGCTCCACCAGGGCGAGGTCCTCTCTGACCGCTAGCCATAGGTTTTGCTTCTGCCATTTTAGCCAGAGTTGTATCTGCATAGCGAGAAAAATCTGGTCTGGCTCCGCTTGTTAATGGCGCACCAGCATCCATCATAACAATTTTACCGGCTAACTTGCCTTTGTATTTTGCTAAGTCGGCAACACTATCTGCTTTAATTAATACCACATTAGATTTAATCGGGCCGTTGGTTCCTGGTGTCCAGGCCTTTGGAGATGCAATAATTGCATGATAATACGGCAGCGTTGTGGCGGCATAATATTTATCGACCTGCCATCCTTTGCCAAAAGTACCCCAGGCTTCTAAGTGTACATTTTTTAATCCCCAATCGGTTAGTTGTTTCATTGCCCATTCCTGCGCTCTTTTTAAACCAGGTGAATTCGATAAACGTGGTCCATTAGCATCAGTAAGATTGAATGAAATGTCCATTACTTTGGAATTTTCTAATCCTTCTTTTCTGATTTTTGATACAATGGCTGCATCGGGGGCTTCTTGAGCAAAAGCATACATGCATAAGCACAAAGCGAATGCTGTTGTTGTAAATCTTTTTATCATTTTTAAGTTAGGTTGGTTATTTTCTACCTAAAAATAAGTTTAATTATAGATTAAACGCTTTTACCATGAGATTTTTACATGAATTTCGACGCATTTGATCCGGTAAAGATAATGGGAGCGAAAATTTTTGATTAAAACCTTATTGAAGGAAGATTATCGCAATTTTGGTTTTTTGGTGCAGCCTTAGAACGAAAAAGGGTGTGCTTTAACTGGAATATTTTAATTCCTTCCAAAAAATCTGATAATTATTTTATACTTTTTTTAGAAACGATAAGGTAGCCGATAACGAAGAGCACGGCAGCATAAATTAAACTGGTGTAAACCTCTTTCGTAAAAATGTCGAAGGCTAGAGGGTCGCCGCCAGACTTTACTTTTGTAATCCTTAAAGCAAGCGTTGGTAAGCTATACGGAATTAGGTAAGCGTACTGCCAATTTAAACTTGCTGTTACGATACCCATTATGGTGCCTACGAAACCGATACCCATAGGTTTTAAAAAATCGCCCCAAACTAAGCTTAAAATAAATTGAAGTGATAAAATCCCTAAAGATGAAAGGAATAATTTAGCATAAGAATTAAACAGAATTGTCGATGGATTGTATTCGTTGAATGTGTATTTTGGAACTGATGCCTGTAGTAAATGGCCAAGACCATAGGTTAATGCGGCAAACAAAGCGAGGCAAATAAATATTAATAAGACGGCATACAAATACTTGGCAGCATATATAGAGAACTTATTTAACGGTTGGGCAAAAAGCGTTTTCCAGGTATCGTTTTTATGTTCGATGTTGTTGACCGAAAAGGCCATAAAAATAACATAGAAAGGCATAATCAGCATGCCCATAACATTTAAAGTTGCACCACTGTAATGCGCCCAAAGCAATAAGCCAGGGTAACCCATTTTAAGTATTTTATCCGAGTTGGCATAAAAACCGAACGAGACTAAGCTGCAAATAACAACTGGAAGTAAAATCGCGGCCCAAAATGCCAGTGTTTTTCTTGATTTGTAAAATTCGGAAACTAGAGAAATATAAAGTGAGCGCATGGTTAATTATTTTTAGTGATATCCAGGAAAAGATTTTCTAAATCTTTTCTCTGTTTATAAAGACTGGAAACCGTAAAGCCGTTTTTAATTAAAAGCGTGTTCAGGATTCCGCTGTCTTCCGGAGAAGTAAAGGGTACAATTATCTTTCTATCTGTTTGCTCGATAATTTCATAACCCGAATCAGCAATTAGGATTGCTGCATTTACGATATCATCAATTTCAATTTCGAGCATTGGTTTGCTGAGTAGGTGCAGTTCATTTATGGTGCCTTGAAACAGTAATTGTCCTTTATTTATAATGCCAACGTGTGTTGCCGTGCGTTCTATTTCTGCTAATAAATGACTTGAAACTAAAATGGTTTTGTTATGTTTCGATGCCAGATCTATCATCAAATTACGGACTTCAATAATCCCATTTGGATCTAAGCCGTTCGTAGGTTCATCTAATAATAAGAGTTCGGGATCGGAAATAAGTGCCAGAGCAATGCCTAACCGCTGTTTCATGCCTAAAGAGTATTTACCCGATTTTTTATTTGCAGCTTCGGATAAGCCCACCAATGCAAGCATTTCATCGGCTTTACTTTTTTTAATTCCTAAGAGAATACAGCGGTTGATAAGATTCTCTTTTCCGGTTAAATGACCGTAAATGGCGGGTTGTTCTACTAAAGCACCTACACGCCTTAAAGTCGCAATGCGATTGCTGTTAATTTCTTTACCAAAAATAAAAACCTGATCAGCAGGAGACTGAAGCAGGTTTAACAAAATTTTTATTGTAGTGGTTTTGCCAGCACCATTGGGCCCTAAAAAACCATAAATGCTACCTTTTGGTACTTGCAGTAATAAATCTTTAACAACGGTTTGATTGCCAAAGTTATAATTTAACCCTACGGTTTCAATGGCGAAATTGCTCATGCTTATTTAAAAATAGCAGTTGCTTGTTTCACGATAGATGTTGAAGCTTTGGCAGGTTTAACTACTATTTCTGCATTGTTATTTTGATTGGTGTTTACAGTAAGTGTTAATACAATCATCATAAAGACAGGCAATAACAAAAGTAAAAATGGCGAAGTGTTGGCTAACTTTTTCATAACAGGTTTATTTATTTTAAGAGCGATGAAGCTTTCAGCAGAAAGTGATAATTGATTTTTCGAGATGTTTACTGCTGGCGTTTTCATAATTGTTTTGTTTTGATGATTCAAAGAAACACAAGAAAATAACGCTGCTAAAATCTATTATACCAAATGTTCAAGATTATAGATAAACGGGTATTTTTGGCGTTTGTCGATAAATTTTGGCGATTGGGCCGTTGGTAGAAAAAAAATGCCAGTTGGTAGATTGTTTAGTTGATAAGAATATTTCTTTATTTATTTTGGTTGAATCATTTTGGTGGGTCTGATGACCTAAATTCCTATAATTGTAACATGAAAAAAAGTAGAGGGCCTTTAATCTTACACATAATTTTTTGGGGTATAATTCTCTTAATAATCGGGTTGGCATTGTTCTTTGAGAAAGAACGCCATACGATGAAAGATTATATTTTATCTTTTGGAGTTTTTGGTGTAATTAATGTATCTATATTCTATATAAATTACATTTTTCTGATACCTGAGTTCATTAAGAAGCACAAAAAATATTGGCTTTTCGTCTTATCGTTTATTTCATTAATCGTTGCGGCCACTCTGATAAAAACGGTCATTGCTGTTTTAAATCCTGAGGAGTTGTTAAAGTATAAGATTGACGGGAACGTACGCGAGTTTTCCGTAAATGCGTTTGCGATCAATAGTATTTTTTCAGCTGGTTTTTTCCTGGTCAGTAGTTGTATCATTAGTTTTATTATTGATTGGTTTTCGAGTCAGAGCATTCGACGTAACCTGGAAAGTGAACGCCGTGAAATGGAACTTCAGTTTTTAAAATCACAGTTAAACCCACATTTTCTGTTCAATTCATTAAATAACATTTATTCGCTGGCCTATCAAAAATCAGACAAAACAGCTGATGCAATAATGAAACTTTCGGAAATTATGCGTTACATGATTTATGAAAGTAATACGCCTACGGTTGCCCTAAGTAAGGAAGTCGATTATCTGAAAAATTACATCGAATTGCAAAAAATAAGGTTTAAGGATGGCGCCTTTGTTGAAATCGTTTTGAATGGTGAAATCGACGATCAAAAAATAGTTCCGTTGATGCTCATTTCCTTTGTGGAGAATGCTTTTAAGCATGGTGTTGTGAATGATCCGGCAGAGCCTGTTAAAATTGAAATTATTGCCAATCAAAAGATTTTGCATTTTAGCGTCATTAATAAAAAGAATAACCAAAATAAAGATGCACAGGGTGGTGTCGGTTTAGTCAATGTTGAGCGCCGCCTGCAACTGATTTATCCCGATAGATATAAATTAAATGTTGTAAATTCGGCTACGCATTACACCTGCGAGCTGATGATTGATATTTGATTATCGCTGAAGATTAAGAACCAAATTGAAAAGCAAAACCAGGAACATCCTGAGTTAATAACCGATACCGAATACTGAAAAAAATGAACTTAAACTGTATTGTTGTTGATGACGAGCCTTTAGCGCTTGATATTTTGGAAGACTATATATCCAAGGTGCCTTTTTTAACCATGGTTAAGAGATGCGAAAACCCGATTGAAGCTTTACAAATCGTTCAGGGTGGGGGTGTTGATTTGGTTTTTCTCGATATCCAGATGCCTGAGTTAACCGGTATTCAATTCTTAAAAATTGCTGGGAATAAATGTAATTATATTCTGACAACAGCATATCCACAGTACGCTTTAGAGAGTTATGATTTGAATGTTTCTGATTATCTTTTGAAGCCGATAGCTTTCGATCGTTTTTATAAAGCCGTGGAAAAAGTGCATAACCAGGCGAAACCTGCCGATGCTGCTCCGCCACAAAGTCAACCCTTAGTTACACCTGCACCTTTTTCAAGTTCGCCAAACCCTGTTCAAGACTTTATCTTTGTTAAAACCGAGCATAAAATTCAGAAAATTTACCTTCATGATATTTTATACATAGAAGGATTGAAAGATTACATTTCTATTTTTACAAAAGATGAGCGCATTATCACTCTGCAGAGTATGAAGAAAATGGAGGAAGCATTACCAAAAAGTCAGTTTATAAGGGTACACAAATCTTATATTGTTGCGGTGGATAAAATTGAAAGCATTGAGCGAAGCCGTATTACCATCAACAAAAAGATTATTCCGGTTGGCGATACCTATAGAGATGAATTTTTCAAAGTTATTGGAAATAAGAACATCTAGAAAAACATGGAAAGCGCCAGGCGTTTAGCGTCGATTAACCAGTTCAACAATTAACCAACTAACCTTTATACATACGGATTATTAGAAAATTACAAAACCGCAGGTTGCTCGATTGACTGGTTCAAAATTTTCCTGATTTCCGTTTCAATTTCTAGCGTAATCTCATTTGGTGTTTTAATACCAGGTTCAATGGGTTTTAAAACCGTCCAGCGTAAGGCATTTCCGGCTGTTAAAGGAAACATCCCGAAACGTACAATCTTCCATGAATTTTCAATTGCAACCGGAACAACCAACGCATTTGGTACAACCTTAAGCAATGTTGCAATTCCACCAAACTGGAAAGTTTTCAGCTGCCCGTCTTTAGCTCTGGTTCCCTCAGGGAATATAACTGTACTCCAGTTGTTTTCTTTCATCCTTCGCCCTAGTTTAATAATTTCTGAAATTGCTTGTTTATTGTCTTTACGATCGATGTTTGCACCACCGCCAACGCGCAAATTAATAGAGATTGAAGGAATGCCTTTGGTAAGCTCAATTTTTGAAATAAACTTGGCATGGTGTTTACGTAAAAACCAAATCAGCGATGGAATGTCATACATGCTCTGGTGATTGGCAGCAAAAATGATTGGTCTGTTGGTTGGTAAATCGAATTCATTTTTAAAGGAAATTGAATTCACCAGAAAGATCTGGCAGTAAGTCAGAAAAAAATTCAAAGCATCAACCGAAACCTTATGTGCCTTGTAACCGAAAAATTTAATGCAAATCCATTGGATCGGATGAAAAATACAAAGACTTAAGGCGAAAAAAAAGTAAAATACCGGGCTTAAAATGTAGCCAAAAAGCTTGCTCATTGAATGGTTTTATGAAGCAAAGATAGGAATATTGTCTATTGCAATAAGAACGAATATTATTCGAGTGGGACAAATATATATTTTTCATCATATTCAACTTCAAAGGCTTTTAAAAAGTCCAGGTACTCCTTTTGAAATGATTTCTTTTGATGATGCTTTTCTTGATTTTGAATGTACCTGATTACATTTTTAACATGGCTTTGTGAGTAAGAAAATGCACCAAAGCCTTCTTGCCATGAAAATCGTTTCTTACTAAAACCGTTATGGTTTACCCATTTAGAACTTTCTGTTTTAATGTTTTGAACTAATGCGGAAATTGCCTGATTTGGGCGCATTCCAATTAGTATATGAATATGATCGGGCATTGAATTAATTTGTAGCATTTTGTGATTATTGTGTTGCACAATCCCAGTAATATATTGCAGCAGTCTTTCTTTCCATTCCGAACTAATTAATGCTTCCCGATATTTGACCGCAAAAACAAATTGAATGTGTAATTGGGTATATGTATTTGGCATATTTCAATTTTAAACAATATACCTAATTTTTACCAATCGTTCCAAATGGAACGAAACATATTATCCTATCTGATCTATCAAGCAATTGCTCCGATGGAGCAAAAAGCAAGGCACATAATAATATTTGTAAATATTAAAGACGATGTTCTTCTACAAGCTAATAAACGCAAAGTATTTGTCCCTTCGGGACAATTGCCATTTGGAAAAATGGGTGCAATTTTTTATGTTCCACCAGGAACATCTGATGGGATAAATTTATAATTCACCATTTAACAACATTAGTTTGGCTTTTAAAATTGCAGCAACGCTCATCGAATCTGTAATTTTACCATTCAGCACCATTTGATATGCCTCCTCGAGTGGTAGCTTTCTAACAATAAGTTCTTCTGTTTCTTCAGGCATGGCAATACCTTGAATTAGTTCTGTGGCGATATAAATGATACTCAACTCATCGCTCACGGAATTTGATAAATGCATTCGCTGAATCTCTTTCCAGTTTTTGGCACTCATACCGGTTTCTTCAAGCAACTCCCGCCTGGCACTTTCGATCGGCTCTTCACCCAGCGGACCGCCACCTTCAGGAATTTCCCAGCTATAAGCCTTTAAGGGAAAACGATATTGGCCAACCAACCAGGTATTGTAATCTTCATCCAAAGGCAAAATGCCAATAGCGTAATTTTTGAAGTGTACCTCACCATAAATTCCTTTTCCACCAGATGGATTTATAACCTGGTGTTCGGTAAGCCGAATCCAGTTGTTATCGTATTTGATTTCGCTTTCAAGGGTTTTCCAGGGATTGATTTCTTCCATCACGCAATATAAATGAATTATAAAAAAAAGCGCTTAAATTTCTTCAAGCGCTTTATGTTAATTAGAAAGAACCTTCATCTGGTCTGTTTTCCTGTTGGTCGTCTTTTTTAGGTTTCTTCGTGTTGTTAAATAATGTTTTTCCGAAACGGTAAGAGAAAGTTAAGTTTCCCATCGTGCCTTGCATCTGGCGTTGAAAATCGACAATTGTTGAGGCATCTTCTGTTGTCATGCTCCATCTGCGGGTGTTAAATACATCTCTGACATTGAAGCTAAGTGATGCTTTTTTATTTGGGAAATCATATTTAGCACCCCCATCGATACCATACATTGCATTGCGTTTTCCTTGTGCCATTACCTCTGGTGCACGGTAATCGCCACGTACCTGTACCGATACATTTTTTGCAACAGTTAAATTTCCAGTTATGTTGGCGTTCCAGCTAAATCCACTTGTTGTTGCAATATTGAAACGCTGATCCCCAAAAAACTTACTTTGATATAAGTTTACGTTTGTTGTAAAATTTAACGCTTTTACCAAATCGAAACGACCGATCAATTCTAAACCGCTGTTAATTTGACGGGATAAGTTTTGAGGCGTAGATGTGATGATTCCGTTGATATCAGGTGTACTTCTTACCCTTTGAATAACATCATTGGTTTGGCGGTAATATAAACTGGACGTTAAAGTTACTTTTTTGAAGTATTTGCTGTAACCCAATTCGAATGAATGTACATCTTCCGGCAATAAATTGGGGTTACCTCCCCTGTAGTTTAACGGGTCGGAGACGTCTAAAAACGGGTTTGTATCCCATGGTCTTGGACGATTAACGCGACGGGTATAACTCAGTTGAATTGTATTATCCCCCTTCAGCTTCTGGGTTAAAAAGACACTTGGATACAACCTTTTATAATGAATATTTCCAGCACTGGCGGTTAATATGTTATTTGTGTAACCTTCTAAATGGGTATCAAGACGGGCATCTTCAGCTCTTAAACCTAATTGGTACCCGAAATCTTTAATTTGATTTTGATAATTTAAATAAAGAGCATGAACCTGATCTTTACTATCGAAATTATTAATTAACTTATTATTCTCAATGTAAATATTGGAAGCTGTTAAAATTGAATCGGCATACTGACCATTATCGCCTAAGCGGATTTGACTGCGATAACCAGCTTCAATCTTTCCTGCTTTGCCAACAGGTAAGGTATAATCCGCCTGAATGTTGTAATTTGTGTTATCACCCGTGTTGAATGTACGCTGCAAACTGCGGTTTAAATTTATAGCAGCACCGTTTAAGTTCGTTACGTTCGTATTGTAAGTCTGGTCATTATCGTTTGTGCCATAAGAATAACCAAAGTTAAAGGTCAACTCCTCTTTAGGTTTTTTAAATTTCTGGCTATAATCTAAGTTTAAATCGTAGCTGTTTCCACTTCCGCTAGTAATGTTATTTCTATTGCTAAGTAACACCGGATTTAAAGATGTGCCGAGTTGACTAATGCTTATCGCCTCGTTACGGTCGTTCTCCCTCGAGTTAAAACCACCTGATAGACTTACCACACTTTTTGGAGCAACATAATAATCAATACCCGCTTTTGCATTATGGCCTTTATCTAAAGAACTTGAAGATGTATTCTGATTTGCGAAGGCTGTAGAACTTACAGGGTTTTTATACGTAATGTCCTGAAAACCGCCGCCAATACGATTCCCATAACGGTAGCTGTAGTTCCCATAAACATTCAATTTACTGTTTTGAAAACTTAGATTTGTATTTGCGTTATAGTTATCGCGGTTACCAGCCGTTAATGCTGCCGAACCATTAAAACCTAATTTTGTGTTTTTCTTCAATACAATGTTGATTATACCCGACTGACCTTCAGCATCGTATTTAGCCGATGGGTTTGTAATAACCTCCACACTCTCAATAGAACTTGCAGGAATGGACTGTAAAATTTGGGCAACATTACCACCTGCAATTAATGAGGGCTTACCATCAATCAAAACCTTTACACCCGTAGAACCACGTAAACTTACGTTTCCATCCATATCGGTTGAAACTGAAGGAACATTTTGTAATAAGTCGCCCGCTGAACCACCTTCACTTACTAAACTTTGATCAACTGAAAAAATTTTCTTATCGATACCCATCTGGATAGCCGATTTTTGCGCAGTTACCGTTACATCTTTTAATATGTTGCCCGCAGCAGGATTCATTTTAATTTCGCCAAAATTTAACGTGCCTGTAGCGGCAGTTATGGTTACGTTATCTCTTACCATGGTTTGGTAACCAACAAAGCTAATTTTGAATGTAAATGTTCCAACTGGCAAATCGGCCATGGTAAAAGCACCATTCATATCTGTTTGTGCTACTTTAGCATTCGCTTTGGTTTCCTTATTGATTAGAACTGCTGTAGCAAAAGGGATGGTCTCCTGAGTTTTGGCATCTTTTAGTACACCGGAAATTTTTGCTTTGCTACCAGTTTGAGCGAATAGACTAAAGGAAAGTAGTAAAAAGAATGTAGTGATTAGTATCGTTTTTGATTGTAATAGTCTCATTAAATTTTAAAAGTTTTATTAGTTTTTGTAAAGAGTGACAAAGAAACGGCAAGGAAGTTTAAAATAAGTGCAGTAACTATTTTATTACAGCCATTGCACCGTAATATTTTTGTTGGTTTTTATTGGCTTGTTTGCATCATAAAGCCCAGAAAATTGCTTTCATCACGTAATTAAAAAACTAAACCAAAATCATAAATTGTTACTTTTGTTTTATAATGAGTAAAAAAATATTAATAGTTGATGATTTGCATCCCGCATTTAAAGAAGCGGCCATTAAATTGGGTTATGAGGTAGATGACGAGCCAAAAATTACTCGCCGGGAAACGCTGGATAAAATTGCTGTTTATGAAGGCATTGCTGTTAGAACAAAATTCCGGATTGATGCTGAAGTTTTTGCTGCTGCACCGAATTTGAAGTTCGTTGCCCGTGCAGGTGCAGGTTTGGATAACATTGACGATAAAATTGCTTTTGAGCGTAATATTCAACTCATAAATGCACCCGAAGGAAACCGGGATGCGGTCGGAGAACATGCCATAGGTCTACTTTTAGCCTTGATGAATAATTTCCGCAAGGCTGACATGGAAATCAGGAGCGGAATTTGGAATAGGGAAGGGAACCGTGGTTTCGAACTGAAAGGAAAAAAGGTTGGTATCATTGGGTATGGCTTCATGGGTCAGAGTTTTGCCAGAAAGCTTGCGGGTTTTGAGGTTGATGTTATGGCTTATGATAAATATAAAACCGGTTTTAGTGATGCCTTCGCCCGTGAGGTGAGTATGGAAGAAATTGTAAAGCATAGTGATGTGCTAAGTTTACATATTCCACTAACTTCCGAAACCAGGCAAATGATTAATGACGAATATTTTTTCCATTTTAAAAAACCGATTTTCTTTATAAACACAGCTAGAGGTGAAATAGTTAACACGTTGGCAGTACTTAATAATCTTGAATCGGGTAAAATTCTGGGCGCTGGTTTAGACGTTCTGGAGGCCGAAAAATTTCCTTCATTGGGCGAAAAAAGCTGGTATGAAGCATTAAAAGCAAATGAAAAAGTAATTTTAACACCGCATGTTGGTGGTTGGACATTCGACTCTTACCGCAAAATTTCAGAGGTTTTAGCTGAAAAATTGAAGGCCTTATAGAATTTATTTCTTCCAGGTAATTTTCACCGCCGACATTTTTTCATTTTCCAGTCTGATTTCAGGACAAAGCAAGAAACCATTTTTCAAATAAAAGTTTAGTGGCGATTTATAGATTTCGCCATTTAACTTTACGGCTTCCTTATCGATAACCCAGGCAGTTAAAACAGTTTCATCTTCCTTTAGCGAATTTAATAGCGCTGTTCCTTTGCCCTGGCCGTGAATTTTTTTATCGATAATTATGGCGAACCATTTTTCATTGTCTCTAATAAATTTGCAGGCCCAGGCCAGTATTTCACCGTTTTCACCTTCTAGTAAATAGTGGACAGGATCTGATAAACCAGCTAAATAATTATCAAATCCATTCGAATCAATAAAGTTTAATGATTCTGGATATTCATTATTCCAGATTCCAGAGATTTGGGTTTTTTCTGAGTTAGTTAGGGAAGTTTTAGTGAGAAGCATTGGCGGAGCTGTTGTAAAATCCTTGGCGAATATAATCTTTTACCCTCTAACCCTTAAATCTCTTCTTAAACCTTTCCCAGAAACACATTCAAATCAATCTTAATTTCTTAAATTGGCAATACAATTTCTAAAAATTACATCATGCCGAAAGATCACTTATACAAAACAACGGTAACCTGGACAGGCAATAAAGGCTCGGGTACAATGGATTACCGCTCCTACGATCGCGATTATTTAATTTCTGTAACTGGTAAAGCTGATATTTCGGGTTCATCAGATTCTGCATTTTTGGGCGATAAATCAAAATATAATCCTGAAGATTTACTGCTGGCGTCAATTTCGAGTTGCCACATGCTTTGGTATTTGCATTTATGCTCGAAAAACGAAATTGTTGTTATCGATTATAAAGATGAGGCGGTTGGTACGATGGAAGAATCGGCAGATGGAAGTGGTAAATTCAGAGAGGTAACTTTACATCCACAGGTTTTAATAGCTGATAAGGCACATTTTGAACTTGCAGAATCTTTACATAAAGAAGCGAATAAAATGTGTTTCATTGCAAATTCGCTTAATTTTCCTGTTAAGCACGAAGCAAACTGTAAAGCGGAGCATGGGTAACCGTTTTTCGTTGGCCGTTTTCGTTTTCAATCGGCAGTTCTCCTGATTGAGAACTGCCAACTGTAAATTTTGAGCTGAAGACTACTTTACTTCGTAAACATTATCCGTTGGTGTAGCATCCATGAAAATGCCACCATCCAACTTAATCGATTTTATTTTACGATTGGTGTTAATTGTCATGGTCATTTCTTTTTGATTGGCTTTCCAAACGGCAGGTGTTTTGTGAATGGTTTCTGTTTTGCCTTCGGTATCGGTTACTAAAATATCGAAAGGAATTGCAAAACCGCCTTCGTTTTTAATCACAAAAGTAGCTTTACCGCTGGCAATTTGAGGCTTTGTTAAAGCCAAGTCGATGTAATTATTTGTGAAGAACCAATTTTGGAAAAACCAATTCAAATTCTGCCCGGAGCCCGTATTCATTGAGTTGAAATAATCCCATGGAATAGGGTGTTTACCATTCCAGTTATTCATATAATGATGAAGTGCTTTTTTAAATAAATCGTCGCCCAACATATCTTTCAAAGCCAGGTAAGAAAGCGAGGCTTTTCCGTAGGAATTGTTTCCATAACCAGATCCCGAAACCTGATCAGACATCGAAATTATTGGTTGGTCTTCTTCAGTCGATTTATCGTTAATGTAGCGCTGAACCCGGAAAGATTTATAAAATTTATCTGCGGCTTCTTTCCCGTGTTCGGCAATTCCGATTAAATATTCTAATGTCGTCGCCCAACCTTCGTCCATATAGGCATAACGCGTTTCATTAATGCCCATGTAGAATGGAAAGTAGGTGTGAGCCACTTCATGATCCTGAACCAATTGCGCGAAAACCGGATCGCCGGTATCAGAATCGTTCACCATCATTGGGTATTCCATGTCTGCAAATCCCTGAAAAGCAGTCATTTTTGAGAAAGGATATGGAACGCCCGGCCAGTTATTCGAAAACCAGTTCAATGCATATAGATTATTTTTAACTGAGTTTGGAAAGTCTTTCGATTTTACATTGTAAGCTGCCTGAGTGCTCACTCTTCGGTTGGCTTTTGTATCGACGACAACACTAGCGGCATCCCATAAATAAGTGCTGCTTAAACCGAAACAAACATCGGTAATGTGGTTGGCTTTGAATTTCCATGTGTTCCAGTCTTTTTGCATGGTAACCTTGCCGTCTTTCAATTCCTGCTCATTGGCAATGTGCTGAATCTCATCTGTTAAATAAGATTTTTTTAATCTTGAGGCAATTTCGGGCTGTAAAACTTCATCGGGATTCAATAAATCGCCCGTGGCATAAACCACATAGTTCTTTGGTGCTTTAACTGAGAAAGTGTAATCATTGAAGTCATTGTAAAACTCGGCTCTATCGGTATGCGGAATTCTGTCCCAACCGTTGTAATCATCGTAAACGGAAATTCTCGGGTAGCTATAAGCAACATATAAAGTAGTCGGATCTATTTGTCCTTCGCGACCGCTTTCTTTAGATAAAGGGTAATCCCAATTAATTTTAATTGTAATTTTTGATTTTGGCGCTAAAGGTTTCTTCAACCGGACGTTGCCAACAGTTCCCCAATCTTTGGTATTAACGGCAATCGTTTCTCCATCAACTGAAAAAGCCGAAATACTTAAACCTGCGCTTAAAAAATCCTGACTCACACTGCCACTTCTGGGTGCGGTAGGTTTATGTAAATTGTTTACGAAACGTATTGCAAGTGTTTTTAAGGTATCGGTACTGTTGTTACTGTATACAATTTCTTCGCTTCCGCTAACAACCTTTGTGTCGGTATCAACTTTAATGTCCATGTTATATTTGCCATGATTTTGCCAGTAATTTGGCCCGGGTGCACCATTCATGGCACGTGTGCCTTTTGCATATGCCGCTTTTATGTTTCTGGGCATATAAAGTTCCTGTGCCGAAACTACAGAACTTCCCAAATAAGCCAAGAGGGCCAGAGAAATTAACTTTTTCATTTTTGAATAATTTCGACTAAGCTAAAAATAATGAATGAATTTAGGGTGAAGGAAGAACGGATAATTGCCAGGTAATTCTGTTATAAAAAAAGCTTCCGCAGATTTCGCTAATAAGTGCAGAATAGAATACGTTAAATTTAAGCAATTGATAATTATTTTTGTGAGTTACTTATGCGGTTTATAATCATGTTAATCCCTAAATTCCGAAAATCTAGGGTTTAATCCTGAAAATCCTGTTCTTTTATTTGCTTTTGTAATTTCCACATTTTATCTTCGTTATAATTGAAGCAAGACTATGTAGGAGACCAACTATATAGTCTTGTTTGTTTTTTATAGTGTTTGAATAAAAATTAATAGAGCAATGACAGAGGTAACGTACTACACACAAGAGGGCTTAGATAAATTAAAAGAGGAAGTTCATTATCTAACGACCACCGGGCGTCAGCTAATATCTAAAGCAATTGCTGAAGCGAGAGATAAGGGAGATTTATCTGAAAATGCAGAATATGATGCTGCGAAAGAAGCACAGGGTTTGCATGAAGCCAAAATCTCTAAATTAAAAAATACATTGGCGAATGCCCGTTTAATTGACGAATCAAAGTTGGATTTATCTAAAGTTCTGGCTTTGTCGATAGTTAAAATTAAAAATGTTAAAAACGGTGCAACCATGACCTACCAATTGGTTGCTGAAAGTGAGGCGGATTTGAAAACAGGGAAAATATCTGTTAAGTCGCCTATTGCGCAGGGGCTGCTAGGCAAATCAGTCGGTGAATTTGCTGAAATTGAGGTGCCCGCCGGTAAAATGCAATTCGAAGTTTTAGAGATTTCGAGATAAGCGAATAGCGTTTGGCGGTATTGATATTAAGGCCTATCGCCAAACGCTTAACCCTATACCTTCCACCTTTTAACCTTCTACCTTTATGACGATATTTTCAAAAATTGTTGCCGGTGAAATTCCTGCCCACGTTGTTGCTGAAACTGTAGAATATCTTGCTTTTTTAGATGTTCAGCCATTAACTGCGGGTCATGTTTTGGTGATTCCGAAAATTGAGACAGATTATATTTTCGATATGGAAGAAGATCTCTATGTTGGGCTTTGGATGTTCGCAAAGATTGTTGCTAAAGGTGTTAAAACAGCTTTTCCCTGCAAAAAGGTTGGCGTTTCGGTAATCGGACTAGAAGTTCCCCATGCGCATATTCACCTCATCCCAATGAATAATGTTAGCGATATGAATTTCAGCAAGGAAAAATTGAAGCCGACACAAGAAGCACTTGCAGAGGCTGCTGAAAAAATAAGGCAGGCATTGTTGGAAGAATAGTAAAAGCCGGCTGATCAGATATCAGCCGGTTTCCTTAATTAATAACTCTTTTATCTAAGGTGCAGGTGGAACCGTCGTTGCATTCAACATCGGCCAGAAACCAGGCGCCGGCCCTACACTCGATCCCTTATTATCGCCACGTTTAGTATCCTGACCAAAATAATATAACGGCCATCCTTTATAGGTCATTTGTTTTTTGCCAAATACATCAATTACTGAAATCATATCCTTTGTAATAATAGAAGGCAAGTTTTTCAACTCTGCTTCATAAACCGGCCAAATGGTATTGTTGCTTAAATCCGCTTTGGTAAAAGTATTTTTATTGTTTTTATCCGGAGAAAAAGCGTACAGCGTCCTTCCGTTTGCATCTGTAAGGTATTTTGTTAATCCCGTTCCTTCAGTATAATTGCTAGTGTAAGGCTTTCCATTTAAGCCAATCATTTGGGCATTGGCCAACATTAAAGAATAATCTGGTTTTGCCACAAACCATATGCCTCCAACGCCATCGCCTTTTACATCACCCATAGCAATATCATTTTGGTAATAATAAAGCGGGTAGCCTTTGTAAGTGCTTTGTTTACGGCCATCGGCTCTGCTAATTTCGCCAACCTCTGCTGGATTAATGTTCAAATCAGTACTGATATCGGCCGCATAATATATTGGCCAGACTGTTTCACAACCACCCGTACAAGTTGGTGTGCCGGCAACATCGTTAGCAAATAGGTAAAGTGTTTTGCCCGAATTATCGGTAATTATAGTGCCAAATTTGGCATCTGTTGCGAGTTGAATTCCTTTTTTCTGAATGGAATTATCTGTACTTTTTTTACAGGATGACATAATCACTAAAGCAATGCACAGCACAGCAAATCGTGTTTTTTTTAAGTAGATTAGCATATGGTTTTCTTTAAAATTTATTCCTGTTACGCTCGCTTCAATTAAAAGGTTGCCCGTTCAGCTCATAATTTTTAGGTAATTCTTTCATCTATTGATATGATAAAAAATATTTATTTAAGGCAACCTTTTGTTTTTTTATTCCGTATGGTGATTTAGAAAGGAGAATTAGTGATCCCAAGTCGCAATGGTGAACAAGCTTTAGAAAGTTATATTAACAGCTGTATTAGAAATGAACAGGAAGGTCAAAAAGCGCTTTACAAACATTTCTATGGCTTTGCTATGGGCATTTGTTTGCGTTATGCAAGTAATCGTTTGGATGCAGCAGGAATATTAAACGATGGCTTTTTCAAGGTTTTCAAAAATATTGACAAATTTGAAAAAGACAAATCATTCAAGGCTTGGCTTGGGCGCATCATCACCAATACGGCAATCGACTATTACCGGGCTAACTTAAAGTTTTCTGAACATGCAGATATTTCTGATTACAATGAAATTGCTCAGGAACAATCTGTTTATGCAAAACTTGCCTATGAAGATTTACTTGCATTAGTACAAAAATTAACGCCTGCCTACCGTACAGTTTTTAACCTTTTTGCGATAGATGGTTACTCACACGAGGAAATTTCGGAAATGCTGTCTATTTCTGTCGGAACATCAAAATCTAATTTATTTAAAGCCAGGCAAAAACTTCAGGAAATGCTTAAAGCGCCTGTATTACATCCTTACGAGCGGAAAATGGTTGTATTTGATGCAAACGCTGTGCAGGTGAATTTTAATACGAACACAAAATGAAAAAGGGTAACGATATAGATAAATTATTCAGAGCAGGATTGGAGCAGCCGGATATACCTTTCAACGATGCACATTGGCAGGCGATGGAGGAACGCTTGCACCCAAAACAAAAACGCAGAATAACACCTGTAACGTGGTGGGCTGCATTAAGTGGCCTGGCGGCAATGTTATTAATTGTATTTTTTGTAATTAAACCTGATGATGAAAAATCAAATCCAGGCCTTACTGTAAGGAAGAAAGTAGAAAAAAACAATGAGCATAATGCGGATGATAAAGTTCAAGTTGAAAATCAAAAAGGGCTAACCATCGAAAAAAATAAAGGTTTAATTGAAGGTAAACAGATTTTAGTGGATGCAATTAAATCAATAGCTAAAAACCCTGGTTATGAAAACCTGGCAAAGACTGAAAATCTATCAAATCCAAATTTAAGAACTCTTTTAGTGACTAATAATTTGTTAATGAATACGATTTCATCGAGCAATCTACCTCTTACATCATACTCAAATCAGATTGCTGAATTTATTGGAAGAACGAACATTTTAATTGAGCCCGCTAAGCCGAGAAATAAAGTTAGCGTGAAAACATCGGGTAACCGACCAAGATTTGTTTTGAGTGTACTGGCTGGGCCTGATTTAACATCCGTAAACCATTCCGGACAAAGTAATTTAAGTGGCAGTTTCGGCGCTGAACTTACTTTTTCGCTTACAAAAAGATTAAGTATAACAACCGG
Organism: Pedobacter sp. Leaf176; assembly: GCF_001424305.1. Lineage (GTDB taxonomy): Bacteria > Bacteroidota > Bacteroidia > Sphingobacteriales > Sphingobacteriaceae > Pedobacter. The sequence continues at coordinate 668,299 of NZ_LMPD01000001.1, forward strand.
AGCCGCTTATGGCAAAAAGATTTATGAATCTGATTTCAGTCTTTATAAGCCAAATTCATCATACGTTTTTAGAACTGAACCGACGAATGTACATGCTAATTGTGATGTGTTGGACATTCCACTTAACCTTAATTATAAAATATTTGATGGAAGAAAAAATTCTTTGTCCGTTAGTACAGGGTTATCGAGCTATTTAATGCTTAAAGAAAAATACAGCTATACTTATAATTCTGCTTATCCGGGGCCCGCTGATTACGAAGTTAAAAATCAAAACCAGCATTACCTGGGCATAGCAAATGTTGGTGTAGAATTTCAACACAAAATAAGCAGTAAACTAAGCATTAGCGCCCGCCCGTTTATGAAAATTCCACTGACGGATATTGGTTATGGCAACTCAAAATTGTCGTCAACCGGCGTTGCCGTTTCGGTCAATATGAATTTGTTTAGAAAGTCGAATTAGGCTATCGGATGCTTTGCATGGGAAGCGGAACGAAATCTGTTTCGCCGGGAACCAGTTTATAACTTTGATTTAGCCATTTCGTTTTGGCCTCTTCTATAAAAGCCTTATCAGTAGCAACAAAATTCCAGTACATGAAACGTTCTTCAGGGAAAGGTTCGCCGCCAAAAATGTAAACCGTTGAGTTTTCATGCATTTCAAATTCACATAACTTTGAATTGTTGGCGATAAGAATATGTTTTGGCTCAAAAATGTTGCCTTCACTTTCAATAGCCCCGTCTAAAATATATAATGCACTTTCCCCGAACAAATCATTGCCAATATTTACTTTTTGTCTTGCCGAACTTTTTATTTCGATAAAATACAGCGGACTGTAAACTGGAACAGCAGATTTTTTACCAAAGGCTTCGCCAGCAATTAATTTAAACTTCAACCCATTTTCCTCCCAATGCGGGATGTCTTTTTCCTCGACATGGAAAAACTCCGGTTCCATTTTTTCCAAAGCCTTTGGCAAAGCAACCCAGATTTGTAAACCATGAAGCATTTTATCAGTATGCCTTAAGTGCTCAGGCGTTCTTTCCGAATGAACAATTCCCTTACCGGATGTCATCCAGTTTACCTGACCTGGTTTTATGACTACATGATTACCAAGAGAATCTTTATGCGTGATTTCGCCCTCAAACAAAAAAGTTAGTGTAGACAATCCAATATGTGGATGCGGCGGAACATCGAGGTTCTCGTGATCGCTCATTGCAGCCGGCCCCATATGGTCGATAAATGAAAACGGCCCAACCATCCGCTTTTCCCTGAACGGTAATAACCTGCCAACCATAAAGTTGCCAATGTTGGCCGGACGTTCATCTATAATCAATTTAATGTTCGACATCGGATTTCCTATTTTATGAGGTGAATTTAAAAAAAAACTATATCAATTCGTCATTGCATGGCGCAATCTTAATTGCAAGATAGATTGCTTCGTACCTCGCATCCGATAGCAATCGGACGACGAAAGTCCATAAAAAAGGCATCCCTTCCGAGATGCCTTAAAGTTTTTACGTACTTTAAACCAATTCTGCGAGTGCTTCTTTGGTAAAGCCTTTCAATTCATCGGTCCGGTTGGCTTTAATTTTTTCAACCCATTGCGGATCAGATAAAAGCGGCCGGCCAACTGCAACTAAATCGAAGTCGCCTCTATCCATTCTGCGAACCAATTCATCTAAGGAACTTGGTTGAGAACTTTGGCCTGCAAATGCGCCAAAGAAATCGCCATCTAAGCCAACGGAACCCACAGAAATTGTTGCTTTGCCTGTAATTTTTTTAGCCCATCCAGCGAAGTTTAAGTCAGAACCTTCAAATTCCGGTTCCCAGAAACGACGTTGTGAGCAGTGGAAAATATCGATTCCAGCATCAACCATTGGTGCTAACCATTGTTCCATTTCGTTTTCATTTTTTGCTAATTTGAAATCGTATGCAGCAGGTTTAAATTGCGACAACCGGATAATTAACGCGAAATCTTCACCAACTCTTTTTCTGATTTCTTTAATTACTTCAACAGCGAATCGTGTACGTTCTGCCAAAGTTTTACCTCCCCAGATGTCTGTGCGGTTATTAGTTGCATCCCAGAAAAACTGGTCGATTAAATATTGGTGAGCACCATGAATTTCAACGGTATCAAAACCTAGCGCTTTTGCATCTGCAGCCGCCTGGCCAAATGCAGCAATGGTATCTGCAATTGCAGCATCTGTCATGGCAACACCGTTTTCAAAGCCTGGACTGTTGAAACTCGAAGGACCTTCAAAAGGTGTGCTCGGCACCCAACCCGATGCGTGATTTGCATGAATGCCCTGGTGCCAGATTTGCGGACCCATCTGGCCACCGTTTGTGTGAACACCATTAATTACATCCTGCCAACCTGCCAACGCTTTTTCGCCATAAAAATGTGGGATATTTGGGTCGGCAGAGGACGAAGGCCGGTTAATTACCGTTCCCTCTGATAAAATTAAGCCGACTTCACCTGCAGCTCTTTTTGCGTAGTACTTAGCAACATCAGCTGTTGGAACGCCATCCGGTGAAAAGGAACGCGTCATGGGGGCCATTACAATTCTATTTTTTGTATTTAATGTTTTCAGATTAAATGGTCTGAATAAGCTGTCTGTGTTCATATTTTTTAATTATAATTCTGAATTAATGATTTTACTTAATTGTTTTATACCTTCTTTATTGCGTTTGTAGTAAGTCCACTGCCCAACACGGGTTGAGGAAACTAAATCCGCACGCTGCAGAATGGACAGGTATTCGGAAATTGTACTTTGAGATAAACCTGCTTTGTTTTGGATTTGCCCAACGCAAACACCAACATTTTCGAAATCGGCATTTGGCTGATCGGGGAAGTTTAGAGCAGGTTCTTTAAGCCAGTTCAAAATCTGTAAACGGGTTTTATTTGATAAAGCCTTAAATATTTCTACTTGATCCATGAAGCAAATATATATCGACTTTTCCCGATATACCAATGATTAAATTTAAGTTTACAAAACCGTGTGAAAAGCATGAATAAGCGTTATTAAAACGTTTTAAATAAATGCTTGATGCGAAATTTTGTTAGGATTTTACTTAAACTAATTCTTACATTCGTTTAATCATTCTAACCAAATGTCTCACTATAAATCATTAACTGATAACGAACTTTTCGATCTTACCCAGGTTGGGGACAAATATGCTTTCGAAGAAATATACGAACGCTTTAATGGTTTGTTATACATTTATGCGTGTAAATTGGTTACGGATAAAGAGGATGCAAGGGATATCGTTCAGGAAATTTTCGTTTACCTATGGAGCAATCTCAATATTAAAATCAAATCTCAGTTATCAGCTTACTTATACACGGCGGTAAGGTATAAAGTATTCGATTGGATTGATAAGAATAAATCGAAATCAAATTATTTATTGTCATTAGAACATTTTTCCGAGACAGGTGATTGCATCACTGATGATTACATCCGGGAAAAAGAGTTCGCATCAATAATTGAAAAAGAAGTTAGCTTATTGCCTGCGAAAATGAGGCAGATATTTGAAATGAGTCGCCGGCAGCATTTATCTCAAAAGGAAATTGCCGAAATACTTCATCTTTCGGATAAAACAGTGAAAAAACAAATGAGTAATGCTTTGAAGGTACTTCGATTGAAGCTTACATCTTTCATTTCAATTGCAATTATTCTGTTCATTCGCTAAAAATTCTTTTGTTTATTAAAAATGCCGGTAAGCCTTTTTAAAGTTTTCGAAAGCATTTAGTTTGAAATGTTCAAAAGTGATTTGAAAATGAAAGGTATTGCTTTTGGCAGCAGGCAGTCCTGCTATCGCTCATAGTCCTCGCTACGCTGCGGGCTATTCCGCTCTATCAGGTTTAAAAACCGAGGTTTGTGCACCCAGCATACCGTTAAAATAGAATACCGCATTTGCAATTTAGCCCCGGTTGCAGCGAACACGAAGCAACAGCCATTTAGGCTGTTTTGCGGAGTAAAGCGTAAAACGGGAACAAATTTGGTTTTGTGCAAAAATCCTGCGCTTCCAGATAGAAATAGCAAATTCAACCAGATAATTTGATAAGTCCTGACCTTGAATAAATTATAGATTAAGCTTTTTAACCGAATTTAAAAAAAAATATTTTTCTTTCATCTACTACCTGGGCTTCAGTTATCCTACATGTATTTAATTAGCCAAATATATTACAGTGATGAATAAAGCTGAAGTTGAAAAACTTTTAGAAAAATACAGAGATGGACTTTGTACTAAGCAGGAAAAAGTGCTGGTTGAATCGTGGCATCTTTTTGAGCTGTCAGAGAAAAAATCTGATTTAAAACAGCAAGATATCATTGATGCTAAAAACCAAATCTGGCAAGCTATTGAAGAGCAAACGGAACTAAAACCAAAAACAAATTATATAACCTGGCTAAAGGTAGCAGCAGCGGCAGTAATATTATTTTTTATTGGCTTCATTATAAACAATAAAATCGAAAAGCAATTTATAGATAAAAGCTTAACTAAAAGTAAACTTGAAATTATTAAGCCGGGAACTAATAAAGCAACGTTAACTTTAGCTGATGGCTCTAAAATTTCGCTTACGGATGCGACCAATGGCGTTATCGCCGAGCAGGCCGGTATCAACATTACAAAAACAAAAAACGGTGAAATTATTTATACCATTGTTTCTCCAACGGTAGCAAAGACTAAAAATTTATACAATACAATTGAAACGCCACGTGGCGGGCAATATCAAATCAATTTGCCCGACGGCACAAAAGTCTGGCTAAACGCTGAATCCTCTTTAAAATATCCAACAGCTTTTAATAGTGATGGAAGGATGGTGGAATTGAAAGGCGAAGCTTATTTCGAGGTAGCAAAGTTATTAGACGGGAATGGCGGTCGTGTTCCGTTTAAAGTTAACAGTGAAATTGGTGATGGCAGAAACCAGCAGGTTGAGGTTTTAGGTACGCATTTTAACATCAATGCTTACCACGATGAACCAAATAACAAAACAACTTTATTAGAGGGAAAAGTTCGCATCCTGAATTTGAATTCCCTGGCATCCGGTATATTAAAACCAGGACAGCAATCGGTTATTTCGGCTTCATCGCCATCTGTTCTAGTGCGCAATGTTGATGCGGAAGATGCAATAACCTGGAAAGATGGTTTTTTCAGTTTTAACGATGAGAATTTACAAACTATAATGAATAAAATTTCCCGTTGGTACAATGTAGATATCACCTATCGCGGCGCGAAAATGGATAAGCTTTTTGGTGGTAGAATTTCTAGATTTAATAGTGTAAACGAAGTTTTAGAAACCTTACAGGCCACAGGCGATGTCCATTTCAAAATTGAAGAAAGGAGGATTTTAGTTATGCCTTAACGTATACTTTCCATCATCGGTTACGATGATTTTAGAATAAAGCATGGCTAAAAAAAACCGGAAGCGCGGCAACGCTCCCGGCGCAAATTAAGGCTTATTCTAAATCGTAAAATTGTGAGATACAACTATTCTAAACCTAATAACCAAATATATGAATTTTTATACTGAATGGTTGCCCAATCCTAAGGGCCGACTATCTAAATTATTGTTGATTATGAAATTGACTTTTGTCTTATTAATCACCACGTTTCTTCAAATAAGTTACGCTGCCAAAGCACAAAATATAACCCTCTCAGAAAAAAACAAAACCTTACTCAGTGTTTTTCGAAAACTGAACAAAAGTGTTGGTTATAGCTTTTTATACAATTCCGAGCTTTTAAAAGAGGCCAGACCGGTAACCATTGATGTAAAGAACATTGATATCAAAGAGGCTTTGAGACAAATTTTTAGCGAACAGCCTCTTGATTACACAATTAAAAATAATACGATTATCATTCATCGGAAGTCAATAGATGGTTCTCCTTTGTTATTACGTGCTTACGCTGATATCAGGGGTAAAGTTGTTGATGAGACGGGTGCGCCGTTAATTGGTGCAAGTGTAAAAGTCAAGGGAACAAACCAAGGAACAATTACCGATGTGAACGGAGCATTTCTTTTAAAAACAGTAGAAGAAAATGCGGTCATCGTTGTTACTTATATTGGTTATGAGAATAAAGAAGTTTCCGCAACATCCGGAGATTTAACGATTCAAATGGCACCACAAGCAGGTGTACTTGCGGATGCTGTTGTAATTGGTTACGGTACACAAAAGAAAAGTGTGGTAACTGGCGCAATATCTCAGGTAAAAGGAACAGATTTAGAAAATATGCCTGTAGTTCGTGTTGAGCAATCTTTACAAGGCCGTACTTCTGGTTTAACCATCACAACATCTTCTGGTCAGCCGGGTGAAGGCGCAACCTTGCGTATTCGCGGTACAACTTCAATAAACAATAGTGAGGCCTTGTATATTGTTGATGGTGTGCAGGTTGGAGGTGGTATCGATTACCTTAACCAGGCGGATATCGAATCCATCGAAGTTTTAAAAGATGCGGCATCCGGTGCCATTTATGGTGCCAGGGCGGCTAATGGTGTAATCATCATTACCACAAAAAAAGGAAGTCGGAATGGCAGAATGGCTGTCAATTACAATACTTATTTAGGAACTCAAGCACCATCAAGAAAGTTAGATTTGTTAAATGCGACACAATACGCTACTATTTATAATGAAGCGGAGTATGCAAAAACGCCAGGTTTAACTACGCCAAGATTTCCAAACCCTTCACAGTATGGTGTGGGAACAGATTGGCAGGCCGCTGTTTTTAATAACGATGCAAGAATTCAAAATCACGAATTAAGTATTAGCGGAGGCGGTGAAAAGTCTACCTACTACAGCTCATTCGGGTATTTCGACCAGGAAGGTATCGTTGCGACAAGTAATTCTCAATACAAAAGATTTACAGCTCGTTTCAATTCGGAGCACCAGTTAACTAAGGCAATTAAATTCGGTCAAACAATTGGTTATACCCGTACAAACTCTGTTGGGGTTGGTACCAATACAGAATATGGTTCGCCATTAAACAGGGCGATTAACATCGACCCAATTACACCAATTGTTGAAACAGATCCTGCAAAATATGGTGCTGCACCATATATAGGTAATCCTATTGTAAGAAACGAAGCTGGTTTTCCGTACGGAATTTCACAATATGCCCAATCAGAAATTTTAAACCCGGTGGCTGCTTTGCAAGTTGCACAAGGTAACGGCTGGTCGGATAAAGTGGTGGCAAATGCTTTTGTTGAAGCAGAAATTATTAAAGGTTTAAAAATAAGATCACAAGGAGGCGTAGATTTAGCTTTCTGGGGAAGTGAAGGTTTCACCCCGATTTACTATTTGAACTCCATTAATCAGACAACAATTACTTCTTATAACAGAAGCTCAAACCGTGGCCTTTTTTATTCATTAGAGAATACAATCAGTTATAGCAAGCAAATTGATAAGCATAACGTTACCGGTTTAATCGGTTATTCGTTCCAGAAAAACAGGGGTGAAACCCAAGGCGGGACAAAAGATGGTATTCCGGTAAGCAATATCAGAGATGCTTCATTACAATTCCCGGTTTCAAGAGCAAATGATGTATTTTACGGTGGGGAATATTTGAATACGCTGAACTCCGCTTTCGCACGTTTAACTTATAACTACGATGAAAAATACCTTTTAACGGGTATTATCCGCAGAGATGGTTCTTCACGTTTTGGTCCAAATAATAAGTTCGGTTATTTCCCATCAGCATCGATTGGTTGGGTTGCAAGTAGAGAAGATTTTTTTCCTAAAAACAACTATGTAACTTTCGTTAAATTCAGAGGTTCTTATGGAGTAGTAGGTAATGACAACATAGGCGATTTCAGGTATTTATCTACCGTTAGCGGTGGTAGAAATTATACTTTAGGCACGTCTGCAGGTTTAAATAACGGTGTAAGTCCGGATGCTTTATCAAATCCTGATTTGAAATGGGAACAAACATCATCAACAGATATCGGTGTAGATATGAACCTTTTCGGCAACTTTACTTTAACTGCCGATTGGTACAAGAAAAAGACAACCGGTATGTTGCTTCAAATTGCCGTACCTGGTTACGTTGGCAACGCTGGTCCGATTGGTAACATTGCCGATTTATCCAATAAAGGTTTCGAATTGGAGTTAGGTTATACGAAAAGAATCGGCGAATTCTCTTTGAGAGTTAACGCAAACGGTGCCTTTGTTAAAAACAATATTGATTTCTTAGGTGATGATAAAGAATATCTTGGCGGCCAAACGGTTACGCCTCAGGCTTTGGAAATTACCCGTACTAAAGTTGGCAACGCAATTGGTTCCTTTTATGGTTACAGAAGCGATGGCTTATTCCAGAATCAAACTCAAATCAATAACTATAAAAGTCAATCGGGCGCACTTATACAACCAAATGCAAAACCAGGTGATATCAAGTTTATTGACTTAAATGGCGACGGTCAGATTAATAACGACGACAGAGAAATCATTGGTAACCCAACGCCTGATTTCACTTACGGTATGACAGTTAACCTTGCTTACAAAGGTTTTGATTTAGTTGTTCTCGGTCAGGGCGTTGCCGGCAATCAGATTTTTAATGCATTAAGAAGATTTGACTTGCCAACCGCAAATTATACCACTGCTATTTTAAACCGGTGGACGGGTGAGGGAACAAGCAATACCATTCCGAGGGTAACACTGGATGACAGTAACCAGAACTACAGCCGTGTTTCGAGTATTTTCCTTGAAAGTGGTTCATACTTTAGAATCAAAACTTTACAGGTAGGCTATTCGCTTCCTAAAAAATTGGTTGCCAAAGCTGGTTTGGATAAAGTTAGATTTTATGTAATGGCGAATAACCTGGTAACATTTACAAAATATACAGGTTATGACCCGGAAATTGGTGGCGGAAGTTATGGTGTCGACCGTGGTTTCTATCCGCAGGCAAGAACTTTCTTTGCCGGTTTAAATGTTGGTTTTTAATTATTGAAAAGATGAACAATAAAAATCTTAAAAGCCTGATGGCAATAGTTGCTGTTATGGTTGTTTTTGTTTCGTGTAAGAAGGATTATTTAGAGCTAACGCCACGTGGAACAGCTCTTGAAGATAACTTTTATAAAAATGAAACCGAAGTTATGCAAGGCGTAATTGCCGTGTATGACGTTACGCAGTGGGGTACAACTGGTGGTTATACCATGAAGATGCCTTTATTAAGTGCCGCATCTGATGATTGTTTCGCCGGCGGCAGTAATGCTTCCGATCAGCCAAACTGGGTTGCTTATGATAACTTTAACATGAACTCAAGTCTTGGTCCGCAAGTTGGTTTATGGAATAAAAACTTCACAGGTATCAACCGTGCCAACGTGATCCTGAGTAAGATCGAAAAGGCAACAACATTAAGTGCTGCTTTTAAAACCCGAGTTACCGCAGAGACTAAATTTTTAAGAGCTTACTTTTATTTTGATTTGGTAAGGTGGTTCGGCAATGTGCCATTAATTACTAAAGTTTTAGAAACCAGTGAGCTTTACGCTCAGGTTCAATCTTCACCCGCTCAAATCTATGCTCAAATTGAGAAAGATTTAAGAGAGGCGATTCCGGGTTTGCCCGCAACGATTTCTACAACTGAAAAGGGTAGGATTTCTCAGGGTGCGGCAAAAGCGCAGTTGGGTAAAGTTCTGCTATACCAAAATGATAATGCGAAAATGGTAGAAGCGGCTACTTTATTTGAAGATATAAACCGCCTTAACAATCCTTACGGTTATTCATTGTTACCAAATTATGCAGATATTTTTAACCCTGCTAATAAGTTCCATGCAGAGTCTATCCTGGAAATTCCTCATTCTAACAATGCGGCCTGGTCTGATTGGGGTTATATAAATGGTGGAGAAGGAAATGTTGGAACACAGTTTATCGGTATGGATAGCTACAATGGTGATACTTATTCCAGCGGTTGGGGCTTCTGCCCGGTGACCCTCGACTTGGTTAACGTTATGAAGAACGATCCTAGATTTGCAACCACAATTATTGATGGTGCAGCATTAAAAGCGGGAGGTGCAACTTACAATGCCCGTTACCAAAACACCGATTATTTCATAAAAAAATATGCGCCTTTAAAGGCATTCCGATCAGCGAGTGGTGTTGCTGAACAAAACTGGCCGATTAACGAGATCGAAATCCGTTTAGCAGATACATATTTAATGCAAGCGGAAGCACTATTGAGAAGTGGTGGTAGCGCAACCCGCGCCAAAGAATTGCTGGATGCCGTTAGGGCACGTGTTGGTTTAACTTCCATTCCTGCTACGCTCGATAATATTTATGCAGAACGCAGACTGGAATTAGCAACCGAAGGTCATCGTTTCTTCGATTTAGTTAGAACGGGTAAGGCTGTCGCGGTTTTAGGTTCCCAGGGATTTAAAGCGGGCAAAAGCGAATATCTGCCAATTCCGTTAAACGAAATCGAAGTTACCAAAGGTGGTATTAAACAAAATCCAGGTTATAATTAATCAGCATCTGACATGAAATTATTTAAAAACAAAATAAAAGTATCAATCTTGCTTAGTCTGGGTTTGATGCTTAGCATTATGGTTTCCTGCAAAAAGAGCGAAACCACAAAAGACATCGGTGTTCCACCGACAGCCGCAGAAATTCAGTTTTCATCTATGCCAACAAGTGCTAATCCAAATATTGTAAGCTTTAAAAGTCTTTACAACGGAATTAATGCCCACTGGGATTTCGGAAATGGCGCAAGCGCTGATGGAAATGATGTACAATCATCTTATCCAATTGCAGGAACGTACACCGTTAAGTTAACGGTATTGGCCGATGGCGGTTCCGTTTCAACAACCAAAACCATTACGATAGCAACTACCAACACAAGTATGTTGAGCGATCCGGCTTACACCTTGCTTTCAGGTGGTCTATCAAATGCTGCCGGTAAAACCTGGGTTATCGACCAAACACAACCGGGTCATTTAGGTGTTGGGCCAAATACTTCGCAAGCGCCTGACTGGTATCAGGCTGGCCCGAATGAAAAAGCAGGCCTTGGTTTTTACGATGATGAAATGACTTTTGCTATGGGCGCATCATCGCTAAAGTATACTTATGCAAATAACGGAACTACCTTTGCCAATGCATCGAATGCGCCTGGAATTGGTGGCCCGACCGGAGCAAACGACCCGACTGTTAATTATACACCTCCAACAAACTTGACATGGATTTTGAACGATGTTAATGGGGTAAAATACATCAACCTAAGCAACAACGGTTTTATTTCTTATTATTTAGGTGTTTCTTCTTATCAGATTTTATCGCTTACAACTGATGAAATGTGGTTACGTTGCCTTGATAAATCTAATGCAGGTAATGCCTGGTATTTGAAATTAATCAGGAAAGGATATGTAAGACCAGTTGTTCCTCCTGTTTTAAAACCAATTCAGGCTGCTATTTTATCTGATGATTTCCAAAGTGCAACTGGCATGGCTTGGCTTGCTGAAAATATGGATTTCAACAGAAATTATGATAACCCTGCCCGTTTCCCTGTAAATACCTCTTCAAAAGTAGCTTATTACGAAAAAAGAACAGGCAACGATGGTCAGTATGGAAATCTCAACATCACGATGCCATATCGTTTTGATTTGGCTGCAAAAAATAAAATCAGGCTAAAGGTTTTCTTACCCGGCGGAAATGACTTTACAAAAACTCCGGCAACTGTTGCTGTCAAGCTTCAAAATTCTTTATTAGGTGGTAACGCCTGGCAAACACAAATAGAAATTGTAAAAACAATTACTGTAGCTCAATACAATACTTGGGTTCAGTTGGAGTTTGATTACTCAGCTTCTGCCAGCCAAACATTATACGATAAAATTGTTGTACAAATAGGTGGCGAAGGCCATCCAAATCCCGGTATATTTTATATCGACGATTTCGAGTTTAAATAGTGTAAATAACAGCAGTTTGGGATTCGTCCTAAACTGCTATTAAATTTTTTAAAATGAGGGATTCAGTGAAGTACTTAAAAAAGGAAATTTTAACTGCTTTTGCAATTTTAGCAGTGGGAATAAGCGGATGTTCAAAAGGAACCGATGAAGGTGGTCCGGTTTATGTGCCGCCGGTTATTACAACACCCGTTGATAAAAACTGGAGTTTTGAAACCACACCAGCCTGGGCAGATGAATTTACGAACACGGGTGCAGCATTGTCATCTAATTGGGATTACGATACTGGCGGTGGTGGTTGGGGAAATAACGAGCTCGAATACTATACCAATACGACCAACAATGCAAGCGTAGCAAATGGACTCTTAACTATTACAGCAAAAAAAGAAAGCATGGGTGGTATGGGCTACACTTCATCCCGCATGGTAACAAGGGGAAAATTGGACGCGCTTTATGGTCGCTTTGAAATTAAGGCAAAGTTGCCGGCAGGAAAAGGAACATGGCCTGCAATTTGGATGTTGCCAACAGACAGAGCCTATGGTGATTGGCCAAAGTCAGGAGAAATCGATATCATGGAGCATGTCGGGTACGACCAGGATAATGTACATTTTAGTACGCATACGGAGGCTTATTATTTCAAAATAAATACCCAGAAAACCATCACTAAGAAAATCGACGGTGCAAGCACCGCTTTTCATCTATATCGTGTTGATTGGACACCTTATGCTGTTAGGGGTTACTTTGACGATGTTAAGGTTTTTGAGTTTGCGAATGAGGGAACAGGTTACAAAGTATGGCCATTCGATAAAAAGTTTCACCTTCTTTTAAATATTGCTGTTGGTGGCGATTGGGGAGGAGCACAAGGTATAGATGATTCCATCTGGCCACAAAAAATGGAAGTAGATTACGTTCGTTATTATAAAATGATCGAAAAGTAGGATTAAGCTTAGTTTAATTGTAAGTCGCTAAGAAATTAGCGACTTTTTTTTGAATATTTTACCACCTAAGACACCTTAGTTTACCTCAGTTTTGAATATCATTATTTAAATAGGTTGAATATTATTAATAATAATTAAGTCCATTCGCTCTTTGAAGGGGGCATAGGATAATATCTTGCTTCAGATAAGCCTAATCCATTTCTTAGATGCCTAAGGTGGTGAAATTAGTCAAGATCCCTCAAAAAAGAAACGGGGATAAATCATACCGACCTATCCCCGTCATCTAAATTAACGCTCTCAGATATATAAACAATCAAAAATGCGATTTATTATATTGAACTTAAATTATTTTTTATTTTAATAAATCCCTCAAAAAAGAAACGGGGATAAATCATACCGACCTATCCCCATCATCTAAATTAACGCTCTCAGATATATAAACAACCAAAAAAGTAATTTATTATACCGGGCAGAAAATATTTTTTATTTTTTTGCTGCGGCCTTTGCTTTCTTTTCAACTGCGGGAACTTCTTCTGGAATTTCAGCTTTTTTCTTTGCAGGTGCTTTTGCTTTTTTAACTTCGGCAACAGCTTCGTCGGCAACATCAGCCTTCTTTTTAGCCGGAGCTTTCTTTTTAGATTCAGCAGTTGCAGCTACTTCCTTTTTCTTTGCAGGTGCTTTAGCTTTTTTAGCCTCAACAACAGGCGTTCCTACAATAACTTCCTCTTTAACCTCGGCTGCTTTTGGCGCATCTGCCTGGTTCAAATAATTTGCTAAAACCTGTTTCAAATAAACTTCTGGCTTAGGCATGTTGATTATTGTTCCCGGCTCTTTGTCTTGAGATTGCTTAATATAAGCCGATTTAATTTTGCCCCAGTCTTTAGAGTAAAGTTTAATAAACATTTCCACAAATTGTTCGTCTGTATATTTTTTAGCCAGCCTACCCAGCACTGCCTGAATTTTTTCTTCTTTTCTATGTAATACCGCCATCGCTTTTATTTTGTGCAAAGATAGCCGATATTACAGATAATCATATAAATACAGAATTTAAACTTTATTCCATATTAGTTTTTAACTATGAGAACTGCAAATTAGGTAATAGAAAATAGAGCCTGTTACTATTACCAGTAGTTGGATCTCATATGTCTTGTCCGTAAGATTAGATGAATTAAATTTAAACTATTGATTCATGCAATGAAACATAAGGCATCCTTATTTAATTAAATCTTAAACGCTTTAGGTATAGGAACCTAAGCTTCAACTTTCTCCAAAACGCCCCCTTTTTTCCTGTGCATTACGAGTCTTTCGCGATGTTGCATGCCCCAATCTCTCAACTCGTTGATAACTTTATCCAGTGAATCACTATATTCAGTTAATTCATAGGTCACCGTAACCGGAGTAGTTGAATATACCTTGCGCTGCACAAATTCATTTAATTCTAAGTCTTTCAGTTCTTTCGATAAAATTTTTGGCGTAATTTCTCCCAACGATTTCTGAATCTCATTAAAACGTTTAGGGCCATCTTGTAGAGAAAGTATTAAAGGCAATTTCCACTTCCCATTTAAAACATAAAGGGCATCCTTCACTGCGTTTAAACTAACGCTGCAACTTTCTTTCGTGTGATTTTCTTTTCTAAATGCCATCTTTCAAAGGTAAGCACTTTCCCAAATGATACTACTATCCTTCGGGAAAGTAGTATTCTTTTGATAGTAAATATGGATATGTTTGTGCAAAAAAAGGATATGAAAACAAAAACTATCAACATTATGTATTGGATATCAACCACATTAGTTTCGCTGATGATGATTTTTTCGGCTTATTCATACTTCGCTAATCCCGAGGTCAAACAGGGATTTCAGCATTTGGGTTTTCCGGATTATTTTAGAATAGAACTTGCCATAGCGAAGATTTTGGGTGCTATAATTCTCTTGTTACCTACTAAAAGCGATGTTAAAGAATGGGCTTATGCCGGTTTTGTCATCACTTTTGTTTCTGCTTTTATCGCGCATACGGCCTCCGGTGATCCAATATCAAATCGTGTTGGACCTATTGTCTTTTTGCTGGTATTGGCATTATCTTATTTCACTTACCATAAATCGAAAATGGTAGTTAACCTGTAATTTTTCTCCCGAAGATTTCCCAGATAAACGCAGAATATTGATTAACAATCTGCGGAAATCACGGTTATATGCGGGATCACAAATGCCTTCAATTGACAATTTCATCATTTTTAGATTTTCTCCAGTACGAGCTCACTAACAGGTTTTACCGGTTTGACGTTTTTAACTTCACCTTTATACAATCTTCTATAAGATAAAATACCAATTAAAATAGCAATCGTGCCTTGAAATAACACTGTGTTTTGTGTGCCAATTAATTGTGAAATGCTTCCGATTAGCAAGCCACCCAATGGCTGCATTCCGAAAAAAGCCATCGCATAAAAGCTAATTACCCGCCCACGCATATCTGGATCGACGGTGGTTTGAATTAAGGTATTGCTAATGGTTATTTGCGACATCATTCCAAAGCCAGAAATAGTAGCGAAAACTAATGCTACGGGATAAGAAGTAGTATGAGAAAACAAAGCCAAACCTGCCCCAAAAATTAAAGTATTTATGGCCAGTATTTTCCTTAGGTTCCTGCCAGGCTTTAAGGAAGCCAAAAATATTGCGCCAGAAAAAGCACCTAAACCGATAACGCTATCTATCACGCCAAATGTTGATGCGGTTCCCTGAAAAATATCTTTTGCATAAACCGGAATCAATGTACTGAATGGCAATACAAATAAGCTGATTAAGGCCAGCATAATTAAAACGTAAGCAATAGACGGCGTTTCTTTAATATAGGCAAAACCCTCTTTTAACTCACCTATAATATTTTTCGTATGCGGTTTCGATACATATTTTGGTAATTTCATCATTAATAATGAACCAATAACAGCGATAAAACTTACCGCATTTAAGCCAAAACACACATCATCACCAAGTTTCTCCAGAGCCAGACCTGCTAACCCAGGACCAATTAACCTGGATAAGTTTACCATTGATGAGTTTAAAGCCAAAGCATTAGGTAAATCTTCCTTGTTATCAACCATTTCATAAACCAATGATTGCCTTGCCGGGACATCGAACGCATTTATCAGGCCTAGAAATGCACTCAGGGCAATGATCTGCCACATTTCATAATGCTTTGAGAAGATTAAAATGGTCATTAAAATGGCCTGAACCATTGATGCGATTTGTGTAACAAGCAAGAGTTTATATCTATCGTACCGGTCAGACGCAACACCTCCGATAAAGGAAAAAATAAATGAGGGAAATAGGCTCGCAAAAAGCGTAAGACCAAGCATGAAGTTAGAGTTTGTTTGCTCGTAAACGACCCAGCTGACCGCTGTTTTTTGCATCCACGTTCCAATTAGTGAAACGGATTGTCCGCCAAAGTAAAGCCGGTAATTGCGACTTTTAAATGCATTAAATGTACTGATTTTCATAATTCAAGGCCATCTGATTTAGAAATCAACCAGTTTTGTTAAAGGACCTATAGCTTCTTTTAAAATTAATTGTTCTTGTTCTGTGCAAACTTCTGCAATGGCCTTACTTAGCCATTCATCCCGTTCATGCCTTACCTGTTCAAGCATTTCTTTTCCTTCGGCCGATAGCGAAATATGAATTTTTCGCTTATCATCTTCAGATGCCGTTTTATAAATTAGTTTAAGCTCAGCAAGGTGATTTAACAAAGCACCCATCGATTGAGGTGTAATTTTCTCCAAAACCGCGAGTTCTGCCGAAAGCAGATAATCCTGTTGTTCTAATAAGATTAAAATTGAACGTTCTGTTTGAGAAAGAGCCGTATTTGAGGGAGACAGCTTACGCAGTTTTCGGTTTAACCGGGCTAAAACCGGACGAAGTTCCGAAGCGATTGAATTACTTTTTTCTGTGCTCATATTTGTAAGGCAAACTTGTAAGTTTGCCTTACAAATATAGCGCTAAATTACAATCTGTATTCATCAATAAAATATATTGACATTGAAAAGATTTTTTATTTTTTCCAGCCTTTCTGCATTTTCTTGTAGGCTTTTTTACTAATCCTGGATTTCTTTTTCGACCTTGATTTTCCTTTCTTCTTCCGGGCGTTAATATTATTTACCAGCGAATTTTTGACTCCTAACTTATTTTTCTTTAGTCCTTTCTTTTTTTTCTTGTCTTTTTTCTTACCTTCTTTTTTCTTGCTTGCTTTCTTTTTGTCTTTGGCCATCGTGTTGTGTTTTAACAATATTAAATCAAAACACAGAAAAGTAATAAAGGTTCCGTGAAAATTATTGAGCTTTTTAAACTTATCCATTACGGAAAGTACAGTCATGCTTCATTAATAAATAAACTGAGTTTACGCTTAGATTGATTTTTAGAATCTGGCTTATCATTATATTTGAAAAAAATATATTATGATAGCACACCACGTTTTATTCTGGCTTAAAGCCGACACCACTGATGAACAAAAAGCAGCTTTCCGTAAAGGTTTGGAAAGTCTGGAAGATATTGAAGTTGTAAGAACATTCCATATCGGAACACCTGCACCAATTGATCGGGCAGTTGTAGA
Source organism: Pedobacter sp. Leaf176 (assembly GCF_001424305.1). Taxonomy (GTDB): domain Bacteria; phylum Bacteroidota; class Bacteroidia; order Sphingobacteriales; family Sphingobacteriaceae; genus Pedobacter. Next base: position 685,712 of record NZ_LMPD01000001.1, read on the forward strand.
TACAACTTATACCTTCAGCTTGACTTTGTTTTTAGAAGATTTAGCCGCACATGACGTTTACCAGGTTCACGAAATCCACAAGGCTTTTTTGGATGAATTCCGCGGGTTATTTGAAAAGGTAATCATTTACGACGCGGAATAAATAGATATCAATAAATCATCCTGTGTTTATCGAAAGACAAGCACAGGATGTTCATTTTTTGTTAAACTTTTTTAGGAGGAAGGTCGAAAGCAATGGCCTCATGCTCAAAATGACCATTGTGTGCGCCATCGCAAAACGGTTTGTTTTTAGATAATCCGCACCTGCAAATCGAAAGAACTGTTCTTCCTTGCAAGCCATATTCATTTCCATTTCTATCTACGATTTCAAAATCGCCCTCTATTTTAACTGATCCGTTATTGTTAATTGTAAGTTTTGTCTTAGACATATTATGTTTTGTTTAGCACAAACTTAGAACAATAGAATGTGCCAACATAATTTCATTTTAATTTAGAAACGTTCTCTCATTCAATAATTCGCTTGTAATTTTTTCTTCAATATTATAAAAAAAAGCATCAACCACTTACGATTGATGCTTTCAGAATTTACCTTATTTCTACTTCCAGTCATCAATAAAATCCATTCCACCCATACCAATTGGGGCACCCGGAGGCATCACTTGTGCTGGCTCTGGCTGGAATTTAGCAGGTGATTCTTCAAATTCTTTAATCTGAGACAAGCCATATAATAGATTTGCCTTTTGCTTTGAAGCTGCAGCATTCAATTTCCCGCTTATCCATGATTTTAATTCAGAGATTTCCAACAAAGCCTCGCCTCTTACGCTTTCAGAAGCGCGGCTATTTGCCGCCAACTGCAGTAAATATTTCAAGGTAAGGTTGTTTACCATAACCTGTAACTGGCCTTTATAGCCAGAAACCGGCTCAGCTTTCCAGGTTTTTAAAAGAAGTTTTTCAACGACAGCAATTAGCCCCGGTTGCTCGGAATCGCGTGAATTGTATTCTACTAAACGCGAAGCACGCTCAGGATTCAATAAGGAAGAAATGGTCTCATTAGCTGCGGCTTCAGCAGTGGCAATCGGGTCGAATGTTGGTCCGGTATAACCGCTAAAGGTTTCTGCCGACGCCGGATAACCTGATGGGCGGGGCGGGATTTTCTGTATCAAACTTTCCGGTAAAGCTAAAGTCTCCGGGCTCACTGTTGCAAGCAATGCATCAAAGGCCGCCCATTGTTTTGCTGGCTCAACCATTTTAGTCGGTTTTTGTCCATCATTCTTAACTGCGTGAGTAAAATATAATCCGCCAATGTTTTTTGCAACAGCTTCAATCTCATAGCGATGTAAAAGGTAAATAGGCACTAAAACTTCTTCCAGTGTAGCCATTGGCGCATCTTTTACAATTGCCTTTTCAGAAAAATTATCTAAAACCTGCCTGCGGATCTTCATCAGCCTGTTCAATTCAATAATTGTATTTTCACCGTCTTCCCACTGGTTTGCATTCGGATGGGTATACCCACCAATGTCTGGGATATATTGAAAACCTAGTTTCAAGGTTTCGTTCATAATCTTATCAAGCTCGGCATTTTCATCAGCGCCTTTTGGGAAATCGCTGTATCCCCACATAATTGCCCTTTTATCCCAGCTTCCAATACCTTTTGCGTAGGCATCAGATAAATCGATGCTGCCATCCGCTTTTTGTTTAATACGTGGAAAAGGATAGTCCATTACTGAAGCACGTTCCTTCGGGCTAGCCGCAAAGTTGTGGTTTAAACCAAGCGTATGGCCGATCTCATGTGCCGATAACTGTCTTATACGCGCTATAGCCATTTCTTCCATTACTTTACTTATAGGTTTTCCATCAGTGTAGGGTTGCAATAAACCTTCGGCAATTAGATAATCCTGGCGATGGCGGTCGGAACCTAAAGTTACAACGCCTTTAATGATTTCACCTGTTCTTGGATCGCTATAGGATGAGCCATACGAAAACGCCCTCGGACTGCCGGCACGCGTAATCCAGTTTACAACGTTGTATCGGATATCCATCGGATCAGCGCCTTCTGGCAGTTCTTTAACCTGAAAAGCATTTTTATAACCGGCGGCTTCAAAAGCTTCGTTCCAAAATGCGCCACCTTCAATTAGTGCTTTCTTAATTGGGGCAGGAGCACCTCTATCGATGTAATAAACAATTGGTTTTACCGCCTCACTCATTTTAGCATTTGGGTCTTTTTTTTCTAAGCGATGTCGGCGTGTAAAACGCTTAACTAAAGGCTCAGACATTGGTGCAGAAAAATCTGTGTAGCTAAATAACTGATAACTGGAACGGGGATCGAATTTGCGTTGCTTAAAATTGCCATCAGGTAATTCTACAAATGACTGGTGCATTCTAACCGTAACCGCATTTGCATCGGGGGCTATATTTCCTCTCCCATTTGGCGCGCCGCCTGTAAAAGTAAGCATCGCCTCGAACTCCGTATTTTTGGGAAAATTTTTGGTGTTTGGTAAAAATATAGCAGAACGTGTTTCATCCACGCGATAAGTGCTGCCACTGCTTGCTGTGCCTCTACCGCCTGCGCCTCCGGAAGAAGCAGGTGCACCGATGGTGCCGCCAATATTCTGACTATCACGAATTATGAAAGGCGTTAAGTCAATTAAAAACTTCTCGCCTTCTATCGCAACAGGCGTAAAGCCCCAGATAACTGATTTCGCGAATGAACCTTCAACGGTTTTAATCTCATCAGGATCACCATTTCCGGCACGATAAGCTAAATTTGGTTCCAGTAAAAAAACTTTCGGGCCAACCTTAATGAAACGGGCAACGTTGGTAGAGGCGCCACCACGCTCCGCGTTTCTTCCAGCACCATCAGTTAAAGAACTGAAATAAAGAAAATCTTTATCAAAGGCATCGATTTCCAAAAATACTTTACCCGATTTCTCATCATAGTAGAAATTGAAATAGCCTTCCTGTTTTTTGAAATCTTTGGTAAAGCCAGAAATGCTTGTTGCCGGTGTTGCAGATTGTGTTCGTGCGCCAGCAGGAGCCGTTTGTGCATGCATGGGTTCACAGGCAAATAAGGGCGTAAGCACAGCTAATGCGTAAAGTTTTTTAATCATGTGGAATAGTTATGGTTTGGTTCAAGGATACAAAATCAACATTGGGTTAACAACTTGTTTTGCATAACAAATATAATTTAAACGATGATTAACAATTAGTTAGTCACGTAACTTTTTAATGGTGAACGCTATAATCTAAGTGCAGTTGGAAGATTTTCTTGAGGTAGCTCCTAAGCTTCAATTGGGCCAGCAATATGCCGCAAATTTGCTCGATGCTACTGTTGTTGACGATCAGAGTAACAGGAACAAAGATTATTTGTAAAATCAACTAATCCGATAAATGTAAAATCAGGTTGAGTTGGTATTTTAAGTCGCTCAAACTGATTTATAAGAACAAGATGATGTCATCTTAAGTTATTGATTGACGAAATCTTTAATTAACACTGCGGTAGCTTCAGGTAATTTACTATTAATAACAGCAGTACAAACTTCACCTATACAGGAACCATGCACGCCCGGCAAAACGGCTAACTGCGCATTAGCAATGAGCTGCGACATTTTTAAAGTATGTTCTAATGTGATAACATCTCTATCAGCAACGATAAATAGTGTTTTAGCATTGATTGATTTAAGAGCATCATCGCTGTAATCTTTGAAATTAATCATCCGGTTTTTATCCTTTTCAAACATGCTTTGCAGTCCTTGTTCATTTGGATTTACTTCCAGGTAAGCCTTTTTTAATGGAACAGGCATATTTTCAAGCGAAGCCTGCTGCATGCCTTCAAAGAAACCAGAAATAAAGCCATCTCTTTTATAAGCCGCAGAAATTGCGACAATTTTATTTACTAATTCTGGATACCTGATCCCAAGCTGAAGTGCTGTAGTTCCGCCATTGCTAAAGCCTAAAATATTGGTCTTTTCTATCTTTAGGTATTTTATTAACGCAGCTACATCATCAGCATCCTGCTCAAAAGTCTCAGCTGTATTTCTATCGCCTGTTCTGCCATGCGCCTGAAGTTCTACTGCTATTATCTGTCCATAATCAGCTAATAAAGGAATTAAATTGCTAAAAGATGTTTCGATGGTTGAACCGCCTCCATGTATTAATATTAGTGGAATATGGCCCTCGCCATAAATTTCGTAGTACATTTTAATCCCATTTACCGGGGCATATCCAGATTTTATATTTTTTTTCATGTGATTGTTTTGTTGCGCACTTACTGGTGTCGACCATAATAATAAAAGCGATTCTACTAACATAAAAATAATTATCTGGTAAGTTAATCTGTTCATACTACAAACTCTGGGCAATTTGATATGAATCAAATATAAGAGCTGCGATGTATCAAAAAGAGGTTTACCCGAGACAAAGTTGGGGATGGAACGAGACATTTTATAAAATTTTATTGTAACAAGTTATTGGTTTTTAATATCTTAGTTTAAAGTATTTGTTATGATAGAAATAATTTTAGAGTTCTTTTTTGGGATATTTTCCGTAACTGGCGCGAAGAAAAATAAAGCTATGGCAAGTCCTTTATTTTTAGTTGCTCTCGTTGGTTGGTTGGTTTTGATATTCAGTTTAACTTTGGTTTTTGGCTGAAATCATTATTGCCTTTAGAAAAGAATCTTAAAAATAATGGCGCAAAAATTAGAAGTTTGGCAGCGAGGTCCCTTGCCTGATATAATACCGGTTCTACAACCAGTTGCCCATGCATTATTACAGGCAAGGGAAGAGATTAATGTTTATATGTTTGAATTCCCCGTTGAATTGTTATGGAATCGTCCTGCAGGAATGGCTTCAACTGGTTTTCATCTTCAACACTTAAGCGGCGTTTTAGACAGGGTTTTTACCTATGCCAGAAATGAAAAGCTCTCGGAATTTCAATTTGAAGAATTGGCAGAAGAAGGTAAGGATAGACCGGAGGGTTATACCGTTTCAGATTTAGTGAACAGGTTTAATAAACAGGTTGATATAGCAATCGAACAAATTAAAGTTACTGATGGATCAACTTTAGATAATTTCAGGGGAATCGGTCGTGCAGGTTTACCATCAACGGTTATTGGTTTATTGGTACATGCAGCTGAACATACCATGCGACATGTCGGGCAGCTAATGGTTACTGTAGCAGTGGTAAAAAATGGTGGTATTTAGCTTAAATGCATTATGTTTTTACATTAAGCCAATAGCAAAGACACTAGGAATTATAAAAACAGCACCTGATCATTTAATGGTCAGGTGCTGTTTTGCATTGTAGCTTTTTAATAAGCCAGGGTTTTACAAAATGTCGTTTTACTCTTCCACGATCTCGCTGTTAATGCTTACTTCATCTTTTACATCTTCTTTGAAATAGTTTTTCTGGAAGATAAGGATAAGCACAACGCCAACTGAAATTGCGGCATCTGCAAGGTTAAAAACCGGTCTGAAGAAAACGAACTCGTCGCCACCCCAAATCGGAATCCAGCTTGGGAAATGTCCTTCGGCAATCGGAAAATAAAGCATGTCGACAACGCGGCCATGAAACCAGGTTTCATAGCCATATATTTTACCATAAAATACAGAATCGATGATGTTGCCCAATGCGCCTGCAAAGATTAAGGCAACATTTAAGATTAAACCACGATGGTATTTGTGTTTGATTAAATAATGCAAACCATAGCCGATACCTGCAACGGCGACAATACGGAATAATGATAAAGCTAATTTTCCAAACTCACCACCAAATTCCATCCCGAAGGCCATACCATTATTTTCAGTAAAATGAATGATAAACCATTGGCCAAGGATTTTGAATTCCTGGCCAAGGTACATATTGGTTTTAATCCAGGTTTTAAGTGCCTGATCAGCAAGTAAAACTAAAAAGATAACGATTAAAGGTTTTGTATAGCCTTTCATTAACTTTGTTTTAGTTTAGCTTCCATACTCAAAGTAGCGTGCGGAACCGCACGTAAACGTTCTTTCTGGATAAGTTTACCGGTTTCACGGCAAATGCCATAGGTTTTGTTTTCGATACGAACTAAAGCGTTTTCCAGGTTATCAATAAACTTCTTCTGACGGGCAGCTAACTGGTTAATCTGCTCTTTTTCCATGGTTGCGGAACCATCTTCTAATGTTTTGTACGCTCCTGAAGTATCTTCCGTACCATTAGCGTTAGGGTTACTTAATGATGATGTTAATGCATTAAGTTCCTCTTTCGCTATGCGTAATTTATCTTGAATTAATTCTTTAAATTCCTGAAGTTCACTGTCTGAGTAGCGTGTTTTGTTACTGTTTTCCATTTTTTTAATTTAGTTTTCTAAGATATGGATTTATATTTTAGTTACCGAAATGCTTAATTCAACATCGTCTATAGTGATTTTGTTTGAGCTAAACGCTTCATCTGTTAATTCTAATTCATCGGCTAAAATTTCTGCGCAAATGTAGGCCTTGTTTTTAGCAACTGCTGCGGTAACAAGGTTATCATTTTGTAAAGCTACTTTAATCCTATCAGTCACTTCAAAATTTAATTCTTTACGTAAATTTTGAATTCTGTTCACCAGTTCGCGGGAAATCCCCTCTTGTTTCAACTCTTCAGAAATGGTTACATCCAAAGCAACAGTCAAGCTGCCTAAATTGGTCACCTGCCATCCTGGGATATCTTCTGCAATGATTTCTACATCTAAGAGTTGTACATCGTATGAAATACTGTCGCCGAGTTTAGGATCAGTTGAGATAGTTATTTGTCCTTCTTTTTCTAAAGTAAAAATATCCTCCTGGCTGAAATTGTTAATTGCATCAGCAATGGCTTTCATGCTTTTACCGACCTTTGCACCTAAAACCTTAAAGTTTGGTTTAACTTTTTTCTTTACAATGCCATGCGTATCGGTAATGAATTCGATATTTTTAACATTTGTTTCTGAAAGGATGTAATCGGCTACTTTTGATATTTTTTGCTCGAATTCGCTACTTAAGGATGGGATTAAAATTTTTTCTAAAGGCTGACGGACATTGATGCTGGATTTTTTACGCAAGGATAAAACCATCGAAGAAATATCCTGGGCATATACCATGCGCTCATTCAAATCTGTGTCAATTAGGCTTTCGTCGGCAGCTGTCCATAATGTTAAGTGAACAGATTGTTCTGCATTTTTATCGTTAACGCTTAAATTTCTATACAACCAATCGGCAAAGAAAGGCGCAACAGGACTCATCAGCTGCGCTAAAGTTTCCAGACAGGTGTAAAGCGTTTCATATGCTGCACGTTTATCATCCGTCATTTCGCCTTTCCAGAAACGGCGGCGGCTTAACCTGATGTACCAGTTGCTTAAATGTTCATCAACAAAAGCCTGAATCGAACGCGTTGCTTTGGTTGGCTCGTATGCGTTGTAAGCTTCATCAACTTCGTTGATTAAATTTTGTAACAACGACAAAATCCAACGATCTAATTCTGTCCTGTCTTCAACTTTGCTTAAGTTATTTTTATCGATTTCGAACTTGTCGATATTTGCATATAAAGCAAAGAATGCATAGGTATTGTAAAGTGTTCCGAAGAATTTACGGCGAACTTCTGCAATGCCCTCGATGTCAAATTTCAGGTTATCCCATGGATTTGCATTTGAAATCATATACCAGCGCGTTGCATCGGCGCCATATTCATTAATGGTTTGGAACGGATCTGCTGCATTGCCTAAACGTTTCGACATTTTCTGCCCGTTTTTATCCAGCACTAATCCATTTGAAACTACATTTTTGTAGGCAACCTTATCGAAAACCAGTGTAGAAATGGCGTGAAGAGTATAAAACCAACCACGAGTTTGATCTACACCTTCAGCAATAAAATCTGCCGGGAAATCTTCGTTTCCATCAATACTTTCTTTGTTTTCAAAAGGATAATGCCACTGTGCATAAGGCATAGCGCCAGAATCGAACCAAACATCAATTAAATCACTTTCGCGAACCATTGGTTTACCAGATGGAGAAACTAAAGTAATTTTATCGACCACATTTTTATGTAAATCTATCAAACTATAGTTGTCTTCAGACATATTTCCGATTTCAAATCCTTTGAACGGATTTTCTTTCTGGAAACCCGCTGCTATAGATTTTTCAATAGCGTTATAAAGTTCTTCAACCGAACCGATTAAAACTTCCTCTTTTTTGTCTTCTGTTCTCCAGATTGGCAAAGGAATTCCCCAATATCTTGAACGAGATAGATTCCAGTCGTTGGCATTTTTTAACCAATTACCGAAACGGCCCTCGCCTGTAGACTTTGGTTTCCAGTTGATCGTTTCATTCAGGTCGAACATCCTGTCTTTAACATCCGTTACTTTGATAAACCACGAATCTAAAGGATAATATAAAAGTGGCTCATCAGTTCTCCAACTATGTGGGTAACTGTGAACATATTTTTCTACTTTAAAAGCTTTATTTTCTTCTTTTAATAAAATCGCGATTTCTACATCAACCGATTTTTCAGGTGCTTCGCCAGCAGTATAATATTCATTCTTGACATATTTGCCAGCAAAAGGACCAACATGTTTGGTAAATTTTCCTTGTAAATCTACCAGCGGAACTAGGATTTCGTTATCATCTAATACCAACATCGGCGGAATTTCCGGAACTGCTTCTTTAGCAACTTTAGCATCATCGGCACCGAAAGTAGGTGCCGTGTGTACAATTCCGGTCCCATCTTCTGTCGTTACGAAATCACCAGAAATTACCCGGAAGGCGTTTTCAGGATTGTTGTATGGTAAAGCGTAAGTTAAAAGTTGCTCATATTTAATTCCGACCAGGTCAGTTCCTTTGCATTCGGCAAGGATTTGATATGGTATTTTCTTGTCTCCAGTTTTGAAATTTGTAAAATCTTCAGCTTCGTTACTTTCAAAAAAACCTTTACTGAATTGTTTTCCAACTAGGCTTTTTGCCAAAATTACATTCGTTGGCAAGAAAGTATATTGGTTAAAAGTTTTAACTAAAACATAATCAATTTTTGGTCCAACAGTTAAAGCTGTGTTGGATGGTAAAGTCCAGGGGGTTGTTGTCCAGGCGAGGAAATAAAAATCCTCCCCTAATTCCTTCGAAGGGGGATAGGCAAGACGAAATGCTTTAGCCACACTATTAGCTCCCTCTCCTTCGGAGAGGGTTGGGGTGAGGCTTTTAAACTGTGCGACAATTGTGGTATCGGTAACATCGCGATAAGCACCGGGTTGGTTCACTTCGTGAGAACTTAAACCGGTTCCTGCTTTCGGCGAATAGGGCTGAATGGTGTAGCCTTTATAAATTAATCCTTTATCATAAATCTGTTTCAAAAGCCACCAAACCGACTCCATGTATTTCGATTTGTAGGTGATGTATGGGTCGTCCATATCTACCCAATAACCCATTTTTTCAGTCAAATCGTTCCACACATCGGTGTAACGCATTACTGTTTTCTTACAGGCTTCGTTATAGTCTTCAATAGAAATGGTTTTACCGATATCTTCCTTGGTTATACCCAATTCCTTTTCAGTGCCCAATTCAACGGGTAAGCCATGCGTATCCCAGCCAGCTTTTCTCTTAACCTGGTAGCCTTTAATTGTTTTGTAGCGGCAAAAAATATCTTTAATAGCACGAGCCATTACGTGGTGAATCCCTGGCATACCGTTGGCGGATGGTGGTCCCTCGTAAAAAGTAAACGGATTGGATTTTGAGCGGGAAGAAATGCTTTTTTCAAAGATGTTTTCTTCTTTCCAGAAATCCAGTATTTCTTGCCCTATTTTGGCAAGATCCAATTGTTTAAATTCGCTATACATCAATTAAGTACCTCAAAAAATTAAGGTTGCAAAGTTAAAGTTTTTCGCTCAAATTTTGGTAGTTTTGATGGAAATACTTTAATGTGAAATTATTTAATACCGGACTTTCTTTAATGGTTGTTGCTGTAATCGCACTGCCAATTGTCGCCGTTATTAATCAAGCAATCGCGATTTTTTGCGTTATGCATTTTATTCCTGTGGCCTGATTGAACTAATCGGGCTTATCTTTGTTTTAGTTCATATTATCAAATTAAAAAAAACGGTATGATTAAGCTCCTTAAATTACAAAAAGCCATTTTAATGCTTGTTCTTGGTGTACTCTCTTTTATCGCCTACCGTATTTTAGATGCTTACGAAATAAGTTGGGCCCGGTATATGCAAATACTGGCAGGCGTATTTGTAATAGTTGGCTCGCTTTGGATGTTATATCCGATTATTTTCGCGAAAAAAGATAATGATGGGAATGCAGAGATTATCACCGATCCAACGGTCGAGGTTCCTGTAGATGAAGAAGAAGAAAAGCCGGTTGCAGAGTAGGAGTTAAGCCTATAAGGTTTTGAAAACCTTATAAGTTTGGAAAGTCAAAATTTGAAAATTTTTCTTTTTTGTGAAATGCTATAAATTCTTCTATACCTCCAAACCAGTCGAAAACAGCATTTCTTTCTAATTTTGATTTTTTATTTATTGAGATAATTGAATTATAAGATGAGTAATCCCAATCCTCAGGCAACTTGCAAAACTGATGATGAACAGGGTTCTGATGAATGTAATTTATTAATTTCGAGAAATACGACTCATCTTTGATTTCAATTCTTCTGGTAAAATCTAAGAAAAGCGCTCCTTTCCTTTTATTTTGCTTATTAAAGGCCTTTGCATAACTATTTAGAAATTGCTGAACTTTGCAATACAAACTTGTGAAAGTCGAGACTTTCATCATTATTTTTTGCTAAAGTTCTTATTATATCTTCATCTCTAATTTGAACGAGTATATGAAAATGGTTGGGCATCAGGCAATAACAAAACGTTTTTGCTATTGGCGATACGTAATCATCAAATTTTGAAAGGAAGAAAATATAATTATCGTGGTAGTTGAATAGATTTTCTTTTCCAACTGCATGATTAAATATGTGGTAAAAATTGTCGGGATGAAATTTATCTAAATATTTCATGGCAATTTTTCCCTAAATATAGTGAAACCTTATAGGTTTTAAAAACCTATAAGGTTTGAGAGCTTCTAATGGTCAAACTCACCAGCATTTTTGGCCGATTCTTCATCAGAAATCATTTTCCTGACTTTCTTTTTATCCAGCCACAAAACCAGTGCTGGTAATAAGGTTAAGTTAAAAATCAAGGCTACAAACAAGGTTATGGAAAGTAGTAAGCCTAAAACTACTGTTCCGCCGAAAGTGGAGGCCGTAAATATTCCGAAACCGAAAAACAGAATTAAGGCAATGTGTGTCATGCTTACGCCCGTTTCCGTAATCGTGTCGGTCACGATTTTTGGCACGCCAAAATTTGTTAAATTCAATTCCTGCTGGTAGCGGGTTAAGAAATATATGGTTTGGTCAGATGCCAGTCCAAAAGCAATTGTAAAAATTAAAATAGTTGAGGGCTTTAGCGAAATTCCAAAATAACCCATAATTCCTGCTGTAATGATGAGCGGAACTATATTTGGCAATAAAGAAATAAGCATGATGCCAAGGCTTTTAAATTGTGCCAGGCGTAAGAGTGAAATTAGTACAATTGCCAAACCGATACTTTCAAATAGATGCTTCAGCATATAATCGGTTCCTTTTGAGAATATCACGCTCGATCCAGTCAATTCGACATCAAATTTATCGGGCGTTAAAATGCTGTCGATACGTGGCTTCAATTCTGCCATAATCGCATCCAAACGTTTGGAGCCGACATCCGCCATCTGAAAACTAATCCTGGTGCTCTGGTTATCTTTACTCACGAAATTAGTTAACAAGCTTGCGTTTCCTTTTCCGCCGCTGGCGATATAAGCCAGAATAAAGTTTTTCTCCATATTGTCCGGCAAACGGAAGAAAGTAGAATCATTGTTATAGAAAGCCTGGGTTGCATATTTTAAACCCATATTAACTGAAATGGAACGGGAAAATTCCGGATATTCGGAAATCATTTTTTCCATTTTTTCCATTCTTTTCAGATTGGTTAAGTTGAAAACACCGTTCTTTTTCCTGGTATTTACACTCACTTCCAGCGGCAAAATTCCCTCGAAATTTTTCTCGAAGAATTTCAAATCCGTTAAGATTTTAGAGTTTTTTGGTAAGTCATCAACCACATAACCATTTACATTAATCTTCATCACACCAATAAAAGCGACAATAGAAATTACCGCTGTGCCAATGTAAATCAAGCTGCTTTTTTGCTGGACAAGATTGTCGGTTTTAACCAATAGCTTATGTAAAAACCCTGCTTCGACATGGGTTTGTGCCTTTAATTTTGGCGCAGGTAAATAACTGAAAATTATCGGGATTAAGCATAAGCACATTAACCAGGTAATCATTACATTAATTGAAGCCACGCTACCAAATTGCATTAATAATTCACTGCCTGTAAAATATAAAACACCGAAGCCAATTGCAGCGGTGATGTTTGCGATTAAGGTAGTAACCGCAATTCTTTCTATTGTAACGCTTAGAGCCCGTTGTTTATCGCCATCTTTTCTTAATTCGTTCTGGTATTTATTCAGCAATAAAATGCTGTTTGGAATGCCGATAATTACAATAAGTGGTGGAATTAAACCCGTTAGAATTGTTAACTCGAATCCAAATAAAACCAAGGTTCCGACGCTCCAGACCACACCCATAACTACAACCAAAATCGGGAAGAAGACAGCGTAGAATTTCCTGAAGAAAATTAATAAAATAATGGCTGAAACCAGGATAGATAAACCCAGGAAGAGTACAAATTCATTACTCACCAATTTGCTTACAGCTGTCCGGATATAAGGCAAACCTGAAATATGGACCTGTATTTTCGTTTTGTCCTGAAAAGCTTTCGCTTTGTCTTCTATTTGTTTTAAGATTGGATTTCTTTCTGCGGTATTTAGGATCTTAGTATCGAAGGTTATTGCCATTAAAGTGGCATTTTGCTTATTGTAAACCAGCCCCTCGAAAAACGGAGTGTTATATAAAATGTTTTTAATAGAATCCATTTCGGCATCCGTTGTCACCGGGCTTCCTGGTATCGGCTTTAATACGAATTTTTGCCCAATGGTATCTTTCTCCAATTGAAAAATTTTGGCTGAAGATAAAACTGCTTTTATGCCCTTTAGCTTTTGAATTTCGTTGGAAAGCTGTGACCACCTGTTATAAATGTCTTTCTTAAAAATTTCTGGCGATTTTATGCCAATCACCATCACACTTCCGTCTTCACCAAATGTCTTTTTAAAATTGTTGTATTTAATGAAAGCACTGTCGGTGATGGGTAATATTTTACTTCCTGTATAAGATAATTTTACATTTTTGGCCTGAAAAGCCATGAAAACGGTACCAAGTAAAAAAAATACGATAATTGAAATGCGGTTCTGAAGAATAAACCTTGATAGCTTTACCCACATGTGTTAGTCTGGTTTTAATTATAATGATAAGGGCAAAACTAATCTTATTTATAAATCCGAATGATTTTTTGCGCAATTAAATTTGCACAAATAACATACTTTTGAAAAAAAGGTTTTAACTACATGTTGCACAAGGTCAGGGGGATTGTATTGAAAACAACTAATTACAGCGAAAGCAGTGTAATTGTGCAGGTGCTTACGGATAAATTCGGAATGCAATCTTATCTTATCAACGGTGTTAAAAAGCCGCGAGCTAAGGTTAAAATGAACATGCTTCAATCACTTCATTTACTGGATATGGTTGTTTATCATAAAATGAACACCAACATTCAGCGCGTTTCTGAAGTTCGTCAAACCCCTGTTTTTAAGCGCATCCCTTACGATATTGTAAAATCGAGTATCGTCATCTTTCTGAATGAAGTGTTGTATAAAAGCATCCGCCAACAATCTGCCGACGATGATTTGTTCGATTACATTTTTAATTCCATAGCCTGGTTTGATGAAAGTGAAGGCTTTAATCCAAATTTTCATCTAGCCTTTCTATTGAAGCTAACCCGTTTTTTAGGTTTTTCACCAAACGAACGAAGACGAACGGATCAAATATATTTCGATTTGCAGGAAGGTGAATTTGTTTCCAGGGTGCCTATTCATCTAAATTACCTTTCATTGGAGGATGCTTTTGATTTTATCTCCTTATTTAATACGCCTCTCGAGAAAATTTCGGAAATAAAAATAAGTAATTCGAAAAGGCGTTTTTTGCTTGATAAGATATTGGTTTTCTATACCTTACATACGGCTTCATTTGGTGAAGTGCAATCGCATCGAATATTAGAAACATTGTTAAGCTGAAAAAAAATAAAAAAGATTTGCGAAACAAGATTATAGCGCTATATTTGCATTCCCAAAAGGAAAGGGAAATTAGCTCAGCTGGTTCAGAGCACCTCGTTTACACCGAGGGGGTCGGGGGTTCGAACCCCTCATTTCCCACTAAGCCTTTTAGTTTAACTAAGAGGCTTTTTTAATAGAATAACCCATTAACCAAGGGGAAATTAGCTCAGCTGGTTCAGAGCACCTCGTTTACACCGAGGGGGTCGGGGGTTCGAACCCCTCATTTCCCACAATTAAAAGCCTTTCAATTTATTGAGAGGCTTTTTTGCTATTAGGGAATTAACTCAGCTGGTTTAGCGCACCTTGTTTACGCCGAGGGGGCGTCCCGATTTTCAATCGGGATCATTTCCCACGAAGCCTTTCAGGAAACTGAAAGGCTTTTTTTGTGTTAAATTATTTTGAAATTATTCAATTTTATATCCGAAATTGGGCAAATAGTCAGCCAATAACTAGTAGCCTGCAATGGGGAAAATAATCCGCTTTATTTTTTTTGGAAACTACTTTGTAGGTATTTTAGCTGTTGCGTTAACAATTGAGGCAACGCTTCAATTGCGATTACCCTTCAATTCGTTAAACTACTATCTATTGCTTTTTACAGCGCCGATAATTTATTATACCTATGCTTATAATAAGGTCTCTGCTAAGCCATTAGCCGCAAATCCAAGAAGCAAATGGTACTTTAAAAACAAAAATTTCATTAATTGGAGTCAGGGCATGCTCTTTGCTTTTTGCGTGGTACTGGCTATAAATCTTCTTTATCAGAATTTCAGCAATATATTCAATCTTCCTGTAATCTATTGGGTTGCAATTGTAATCATCGTAACAGCCGGAGGGTTGTATTATGGGTTATTGCCCAAATCATTTTTAAACTTTAATCTTCGTAATACCGGTTGGTTAAAGGCTTTTGTTATTGGTTTTGTGTGGGCCTGCTGTGCCAATGTGCTGCCGCTGATTATGCTTAAATTAGAAACTGGTATTGGTTACCATGATTCCGTATTGTGGACTTGGCTTTTTATTAAAAACTGGATGTTCTGCACCGTGAATGCCATCATTTTTGATATCAAAGATTATCCCACAGATGCCAACAAGCATTTGAGAACGTTCGTTGTGCGTTACGGTTTGCGAAAAACCATTTTCAGTATTCTAATTCCGTTACTGATAATTGGATTAATAGCTCTTGGGATATTCGCCGACTATAAAGGCTTTGGTTGGCCACAGGTGATTTGCAATGTGTTTCCATTTCTTTTAACCATCTATGTCGCATATTCTATGCATAGGCGGAAAAATATCTTATATTATTTAATGGTAATTGATGGACTTATTTTGTTTAAAGCCATATGTGGAATTATCGGAATGCAGTTTGTTAAATAGCACAAAGCGTAAAGTTAAGCGTGGTTAAGGCGCTCAAATCCTGAAAATCATTTAATCCTGAAAATGTTCAATAACTACGATAAAATAGCAAACCACTACGATGTTTTAAGTCGCCTGGTATTTGGGAAATCGCAGGTTAATGCTCAAATTAACCAGTTAAAATATATACCAGAAAATAGTTCAATACTGATTGTTGGTGGAGGTACAGGCTGGATTTTAGAGTATATATCCAAAATTTTCCCTATGGGTTTAAAAATAACTTATGTGGAGCTTTCGTCTAGAATGATTTCACTTTCAAAGGCTAGGAATCATCAGAACAATTCGATTAATTTTGTAAATATCGGTGTGGAAGACTTTTCAACAAACGACTCATTCGATGTTATATTGACCCCCTTTCTGTTCGATAATTTCAGTAAGCCAAAAGCAGAAAGTGTTTTTAAAAAGCTTGATAAATTACTTAACACACATGGACTTTGGTTTATGGTTGATTTTAGTTTGAATGTTAAAAATGGCAAGTGGTGGAAATGGTTGATGCTGAAATCGATGTACCTGTTTTTTAAACTCATCAGGATTGTGGAAGCCAGTAAGCTTATCGATATGAGTCCGTATTTTCTAAAGGATAACTATGGAGTTCTCAAAGAAAAATTTTATTATGGTTCTTTTATCAAGGCATCCATTTTCAAAAAGATGACATTTATTTAATGCAACATTGATGCATTTGTTAATTATTTTCGTTCTTTTGTTCAAAAGAACTAAATATGGATTTTGATGTAATTATAATTGGAGGCAGTTACGCTGGTTTATCGGCCGCATTGGCCCTCGGGCGGGGAAGAAGAAAAGTACTTATTATAGACAACGGTAAACCCTGCAACAGGCAAACGCCGAATTCTCATAATTTTTTAACGCACGATGGGGATAAGCCAGCTGATATTTCAGCAAAGGCGAAGGCCGAAGTCTTAAAATATTCCACGGTAAAATTTATTGAAGGAACTGTAGATTCAGCAGAACAATTAACTCCAGGTTTTGGTATCACCATAAACGGATTGACAAAATATTCATCAAGGAAATTACTTATTGCTACCGGCTTAAAAGATCTATTTCCTGATATTGAAGGCTTTGCCGAGTGTTGGGGAATTTCTGTAATTCACTGCCCATATTGCCATGGCTATGAAGTTAGGGATGAGAAAATTGCGTTATTAATGAACGGTGAGCATGCTTTTGAGATGGCCAAAACTTTAAACCACTGGAACAAAGATTTGACTATTTTAACCAATGGGAAATCACAATTAGCATCAGTGCAGACCGAAAAATTAAAATCTAAATCAATAGCAATAATAGAAGATGAAATTGTGGCTTTGGAGCATACAAACGGTCAGCTGGAAAATGTGGTATTTGCAAATGGAGAGCGATTAGCTTTGAAAGCCATGTATGCAAGAGCAGATGTGGCGCAGCATACAGATTTTGATGTTCAATTAGGCTTTGAGCTTACTGAGTTTAATACTATAAAAATAGATGAACAACAGAAAACCACCACAACAGGCATTTATGCTGCGGGAGATTGCACAACCTTAATGAGGTCTTTATCAATAATTACTGCACAGGGTACAGTTGCAGCTGTGATGATGAATAGGGAAATGATTTCAGAAGATTTTTGATAAATCATTTAAACTAAAATAAAATCGCACCCGCTATCGTAACAATGAACATAGCAGCCATTACAATTCTATCTGCGTTTATCCATTGGGTCCTGGTTAAAGGGCTAAAAATTTTTTCTTCGGTTTGTACTTTCTGTCTGGCAAGCTTGAAAACTGACGTGTCTAATTTAATAATCATGGCAAATGTTTTTATAGGTTATTTCCTATAAAACAAAAGCCAAGCCAAAAGAACAGAATTATGTTGAATTGTTAATAACTAATATTTTTTTGTTAACTAACTGATATTTATACGCTTGATAAAAAGAAGTCTTAATACATCACAGGAGCATTGTATTTAATAAGAAACACTTTAAAAAGCCTAGTTGTATATTAACCAATAGGTTAACCTAAATTTATTTATTCGCCGGATTTTAATTTACTGTTCTTTTTACCATACCAGAAATAGATGGCTAAACCGATAGCAAGCCAAACACCTAATCTCAACCAGGTTTCCCACGGTAAGAAAGCCATCATAATGAGGCACACCAAAATCCCCAATATGGGAATTACCGGAACGAATGGTACTTTAAACGGACGTTTCGCGTTGGGGTCTGTTTTTCTGAGGATTAAAATTCCTACACAAACCATTAGGAAAGCTAGCAAGGTTCCAATACTTGTCATTTCTCCAACAACATTCATAGGTACGAATGCGGCAAAAATGCCTATGAAAATGCAAAGCATGATATTTGATTTCCAGGGCGTTTTGAATTTTGGGTGGACGTCGGAGAATATTTTAGGCAACAAGCCATCCTTGCTAATTGAATAAAACATGCGAGATTGTGCCATCAGGTCGATTAAGATAACTGAAGTATATCCAATTAAGATAGCCAAAATAATCGCTTGACTTAACCAGCCATAAGGTGTTTTTTCTATCGCAATGGCAACTGGCGCGCCACTGTTAGCAAATTCTTTATAGTTCGCTAAACCCGTCATTACGTGACCAAATAAGCCAAACAGAACGGTGCAGACTAATAAGGATCCAATGATTCCGATTGGCAAATCTCTTGATGGATTTTTGGTTTCCTGAGCAGATGCTGCTACAGCATCGAACCCGATAAAAACGAAGAAAACCAAACCTGCACCGCGTAAAACGCCGCTCCAACCAAAGTGTCCGAATGTACCTGTATTTTCAGGAATGTACGGATGGTAATTTGCCGGGTCTATATATTGCCAGCCCAAGGCAATGAAAACCAAAACAACACCGACTTTTAAGAATACGATAATGCCATTAACGATGGCTGAACCTTTGGTGCCACGGATTAAAATGGCCGTCATTAAAACAACAACCAATGCTGCAGGTATGTTTACTATGCCATTAACAGTTGAACCATCGGCAAGTTTTGCGGTTTCGAAAGGGGATAGGGTAAGTTGCGGAGGTAAGTAAATGCCTAAACTTCCTAAAAAACGAGTCAAATACTGCGACCAGCTTATGGCAACGGTTGCGCAACCTACAGAATATTCCAACACCAAATCCCAACCGATTATCCAGGCAAAAAGCTCGCCCATTGTAGCATACGAATACGTGTAGGCGCTACCTGCAACGGGAATCATTGATGCAAATTCTGCATAACACAGTGCTGCAAAGCCACAACCTAAAGCTGCGATAACAAAGGATAATGTTACTGCCGGACCAGAATGGTTGGCTGCCGCTAGTCCTGTTATCGAAAATAATCCTGCGCCTAAAGTTAAGCCAACGCCAATCAGTATTAAATTTACAGGCCCTAAAGTTCTTTTCAGCGTTCCTTCTCCGCTTTGATTTGCCTCAGCAACAATGCTGGCGATCGATTTTTTCATGATTTTATTTTGTTTTCATAGGTATGAAAACTATCGAGCACTGAAAGGGCTTAATTGTATTCAGTAATGTGCTTGATGGTTTTCATGGACATGTTTTATGATGCCGTAAAATTATCAAAATATATTAAATCGACCTTGTTTGTATATTTTTTTGTTCCCCTGAGTTTTATTTAGAGTTTATGTCTTTTCCGAATCATGAGGCTGTCTCAAAAAGATTGACGCTGACTCAAAAGCAAATTATTTCAATACGTCGTCATTCCCAATTTAATTGGGAACCACGATTGCTTATGAATGCCTTTGAAGAAAGGAAAACCTATGAATAATCCTAATGCTATTGCTGGGCGCTTTAAGATTAGCTTCGCTGAGCAATCGTGGTTCCCGCCTGCGCGAGAATGACGGAGCAAACTAAATAAGATTCTTACCTATCGGTTGGTGTCTTACCGACCGAAAAAAATTCCTTTGTTTAACGTTGCTCGGTGAGACATCGACCAATAGAATAATAATGCTTTTTGTCAATTTAACATGGTGAATTCTTTGCGAAATCTTAACTAATCTAAGCCCGATAGAGCCAAATGGCGCCCGATTTCCATTCTTCAAATCGGGACTACAGGCGATATCGGAACTGCCAAAATAGAAAAGTTATTGCATCAGCTTTTCGAGAAATCTTAGAAAAAAGGTCAATACCTGGTTCGATAAAAAAATTAATAAAAAAATAAATCATTGATTATCAATATTTTATAATAAATATAAAATAAATTTTAGTACTATGTATTGCATAGTACATTATAAAACATATATCTTTGTATTATGATAGCAGAAAATACGCAAACACAAATGCGGAAAGGAATTCTGGAATACTGTGTTTTATCAATTATCGCAAGAGGAGAAATTTACGCCTCAGACATTATTGCCGAATTGAGGTCGGCAAAACTTTTGGTGGTTGAGGGCACATTATATCCATTATTAACCAGGCTTAAAAACAATGGTTTATTAAGTTACAACTGGGTAGAATCTACCTCAGGACCGCCCCGCAAATATTACACCTTGACCGAAGAAGGTAAAGGCATTTTATCTCAATTAGACCAAACCTGGCAGGAGCTGGCTTATGCTGTAGGTATTTCACAAAAAGGAGCCAATTCGTAAAAAATTTTTAACCGCAAAGAAATGGAAAAGACCATCATCATAAATATAGGCAACACCATAATCCACATTGAGGAAAGCGCCTACGAGCTACTGAAGGCTTACTTAAATGAAGTGAAGCACTATTTTGCCAATCATGCAGATGATTTGGAAATTGTTACAGATATAGAAAATCGTATCGCAGAATTGTTAACCGAACAATTGGAAGAGCAGAAAAAACAGGTTGTTGATGCCGGCAACGTCAATTCGGTTATTGGTCTGATGGGCCGCGTTCAGGATTTTGATAACGCTGAAGCGACTACAGAGGAAGAGCCAATGGTTCATGCGAGCTTTCAAGCGCAACCTACCGACAAGAAACTCTACCGGGATATGGACGAACGGGTTGTTGCAGGTGTTTGTGCCGGTATTGGGCATTACCTCGATTTTGATGTAAAATGGATTCGTCTGGCCGCGGTCCTGACTGTTTTTTTAGGAGGAACTGGTGTTCTTGTCTATGCGTTGCTTTGGATTATTATGCCAAAGGCGACATCGAGGATTGAAAAGATGGAGATGAAGGGCGAACCGGCAAATCTTCAGGGTTTTCAGAAGAATTTAGACGAAGAGCTACAGGCAGTCAGGGAACGCCTATCGGAAGCTAACAAGCATGCGCAGCCTGTTTTTGCCCGCTTAGGTAATTTTATAGGTGAGTTTTTTGAATGGCTGGGTCGTTTCATATCAGGAACCGGGAAGGTAATTTTTAAAATTATTGCAATCGTTATTGTCGTATTTGGAGTTCTATTTTTGTTAAGTTTAATTGTTGGCGTGGCTGCTTTTCAGGGATTTTGGGATGCCAGCATATATGAGTACTTCCCGTTTTCGATCGTTAATGAGGGCAACAGGGGTGTAATTTTGTTTAGCGCTTTTATTGTGTGTTTCATCCCTGTTTTAGCACTGGTTCTCTTTTCCATCCGGGTTGCTTTTAGCAAACAAGCAATAAACAAAACGCTTTCTTTTGCATTGCTGATCATCTGGCTGGCAGGTGCTGCAACCGTTGGTTATCAGGCAGCAAAAATTTCATCAGAATTTAAACAACATGCAGAACTGACACAGACTACAGAGTTAAAAACCTTGCCGACATACACCATTGATATTGATAAAAGCAAATATTTTAGTAAAGAGGATAGCATTGCTTATCATATTGATGCCAATCAAAGAAATCAGATTGTGGTAGATGATTTCGAAGACGGACCATTTGTTTCGCCAAACAACATTCGTATTAATATTAACAAAAGTGAAAATGGTGTAACACGCATCGTACAGAAATTCGAATCGCAGGGGAAAACCTTTCAAAGCGCCTTGCAAAATGCTCAGAATATAAGTTACAATTACAACTCAAAAGATGCATTGCTGATTTTTAATCCACGCTTTCAATTAAGAAAGGGTACCATATGGAGAAACCAGGAAGTATGGATAAACCTAGAGTTGCCTGTTGGAACGAAGCTGATTATTAAACACGATGCTTACCGTTACATTAACAATTACGGAACCTGGGATTGTGATGAAAAAGAGAACGATTCAGATAATTACAGTACCTGGATAATGACTGAAGATGGTTTGCGGTGTATCGCTCAATTAAAAGAAGAAGCTTTACATAAGAAAAAGTTGAAAAAGGAATTACTTGATTTAGAATCTTTGAGAAAAACGAAGCCGGTCGATTCTCTTTACCAGGATTCGATATCCAATAGAGTAAAAGAAGTTAAAGAGGAGCTGGGTATTAATGTTGAGGATAACACAGGCAATTAGTAAGAACGATTAATCGTCTTTCGACCAGGTTGGAGAAATCTTTTATAGCTAAACAAAGTTAGAAGACATCATAATTCTGCTAAGTATGGTTAACGCCAGGTTTGAATGACTTAAAAAAAACATCATGAAAACATTATTTATGCTAATTGCATGCCTTATGGTATGTGGGGTTTCCTTTGCCCAAAAAATCGTTAAACTTTCCGGAAAAGTTGTTGATGAAAAAGGCCAGGCTTTGCCCTTTGCAGTAGTTAAAGTTCTAAATTCTTCTGACACAACGGTAGTAAAAAGCGGTTCTACCAATGTCGATGGAGAATTTATTTTCGACCAGCTGAAGGTAGGAAAATACCAATTGTTGATTTCAATGGTGGGCTATAAAGCCAGGGGCACGGCGGCATTTGCGTTAAACGATGATTTAAAAATGGCGGATGTAAAAATGGAGAATGATGCAAAACAGCTTAAAGAAGTGAGTGTTCAGGGCCGCAAGCCTTACATTGAGCACCAGATGGACAAAACTGTCTTAAACGTTGAGAACAGCATCGTCGCTTCTGGAAGTACCGCACTGGAAGTTTTAGAAAAAGCGCCGGGAGTGCAAGTTGATCGCCAAAGTGAACAGATAAAACTGAACAATAAATCGGGTGTAACCATTATGATAGATGGAAAGACTAATTTTCTGTCGGGTGCTGATGTGACTACCTTATTGAGTAACATGAGCAGCGAACAGATTGCTACCATTGAGTTGATTACCAATCCGTCATCAAAATATGATGCTTCTGGAAATGCTGGTATCATCAACATAAAATTAAAAAGAAATAAAGCTTTCGGAACGAATGGAACGGTATCACTTAACGGCGGACAAGGTTTTATGCCAGATTCGCCGACGGATTTGGCTCGTGCGGGAGTAAACATCAGCTTAAATCACCGGGAGGGTAAATGGAATATTTTTGGCAATGGGACCGCGGCCAGAAAATCTAACTTCAATAACACTTTCCTAACCCGTACTACCTTTGCAAACGGTCTGTCGAGTGCTTTTACACAAGATTTTGATCGGAAAAATAAAGGCGTGGGTTTCCAGGGGAAGTTGGGAGCAGATTACTATGCATCGGAAAAAACCGTTTTTGGCATTATGGTTGACGCAAATACGGTAGATACTAAACTTGATAATTTCAGTAATACGTTTATCCGCGAGGTACAATCGAACGTGGCGAGCAATAATTCAGTGGTGCAAAATGCCTATTCAAAATCGCCTGCCAATAATTTAACGGCAAACTTTAACGTTAAGCATGATTTCGATAAAACAGGAAAGAACATCACTTTCGATGCTGATTATTCCAATTTCAATAATAAAAAAGACGAGCAATTCGATGCAAGATATTTAAATCAAAGCGGGCAGCAAACCAATTCAACCTTATTAAGGAATAATACAGATGCGAACATAGATATTGTTGCGGCCAAAACGGATTTAACGCTGCCAATTAATAAAACGATGAAGTTTGAAACGGGCCTGAAAAGCAGTTATGTGGTTACACACAACAATTTTCTTTCAGAACAGTTTCTGTCAGGCCTTTGGCAGAATGATTTAGGTAAGTCAAATAACTTTATCTACAAAGAAAACATCAACGCGGCTTATGTAAACTTTGGCAAAGAGTGGAAAGTTTGGAAAATTCAGTTAGGCCTAAGGGCAGAACATACGCATTCCAATGGAAATTCGGTTACCAGCAACAAAGAGGTAGATAGAAATTATCTTTCGTTATTCCCCACAGCTTTTGTGAATCAAAAACTAAACGAGAATAACAACATCAGGTATTCTTACAGTCGTCGTGTAGACAGGCCAAACTATCAACAACTAAATCCATTTGCTTTTTACATGGACCCTTACGCTGTTGATCAGGGAAATCCTTACCTGAAACCGCAATTCACTGATAATTTTGAAATCGGGTACAGTTATAAAGAAATTTCATTTTCAGTGAATTATTCGAATACCAAAGATTTAATAACACAAATCAGCCAGCAGGATGAGGTAACCCGAATTGTGAATGTAATAAGACAGAATTTAGGGCGGGCACAAAATTACTCAGCAAATTTATATTTCCCGATAAAAGTCGCGAAATGGTGGAATATGCAGAACAACGTAAGTTTATATTACAACAAATTCAGCGATGGAAACCTCCAAGGCGCAGCTTATAGCGCAGGTAAACTGGCTTATAATTTCAATACTTCCCAATCATTTATTTTACCAAATAATTTTACGGTTGAAGTAAGTTTCTGGTATAATTCGCCAAAAGTTTACGGAGTGGAGCAAACTACAATTCCACAGTACGCCTTAAATGCGGGTATCCAGAAAAGTATGCTGAATAAAAAGCTGAAATTGAGATTGAATATGGATGACATCCTCTTAACGAATTACTGGAAGGGCGCACTCGATTATCAAAATGTTAACCTGCGTGTAACCAACCATTATACCAGCAGACGGGCGAATTTCAGCATCAGCTACGGTTTTGGTAACCAGAATGTGAAATCGGCAAGGTCCAGAAATACCGCAACAGACGATATCAAGGGCAGGGCAGGGGGTTAATCAGAATAATAGCCAGTTTACAATACTTAGTTTGCATTAACAATTACCAGTTTGCAATGACCAATAACAATAACAATTAATATTCAATTAGCAATAAACAATTATCAATAACCAATTAACAATATTGGGTTACAGTTAACAATTACCAGTTTGCAATATCAATTGTCATTAAGTTATTCACCCAATGGACTAATCAACCAATCAACTACAAAAGAAATGAAAAAAATTACCTATGCCATCATGCTTTTAACGATTACGTTAGGCTTTGGCTGTAAAACAAATAACAGTAATCTAAGCATTCACGTTAAAGACACTGAAACTGCCTTTATCTATGATGCGGTTTATCCGGTAAGTAAAACAGGAAGGCTTAAAAATTACATCGTTAAGCAATTAAGGAATGATCTGCCTGTGGATCAAAAAGTAGATACAACTGTAAAATTGCCAGATGGTGAACGGGTAAAAATAAAAGCGACTGAAGGGGCACTAAGCATTTATTTTGACAAGCAACACAATTCGGCTGAAGGCTTTATAAAAATTAAGAAATTTACTGATGGGGTCAGTGAAGTTCTATCAGAGCGGTAGCTTAAGAAAGTGTACTGAATTGGATTGAGGTGTATTGAATTTGGTTTCAGCTTTGCATCTATTTAATAGACTTAATTACATTTTTTATGTCGATTAAATCATTCATCTCAAAACCCGGGGATTGATAATAAAATTTTTGATAGATAATCTTTTTGTCTTTACTGTCATAAATGCTGATGATTTTATCGTTAGATCGCTGTGTGTAAACCAGGTATTTAATATTTGCATCCTGAGTTAGTGTTAAGCTGTCTAATTCTTTAGAGGGTAAAAATTTCAGCTTGTAATTATATGGCTCCTGAACGCTATTTACTCTGGGTAATCTGGCAGATCGCGATGAAAATATTTCTCTCACATACTCTGGCACATACAACGTTTCTTTTGCCAATTCCGGAAGCCTTTTTTTATTATAGAACTGATAGTCTATTTGCCGGCTTTCTGCTAAAAGTAATCCATCATTTATTTGTTTAAGATAGCCTCCTAAAAATCCCGGCGACCAGTTAGCAAATCTAGAGTTGTTATAAAGCATATTTAACATATCTTTTTTAATACTTTTCCGGGAGCCAAGTTTATCAACGGTTTTTTTAACTGTTAATTCAGTATAAACATCTGGAAAAAGGGTTACGGTGGCGAATATGCTTTCATCTTTTTGCTTTGGTCTAACAGAGGGTGTAATCAGCTTAAGCAAGTAGACTACATTTGCCTTCGTTACTGTGTCTGTTTTTTCCGGATAAGCATCAAAATAGAAGAAAGAATAATTTGCCAGGGTATCGTATGCAGCAAGTTCC
Source organism: Pedobacter sp. Leaf176 (assembly GCF_001424305.1). GTDB lineage: Bacteria > Bacteroidota > Bacteroidia > Sphingobacteriales > Sphingobacteriaceae > Pedobacter. The sequence continues at coordinate 711,721 of NZ_LMPD01000001.1, forward strand.
TCCGGCTTTATAATTTTAAATGGTGTAATTGTCCACGTTTTTCTGATGGCTTCCTCAAACTTTTCTAATTCAGCATAATCAGCATACTGAAATGTAAATAAAGTTGTCGTGTTTTTTAATACCTTCAATTTTTCAACGTTACTTGTCTCATTCCCAAAATAGGATACCTGTGCTCTAACAACCACACCTGCTAGGATGAATGCAATAAGTAGCAAGATTCTTTTCATTTGTAGCATGTTAATGTTTCATTTGTGTGATCTATTATAAGAATCTTTTGACAAATTTTTTGAATTTTCTGCTTGCATTAACAAAATACATTCGTTAGCTTTGCTATGCAAGCATAATAAATTAACCAAATGAAGCAACAACAAACATTAGATTACCACGTTAAGTTTGCCTGGCAAAATATGTTTAATAAGTATAATCAGATGGCATCTACATTTGGTATCACCCAGGCAATTGGTTATATGCTAATCAATATTAATGAGGAAGAAGGAACAGCTGTTTCTAATCTTGCGGCCTTACTTGGCGTTAAGGCAACAAGCTTATCCCGCATGTTAAATAACATGGAAGAGGCCAACCTGATTTATCGTGAAACGTCTGTTGGTGATAAACGTTCTGTAAAAGTTTTTTTAACTGATTTTGGGAAAGAAAAGAAACACTTGGCAAAGGGTGTTGTCCGCAAATTTAATGAATATCTTGATGAACATTTTACAAAAAAGGAAAAGGAAACATTCATTAATTTATTGATAAAACTAAATGATATTACAGTTGCATATACTGTTGATTAAATATTACGATAATGAAACGAAGCATTAATAAGGTTGCCGTTCTGGGTTCAGGTATTATGGGTTCGCGTATTGCTTGCCACTTTGCCAACATTGGCGTAGAGGTGTTGCTTTTAGATATCGCTCCAAAAGAACTTAGTCCGGAAGAGCAGGCAAAAGGATTAACCTTAGACAAGCCGATGGTAAAAAATCGAATTGTAAATGCAGCTTTGGAAACGGCTGTAAAAACAAATCCATCTCCGGTTTATTCTAAAAAAGTATTGAACAAGATTAAAACCGGAAACTTTGAGGATGATATGCCGAAAATTGCTGGTTTCGACTGGGTAATTGAAGTGGTTGTCGAAAATCTTGATATAAAGAAAAAAGTTTTCGAGCAGGTGGAGCAATTCCGCAAACCTGGAACTTTAATAACCTCAAACACTTCTGGCATTCCGATTCATTTAATGGCCGAGGGCAGAAGTGAAGATTTTAAAGCACATTTCTGCGGAACACACTTTTTCAATCCGCCGCGTTATTTAAAATTGTTGGAGGTGATTCCAACGCCGCATACCAAACCCGAAATCGTTGATTTCTTAATGCATTACGGGGATAAATTTTTAGGTAAAACCACGGTTTTGTGTAAAGATACGCCGGCTTTTATTGCCAATCGCGTGGGTGTTTATTCCATTATGGCTTTGCTGCATTTGGTTGAGAAACTGGATTTAACGGTAGAAGAAGTTGATAAATTTACCGGACCGGCTTTGGGTCGGCCGAAATCAGCTACTTTCCGTACTTCGGATGTGGTGGGTTTGGATACGATGATTAAAGTTGCCAAAGGCCTCTACGATAACTGCCCTGATGATAAAGCACACGGATTATTTGAACTTCCCGAGTATGTTAAGAAAATGGAAGAAAGTAAATGGCTGGGTGACAAAACCAAACAGGGTTTCTATAAAAAGACGAAGACCGCTGAAGGTAAAACCGAAATACTTGCGCTGGATTTAAAAACATTAGAATATAAACCGCAGCAGAAAGTGAAGTCAGCCACCTTGGAAATGACCAAGCCAGTGGAAAATCTTCGGGAGCGGATGAAGATCTTTGCAAAAGGAAAGGATAAAGCGGCAGAGTTATTCCGACACTCTTCTTTCGGCTTGTTTGAATATGTTTCAGACCGGATTCCTGAAATTTCTGAAGAGTTGTATCGAATAGACGATGCTATGCGCGCGGGTTTCGGCTGGGAATTGGGTCCTTTTGAACTTTGGGATGCTGTTGGCGTGAAAGAAGCGATCGAAGGAATGGAGCAATATGGAAACAAAGCTGCGGCCTGGGTTCAGGAGATGCTTGATGCCGGACATACTTCATTTTATAAAGTTGAGGGTGGTATTAAAAAGTACTATGATATTCCATCTAAAACTTACAAAGCTCTACCGGGTACAGATGAGTTTATCATTTTAGATAACATCCGTGAACATAAAACACTTTGGAAAAACTCAGGTGTCTCGATTATTGATTTGGGCGATGGCATTTTGAATGTTGAGTTCCATACCAAAATGAATACCATTGGCGGCGATGTAATCTCTGGAATAAACAAAGCCATTGATATGGCCGAGAAAGATTACCGTGGTTTGGTAATCGGTAATGATGGTGCGAATTTTTCTGCAGGTGCAAATGTGGGTATGATTTTCATGATGGCAGTTGAGCAGGAATGGGATGAGTTGAATATGGCCATCAGAATGTTCCAGAACACGTCGATGCGCATCCGTTATTCTTCTATTCCAGTTGTGGTTGCCCCGCATAATTTAACCCTGGGTGGAGGCTGCGAGTTTAGCTTACATGCCGACCATGTCCAGTTGTCCGCAGAAACGTATATGGGGCTGGTAGAATTTGGCGTTGGCGTTATTCCTGGTGGTGGTGGAACAAAAGAATTTGCTTTACGGGCATCTGACGAATATAAAGACGATCAGATTGTTCAAAATGCCTTGAAAGACCGTTTCTTAACGATCGGAATGGCCAAAGTTTCTACTTCCGGTTACGAAGCTTATGAGCTGGGTTATCTGCAAAAGGATAAATTCTCAATTTCGATGAACAGCAACCGTTTACTGGCTGATGCAAAAGCAAAGGCAATTGAGTTAGCAGATGCAGGTTACACCAAACCGGTTCAAAGAACTGATATAAAAGTTTTAGGTAAACAAGGTTTAGGAATTGTTTATGCCGGAGCAAACAGTATGTACGCAGGTCATTTCATCTCCGAACACGATAAAAAAATCTCCGAAAAATTAGGTTATGTCATGTGCGGCGGTGATTTATCGTCTCCAACAGAAGTAAGCGAACAATATTTGCTGGATTTGGAAAGAGAAGCCTTTTTGTCACTTGCAGGAGAAAGAAAATCATTGGAAAGAATTCAGTCGATAATAACAAAAGGGAAACCGTTGAGAAATTAAATGGGTATCAAGATAAAAGTATCAAGATATGAGTATCAAGTATCAAGATTCCAAAAAATTAAACAATAAAATTTGCGACTTCAATTGAGCCTTGTCTTGCTACTTGATACTCGCTACTAAATACTAATTAAAATATTGGCGATTTCCAGTTTCGAGCCCAGTCTTGATACTTGATACTCGCTACTAAATACTAATTAAAATATTGGCGATTTCCAGTTTCGAGCCCAGTCTTGATACTTGATACTCGCTACTCAATACTAAAAAAAATGGAAGCATACATAATAGCCGGATATCGTACAGCAGTGGGCAAAGCGCCCCGTGGCGTATTCCGTTTTACGAGAGCTGATGATTTGGCTGCAGAAGTGATTCGGGCTTTGGTGGCGTCAGTTCCGAATTTAGATAAAGAACAAATCGATGATGTGATTGTGGGCAATGCCACGCCAGAAGCCGAACAGGGCTTAAATATAGCCCGAATGATTTCGATGATGGGTCTGGATACCGAAAAAGTTCCGGGAGTTACCGTGAATCGGTATTGTGCATCAGGTTTAGATACCATTGCCACGGCAGTCGCAAAAATTAAAGCCGGAATGGCCGATTGCATTATAGCAGGTGGGGTAGAAGTGATGAGTGGAATGCCATTCGGTGGTTGGAAACTGGTGCCAAATGCGGAGGTTGCAAAAAACAATCCGGATTGGTATTGGGGAATGGGTTTAACTGCCGAAGCGGTTGCAAAGGAATACAATGTAAATCGCGAAGACCAGGATGCCTTTTCGTTAAAATCTCATGAGAAAGCGATTCATGCCATTAAAAATGGTCATTTGAAAGATGGTGTTCTGCCAATTACGGTAAATGAAAACTATCTCGATGAGAACCTAAAGAAGAAAACACGTTCTTACGTGGTCGATACAGATGAGGGTCCCCGAGCTGATACAACTTTAGAAAAGCTGGCGAAACTGAAGCCTGTTTTTGATGCCGTTGGAAGCGTAACTGCTGGTAACTCATCGCAGACTTCTGATGGAGCAGCATTTGTTTTAGTGGTTTCTGAGAAGAAAATGAAAGAACTAAATGTAGAGCCAATTGCCAGGCTCGTAAGTTATGGTATTGCTGGGGTTCCGCCAAGAATTATGGGAATCGGACCAATTGAGGCAATCCCAAAAGCATTAAAACAAGCGGGTTTAAAACAGGATGATATTGATTTAATCGAATTGAACGAGGCTTTTGCATCGCAATCGTTGGCGATTATCAGGACTTTGGATTTAAATCCTGATATCATCAATGTAAACGGCGGCGCAATTGCTTTAGGTCATCCGTTGGGTTGTACCGGAGCAAAACTATCCGTACAAATGATGAACGAGCTGAAAAGACAAAATAAAAAATATGGCATGGTGACAATGTGCGTAGGTACTGGACAGGGTGCAGCCGGTATTTTTGAGCTGTTGTAATTAGTCTCAAGATATGAGTATCAAGTATCAGGATTGAATAGCGAAAGGAAATAATCATCCCTTAAAAAAAATCATCCCAAATATTTACGCTAAATCTTAATGTTATTAAAACATGCACAATTTTAAAGATTTAAAGGTCTGGCAAAAATCGATTGAACTTGCTGTTGATGTCTACAAAGCGGCATCACTTTTACCAAAAGATGAAAAATATGGTTTGATTTCGCAAATGAAAAGGTGTTCCGTTTCGGTTTCTTCAAATATTGCAGAAGGTTCAGGAAGAGGAAGTAGTGCTCAATTCAAATATTTTTTGAACATAAGCCAAGGTTCAGCCTTTGAATTAGAAACGCAGCTAATTATTTCAAATCGACTAGAATTACTTGATGATAATTTATCAACAGGCTTGATTGAAAAAACAACTGAAATTCAGAAAATGATTTACGCTTTAGATAGGAGTATCAAGATTTGAATATTAAGTATCAAGATTTGAGTATCAAGTATCAAGATTCCAGTTTTGGAGTTCCGTCTTGATATTTGATACTCGCTACTAAATACTTAAACCTAGCGACATCCGGTTTTTAAGCCCAGTCTTGATACCTGATACCCGCTACTAAATACATAAACCCAGCGACATCCAGTTTTCAAACCCGGTCTTGATACTTGATACTCGCTACTAGATACTATTAAAATGGAAACAACTGAAAAAAAGACAATTAAAGGCGGCGAATTCTTAATTAAAGAAACAGCTTACCAGGATGTGTTTATTCCTGAAGAATTTGATGAAGAGCAACAAATGATTGCGCAAACCTGTCGTGATTTTCTAGAGGCGGAGGTTTATCCAAACTTAGACAAAATTGACAAACAGGAAGACCCTGAACTCATGCCAACGCTGTTAAGTAAGGCTGGCGAATTGGGCATTCTTGGTGTATCTGTTCCAGAAGAATTTGGCGGTTTCGGTAAAAACTTCAACACCTCGATGCTTGTTGCCGATGTAGTTGGTGCTGGTCACTCTTTTGCAGTGGCGCTTTCGGCACATACTGGCATTGGTACCTTGCCGATTCTTTACTATGGAAATGAAGAACAGAAAGCAAAATACATTCCGAAACTAGGTTCCGGAGAATGGAAAGCGGCTTATTGCTTAACTGAACCAAATTCTGGTTCGGATGCAAATTCTGGTAAAACAAAGGCGAAATTGACTGATGATGGAAAACATTACATCATCAATGGCCAGAAAATGTGGATTACCAATGGTGGTTTCGCCGACATTTTCATCGTTTTTGCCAAAATTGATGATGATAAAAACCTGACTGCATTCATTGTAGAAAAAGACTTTGGTGGTATTACCATGAACCCCGAAGAACACAAAATGGGCATCAAAGGTTCTTCAACCCGCCAGGTTTTCTTCAATGATTGCCCGGTTCCGGTAGAGAATATGTTGAGCGACAGAGAAAATGGTTTTAAAATCGCGGTGAATATCTTGAATATTGGCCGTATAAAATTATCTGCTGCAGCAATTGGCGCATCAAAGGCAACTTTAAGCACGGCAATTAATTATTCAAACGAGCGTAGCCAGTTCGGTCGCCCGATTTCAAAATATGGCGCCATCCGTTTTAAAATTGCAGAAATTGCATCGAAGCTTTATGCTGTTGATGCTGCAAATTACCGTGCCGGACAAAATATTGATGATACTTATGACCAGTTGGTTGCAGGTGGAATGGAGTCCGGTAAAGCGAGATTAAAATCTGTTGAACAATTTGCAGTTGAATGTGCAATATTAAAGGTTTGGGGTTCCGAAGCTTTGGATTATACGGTTGACGAAGGTGTTCAGATTTACGGTGGAATGGGCTTTAGTGCCGATGCGCCGATGGACAGAGCTTATCGCGATGCCCGTATCAACCGGATTTTCGAAGGAACTAACGAGATCAACCGTTTGCTTACGGTAGATATGATGTTGAAACGTGCCATGAAAGGAGAATTGGATTTAATGACTCCTGCGACTGCGGTTGCTGCTGAGTTAATGAGCATCCCAGATTTTGGCGAAGAAGACAGCACTTTATTTGCTGCGGAGAAGAAAGTTTTAGCAAATCTTAAAAAAGCGACGCTAATGGTTGCTGGTGCCGCTGTGCAAAAATTAATGATGACACTAAGCAAGGAACAGGAAATTTTGATGAATATCGCCGATATGGCCGGCTACGTATATGTCTTTGAGTCTGCTTTATTGAGAACTGAAAAACTGGTAGCAACAAAGGGCGAAGAGGCAACCAGCGGACAATTGGATTTATTAAGAATTTACATGGTAGAGGCTGTTGATGGTATTGCCAAAGCAGGTAAAGAGGCGCTATGGGCATTTGCCGAAGGCGATGAACAGCGTATGATGCTGGTTGGTTTACGCCGCTTTACCAAAGTGGAGCCATTTAATGTTAAAGATGCCCGCCAAAGAGTTGCACAACAATTAATTGAGGCTAACAAATATATATTTTAAGGCAAAAGGCAGAGGGTTTAAGGTTGAAGGTTTGGGCGCGCAGTTCAAACTTTCAACCTTTTTTGTTTCTGGTGAAACGGTTTTTTATTGCAATAAAAGCCTTCCGCCTTCAACCTTCCCGCCTTCAACCTTTCAAATGTGTTAAAATTGGTTAAAAATTGTAGCATCCATATTAAAAGCTTAATTTTGTGCACTATGCTTAAGATAAAACATATTTTATTGTTGGTGTGCATCGCCGGGTGCTTTGCTGCCTGTAAAAAGATGGATGTTGGAGATGTTTACGATCCTATTCCTCAATTTAAAGCGGACACAACCGCAATAAGGGCCTATGTTAAAGCGAATAACATACCGGTATTAAAGAATGAACAATATGGCGTTTTTTATCAAATAATATTGCCGGGTTCCGGAAATGTTCAATATACTTCAAATACAGCCATCTCAGTAGATTATGAAGGTAAGGTTATGAACGGTGGTGTTTTTGATTCTTCAAAAGGTGTTACCAAATCTTTTACACTTGGCAATTTAATACCAGGCTGGCAAATAGGTATCCCTTATATACAAAAAGGAGGTAAAATAAGGTTATTTGTACCTTCTTATTATGGTTATGGTGAAGTAGCGAGAAGCGCACCGGAATCTACAATTCCTGCAAACTCCGTTTTAGATTTTACCATTACATTAAATGATGTTATACAATAAATGAGCAATAACTTTTTAAAATTCACTGCTTTAAGTTTTTTACTGATTTCCGTTTTGTTTACATCTTGTAAGAAAGATGAAGATGCTGAAAAACAAATTGCCGAATTTATTCAGAAAAACAATATAACGGCAACCAAGCATCCATCGGGCTTATATTATCAAATCATTAAAGCTGGAACAGGTAATTCTACCTATCCACCAGGCACTAAAATTACCATAAAGTACGTTGGGAAATTGCTTAATGGAACAGTGATAGATGATGGGAATAATGTAGAAAATACTTTCCAGCTTGCTCAGTTAATCGAAGGCTGGAGAATTGGCATTCCTTTGATTCAAAAAGGTGGCGAAATAAGGTTAATCATCCCATCAGAACTGGCTTACGGAAGTCAGGCAACCGGCCCGGTACCGGCAAATTCCGTTTTAGACTTTACGATACAATTAATAAACGTACAATAAATTGATGAAGAACTTTACAAAAATTAGCCTGTTTTCGCTTTTGCTGGCTACCCTTTTAATTTCAGCCTGTAAAAAAGAATACGATTCGATAGAAGTTGTTGATGATGCAGCAATTCAGGCCTACCTGAAAAGCAATAATTTGAACATGACGAAGGCTTCGACGGGTTACTACTATAATGTAGTTACACCCGGTACAGGTGATGTTATCAAAAATTCTGATTCGGTTTACTACTCTTATACTTTTAAACTTTTAAATGGTACAGTAATCAATCAAACATCTGATTTAATAATTCCTGGCACATTTTTGGGTTATACAGACCGCTTTACTATTGGCGCTAGCAGCTATCTTTTTACACCGGTTAGAGAAGTGCTCAGTATGTTAAAAAGAGGTGGAACTGCAAAATTGATTATGCCTTCTAATCTTGCTTTTGGTAAAAATGGATTGAGCGCAATTAATGTAGGTTCTAATGAAAGTATTGTTGTCGATCTTGGTGTTTATAATTTTACTAAAAAACATGAGGTAGATGAATATGAGATTAATAAGTTTATAGCCACTAATGGCTTGACAATGACAAAAGATCCGTCTCGTGCCCGTTACAACATCATAACCCCGGGAACAGGAACAGATGCCATCACTACCAACTCTACAATTACTGTAAATTACACTGTTCGGTATTTAGATGGAACACAGTTAGAGACAAATACTGATGGAACTTATAGTCCCATTTTAAATACGCTTTACCAGGGTTGGCAGTTAATTTTACCTGGAAAAGTTACTGCTGGTGGCAAGCTTCGTTTAATTTTGCCTTCTGATTTGGCTAATGGAACGCCTTTAGATTTTGATATAGAAATAGTTAAGGTTACGAATTAAGCGCTTCCTTAAAAACTTTTAATATTCTTTCCCTCGCAAAGGTATGCTCAACAATAGGTTGGGCATATTTTTTTGTGCCAAACTCCGGCACCCAGTGCTTAATGTATTCGAATTTTGGGTCAAAGCGTTTGGTCTGTAACTCGGGATTAAAGACCCTGAAATAAGGAGCAGCATCATTCCCGGAACCCGCTGCCCACTGCCAGCCACCAACGTTACTGGCCATTTCATAATCCAATAGTTTCTCAGCAAAATAGGCCTCACCCCAGCGCCAGTCGATTAATAAATGTTTCGATAAAAAACTGGCTACAACCATTCGTACCCGGTTATGCATCCAGCCGGTCTCGTTCATTTGACGCATGCCCGCATCTACCAGAGGGTAACCTGTATTGCCTTCGCACCAGGTTTTAAATTCCGCTTCATCGTTACGCCATTTTATCTTATCATATTGTTTTTTAAAAGAATCGGTAGCGGCATACGGAAAATGCCAGATGATCATCATATAAAACTCGCGCCAGGCCAGTTCCGATAGCCAGACATTTGATTGAGCATCAATTGCATCCTGTACAGCTTTTCGAATGCTTAAAGTGCCAAAACGTAAGTGCAGACCGATATGTGTAGTACCGTCCAGCGCAGGATAATCCCTTTCTTTAGCATAATCGCCAAGTTTGCTTTTGTAATTCAATACTGGAAACTTGCAATCGCTTTTATCAAAGCCCATTTCTTTTAACAGCGGAATGTTAAGCTTTCTAGTTTGAAAAAGATTCCTGAAATATTTTTTTGTGGGGTAGGTTTTAGTATAGAAATCATTCAGTTTTGCCTGCCATTGCTTATAAAAGGGCGTAAAAACAGTATATGGACTTTTATCAGCTTTTAGTATTTCGCCTTTCTCAAAAATAACCTGATCCTTATACGTTTTAAAAGCAATTTTTTCGCTGGTTAAAAATTCAGCCATATTATCATCACGTTCGCGGGCATAGGGTTCATAATCGTGATTGGCGTAAACTGCTGCAACATCATATTCTTTTAAAATGTCCGGCCAAACGGCCTCAGGTTTGCCATACGTTATCAGTAAATCTGAACCTTTTTCCTGAAGTTCTTTTTTTATATGTTCCAGGGTTTTATAAATAAAAGTTACCCGGGCATCGTTTTTTGGTAATCTATCAAGAATGTTTTTATCGAAAATAAACAGCACCAAAACCGGGTATTCGCCTTTTAATGCATAGTAAAGTGCCGCATTATCTTCCAAACGCAAATCGCGGCGCAGCCAACAAATGCTTATAGCAGATTTTTGAGAAACTGTTCCTTCCTTTTTATCATTCATATTACTGCTAAATTAACTTTTATATTAATTTATTGAATGTTAACAGCAGAAAGATTAAACTGTTTAAAATTAGCCGTTCATAGAGTAAGGTTTATAAAATGAGGAACAATTTATGTAAGCTCAAAAAAATATTCAATAGCTAAGAATCCAGCCTGCGCGAGAATGACGATTTGAATGTGTTCTGGACAGCGGTTTATGCATCTTGCTAAATGGCATAGGACATGGTGGAAGGAGAAAACGTTAAAGCTTTTGTACAAACGTTCATGCTACCACTGCCCAAGGCAGCGCGTCCTCCCCGATTCTTCATTGGGGCTTGTGCTGCCGCAAATAAAGCCTTAACGAATTTATCCGACATCAGATCCAAGCCTTGGGTTTTTGTTACTTTTGGGCCAAGCCAACCTGCGGAGCAAGCTTGAAGACCTATAAAACCATATGCACAACTGAAAAAAGTAAAAGCCCCCTGCGGCTAGCCTAGGCACGACTATGTGCGGCGAGGATAATAAGATTTATCCAAAAACATTATGATTCCTGCCTGCGCGAGAATGACGGATAAGAAAGAAGGTACAGAAATACAGTTTTCTGTAATCCGCTACCCGGCCTGAGAAATGATGGAAGGAGCAAGCTTTCCGTCAAGGCTACTTATCATCAGGAAAGCTACCAGGCAAGGACTTTGCGGAAACGAATTTCTATTTTAATGAGCCTTAAGCTTCACCATCATGCGATTCGTATCTTCCACTAACGGATGTTAGTTCGATTTTATACACAATAATGTTAGTATGCTTTGCCTGGTTTATAGCATGTGAAGGTTCTTCCGACGGTCTATCCGTTAAGGGCATTATTTTATGGATAATACCTTGCATGGCCTGTTGCCTTTTTTCACCGGTAAGTTCGGTATAATTTCCCCAAAGAATAACACTTTTCCATCTGAATGTATCGATCATTTCATCTGCCTGAAAACATACTTTCGGGTTAGCCCGCATCATATTTATCTTTTTGCCAATGCCTGAATGCGCATAAATCGCGTTATCCTTGTACACATAGTTTATGGGAACAATATAGGTTTCTCCATCTGCATGGCAACCCAATCTTCCGATAACTTGTTGCTCCAGTAAATCGAGCATCTGTCTTTTACTTAATTCGCCTAACATCGTGCTGTATTTTAGTTTCTACTCTAAAGCTACCCAAACAACATGCGAAAAGAATGATAAGCATTACTAAATTAAATGATTCAAATCCGGGAGGAATTTAGCCATTTTATTTTCTCCATTCCCAGGGTGGAACCGGATGTGGGCTTTTCCATAAGCCAATTTTATTTGCCCTGGCACGGTTTTCAAGCTTTGCATAAACCTCATCTGAAGAATACTTTTTGAAATGCCAGGCCATACCTAGTTTAATCATTTCCTGGTTAACAATTTGCTTTTTACCATTCACTACAATCGCTATCAACCGTCGGTAACGGTCGTATTTCTCCCCTTCAATAGTAACCATTTGCCCGAAACATAAATCAGACAATGCTTGTTTAGCCTGACCCCCGAAAGGCTGCGATCTTCTTTTCTCCGGGCAATCGATATGCGCCAATCGTATTTTAACAGGCTGGTTTTGATACAGCACTTCCATGGTATCGCCGTCTAAAATGCGAATTACTTTAGCGGTAAAATTAAGATGCTCCTTGTATGCAGGCTTACTTTCAACCGGCGGAATGGTACAGGCTTGAAAAGTTAACCATAAAATCAGTAAACTTACTTTTCCCAACCGCATAGCGTTTTTTTATCTTTTGTGGCTTTTTCTAAAGTTGTTTTAACTATTTTGTAGCTACAGTTGCTTAAGCCACGACAAGCTTCTTTTAAATGGTATTTTGTGGTTTTACCATTGTTGCAGATGTAAACTTCTTTTTGAGCCAGCGAACAACTCAAGATTATTGTTAATGGTAAAATAAAAAGTGTTTTCATGAATTTAGAATGTGATTTATGAGATGTCTTTATATTTTAATGATAAAAAGGTGTCTCAACATTTGGGATAAGTGTTCTCAATATTAAACTAAGCAAAGGAGACAAACTAAAAATTAAACCTATTAACATTGCAGCCTTTATGATAAAGTATCCGTAATTATCGTCTTCCATTTCCTGATGTTCATCAACTTTTATTTTTATCGTATTGATTAGAAATTTTATTACAAGAAACCATAGAATAAACCAGATAAAACCTGCGCCTATAATTAATGATATTGATTGAACTAATTGCAGATTGAAATTGGGTGGATTAATTTTAAGTAGATTGTCAATGACCTCTGTTACCGTGTCAATTACAACTGAGATTACATCTGAACCAGATAAAAAAAGCGCGGCATACCATATTCCAAATGATACTTTGATCTTTCCGTCTTCGTTGAGTTTCGATTTAAACTTATTTGTCAAAAAGTAAATAATAAATATTAACAGCAAAAAGGATAGGATAACCGAAACTGAAATCGTGATTAGTTTTAAGGAGTTCATATTAATTTGATTTTAAAGAAATGCGCCAATAGTCTGTGTTTGAAATTTCATCCGAAAGGACGCCGGGTTTTACATTTTGCACGGTTGTTTCCCAGAAAACGTATTGCTGATTATTATAATTATAAGCAACTCCATCATAAGGTAGATTTATACCTAGAATGGAGTGGCTGTAATGCGAACTGCTTAATAAAGCAACATCATAGTTGTAGTGTGAAAATATAGTGTAAAGTAATAATGTTCGTGTATCGCAATCTCCATTAAGATTCGCTAAAAATTCAATAGGGGTATTAATTCCATATTTTTCAAATCCATCACATCTCGCATCTGGGCTTGAAAGGTATTTCGTTGTAAATTCATCTTGATAATACTGGGCATCACAGTCTTCTGGAAGTACTAGCGTGTAAGGGATTGTTTGCACAAATGACACAACTATTTCCGCAAATGACATTGAACTTAGTTTATGCTCAGTTCTAATAGAATCAAACATAGAATACAAGCTTGATAATTTATTTTTATCATTCTCTTTTAGTGAGAAAATTATTTTATCATAACTATTTTCACTGTTACCAGAGATGTCTAAATTTTGTTTATAAAAATGCGCCTGATTCAAATCGCTTTTTTTGACAGAAAAATTTCCTTCGTACGTTTTGCCACTATAATCTTCCCAAATCATATGATGATTAATTAATGTATCTACAATTTTATCTGCTGATTGTGGGTTGACAACAGGTGTGTATTTCGGTTTTTCAATAACAGGTTTTGGTTTCACAACTGTTTGCCCAGCTCTTTTATTTACCGATTTAAGTATTGTTGAAATTATTGCCATAGAAAATATAACCCCAAAAAGCACAAAGGCGATTCTAAAAATCCAAGTCCAAAATCGAAAAGGCATTAAATTTAGAAGATATGGAATTAAGATTAATGGTAGTAGGAAAGCAAGTTTTGGAATGAAAAATATAACGAAAAATATAATTGCACCAATTCCTAATATGTTTCCTACAGAACCCAAACAACCATTGTTTTGAGGTGCTACTCTAGGTTCGTATTTCCATTTGCTCCATTCAGTTTTTTTGCTGTCACTATTGGTTGTCGCATGTCTTACATAATTACCAGAAGTTTGCTTTTTTCCTGTAGCCCGATAAGCAGGCCTAGTTACTTCAGCAACCCAATTACCCCAAAATTTACTGCAATCTGTATTGTAATATGCTTTTCTGAAATAGTTTGTGCCATTTTCAATTTTTTGCTCTGTTTCACCCGTTTCGCCAAAACACTCTTCAACAATTACTTCCTCTTTATAACTTTTAATTTCTTTTACATGGCAGTAAAAATTTCCAGTTATAGTTCCAAAACTCTCATTTTCATGCTTGGTCACATTTGTAATTTCTGGATCAGGAATAGTTAAATCTATAAGATGTAATTTATAATCTCTTGGTATATGATGCTGATCTAAAATCTGACAACTTACAGGTTGTTTTATGTTTAAACCTAATGGTTTATGCTTCGCAAATACTTTTTTAAATTCCTCTGAAAGATGTTGCCTGAGCATTTGTTCAACTATAGCGTCAGTTTGTGTAATCTTTATTTTATAAAAGGTTTCTCTTAATATGTTTTCTGCATCTCGTTCATCATGTTTACCGCGATATTTGATAAAAATTTTCCCTTTTAAATAAGTTTTTTCTTCCCGGGTTTTTGTTGTGGTTTTAGTGTAAGTTCTTTTATGCTTATTTACCGGATTTTGAGAAGCAGATTGTTCTTGTTGATGCGCCTTTTTATTTAGTAGATACTGATCATAAGCATAACGCTCATCCTTATTACCTAAAACTTCATAAGCTTCATTAATTTCTTTAATTAAAGCCTCATATTCTGGATTATCCGGATTCAAATCCGGATGGTATATTTTAGCCTGCTTCCTGTAGGCAAGTTTCACTTCATCAATACTCGCTAAAGGATGAACCCCTAAAATTTTATAATAATCCTTTTTAAAGTCTTTCATTCTCAATCAGATTATTAAAAAATTGCTCTTGTGTTAAATATTCAGGAAGGGGTTTTCTTTTGGTATTAAAAGGAGGATCGTTAAACGGTTCGTGAAAATCCACGTCAGCCAACGTAAATTTTGTTTTAAAAATCGCTTTATATTTAGCTTTGAATTTAATGTATTCTATTTCTACTAAGTTTCTGTCATTAGCTTTCTTAAGCTCATAATACTTACTTTTTCCAGAGATAGAATAGATAAGTACAATGGGTGTAAAGAAAAGTGTTAATATAATAAGCACGACAAAAGAGGAGCCTGAGTATTTGTTCGCAAGCTCTATTCTTTTAATAAAGAAATTTGAATTCGAAATAGTATTATTTGCAGTAACATTTGCCAAATCTATCTGTGCATTTATTTTGACTATATCTGCATCAATTTTACTTATTTCTGCATCTAATGTTTCAGATTTAGCCATTAACAGATAAGCACTTTTTTGTGTAATTAATTTATCGACATCTGAAGAATATAAATCTGAATTTACTTTGGAAAATTTTTGGTACAATTCAGATTTATATCGCTCTAAATCGTTACCCAGCTGATGTCTATATACAAATATCTTCACTGGTTGTGCTATTAAAAATCCAATCATCAGAACAAAGCCTATTCTTGATAAATTAGAAAGATTGAAAAATTTCAGCTTATAAGCAGTTGGGAATACCTCTTTTGAAAATGTTTGTATGAGGAATATGTAAATGGTAAAAAACATTAATGAAAAGAAAGAGGAAAGCAAAATTTCTGCATGCCACATATCAAACATTAAATCAAAAGCGTAAAACACTGAGCAAAAGCTAATCAATAAAATAACCAAGACTAAAAAACCGGCAATTAAAAACTTAAAAAAATTATCAAGTTCAGATTTCTCCAATATTGGGTAATCAATTCCGATCAGGCTTACAATAGATCGCCTGCTCAAAAATCTAGCATATCTTTGTTTTGACATTATTCTTCGCTTAAGTATGCTTCGGGATTGTTATTAATGTCGTTTTGCTTCTTATCTTTCCAGGCGTCAATTGCCTCATTACTTAAGGTACTTTGTGCCTCCAATAGTTTAATCTTTTCTTTAAGTACCCTTATTACCTGATGGTTAATTACCAGGTCTCTTTCAATCCCCTCACCATCTGGATAGAAGTTATGTTGTATTTCTATACCTTTATCAGCTTTAATCAGCTCCTTAATATTTTCTTCCATATAATCATAAGTGCTTTTTATTAGCATTAATTTGAAGAAAATTGGGGTTAGCTCTATAGTCATAAATAGAAGAGTAACAAATAGTGAAATTACCCATCCCGCTTCTTCGTGGGCAAGCTTTATTCTTTCTAACAAGCCATCCAAACCGGCCGCTACCTTTCCACTTTCTTTTAGTTTATTCAGCTTATCTGTCTCTAGGCTTTCAAGTTCCTTTTTAACTTTTATAAATTCAGGGTCACTTTTTATAGCGGTAACCTCCGCTTGATTTGACGCCAATTGATTTTTGAATTCAGCACACTTTAAAGAACAACCGCCATGAGAATTTTCATAAGCTATATCAGCTTTTCGAACCGTGCTAATACTATCCAGTCTCGCAATCCTGTTAAGTTGTTCTCTTATTATACTCTGCTTTTTTTCGATTTCTCCATTTGCTACCTTTTCAATTTCAGATTTGTAGGCTTGTTCTTGTTTAATTTGCTTCGCATGTAAGGCAACGTCAATCTCAGTTTTAAACATTCTTATCTCAACCGGTTTTGAGATAGTGAGCGCTATAATTGCACCCATAATAATACGCGGTAAAGCACCAACTAATTCCTTCCTGGTAATTGCTTCTGTGCCATCACCTTTTCCTGTGCTCGTAACAATAAATCTGTCAATATTAAATATAATTGCACCCCAGATTAATCCGAAAACTATCGATATTAATGCTGTGGGGATATGTGTTGGATCATAGTTGCTTGCAATTCCCTCAACAGCTTTGAAAGAATCTATCGCATTCCCTTTTGGAGCAAATATGGTGTAAAATGCGTACCCACCAGCAATAGCGGCCATTACGCCCGTTGCAATAATAATTCCACCTAGGCAGACATATTTGATCTGGTCACCATAGGTACTTCTTTCTAGTATGAATCGATCCGCGCCAGCTGCTTTCCAGAAAAGTCGCATAAATTTGCTCGACTTCGGAGATTGATAAAATTCACTATTCATGAGAAATTAATTAGGGTATGAAATATTTATAATTTTTTTTAATTCTGTTTGTTGTAGAAAAGATATTTTAAAAGGACTAACCTTAAGTTTTGAATGTTTTTGTTTTACATCAGGAATTATAAGTTTAGCTTCAAAAGGATCTTTCAGTTTTGCCGGGAAATCAATAGTAGTATTGAGGCTGATGCGATTTAATTTTAGTATATGTTTTTTGCTGCGCCACGAGCCAGCAATAACAAGTTCCAATTGTTCAATATTACTATCAACTGCAATGTAAGCTGAGCCTGCTTTTAAAAAAGACTTATATTTTGAGGATTTAATTTTTAATCTATAAGCATTTTTCAAGCTCCAGTTAAAAATAAAATAACTTTTATCCACTATAATGTAGTCCGCGTATTCAAAATGATAAAAATTAGGACCGCCAACAATAAAAATATTTTTTAGCCAAAGGAAAAATAATGTAAGTTTTCTCATATAAATTTGTTTTGTCAAAGCCAGGTTTTAAGAAAAAAACGTTCATATAATAATTAAGCGAGAAATTGTTCACCAGCATTAAATAAGGAATATTATTCATGATTGATTTTCGTCGAAGAAGCTGCTTAAATCGATAAATATCATAGGATATTGATTTGAATACTTTAACCAAGAGATTGCCAGCTTCCTTCAAGAAACTTTGAGGCAATCCCTTTATTAGTGAGAGCGGAGCATCAGTGAAATCTTTTAATCAGTAATTTGCTATCGTTTGATGAAGCTGAGTTCTAAAACCATATATTTCATCAAGACTATTTAATAGTGTTTTTTCACCCGAATCCTTTCCCTTGTCAAATAGTTCTACCCATTTATTTGACGTGTTGAAATGAAAGCGGCAAATTGGTTTGCGATTATTATTATCCAGGAGTACGCCGAAGTAAGACTGTGTATCTCGTGGTGAAATTCTGTTGGCCGGAATTTTCTCTCTTAAAATGGCTTTCACAATCTGAAATGCATCCAGTTCCTCATCTGTGGTGACTATTTTATTGGCGTCGATATTTTCGTCAATCGGATTTACCTTACTTTCATCCGGTTTATCAAGTCGCTCATTGATGCTTAAGGCCGATTTTAACCGGTAACTGATCGATTCATTAATGGATGTGGTTAATGCTTTTTTGGTATACTCTTTAAATGTTGCCATGCGGCTTGCCGTTAAAGGCTTGTCGAAGAACCTGTTTACTAAAAGTTTAACCAGCTCATCAGAAGGGTTTTCAATCTCCTTTTCGAATTCCTTGCGGATGGCCTTTATGTATTTTAAGGCTTCTGCAGAATCTAAAATTTGCTCCAGGTTGTACTCATTTTTGGTAAAACTCTCTAAAATTTTAATGGAGCTGTCTTTCAAATCCTCGATATCAATGGTTAAGAAAGGCTTCTCATCCATAATATTTGGTTTCTCCAAATCAGAATAAAAATTATAGATGGTTCCGTTGGTTAACACACCAAACCTGGCTTTAGATACATGGTAATACCGGTGAAGTTGCGAATTGTGTGCGTCGGCATTTTCTTTCCAGTGCTTGCATTCGAAAATTAAAATAGGTTCGTTATTTTTTTTGATAACATAATCTATCTTTTCTCCTTTTTTGGTACCGATATCACAGATGTGTTCCGGGATAACTTCGGTTGGATTGAAGATGTCATAGCCTAAAATTTGGATGAAAGGCATTACAAATGCATTTTTGGTTGCCTCTTCGGTATTAATCTGATCTTTTAAGCCATTAACGCGCTGGTGGAGTTGTTCGAGCTTTAATTTTAGTTCCATAGTTTCGGGAATGATTATTCTGATGGTCTGCTCAAAAGTAGCCATGCTGAAAGCGCTTTTATTACGGGAAACCGTAAAGGGGAAAATATTTTGAAAAGAAAAAAGAAGATTAGATGTATGGCAAATATTATCATGTAAGCGGTTTCCTTACAAAGGCTTTCCTCGGCTGGCCACCGAAAGGACTTCTTCTTTGTCCTTGATGATAAAGAAGCAGGGTATCCCCCTTTGGAGGGGGGCAGGGGGAGGAAATTTTCTTACCCCTTTATATTCATAAGGGAATTAGTTTTACTTATCTTTTTATAAAAAAGTCTTTCAATAGCTTAACACTACTCAATTAAATTCTCCCGCCAACCGGTATATGATGCGTAAGTGTTCATGAGGCTAGCCAGCCAAGTTGCAAATGTCAACGCAATTTAAACCGTTAACTGATTACGATCAGATAATCTTGTTTGCGATACAATACGCAATAAGTTGCCCGTTATTGGTCATGTTTAATGAAGTTTTGATCAGGCTAAGGCGTTTTTCGATACTACTTAAACCGAAAGGTTCCATGTTTTTCGCTTTTAAAAGGTCGGGCATCTCCTTTTGAGTTTTTCCGCTGGAAAGCAATGATACAATCGTTTTATCATAATTCGTAAAATGATGTATATGCACTTCCTTGTGCCGGAGGTTTGGCGAAACGTATTTTTTATTTTTGTAGATAGCTTCAATTGCAAGCTTGAGGTCTTTCGCGTCATGACGTGCCTTCGGAACAAAAGCATCAATATTCAATTCATTAAAGAATGAACTGGCAATAAGTGCCCTGTTTTCACCTGAAAATACCAGGATTTTTATATCTGGCTGTACTTCCTTCACCGCCTGGATAAGTTCTTTGCCACCGGAGATTTTTTGTGTTGGGTAATCATCGTCAAAAGATAAATCCGTAATCAATAGTTCGTATGGATTGTCCTCCCGGATGGCTTTTCGTACCCTTGCAAATGCATCATCACATTGAAATACATAATCTTTCTCGACTACTGTGATACCAAGATCGCTCATCACGTTTCGGAGGGATAGATTTGCCATTTCATGGTCTTCGGCGATTAATACATTTTTGAACATAACAACTTTATTAAATGGGAAACGAGAATTTAACATTAAGCCCCTGATTGGCTTTAGAATCAAAAGTAATTACCCCAGAAATACTTTTAATACGGGTTTCCGTATTCTTTAATCCATTTCCAGGTGAAAAATGCTGTATACCTTTTCCATTATCCGAATATAGAACCGTAATTCGTCCATTGTCATGTTGAAAGGCTAATCTTACCACATCCGCCTCGCTATGCTTTCTCATATTCGTCATTAGTTCCTGAAGAATCGTAAAAACCTCTATTTTAACCGTTTCCCGCACAGCCTCCCAAATGTGCTCTTCATTTCCATTTACAGCAATATTTACCTCAGCCGATTGATAAGAAGAAAACATTTTTGAAAGCGCTTTCGCAAAGCCCGGTTTGTATCCTGTATCAGTGTTTTCGTAAGAAAGGTCTCTGGAAATGTGATAAATTACATCCAGTTTTTCGGCTACTTCATCCTTATCCATGTGCGGACGGTTATCTATCTCGTCCATAACCTGGTAAATTCTGTTGGCAACGTGGTCATGAACCTTTTTTGCGTACTTTATTTCTGTGTTTTTAACCTCAATTTCCTTTTCTTGTTTTAGTATTTTCTGGCGTCTTCGATACCAAAAATAACTGGCTATGGAGAAAGCTATTAAAATGCCAATTCCTATGTATCCGATAACTATGCTGTTTTGCTTTTTCATATTTTCTTCCTGAGCTTTTAGAAAGTCAGCTTTATTTTTTTCGGTTTCATAGCGGATGAGTGCAAACTGATTCTTTGCGATATTCCTTGCAGTTTGTACGCTGTCGTTCAAATTCTGATAAATTTCGAAATAATGCCTGGACTCTTCTAGGGGACTGAGTTTGACTAGCTTTTGAAGTGCTTCTAACTGGTCACCTGAACTTTTGACTTCACGAGCAATTACATACATTTTCTTTGCGTAATAGACTGCAGAATCTGATCCTTTCTTCATGTAATAGTCTGAAAGGTGTGAATAACTAGAGTTTAAACCCCACAAGTCCGCTTCTTTTTCACGTATTCGTAGTGATTTCAAAAAATCAGGTATAGGATTGATTTTTGCGTTTTGGAGCCATTTTGTTTTAGCAATATTTGTTAATGCCCTTGCATACTCTTTTTGATTCTTACTAATCCCTGATTGGACTTGTTTATATATTTTTAAAGCTTCAGGATAGTTTTTGATTTGTTGATAGACTTTGGCTTTATTGTTTTGATAAAGTCTTATATCCAGAGGACTTTCGGAAAATCTGATTGCCAAATCGTAAAATTTTAAAGCATTGTTGAAGTCAGATAATTGAAAAGTTGCAATGCCTAAATTATTGTAATTAGAATGAATATATGGGTAATGACCCTTATCATTCTTATTAAAATATTTAATAGCATTTAGTGAAATCTCCTGACCGCCAAAATAATCTCCTTTATCTGTCGATATAATGCCCATATTAACGAGGCACTTACCTGCTCCGAAAGTATCTTTCTGAGATAAGAATACATCTTTGGCTTGATTAAAATACCTAAAAGCACTATCGAATTTCTCAACTTCCCGATATTCGAATGCTTTGTCATATAATAAGTTTTCCTTTTTGTTTTGTTCTTTAGGTTGTTTATTGGAGCAAGAAAGTAAAAGGCCTATAGGTAATAATAAAATAGAGATGCGTTTCACAGTTTTAGTTTTTCTCTAAGGTAATAAAAACAATAAATAAAGGATTGTTCATAACTCGAAGAAAGCACTAGGTCCATGTAACTTTATTGGCTAAATAAAGTACAAATCAAAAATAAGGCGGATTTACCGCCTTATTTTTTTACTTAGTCTATTTTTGGAGGTGGATTTTGTCCTGTATCTCCACCCGTTCCGTCGCCAGGAGGCGGGTCACCTGGGTCACCGGGATTTCCAGGATCACCAGGCGCATCCTGAGTGGTTACTACTGTTCCGTTGCCATTAGGGCAAGAACTATTTGTATTAGATGGGTTAACCAGTCCTAATAGGATGGCAATAAACAAAGGAATAAACATGATTCAAAAATTTAAAAGTGAAATACTTGCAGTTCCCCTCGAGCCGTTCGAGGGGGTTGCTGCTGTGTAAATCAGAAGGCCTTCTGAATTTTTGGGAAGTGTTTTGAGTTTCAATCGCGGGAGCTAATAATTGCTTCCCATTTCAGCTAATAACTACCGCGATGTCTGCTCTTTTATCAATCCGTTTTTTTGTTTAGCTTCGATAGCGAATCGTTGCTTGTTCCGATTGACAGTACAAATATGGGTAGGCTAAAAAGCTAATGGACAGATAATTCCGGTTATTCTTTTAATTCTTTTTATATTCTTTCTGAATTCCGGAAAACCGTAAAATTCCGGAAATTCCGTTTTTATTTTTACGCTTAAATTTTTGAAAAATGCCCGAAGATTATCAAGATGCAGTACTGGCTGCTTATAAGCAAAAGCAGAAAAAAGAAGATGAAAAGCTTCCGCTATTTCTATTGAGGCCAACTGCAGTTAAATTGAAAAAAGCGTGTCTAAGAAAGTACGATGCCAGTGAAGAGGCTAGAGATATATTTTCTGAATTTTTTAATAAGGATAGGATAAATACTGATTTTTCTTCGATTATATCAAAGGCGGATGAGGGTTGTTTTAGGCCATTATTAAATCACTTAAATGGAGTAACTGCGAGGACTGATGAGAAAAACACCGAACTCTTAGCATGGTTAATCGATTTTCAGCCCAGGCCGAGCATAACTTATTATAAAAATCAATTTCCTGATAGAGGTGCTCCTCCTACACCACCTACTCCTCCAGTTCCGCCTCCTAAAAAAAATCAGCTGAAGGTCTATAGTATTATTTTAAAAACCAGTATAACATTTATCACGCTTTTCATTATAACTATAGCCTATGTATTTTGGAAGAAAAATAAAGATAAAAACATAAGGGAGGCCAGTTCTACGGAGCAGTGCATGTATTGGACAGGATTGCATTACGAGCCAATTGCTTGTGATGATAAAGATGTGACTAAGCTGAAACTCCCTTTAAATAAAGAGCAATTAGCAAGTCAACAAAAAATCACTGAGCCAGATACCCTTACAGCGCACTCTTTAGGTAAGGTTTGGTATGGAAAAATAAATAGCAAACCCGAATTTTATACAGATTCCGGAACGAATCCACAGGATACAACAAAAAGACTATTGCCTTTAACCCAGTATATGCTGCATAAGTATGTGTCTTATGATCGATATCGGTTAGAGGTATTAATCTGGTCTGTTTCTTTGCTCGCTTTGTTTGGTGTTTTAGCGGGTGCGGCATATAGGTACCGCCCAAAAAAATATTAGAGCGTCAGATTTAAAGATCTCTCCGTTTCGCTGTGCTGCAGTCGAGAAGACGACATGCTGGATTAATAAAAGCTTAGAGATAAGTCGTCATTTCGAGCACCGCCGAGAAATCTTTGTAACGAGAGCCGGGTTCAAAGATCGTTCCGCCCTGTTTCAGTCGAAGAAGACCAAAAGAAAGTCATCTTTCAAGCTTAAATTAATCCGCTATTGAACTGTTGGAGCATAAATAGCCTCCAAAGCCTCCTCCAAACGCGTGAATTTAAATTTAAAACCCGCATCTAAAAGCTTTTGAGCAGATGTATTGCTGCTCATCAGTACGGCTTCAACCCTTTCTCCTAAGATTAATTTAATAGCGGCTTTTGGTACTTTAACCGGCCAGAAAGGGCGGTGAAGTTTTTTCGCAATGGCTTTTGTTAAACCTTTGTTCGTAACCGGAAAAGGAGCGCAGGCATTATAACAGCCTTCCATTGCTGTATTTTCTATGGCATCGATGTACATGGCAACCATATCGTCAAGGTGCAGCCAGGGTGTCCACTGCTTTCCGGTTCCGATTGCGGCGCCAGCAAAAAGGCGCACTGGCAAATCCAGTTGGGGCAATGCACCGCCAGCTTTACTTAAAACGATTCCGGTGCGGAGTTTTACAATTCTAAGGCTTAACTTTTTGCCTTCATCTACCGCCCGCTCCCAGAGCTTACAACATTCTGCCAGGAAACCATAGCCATTAGGACTTTCTTCCGTTAAAATTTCATCTCCACAATCGCCATAATAGCCAACAGCCGATGCCGAGATGAAAGATTTTATGTTGTGGTTTTTTGATTCCTTGATGGCTTTAAAAAGCAATGCCGCCGATTTTACGCGACTGTCGATAATCTGTTTTTTGCGTTCGTCTGTCCATGCTTTATCAGCAACTGGTTCTCCGGCAAGGTGAACAACTGCATCCACACCGGTTAAGCAAGCAACATCTATCTGTTCCTCGTATACATCCCAGCGAAATGCATGTTCACCTTCAGGTTTCCGGGATAAGGTATTCACCTCGTAGCCCATTCCCAGCAGTTTTTTTTTCAGCGCTGAACCCACCAAACCTGTTGCCCCGGTAATCAGAATTTTTTTAGCCATAATTTACAAACACCCAAGATACAAAAGGGTTTTTGTTAATGGAAAGTGGAAAGTGGAAAGTGGAAAGTGGAAAGTGGAAAGTGGAAAGTGGAAAGTGGAAATGGAAATGGATAGGTTTGCCCGCATGCCTATTATCTATTTCCCACTACCCATTTCCCCCTTCTTAAATTAAAGCCCGGCTATAACTTTATTTTTTGGCGCCTTAACGGAATAACTTAACTTAATTGTTTTGGTTTCGTTAGGCTCTACTTTCAGATTCCAGGTAAGCATACCTGTTTCTTTAGTTACTTCAGCACCACTACTGTCGACTAATTCAATCTCAATATCACTATCTGTAGATAAAGGATACTGGTCTTTTAGGGATAGTTCGATTGCTTCTTTTTTAGAGTTTCTAATTTTTATGAGGTAGGTAAATAGCTGTTTTTTATTGTTGCCTATAAATTTCGTGCTGCTAAAATCTTCCTGTTTTTCTTTAGTAATAAGGATTTTTTTGTCTTTACCCATGCTTAAACTCAGCGTGTCTGAAATATTCGCAGGATTGATAAAAGACTTGCCCGTAAATGTACCGTCGAAAATAATGTTCGCGTTTCCTGCTTGTAAATTTAGTTTTTCCCAATCCAACACATCGGCTAATAAATAAGCATCAGTACTTATTCTTGGTGCGGCATAATATTTATATTTGGCAAGTACCTGATATTCTTTAAAAGAAACCGTGTGCGGTTTGTTATCGCTATTTACATCGTAAGGGATATTGATATCGAAAGTTACACCAAGTTGAGTTTCATTAACAGATGTGTAATCATTTATCGTGGAGACGGAGCCGATAACGTCTTTTCTTTTTGTACTGCCATAACCGACAGCAATGGTTTCATTTAACTGCACTGGCGATGCTAACCCTCTAATTCTAATTTGCGGCTGGATAACAGAAACAAACCAGGGATGTAAAGTTGGTGCGGTAATGTTATAATTTGGGTTTCCTGTAGATAAAGCAAGTTTAACCTTTTTCCAATCTAATCCTGTGTTTTGTGTAATCGCTCCTTTGTATACAATACCCAGCGGACTCAACGTATTTACTGCTTTGATGTCGTAACTCGCTGACCAGCTAGCATTCGGCGTAACATAAGAAACGTTATAACTTGCATCTGTATTTTCTTTTGCCATCAGTTGCAGAACCAATTGTCCTAATTGTTGATTCGGATTGTTACGGAGTTCAGCCAATTGTTGTTGTAAAGCGTCTAACTTCCGGGCCTGCTTCTCTTCTATTAAGCCAATGGCTATTATAGCGTTACGTACTTCGGTACTTTTTGCCCGGTAATATGCTGCAAGTTTTATCAATTCGGCAACATTTGTACCTGTATTTGTACCACCGGATTTTCTGTTTTCATCTAACAGAACCAATGTTTGTTCTTCAACGGTTTTAGCATTTTTAATTTTTGACAATTCTGTATTCACAATTTTAATGCTATCATTCAGAAGCTTGATTTCTGGGTTGGCAGCATCCGTATTTAAAAAATCACGATTAAACTGAACAGCTAAAATGGTTACACCCGCAGAAACACCAACCTGGATTGAGTTTTCGTTTATACGCCCTGAAATATTATTAACTACAATTTCTGATGTTCCGGAAGGAAGCTTAACGTTTCCATGGTGCGTTAATTGTGCGCCATTGTTATAAACGGTTACACTTTCCAGGATGGCTTTACTCTTTATTTGCTGCTGTGCGCAAACACTAAGCGGGAATAATAATGTGATTAAAATGCGTTTCATTTTTGTGGGTATGTTATTTAAATTTTGAGAAATGATGTCGCTTTCAATAACATTCCATAAGAGAATCGTATTTTGTTTAGGATTTGTAAAGAATTCGACATGTTTTTGATGCCCGGAAAAAATACAATAAATTTGTAATAGCGTTCTTAATACCATTTTTCAATAAAAGATGTCAAAAAAAATTCTTGTCTGGTTTAGAAACGATCTTCGTTTGCATGATAACGAAATGCTGGTCGAGGCAATTGCTAAATCGGACTCAATTTTACCGGTCTACATTATTGATCCCCGTCTTTTCGGTTCCACTAGATATGGTACGCTAAAAACAGGAAGCATCAGGGCGCAATTTATTTTAGAAAGTATTGCCGCGTTAAGGAATTCATTAAAGCAAATTGGCGGCAATCTTTTGGTAAAAGAAGGCAAGCCTGAAGAAATTATTCCTGTATTGGTTCAGGAATATGAAATCAATGAAGTTTATCACCATCGCGAAGTTGCAGAAGAAGAAACCCAGATTTCGACTTTAGTTGAAAATGGATTATGGAAATTACGCATCAATTTAAAGCATTTTATTGGCCATACCCTTTACAATAAAGAAGACTTGCCTTTTCCAATAAAGGATATTCCGGATGCATTCAACCAATTCAAAAAGAAAATTGAACGTGACGCGATTATTAAACCTTGCTTCCCAGCTCCGGATAGGATTAACGTGGCGGAGGTTATCGATTGGGGAAATATTCCACCTTTAGCAGATTTACAACTAACCACCCAGGAAAAAGATAGGCGGTCTGATTTTGAATTTATTGGTGGTGAAACAGAAGGAATAAGTACTTTGCAGAAAGTAATTGTAGCGATGCAGCAAGCCGCAACAACTAAAAATCTGATTTTAGCATCTAAACTTTCGGCCTGGTTGGCCATGGGTTGTTTGTCGCCACGCAAGGTGTATTGGGAAATTAAGAAAATGGAAGGCATGCCAAATACCAAGGCGATGTTTAACCACGTTCTGCTGGGATTACTTTGGCGAGATTATTTTCGTTTCATGTTCAAAAAATATGGAAACACATTTTTTAAACCCGACGGCTTTGGTAGCCAGGGGATAACAGACGAAGCCAATACCGAGGAGAATTTTAACAGCTGGAAAAACGGGCAAACGGGTTTTGCCATTGTTGATGCCGTTATGAATGAGCTTAATCAAACCGGTTACATTTCAAATATCGCCCGCCAAACTGCGGCATTATACCTGATTAATAATTTAGAAGTAAGCTGGGTTTTAGGTGCTGCATATTTCGAAGAAAAATTAATCGACTATAATCCGGCAAGTAATTGGGGTAACTGGGCCAATATGGCTGGTGTAGGTAACGATCAGAAAACAAAGAGTGTTTTTGATTTAGATAAGAACATTAAAAATTTAGATCCGAAAGGAAATTATGCCTTAACCTGGGCCTCGTAGGATTAAAGATTAAGGAACAAAGAGTAAAGATTAACGCTTCATAGAGAAATTGTTGAATTGTTCAATTGTTGGGCTCCAATTTAACGAGTAGGGCTAAGCCATCGATTTTTTTTAATCCTTTAATCCTGTAAATCCTGAGTAATATTTTAATCGAGTTTTTTGCCATTTATATAAGGTAAAATTCTAATTTTGTAATGCTTATAGTAAACATTTAATAATGGGTAGTTTATCTTATCTTAGTGGCGAAAACGCCGAATATATAGATTCTTTATATCAGTCGTATCAGCAAGATCCTGAATCAGTTGAGTTTGGTTGGCAAAAATTTTTTGAGGGTTTTGATTTTGGAAGAAGTTCCGAAAGCGCGACAACAACCACCGAAACTCCTGAACAATTTTTAAAAGAGGTTAGTGTTTTAAATTTGATTGATGGCTATAGAAGCCGCGGTCACTTATTTACACACACCAATCCGGTTCGTGAAAGGCGCAAGCATTTACCAACCTTAGATCTTGCAAACTTCGGTTTATCTGATGCCGATTTAGAAACCGTTTTCAACTCTGGTGTTGAAATTGGTATCGGCGCTGCAAAATTGAAAGACATTGTTGCTTTCTTGAAACAGACATATACCTCATCAATTGGTGCTGAATTTAAATTTTTACGTACACCAGAAGTTTTAAACTGGATTCAGGGTAAAATGGAAAGTGCACGTAATACGCCTAATTTCTCCATTGATGAGAAAAAACGCATCTTAAGAAAATTAAACGAAGCCGTAAGTTTTGAAAATTTCCTTGGAACAAAATTCTTAGGACAAAAACGATTTTCATTAGAGGGCGCAGAAGCTTTAATTCCTGCATTGGATTCAGTTATTGAAAAAGGTGCTGATTTAGGTATTGAGGAATTTGTGATTGGTATGGCGCACCGCGGTCGTTTGAACGTGTTGGCGAATATCATGCAAAAAACCTACAAAGATATTTTCGCGGAATTTGAAGGTAAAAGTTACAATCCTGAAACACCTTTTGGTGGTGACGTAAAATATCACTTAGGTTATTCAACTGATGTTACTACCGTTGCAGGCAAAAGCGTTCACTTGAGTCTATGCCCGAACCCATCGCACTTAGAAACTGTTGATGGCGTGGTTGAAGGTATGAGCCGTTCAAAAATCGATTTCAAATATGGTGGCGATAACTCACGCTTAGCACCAATTTTAATTCATGGTGATGCTTCAGTTGCTGGTCAGGGTATTGTTTATGAAGTAATTCAAATGGCAGGACTTGAAGGTTATAAAACCGGTGGAACCATTCACCTGGTCATTAATAACCAAATCGGTTTTACCACCAATTATAAAGATGCCCGTACGAGCACGTACTGTACAGATATTGCTAAAGTAACTTTGTCGCCGGTTTTCCACGTAAACGGTGATGATCCTGAAGCTTTGGTTTATGCGATTAATTTAGCAATGGAATATCGTCAGAAATATAAAAACGATGTTTTCATTGATATTTTATGCTACCGCCGTTTCGGTCACAATGAGTCTGATGAACCAAAATTCACACAGCCTTTATTGTACAAAACAATTGAAAAACACCCTAATCCCAGGGAAATTTATATAGACCAATTAACAAAGGAAGGTAAATTGGAAGCTGGCCTGGCCAAAGAAATGGAAAAAGATTTCCGCGGAATTTTACAGGAGCGCTTAAACGAGGCTAAGGAGTTTGTCGCAGGTAATGCTGAAGTTAAATTTGGTGGCGCCTGGGCGGATTTACGTATGGCTACGCCAAAGGACTTTGAAACATCTCCGGTTACAGCAGTTAAGAAAGCTACTTTGCTGGAAATTGGTAAACGCATCACTACTTTACCGTCAAACAAAAAGTTCTTCAAGAAAATCGAAAAGTTATTTGTTGAACGGACAAAAATGGTTAATGAGACCAATATTTTCGACTGGGCGATGGGTGAGCAACTGGCTTATGGTACTTTGTTATCAGAAGGCAAACGTGTTCGTTTAAGTGGTCAGGATGTCGAACGAGGTACTTTCTCACACCGTCATGCAGTGCTAACTCTAGAAGATAGTGAGGAAGAATACGTACCATTAGCGAATATTTCAGACCAACAGGCACCATTCGATATTTACAATTCTCACTTATCAGAATATGGCGTTTTAGGCTTCGAGTATGGTTATGCAATGGCCAACCCTAACGCTTTGACCATTTGGGAAGCGCAATTTGGTGATTTCTTCAATGGTGCTCAAATTGTTGTCGACCAATATATTGCAAGTGCAGAAACGAAATGGCAACGTGAGAATGGTTTGGTAATGTTATTGCCTCATGGCTACGAAGGCCAGGGACCAGAGCACTCTTCGGCACGTATTGAGCGTTTTATGGAGCTTTGTGCAGATTACAATATGCAGGTTGCAAATTGTACTACACCTGCAAACTTCTTCCACGTTTTACGCCGTCAGTTTAAACGCGATTTCCGCAAGCCATTGGTCGTATTTACACCAAAAAGTTTATTACGCCACCCGGCCTGTGTTTCTAAATTGGAAGAATTTACTGAAGGCGGTTTCAAAGAGGTAATTGATGATGTAAATGTTAAGGTTGCAGACGTTACACGTATCGTTTTCTGCAGTGGTAAAATTTACTATGAATTGCTGGAAAAACAACAGGCAGACAAAGTTAAACATGTTGCAATTGTACGTGTAGAGCAATTATATCCAACACCTGTTGACCAAATGGAAGCCATTAAAGCGAAATATAAAAATGCTGCTGAAATATTCTGGGTGCAGGAAGAGCCAGAAAACATGGGCGCATGGCCATACTTATTCCGTAAATTGTATAAAACAGGCCTGAAAGGTATTGATGTGATTTCCAGAAAAGAAAGCAGCAGTACAGCAACCGGTTTTGCA
This sequence comes from Pedobacter sp. Leaf176, assembly GCF_001424305.1. Lineage (GTDB taxonomy): Bacteria > Bacteroidota > Bacteroidia > Sphingobacteriales > Sphingobacteriaceae > Pedobacter. The sequence goes on from NZ_LMPD01000001.1 coordinate 742,332, forward strand.
AAACAACATGCCAACCAACAGGCCTATATTTTAGCAAAAGCTTTGGAAGTTCCTGTTAAACAAGAGGAAGTAAAAGAGGCTACTAAAAAAGCAACAAAAAAATTGGCAGAGGCCGACTAGAAAAAGTATCAATAATCAAATCCAATTTTCAAAATTAAGAACGATGTGGGTATTTGATGATTGATTATTGAACATTGGTAATTATATAATTAGAAGCTAATAAAGACATATTAAACATTATGAGTTTAGAGATAAAAGTTCCACCAGTTGGTGAGTCGATAACGGAAGTTGTTTTATCACAATGGTTAAAAAAAGATGGCGATGTTGTTGAGATGGATGAGGTTATTGCCGAATTAGAATCAGACAAAGCTACTTTCGAATTAACTGCAGAACAGGCTGGAACTTTAATAACCATAGCTGCTGAAGGCGATACTTTAGCCATTGGCGCCGTCGTTTGTAAAATTGAAGATGGCGGTGCAGCCCCGGCAAAAGCTGAAGCGCCGAAAGCAGAAGAAAAAGAAGTTGTCGCTGAAGATAAAACCTCGGCGCCTGTTGCCGAAAAATCATCGGGCGAAAGCTATGCTACCGGAACTCCATCTCCTGCAGCGGGAAAAATTCTTGCTGAAAAAGGAATTGATGCAGGTGCCATAAAAGGTACAGGAGTTGATGGACGTATTACTAAAGATGACGCTGTAAAGGCAGAAAGCGGAAACGCTAAAGCAGAAAGCCCTAAAGCTGCTGCTACTCCTGTAACTGCTGCTGCTCCGGCTGGTCCACGTTCTGAACGCCGTGAGAAAATGTCTCCATTGCGTAAAACAGTCGCAAAACGTTTGGTTTCTGTTAAAAATGAAACGGCTATGTTAACCACTTTTAACGAGGTTAATATGAAACCGATTATGGATTTGCGTGCTAAATACAAAGATTCTTTCAAAGAGAAATTTGGAGTTGGTTTAGGTTTCATGAGCTTTTTTACAAAGGCGGTTACCGAAGCTTTAAAAGATTTTCCTGCTGTAAATGCTCGCATTGATGGTGAAGAAATCGTTTACAATAACTTTGCTGATGTTTCTATTGCAGTTTCCGCACCAAAAGGCTTAGTGGTTCCGGTTATTCGTAATGCAGAAAGCATGAGTTTAGCGGAGATTGAAAAATCTGTTATGGCTCTAGCTTTAAAAGCCCGCGATGGTAAATTAACTATTGAAGAAATGACTGGCGGAACTTTCACAATCACCAACGGTGGTGTGTTTGGTTCAATGATGTCTACACCAATTATCAATGCGCCTCAATCGGCTATTTTAGGTATGCACAATATTATTGAGCGCCCGATTGCTGAAAAAGGGGAGGTTGTAATTCGTCCGATGATGTACGTCGCTTTGTCTTATGACCACAGAATTATCGACGGACGTGAGTCAGTTGGGTTCCTGGTTCGTGTTAAACAACTATTAGAAGACCCTGCAAGATTGTTGTTAGGTGTTTAATCTCTGATCGTATCCAAAAATATAGAGCCTTAACATTTTGTTAGGGCTTTTTTTATGTTAGATTTATGGCTTGTTTTAAATGAAACAAAGCGCAATGGAGCCATATCTTATCATATATAAAAGATCTCCAGGCTTCGCTTAAAATGACGATATTTTTATTAGATAAATAACAAATGAAATTAACGTTCAATCTAAAATTCCTCCTCATTTTCCTTGCGATATTTGTGGTAGAAATTTTAATTGCAAAATACCTGCACGATGCCTATATCCGTCCATTTGGTGGCGATGTTCTGGTGGTCGTTTTGATTTATGCATTCTTAAGGATATTCCTGAAAACAAATTATAGAAAACTCGCTCTTGGCGTGCTGGTTTTTTCTTTTATCATTGAGTTCTTACAAGCTATTCATTATGTAGATTGGCTCGGCTTGCAGGATAATAAGTTTTGGAGCATTGTTTTAGGCACTTATTTTACAGTGTATGATTTGCTGGCATATTTTGTTGGTTATTTGATTTGTTTGTTATTTAAGGATTGATTATCGATATGCTTTCTGCCGCCTTTCATTTCCCAGTTTTAGATAGGATATGTCTTTGAAGTCTATCCCTCGATCTTAAGGTTTGCAACTTATTAATTTCAGTAAACATTTAGTTAGGTTAAATTAAATATTAACTTCTTGTTGAGCGAATTGATGAAAAAATTAATTACTTTAAATCCACCCACCTTCTATTTTACTTCTTCCATCTTCCATCCTTTTCATACCTTTGTTGCAAATATGCAGGGCTTAGTTATTAAATCTACAGGGAGTTGGTACAGCGTTTTATCCGATAACGGAGAACGTTACGATTGCCGTATTGTGGGGAAATTCAGAATTAAAGGCATCAAAACAACAAATCCGGTTGCAGTAGGCGATCGGGTGAAATTCGAATTGGAGAAAGACAGCAATCAAGGTTTGATTAATGAGTTACTGCCCCGAAAGAATTACATTATCCGCAAATCCATTAATTTAAGCAAACAGGCACAGATTCTTGCGGCAAACTTAGATATGGCTATTTTACTGGTTACTTTAGCATCTCCAAGGACGTCTTTAGGATTTATAGACCGATTTTTGGTTACGGCAGAAGCTTACGACGTGCCGGCCGTATTGGTTTTTAATAAACTGGACTTATTTAGCAAAGAAGGATTAGAAATTCTACAGGAGTTCAAAAATATTTATGAAAAAATCGGCTACCCCTGTTATGAAGTATCCGCGTTAAAAGGCATTAATGTTCCTATAATTCAGGAGCTAATAGCAAACAAAATTACACTGATTTCCGGGCATTCAGGTGTTGGAAAATCAAGTTTGATAAATGCTTTATTACCTGACAGAGATTTACGTACAGGCGAAGTCTCTGATTGGAGTGACAAAGGTCAGCATACCACTACCTTTGCAGAAATGTTCGAACTGCCGCAGGGCGGGTTTATAGTAGACACGCCGGGAATTCGGGAATTGGGTATTATTGATATTGAAAAGGAAGAACTAGGACATTTCTTTCCTGAGATTTTTAAGACCTCACACAATTGCCGTTTTAACAATTGTCGTCATGTTAATGAACCTGGTTGTGCGGTTTTAGATGCGGTAGATGAGGATAAAATTGCACTTTCAAGGTATGAAAGTTACCTCAGTATTTACCACAATAATGATACTAGGCATTAAGCTTAAAGACTGAAGCAAAGAGCTTTCATCTCTCACTGTTCAATATCAGTCACTGCAATTAGTCTCTCGGCTTTAAACTTTTTGACTTTCGGCTTTAGTCTTTATCTTGCATAAAATAATCTGAAATTAAATTAGGATAAAATGCGTGCAGTTTTACAGAGGGTTACACAGGCAAGTTGTGTTGTAGATACAAAAACAACCGGACAAATAGACAATGGATTTCTGGTATTATTGGGGATTGAAGACGCTGATACGTTCGATGATCTGGATTGGCTTGCTCAAAAAATCATAAACATGCGTGTTTTTTCCGATGAGGAGGGCTTAATGAATAAATCCCTTGCAGATGTAAATGGCGGCATTCTTTTGATTAGTCAGTTTACTTTATTCGCATCTACTAAAAAAGGTAATCGCCCGGGCTTCACCAGAGCGGCACGTCCGGATGTTGCTATTCCGATTTACGAGAAAATGATTGAAAAATTGTCTTTACTACTTGGGAAAAAAGTTGAAACCGGCATTTTTGGTGCCGATATGAAAATCAGTTTATTAAATGACGGGCCGGTTACCATCGTAGTTGATACAAGAAACAAGGAATAATGAAGAGCAGGAAGTATGAGTTGCCAGAAGAGGCGGCACTTTTCGGCTTTGTGCTGTTTAAGTTTGTTTTAAGCTATATCTTAGTCAATAATGTTTACGAGCTTCATCGCGATGAGTTTTTGCATTTGGATCAGGCTAATCATCTTGCTGCTGGTTTCACTTCAGTTCCGCCCTTAACTTCTTTGTTTTCTTTAGTTATTAAATTTCTCGGAAATGGTGTTTTTTGGGTGAAATTTTTTCCTGCTTTATTTGGTGCATTGACTATGGTTTTCGCATGGTTAATTGTAGATAAGTTAAATGGGCGATTGTATGCGAAATGTTTGATAGCGGTTGCTTATATCTGCTCGGCTTACATTCGGTTGAATATTTTATATCAACCTAATTCTTTTGATGTTTTGGCCTGGACGGCGATGTTTTACTATCTGATTAGCTATTTTGAAAATAATAAACCGGATCATCTTTATTACTTAGCCATTTGGACAGCCCTTGGCTTTCTAAATAAATATAATGTTCTATTTCTTATATTGGGATTATTACCAGCGATTTTACTTACATCCAAAAGAGATATTTTTAAAAATAAACACTTATACTTTGCAATAGCGATTGCTTTGTTAATCATTTCGCCAAATATTATCTGGCAAATTAAGCATCATTTTCCTGTAATAAGCCACATGAAAGAACTTGCCGCAACGCAACTGGTAAACGTAAAGCGGAGTGATTTTTTTAAAGAACAACTCCTATTCTTTATCAACGATGTTTTTATTCTCCTGGCAGCATTTATAGGTTTTACGATTTACAAACCCTTTAGAAAACATCTTTGGGTGGTACAAACTTTTATTTTTACACTGGTTATTTTCAGCTATTTTAAAGCCAAATCTTATTATGCTTTAGGTTTATACCCGGTTGTATTGGCTTTTGGAAGTGTTTACCTTACCGAGATTATGGGTAAAAGATATGTATTTCGGTCAATGCTAATGCTATTTATTATAGGCTCATTTATATACATCGTTCCGATTATGATGCCTGTTTACACACCTGAAGGAATTATTGCTAATCGTAAAAGGTATGAACGTGTTGATGCTTTGCGTTGGGAAGATGGGAAAAACCATGATTTGCCGCAGGATTATGCCGATATGCAAGGCTGGAAAGAACTCGCGCAAATTGTAGATTCTGCTTATTCAAGAATTAATGATAAGTCGGCTGTCGTTATTCGAACAGATAATTACGGCCAGGCAGGTGCGATTAATTATTATTCGAAATACAAAAATATAAATGCCGTTTCTTACAATGCAGATTATCTTTATTGGTTTAAAATGGATAGACCGATTAAAGACTTAATTTTGATTAGAGAAGCTGATGAGGAAGACCCGGAAAGGAAAAAAGAGCAGCCGTTTTTTAACAAAATAACCAGAATTGGCGAAATAAGAACACCTTATGCAAGAGAAAAAGGCGCAGCAGTTTTTCTTTTGGAAGGCGCAAAAATAGATGTCAATAGCAGGTTAAAATCAGAAATTGAAAAGGAAAAACATGACCATTAACGAAGCACAGGAAATCATAGATAAATGGATTAATACTACTGGCATAAGGTATTTTAATGAGCTTACCAATACAGCTATTTTGATGGAAGAAGTTGGCGAAGTCGCAAGGATTATGGCCAGAAAGTACGGTGAACAGTCTTTCAAAAAAAGTGATGAAGAAGTAAACCTTGCCGATGAAATGGCTGATGTGTTGTTTGTATTGATTTGCCTCGCAAACCAGACAGGAATTAACTTAACTGATGCCTTGGATAAAAATCTTAAAAAGAAAAGCATCCGCGATGCAGACAGGCACAAAAACAATGAGAAACTGAACCCCTAAATACTATGAAGAGGAATTAAAGCGGATTGTGGTGATTTAAGCACTTTTCAAAGCCAGTTTTAGAGGGTTGGGCTTACAAACTCCATCAGAGTACGATAGGCTACAAAACGATTTTTAAACTTGTCGTTCAAATCTTGTTGTAATGCCGGTGCATAAATTTCCTGGTATTGATTGTAATTGTCAAGGTTTTCAGCAACATATTGGGTGCAATAGGTAACCCCTTCATTTGGAGAATCCAATACTTTAAGCAACCTGTGGGAAACGAACATCCCTGTTGCCATCACTTGAGGAATGTGGATTTCTGTCATCCATTGCAACCATTCTTCAGCAGCCGCTTCATCTAAAATCAAAGTAACATTGTATAATAACATATTGCAAAGATAGTAATAAGCGCTGCTTGTAAAAATTGCATTATGCCTTTATGTAATTTGATCAACCAGCTATGAATGCTTAAGAAGCCTCCGATTTGATGAAATCTATGGAAACCGGAATTAATACCGACCGGAACGAAGGAATGTAATAAGGGATTGGAAAAATAATTGGCGTTAATTAATATTTATTTTCCTGAATTCATAAATTTTTCGAACTTAGGGCTTCAAGAACAAATTAATCTTTCACTCTAAATGAAGAACTTTCGTTTTTATAGATTTTTCAAAGCCTTTATGATTATCGGCTTTCTAACAATGGTTTGTTTTTTCGCATTTGCTTCAGAAGACAGGCATGTATTTACATCTAATTTGTTTTTAAGAACACTTGCCGATTTATATGTTGTTTTCCAATTTCCAACGCATACTTTTTTATTCAGTTTTTTAGGTGCACATCTGTGGCTATACTTTTTTGGCCTGGTGTTTAATTGTATTTTTTATGCTTTTATTATAGAGTTGGGCATCTCACTTGAATCTACAAACAGAGAAAAAAAAAGAAATCAGGAAATACAAAGTTAAATTCCGTCACCACGTAAATTTCTGAATCTTTTTCTGGCTTCGGCGCTGAACATACTTCCCGGATAGTCTGTTATAAGTTTTTGAAAGTAAATCTTTGCCTGAGGGATATCGTTTAGCTTTTTTTCATAAATATCTCCAAGTGTAAATAAGGCATCGTCAGTCCAGATACCATCTTTAAACGCCTCAATAACTTTTTTATAGATATCTGCAGCTTTTTGGTATTCATCAGATTTGATAAGTATTTTTGCCTTACTCATCATTACGGCATCCGCTAAAGAATTTTGTGGAAAAGCAATGGAAATACTGTCCAGCTTTTGTATGGCTTGCCTGGGTAGGTTTCTGAATAACAATAGCTCTGCATCTGCATACATTTTTAAAGCGCTACTGTCATTTGGTGTTTGAATGTTGTCAGAAATTAATAAGCTTAAATTTAAAGCATCATTTGCAATAAGCTGCGAGGTAGCGGCTTTTAAAATCAAGCATTGGCCATTACTATATTCAAAATTTCCCTGATAAAATGATAGCTTGGCACTTTTATAACGGGCTTCATTACCAATTGGCTGGCCTTCAAATTGTTTACTTACCTGCTCAAATACCAAAAATGCTTCCCATGGTTGATTTGTTAAAATGTAGATATCGCCCAAATCCAATTTTAGCTGGCCAATTTCAGGCGCATTCAAGCCGGGAATTTTTATAGCGTTTTCTAATGCAGTCTCGGCTTTTGAAGGGTGATTCAGGTAATAAGCCTGAAGATTTACCCACTTCTTAATTGCAAATAGTGTGTTCCTGTTTTTCCCATTTTCATCTATTAAAGTCTGATAATCTTTAGCGAGTAAATCTAAATCAGCTATGTTGTATTTACCCTTGGTTTGTATGCTGTATTTGGTGTTTAGCATTTCAATTTTGGAAGGTAAATAATATTGATTTTCCTTGCCTTTTGTTAATAAATACTCATAAGCTTTAATTGCGGTTTCATAGGCGCCGTTATCAACAAACGTATAAATCGCGTTAAATAAAGTTTCCCCGTCTGCTTTTGTTCTTTTATCGAAAGCAATTAACTGGCGTAAAGCCATTTCATATTCTTGTTGCTGGATATAATTCCAGGTTAACAGTTGAATGTAAATTTCCACATCGGGCTCTTTCTGAATTTTTTTTAAAATACCAGTTTGAAAAGTCAGATAGTCATTTTTATCCTCGAATATCATCGATAAGACAGCTTCAGCCTGCGGTAGTAATTGAGGACTCGAAGGCAAAATGTCGAGGTATTCCTGCATCAACATGGCTTTATCTTTTTTAAACCTGTAGATGTTTAACAATTCAAAAGCGAATGCCTTGTCGTCACCTAATAGTTTTCTGCCTTGTTTAAATGTTTGAATGGCATAGTCATAATTTTCAAAACGGTAAAAGTTATTGGCCAGCATTCTGATTCTGAATTCATCTTTTGGTAATTTACCAATCGTTTCGCTAAAAATTTTATTGGCAGCGGAAACATCTCCTTTTTCCTGGAAAAGCTTTCCCAGAGCGATTTCATAAATCTCTGTCTGGGGCGATTGTTTAATTTGTTTCTTGACAATTTTTTCAGCTATATCGTATTTTTTCAGCTTTAGTAGCGTATTGAAATAGATGTCGAAATACCCCTCGTTATTCGGACTTGCAAAAAGTTTCTCAAAAATTACCGCCGCTTTTTCATAGTCGCCTTCCTGGTAATATTGGATGGCCAAATCGCCATCTTCAGGTGCTAATTGCCCATTTCTTCTAAAGTTCTGCGCATTCACCTGGAAACATAGCAATAATAACACAATTGTAATAAGGCGAGTCATAAACAAAATTATAAGATTTAAATGTAAGTTTTAATAATTTTTCTTTAAAGCATAACTGCGTATAAAACGTATTTTAAATGTTACCTGTATTTTGTTTGGGTCTTTATTTTAAATATTAAATTGGAATCGCAATAGTCAGAATAACAACCTCGGTAACATTGTTAATGTATTTAACCTTTAAGCCAGCAGGTTATTATATTTTTGTCTTCCTATTAGAAATTTATGTCGAAAAGGTTCATTCTTCTTATTTTAGTTGCTGTTATCTGGTCTTGTAAAAATGCAAATGAGAAGAAAGTTATACCTGTAGATAATTTTTTCAGAACCCAGGATAAAGCTTATTACCATGTTTCACCGGATGGAAAATCGCTGTCTTATCTTAAATTGCAAGATAAAAAACTCGATCTTTTTGTTGAGGATATTGAAAAAGGCACCGTAAAGCAGCTTACTCATCTTAAAGAAAAAAGTATAAGTTTTTACTTCTGGACCAGCAATAACGAATTGATTTATTATACCGAAGATGAATCAAAAGAGCGTAGATCGGATTTATTCGTTGTCAGTAAAGATGGTACGAGCCATAAACAATTAAGTTCCAACGAGAAAAATAAGGTACGTGTTATCGAAGACCAGCTTATCGATGATAAATACATAATTGTGGCTTCAAATAAACGGGATTCTACAGTATTTGATGTCTACAGACTAAATGTACGTACAGGAAACATGGATATTGCGGCTAAAAACCCTGGCAATATTACTGAATGGGTTACGGATAATAAAGGAATTCTTAAAATAGCGGTAGCCAGTGATGGTGTAAATGAAACCTTACTTTACCGGGAAAATGAAAGTCTGCCTTTTAAACCCGTAACCACCAATAACTTTGAAACTACCTTACAGCCTGTTGCATTTGCGGAAAACGAAGCTGATGTTTTGTTTGCAATCTCAAATGTTAACCGGGATAAAAATGCACTTGTTGCACTCGATTTAAAAACAGGTAAAGAAAAGCAGGTCTTATTTGGCAACGACACATTGAATGTTGTTGATGCAAAATATTCAAAAGCCAAAAAGAAAATGATTTTTGTGACTTGCGAAAGCTGGAAAAAGGAAAAATTTTACCTGGACGATAGTACAAAAGTTAGGTATTCTAAAATTGATAAACTCCTGCCTAATACAGAGTGGCGCATTATGGATAAGGATAAAGGAGATAACGTTTTTGTTGTCAGAACTTATACCGATAAAAATCCAGGTTCCTATTATTTATATGTATCGGGACAAAGTAAATTAAAAAAACTAGCTGACATTAACCCTTCTATTAACGAGAAGGATATGAGTGACATGAAGCCAATAACTTTTAAAAGTAGGGATGGGCTAAACATTAATGGCTATTTAACATTGCCTAAGGGTACGAAAACGACAAATTTGCCTGTTGTTGTTTTACCACATAATGGTCCTGGGGGTAGAAATACCTGGGGCTACAATGCAGATGTACAGTTCCTGGCCAATAGAGGCTACGCGGTGCTGCAGGTAAATTATCGTGGTTCTGGGGGGTATGGCAAGTCTTTTTACACAGCAGGCTTCCGGGAATGGAGCGATAAAATCCAGGAAGATGTAAATGATGGTGTGAAATGGCTTATCAGCAAAAAAATTGCAAACCCTAAAAAAATTGCAATTTATGGTAACGGACTTGGCGGTTTTATCGCCCTGAACTGTTTGTACAAAAATCCTGATATTTACAGCTGTGGAGGTTCAAATTCTGGTGTAATTAGCTTATTCAGCTATCTTACAACCATACCGCCGTTCTTAAAATCTAATTTGCAGATGTATTATGAAATTTTTGGGAATCCGGAAACGGATACCGATTACATCCGGTTTGCTTCACCTGTTTTTCATGCCGATAGATTTAAAGCACCTGTTTTCATTGCACAAAATCCTAAAGATCCAAGAGTAAATGTTGCACAAGGTGTTCAATTTGTGAAAGAACTTAAGAAAAGAAATGTTCCGGTGACTTATATCGAAAAAGAAGAAGGTCCTAATCCGGTTTTACGTCAACAGGGAAGAACAGCACTGTATAAGGCTTTGGAGGCTTTTCTCCAGGAAAATTTGAATAAAAAGTAGATTATGACTCTGGAGAAAAAGAGTGGTTATCGCAAAAATTTTTCTTTGAGCGTTACTTTTATAGTGCTCATCTCAATTCTGTTTATTCTGTCGCTGTTTTTAGCCTTTAATTACAGTAAAAAATCTATTGAGAATGATTTTGTTTCCGAAAAGGTAAATGTTTTAGAAGAAAGCATTAAGCCATACAACGAGTTTTTCCAAAACAAAATGCCGGAAATTTCCTATTACGACGGTTTTTTAGATTCTGCAACAGCATCAAAATTTGTAGACACCATTACTGCAAAATTTCCTTTTGTATCGAAAGTAACATTTTATGATTCAGAAGTGAAAAATACGCCTGTACGGGATGGTATGAATGCAGGATACTTCTCGATCGGACCGAAATCTATATTTCAGTTTGGCAGAACAGTCAATTCTGATTCAATAAAGTTATTTTCAGAAACAGATACCAGATCTTTTAAAGTGGATGATGATTTTAATGGAATGGCACTTAAGCTCGTACGATTTATCGATCAACTTGATACCACATCTGTACCAACACAGGAGCAGTTATTTACTAACTTTTCCGTCGTGCTTTCTAATAAAATTACCTACCTCAATATTCCACGGCCTGAAAATTTAAAGGTTTATAAAGACATGCTGCAAAGGCGGTTAAATCCGGCTCCGGTTTATCAGCAGGATATGTTGGTTTTCCAGCTCAATCCGAATAAGATTAAGATCATCAACACCAGGCCCCTATTATATGAAACCATACGTGTTGAGCCATTAACTTATGATCCGATTGACACCTCAGATGAGAATATAGTAACTGAAATCGCATTGCCGGGTGCGTTTTCAGATTTCAAATTGTATTTTACTTCTTCAAAATCTTACATCAAGAAAGAGATATTTATTTATTTCATGCCAATCGCATTGGTTCTTTTACTTGTTTATGGTGTATTGTTGTCGGTTGCCTTCCTGATATACCGTAATTTGAATATAAATAGTAAAATGTTTAAACTTCAGTATGATTTCGTGAATAACTTAACACACGAGTTTAAAACTCCGGTTAGTGTTATAAAAATCGCCGGAAATAACATAAAAAGTGCAGCAATTCTCAGTGCGAAGGAACAGCAGCTTTATGGGAAAATATTGGACGAAGAAGCGGATAAGTTGAATGGTTTAATGAACAAGCTGCTGGCTTTTACTCAAATTGAAAATAAAGCCATTAAGCTCAATCAGGAGGAAGTAAATGTTAAAGACTTTATCGAAAGTACTATAGAATCACATACACTAAAACATCCGGATTTCGTGATTACGTATGAGGTGGTCGGCTTCAAAACTTTTACAACAGATCCAGTTTTGCTAGGCAGTTTGTTCGACAATCTCGCAGAAAATGCTTACAAATATTCAAATCCTGGAAACAAAGTGTTAAATATCAGTGCAAAGCTGATAAAAGGTGTGCTGGTATTTCGTTTCGCAGATAGAGGTATTGGAATTCCATCGTCGGAACTAAACAATATATTTAAAAAATTTTTCAGGATTCAGAACGAATATAATCAAATGGGAAGCGTTGGTTTAGGTTTGGCATTCTGCAAAGAACTGGTTAACTTTATGCAGGGCGAGATAACCGTTAAAAGTAAAATAGGCATCGGTACGGAATTTAAAATCGTACTGCCATATAATAATTAATTTAAATATAGTAAGTTATGTTAACGGCAATTCTAGTCATTCAGCATTACTTCACTATTTAATAAAATAAAAATGTCAAAAGAAGTAAAAATTTTAATTGTAGAGGACGATGAGAATCTTCGCTTTTTAGTCGCGCACAGATTAAAAACCGAGGGTTATACGGTACTTGAAGCCAATGATGGTGATGCTGGAGAAAGAATGATTATTGCCGATCAACCTGATATTGTTTTATTAGACTGGATGATGCCAGGTAAACAAGGCGCTGAAGTTTGCGAACATGTTCGTAAACAGGGCTTTGAAAATCTAATTATTATGATGACTGCAAAGGCACAGGATGTAGATAAAATTGATGCCTATAACTTCGGTGCTTCAGATTACGTTACCAAGCCCTTTAACATGGATGTATTGGTAGCGATGCTCGAAAGTAAGGTTAAATTCATAGTTAATAAAGATACCGCGGAGATTCATCGGTTTGGGAACATGGAGCACCATCCCAATATTCATACTTTATTCAGGGATGGAAAGAAAATTGAGCTTACAATATTAGAAAACCGTATTCTACTTTATTTTCTTCGTAATCCTGGTAAGGTAATTAATCGCGATGAGTTGATGTTGGTGGTATGGGGTTACAACTCTGATGTGAACACGCGGACATTGGACATGCATATTGTTCGTCTGCGAAAAAAAATTGAATTAAATCCTGATAATCCGCAATTGTTGCAAACGGTTAGGGGCGTAGGTTATCGCTTTAACGCGGGATAATTAATAATTGAATGATTGAATTAGAGAATTTTAGGTGTGATGCTAATATTCAGTAATTCAATCATTTAAAATCCACTCATTTCTAGGCCCTCTTAAGCGTAAAAATCGTTATCTCGGGTAAAACACCAACTCTTCCAGGATACCCTAAGAAACCGTAGCCAACGTTAACGTAAAGCTGTTGTTTTTGTTCCTGATACAACCCTGCCCATTCCTTATAAATATATTGCACGGGGCTCCATTGATATTCTTTCAAGCGTACACCAAACTGCATTCCATGAGTGTGACCACTGAACATGGCATCGATTTGAGGGTATTTTTTTAAAACTTCGCCTCTCCAGTGAGACGGATCATGGCTCAATAAAAGTTTAACAGGTAAATCATCTGCGTTTTGCACCGCCAGTTCCATTTTTCCATATTTCGGGAAGCGACCCATTCCCCAGTTTTCAATACCTAAAATTCCGATTTCTTCTCCATTAACTTTCAGTCTTCTGTTCTCGTTCATCAATAAGTCGAAACCCATTATTTTGTGCACGTCAACCATATCTTTCAGGTTCTTTACTTTGGCCGGTGATGATTCCTTACCAAAATAATAGTCACCATAATCGTGGTTTCCTAATGATGAATAAACACCCAGCGGCGCTTTTACTTTTGAAAAAATATCCTGATAATCCCTTACTTCATTGGTAAGATTGTTTACTAAATCGCCGGTAAAAAAAATAAAATCAGGCTTTTCTCCCAATAACATTTCCACGCCGCCTTTTACCGCGGTTTTATTGTAGAAACTGCCCGAGTGAATATCCGAAATTTGCCCCATAGTGATGCCATCAAATGCTTTTGGCAGATTAGGAAGGATTAAGTTAACCCTTCTCACCTGATAATCATAAGCGCCAGAAATAATGCCCCAGCTTAAAGAAGTTAAGGGAACGGCAGCAGCAACTAAGCCTGCTTTTACTAAAAATTCTGAGCGGGAAATCGGCTCCGCTTCGCTAACTGGCTGGTCTTTTATAATTTCTTTTTTTCTGAAAAGTCTAATGAACAATCTTCGTAAATCATCCAGAATTAAAAACGGCAACATGGCCAGTTTACAGGCTACTGTTAAAAAGAAAGCGACTAGGATAATGGCTCTGAGCGTAAGGAAAAGATTAAGGTAAATCCCAGCGAAAACGCCAATAATTAACAGAGAGCTATAACTCCAGTATAGAATTCCAAATATTTTTTTGGTTGTTGGTTTCCATTTAAAAACCGAAACAATAGCTTTAAAAAAGTAAATATCAAAGGCTGTAATCAGTATGCAGGCTGCAATGATGAAAGGTAATCTTCCCATATAAAGGGTTATTCGATTTAAATTTAAAAAATAAGGCAAGTCAAAATGACCGGCCTAAATTAAGTATTTGAAATAGATAAATTATCTAAAGTCCGTTTCGGATGGTCTAAAAAGGATTTATAAACCCTGTATATTTCAGATTCCTCATATTTTACTTTAATTATTTTACCGTAGGCCATCTCGTAAATTGTTGCATTTGGGTAAGCCAGTAAAATAGGGGAGTGCGTTGCAATAATGAACTGGACATTTTTATCAACCAAGTCATCAATTTTTGATAACATTGCAATTTGTTTCGTAGCTGATAAGGCAGATTCGGGCTCATCCAGAATATAAATCCCACTTCCGCTAAAGCGATTCATAAACAGCGACCAGAATGATTGCCCATGAGATTGTTCGTGCAAGGAGATACCGCCGTATGATTCTATAATTTTTGGTCCAGAAGATGGTTGTTCATCAAGTTTATCAAGCTCACTGGCAACGTTATAAAAACTTTCACCTCTTAAGAAAAAACCGTCTTTGGGTTTTTTAAAGCTTTTGCTAATAGTTAAGTAATGATGCAACTCTGAATGCGTTGCTCTACTTGCAAAATTGAAGTTTTTAGTTCCGCCCTCGGCATTGAAACCTAAACTCACTGCAATTGCTTCAATAAGTGTGGATTTTCCAACACCATTTTCACCAGTGAAAAATGTAACATTCGGATGGAAGTTTAATTTTTCAAACGATTTAAACGTGGAATATTAAACGGATATCCATTAGGAAGGTTCTCTTGTTTTAACCTCAGCGATAAAAGGTATCCGTTAAACTCCATTAATTATTATTTGTAGCGAAAGCTTTGACAAATTTCTTTTGCATTGGTAATAAATTTGTCAAAGCTAAAAATATCTACCTGAAATCGTCTTGATCTTCTTCCTCATCAAATTCGGCATTAAACAAGCTGCCAAACATATCCGAGAATCCAAAACCGCCATTTAAAAAGTTTTTGCTCAACTGTGAGTATTCCGCTAACCCATGCAAAACAAATTCCATTAAAAGTAATGTTTGGTTTTCGCTTAATTTTGGATGGAATTTTTTAACCAAATCATACAAACTCGGCACTGACATCAATGCTTTTTTATATTGCGAATTGGTTAAAGTATCCGTAACATCTAAATTATTTCCTTCAGTAAACCATTCAGTAATTTCGGTATATGGATTGGCCGTTTTTGTTTTCTTGGCTTTTTCGGGATCTGGGAAATAACGGGCAAATAACGTTTTAACCGCTTTGCCGATTAAAGTTGTGGCTACATGAGCCGGGCCCTCGAGTTCGCCTTCATAAACCAATTCAATTTTCCCTGTAATTGCCGGAATAATTCCTGCCAAATCTGCCAAACGAACCACTGTATTTTTCTCGCCTGAAATTAACATTCTGCGTTCAGCGGTGCTGATTAAATTCTCGTATGCTGAAATGGTTAACCTAGCCGAAACACCAGATTTCTGGTCGATGTATTCACTTTTGCGGGCTTCGAAAGCAATTTGTTCAATTAAATCTTTCACTAAACCATCCGCCTCAATATTTTCTTTTTGTTCAGTGGTGAGTTTAGCTTCCTGAAAAGTAATTTTACGGGAAATCTCAATGCTTTTTGGATAATGCGTTAAAATCTGACTTTCAATTCTGTCTTTTAATGGTGTTACGATACTTCCGCGGTTAGTATAATCTTCTGGATTTGCAGTAAACACAAACTGAATATCCAAAGGCAAACGCAGTTTGAAACCACGAATTTGAATGTCCTTCTCCTGTAGCATATTAAACAAAGCAACCTGGATACGAGCCTGCAAATCTGGCAATTCATTAATAACGAAAATACTGCGGTGCGCTCTTGGAATTAACCCAAAGTGAATAACACGCTCATCGTTATAGGTCAGTTTTAAGGTAGCGGCTTTAATCGGGTCAACATCACCGATTAAATCCGCAACAGTAACATCAGGCGTAGCCAACTTTTCGGTATAGCGCTCGCTGCGGTGTAACCAGGCAATCTCCGTTTCATCACCTTTGGTAGAAATTTCATTTTTTGCATACCATGAAATCGGGTTCAATGGGTCATCGAAAATTTCGCTACCTGCAACGTACGGAACATATTCATCTAATAAGTTTACCATTAAACGGGCAATACGTGTTTTCGCCTGGCCGCGTAAACCTAAAAGTAAAATGTTGTGACGAGAAAGAATTGCAGTTTGCAACTCCGGAATTACCGTTTCATCGTAACCAATAATTCCTTCGAACTCCGTTTTCTTATCTCGAAGTACCTTGATTAAGTTCTCTCTAAGTTCTTCTTTTACACTCCGAGATTTATAATTTGTTGCCTTTAACTGGCCTAATGTTGTGATTTGCATATATCTTTTTTATGGCTATAGGTTGCAAGTCTCTAGGTTTAAACTTAGACCTAAGACTTTTAACTTTCAACTTACTTGCTTTTCAGCTTTTTCATGAATTCGCCGATAGCAGGCTGGAATTCTTTGAAAATTTCGTTTTCTCTATTTTTGAGCATCACCTCGGTTAACATTTTCAAACCAATGGCAAACTCTACAGATTGATTTTCATCGTCGAAAATACCTTTGCTTTTTACTGCGCTGATAATGTTAAAAATATTATCGTGGTTATCAAACTCTAGTACTAATGGAGAATTTATACCATCACTTTCTTTTGCTAAAGATATTTCTTCTAATGTCAACTTATAGGTATTTGCGCGTTTAGCCATGTTTAATTATTTTAATCCCTTATCTCAGTTCTAGAAATGTCGGACTCCCGACTATTTGACAGTCTTTCTTCTATTCTTAATGTAATCTTCAAAAATGTATTCGCCCAATCCGTTTAGCGAACTGTAAAAAGCTCTTCCGCCATTAATTTCGGTAAACTGGCGAACAAATTGTTGCAGATATGGATCTTTTGCAATCATAAAGGTCGTAATTGGAATTTTCAATCGCTTACACTGTGCAGCCATATTTAGGGTTTTGTTAATTACCTTTCTGTCCAGACCCATACTATTTTTATAGTATTTGCCATTTTCTTTTAAACAGGTTGGTTTCCCGTCCGTGATCATGAAGATCTGTTTATTATGCGTTTTACGACGGCGAAGTAAATCTGTCGCCAGTTCCAAACCAGCGAAAGTATTGGTATGGTATGGGCCGACCTGTAAATAAGGCAAATCCTTCACTGTAATCGGCCAGGCATCATTCCCAAAAACTACAATATCCAGGGTATCTTTAGGGTATTTGGTTTTGATGAGTTCGGCCAAAGCCATCGCTACCTTTTTTGCAGGTGTAATTCTGTCCTCACCATACAAAATCATGGAATGTGAAATGTCGATCATTAACACCGTGGAAGTAAGTGTTTTGAAATCTTTTTCCTCCACTTCCAAATCCCTGTCCGTTAATGTGAAATCGCCTATTCCATGGTTAATCTGGGCATTCTGGATAGAGGCCGTCATATCAATTTGGTCTAAACTATCGCCAAAACTATACTCACGTCTGTCGGCATTTTTCTCTTCGCCAATTCCAGATTGATTGCTGTTGTGATTTCCCCTGCCGGATTTCTTCAGCTTCCCGAAAATCTCGTCCAGCGCCGATTTACGAATGGTTTGTTCGGTTTTGGCCGTAATTTTCAGCTCCCCCGATTGATTATCTTCGGTCAGGTAGCCTTTATCTTTTAAATCATCTATAAAGTTTCCAATGCCGTAGTCATTATTGGTTAAGTTATATTGTTTATCAAGTTCATTGAGCCAGCTTAAGGCCTCCGCAGCATCACCAGCTGTATAATTCAGCAATTCGCTAAATAATTTCAGCAACTCATCGAACCCACCTTTTGGCGCATCGCCAAGCTTGTAATCAGAAAAACGAAAACCTCTCATGTAATTGTATTAACGGATTATTAAAGGTAAAAGTTTCGATTTGGATTAATTTAAGTGGGATGTCATATTTGGATGATTTAGCTAAAAGATTAGAGTTGAAAGCTCAAAGCGAAACGGCATGTCCAAAATTTGAAATTGAAAATTGCCGGGTAAAAACTGATTTGGGCGGTACCAAAGCTACGCAAGGGTCGGGCTTTTTCAGGGCTCCGCTACCGATGAAGACCTGTGGGACAAGCAAGCATACCGTAATTAAATAAGAACACATGCTTAATCGGTACTGAACCCTTACAATCCCTAACGCAAAACCGGCACATTAAGGATAACAAAACTTTTAAGCCGTTGACTGAAGTCAACGCCAATGAATTGGATGAAACTAATTTCCGTGTAAATCTGTGTTTCCATGGCAAAAAAATAATCTGCGAATCTGTGGCTAACCCAGCGCCATATGGTAGATCTTCTTATTATATTCCGGATTTGCACCCGCCTGTGAAGCCACAAATGCTCCAACTTTGCATGCATTATCTAACGTCGTTTCCATTGGATAACCTTGCAAATAACAAGCAATAAAAGTGGCTAAGAAAGCGTCGCCCGCACCAACTGTATCTGCAACCTGGACTTTGTAACCTGCATGTTTAAATAATTTTCCGTCCTTTAGAACACAGGCACCTTTATCACCAAGTGTTAAGCAAATGACTTCAATGTTAAATTGAGAGCAAAGTTGTTTCAAAATCTGCTCATCGTTATTTCCGCTTAAATCAAAAGTATCGCGAACCCAAACAATTTCATCTTCGTTAATTTTTAAGATGTCTGCATGCGCTAAAAGCTCAGTAATTAGTTCCTTTTGGTAGAACGGCGCACGCAGGTTAATATCGAAAACCTTCGTTTTAGCATACGCTAAAAGTGATAGAATTGTTTCTCTCGACTTCTCTTCTCGGCAAGTTAAGCTACAGTAAACTAATGCATCAGCCTGTTTAACGGCTTCGATAATGTTATCCGTAAGTTGAATATCATCCCAGGCTACTGGTTGCTTTATGGTATAAGTGGCCTGATGCTTTTCATCAAGCTGAACAACGACGGTGCTGGTAGGTAATTCTGCATTCACCTGTATTAAATCCGTCGGGAAATCATTCGAAGCCAAGTAATCCAACAGTTCTTTTCCATTATCATCATCGCCAACGGCGCTTATAAAACTGCTGTCTACACTTTGTTTATGAAGATTTAATGCGACATTCATACTGGAACCGCCAGCCTTTTTTCCTTCGGGAAAAACATCCCAGAGTATTTCGCCGATTGTGATAACTTTATTTTGCATAAGGATTTAAGAAAATGTAAAGAAACAATTTTAATACGCGGAACAAAATAATTTGTTTTATATCTTTACAATAAGACCTAAAAATCATGAAAAGAATTATACTTGTTGCCTTAATACTGATCTCATCTGGAAGCTTTGCACAAAGTCCGAAAGATAAACAAGCCATTTTAAATGTGCTGGAACATCAGCGTCTTAATTGGAATAAGGGCGATTTAGAATCCTTCATGCAAGGTTATGTAAAAAGCGATAGTTTACTTTTCGTTGGCAGCAGCGGACCAACTTATGGCTGGCAGAAAACGTTGGATAACTACAAGAAAACTTATCATGGTAAAGCAGGAATGGGCCAGCTTACGTTCGGCATTAAGAAAGTAGATTTTTTAAATAAAGATGTTGCTTTCGTATTGGGTAGCTGGCATTTAAAGCGTGAGCAGGATGAGCCTAAAGGATATTTTACCCTGATTTTTAAAAAACTGGATGGAGCGTGGAAAATCATTGTAGATCATTCAAGCTAGGTTAAGCGCAAGATGGAAAAAGGGAAACCTTCGAAAAATGCAAACTAAAAGATTTCCACACTACGGTCGATTAACGACTTATTTATTCAATATTTATTCCCCCAACTTAAAATCCTTATAGTAATAATCTTTATCTGCGTCTGTCAACTGCCGAATGACTCTGCATGGATTTCCGGCTGCGAACACGTTATCTGGAATGGGCCTAGTAACAACACTGCCTGATCCGATAACTACATTTGATCCGATTTTAACGCCTGGGTTAATCACAACGTTCCCTCCAATCCATACGCTATTACCAATGGTTACTTCCTGAGCCCACTCATATTCCTGATCTCTTAAGTGGGAGTGGATTGGGTGTCCGGCGGTATAAATAGCGACATTTGGTGCAATGAAAACACTGTTCCCAATGGTTACCTTGGCGCAATCCAAAATAACTAGATTAAAATTAGCGTAGAAATTATCTCCAATTTCGATGTTATAACCATAGTCGCATCTGAATGGTGGTTCAACATAGAACATTCGTTCTGTTTTTCCGAATAATCGTTTTAATAATGCTTTGCGTTGTTTCATGAATTTTGGAGCCAGGTTATTAAATTCATAAACAATTTCGCGGGCTTTTAATCTTTCTTTGGAGAGTTCTTCACATCCGGCCTGGTAAGCTTTGCCCGCCAGCATTTTTTCTTTTTGCGTGAGTATGTTGTGTTCCATTAGTACCTGATTCCTTTGTTTAAAAACAATAATAACAAAAAACGGGACTGTCGTAACCGATGCCCCGTTGTATTTTAATTTTCAATATTTTTCTATGGTTTGCCTTTGGCTAATGCACGTTCCGCAATCTTAACTGCTTTCTTTTCTCTCCAGTTTGCATATTTTTCCTTGAAAGTCATTTTGATTAAGCTATCGATAGCGCCGTGAGTGAATAAACTCCAGACACTGGCTACTTTGCGTGTAATCGATTGATCCCAGGCACGTAAGCTCAATGAAAACGAACCATCAAGGTATTTCATCCAATGCCACATTCCTGTAGGCATAAATAAGGTATCGCCATGTTCTAAGAAAACTTCGTATCCTTCGACACCGTTTAATGCAGGAAATTTTTTGAAGTCAGGTTTGGCAACATCGTAATCTTCCAGGGCATAAGTGGCATTCGGTAAGCAATACAACCTGTCTTTCCATTTATTATCGAAAAGAATGATGTGTTTTCTGCCTCCGAAATGAGTATGGAAAATGTGTGGTAGATCGATGTCGTAATGCAAGAAAGTTACCGAGTTTGAACCGCCAAAAAACATAGCAGGCATACTTTCTATGAATCCCCCCATTAGGTCTTTAGGGATTTTTACATCATTAATTAAACTCGGAACTTTTTTAAACAGGTTAAAGAAAAATATTCTTAATTCAGTTGGTTCACGTTTGATTAAATCCAGGTATTCTCCAAATTTCATGTGTGCAGTGGCCGCATTAATTGGCTTAGATGGGTCTGCTTTAGAATTATCGTATAAAGGAACCTCTAAATCTCCTCCAATTTCTTTTAAATATTCAGTTGTCCATTTTTCTCGGGCTGGCCAATCCTTGGTTAGGCCTCTGATTACTAATGGTTTTTTTGTTTTTAAATAATTTTTTTTGAAATCTTCGGGCGTGATATTCTCGACGATATCTACAGGTTTTAATATGAAACTCATGCGTTTTAAATTGGTTATTTGTTGCCGAATAGCAAAAATGTAAATTTTATTTTACAAATTAGATATCGGGGAAGAAATGTGACGCAAATTACTTAATTCAAAATTTGCATTCGATTAACATTTTATTAATCTAAGCTAAAATTTTATTACCTACGATTTCCGCATAGGCAGCATCCCATAAATCGATGCGTTTTTGCAAAGCTTGTCTAGCCGTTTCCTCCGCTTCAGCCCAAAAATTATCATCCTTTTCGCAAAGCTTTTCCGTCATTGATAAAGCTAAATGACTATGTTGATCACCATCCACTTCAATGTGGCGTTCCAGATAGTACTTGAAAATCGAAACTTTATCAGGTTGCTTACAATTTAAATCATTAACCATGCTAAAAAACATGTTGGGGATTAAATCTTCACGGCCGAAAGTGAAGCTCGCAGCCTGTAAATGTGCTTTTCCACTATTTATGGTTTCAAAAGTAGAATTAACGAAAGCTCTTGCGGGCTTTGGTACACAAGCCAACTCAAAAGCCATATCAAAATCACGGCCTTTTTGCAATGAAGTCAAGAAGTTGTTAATAGGCTCTACATTTGCGCCAGATTGCACCATCGCATCTAAATATAATTCGAAATGGCTTTTTACATTGCCATCCTGGTCTGCGTCACTTTCTTCTCCAGCTACAATTTCGTTGATTAATTGCCTGGTAACCGCATCACCAACCGGAAACCAGGGCAGGGTGGTGCAGGTTAAGTTGATTTGTAAGGCTTTTAGCAACGACATAAAATCCCAGACAGCATAAATATGGTGTTCCATAAAAACCTGTAAGTCTTCCACTTCGCTGATGGCGGAATAAACTCTGTGATTGATAATTTGTTGCCTCAAAGGCTCAATATTTTGCTGAATTTTTGTAATGTTAGGGTGCATCTATCCTGATTATAATTTTATCTCGAGGTGAAGTGGGATTTTTTATCAAAAGTTTATTGGGGCAAAATTAATACTTATTAGTGCGAATTACTGCTAATTCCAAAACCTGAAGAACGGCTGACAATTAAGTAGGTAACTGATTAATTTTAAAATAAAAAAACGCTTCTGCAAAGCAGAAACGTTTTGTGAAAAATAGGGATGTGAAAATATTATTTCGGCATTAAAACTGTATCGATAACGTGGATAACACCATTTTTTTGGTTAACATCAGCAATTGTTACCGTACTCATTCCGCCTTTGGCATCTGTCAGCATTAATTTTTTACCCATCATATGAGCAGTAAGTTTTTCGCCCTGAACCGTTGTTAACGTTGCCTTGCCACCGCCAGCTTTAATTGCTTTTGCAATTGCTTTGCTGTCCATTTTTCCGGCTACAACATGGTAGGTTAAAATTTTTGTCAACATTGCTTTGTTTTCAGGTTTTACCAGAGTAGCCACTGTTCCTGCAGGTAATTTATCAAAAGCAGCGTTGGTTGGAGCAAAAACGGTGAATGGACCAGCGCTCTTAAGCGTTTCTACTAAACCCGCTGCTTTAACAGCTGCAACCAGTGTTGTATGGTCTTTCGAATTTACAGCATTGTCCACAATATCTTTTGTTGCGTACATAGCTGCGCCACCCACCATCGGATTTTTTTGAGCATAAACTTGTGTTGTGATCGCCATAGTGAAAACGGCAAATGCAGATAGGATTAATTTTTTCATTATTTCTAATATTTAAGTTTCTGTTATTTGCCTTCATTTACGATGGTTAATAGATACTTGGTTTTTTAGAAATAAAAACATAATCGTAACGCACTGTCATTGAGTGGTTTAAATTTTTTATAAAGATTTGGAAGATGTATTCCGGGCGGGTTACCTCACTGTTCTTCGATGGATATCATTAACTAACTCCGATAGAATGGTAGTGAAATGCAGGATCTTAAACTAAGTTATTGGGTAAATTTATGGGATTTATCCACTATATTCGAAATGGCGATACTTCGACACGTCCTCTACTCTATCAATCTGTCATTTATATTGATTTTGTACAATGAATTATCCTTCATAATGACGCTAAAAGGATATCGCTTCAACCAGATGTAGATATTTGGCTTGGCCGTGGTTTACGCTTTATATGCGCAATAACGTTTCTTTAGTTCGCCTTGGCTGTTCTCACTTTTTTAGAAAAAATCTTCGGAAAAAATCGCTTCAACCATACTGCCTTAATTTCTTTTCCACCTATATAGGCTTCTTCTTTTTTATTTTTAACAGCTTGAACAATTTGCTTTGCGCATTCGGCAGGTGTCATCGCATTTTCATGTGCATCGCCCATTATGTTAAGGGGGTTGCCATCTCCCTTAAGTGCATTGTATGTTACGTTTGTTTTGACAAAGCCTGGACAGATTATGGTAATATCGATGTTTTTATCATAAACTTCCGAACGTAAAGAATCGAAATAGCCGTGCAGAGCATGCTTAGATGCCGCGTAAGCGGAGCGCAATTTGGTCCCGAATTTTCCGACCAGACTGCTTACCACAACAATTTGTCCGCCACCATTATTAATCATCGAAGGTAAAACGGCCTTGCTTAAAATTACAGTTCCCCAAAAATTGGTATCCATAATTTGTTGCTCCGTTTTCAATTCGGTTTCCAGTGCTAATCCCCGCTGACTGACACCACCGCTGTTAATTAACAAATCGATTTTTCCAAAAATTTTCAATGCAGCTTCTGCTTTCTGTGCAAGTATTCCTGTCTCGCTTAAATCGAATGCCAACACATGAACGTTAAAAGAATTTTTACAATTTCCCTTTACACGAAACAATTCATCGCGGTTACGTGCCGAAATAATTAACTTATCTCCGGCATTAAAATATCTGTAAACCAAGGCTTCTCCTATACCTGAAGATGCACCTGTAATCCATACGATTTTAGACATATAAAATTAATTATTGAATGATTGAATTTTGAATGATTGTCAATATCTACTGCGCTTTATAATTCATTCATTAGAAATTCAATCGCTAATGATAAACAATTCGGAAGCGATATGGTCTGCAAATAATTTTCCATTCTGACTAAGTTTGATGTTGTTTTCAGTAATTACCAACCAATCTTTATCATCAAAACTGCGGAGGTTGTATTGAGTTTCTTCTAAGAAACTTTGCCCAAAATCTGTTTTAATTTTTTGTAAATCTATGCCCCACATCGTTCTGAGTGAGGTCATCAAGTATTCATTGAAGCGATCGTTTAAACTTAATTCTTCTACGATTTCTGGTAGCTTATTACTTTCCAGTTTCTCGATGTATATTGAATTATTAGAAGGGTTCATATATCTATTCTGTCCGTCAAATCCGTGTGCAGAAGGACCTATGCCGATATAATTCACACCTTTCCAATAGTTTGTATTATGTACCGCATAACAACCTGGTTTAGCGAAATTTGAAATTTCGTAATGCTCAAAACCCGCTTCCAGTAATTTATCCATCAAAATAAGAAATTGTGCAGCACTCTGATTGTCGTTTACCGGCGTCTGTTTTTTGTTTTTTATGGCATGTGCCAAGGCGGTTCTCGGCTCAACAGTTAACGCATAAGCAGAAATGTGAGGTACTTGTAACTCGATTGCTTTGTTGATGTTGCTAAGCCACTTTGCATCCGTAAGCAAAGGATAGCCATAAATCAGATCTAGGGTTAAGTTCTCAAATCCTGCATCCTGACTTCTCTTAATGCAATATTCGGCCTCTTCTGCGTTGTGCGCCCTGTTCATCCAAATCAAATCTTCGTTAAAAAAAGATTGAATGCCAACACTAAAGCGATTAACGGGTAACTCTTTTAGTTCTTTTAATTTTTGTGCAGTTAAATCATCCGGATTTGTCTCAATGGTGATTTCAGCATTTGCATCAACAGAAAATGTATGATTTATCGCATCGAAAATCTTCTGTAAAGCTGGTTGAGATAGGATTGAAGGTGTTCCACCGCCAAAATATATAGAACCAACCTGGCCCGATATTCTATCTTTTTTCATTTTAATTTCCCTACAAATGGCTTCCACCATTTCATCAGCATATTTTAATGAGGTGCTGAAATGAAAATCACAATAGTGACAAGCTTTTTTACAGAAGGGAATATGAATATAGATACCGGACATTCGAAATATATTAACCTAAAATTATTTTCTTAAATTCATCCATCGAACAATATTAAGTTTTGGAAAATCAAGTAATTTTAAAGGATTAAAATGTATGTCATTTGTAACTAGGTAATCTGCATTTCCAGCGATTGTCAAATCCACAAATTTATTATCGTCTGGGTCTAGTTCGACAAGTTGCCACTTGAAAAATGGTTCGGTAAAATCTACATTAGGGGCAACGCTGAGTATTGAATAAACAACTATTGCCGTATTTTCAGAATAGACATCATTAAGCTTTTCAATATATTCTGTTAGAATTTCATTACTGATAAGCCATTCAAATTGCTCCTCTTTAAATGCCTGATAAAGCCAGTAATAGCTGCTTTTTGGAGGGATAGATGCTAATAAGCAATTCGTATCAATTACAACTCGCATTAACTATCTGCATTCAGAATATTATCAAAATCTTCCTGCGTATAGCCTTTATTTTTAACAACTTCTGTAACTTCCTTATCTAAAAATCCTGAAAAATGATTAACCAATAGTCTTTTCAGTTCTAAAACTTCAGTTTCAGACATAGGTCTGTCAAAAAGCCTAAGTAAACTGATTTGCAAAGGGTTTAATTCGGTATGTTGATTCAAAGTAAGTGCCATAGCTAAGTATTATACTAAACAAAAATACGCAAAAATATTTTTTATTTTCTCATATCCTTTTTGTCTGCATCTCTACAGTAGCTTTGCATCTTCGTTTCCGTGCCAAATTTCCGTAGTTGAAGAAATTTTGATTGGTGCTTTACCATGGTTAAATAAGTTTTTTAGAAGCCGTACTCCATCTTCTTTAATCTAGCTCTTTAGAATTGCGGATGCGTTCAAAAAATCGGTTTTTTCTTAATGAGCTAGACATGCTTAAATGTGCTCATTTGCTACTTTAAACTTTAAAGCTATTGCATTTTAGTTTGATCTTCTATTAAGGACACATCGCAAAGATACATCATAATATAAAACCGATTATTTTCTTTAGGTAAACAATGATTATTCAACTACTTTTGCATGCCCATTTTGATTAAAGCATGCCGAAAATTTTTATTTTATTTGCGTTTTTATTGTCTGCAAATTTTGTTGCAGCGCAACAGATCCCGCTTAAAGTCGATTCAAATTCGGTTGTCAAATATCAATATCGACGGCCTAGGGTCGATTCCGCTACATTGGCAAGGCAAAAATTCGTTACAGATTCTATCATCAGGCACACCTGGGTTCTGGCAGATAGTTTGATAAATAAAACGGCTATGCTGGATAGTGTCGAAAAGGAATATATGTTCCCAAACCTCGATTTGTCCGCATGGCAAAAAAAATATCAGAATTTCAAAAAAAAGGTAAATCCATACCAATTAGGCAGGTCAATTCCTAAAGGAAACGCAGGTTTATTGGGTTTTATATTTATTATGTTAGTTGTATTTGCCATTCTAAAGAATGCCTTTTCGAAACAACTTTTTGCAATTATTCAATCTTTTTTTAGTAACCGGGTTTTAAATAACATCAACAAAGAAGATAACCTTTTTAGTTCATGGCCATTTTTGCTCTTATTTATACAGTTTGGATTTATACTGGGTATGTTTTTTTTCCTGGTAGCCCAATATTACGATATGTACCAGGCGAAGGACGGGTTTAAGTTCTTTTTTACTATTTCTGTTATCATCATTATATTTTATGCATTAAAATTGGTTATTTTAAGGTTTTTGGGTGTTCTTTTTAATGTGCAAAAGCCTGTTAATGAGTATATATCCATACTTTATTTAAGCTATTTCAATGCCTCCTTGCTCTTTATTCCTTTGGTAGTCGCATTTGCACTATCGCCACTTAAATACGGAGGGGTTTACATCGGCCTGGCAATTCTTGTGCTGGCCATAATTTTCACGTTCCAATTAATAAGGGCTGGAGTAACCATACTTTCCAATAATAAATTTTCTAAAATGCATTTAATTTTGTACTTTTGCGCCCTCGAAATATGTCCTGTCTTAATACTAATTAAAACGATAGGATTGTAGCAGAAAAAGGAAAATGCAAGAAAAGAACGACTCTAGAATCCGTAAAGTAAAAAGTATTTTGGTTACTTTGCCGAAACCTGAAACAGAAAAGTCTCCCTATTACGATTTAGCTAAAAAGCATAACCTTAAAGTAGATTTCAGATCATTTATCCATGTAGAAGGTGTGCCTGCAAGGGATTTTAGAAAGGATAAAATCAATTTAGCTGACTTTACTGCTGTTATTTTTACCAGCAGAAATGCAGCTGATCATTTTTTTAGAATTTGTGAAGAAATGCGCTATGATGTACCTGCTGATCTAAAGTATTTCTGTCTTTCTGAAACTATAGCATTGTATTTGCAAAAATATATTCAATATCGTAAACGTAAAATATTCTTTGGAAAGCAGACAGCGGCCGACCTGGCCGAAGTTCTAAAGAAACATGCTAACGAGAAATTTTTATATCCGTGTTCTGATATGGCCACGGAAGACACAATGAAATTTCTTGAAAAAAGCGGTTACAATTTCACACCCGCCGTGTTGTTCAGAACTGTAGTAAGTGATTTATCGGATCTTGCTGATGTTTTTTATGACATGATAGCATTTTTTAGTCCGTCGAGCATTCAATCTTTATTTAAAAATTTCCCTGACTTCAAACAAAATAATACAAGAATTGCAGCGTTTGGAGTTAATACAAGTAAAGCAGTGACAGATGTGGGTTTAATCGTCGACATCGCTGCGCCTACTCCAGGTGTACCATCAATGACTATGGCCATAGAGAATTACATTAAAGTATCTAACAAGTAGACAATCCTCTAAATTTATTTATGAATAAGCAATAAATTGCAGCTTTTTGAGTTAGTGCAAGATATTGCCATTACTGTAACGAAATTATTAGGTGAATAAGATAAAAAAAGCAGTCTTAATACCCTAATACTAAGGTTTCGTGTAAATTTTTTGATTTTGTTGATTATTTAAATCATTTTTGATAGAATTGCTAACTGTGTTTTGTACACTATAAAGATTATATGAAGAAAATCTACATTCTAGCTATAACGGCTGTATCTGTATTGCTTGCTAGTTGTGGTCATGGGGGCCAGGGCGAGTTAGTAGGCGCTTACAACCGGAAATTTAAAAATCAGCAAGTACCATTAGGTATGATTTATGTTCCACCCGGGCATACACCGTTGGGCGGATCCGATGAGGACATTACATTTTCTCAGTCTGGTCCTAGCCGCATGACAACTATTCCTGCATTTTTCATGGATCAAACTGAAATAACTAATGCAGAATATAGACAATTTACCAAATGGGTACGTGATTCTTTAGCAATTGTTATGATGGGTTACCCCCAGCAGTATATGGTGACCAAAAAAGGTGCCGCTGCAGGTGCTCTAGGTGATGAAAAGTACATCGACTGGAAGAAAGTTGGAAATGGTTCCACCATCTGGGGAGGAAAAGGCAAGGGTGCGACAGCTGCTAACAGGAGTCAGTTAGATAACATGTATTATTCCGGTCTGGACGCTTTGCCAGGAAAGAAAGAAATTGATGTGCGTAAACTGGAGTATGTTTATGGCAACCTGAACTTTGATAAAGCTGCTTTGGGGCATAAAGATCCAAATAGTAAAAGACAGGACTATATCGATCGGTATACAGTTGCTGTTTACCCGGACACAATGGTTTGGAAGACAGATTATTCCTATTCTCAAAATGATCCGATGGTTAGAGGCTATTTTAATCATCCATCATATGACGATTATCCAGTAGTAGGTGTGAGCTGGGAACAGAGCCAGGCTTTTGCTCATTGGCGCACTCAGCTTTATCAGGGGGTTGCATCATCCCGTAAGCTACCTGCAAATGCGCGAGCAGATTATCGGTTACCATCTGAATCTGAATTTGAATATGCTTCAAGAGGGGGCAATACCAAAACAAAATACCCATGGGGAGGTCCTTACATAAGAAACACAAAAGGGTGTTTGCAAGCAAACTTTAAACCTGGTCGCGGTGATTATTCCAGCGATGGTGGTATCTATACTGTGAATGTAAATTCTTACTTCCCTAATGATTATGGTTTATATAATATGGCTGGTAACGTTGCTGAATGGACTCAAACCGCTTATAATAAATCTGCATCACCACTTTTACATGATTTAAGTCCCAATTTTACCTATGTAGCTGGTAAAGATGATAGTAAATATTTAAAACGCAAAGTTGTTAAAGGAGGTTCATGGAAAGATACAGGCTATTTTCTTCAGAATGCTGTCTCCACATATGAATATCAAGATCAGCAGCGATCTTATATCGGTTTCAGGTGTGTATCATCTTTATACGGAACCGATTTAAGAAACAGAAACTAAATCAACCGAACAAACTAAAACTAAAAACGAAAAACATCAAAATTTTATGGCAGCAAAAAAACAACCAGGCTGGTTACACGTAGCGATTTCATGGGGAGCAAGTATTGTAATTGTTGGGGCATTATTTAAAATTTTGCACATCGGCGGGATATTAGGTAACTACATGATAGGTATCGGTCTTGGCGTAGAGGCAATTTTATTCTTTTTGACTGGTTTCTTTCCACCAGAACCGGAACCAGCATGGGAAAGGGTTTATCCTGAATTAAGAGAAGACTTTAAAGGTGAATTGCCTGTGGCATCAGCAAGACCAGCTGCCGCAGTTTCAGCACCAACATCAGCTGCTTTAGATAAAATGTTATCTGATGCAAAAGTAGGCCCTGAATTAATCGAAAGTCTGGGTAATGGCTTGCGTACATTTGGCGATAAAGTAGCGTCAATTTCCAACGTTGCAGATGCATCATTAGCAACTAATGAGTTTACAGGGAAAGTAAAAACAGCTTCTGCAGGTTTCGACAATTTAAGCGCATCTTTTGAAAAAGCGACTGCTAATTTGAAAGCAATGGGTGAGAGCAACGTAGATTCACAGGCTTACCACGATCAGGTTAATAATTTAGCGAAAAACTTATCCGCATTAAATGCGGTATACGAATTAGAATTACAAGATTCGAGTGCCCATTTAAAATCGATGAATAAATTTTATTCAAACTTATCACTTACTATGCAAAACTTTAACGAATCGATGGAAGATTCTAAACAGTTCAAAGAAGAAGTGAATAAGCTTGCTAAAAACTTATCGTCACTTAATGCGATTTACGGAAATATGCTGTCGGCCATGAACAGCCCACGCGTATAGTTTATTTAGTTTTTAATTTTAAATAGAAAGCTACATAAAAATGGCAGGCGGAAAAGAAACAACAAGGCAGCGGATGATCAATATCATGTATTTGGTATTGTTAGCCATGCTGGCCTTAAACGTATCAGACACAATACTAGATGCATTCAAAAATATCAATGATAGTTTGGATACATCAAAAACAAACGTTAATACCGGCATAGATCAGCTTTTTTCTTCTTTTGAGAACTCAAAGCTTAAAGAAGAGCCAGCCCGTGCTCAACCGATTTACGATAAAGCTAAGCAGGCAAAAGCTGCAGCTGATGATTTGAATAATTACATCGAAGGTATTAAAAAGCAGTTTACTGTAGCTGGCGATGGGATTAATCCTGAAACTGGTGATTTGACTAATCGTGATAACCAGGACATTGCTCCTAATTTGATGATTAACCAGAAAGAAGGAGAAAAACTGAAAGCAAAAATTAATGCAACCCGTGAAAAGCTGATTTCTTTATTGGATCCAAAAGACAGAGAAAGTGTTACATTTTCTCTTGAAGCTAAAGATCCGGTAAGAAAAAGAAAAGGAAACTGGCAGGAGACATTGTTTGGTGAAGGAACACCTTTAACTGCCGCAATGACAATTTTAACCAAACTTCAGACTGATACAAAAAATGCAGAGGCTGAAGTGGTTAAAAAGCTATTCGGAAATATGGATAAGGCTGTTGTTAACATTGATAAATTTGCTGCCGTTGCTGTAGCACCCACATCATATGTGATCCAAGGGCAGCCGTATACAGCTGAAGTATTTTTAACTGCAAGCGATTCGAGATCAAACCCTGATATCGCTGTAGGTGGAAGTAAATTGTCGGTTAGGGATGGTAAAGGAACTTATACCGGCGGAACCGGCAGTGTCGGCGTTTTTAAATGGGTCGGAACTATTCGTGTTCGACAAACTGACGGGCAGGTAAAGGAATATAAAACACCTGAACAAACTTATCAGGTGGCAAAACCTTCGGCTAATGTATCGTCAGATAAAATGAATGTTATTTATGCTGGCATTCCGAATCCATTTTCGGTATCTGCAGCAGGTTTTCCTTTGGAAAGTGTAAATGCAAGCGCATCAGGTGCTTCTATGAGTAAAACAGGCGCAGGTAAATATAATGTTCTTGCCAGCGGTTCGCAGGTAGGTTCAGAGGTTTCAATTAATGTATCAGCGTCTAATGCCGGTAAAAGTGTTAGCCTTGGTTCACAGAAATTCAGGGTAAAAGCCATTCCAAAACCAACAGCCAAGGTTGGCGGAAGAGCTGGGGGCGATATCGCATCAGTGCAGTTGAAAAGTGAGTCTGAAATTGAGGCGGATTTAGACGACTTCCCATTTGATGTAAAGTTCAAAATTCAACGTTACAAATTAACAATTATAAAACCACGTTCTGATGCTATCACAATTTCGGGTAGCGGTGGTGGATTTGCAGGTGCGGTAAGAACAGCTATAAATTCAATTACGCCAGGAACTAGGGTCTTCTTCGAAGATATTGTTTCTGTAGGTCCAGATGGCCGTCAGAATGTTTTGCCTTCGATAGCATTTTCAGTTAAATAGAAATAAGATGAAAAGGATTTTAAGCATCGCAGTATTAGTTTTATCAACAGGATTTGCATTCGCACAAACACCTCTTAAAAAGAAGGGTGCAGCTGTAAATACGGGTGCGCAAGTTGACAGCACTAAAAAGATAACGGCTAAGAAAAAGTTGAAAGTACCGCCGAGGGATGGTTTTTATGCCCGTAAGGATATCGATAGCACGGAAATGGTGCCTTTAGCTGATGTACGTGAAGAGGATGTGTTTTATGCAAAGCGTATTTGGAGAGAAATTGATCTTCGTGATACGGTGAATTCACCACTTAAATCTCCTAAATCAAGATTAATCGATGTTTTAATTTCATCAGTCAAATCAGAAGAACTAACGGCTTATTCACCATTTGATACGCTAAACAATGAAGATGATGCATTTACAAACCCCTTAACTGCTGATACTGCATTGATGCAGGCTGCGGGAACTGTTGAAGTTACAGATTCCAAGGCCGGAACAGTGAAAACGGTGGCTAATGATCTAAATCCGGAATCATTCTTGAAATACAGGATTAAAGAAGACTGGATTTTTGATGTTAAACGTTCTATTTTCGAACCTCGAATTGTCGGCATAGCGCCAATGAAATTCATTGAAGCCTCCAAGCAATGGCAGCCTGTTTTTTGGATTAGTTATGACGAATTAAGACCAATTATTGCACATAAAAGATTGGTCAATACAAATAACGATGCTTCCACTTTAAGTTTTGATGACTTCTTCATCCGCCGCTTATTCAGCAGTTATATTGTTAAGGAATCTAATCCGGGGGATAATAAACTAAGGGATATCATTACCGATCCAAGAGAAAGATTGATGGAATCCGAAAGAATTAAAAAGTCTGTTCTCGATTACGAACAAGGACTTTGGGAATATTAAAACAAAAAGCTTCGATTTATCGAAGCTTTTTGTTTTTAAAATGGTCATACTGGAAGAAATGAATAAAATTTCATAAACTATAATTTAGGTCTGATTAAAATACGCCAAAAGCGTAGCAACCTGCTTTTTATTAAGTACTTCGCCCAATTCCTTTTCTGTCGCTTCTTTTATTTTTTTAACCGATTTAAAATGAGTTAATAACCTGTCGGCCGTTGTTTTTCCTATCGCAGGAATCTGTTCCAATTCAGTCTTTAATGTTCCCTGGTCTCTTTTCTTCCTATGGAAAGTAATTCCGAAACGGTGGGCTTCATCGCGCAATTGCTGGATAATCTTTAGCGTTTCAGATTTTTTATCCAGGTAAAGCGGATAATTGTCTCCGGGATAAAATAATTCTTCCAGTCTTTTTGCAATGCCAATTATGGTCACTTTATGTTCAATTCCGAGTAACCTTAAACTTTTTACGGCTGACGAAAGTTGCCCTTTACCACCATCTATAATAATTAGCTGGGGTAGTGGTTGGTTTTCTTCCAGCATGCGCTTATAGCGACGGAAAACCGCCTCTTCCATGGTTGCAAAATCATTTGGACCTTCGACAGTTTTCACATTGAAATGTCGATAATCTTTTTTAGAAGGTTTTGCGTCTTTAAAAACCACGATTGCTGACACAGGAAATTTACCCTGAAAGTTAGAGTTGTCAAAACATTCTATATGCTTAGGGAGTTGCGTTAAACGTAAATCCTTTTGCATGGTGGCTAAAATCCTGTCGGTGCGTAAATCAGGATTTAATTTTTCATACTGATTTAGTTTTTCTTTCTTAAAGAATAAGACATTCTTTTGCGAGAGTTCTAAGAGCTTCTTTTTTTCTCCGAGTTTTGGTACAGTGAAACGCAAGCTTTCATCTTCAAGCGTTGGTTCAAAGGGAACTATAATTTCTCTGGATGTGCTATTGAATTTTGTTCTGAAATCAAGCAATGCAAGGGTTAAAATTTCATCATCACTTTCATCTAACTGCTTTTTTACCTCAATGGTTTGTGTTTGTATGATTGTTCCGTTCATCACCTTGAGGTAATTCACAAAGGCGTAACGTTCATCCGATGCGATACTAACCACGTCGACATTGGTAATTGCACTATTAACAACCGTTGATTTACTTTGGTATTTTTCTAATACCTGTAATCTTCTGGAATATTGGTGTGCCAATTCAAAATTTAAATCTTCTGAAGCCGTTTTGATAACGTTTTTAACATCCCGGATAACATTACCAATCTTGCCATTTAGTATTTCCTTTATCTCGGCGATATTTTTATCATAATTACTTTCTGTTTGATAAGCCTGGCAAGGTCCTTTGCAATTGCCGATCTGATATTCAAGGCAAACTTTAAATTTCCCTTCGGAAATATTTTTCTCGTTTAGTGGTAAGGAGCATGTTCTTAACGGATAGGATTCCTTTATCAAATCTAATATGGTATGCATCATACCTATTGAACCATATGGGCCGAAATAGGTAGAGCCATCTTTAATCACCTTCCTTGTCCAGTAAATTCGGGGGAAATTTTCATTTTTGACGATAATCCAGGGATAGGTTTTATCGTCCTTTAAATTAATGTTAAACTTAGGCTGGTGCTTTTTTATAAGGCTGTTTTCCAGCAACCAGGCGTCGATTTCAGTATCAACAATAGTAAAAGTTATTTTTCTGATTTTGGAAACCAGCACCCTGGTTTTACCATTAAATTGATTTTTATCACCGTTAAAATAGGAACCAACCCGGTTACGTAAATCTTTTGCCTTTCCGATGTACATTAACTTTCCGTCAGCATCCCAATATTGATACACCCCAGGTTTATGGGGAATCGCCATCAATGCGGTCTTATGGTCGAAACTGCTCATATTCGCAGTAAAGATAGAAAACCAATTTCAATATGGGCTAATCTGTTAATAGAATGATTGTTTA
This sequence comes from Pedobacter sp. Leaf176, assembly GCF_001424305.1. GTDB lineage: Bacteria > Bacteroidota > Bacteroidia > Sphingobacteriales > Sphingobacteriaceae > Pedobacter. The sequence continues at coordinate 777,706 of NZ_LMPD01000001.1, forward strand.
GTACTTGGTTAGCCATTCATTGTGTTAGGTCGCAAGGTATTATCTGCAGCTAATTATTTTCTTGAGTTTCTCCTTTATGGTGATATTTAAAATAAGATACCTATGGCGTTTTATTTACCTCCAATTCGGCCTTGCGAGGATTGGCTTTTGGATAATTGTGCAGTTGTTTGTAGCTCTTAATAATCATTTTTTTAAAAAAAAGTTGAAATATAAATGATTTAAACACATCACCTATAATTTAAACATATAGCGTTTAGGAATATTTAATTTTAACATATACGTTTGGATATTACTTCGCGAGTAATAAAATAACTGATTTTTAACTCTAATTTAAACAGAAGAAAATGAAAAGACTGATTTTACTATTCGGAATAATGTTTATTGCTTTTGGCGCATTTGCATCTAGCAGTATCACAAAAAAAGCTATAAAAGGCAGCAGGTTGACTGAGTTCAGTTCGATTACATCTCATCAGGCAGTAAAGAATGTTTCTATGGCAAAAACCGGAACCAATCAAATGGATATTGGAGGGTGTACAGTGAAAATCCATTGTGAATTTGTTGTAAAAGTAAATGCTCCCGGTGTTATGAACTTTAATTTGTTAGTGAAAAACGATTTATCTTTTACTGCAGATAATTGTATAGAAGCCGGAAAGGCGGCAGGTGCTTTTGCAGCTCAGTTAATTAAAGAACTTGCATAATAATAAAGCGGATATATTAAAACACAAAAGCTGAATTACGCTTTTGTGTTTTACTAAACGATGATCAAATGAAAAATTTTTTTCTTATATCAATTTTCTGCCTGTTTTTTAAAGTTAGCCATGCTCAAGAAAAATTGAATAAAATAGAATATAATTATTCAATAAACGGCGATACCAGCAGCGTAGCAAATCTTTATTTTAATAGCTCCGTATCCTTTTTTGAAATAATTAATAAAAAATTAAGGGATAGCATTGCCAGAGACAATTTAAATGACCAGTATATAATTACGGCCGTCAGGAATATTAAAATGCCATATGGGACTATTTTACGAAATGATCTGGATACTTTGTTAACAAGAACAAAATCATTTGATGATAAAACATATTTAATAAAAGAAAGTGCTGTAAAAATAGATTGGAATTTAATAAATGACCATAAAAAAATTAACGATTTAAATTGTTTAAAGGCTGAAGGCTATTTCAGGGGACGTAATTATGTTGCCTGGTATACCCCAGACATACCAACAACCTTTGGCCCCTTAAAATTCTGGGGCTTGCCTGGGTTAATTTTAGAAATTAAAGATGATAATAATTTTGTGTTGATTAACGCCAGAAAGATTGAAATTCCAAGTAAAGAAACTGTAGATTTTAATAAATTAATGTCGAATTACGATGTGAAAATTTCTTTGCAGCAATTCGTGAAAAATCTCAAAAATGCAAACGCCTTTGGGAAACAATACATGGAAAGGATCTTATCTAAGATTCCAAAAAAAACAGGGGTTAAAGTAACGGTAAGTAATTATTCTATTTCAACAGAAATTGGCGAAGCTATAGAGCGTGTCTATGAATGGGAGCTAGATAAAAAATAATTTTATCTTGAAAAAATTATTCATTTATACTTCGATAATTTTTTTCTTTTGTAGTGAAAATTTACCTGCACAAATAAAAATATTTGGGAAAATAAGTGATCAAAATTCAGAGCCATTAACGGCAGTTAATGTCACTATAAGGTTTGCTAAAACGCAAACCATTTTAGCTTTCACCTTTACAGATAAAAATGGCCACTATTCCGTTAATATAAATACTCCAGGTGATTTCCAGGTAGATTTTAGTTCAATTTCTTACAAAAAGAAAACTGGTTTAATAGAAATTAAGACTGGTGAGGCATATGAGTTAAACCAAATTTTAATTGCCGAAGACTTCAAACTCAATGAAGTTATTATCCAGGCAAAAAGGCCAATAACCACAAAAGGAGATACAATTATTTTTGATGCCAATTTTTTTGCCAAAGGAAATGAAAACGTCGTTGAGGATTTGTTGAAAAGAATACCGGGATTAAGTGTTTCCAAAGATGGAACTATTTGGATCGGAAATCAGGAAGTCGAAAAAATAATGGTAGAAGGGGATGATTTTTTTGAAAAAGGCTATAGAGTTTTAACAAAGAACATGAAAGCCAATACTATCGGTAGTGTGGAAGTCTATAAAAAATACTCAAATAATCGGTTGCTCAAAGGAATTGAAAATAGCGATAGAGTTGCAATTAATTTGAAATTAAAGGACAGTTTAAAAAGGCAATTTTTTGGAGATCTGAATTTAGGATATGGAATAAATAACAATTTTGATAATCACCTTAACGTGATGTCATTTGGTGAAAAAATGAAGATTTACATGTTAGGAAACGCAAATAATGTTGGAAACGACGTTACCGGTGAGTTAAACTCCTTAATTTATCCGTCTAATTCAGAGGCAATTGGGAATATCGGCGATGACATAAATAACAAAAAACTTTTTTCATTTTCTATCCCGGTTAATAACCTGAATAATGATCGGGCTGATTTTACAACCACCAAATTGGCTTCAGTTAATTTGATATTTAATTTAAATAAAAACCTAAAGTTGAAATTAACTAATTTATTTAATCGGGGTAGTAATAGATTTATTAATGATGGTTACGACCAATTTAGGTTAGGTTCTGATGTATATGTAAACAAGATAGACAATATGATTTCTGGCAGGCAATTTACCAACTTTAACAAACTCGATCTAATTTTTGATATTTCGAAAACCCAAATGTTAACTGTAAACAGTAAGTTGAAATTAGGTAAGGAAAATTTGGATAATAATTTAAACCTGAATGATGTACTTAATATTAATAATTTGCAAAATGACGATTCGTTAATTGATTATGATTTTAAATATACAGATAAATACAATGACAGTAGCGCCCTTATTTTAACCGGCAGGTATATTAAACAGAATAGTTTACAAAATTTTCAATCTAATAACTTTTTATTTGCAAACTTACTTAATTTATCAAATATCTCGTCAACAAATCAAGACATAAACAATAAGACACAATATATTGGAATTGAAATTAATTTAATTGGAAAGAGTGCTGTTAATTTTAAATCGGGATTTCAGCTCAGTCAGGATCTTTTAACCTCCAGATTATCATTTGAAGAAGATAAGGAAAATGCGCACATTAGTGATCTTTACAGCAACTACCTGAACTACAATGTTGGTGATATATACGCAGGCATCAAATATAGTTATAAGTTCGGTAAGGCGGTAATTTTTACTGATTCAGAAATTCATCAATTATTGAATTTTAAGAAGACTGTCGAATATTCAAATCATCAATACCCTATTTATATAAATCCAAAAGTTGGATTTAATTGGATAATTAACGAGAATAATAAAGTTACTTCGCATTATTCCTACAATAAAAAGAACTCGGGTATTGACGATATTTACGATAATTATTTGTTGACTGATTATAATACCTTTTCAAAAGGTGCGAAATCCTTTAATCAACTTGAGAGCAGTACTTTTTTAACTAATTTTACAACTGGTAATTTTTCCAGTTTAGTATTTGCAAACATCAATTTTTTATATTTAAAATACTTCAATTTTTTTGCGTCGAACTATATTCTTCAAAAGAATTATACCCAAATAGAAAAAATTAAGGTAAAAAATAAAATGCTATTTAGTTTTAGTTCAGACCTTAGTTTTGCTTTAAAAAAAATAAAAAATAATTTGAAGGTTGATGTTGGTTTTTCTGCCTCAACATATAAAAACCAGGTTAACAGTGGCCCTATTATAAATTTTAAGGCAGATTCCTATAACTGGGGAATGGAGTTGCATTCTGTTTTTGATGGCTTCTTTAACTATGAAATTGGGGCAAACTGGGCAATTAGCAAAATTAAATCAACGGAAACTAAATTAACATCTGATAACGCCAGCTTTGCAAAGGTTACTACAAAAATAAGCGATAAAATTAATCTGGCTATCCGAAGTGAGCTGTATAGATTCAGTTTTGAGGACAAAAAAATGCAATATAGTTTTGTTGATTTTAATGCTAATTATATAATTAAGAAAAACAAAATTAACATCGGTATAAGTGGTAAAAATTTAACTAATACATTAAAATATGTTTCGCAAAGTATTTCAGATATTGCTACTTACTCAAGATCATACCATTTAAGGCCAAGAATGCTCATATTTAACACTGAATTTAGTTTCTGATTAGATTAAAATCCTAATTTTTCGTCAAGTTCGGTTGTTCCTTCCTCTTCTTTTTGATACTGATTACAGTCGAATACAATAGAAATACCTGATTTAGGTGCATCAAAATCCGCATGACTAATTTTCAATTTAGGATTTGAATAAACTCTTTTAATGAACCCTGCAAAAATGGGTAATGCGGTGTTAGCACCTTCACCCTGATTGGTACTTAAGAAGTGAAACGCCCTGTCTTCGCAACCAGTCCAGATACCAGTTACCAATTGAGGTGTTATCGCCATAAACCAACCGTCGGAGTTGTTCTGCGTTGTTCCGGTTTTGCCGCCAATTGGTGCGTTAACTTTATACTTATTAATAAGGCGGTAGCCGGTGCCGCCGGTTACAACACCTTTTAGCATTCTCGTCATAACATAGGCTACCTCTTCGCTCATAACAGGTTTTGGTATCGGTTTTTGAGAGAAAAGTACTACTCCATTTTTATCTTCGATCCTTAATAAATAAACAGGTTGTGTATAAATACCTTTATTTGCGAAGGCCCCATATGCACCTACCATGTTGTATACTGATGCATCAAACGAACCTAAACAGATTGATGGGTATGCAGGTACATTAGGTATACCCATTTTAGTGGCCAGGTTTGCAACAGCTACTGGCCCGACCTGTTTCATCAGGTAGGCCGTTACATAGTTCTGGGAATAAGCAAGTGCTTTTTGTAGAGTTATGGCACCCTCAAGTGGTTTTCCTGAAGATCTTGGTGTGTAAGGCGCTCCATAACCATCAATTGTAACCGGAACGTTTGGAACGGTTAAGCAGGGCGAAAAGCCATTTTCTACGGCTACAGCATAGGTAAAAGGTTTCGCTGTTGAACCCACCTGACGCGTACCCATTTTTACCTGATCATATTTAAAATGCTCATAATTAATGCCACCAACCCAGGCTTTTACATAACCCGTGGTCGGATCCATACTCATCATGGCATTGCGTAAAAGCATTTTGTAATAACGAACAGAATCTATCGGTTTCATTGTAGTATCTACATTTCCTTTCCAGGTAAATATCGTCAGGTTTGTGGGAGTGTTAAATTCGTTTTTGATTTCGTCATCGGTTTTGCCCTCCAGTTTTGCGGCTTTATATCTGTCAGAACGTTTAATTCCCTGTTCAATTTGTAAAGCTTTATCTTTAAAAGGATTTCTTCCCCTCCAGCTATTCAAAAACTGCGCCTGAAGTGTTTTCATGTATTCTTTCTGGGCAGCTTCTGCATATTCCTGCATGTCGTAATTCAAGGTTGTATAAATCTTTAAACCATCACGGTCCAGGTCGTAAGAACTTCCGTCGGGTTTTGTAATGCCCTGTTCTTCAAAGATGCCTTTAATATCATTTTTAAGAACCGAACGGAAATAAGGAGCGATACCATCGTTTACAGTAGCCGCATTAAAATGTAAATTTAAGGGTGTTTCTTTTTCCTCTTCAAACTGCTGTTGCGTTAGAAAATCAGATTTAACCATCATAGCCATAACTGTATTTCTTCTTGCTTTCGAACGTTCGGGATTTCGTGTAGGAGAATACATGGTGATGCCTTTTTGCATACCAACTAATGTTGCCGCCTGGGGAACCGTTAGTTTATCTGGCGTTGTATTAAAGTAAACCCTTGCAGCCGATTTAATTCCATAGGCTTGATTACCGAAATCTACTGTATTTAGATACATGGTAATAATTTCTTCTTTGGTATAATTCCTTTCCAGTTTAACTGCAACAACCCATTCTTTAAATTTCTGCATCACACGTTTAAAAAAATTCCGCTGCCTGCCTTCTTCAGAAAATAAATTCAATGCCAGCTGCTGCGTAATCGTGCTGCCACCCTGTTTTTTTCCGATCAAATTATAGCCTATGATAGTGAATGTACGTTGAAAATCAATTCCGGAGTGCTCTTTAAAACGGGTGTCTTCTGTAGCAATTAAGCCATTGATTACATTTGGCGAAATCTCCTTATAAGTAACATTCGAACGGTTTTGAACAAAATAGGTTCCAAGCGTTCTGCCATCCTCCGCAATAATTTCGGATGCCTGGTTACTTTTGGGGTGTTCAATATCTCTGAATGAAGGTAAGCTACCAAAAAGACCAAATCCTATCATGGAGATGAAAATGGCAAATAAAGCGATACCACCGATTACAACTTTCCAGATTCGAAGGTTATATCTTTTAATGTCGGCTGCAGAAAGGGGTTTATTCATTTTAATAATTGTTTTTGTAAAACTCCAGATATTCGTTAACACGTGTTCTATCCGTTAGTTTTTCGAAATTTTCTTTACTGATGATGAAGCTTTTGTATTTGCTGGCGGGCACTTTCATTATATTTTTCAATTGCCCTTTAATGCTTTCTTCATAAATTTGTGCATCTTCTAAATCCACAAAACTGGTTACATAAATCAATTGGTCATCGTCTAACTCTACCAATTTATGGGCCAAATCATTATCCGGGTAGTTCCCACGATTAAACTGGCCAATTCCAAATCTTGAAGAGCTCAAAGTTAAGGAAGCATCTGCAACATCTATTACATAATAATATGTATTTGACGTTGCCGTACTAAATATGCTTAGGGGCTTATCCACATCTGTTTTATTATCAGCTGTTTTTGCCGGCGCTTTCTCAATAGGCTTTGTGTCGGTTTCAGTCGTGATAGCAGCGTTAATGCTTTCTATTGGTTTTGGTTTCGCATTAACTGGTCCCGCCTGATTTACAAACCTCGGTTCATTCGAATCGAAATCTATAAGCGCAACTGGTCTCTGTTTAAATTCTTCAATATTGGCGTCAATATATTTTAAATGGTCTCTCACTAATGGTGTAATGATTAAATCATTTGGATAAAGTGCTGTAATTAAATTGAATTCTGTCAAAAGCGCATCAACTTTCGAAGTTCTACCAATTGAAATGGCTTTTAAATAGGCATATTGGGGTGCTAAACTACTGGTTGGGAAAGCCGTTATATTTTCATTTGCCTGCTTAATTACATCTGTATATTCTTTTTTAGCGTATGCGTCAAATGCAATATTATATTTTTGGTTGATTGCATTTTCGAGCACATCTTGTTTCACGGAATATGATGGGTCTATAATTATTTTCGCAAAATCAGATTGCGGGAATCTAGTTAAAACCAATTGACGATATTCATTTGCCTCTTTTGTACCTTTATAATTCAAATATAGGCTGTAATATATCGCCGCAAGATGATAGTTCTCCGGAAATCGTCTCAAAAGCTCGAGATATACTTTATTCGACTCGTTCCTATCATTTAATTCCTGCTGATAAAAGCTTGCTATTTCAAAGTAAGCGTCGATTATTTTTTGATTAGACGCTGCAACTGAGGCAGGTGTAAAAGGAAGTGCATCTGCAAACTGTTTTTCTAAAGATGTTTGATCTGCAGATGTGCCAGTGTTACCATTATTGATTGGTGTGATGCCGTTTGCTACATTTCCACCCGATAATATCTGATTGGTTTCCTGTGCCGAAGTACGTACACTCTGTCGCCAGTTATCTTCCAGATTCCGGTTTCCCCATCGCTTTTTAAAATCGGCAAAACCAGAACTAATTGCGGCATTATTATTAAAATAAAATGTACTTCCGCTTCCGCTGCTAGCAGAAACGCTAACACTTTGAGTAATAAAATCAGGATTATTTAAGGACCCAACATTTGTGTTGGAGATTGTTGAAACCTCAACTTTAGGCCTTAAGTAATCTTTAATTTTAACAGTCCTTTCGCTTTCAGGTAACTTTGCTATTGCCTGCAATGTGTCTTCTTTTGAGATCAGCGTATATCTGTCAGACAGATATTGAAGATTTTGCGCTTTTTTAATAATGTTTTCATAATCAGGGAAATTTTTTGGCATAACGACCGCCGTACTGTCGTAATAAGCCTTTGCTTTAATATAATTCTTGAATTCATTAAAATTTAAATCGGCTATTCTCAAATATGAAAGTGCTTTTTGATTTAAATTTACGACGCTTTTATTTGCTGATTTTTGATAATTTTCCTCTGCTTTAATGAAATTTGCTTCTTTTGAAAAGAGTTCGCCAATCTGATAGTATATCTGGTCGGTGTAGTCAGCATTTTTGTCGTCCTTCAGCAGTGCTAGTAATGCCTTCTCTTTATTTATTTTGACACCGCTGATGAATGCTCTTAGCTTAATTCGCTGCAAATTTGCATGGAAATACATTTCAAATGGGGCATTGCTGCTTTCAACTTTTGTGTAATTAATCAATGCGCTTTGAAGATCATTTTCTTTTTCCTGTAATTGAGCAAGAATAAATAGCCATCGGATTTTTAATTTTTTATCATCCGCATTTTTTATCGCGGCCTCTAATAATAACATAGCCTCTTTATGCCTTTTTTGATAAATGCGCATTTGTGCCGTGGTGGCTAAAGGTTCGGACAGATCTTTTTTCAGTTCATCCTGGGCACGAAGCATCGTATCCAGAATTTTATCAGCAAAAACCATGTTATTCAGCTCCATCTGGCTACGGGCTTTCCAGTTTAATGCCATAATAAAGGTTTTTAAATTATCTTTATAGGTTTTTGCAGTATAATCAAAGTACTCTGAAGAGATGAAGTAATTCCCTTTTAAATAATTAGCCTTACCTAGAAGCATGTAGGCATCATCGATATAATTGCTGAAGCTTTTTTCATTAATGATGGTCTGGCTTTTGAAAATAATATCGTCCAGGGATTTGTTAGCATTACCTGGTGTTAAATTCAAAACAACTTGTGGCTCGGGATCTAAGTAGACAGGTAAAATTTTCTCATAATTATCAGCAAAGGTTTGCAACAAACCCTCATTGTATTCTGTTAATAATACATTTGAGTTATATACATAGTTATACCTCGCCGTTAAGTTTTGCATCTTGCGGTCTACGGCAGTATCTTTATTGGCCACACAACCATAAATAAAGAAAGTACTGAAAAATAAAATGAAGGGGAATAAAGTTTTATCGGTGTATTTTTTCAATTATAAAAAATCGCGTTAGTTACATACAATAAACAAAATATCGGTAAAAATATTTTACCTGCCAAAATTAAATTATTCAAAGTTAACTTAATTATTTTATTATAAAATGGAAAAGCCAAACCTCGAGGACAGCAAAAAAAAGGTTAATGCCGCTGTGAAATATTCTGCGATAGGCTTCCAAATGATAGCGACTATCGGGCTGTTTACTTTTATCGGTTATAAAATAGACGAACACAGACATAGCGAAAACAACATTATTACCGCAGTTTTTGCCCTGGTTGGTGTTGGAATCGCCCTTTATCAGGCAATTCGTCAGGCAACGAGGTAGATTGTGAAGGTTGTTGAATTGCTATGTTGTTGAAATTGGATTTGGAAGTAGATTAACTATGGCTCAACAATCTATCAAACAAACAATTTAACATTTTCACGGCGCTTATCACCTAAAATCTTATCTTTGTTAAAGTTTTCATTTACAAGGAATTTATTCAATTGACTCTAGCCAAATTTACCAGTTCATATTTAATTTTCCTCGGGCTTTTAATTGGCATTATCGCTGGTTTGCCTATGTTATTTCCTGATACGCAGCTTTTCGTTAAAAACTTTTGGCTTCTGTTTGGCTTCTTAGCAGGCATCACTTTTATAGCTTATTTGCTTGTTGACATTGGGATAAAAAAAGACCCGGAAGTAGGAATTATGGCCATTATGGGATCGATTGCCCTGAAGATGATTTTTTGTATGGCTTTTGTGTTGATTTACAGTATAAAAGAGAAGGGAATAGGCGTTGTATTTCTTCTAAATTTTTTTTCTTTATATTTATTGTTTTCAGTCTTTGAAATATACTGTCTGTTGCGTAACTTGCGCCACCAAAATTTAAAGTAAAAATCTGCCAATAAATGGATTGTAACCAAGTTTTAGTATCAAAAGTTAAGAAGGTAATTGTTGTTTTTACGCTTTTAATCGCATTTTTATCTATCAAAATTGATACTTTCGCTCAAGCTGATAGCGCTGTTGTTCCTGTTGATAGTGTAGTTGCTGAATCTGCTGAAGCAGTTTCTGGTCAGCATGGTGCCGTTGAGCATGGTAAAGAGAAATTTGAGCCTACCAAAGTGATTATGGAGCATATTGCAGATTCGCACATGTGGCATCTTTGGGGCCATACTTCATTACCTCTTCCGGTAATTTTATATACTAATGGTGGCTTAGAAGTTTTTTCTTCTGCTAACTTTCATCATGGTGAACATGATTACGTTGGTAAATACAATACTTACCGTTTAGAAGAAGATCATGTAAAAGTGGTTGGTGCCGATGGTAAAATTGATGAAGATGCATCTGTTTTAGATTTTTCTATAACCAAGAATGTTGCAGCAATGTTCGTTGCTATAGTTGTTATACTAATCGTTTTTATTTCTGTTGCGGGCGCTTACAAGAAGCGTGTTGGTAAATCTCCAAAAGGCTTGCAATCTTTCATTGAACCAATTATCATTTTCGTCAGAGATGATATTGCTAAACCAAATATCGGTCATAAATATGCGAAGTTTATGCCATATTTATTAACCACGTTTTTCTTTATTCTTTTTAACAATATATTTGGTTTAATCCCAATTTTCCCTGGTGGTGCAAACGTTACTGGTAACATCGCTTTAACTTTTGTAATGGCTTTAGGAACAATGATAATTGTTAACATTAACGGTAACAAGTATTATTGGAAGCACATTTTTAAACCAGATGTCCCATTTTGGTTGTATCCAATCATGATTCCGGTTGAGTTAATTGGTATCATTTCAAAACCCTTTGCTTTAATGATTCGTTTGTTTGCTAACATTACAGCCGGTCACATCATTGTATTAAGTTTAATATCGTTAATTTTTATTTTCGAAACATTGGCTATCGCTCCGGTTTCAGTTGCATTCGTTTTATTTATGGATGTATTGGAATTGTTAGTGGCATTTTTACAGGCCTTTATTTTTACATTACTTACTGCTTTATTTATAGGTATGGCGGTAGAAGAACATCATTAATAGAAACTATTTTTTACAAATCAATATAAATAAATTAGTTATGGTAGGTTCAATCGCGGCAATTGGTGCCGGTTTAGCAGTAATCGGTGCAGGTATCGGTATCGGTCAGGTAGGTGGTAAAGCAATGGAAGGTATTGCTCGTCAACCGGAAGCTGCATCAAAAATTCAGACTGCAATGATTATCGCTGCTGCCCTTATTGAGGGTGCTGCTTTATTCGGTGTGGTAGTTGCATTATTAGGTAATAATCCTCAATAATTCAAACTGAAAAAATTAGATAGGGTATTTAACGATTGGTTATTTACTCTATCTTAATTAATAAAATCAAGATTAAAAAAAATAGATAAAATGGATTTAGTAACCCCAAGCATAGGATTGGTTTTTTGGACATCATTAGCGTTTATCTGCTTATTGATTTTACTTAGAAAGTTCGCCTGGAAACCTATTTTAGGTGCAATTCACGAACGTGAGCAAAGTATTGATGAGGCTTTGAACAAAGCTGAATTGGCAAAACAGGAAATGGCTCGTTTAACCAGCCAGAACCAGGATTTGATGCAACAGGCACGAGCTGAACGCGACGAAATTTTAAAGGAAGCTAAAACCTTGAAAGATGGTATCTTAAATGAAGCTAAAAAACAAGCTCAGGTTGAAGGTGCTAAATTGATTGAGAAAGCTAAAATCGAAATCGAAAACCAAAAGAAAGCGGCGCTAGCTGAGGTTAAAGATCAGGTTTCTACTTTATCATTAGAAATTGCAGAACGTGTTTTGCGCACTCAATTAGATGATAAAACTAAACAAGAAGCTTTAGTTGCTAACTTGTTAAAAGACGTTGAATTAAATTAAGCGTATTGCGTAAAGCGATAGGCGCAAACGCTTAACGCCAGGCGCTAACCCCAAAATATATGTCAGAAATTAAAGTTGCAAGCAGGTACGCCAAATCATTGATAGATTTAGCCGTTGAAGGTAATACTTTAGAGGCCGCCTACAATGATATGGTATTATTTAAAAAAGTGGTTGATGCAACCCCGGAACTTGAGGCTATACTGAAAAATCCGATTATGCCACTTGATAAAAAAGCTGGTATATTGAATGGCATCTTTGCTGATAAAGTAGGAAAGCTAACCTTAACATTTTTTAAAACTGTCGTGAATAAGGGCCGTTCGGTTGTATTATTTGCCACAGCTAAACAATTTTTACATCAGTATAATTTACTTAAAGGTATTGTTACTGCTGATGTAACAACAGCCACTCCTTTGAGCGCTACAGCTAAAGAAGAAATTGTTTCAATTGTAAAAAAAGAATTAGGTGCGAATCAGGTAGTGTTAAACGAAAAAGTTAACGAAAATTTGATTGGCGGATTTATACTTAAGGTTGGGGATAAGCAATTTGATGCAAGTATCGCCAGCAGTTTGAGCAAACTAAAAAAAGAATTTGCGGCTTAGAAGTATAAAGTATCAAGACAGGTTTTTGACTTTGAGGGATCTGAAATAGCAAAAGAGCTGCAGCACAATAATATATAAACCCGATTGACAGCGGTATTTTTGTCATCCTGAGTATAGCGAAGGACAAAAATTAAGCAGAAGGCGGGACCAGAATAATAAAAGGACTATAAGATTTACATTTACAAAAAGATATAATTAAAATTATGGTAGAGGTAAGACCAGACGAAGTATCGGCAATTATCAGACAGCAATTGGCGGGCTTCAAATCAGAAACCGAACTGGAAGAAGTTGGTACCGTATTGCAAGTGGGCGACGGTATTGCCCGCGTTTACGGTTTAACTAAAGTTCAATCGGGAGAGTTGGTTGAATTTGCAAATGGCTTGCAAGGCATTGTATTAAACCTTGAAGAAGATAACGTTGGTGTGGTACTTTTGGGTGCTTTTGACGAAATCAAAGAAGGGGATACAATTAAACGTACCAAAAAAATTGCCTCTATTAAAGTTGGTGAAGGTATGCTTGGGCGCGTGGTGAACACTTTAGGAGAGCCTTTGGATGGTAAAGGTCCAATTCTTGGTGAAACTTACGAAATGCCTTTAGAGCGTAAAGCACCAGGTGTAATTTATCGTCAGCCGGTAAACGAGCCTTTACAAACTGGTATTAAAGCAATCGATGCAATGATTCCAATCGGTCGTGGTCAGCGTGAGTTGGTTATTGGCGACCGTCAGATTGGTAAAACTGCTGTTTGTATCGATACCATTATCAATCAGAAAGAATTTTATGAAGCAGGCCAGCCTGTGTTCTGTATTTATGTAGCCATCGGTCAGAAAAACTCTACTGTTGCAAACATTGTACGTACACTTGAGGAAAACGGCGCTTTACCATATACAGTTGTTGTTGCTGCTTCGGCTGCTGACCCTGCTCCAATGCAGTTCTACGCTCCGTTTGCTGGTGCTGCAATTGGTGAGTTTTTCCGTGATACAGGTAGACCAGCTTTAATTGTTTATGATGATTTATCGAAACAAGCTGTTGCTTACCGTGAAGTATCATTATTACTTCGTCGTCCACCGGGCCGTGAGGCATATCCAGGCGACGTTTTCTACTTACACAGTCGTTTGTTAGAAAGAGCTGCGAAAATTAACGCGAATGATGACATCGCAAAAGCAATGAATGATTTACCTGAGTCGATTAAACACATCGTTAAAGGTGGTGGTTCATTAACAGCTTTACCGATTATCGAAACTCAAGCGGGTGACGTATCTGCCTATATTCCTACTAACGTAATCTCGATTACCGATGGTCAGATTTTCTTAGAGTCGAACTTGTTTAACTCAGGTATTCGTCCGGCCATTAACGTTGGTATCTCGGTATCGCGTGTAGGTGGTAACGCCCAGATTAAATCGATGAAAAAAGTATCAGGTACTTTAAAGTTAGATCAAGCTCAATACCGCGAATTAGAGGCTTTCTCTAAATTCGGTTCTGACTTAGATGCTGCAACGAAATCGGTTTTAGATAAAGGTGCACGTAACGTAGAAATGTTGAAACAAGCGCAATTCTCTCCGTTTACTGTAGAGAAACAAGTTGCAATTGTTTACGCTGGTACTAAAAACTTAATGCGTAGCGTTCCGGTTAGTAAAGTTAAAGAGTTCGAAACAGAATATTTGACTCAATTGGAAATGCGTCATCCGGAGACTTTAGCAGCATTAAAAGCTGGTAAGTTTGATGATACCATTACTGGTGTTTTAGACACAGTAGCAAAAGAGATTTCAAGTAAATACTAATTAGATACAAGTAGCGAGTATCAAGTATCAAGATAGATAAATGAATCAATCTTGATACTTGATACTTAATACTCGATACTTAAAGAATGGCTAATTTAAAAGAAGTAAGAAACCGGATTGCATCGGTACAATCAACACAGCAAATTACCAAAGCTATGAAAATGGTTTCGGCTGCCAAGTTGAAACGTGCTACTAATGCAATTATCGCTTTACGTCCTTATGCAACTAAACTGAAAGAGATTTTAGGAAACCTTTCGGCGAGTTTAGAAGGTTCTTCATCGCCTTTTATTCAAGAGCGTGAACCTAATAAGGTTTTAATTGTAACCGTATCATCAAACCGTGGTTTGGCTGGTGCTTTTAACATGAACGTAATTAAAGCGGCCAACAATTTAATAGCTGAGAAATATAGCGAGCAGTTGAAGAACGGTAATGTTAGCATTATTTCTATCGGTAAGAAAACTCAGGACTTTTACGAGAAACGTAAATACAATGTTATTGGCAACAATAATGAAGTATATTCTGCACTGACTTTCGAAAACGTAACTAAAATTACCGATGCAATTATGGCTGGCTTTATTAAAGGTGAGTTCGATAAAGTTGAAGTGGTTTATAACCGTTTTAGAAACGCAGCTGTGCAGTTCATTACAACCGAACAATTGCTGCCTTTGCCAAAAGCAGAAGAAGCTGAAATTAAAACTGAGAAGAAATCTACTAATATAGATTATATTTTAGAACCATCTCAGGAAGAGATTGTGGAACAGTTGATTCCTAAATCAATTAAAATTCAATTATATAAGGCAGTACTTGATTCACATGCATCCGAGCATGGCGCACGTATGACATCAATGGACAAAGCAACTGAAAATGCTGGCGAATTGTTGAAAGCATTGAAACTTTCTTACAATCAAGCTCGTCAGGCAGCAATTACAACTGAGTTAACGGAGATTGTAAGTGGTGCAGCAGCATTGAATGGATAAACCGCTAAATCTCCTGGAGAGGACTTAAATAAAAAGCCCGTTTCTTAACTGAAATGGGCTTTCTGCCTATTAGTAATAAAGGTTCTCTGGATTAATGATTAACCGTAAATATCCATTCTCAATTTTTTTAATATGGGTACCATCACCCCGATAGACTGACGCATTGAATTTCGCTTCTAACAAATATTTTCCTGATTTTAGTTTTTGCAAATTTGTGATTTCAAATTTAGATTGACTTTGCAACTCAGGCTTTAAAAGCGCATGATATACAAGACTAGAATATCCATTTGTTTGCAGCCCATAATTATCGCCAGATAATTCAAAAAGAACACCGTTTTGTGAATTGTTTCTATTAAAATCCATAGCGAATTTACGTTCGCCTACTGAAAATAAATCTAATTTGTTTTTGGGTACAAAAAAGTTGGTTTGGTTGGTTTGTGGCTGAGCTTGATTTTTGTTGTATTTTTTTAATAGAGATATTTCAATTCCGTTTCTTTCCTTATCTTCAAAGAGGAACCCGACTCCAAACATCACTGAATCTTTATCACCCGATGTGTACTCTTTCTGCTTTACTAGCGAATCAAGTTTAACATTAGCTATAGCATTTCTTAAAGAATTACTCCTGCCTTCTGATTTTTTTTGTATCATTTGCTTTCCATCAATAATGTAAAAAACGGAATCTTTTAACAGTTCTAAGGGATCAGTTTTTTCAATGACAGGCGGCTCTATTATCGGGTTTTCTTTCTTGCAGGCAGCAAGACAAAATAGGGCTATTGCGAACCCTAGTAATTTGTTGGTCTTCATATGATTGATTTTATTTGTGTGTGCTTAAAATTAGTAAAATCTATTAACTAAGCGTTTAATAAGTTAACTCGTGGTGTAAGTTGTTTGTGCTAAAAGACTAAGCGCTTGATATTGAGTTAAATTAAATTAGCTTAAATTTTGTGCAAGTGATGGAGTTGGTATCTTTGCTTCGGTAATAAGCAATTATGAAAAAATACATCTTTCTCATTTTAACACTCGTTCCTTTTTTTGTTGAAGCTCAATCTCCAGCGAGAGATTACACCAATGCAGTGCTGTGGCAACAGACATCCGGCGAGTACAAGGCCTTATGTTTTCAGGCTTATAATTTTGCTCGTTTATCATTAAAGGAAGCGCTTTGGGCTGATACAAGTAAAAAGCCAAATTGCGTTGTGGTGGATATTGACGAAACGGTTCTGGACAATTCGGCGTTTCAGGGGCACGAGATAAAGAAAGGATTAAGCTATAGTCCTATAGATTGGACCGCATGGACCAATTTATCAAAAGCGGATACCGTTCCGGGTGCCTTAGCTTTTCTGAAATTTGCCGCCTCGAAAAATATAGAAACCTTTTACCTAAGCAATCGCGATGAGAAAGATTACGCAGCAACATTGAAAAACCTGCGGGCTTTTGGTTTTCCCTATGCCGATGATGTACATTTGTTGGTTTCAAAAGGTTCCTCAAATAAAGAGCCCCGTCGCCAAAAAATTGCTGAAACACACAATATTTTAATGCTTTGCGGTGATAATTTAAGCGATTTTAATAATGTTTTTTATCGCGAGCAGAAGAATACTTTGGAACAAGTGAGTCAAAATCAAAATTTTTTTGGTGTTAAATATATTGTATTGCCGAACCCAATGTATGGAGATTGGGAAAAGCCATTATACAAGGGAGAAAATTTAAGCGATAAGGATAAAGCCAAACAGCGCCTAAAGCGATTAAAAAGTTACTAAACATTTATATTTATTCAGCAATAAGTATTACTTTTGCTGCATCATAAAAAGAAACATTATGGAGAACAGCGAATTAAAGCACAATACAGAAAGTATGAAAACGGCTAACCAGCCAGGGATTTATAAAATGATGATTTTTGGTGTACTCGTTTGTATGGTTGGTACTTATGCTCGTTTTGCATTCGATTCCTGGGTGTTATCATTAGTTTCATGGATTATCCTTTTTATCGGTGCTATCATCAGTATTAAAGGGGTATTCAAAATATTAGACGCATAAAATATTTCTCTCTAAATATAAAGCCAATTATGTATTAAACATGATTGGCTTTTTTTGTTTTCTCTGCATTTAACTTATGGAAAACAGCGCTCCTGCGCATCTAAATTCAAACGCTTTAGCTCATTGGGTTACCTAAATCAATTTTTTGTATAAAGAGAAAATAAGACAATTAAACTAACCAGAAAGCGTCTGACTTCTAATGGCCATTTGAAGCAATATTTGAAATGATTAAATTTTTAGAACCACAAAATCATGAAAAGGAATATTATTGCTATAGCCATAGTTTTAGGATTATTTGGCTGCCAGAATGCCAAAACGAATAATGAAAGTGCTGATGTAGCTGAAGCTAAAGAAATGGTCATGCCATCATTATCAGATACAGCCACAGCAAAAATCATAAAAACTGCGGACATGCGTTTTCGCGTAAAGAACGTTCAAAATACTAAGGAACAGTTAAGTAAAACCATAAAATCGCAAGGTGGAAGTGTTGCCGAGTTTTCTATTCAAAGTTCCATTCTCCAAACAGATAAAATTAAACAATCTGCCGATTCACTTAAAGAAATTACATCTTACCGGACTGATGGATATTTAGTGGCGAAAGTTCCTTCAGAAAAACTTGATGAGTTTACAAACACCATTGCGAATATGGCCGTGTTTGTAGATAGTCAGTCGATGAAAATGGACGATCAAAGCCTTGCTTACCTGTCCAACAGAATGAAGGCACGGAATCGGGTAGAAGCATCAAATCAAATTGGTAGCATCCCAAGTAAGAGAACGGCTAATATCGAAACATCGCTAGCCTTGAAAGACGATTATGTAGACCGCGAACTTGATAATAGGAGCATTGATGCGAGGGTTAAATACAGCACCATAACTTTAAATTTTTATCAGGATAATACCGTAAAAACAATGATTGTCGGCAATGATGATTTGTATGATTACCGACCTGCCTTCGCAGATAGATTCTGGCTTAGTATTGCAAACGGTTGGACAATCTTTGTGGAGATAATTCTTGCTCTTGCGAACCTTTGGATGCTGGTTCTTGTTGGAATTGTCATGTTCATTACCATTAGATATTTCGTGAGAAAAAATAAAGTAGCGATGGAATTAGCGACCAAAAATTTTATGGATTCAACTCATAAATAATTAATATTTATCAGCCGCTAATTTTGGCCACAGATTCTCAGACTTCATTTTAAGCTGAGAATCTGTGGCTTATTGACCATTACTCTGGCGCTTAGCCAAGCGAAAAAAATTACTTCTTAACTTTCACCGCCAATCCCTTAACCTTCGTTTTATTATCACTCACAAAAGATTCCCAGCCCGAATAGGTTTTTGATTTTCCACCGGTAGTTATTTTCTGAAAAGAATGGCAAACGGCTACGGCCAACCCATCTGTTGCATCTAAAAATTCAGGCGTTTCTTTAAAGTTTAGCAAGCGCTGCAACATGGCAGCCACCTGCTCTTTAGTTGCGTTTCCATTGCCTGTGATGGATTGTTTTATCTTGCGTGGCGAATACTCCGTTACTGAAATGTTTCTCGAAAGTGCAGCAGCAATTGCAATTCCCTGTGCCCTGCCTAATTTTAAAAGCACCTGAATGTTTTTGCCATAAAATGGCGCCTCGATAGCTAAAACGTCGGGTTTATATTGATCGATAAGAACAACTGTCTTCTCAAATATGCGCTGAAGCTTCAAAAAAGGATCATCAAGATGCGTCATTTTCACAACCCCTAAACTGATTAACTCAGTTTTATTCCCTTTCTCTAGAATTACGCCATAACCCATCACCGCAGTACCCGGGTCGATACCCATAATTACCCGTTCCTTTTTTTCGTTCAACATTACAGCAATATTAAGCATATTTGCAAAAAGAAAGACAACTTGACGGCGGGCAACAAAAAAATATTTTCGTTAATTATTAAAGCGGTAATCGTTGTATTTGCTTTTTGGTTTATCTATCATAAAATTGTTGCCAATAAAAACCTACAAAATTTCGAATCGCTTTTAACAGATTTGCCTACAACAGAAATTGTAAGCGTAATAGGTTTGGTGTTTCTGTTGATGTTTGTAAACTGGTTTTTAGAGGCTGCCAAGTGGAAACATTTAATGAGGCGCATTGAAAGTATAAGCTTTTACCGTGCAATTGAATCTGTTTTCTGCGGCTTAACACTTGCCATTTTTACGCCAAACCGCTTAGGCGAATATGGCGGGCGGGTGTTCTTTTTGTCGCCAAAAAGGAGAGTTATCGGCGTGGTTGCAATGGCTGTTGGAAATATTGGTCAGCTTGTTTTAACAAATATTTTTGGCGCTATTGCATTGAGTGCCTTCATTTATCGATTCATCGATTTGGATTACCGCCTGTTTTTTGCTATTCAGATTCTGGTTGTTGTGTTCTGTATATTTTTTATTGTCTTTTATTTCAATATTCAATGGCTTAACGGAATTTTGCTGTCTTTTAAATTCACAAGAAAATATAAAAAGTTTTACAGCATTTTAGGCCGTTACAGAAAGGCAGAATTGTTTAAAATTCTCCTGTTTTGCCTGGCTCGGTATTTTGTTTTTAGTTCTCAATATTTTATTCTTTTTATCTGGCTGATACCGGGCTTGCAATATGCGGATATTATTATGATGATAAGCATTTTGTTCTTTGTTCAGTCAACTCTGCCATCTTTAGATTTGTTCGATGTTGGCATCAGAAGTGTAACAGCATCCTATTTTTTCGGATACATTACAGGACATGATGTTGCAGTTATCGCATGTACAGCAAGTATTTGGCTTATAAATATTATTATTCCTGCTATATTAGGCACATATTTCGTTTTTAAACTCAACTTTTTTGGAACTCCTAAAATTTATTAGCTTTATATCTGCTGCTTTAACTGTCGTTTATGGTTTTTTAGTCCTCAGCTTTATCAGAGGATGGCATAAACTAATTTATTTTATTCCTCAAAAATCACTACCCAATACTAAAGTTTCCATTATCGTTGCTGCCCGGGATGAGGAATTAAATATCGGTAAAACACTTAATGACTTAATTGCTCAAAAATACCCCAAGGATTTAACAGAAATCATAATTATCGACGACCACTCAACAGATGGAACAGCTGAAATCGTTTTAAATTATGCTGATGATAATGTAAAACTTATTAAGCTAAAAGAGGACCGTGCGCTGAATTCCTATAAGAAAAAGGCCATACAAACTGCTATCGGAACCTGTTCAGGAGATTTAATAATTACCACCGATGCCGACTGTCGCATGGGTGAAAACTGGTTAGCTACCGTTGTAGAGTTGTATGAAGCGAAAGACTATAAAATGATCTCTTCGCCAGTAGCCTATTTTCAGGAGAAAAATTTATTCGAACGGTTACAATCTTTAGAATTTTTATACCTGATAGGTTTGGGTGCATCGACTATTGGCAATAATTCGCCATCCACCTGCAATGGTGCAAACCTTGCCTACGAAAAGAAGACTTTTTACGAAGTTGGCGGTTTTCAAGGCATTGATGATCTTGCTTCGGGTGATGATGAGTTACTACTACACAAAATTGCTGCGAAATATCCTGACAAAATTGGATTTCTAAAAAACAGAGAGGCGATTGTTTATACCCATGCAAAAGAAAATCTGGCTTCTTTTATCCAACAAAGGAAACGTTGGGCATCAAAAAGTACTCGTTATAAAAATAAGGCGATTATTGTGCTTGGTGTATTTGTTTGGGTGTTTAATCTAAGCATCCTCGCGAATTTTATTGCGGGATTATTTTTGCCTGGTTTCCTGATAATTACATTTTACCAATTATCATTTAAAATGATTTTAGAAAGCTTATTTTTATGGAACATTACAGGTTTTGCAAAAAGAAGAAGCCTCATGATTTTAATCCCAGTTTTAAATGTTTTGCATATTCTTTATATTATCTATATCGGCATCGCCGGAAATAGCGGAAAATACGATTGGAAAGGCAGGATGGTTAGGTAATGGATAATAGCCCATCGAAAAAAGTTTGGTTAAAATTCAGGCGTAACAAACTTGCGCTTAGCGGCCTGGTTTTTATTCTTTTGTTAATGTTGATGGGCATTTTGGGCTATTTGATCATGCCCGACGATTCTCCAAATGCGAATAATCAGAAAGTACAGATCGCTAAAGAAAAGCCCGGAACAAAATTTACTTTTATGATCATTGAACATTATGACCGTATAGAAAAAGAGGGATTTTTCGAGAGAATGATTAACGGTCAGAAACCTAATTTCAAAAGTGTTCCGATAACATCGTACAGAATTGTGAAAGATACCGTTTTCGCAACCGAGTTTATTGGAGAAGAAAAGGCCTCAGAAGCTAAATTTAACTTAAGAGATTTATGTCCGAGTTGTGTATTGCCTTCAAAAATAGGAACACCAGAAGCGCTTTTCAAAAAGAATAACATTTATACAAAAACCTTTCTGCTTGGGACAGACATTTACGGACGCGATTTATTAAGCCGGTTAATTTTGGGTATCCGCGTTTCGCTTTCTGTTGGTTTAATGGCTGTTCTCATATCACTTATTATCGGTGTAAGTTTAGGCGCCATTGCGGGTTATTTTGGAGGTAAAACAGATGCGGCAATCAGCTGGTTTATGAATGTAGTTTGGTCGCTACCCTCTTTATTATTGGTTATTGCAATCTCCTTTGCGCTGGGAAAAGGTTTCTGGCAAATCTTTATTGCGGTCGGATTGTCAACCTGGGTAGATGTAGCCAGGTTGGTTCGCGGACAGGTTATGGCACTTAAAGAAGTGGAATTTGTTGAGGCAGCGAGCGCGTTAGGCTACAGCACTTCAAGAACAATAATCAAGCATATTTTACCTAACATTGCCGGGCCGATTTTAGTCGTGGCATCTGCAAATTTTGCTTCGGCAATTTTATTAGAAACGGGTTTAAGCTTTTTGGGTTTTGGTGCACAACCACCCATGCCAAGTTGGGGAAGTATGATAAAAGAACATTTTGGCTATATTATTATGGATGCTGCTTATCTTGCTGTTTTACCTGGATTGGCAATTATGCTTACAGTTTATGCGTTTAACGTTTTGGCTATCGGGTTGCGCGATGCATTTGATGTGAAAGGACAAAACATTACTGTTTAATTAATTATTTTTTAGCTTTCTTTTTTGAAGCTTTAGCCAAAGGGTTAAACTCGAAAGATAAATTTAGCCAGTAATCTAGCTTTTTATCCTGATTAATCACATCGTCAGAACCTAAAATATAGCCGTTCATTTGTTTGCCACCCATCGTCATGTGTTCCAACCGTCTTTATCCAATAAAGAATTCAGGCTTTCAGGATTAACTCTTAGCATGATTTTATCTTTCATAACGCCGATGCACATTTTGCGGTTAACCATAAAAACTAATCCACTGAACATCACTTTCTCTTCAACATCAGGTAAGTCCATTAATTTTTTTGTAATTCAGTTGGCAAGAGCTTTATCATAAGGCATAAGTTAATTGTTTAAAACTAATTTGCTCAATTCATATCCGTTTGACAAAATTTAGCCGTTAATATTTAAATTTGTAGCGATGTTATTGAGTTGTTATCAGGAAGAATTTTTAGAGGCCGGTTGTGATGAAGCTGGAAGGGGTTGTCTTGCGGGGCCAGTTTTTGCAGCTGCCGTGATATTGCCTAAAGGTTTTTGCCTTGAAGGTTTAAATGATTCCAAGCAATTGTCTCACGAGCAGAGAGATTTACTGCGTCCGGTAATTGAGAAGGAGGCTTTGGCCTGGGCTGTTGCATCCTGCGACCATGACGAAATCGATAAAATAAATATTCTTAATGCATCATTTCTGGCGATGCATAGGGCTATTGAAAAACTCCACACACCACCGCAATATTTAGTTATTGATGGTAACCGGTTTAAAGCTTATCCGCAAATTCCACATAGTTGCATTGTAAAAGGCGATGGAAAGTATTTAAACATTGCAGCGGCTTCCATACTTGCGAAAACGCACCGAGATGAATATATGACGAACCTTCACATCGATTACCCGCATTATAACTGGCAGCAGAATAAAGGCTATCCAACCATTGCGCATCGTAAAGCAGTAATCGAAATCGGCTTATCGCCCTTTCACCGGAAAACGTTTAATGTGAGCGATCCACAACTGGATTTGTTTTCAAAAGCTATGTAAATTTCGTATTTTCACAACATTGTGAAAATTCTGTTAATTACCAAGCGGATTCCCTTTCCGCCAAATAGTGGTTATCCAATTGTGGTTTACAATACCATGAAAGGCCTGCTGCAACTTGGTGCAGACATCACTTTGTTTAGCCTGAACCCCGCAAATGCCCGCCTCGATTTAGAGGAAATTTCAGATCCCGTTTTTGAACAAGTCAAAACCCATACGCATGATATTGATACTGAGGTCAATATGTGGTCGGCATTTTTCAATATTTTCACAAACGAGTCTTACAACGTCTCAAGGTATTTTACGGAAGAAGCCGCAAGGCAACTCGAAAATCTTTTACGTGAAAATACCTTCGATGTCATCCAGTTTGAAGGACTTTTCGTAGTGCCTTATCTCGATGTTGTTAAAGCAAATAGCAATGCCAAGCTAATTTACAGGGCACACAATATCGAGTTTACGATGTGGGAACGCCGCTCATATTCAGAAAGTTTCCTCATCAGGAGAAAATATTTAGCCTTTCTGGCCCAGAGGCTAAAGGCTTATGAAACTGAACAAATCAATCGTTTTCATCACATTTTTGCCATTAGCGAACCCGACAGGCAAAGCATAATCAAATTCGGTTGCGAAATTCCGATGAGCGTTTTTCCGGTTGCCATAGACTTAACGAAATATCAGGTTGATAAAAGTAAAACCAGTTTCCCAACCTTATTTCATTTAGGTGCGATGGACTGGCGGCCAAATCAGGAGGGTTTGGAGTGGTTTCTTGATGACATATGGCCCGATATTGAAAAGTTGAATAAAGACCTTCGTTTTTACATCGCCGGCAAAAACATGCAGAAGCATTTCTTCGAATATGATTCTGATAATCTTATCGTTGAAGGTGAGGTTTTTGATGCTGTAGAGTTTATGAATTCTAAAGCGATTATGATTGTTCCATTAATTTCCGGCACGGGTATGCGTGTGAAAATTATTGAGGGAATGGCCATGAAAAAATGCATCATCGCAACAACTACCGCAGCTGAAGGTATTAATTGCAGGCATGGTTATGATATTTTGATAGCCGATTCAGCCGATGAATTTTACCGTTCTATTCTTCAATGTATAATTAACCCTAAACGCTGGATGGAAATAGGGGAGAATGCCCGCAAAACCGTGGAAAACGACCATGGCGTTAATCTGATTTCTTCGAAGATGCTTGCTATTTACAACGAACTGGTTATTGCTTAAATATACATTGCGAATAATGGGGTAGAATCTTTCAGATTAATTCCTTTTTCTTTATAAATTCTTACAAAACGCTTTAAAATTTAACCCCAAAACATTCCCTTTTTCTTAGTAGTTTTGCCCCCAAGAATATTAAAGAATGAAAAATACCGCTTTAACAGAAAAACACGTCGCTTTAGGCGCTAAAATGGTTCCATTTGCAGGTTACAATATGCCTGTAACTTACGAAGGTATAAATGCAGAACATGCAACTGTTCGTAATGGAGTTGGTGTTTTTGATGTGAGCCATATGGGCGAATTCATCTTAAAGGGCGAAAATGCTTTAGATTTAATTCAACGCGTTACCAGCAATGATGCCTCAAAACTTTATGATGGAAAAGTTCAGTATTCATGTCTGCCAAATAAAGATGGCGGAATTGTAGATGACCTTTTGGTTTATCGTATTGATGAAAAAAGCTATATGCTGGTTGTAAATGCATCGAATATCGAGAAAGACTGGAACTGGATTCAGCAATTCAACAACAAAGATGTCGAAATGCATAACATTTCAGATAAAACTTCCTTGTTAGCCATTCAGGGCCCTAAAGCCGCTGATGCTTTACAGAGTTTAACTGAAGTAGATCTGGCGTCAATGGAATATTATACTTTCGTTAAAGGAACTTTTGCCGGGATTGATAATGTTGTAATTTCTGCAACGGGTTATACTGGTGCAGGTGGTTTTGAAATTTATTTCGATAATGAGCATGCTGATAAAATCTGGGACGCCATTTTTGAAGCAGGCAAAGCTTATCACATTAAACCGATTGGTTTAGGGGCCCGTGATACTTTGCGTTTAGAAATGGGCTTCTGTTTGTATGGAAATGATATCGACGACTCGACTTCACCAATAGAGGCCGGTTTAGGCTGGATTACTAAATTCTCAAAAGCTTTTACAAATTCGGAAAATTTACTAGCTCAAAAAGAGGCTGGTATACAAAAAAGATTAGTCGGTTTCGAAATGATTGACAGAGGCATTCCTCGCCATGATTATGAAATTGCCGATGCCGATGGGAATATTATTGGTAAAGTAACATCAGGAACTCAGGCACCGTCATTACAAAAAGCAATCGGCATGGGCTATGTAGCTAAAGATTTTGCCAAAGAAGGCTCTGAGATTTTTATCAATATCCGCAATACGCCAATTAAAGCCAAAGTAGTTAAGTTTCCTTTTTATAAATAGATTAAAGTAGCGAGTATCAAGCATCAAGACGCATTTGTAAATAAATTTTTCTTGATACCTGATACTTAATACCCGATACTTAGAACATGCCAAAAAAAATTGAAGTCTGCTTAACACCAGCACTGATTGACCTATACGATATTGAACAAAGTATTGTCGTTGTCATTGATATATTAAGGGCAACTTCTTCCATAACTTATGGAATTGAAAATGGTGCGGAAGCTATTATTCCCGTAGCTAATGTAGAAGATTGCTTAACTTTTGGCGATAAAGGTTATTTATTGGCAGCAGAGCGTAACGGTGAAGTTGTTGAAGGTTATGATTTTGGCAATTCGCCCTTCTCGTACACAAAAGAAAAAGTTAAAGGTAAAACCATTGTATTAACAACCACCAATGGAACTAAAGCATTGCATTTAGCAAATAAAAGAGCACATCAGGTTATTATTGGTGCTTTTTTAAATCTTGATTCGCTGTGCCATTACCTGGCATCTCAGAATAAGAATGTTTTGCTGCTGTGCGCAGGCTGGAAAGATCAGTTTAATTTAGAAGATACTTTATTTGCAGGTGCAGTTGTAAATAAGCTTCGCAAAAATTTCGAGCATTTTGACGATTCGAGCGTGGCTGCGGAAGATTTATACTTGTTGGCTAAAGATGACTTAAGAAAATACCTGTATAAATCATCGCATAGTCATCGTTTAGCGCAGCTTAATATAGAAGAAGATGTTGTTTTCTGTTTGCAGTTAAATGTGTGTAAAGCGATTCCGGTTTTAGAAGGAGAACGATTAGTGGCACTCGCAAACAGCCTGCTATAAGCGGTTTTTTTCATTAATAGGAAACGACCCGTTAAAAAAGACCTTCAATAGATTAACTCTTTGCAGGCAAGCCGTTGTTCGGGGGACTGGTATTTATCAGTTCTGAAATGGTTGGGTTGTTTTTTATCGTGATTAGCGCCTCTTCGTGCGCCAGCCAATATATATCTTCTGCACGTTTCATATCGAAGGTACTGATGGCCCCTAAACCTTTTGGTTCAATTACTACATTGCAAAATTTTGCTTTGCGTTCCATATCGTGATTTATAGACATTAGTCCGGCACGACCGAGCAAATTTGTAATTCCTGTTATTTTATCGACCGGTTTTAAATGATTACAAGAGGAACCAATAATAAAATCGCATGTTTCCATTAAGGGTTCTACCGGGAAGTTATTTAAAATGCCACCGTCAACATACATTTGCCCGTCAATCATAATCGGTTTAAAAATTCCAGGAATACAACTCGACGCATGAATGGCTCTGATTAAGGGGCCTTTTGTGAAATATACTAATTTGCCCTCACTAAAATTTACTGCAGCTATGCTTAGTGGGATTTTAAGTTTCTCAATGGAGTTCTCCGGGAAGTATTCTCTAAGTATTTGGGAAGTATTTTCAATATTAATCAAGCCTAAGGAGCCAACTGCCGGGCGAATAAAACGCCAGAGTTTAGTTCTAAGGAAAATGTTCAACCCTTCTTCAGGGTCGATGCCTGCGGCAAAAAAAGCTCCGGCAATAGCACCTGCACTGGTCCCACTGATATGACTAAAAGTAATGCCCAAATTGCTAAATGCCTTAAGTATACCCAGATGTGCGATGCCCCTTATTCCTCCCCCTGATAAAACGATGCCAACTTTCATGTATAAAGATTAACTGGTTTATTGCTGAATTGTTTAAGTACTTTTTTCTACTCATACCTGTAGCTGGCAATTGAAGGCTACTTTGGTTTAGGTTTATATTTCGATTTATTCAGAATCTTTTGCGCATCATTATCAACCATCAATTGCTGTAGCGTGACATTGGGGTTTTCTTTCATATACTTTCTAACAATTTGCCAGCCTGTCCATACCCCCAATTTTGGTGCCGATTCTCTGTTTTCTCCCAAACCTGGTGTAAAAGGCCCATCTGATAAATAGACCTGAATTTTCTGATAATCCGTTTGATAAAGTGTGTTGTTTTCCAAAAAGTATGCCCAGATATCCGCTTCGAAATTTTGTACCCAGCCAAGCTGATCTGAAGTATATCCAATTTTAGTAGAGTCACCAACTGTTTCAGGCAAGACCTGGTCAAGGAAATAAAGAATTTTACCCTGAAAAATCATTTTTGATAATAAAGTCCGGTTTACATCGGGCTCAGGAAAAAGTTCCTCATGAGCAAAAGTTTCGGCAACCCTTGGTACAATGTTTTCAGGCGTGAACCTGCGAGACATATACAGCGGAACACTCTCAATAATGCCACGGTAAAACTTACTGTCTTTACCTAAAAAGGTATCTAAACCAATGCCTAAATAACCTTCCCCAATTGGTGTTGGATAAGAAAATCCGGAAACAAAAGTTATAAAGCGGGGAACTATCACCTTTGGGTAATAGTATTTAATGTATTTGAATGTTTCCGTTAAGCCTTCTTCCTGCGGTTTTAGATTTGGGTAAATGCTATCTACCTCTTTCATTAAATCGTTATAAGCCGGATCTTTATAAAGCGTGTTGATGATTTCAACATTGCTATATGCAGGCGTTCCAACCATTTTATGAACGTAATCATCGTAAAAGAAACCGTATTTTTCAGAAAGTAAATCATTGGTTAGCTCAATACTTTTTCTCTTACCTGCCAGAAGGTCATTATCAAACCTTTCAATCTTTATATCAACCTTTACATCACTTACATCAGGCCTCTTGTTTTGCCTGCAAGAAATAAATGTAAATGCAAATAGAAAAAATAGATAAATTTGCTTGTGTTTTACGTTATACATCATGTATAACAAAGATATAAAGACATCACTATGAAAAGAATACCAATAATCTTAATTTTTTCCTTTTTCAGCATCAACATCTGGGCTCAGAATTTTAGCGGCCCGGGCTATGGTTTCAGATTGGGTTTAACGGCAACGCCAACAATTGGCTGGATTAAACCGGAACAGGGTAAAACGGAAGGTGTTGGCTTGGGCTTCTCTTATGGATTGATGGGTGATTTCAATTTCGCTCCCAACTATAGCTTCTCCACTGCGCTCACCATTACCACAATTAACGGTAAGAGTACAGAGGTAAATGTTATGCCTTACAATTCCATATATGGTTCAGATACGCCT
Source organism: Pedobacter sp. Leaf176 (assembly GCF_001424305.1). GTDB lineage: Bacteria > Bacteroidota > Bacteroidia > Sphingobacteriales > Sphingobacteriaceae > Pedobacter. The sequence continues at coordinate 806,876 of NZ_LMPD01000001.1, forward strand.
GTTGCATATGATTTAAAATATAAATTGCAGTACATCGAATTGCCGCTAACCGTCAAACTTAAAACACTAAAAAATGCTGGTAGACGCTGGTATGGACAGTTCGGCTTATCTAATGCATTTAATATTAGTGCAAAACAAAATGCAGTCAGAAATGGTTCACAAATAGGTAACAATCAAAACATTTCAGATTGGACAAAATTTTACCGCGCCGGATTGATCATTGGGGGCGGAGGCGAGTTTGATATTTCAGGTAATACAAGTATCCTGGCGGGGATAACATTCAATAACGGCTTTACCAATATTGTAAAAGATTCTTCCAGGGATACAAAAAATCATTATCTGGCCCTCAATTTCGGTTTATTCTTCTAATCTTGCTACTCGATAGTTGCTACTCAATACCCGATACTTAATACCTGATACTAACTATTCATACTACAAAAATGAAAATAGCACTAGCGCAACTCAACTATCACATTGGTAATTTTGAAGCCAACACAGAAAAAATAATTAACAGCATTCAGTTGGCAAAAGCAAAAGGAGCTGACTTGGTTGTTTTTGCAGAACTTGCAATCTGCGGTTATCCACCCCGCGATTTTTTAGAGTTTGATGAGTTTATCTCACTCTGTGAAAGTGCTGCCCAGGAAATTGCCAAATACTGCAGTGATATAGCGTGCATCGTAGGTCTGCCTGTCAGAAATGATATTTTACAAGGAAAAGACTTGTTCAATGCGGCTTATTTCATTGAAAGTGGAACGGTTAAAGCGGTTGTTAAAAAGGCTTTGCTGCCTACCTACGACGTATTTGATGAATACCGGTATTTCGAACCTGCGACTACTTTTAGTTGCATCGATTTCAGAGGGAAAAAAATTGCTTTAACCATTTGCGAAGATCTTTGGAACATCAACGATAATCCTTTGTATGTTTCAAACCCGATGGATGAATTGATAAAAGAGCAGCCTGATGTTATGATAAACATTGCGGCGTCACCTTTTTCTTATACACATGATGATGAACGCATAAAAGTGCTTTCGGATAATGCAAGGAAATACAATTTACCAGTATTTTATGTGAACCAAGTTGGTGCACAAACGGAAATAATTTTCGATGGCGGCAGTCTGGTTTTTGATGCTGATGGTGGCATGAAGGCGGAAATGAAATATTTCGAAGAAGATTTACAGCTCTTTGATTTAACGGAAGTAGTAAACGTACGTAATAAATATCCTCAGCCGGAGCGGCTAAGCGATATTGAACAAATCCATGATGCTTTGATACTCGGTATTCAGGATTATTTCCGGAAATCGGGTTTCAGCAAAGCCGTTTTAGGTTTATCTGGTGGGATAGATTCGGCAGTGGTATGTGCATTAGCTTGCAGGGCCCTTGGTTCCGAAAACGTTATGGCCGTTTTAATGCCATCGAAATTTTCTTCAGACCATTCTGTACAGGATGCTCTAGACTTGGCAGATAACCTTGGTTGTATGCATGAAATTATCCCTATTAAAGATGCTACTGAAGCCTTTGATGGCATGCTTTCGCCTGCTTTTAAAGGATTACCATTCAACCTGACAGAAGAAAACATTCAAGCCAGGATACGCGGTACAGTTGTGATGGCAATGAGCAATAAGTTTGGATATATCCTGTTAAATACATCAAATAAAAGTGAATGCGCTGTTGGCTATGGAACTTTGTATGGTGATATGTGCGGTGCAATCGGTGTTATTGGCGATGTTTACAAAACGCAGGTTTTTCAGCTGGCAAAGTATATTAACAAAGAAAGAGCGGTCATTCCGGTTAATACGATTGTTAAACCACCATCCGCCGAATTAAGACCCGATCAAAAAGACTCCGACTCTCTGCCAGACTATGATATCCTGGATAAAATTTTATACGAACATATTGAATTAAAACAAGGAACGACTGCTTTAATCGCTAAAGGTTTTGATGAAGCATTAGTGAAAAGAATATTAAAAATGGTCAATATTGCTGAATTTAAGCGGTATCAAACACCACCAATTTTGCGGGTTTCGCCGAAGGCTTTTGGTATGGGAAGACGCATGCCAATTGTTGGTAAATATTTGATTTAGACCATTAAATGGATTAAAATTATTTATATATACTTAATTTTAAGTAACTTAGTTGTCAATAAGACTTATCGCTCTCATGATAACAATTTGCAAATCCAAAATAATTGCTGACGTACACAGCTTAATAAGTGGTCACGTAAATACTTTCAACCAAATTCCTGGCGTCGTAATTATTCATGAAACCGTAAACTGGACGGTGGTTTATATGAATGAAAGAGGCCTGAAGCAATTAGGCCTATCACTGGAAGAAGTTTGTTCCATGACAAATACCGACTACTACAGCAGGTATTTTAATGAAAAAGACGCTAAGGATTATGTTCAAAAAATTGCTGCTTTTATGCATACCAATAACAGGGAAGATACATTAAGCTATTATCAGCAATTAAAATTTCCGGATGTAGACAACTGGGTATGGCATTTATCCAGTACAAAAATTTTTATGCGGAATCATTCTGGAGAACCTGTTTTATCACTTACCATTTCTATCCCAATCGACGCCATGCACCACATGGCCGCCAAAGCAGAACGACTTTTAAAAGAAAATGATTTTTTAAGGAACAACTATGCCAGTTTTTCTAAGCTTAGCAAAAGGGAAAAAACAATTTTGAGGGAAATCGCTTTGGGGAGAAGTTCAATAGAAATAGCGGACAAATTATATATAGCAACCACCACCGTAGATACGCATAGAAGAAATATCAGAAATAAACTACATGCGAAATCGCATTTTGAAATTTCCCAGTATGCAAGGGCTTTTGATTTAATCTGAAAAATTAAGAGGATGTAAATATGAGCCTGTCGAGAAACAACAAGCTCGTATTTACAAACATGATTATGCTAAAGTAGCATCAACCGTTATTTTTGTATTCAACAATTTAGAAATAGGACAGTTTTTTTCTGCATCTGCTACTAATTCATCAAATTTTTCTTTTGACAAGCCAGGAACTGTAGCGGTTAAGGTTAAATGCGATTCAACAATCTCTCCTTTTGAAGGGTCGAGGTTTATCTCACATTTTGTTTCCAATTTTTCGGCAGTGAAACCTGCTTCATCAATATTAAATGATAATTTCATAGTGAAGCAGCCCGAATGTGCTGCCGCAATTAATTCTTCGGGATTGGTTCCTACACCTTCTGCAAAGCGAGAACCAAATGAATATTGCGTATTATTTAAAGTTGTACTTTGGGTAGTCAAATTACCTTTTCCTTCTTTGCCGGATCCTTCCCATACGGCTGTTGCATTTCTTTTCATTGGATTATATTTTTTTGATTGTTTTGAATTCTATACAGGTAAATATAATTATATGTTGTTTATAAAAAGCAATTATAATGTTAAGGGTTCGAATAATTATTCTGATTCGTGTACTGCTTTTACCGGCTGATTTGTCTTGGCTTTTATAGATTGAATAAGTAAGATTCCAACACCAATCATTATTGAAATATCTGCAAAATTGAAGATGCCGGTTTCAAAAAAGTAGAAATTCATATGCATAAAATCAGTTACTGAACCATGAACAATTCTATCATACAGGTTTCCAATTCCACCACCTATCAAAAAACATAATGCAATTTGTACACTCGTTTGAAGATTTCGTTTACTGAAAAGGAAGTATATGCCATAACTTAGGAATAAAACAGGTAATCCCGATAGAATAATTAACCGGAAAATATAAGGCATCTGGTCGCCTAAACTCAGAAAGGCTCCCGTGTTTTCGACCTTTGTTAGTGTAAATCTATCTTTGATGATAGTGAGGTATTCGTATTCGCTGATTTTATTACGGATTATATGTTTTGAAACCTGGTCGCAGCCAACATTTAAAAGCAACAATAGTGTTAAAAGAATCAGTTTTGTAGAATGTTTTAGTTTCATAATATTTAGTGGATAATATCGGCATCAACAGGTATATAACCCAAATGCCTGCTTAGCGACATCATCTGACCTTTGTGATGAAACTCGTGCGTAATTACATGTGTAAATAATTTCAAAGGGCTTAAGCTAACTGTCGTTCCATTCCTAATGATTTCCAGGTCTGTTAAATAGTCGCTTTCATAGGTGTCCAAAAAATCTCTAACATATCCGTTGATGACATTAAAATACAAAAGACAATCGGCCAAAGTGCTATAGTCATCGAAAGGTTTATAAATAATTTCCTTTTTCAATGCCCGCTCAGCAATCCACGATGCATAAGTGTCACCAATGTGAACAAGTAAATTTCGAATTGAACCACGGCCAAAAGTGCTGTTTTCAGAAAGAAAATCTTCTTCTGATATGTTTTCTATGTAATCTAAAATGATTGCTCTGGAAGATAAGACAAGATTGTATTGGTGATGTAGCATATACTTACTTTTTTACCCATTTTCTATAAGGAATAATTAATGCCAGGATAACAGCCACTGCACATAAGAATTTTGCAATCAAATCGCCGCTCTTTACATAGAAAGTTACCTCATCATTCAGATTGATGTCCGCTTTAATTGCAGTTCTGGTCCACCATTTTGTGCTTTGCGTAACATCTCCGCGTTGATTTATAAAGCAAGAAATTCCTGTATTTGCAGAACGCGCAACATCGCGATGTGTTTCAATTGCCCTTAGTTTTGCATACATTTCATGCTGAGATTTGCCTGAAGTATTGCCCCACCAGCCATCGTTCGTTATAATCGCAATAAACTGAGCGCCATCTTTAACCTGCTGACCAATCCAATCACCCCACAAGCTTTCGTAGCATACAACAGGTGCAGCACCGATACCACTTTGTGCATACAAAACACTTGGTTTATCTTGCCAGCCCCAGCCGCCAACACTGCCTCCAAGTTCAGAAAATACACTACCCATAAAAGAAAATACTTTAGGGAAAGGCATTTTTTCGACTCCTGGAACAAGTTTGGATTTATGGTAAAATTGGACATTTGCAGAATTTTCAACCTGCATTGCTGAATTAAAATTATCGATGAACATTCCATCTTTAGATTTTGCAGATAATGTCCGTTTATCAGCATACCATTTAATCGATTCTATCCCTGTAATTAATGTTCCGTTTTTATATTTGCTTAGAAAACCCTGTAATGTTATAAAATCAGGATTGCTGCGGATTCTATCTTCGTCAGCGTAATTGGGAATTGCAGTTTCCGGCCAGATAAAATATTCTGTATTTTTTTGTCCGATGGAATCTGATAAGTGACTTAAAATTTTTATTTGCTCTGCAGCAGGAATGATTTCAAGCTTTTGATAGGGGTCGATATTTGGCTGAACTACTACAACATTGCTGGGTGTGCCCTTTTGTTCAGCATTAAAATATTTTGTTAGAGATATGCCAACTGGAATGATAACAAGCACAGCCCATATTCCTGCAGACCTGAATTTCAGATATCCTGTTTGAAAATTAAATTTTTTATAAGCTTCAAATGCCAGAATATTGCTGACTAAAATCCAAAGTGAGCCTCCATATACACCGGTGTAATCATACCATTGTGCTAACTGGTGCATTCCAGCCAGCCCGTTTCCTAAAGTCATCCAGGGAAAAGCTAAATCCCAGGTTTGCTGCAAATATTCTAAAGCAATGTAAAATGATACCAGACCTAAATAAGCGATTCTCTTACTCGTATATTTTCCCAGGCGGTAAAATAGCCAAAAAGCAAATGTCATTAATAACGCACCTAAACCGTACGGAATCAGAGAAACAAAAAAAGATATTACTAGACCTGTAAATCCAGTGTTGTAAGCACTTATCGCATTGTAAATCCAGTAGGTTGATGCGGTATTCCAGATTAGAAATGTTAAACCCGCCGTTAGGAATATCCTTTTACCTGTCTTTTTTATTCCGCTGTTTGAAATGCTTTCCAGAGCGATAAACAAAGGAACCAACGCGATCAACAACAAAGGCGTTGTAAATGGCATTGGCGGCCAGGCAAGCCAAAGAAGAAATGCGCTTATTAAAGCGAGTAAGTAGGTTTGTTTTTTGCTCATTAGAAAACTTTCTTTTGGAACATTGGTCGTCATGCTGAATTTATTTCTATATTAATTGCTGTCTTTACACGTTTATGATTCGTCCAAAGCAGAAAATAAATCATCCCAATTAGGATTATTTCATTTATCAGGTTAATTTTCCAATTTCTTTTCCAGTTTTTGAATTGTTTTTCTTTTATAATTACTTCTTCGATAGAACTAAATTGTTCGAAAAAAACTAACAGGTTACAATTGTATTTGGCAAAAAAAGAATTTGGATAATATTTTTGCTTAGGCTCTCTTATTCTAAAATATAATTCTGAAGTTACGCCAATATAAAGCACCGTGTGTTTAAAATTTCTTAAATATAAACACAGCCACCTATTTCCATGTAACTTAAAATTATCAATTAAGACGCTGAAACAAATTTACCGCGTAGCTTTCCGCTGCGCTACAAGTCAGGGTGACGATTACTAGAATGTTAAAAACTATCTAAAATAGCGGCTTTTTTAGCTTCGTACTCTTCCTGCGTAATCAAATGCTTATCATACAAAGTTTTTAATTTACGCAACTTCAAAGTTGTTTCATCTTCCGGCTCTTCTACCACCTCCGCAATTTGAATAGGTTCAGGTTCTGATATAGAAACTTGCGCAGGAGCAAAATCGACAAAAGATTGAGGTGCAGGACTAATTGTTGATGCCATAGCACGGTTTTCCTCCAGTTTTTGCTGATGCAGTAATTCTTTATATGCCTCTAACTGTTGGTTTGCTGCCTGATGTAATTTCCTTGCTTGCACTTTAGGAATAAACTCAGTTACAATATTTTCCCCATGCTGCGGAACACAGATAAACTTTGAGCCAAAAAACTCTTCTTTAAAAGAAACTTCTTTAACGCTTTTCCACGAAATATCTTTAAAATTCATCGTTAAACCCAGGTTGCCGGGTTCACAGTAAAAAATGCGTTTATTCGTGATCGCAATACTATCGGGTAATAAGTTTACCGCTGGTTTTTTTTGAACACCCAGATATAAAATTTCCTCGCCTGACGTTAAAAGGTCGTTTAATTTTCCAATAACTTTTTCAACCGCTTTAGGGTCCTGCTCGTCACTTAAAAATCTATCTATGCTAATCATAATGTTATTAAATTGGTCGTTGTTAGTTTATTGGTTTTAATCTTCAGGGCTTTTATATTTTTCTTTGTTCATTACTCTTTTATCCTTGCTCGGCTCTTTCCCTGCAATGCAAATTACAAATTCTCCTTTTAAAGTATTGTTCTCAAAGTGTGATTTTATTTCTACCAAAGTTCCGCGGACAGTCTCCTCAAACATCTTGGTTAATTCACGACTTACTGATGCCTGTCTGTCGGCGCCTAAATATTGAGAAAACTCATCTAAAGTTTTTAATAAACGGTGTGGACTCTCATAAAGTATAATGGTACGGTCTTCTTCGGCGAGCTTTTTAAACTTTGTTTGCCTGCCTTTTTTAACCGGTAGAAACCCTTCGAAGCAAAAAGCATCGGCGGGTAAGCCTGAATTTACCAAAGCCGGAACAAATGCTGTTGCACCCGGTAAACATTCTACAGCAATATCATTTTTTATCGCTTCGCGAACCAGAAAAAATCCGGGGTCGGAAATCGCCGGTGTTCCTGCATCGGAAATTAAAGCAATTTTTTGTCCTTCATTTAAAAACTTAACGATTTCGGATGTTGCCTTATGTTCGTTGTGCTGGTGATGAGAGAAAACCTTTTTATCAATACCGAAATGTTTTAGCATTGGGGCGCTTGTGCGGGTATCTTCAGCCAGAATTAAATCGCATTCTTTCAAAATCCGGATGGCCCTAAAAGTCATATCTTCCAGATTGCCTATTGGTGTGGGTACGAGAAATAGTTTGCCGTCCATTAGCATCAAGTATTAAGTATCAGGTATCGAGATATTGCATGATTGAAAACTGCAAACTAAAAACTGAAAACTCTTTCTATCTTTGTGAAAAAATTAAATAATGCTGCAAGTTAACTATATCCGCGAAAATAGAGAGAAAGTTTTAGAACGTTTGAGTGTGCGTAACTTTAAACAACCTGAGTTGGTAGATGAAATCATTAAAATTGATGAAGAGCGTCGTTCCACTCAAACTTCCCTGGATAATATTTCCGCTGAAGCAAATGCAGCCGCCAAACAGATTGGCGATTTAATGCGTGCCGGAAAAAAGGATGAAGCAGAAGCTATCAAAGCCCAAACCACTTCTCATAAAGAAAACATTAAAGCGCTAACAGAAAAGCTAACTGAGTTGGAAACAGCTCAATTTAATGCAGTTGTTCAGTTGCCTAATTTACCTTACGATTTAGTTCCAAAAGGTTCAACTGCTGAAGAAAATGAAGTTGTTTATCTACATGGATCGCCTGCAGATTTGCCAACTAAAGCTTTACCGCATTGGGAATTAGCTGCTAAATATGATATTATCGATTTCGAATTGGGTGTTAAAATCACAGGCGCAGGCTTCCCTGTTTATAAAGGTAAAGGCGCAAGATTACAGCGGGCTTTAATCAATTTCTTTCTAGACCACGCAACTGCTGCTGGTTACAAAGAAATGCAGGTGCCGCATTTAGTTAATGCAGCTTCGGGTTTTGGTACCGGGCAGTTACCCGATAAAGAAGGACAAATGTATCATTCAACTGTTGATGATTTGTATTTGATTCCTACAGCAGAAGTTCCGGTTACTAACTTATACCGCGACGTAATTATAAAAGAAGAAGATTTGCCAATTAAAAATACGGCTTACACTCCATGTTTTCGTAGAGAAGCTGGTTCTTATGGTGCACACGTTCGTGGTTTAAATCGCTTACATCAATTCGATAAAGTAGAAGTAGTACAGATTACCCACCCTGATAAATCTTACGAAACGTTAGAAGAAATGAGCCAATACGTTCAATCTTTATTGCAGGAATTAGGATTGCATTACCGTGTTTTACGCTTATGTGGCGGTGATATGGGCTTTACTTCTGCTATGACCTATGATATGGAAGTTTGGAGTGCAGCGCAACAACGATGGTTAGAGGTCTCCTCCGTTTCCAACTTCGAAACGTACCAGGCCAACCGCTTAAAGCTTCGTTTTAAAGGCAAAGAGGGTAAAGCGCAACTGGCCCATTCATTGAATGGCAGTGCTTTAGCTTTGCCACGTATCGTTGCATCCATTTTAGAAAACTACCAAACCGAAAATGGAATTAAAATTCCAGAAGCCTTAGTGAAATATACAGGATTTGATATAATTGATTAATCAGGGAAACTAGCGAAGTTTCAATGAATCCCGCACGAAGGCCAAGTGCAGACTTGCGAAGTTCTCTTTTGCGCAGGGCCAGATAACTTCAAAAAACGACCATAAAAAAAGCTTTGCAGCGATGCAAAGCTTTTTGTTTTTATAGATAGATGTAATGTATTTTGAATTATAAAATCAAAATCAACAATAAGATGATGATGATAATTGCACCAACTGAAAGGTAAACACCGCCAGAAACTGCGCGTGCCTGACCTTTTAGCTCTCTTAACTCACTACGTAAAGCTTTACGTTCAGCTTTAGTCAGGTTAGACTTATCCATGTCTCTGATTTCTTCAACACGGGTCTTAATTTTTTCCAACTGCATAGATTGTTCAGCAGTCAACTCAGTAGGGTTTTTAGCTTTTTTGTCTGCAGCCTGTACCGAGTTAAAACTGATACCTAAAGAGAAAATAAGCGCAAGGGTGTAAATAAATTTTTTCATAACGTTTTATTTTTTAGTGTTTCGATGTTTGCTTAACAAAAAACCTACCAATTTGTGTTGGTAGGTTTTAAAAAAGAATAAATTGGTTCCTGAAAAAGTTATTTAATCTCGAAAACAGCGTTTACAGTGAAACTGAGCTTAATTTTCTTGAAATCTATTTCCGGTGCTCCGGTCGCATCAGCGACTTCTGCTTTCATCATATAGCTTCTGTAAACGGGTTGTATAACATTGTCTCCACCATCTTGTATTTCAATTACACCACCTAATTTATCACCTAAAGCCTCAACCATGTAAGCGGCTTTTTCCTTCGCAGCCATTAGAGCTTTAATTTTTAATTCTTTTTTTAAAGTTTCGATTTTAGAGTAATCATAGCTTTCAATGTTGGTGCTTGCAATTCCTTTCGCATCAATCCCATCTATCAAAGCATTGAATTTATTTAAATCAGCAACTTTTAAGCGGTATTGTTTACTCGCTAAAAAGTCAGGATTTTTCTTTTTTTCAGTGGCATAATTCCAACTGCTTAAATTGCTGATGGTTAAATTTTCTTTTGAAATGCCTGCTTTTTGCACCGTAGCATAAAGTTGTTTTTCCAGTTCAGTAATTTCAACTTTTTTCTTGCCGTTTAAATATTCCTTCAGCGAAATGCCAATGTAAATAATATCAGGTGTTACTTCTGTCTCTGCCAAACCGCTCACATTAATTTTTCTGCGCAAATCTACCTGTTGTGCCATTGCTGATGAGAGACCTAAAAATGCAACGAATGCAATTGCTAATAACTTTTTCATAATTTATTTTCTTTGTGTGTGCTGTAATGATGTTACTTAAGTACAAATTCCACACCGGGATTTGAAAATTTATGTTTTTTGAAAACGAAAGGTGATAGCTACGGGCAAGATTAGTCCTGCTGTTCACTTTAGCTCGGATGAAAATGGAGGCTACCGTTGCCTTCAGGTTTAATTTAAACGGTTTGTGCTATATTTCTTCGTGTCCCTCGAATGAGCACTAATGCAGCTCAGCTAAATGAGTCTGTAATAACTTCAGGAATGAAGTCCGTAGAAGCGTATCGTAGCCCGAATATTTTACGAAAAATAAATAAAAGGAAAATATGCGCTAGGTTTTATGCTCAAACAGACGGAATTATAAATGTTTATAAAACCCGGCGCAGCAGAATTTTCTGCAAAATTTTAATTGCGTTATTACAGTTTTAGAACACTGTAAGCGGAGAACTGATTATATTTTAGTAACCTTAACTGCAGTTGGTCCTTTTTGACCCATTTCTACTTCAAAAGTAACTTTATCACCTTCTTTAATTTGAGTTACACAACCATTGGCGTGAACAAAAATACTATCCTGAGTCTCGGTATTTTTAATGAAGCCGTAACCTTTGCTATCATTAAAGAATGTAACAGTACCTTTTTTAACCGGGTTTTCATCAATAATATCTTCTTGTCTGGTGATACCGATTTGAACATCCTCAATGTTAAATACTTTTTTCTTTTTAGGATCTGGTGGCGTAGACGAAATGTTACCATTTTCATCAACGTATGCAAACATTTCTTCGAGTGCTAACCCTTTTTTTGCATTAGATTGACGCTCTTCTTTTTTCTCTTGTTTGTCCTTTTGTTTTTTTAATCGTTTTTTTTCGTTCTCTTTTTTACTGTAAGTTGCCTGAGATTTAGCCATATTTATTTAATTGTTTTGTTTTTTAATGGAGTAAGTAGATGGGAATTATACAAATATAACAATACTAAAATGAAAACACGACTTTATTCCGCCAAGCGTTGTTTGTAACAGCTTTCAGCCACAGATTCGCAGATTTGAATTCTTGGAAACATTGCCACTGAAACACAGATTTACAAGGAATTGCACTTAATCTTTTTTGTGCTTCAGTATTTCCGTGGTCAATCAAATACAAAAACAATCTGCTAATCTTTGGCTATGAAACTAAGCCTTTTGCGTCCACTTTGCTTTATCAATTTGATATTCGAAGTTCCATTTTAAGGGTTCTCCGTAATACGCCACTTCAATTTCGCTGATTTTTACAGCGCCGAGTTTTTCTGTTGCTTTTTGAGACCGGAAATTTGTAGCACCAATATGCAGAATTATTTTATCTACAAATTGAAAAGCGTAATCCAGCATCAGTTTCTTTAAGGCGGAATTATGGCCAATGCCCCAAAAATCTCTTCCAATGAAAGTATAACCGATGGCAACCGAATTATTGTCATTGTTCAGCTCATAATATCTTGAACTGCCAACCACTTTATCTGTTGCTTTGTCGTACACGATGAATGCGCCATTTGATTCTATCGCACCTTTGAAAAAGTTTTCAAAAACTTCTCGTTTATAGCGGTCTTTATTTGGATGTTGTTCCCAGACTAAAGGATCGGATGCGACGGCATAAAGTTTTTCAAAATCTGCCTCTTTTAACGGAATGATCCTAATCAAATCGTTTTCCAATACGGGTTGTAAATCGAAACTCATAATTGCGTACATTAAAAACGGCCGGGGAAAACCGGCCGTTGATGTTATTTATATAGTCGTCATTTCGAGAGAAATCTTTGTGCATAAAAGCTGTGGACAATTATTTATCCATTTCGCAGCGCTGCATAAGATAGCTATCGAATCAAAATGACGAGATGCGAAACTGCCTTTAGTCCACTAATCCTTCAATTTCTACCAGTTCGTTAGCTTCTTTCTGATAATCAACATTATCAATTTCAAAGCCGAATAAGCTCAGGAAATCGGAACGGTAACCTGGCAAATCGCCGATTGCCGGTAAAGTTTCGGTGCTTGCTTCTTCCCAGAGTTTTGCAACTTTGGCTTGCACATCGTCACGCATTTCCCAGTCGTCGATTCTGATTCTGCCTTGTTCATCAACAGGAATTACATCACCTGTATATAATCTGTCAGCATATAAACGCTGAATTTGCTCGATCGTGCCTTCATGAATGCCTTCTTCTTTCATTATTTTATACAGCAAGGAAATATACAAAGGAATTACCGGAATAGCCGAACTTGCTTGCGTAACCAATGCCTTGTTTACTGAAACGTAAGCTTTACCATTGATGTCTTTCAATTTATTTGCAATAGTAAAGGCGGTTGCTTCTAAATCATCTTTGGCACGGCCGATTGTTCCTTTACGGTAAACTGGTTCAGTTAATTTTGGGCCGATATAGGAATAAGCAACTGTGGTAGCGCCATCAGCCAATAAGTTTTCCGCTTTTAAAGCATCAATCCACATGGCCCAATCTTCGCCACCCATAACAGCGATGGTGTTTGCAATATCTTCTTCAGTAGCTGGCTCGATAGAAATCTCGCTTACATTTCCTGTATGGAAATCAACCGTTTTGTTAGTGTAGGTTCCACCGATTGGTTTCAAAGTAGAACGGTGCAAAACCTCGGAGTCCGGATGTTTTCTAACTGGCGAAGCCAGGCTGTAAATCACCAAATCTACCTGAGCCAGATCTGCTTTAATTAATTCAATTGTTTTTGCTTTGATTTCTTTCGAAAAAGCATCGCCATTAATACTTTTCGCGTATAAACCTGCGGCGTGAGCTTCTTTTTCGAAAGCAGCGCTATTATACCAGCCCGGTGATGCAGTTTTGCCAGCCGAAGGTGCTTTTTCAAAGAACACACCAATTGTTGCTGCATTAGAACCATAAGCAGCAGTGATACGTGATGCCAGGCCAAAACCTGTTGATGCACCAATTACCAATACTCTTTTAGGTCCGTTTATAGCGCCTTTTGATTTTACATATTCAATTTGGTTCTTTACGTTTTGAGCGCAGCCATCAGGGTGTGCCGTTAAACAAATAAAGCCCCTCATTCTCGGTTCAATAATCATTTTATTCTTATTTTACGTTTGTAATATTGAAATGGAATCTCCCGAAGTCCTTTCAGAAGCCAAATCTTTAACGAAGATAAATTTTTAATTCCTTACCGCTAAATGAAATTTTAATAATGAAGGTTTTTAAATAGTAATGTGATTTGGAAAGCGCCACAAAATTGCAGACGACCTTTTAACAGGAGATGACATCGAGTTTTACAGAGAAATACAAATTTCTTGATGCTGAACCCATAATATATTAGGAACAAAGCGTTGGGAATCTAGTGTAGACAGATTTCAAACGGGCCTTTGGACTTCAGCTTATAGATCTAAGCTTCGTACTTGAAAAACTGAATTCATTTAATTAACAACGCTTTTTTTTCTTTGCTATATTTCGTTTAATTTAGCACGACAGATAAAACCGGATTATCTTTTATGAAAAAAATATTATTATTTGCTGTGATTTCTTTCATGGCATTAGAAAAGCTTTCTGCCCAGACACAATACCAAAATACAGGTTGGTTTATGTTTTTAAATAACACGAAGTTCAACAAACATTGGGGTTTGCAATTTGATGTGCAGGTTCGTTCCGCCGATGATTGGAAGTACGTTCGGAATACTTTAGTTCGCCCGGCAATTCAGTATTTTATTAATGACAAAAATAATGTTGCATTGGGTTATTTGTGGCAGACTACACAAAGCCAATTAATAGGAAGCTCAAATGCAGTTATGCATGAGCATCGTATTTTTGAACAATACATTTATACACATAAGCTGAGCTCTATTTTCGCTGCACATCGCTTGAGGGTGGAACAGCGTTTTATCGAAAGAGCCAATGAGGAAGTGTTTTCACAGCGTTTCAGGTACTTTTTCAGGCTGATCCAACCTCTGGTCAAAGTAGAATCAGGATTTACAAACGGTCCATTTGTTGCGTTGCAAAACGAAGTGTTTTTAAACCTGCAGAACAAAGAGAAAATCAATAACAGCGTATTCGACCAAAACCGTTTATATCTGGCAGCAGGTTATCGTTTTTCTAAAAAGTTTGATGTTGAGGCAGGCTACATAAATCAAGCCGTAAAAAATACCTCAAATCATACGAACAATAATATTATACAATTGGCAGTTTACACCCGATTCTAATATTGTTTTAATGTTTTAAAGTCATTTTTTAAACATGAACTTGTACAAATTGTTAAAGCGGTTGGTATTTATGATGCTTTTCGTTCAATTTGCTGCGTGAAAAAATTCCCGATTCTATTTTTAGCACTGTTATTTGGCAAGCGGATGCAAGCCCAGGAAGTTAAAGCATCCTCTAAAAACATTGCTCCAACATCCAAAAGCTTATTTAATCCAGAGCATACAAGAAAAGATTCCAGAAAAGGTGATTTCTACTTTCACTGGGGTTATAACAGTTCGTGGTATGGGAAAAGCGATATCCGTTTTCAAGGTCCGAATTATGATTTTACCATAAAAGATGTGGTAGCACATGACAGGCAATCGAAATTGAGCTGGAACTATTTAAATCCAAGTTTAATCACAGTTCCTCAGTACAACATCCGCTTAGGTTACTTCATTAAAGACAATTACAGCATTTCACTTGGCTGGGATCATATGAAGTACGTAATGGATATACCTCAAACGGTAGCAATAACAGGTCATATCGGAACAAATATATCTCATGATAATGTGCCTACAGGCACCCTGGCCGGGGATTATAACGGACAGATGATTAACGTTAAGGAAAGCATGTTGACCTATGAACACACAGATGGTTTCAATTATGCTAATATAGAGGTTGAACGTTACGATGACATTTGGGTTGCTCCCGGAGGAAATACTTCTTTAACTTTAGAAACCGGATTAGGTGCTGGCTTAATGGTTCCACGTTCTGATGTTCGTTTATTTGGACAGGGAAGAAACAATCATTTTAGTATTTCAGGATATGGTATTTCGGCTAAAATTGGTTTGAAATTTTATGTTTGGAAAAATATTTATCTTCAAAATACGACTAAAGTTGGCGCGACTAACTTAACCAACGTACACACCACAGGATGGGATGAGTTGGATAAGGCCAGTCAGAAAATAAACTACCTAGAAAACATGTGGACGGTTGGTGTCCATTTTTAAAAATGATTCTTTGTTTCCAACTGCTCCTTTACAAATAATTGGCAGTAAATTTTTATCAACGCCCTAACTTCAT
Organism: Pedobacter sp. Leaf176; assembly: GCF_001424305.1. Lineage (GTDB taxonomy): Bacteria > Bacteroidota > Bacteroidia > Sphingobacteriales > Sphingobacteriaceae > Pedobacter. Next base: position 822,670 of record NZ_LMPD01000001.1, read on the forward strand.
CAAAGGCTTTATCGACTTCTTCGTCAATGCCTCTTGCTTTTGCAGGGTCAGGGAAGTTATAATGAAACCTTTTCGCCTCCGTTGGATAGAAAGGGCAATTTTCTTTGGCATTGTCACAAACCGTAATGATGTAATCAAACCTGATGTGCTGATATTCGTCAACGTGATTTGATGTATGGCTACTAATGTCAATGCCATCATCATTCATCGTTTTTATCGCTTTCGGATTTACACCATGGGTTTCAATGCCGGCACTATAAATTTTGACATCGTCGCCTGCGAAGTGCCTTAGGTATGCTTCCGCAATCTGGCTTCTGCAACTATTGCCTGTGCAAAGCACTAATACATTTTTCAAATCTTAATAATTGTCTTCTTCAGAAAAGGTTCTTATTCTATAAACTGCGGCCTAGCAACAGCCTCCTCCAGGTGTGCAGGAAGATGGCGCTGATTGAAGCTGGGTCAATAAAATTTTTGGTTTAGGCTGAGTAATGCCGCAACTATCGGGTGCAAGACATGCAGTTGTTTTTGAGATTAATTCGAAATTTTTTCCATCAAACCCTAAATCGTATCTTCCGATAGTATCTGATTGATATTCAACTTCAATTTCAAGGTTTCCAATACCCAGCTTTTCTTCTGAAAGATGGATGATGTTTAATAGTTTTGCAGGTTTCATCCGGTGCTCGAAGTCATCGGCATTCCAAAGCTGAAAGTTCACTACCTTTTCCAGCCGTTCTATGCCGCCGCAGTCGACAAAATGTTTAGTCACCATGCCAACTTCTGTTACGTGGAAATGTTCCGGTACAAATTCGCCAGATGGCAATCTGAAATTAACCGTTTCAGCTGTTTCGAGGTATTTTTTAAGTTCTGACAGTTTCATAAATTAATTGTTTTAAAAAGTATTTCAGTAAGGAAAAAATGTTAACAGCAGTTTTTATCTGTTATTGTAGTAATGATGTTAGTAAAGTAGGCATTCAAAATATCGAAGTTTTGTTCATTGATACAATAGCAAATTGCATTGCCTTCAATATTTCCTTTGATTAATCCGGCATTTTTTAACTCCTTTAAATGCTGAGAAATGGTTGGTTGCGCAAGTGGTAACTCATTCACAATATCACCGCAAATACATTCATTTACTTTGAGTAAATAGTCGATAATTGCGATTCTTGCAGGATGGCCTAATGCTTTCGCAATTAATGCAATCTGATTTTGTTTTTCAGTAAAATGTTCTGTTTTACTTGCACCCATGATTGTATTTATATATTGCAATATTACGATATAGTTCTGACAAATCAAATATTGCTAAGCAAAGTATGGATCATTTATCTAACAGCCTTCTGTGATAGTTAATTTGGCCCAGATGGTAGGAGAGATGGGTGGTCAGGTGAACTAGAAAAAATTCTGTAGTTGTTTTTTCGTCGAAAACTAATAAAGGATATTCAGCTTCAATCGCCTCCTGATTTATTTTATCAAGTGTTTGTTCAACTATAATTATCGTTTCCTCAATCCCAGTGATTAATTCCTTTCTAGGGATATTTTTTGTCGAAAACTCAAGCGGGCGATTTCTGATATAGTTTTTGCCGCCTAACGTAGCACCAATGTAAGTGTTCAGGTTTTCGATTAGATGCAGACACAGGTTGCCGGCTGAGTTAGCAATATCAGGCTCGACTTTCCAAAGGTTCGATTCATTCCCATAAGATTCAATTTCGACCTTAAGTCTGTTCAGGTCTCGGGTAAAGAGCGACTTTAATGTTTGTGTTAACATCAGAATTTTTGAAAGGACATGTAATTTTAAACGAATTTATTAAAGTTTAAGAATATAAATTCAAAAAAAATGCCCTGAAACAATTCAGGGCAATGAGTTCATTTGTGTGTTCTTAATTAAATTTTTCTGATTCTTCCCGAACCGATAACCGTTTTCTCTACGGTGGCGTTGCCTGAATAATTAATATTACCTGATCCACTGATAACCGCTTTTATGGAGTTGTCTGCTTTAATATTAATTGTGCCTGATCCACTTAAAGTAGAAGACAGGTTATCTACAGAGAAATTGCTGCCTGAAAAATTACCGGAACCGCTGATAACAACTTTTGCATCATCAGCCGATCCATTAATGTTTAACTTTCCTGATCCGCTAATTACGGCACTTAAATCATTTGTTTTTGCATTTGCCGTAATTGTACCCGATCCGCTTACTACTGCTGAAAATGTTCCTGTGTTTATATTGCCTTTTACAATCATGCTCCCTGAACCACTCATGGTTAAGCTGTTGATTGTTTTGGCCGTTATGTAAGCTGTAATTTTTTTGTTTTCATATTTATGCTCCCAGCTCGTCCAGCTATTTTGTGGGCGGATAATCAAAACATTTCCTTTTACTTCAGTTATAAGTGTGGAAATGGCATCAGCATCGCCTTCAAATCTGCAACTTTCAGTGCTGCCTAAAGTAACCACGACGTTAATCGGCCCACCTGCAGCAACTCCGCTAAAATTTCTAACATCGCGTTCGTCATCCGAATACGTATTAGAACATATGGTAACCGGTTTAGCTGTTGCATTAAAATTTACTGTAAATAATAATGCTACAAATAGAATGGATAGTATTTTTTTCATTGTTCTTAAATTTAGGCCTCTTTGTAATTATTAAGGCGTTTAACCAGGTTTTAATTAATAAGACGTTCGCTTTTAAAAAAAGTTGCATTCGTAAATAAATTTCTTTAAGAACAACACAGAACTCGTCTGATTAATTCCTTCCTTCAGATTTTGCCGTTTTGGTATTGAATGGTTTTTATTGACATCGGATGAGCCTGAATCTGGAAAGGCTTAATAAGCTTACTAATCAGTATTCTTTTTTAAAGCGATGTAAAACAAAGGATCATTCTTAAAGTTATCGCCGGTAATGCTTCCATCTGTTTTGATGGTTTTCCAGTCGTTTGTTGGTCTGATAAGCGTGTATGCACCGTCTTTTAAAGTTACCCTAACAGGCATATCAAAACCTTTTACATCTGTAATCCAGCGGTAAGAAAGGGCGTCTTTGTCAATCTTATACTCTAGAACCGGAATTTTCGTGTAACGTAAATATTGATCAAAAACCTTATCAAGTTTTAATCCGCTGTTTTTCGAGATGTAATTTTCTACTTCAGCTGTAGTCACTGTTTTATGGTAAAAAGTTTTATTCAGACCTCTTAGAATTTGTCTGAATTTTTCGTCATTGTTGATTAGCTGCCTTATGGTATGGATGAGATTCGCACCTTTAGGATACATATCGCCAGAACCTTCTTTATTTACGCCATATGGGCCAATTACAGGAATATCATTAGAGATAATCTTTTGAAGCCCGATTACGTATTCATTTGCCGCCTTTTTATCCTCGGTACATTCTACAAAGAGCACTTCTGAATAATTTGTAAACCCTTCATGAATCCACATATCAGCAATATCCTTAGCAGTTATGTTGTTTCCAAACCACTCATGCCCGCTTTCATGGATGGTTATAAAATCCCATTTTAAGCCGTGGCCTGTTCTGCTTAAATCTCTGCCCAAATAGCCTTTTTTAAATTGGTTGCCATAAGCAACTGCACTTTGGTGTTCCATGCCCAGATGTGGCGCCTGAACTAACTTATAGCCGTCTTTATACCAAGGGTATTGACCGAACCAATATTCAAAACACTTTATCATTGGTTTTACATCTGCCTCCCAATGTGAGCGTGCTTTTGTACTATCTGCTTGCAAAGCCCAGAAATCAAGAGTCAATTTACCGGCTTCTCCATTGTAGTTATCCGCCCAATGTGCATACTTACCAATATAGAAAGTTACATCATAATTGTTAATTGGGTTGCTTACAAACCAGTTATATTGCTTGTAACCATCTGGTTTATCTACTACATTTCGTAACCTGCCGTTTGATATTTCCTGAAGTTCTTTCGGTACGCTAATGCTGATTAGCATGCTGTCTACCTCATCACTCTGGTGATCTTTATTTGGCCACCAAACGCTGGCGCCCAAACCCTGGCAGGCAACCGATACAAACGGATTTCCTGCAGCATCTTTTTTGAAGATGAATCCACCATCCCAAGGTGCATTTTTGGCTACCGTAGGATTTCCAGAATAAAAAACCACAAATTTATCTTTGCTTCCTTTTTTTATGGTTTTAGGAAATGTAACAAAAACGGCATTATATTCCCTTGTTGTTGGTAATTCTATGCCTTTATACACTACTTTTTCAACTTTTAAATTTGAAAATAAATCGAATTGAAGTTTCTTGAAATCTTTCGTTGCTGTAAAAGCAAATTCGTTGCTACCAGCAACTGATTTTTGGTCGATATCGATTTTAACATCCAGATGGTAGTAGTTAATATCATAGCAAGTGCGTAAAGGTGTTAACGTTCCACGGAGGCTATCCGCCCTTGAGTTAACCTGGTTTTTGCCTAGCATTTGAGCATACAAAGTCGAAATGGAAAAGGCAAAAGCAAGGATTAAAAGTGTTTTTTTCATTTTTTATAAGTTATCATCATTGCTTCGTGCCTCGCAATGATGGGAGCAAAATAGGCCGTCTTTTAATTAAATTTATTTAATCACATCAACCTCAATAAAGCTATCATTAAATACGGTTTGAGTCGCTTTAATATAATCAGCTTCTGTCGCTTTATATGGGTTATCTACAAATTTTTGTGGGTTTCGGGCAAATAGAGGGAATGCCGTACTTTGAACCTGGATCATAATCCGGTGGCCTTTTTTAAAGGTGTGCAAAACATCCTGCAATTTGAAATTTACAGCTGTTTTTTGGTTAGCAGCCAAAGCTTCTGGTTTTTCAAAACTATTACGAAAACGAGCCGGCATAATCTCCGAACGAACCATTTGCCAGTAATTGCTTAAGGTAATGTTCTTGTTTGGCATATACGGATTGTTGGGCTCATCGGAAGGGTAAACATCAATCAGCTTTACAATGAAATCAGCATCTGTTCCGGTCGTCGCAATTTTAAGGTGCGACATAATTTCGCCACCAAGGGTGATGTCATTTTCTAAAACATCGGTTTGATAAATCAGAACATCCGGTCGACGGCCCGCAAAACGCTGATCTTCGCTCATATAATTATGTGGTGTAAATCCCAATGTTGTAGTTAGGTCTTCAGTATAGGGAACAGGTTTCATCGGGTCGCTGATGTAACTAACTGAACCTGCTGTTGCCGGAGCCGTCATACTTAATTTTCCATCGGATCCTAAGTATAATTTTTGTTTGCTGGCTTTTTCTGTTGGCCATTTATCAAACGTTCCCCAATCTTTTTTTCCGGTATCGTACATATACGCTTCAGGCAAGCCCGTATTTTTGTCGCCTTTGCCTTTTAAGAAATGATTGAAGAATTTCGCTTCGATGTTTTTCTGGTAAAAAGTCGCAATGCTGTCTCCAAAATAAACATTACTGTGCATGGTATGGCCGGTTTCGCGGCTCCATCGCCCATGTCCGAAAGGCCCCATTACGATTGTGTTATAAGCCGCCGGGTTTTTCTTTTCTATGGTCTTGTAAATATTCAGCGGACCAGATAAATCTTCCGCATCGTACCAGCCACCTACCACCATTACCGCTGGTTTAATGGTATTGTAATGTTTTAATAAACCACGTTTTTGCCAGAATTCATCGTAGTTGGGGTGATTTACCGTTTCCTGCCAGAAGAAATTATTCTTATAATATTTATCCGCATTTGTTAAGGGGCCCAAATCCAATGCAAACTGGTAGCCATCTTTTGTTTTAGGATTTATTATGGTGTTGTTGTACCATGCACCCGTTTCAGGTTTTGTTTTTTGAATGCCAAATACCGGGAAAGTAAAGAAATAGCTCTGGAGAAATGAACCGTTGTGGTGAAAGTCATCAAAGAAGAAATCCGAAATTGGGGCCTGCGGTGATGATGCTTTTAATGCCGGGTGATTGCTCAGGATACCTGCAGCGGTATAAAACCCAGGATAAGAAATGCCCCACTGACCAACTCTACCATTATTATTCGGGATATTTTTTACTAACCAATCAATCGTATCGTAGGTGTCAGAACCTTCGTCAACATCAGTTTTAGCTTTTTTGTTGTCGATAACCGGGGTCATGTTTGTAAAAGTACCTTCGCTCTTGTATCGGCCACGTACATCCTGCATAACAACAATATATCCTTCTTTCATCATCAAATCAGAAGGACTTAACTTAGAAGGAAACTTGTCTTCACCATATGGCGCTATGCTGTAGCAGGTTCGCTGCATAATCATTGGATATTTTTTATCCTTTGACGCATCTTTCGGCATGTAAACGGCTGTAAAAAGCTTCACGCCATCCCGCATAGTAATGTACATTTCCTTTTTGGTAAAATTTCCCTGTGGATAGCTGCCGTTTGTTTGCGCAAAGCTTGCGGTAGTGGATATAAGAAAAACGCAAATAACAAGTTTAAGATATTTCATATTGATTATTTTAAAACGGATACGCTGATGTATGAACTGTTTGAGGTGTCGTGGTAAATTTTATGTGTCGCTTTTTGAAAATCGCCAGGCTCCGCCTGATAAATATCCATAAATTTTTGAGGATTTCTATCGGCTAAAGGGAACCATGAATTTTGAATCTGAATCATCATTTTATGGCCTTTTTTGAATGTATGTGCCACATCAGGCAAGGCGTAATTCACCTTGGTAATTGCACCGGGAATGAAAGGTTCAGGTTTTTCGAAACTGTTGCGGTATTTACCACGCAGAATTTCACCCCGAACCAGCATTTCATAACCACCCATAATGATATCGTTCGGGTTTGGCGCTGGGTTCGGCTCATTTTCAGGATACACATCGATTAGTTTTACAACGTAATCAGCATCCGTTCCGGATGTAGAAACCACGAGATTTGCCAGAACCGGTCCCGTTAAAGTAATATCTTCGGTTAAAGCATCGGTCTGATACGTTTTAACATCAGGCCTACGGGCAGCAAAACGCTGGTCGTCTATCATATATTCCCGTGTCCGTTTCGCTTGTACACCATCCTGGTATGGAACAGGTTGATTCGGGTCACTTACATATTCATCCCAACTATCTGTTCGGCCAACTTTCTCGAAAGCAAGTTTTCCATTAGGGTGTAAGTAGAGGTTTTTGGTTTCTACATCTCTTGGTGGCCAATTGCTGAATTGTTTCCATTCATTGCTTCCGGTTATAAAAATGTTGGCTTCAGCTGCGTTAAAATTGCCTTCACCTTTCAGGTAATGTTTAAAGAAAGGCAATTCGTATTGCTGCTGGTAATCAATACTGGTCGTCCTTCCAAATTTAATGTCTCCAAAATAAGACCCATCGCCACGAACCCAGCCTCCATGAAACCAGGGACCAGCCACTAAAATGTTATTCGCACCAGGGTTTTGTTTTTCTATGGCTTTATAGGTTGCAAAAGTTCCGTAAGCATCTTCCGCATCAAAAAAACCACCTACAACCATAACCGCAGGCTTTACCTTCGTTAAATGTGGCAAAATGTACCTTGCTTTCCAGAACGTATCCAGGTTAGGGTGCTTAAATAAATCATTCCAGAATTTTATGCTATCTGCAAAGTATTTATCCTTTAGATTTTTAACGGAGCCGGCTTCTAAATAAAAGCGATAATTATCCTGTATAGGGAATTGAAAACCTTTCGGACCTTTATCAGGTGTAATTGGATTCGGGCGCGGAACGCCGAAGCCACTCATAAAGCTGAATGCATCCATTAAAAACAAAGCTCCTCCATGGTGAAAGTCATCACCAACGAACCAATCTGTAACAGGTGCCTGCGGTGATACTGCTTTTAGCGCCGGATGTGCATTCGGCAATGACGTTGTAGAATAAAAACCAGGGTAAGAAATTCCGTAAATACCGGCGTTCCCATTGTTATTTTTAATGTTTTTAACCAGCCAGTCAATTGTATCATACGTGTCTGTACTTTCATCAACAGCCGTCTTGCCTTTTTTCGACGTTTGTGGCCGTATGTCCTCAAAAGTTCCTTCACTCATCCACCTTCCGCGAACGTCCTGGTAAACAAAAATAAAACCTTCCCGCATCATGGCAGGAAAATTTCCTAAACTGAGTTTATATTTATCCTCACCATAGGGTGCCACTGTATACGGTGTCCTGTTAATGAGGAAGGGATATTTTCCGTTTTGATTTTTGGGTATATAAATTGAAGTGAAAAGTTTTACCCCATCACGCATGGGTATCTGACGTTCTATTTTTGTATAATTTGCTCTCACATAAGCTGAATCGGATTGTTGTGCAAATAGGTTACCCGAAATAAGCAAACAAACTAAGAGACTGAAAATTGCACTAAATTTCATTTTTTTGTTGGTTTTTGAGAATAAAATTTAAATATAGTATTTATCAGAACTGATTAGGAAAAACATGTGGTAAAAGGTTTGTTAGGATATTTAATGAAGACATAGTCATTCCTTTATCAGATTTTAGTTAAATTGTGTTAAGGAATAATCTTTTGCAGCTTTTCATCGTCATATAGATAATTGATTTAAACACAATAAAATGAAGAGGTTAATAAACAGGGGATTGGTTGTTTTCGCCGTAGCAGCGATGGTTACAACATTAAGCATTGATACTGCTTCAGCTCAGCGGCCAAGCCGAGGCGGCGCTGGAAGCAGCACGGGTGGCGGTGGTCGTTCAGGTTCTTTTACACCATCAAGAGGTGGTAGTTCAAGACAACCATCAATGCAGGCACCATCTGGTAACAGAATTTCACAGGCTCCAAACCGCGGAAGCTATAGTCAAGGCTATGGCGGCAGGCCCCAACGTTCCGGATATCGCCCGAATCCGGGTTACCGTCCAGGATTTGGAGTAAGGCCAGGTTATGGTTATCGTCCGGGTTATCGCTATCGTCCGGGTTTCGGTGGAAGAGCTTACTACGGTTATTATAATTATTACAGGCCATTTATCGGGTTTCGTCTAAATGTTTTGCCTTATGGTTATTACCCGTTTTACTATGGTCCTGACCAGTATTATTATTCCGGAGGTTTGTTTTACCGTCAGTATGAAAACAACTATCAGGTTGTTGTTCCGCCGGTAGGCGCTGAAGTGCCTAATTTACCGACTGATGCAAATCTGGTAACCATTGATGGTGTGGATTATTATGAATACAAAGGTGTTTATTATACTCAGGGGACCGACAAAGATGGTAAGACCATTTATATTGTTGCGGGTAAGGATGGCGTTTTAAATACAACAGATGGCCCGGTTGATACGCACCAAATTGGTGATATTATCAACGTTTTGCCAGAAGGCTGCAGAGAAGTGACCATTAAAAACGAGAAATATTTTGTTTCTCCTGATGATGTTTACTATGAAGAAGTGACTGGCGGCAATACAACGACTTACCGCGTTATCGGAAAGCTTTTTTAATGTTGTTAAATATAATTTCTAAACCGCTTCGATTTAATATCGAAGCGGTTTTTATTTAATAGAATTCCATATTTTTACCCGATAAAAAAACCGAATTGAAAAAAATACCTTATAAAATCCATCTGGTTTACCTCTCCCTGATTTTATTGCTTGCGTCGTGCTGTTCGGTTATGCGAGTTACGAAACAGCCGGAAACGACTGTTTCTGGTATAAAATTTCTGGACGAGTACATTATGCCACTTAACCAAAATTTTCAGAATACAATTGTTGGTGGCTTGTCGGGAATTGATTATGATGCGAGATCTGGTCAGTATTATATGATTAGCGATGACCCATCGCAGTTTAGCATGGCGAGAATTTACAAAGCCACAATAGACATTAAGGAAAACAAAATTGATACGGTTAGGTTAACGGGCGTTATTCCCATTTTGCAGGAAAGCGGACAACAATATCCAAAATACGGAACAGTTAAAAATTTAAAGCCCGATGGCGAATCCGTAAGATACAGTCCGAAAGGTAAAAGATTAATCTGGAGCAACGAAGGTGAGCGTCTTTTTAAAAATGGCGATTCTCTTATTATCCAGCCTTCGCTGACATTTATATCTCCAGCGGGAAAATTTATAGATACCATTTCATTACCTAAGGGGTTTCATTTCACAAAAGTTGATTATGGACCAAGGAAAAATGCACTTTTTGAGGGCTTAACCTATGCTGAGGATTATAAAACCTTATATGCCAGTTTAGAAGAACCACTTTACCAGGATGGGCATGAGGCTCTTTTTGAATATGATAAAGCAATAACGAGAATTTTAAAATTTGATGTTGCAAGCAAAAAAAATATTGGTCAGTATGCTTATAATTTAGACGAATTGCCTGTAAATCCTGTCTCTGAAAGTGATTGGAATATAAATGGAATATCAGAAATACTTGCCATTAATGCGCATACTTTGCTGGTTATGGAGCGAGCTTGGGCAAAAGGGCATGATGATCATTCTTTCATTAGACTTTATATGGTCGATTTAAATGGTGCTGAAAATGAGATAGATAATACGTCTTTCTTTGAAATCCCTCCGAAACCGCTGAAAAAGAAATTGCTTTTCAATTTCGACAGCCTGGACACGCATATTGATAATTTCGAGGGGATGACTTTTGGCCCTGATTTGCCAAATGGCCACAAATCTTTGATTTTTTGTGTCGATAACAATTTTGCTAAAATACAAGTTCAGCAGTTCTTTCTTTTTGAGGTGATGCCTTAAAATAATTCGACTGTAAAGCCAGAATTTTACCACCTCATGTCTTTGCGTTAAGCTTTTGACTTTCAGCTTTCGGCCTTTTTTCGCTACATTTGACTAATCAAAATTTGAAAGAAATTATGCAATACGATGTCGTTGTTATCGGTTCAGGTCCGGGCGGTTATGTAGGCGCAATCCGTTGTGCTCAATTGGGTTTAAAAACTGCAGTTATCGAAAAATATAAAACTTTTGGAGGTACTTGCCTAAACGTAGGCTGTATTCCATCAAAAGCTTTGTTAGATTCATCAGAGCACTACCACAACGCTGCTCATACATTTACCACTCACGGTATTGACTTAAAAAATCTTAAAGTAAATATGCCACAAATGATCGCCCGTAAAGACGATGTTGTTGCACAAAATACGGCTGGTATCACTTATTTATTCAAGAAAAATAAAATTGATTCTTACGAAGGCGTTGGCTCATTTGTAGATAAAAACACCGTTTTAATTACAAAGTCTGATGGTTCTACAGAAACCTTAACCGCCAAAAATGTAATCATTGCTACGGGCTCTAAGCCGACAACTTTACCTTTTTTGCCGATTGATAAAAAACGCATTATTACTTCAACCGAAGCTTTAAACATAAAAGAAGTTCCAAAATCGATGGTTGTTATCGGAGGTGGTGTAATTGGCTTAGAGTTGGGTTCTGTTTACGCCCGTTTAGGTACTAAGGTATCCGTTATTGAATTTTTACCATCTATAATTGCAACAATGGATGCAGGTTTGGGTAAAGAACTTCAACGGGTATTGAAGAAAAATCTTGGTATGGAATTCTTCATGAACCATAAAGTGACCGGTGCTAAAAATAGCGGTAAAACCGTAACCGTTACTGCAGAAAATGCGAAAGGCGAAGCTGTAAATTTCGATGCTGATTATTGCATCGTGGCTGTTGGCCGTACGGCTTATACTGAAGGTTTAGGTTTGGATAAAATCGGAATCACAATAGAAGAAAGAGGCAAAAAAGTTCCTGTAAATGCGCATTTGGAAACTTCGGTTCCTGGTGTTTACGCAATTGGTGATGTAATTACTGGTGCAATGCTGGCGCATAAAGCAGAAGACGAAGGTACTTATGTTGCAGAAACCATCGCTGGACAAAAACCGCACATTAACTACAACTTAATTCCGGGTGTTGTATACACCTGGCCGGAAGTGGCCTCCGTTGGTTTAACTGAGGAACAACTGAAAGAAAAAGGAACAAAATATAAAGCGGGTTCATTTCCATTTAAAGCCAGCGGACGTGCAAAAGCAAGCATGGATACCGATGGTTTTGTTAAAGTTTTGGCCGATGCTGAAACGGATGAGGTTTTAGGCGTACACATGATTGGACCACGTGCTGCGGATGTGATTGCTGAAGCGGTTATCGCAATGGAATTCCGTGCATCTGCGGAAGATATCGCACGTACGTGCCATGCGCACCCAACCTATACAGAGGCATTGAAAGAAGCTGCTTTAGCTGCAACTGACAATAGAGCGATACATATTTAAATAAAAAATATTCCCTAGTTGGTGTTTCACAAACCAATCTATAAATAGAGCCGATAAGAAATTATCGGCTTTTTTTGTATGAATTACCGTCATTCGACCGCAGCGGCAAGTCGTCATTTCGAGCGTTAGCCGAGAAATCTTTTAGTAAGACTCCTATTCAAAGATCTCTCCACTTCGCTGCGCTCCGGTCGAGAGGACGAACTGAGGGTTGCGATCCAGTCGTGAAGACGAACTGAGGGCTGCGCTACAGTCGGGAAGACGACAATTAGGCTACGCTCCATCCGGTAGCTATCGGATCGTGATGACGACAAAATCTATGCACCGTCATTTAGACCGCAGTGGAGAAATCTTTTAGTAAGACTCCTATTCAAAGATCTCTCCACTACGCTGCGGCTCCGGTCGAGAGGACGAACTGAGGGCTACGCTCCGGTCGGGAAGACGACATTAGGCCGCTGCTCCATCCGGTAGCTATCGAATCGCGATGACGACAAGCCTTAAGTTTGTTAAGCTTCCCGATAAAATGATAAAAGTTGTTTCCAAATTACAAATGATTTAGAGACCTTTGCAGAATCATACAATTCGTATACAATCTATTTTGGAAGAATTCAAGGCACCTCAGGAAATACCAGATCTTACAGTAAACAAATCGGTTGGCATTCAAAGTAGCCCAAACAGGGTTCGTTTAGCTGTATCATTGTTTTACTTTGGGCAGGGAATCGCCTTTGCCTCCTGGGCAAGTCGCATCCCGGATATTAAACATAGTTTAAATTTGTCTGATGGTGAGCTGGGCAGTATTCTACTGGCGCTGCCCTTAGGTCAGTTGTTTACAATGCCTGTTTCTGGTCGCCTTGTTACAAAATACGGAAGTAAGAAAATCTTAACCCTTACCGCCCCGCTATATGTTTTGGCACTGGGTAATTTAGGCTTAGCAACGGTTCCATGGCATTTGGCCGCATTTCTGTTTCTATTTGGCGTAATAGGGAACATGTGCAACATTGCTGTAAATACACAGGGCGTCGAAGCCGAAAAATTATTCATAAAACCGATAATGACTTCATTTCATGGTGCGTGGAGTATTGCCGGTTTTTCCGGTGCATTGATTGGTTTACTAATGGTTAACCTTCATATTAGCCCATATCACCATTTCTGGATTGTTACCGGCCTAATCTGGATAAATGTTTTCTTTAATTTCAAACATCTTGTACCAGGAAAAGGTGCTCAAACAGAAAGAAAACCAAAACTTTTTGTAAAACCAGAAGGTGTATTGCTACAATTGGGCATCATTGGATTTTGTAGTATGGCCACCGAAGGTGCGATGTTCGATTGGAGCGGCGTTTACTTCAAGGAAATTGTTAAGGCACCCGCTTCGTTAGTCATACTGGGCTATGCCTCGTTCATGATTATGATGGCCAGCGGACGTTTTGTTGGTGACGCCATTATTACTAAACTTGGCCGTAAACATACCATTATGTTCAGCGGTATTGTAATTTCAACCGGGATGTTTATCTCTGTATTTTTTCCCTTTATACTTACGGCAACAATAGGTTTTATGTTGGTTGGCATCGGTGTTTCGAGTATTGTACCTACAGTTTATAGTGTAGCGGGAAAAAATGGAAAGACTGCACCGGGGATGGCTATTGCGATGGTGTCGAGCGTAAGTTATCTTGGGTTTTTAATGGGGCCACCTTTAATAGGTTATATTTCAGCATTATCAAGTTTGAGGTATTCTTATGCAGTAATTGGTTGTTTCGGGCTGTTGGTGAGTTTTCTGGTTACAAAAATTAAAGCCATCGCATAGCCCTGCAACGGGTAGCATTGACGATCAGTTGTTTGATGTTTTACTTACTGTGTCTCGTTGTGGAATATTCAGATTTTTCCTGATGTAGCCATGCTCTTTTAAGGCGGCAATTGCCAGCTCTATCAACCTCAGGTTTTCGTCCTGATGGCCGTGTTGAACCTCAACATTTATGTAAGGGATGTTCTTTTGCATTGCGTAGACAGATAATGAACCGTCATTTTCAACGAATTTAGATTGAAGCATTACATTAACATTTGCTTTTTTCAGGCTGTTAAAGAGTTTCAAATCTGTAACGTAAAGCAAATCATCTCCGTCCATCTCAAAATTAATGTGAACTGAATCTGCTGCGCTCGACAAATCATAGCCAGGTAAGTAAGAAGAAATCCCAAACCCACCATCAGCATTATTGTGGAGAGTCAGAATGTAGCCCAAAGACTTTGGATCATAAAAATCAATGATTTGCTTTCCTGCCGAATTCAAAGCTTTTTCAACTTCATTGGTGCTGAAATCCTCTTTTTTTAACCTGGTATTGATGCCTCTTTCCGTATAGATTGCATTTGGGTCGATCCGGTAAACATCATCCATATAAGTGAAATTATAATCGCGAACGCCTCCATACTGACTGTCTATAATTTCTCCGCCGCTCCATCGGATGTAATCAAAGCCTGCCTTAACCCCCGTGTCTTCATTATCATGAACAACAAGAAAACGAACTCCATTTGGTTTATAGCTATATTTAACCAGATTGATACTCAAATCATAAATTTTAATAAAAGAAGAGTCAGTTTTCATCGCATCGAAAACGGGAGGATGCTGGGCCTGGGTGACGAAAACGGTAAGTGCCAGAATTATTTGGAGGATAATCTTAAACATATACCCTAATATACAGTTTTGTAAATTATTTGTTTTGTCCTAAGCTTTTTTGTATCAAATTTTTATGTCAGAAATGATCAAATAAAAAAGGTCGCCTTTGGGAGGCGACCTGATTGATTGTTAATCTGGATGATGAAATTTTAGCGATCTAAATCTGCATCGTATTCCAATACATCTTTATGATCGTACGGCTCTTCCAGCAATTCATCTATTGTTTTTGCTTTTTTGTTAAAACCAAATTTATCCAGCATTCTATCGAAAACCAGGTAAACTACGGGTACAACAATTAAGGTTAAAAACAGTGAACTGGTCAAACCACCGACAATAACCCAGGCCAGACCATTTTTCCATTCTGCACCTGCACCACTTGCCAATGCAATTGGAAGCATACCAAAAATCATGGCGATGGTTGTCATCAAAATCGGACGTAAACGGGCATGGTTAGCTAAAATCAAGGCATCGATAGTTGATTTTCCTTCCGCTTTCATGTGGTTGGTAAAATCGACCAGAATAATCGCATTTTTTGCCACTAAACCCATAAGCATAATAAAACCTAAAATGGTAAATATACCCAGTGAGTTGTTGGTTAAAGCTAGTGCCAGTAATGCTCCGATTAAGGCCAGTGGCAACGAGAACATAACCACCAACGGGTAAACAAAGCTGTCATAAAGCGCAACCATGATAAAGTAAACCAGAATAATCGAGGCTAGTAAAGCAATACCCAAAGTACCAAAACCTTCCGCCTGATTTTCCTCGTCGCCGGCCCAGGTGTAACTCACGCCAACCGGTGCCTTTAATTTTCCATTATTCTGTAGCTCAACCAGTTTAGCTTTAAAATCGGCTACAATTGTACCCGTTGGACGGCCAATAGATTGTGCTTGGACAGAAACTGAAGTCGATTTATTTAAACGCTCTAACTGGCTTGGCCCTGAACCTTCGGTAATGTTTGCAAATTGAGATAACTTAATTTGTGCGCCTTTGTCGTTTATAAAAATGAGGTTACGTACATCATCAATATCTTTTCTGTTGAAATCCTGATATTGGATATTAATATCGTATTCGTATTCGCCTTTTCTATATTTACCGTCGGTATTTCCGGCAAATGCAGTTTGCATGGTCGAACCTACGGTTGCGAGTGTTAAACCTACTGACGACATTTTATCTCTGTCTACCTGAACGTTAATTTCAGGTGTTCCTTTTTCCACAGAAAGTTTAATCTCCGTAGCACCTGGAATCGTTGCCAGTAAATTTTTTGCACCTTCTGCATATTTTAAAGCACTATCTAAATTTGAGCCCATTACCACTAAACTAATAGGCGCATTTTCAGCAATACCCAAAATACTAATTGGTACGGTTTTAACTTTTGCTCCAACTAGTTCTTTTGCTAAAGCACGACTCATTTTTGTTGCAAACACATCAGATGACATGCCTTCCCGTTGATCCCGTTCAACTAATCTTACATTTATTTCTGATTTATATGCTGTTGCCTGGGTGCCGCCAAAATCTCCACTGGCCTGACCAACTGTAGTGATCAGTTGTATAATTTCCGGCTGCTTATTTAAGAATGCTTCTGCTTTTTGTGTATAGAAGTTCGTTTGCTCTAAAGGTGCATCTTTAGGTAATTCGATTTGTACCAGGAATTCCCCTTTATCTGATTTAGGGAAAAACTCCGAGCCGATAAATCCTGCGCCTAATAAACCACATGAACCTAAGAACAGAACAAATACCATGATTAAGGTTAGCGCTTTGTGACGTAAAGACCAGTTTAAAATATTAGTAATCCAGATGGTGAATTTTTTAAGCTGCTTTTCGAACCATAAAATAAACCGGCCAAATATGTTTTTACCTTCAATATGTTCTAACTTACCATATCTCGAGAATAGCAAAGGAACAATGGTAAACGATGCTACTAGTGATAGTAAAGTTGCTATAATTACAACCACGCAGAACTGGCGTAAAATGTTAGAAACCAAACCGGAACTGATGGCGATAGGAAAGAATACCACCACAATAACCATCGTAATGGATACAACGGTAAAGCCGATTTCCCTTGTTGCATCGGAAGCAGCTCTGACTTTGTTTTTGCCCATTTCCATATGCCGCTGGATATTTTCCAGTACTACAATCGCATCATCCACCAGGATACCAACTACGAGCGACAGACCTAATAACGACATTAAGTTCAGGGTATAGCCGAAAAGGCTGATACCTATAAAAGTCGCTATCAAAGATGCAGGGATAGACACCATTACAATTAACGCATTACGTAAACTGTGCAGGAAGAAAAGCATAACGAATGCCACAAGCACAACGGCCAGCATTAAATCATGAATTACCGCATCTGCCGATTCTAATGTAAAAATGGAACTGTCGTTAACAATTTTAATGTCAAGCTTATTAGCTGCGTACTCTGTTTTAAGCTTAGCAATAATGGCATGAACACCTTCACTCACTTTCACGGCATTCGCATCACTCTGTTTAATGATTTGAATTGCAATAGAGGACTGTCGATCAATACGCGCTAACTTCACGGTTTCTTTTTTCGAATCCTGAACATCAGCTACATCGCCTAAACGAATCTGAGCACCGTCTTTTGATGTTGTAATTACTAAATTTCTTAACTCATCAATACTCCTGTATTTACCGGATAAACGGATTAAAACGTCCTGATTCTGAGTCTTAACACTTCCGGTAGGGAAATCCAGGTTGGAGCTTAAAATCATTTGCTGTACCTGAGGAACAGAAAGGTTATAACCTTGTAATTTAGCTGCATCTAAAGAAACCTGAATTTCACGTTCTGATCCACCTACAAGATTCACCTGTGCAATACCACTTACCCTCGAAATAACCGGGGCAATTCTCTGGTCTATTAAATCGTAAAATGTTACATCATCCATGTTTGCCGAAGCCGTCATGGTGATTACTGGTAAATCATCTAACGAGAATTTACTTAATGACGGTGTCTTTACATCCTCTGGTAAATCAGAAAGGATGGCATTAACTTTACGTTGTGCATCATTTAACGAAATGTCAATGTTTGCCGCATCTGTTAAAGTGATGGTTACAACAGATAAACTCTCATAAGAAACTGCGTTCAATTTCTTTATGTTTTCCATTGATGATACGGCATCCTCAATTTTTTTGGTTACCGTGTTCTCAACCTCTGCCGGTGATGCACCAGGGTATATGGTTGAAATAGATACTACGTTGTTAGAGAATTTTGGAAGTAATTCATAACCCAACGAAAAGTAACTTAGCAGCCCAAGTAAAGTAAGTGCAGTAAACACCACAATTACCAGTGAGGGCCTTTTTATAGATATATCTGTTATCTTCATTTCTTTATTAGTATTGCGTTTTGCGATTGGCGTATCGCGATTTCAAAGCCAACTAAAACTATCTTATTCTATTTAACGATACTAACAGCAGTACCTTCAGCCAGGTTAATCTGTCCGCTGGTGATTACTGTTTCGCCTTCTTTCAAGCCATCAAGAATTTCTACGTTATCGCCTAAAATACGGCCAGTAACCACGTTACGTACTTTAGAGGTATTATTCGATTTATCGTAAATAAAAACCTGATTACTACTTACACTACCCACAAATGATGTGCGCGGTATAAGAATACTTGGTGCTTGTTTAGGGAAGTTGAATACAGCTGTACCGTACATTCCTGCTCTTAGGCTATTTTTAGTATTGTTAGTTACTTCAATTTCAACAGGGAAATTTAAAGTAGCATCCGCTTTAGCTGCAATAAAAGTTACTTTTCCCGAGAATTTCTCGTTAGGAAAAACAGTCGATTTAATGTCAATGTTGTCACCTATTTTTAAACTTGCAACCTGCGATTCGTTAACGTTTACTTTAAGCTTCAATTTGGAAACATCAACCAACTCAAATAATTGAGTGCCCTGGGCAGTTACGAATGCGCCAACTTCAATGTATCTTTTATTTACAATACCATTGATTGGGGATTTAATGTTTGCATCACTTAATTTACGTTGTGATGCTTGCAGGCGTAATTTCGCATTTCGGGTTGCCAGTTTAGCCTGGTCTAACTGTTGTTGCGTTACCCCTCCGGTTTCGTATGAGCTTTGGTATCTGGCTTCATCTCTCTTTGCGTTTTCATAGCTAGCCTGGGCAGTTTCTCTATCTGTGTTAATGATTTCCGCATCAATGCGAGCCAAAACTTGTCCTTTACTTGCGCGTGCACCTTCATCAACATAGATTGCGGTAACACGTCCGGCATTTTCTGATAAGAAGTTTAATTCTTGTTTAGGAACAAAATTTCCGTTTGCCACGAAGTCTAAGTCCACAACTTTTTTCTCTACTGCAGCAACACGAACGGCAACAGCACCTCCACCTTTAGCAATGAAAGCAGTTTTCTCTTCGTTTTTCTTTTTATTGTTGCTTAAAACATAAGCTATTGCACCAAGGGCAACAACAACTACGATAATTATGGTAATTACTCTTTTCATTTCTATTGTACTAGCGATTTAATATTTCCGTTTGATTTTATTAATTGTATTTCAGCAATTTTATAATTCAATAAAGCCTGTGTATAGCTATTTTGTGCACTTGTTAAAGAATTTTCCGTTTCCAGTAAGTCCGTTAATGATGCCAGGCCGTTGTTATAGTTGTTCTGTGTGCTTTTATAAATTTCCTGAGCCAATTCAGCATTTTTGCGCTGTGAATTGATGGTATTCAAGTTGTTGCGTAATTGAATTTTAGCATTTTCATAAGCCAGATTCAAGGAATTAGTCGATTCCTTTCTGTCTTCCTTCGCCTTCAAAATATCAACATTTGCCTGGCGAACCTTTGAACGGGTTAGGAAGCCATTGAAAATCGGAACCCTTAAGGTTAAACCAATTGCAGAAGCCCCGTAACCTATTGCTGCTGCGTTTGAGCTCAAAAAATCAAAACCATCGCTCTGGCTGGAATAGGTGTAGTTACCCGTTAATGCAAGTGAAGGATAATATTCTGCCACATAGGCTTTTCTTTGAAGTGAAAGCAGTTTATCCTGATTGTTCAAAAGCTTAACTTCCGTCCGGTTTGCAAGGTCAACCGAGTCTGCAAATTGTGGTAGAGCAGTTACTTCCGTAAGTTCGGTCGCTGGCAACGTAATCGGGTTCGTTACTGGCATTCCCATCGAAAATTTCAATTGGTTTTCCAACTGGGTAATTGCATTAACTGTTTGGTCGCGTTGTGTATTCAGGTTAGTTAAATTTACGTTAATCCTGTCCACATCAATTTTTCTGGCTAAACCATTCTTGTATTGATTGCTTACAATTTTCTCCACAACTTTAACATTTTTAATGTTGGTGTCGATTACATTCAATTGTTGTCTGTTCACCAAAACCTGGTAGTAATTATTGGCAACCAATTCAATAATTTGTTCTTCAGTTAATTGCGACGTGAGGTTGTAATATTCCTCGCTTGATTTTGCTGCCTGCAAGCCTGTAAAAACCTGTTGGTTAAACAGTTGTTGCGAAAGCTGAACGCCTGCGGATGAATTCCAGTTCTGGCCTAATTTAATGGCCTGGGTCTGGCCGCCAAAATTGGCTACTAATTGTCCGATAATCGGGTTGTAGGTCAATCCTGCTGTTCCAGTTAATTGAGGCAATGCCTGCGCGCGTACTTCTTCCACTTTATACCTGCCACCCTCGATGTCCAGTTTGGACTTGCGGACCCTGGCGTTGTTTTGGAGCGCAAAGGTTAATGCATCTTTAAGGGTTAGTTGTTGCTGTGCGGCAGCCAATCGCGGTAAAGCCATGCCGATAATCAGGATGAGCATTAATTTTACCATTTTTATTCTAAGCATAATGTATTGTTTTTTTGTTTTTAGGTTCCTTATTTAGTATCAAGTAGCGGGTATCAAGTATCCAGTTGTGCAATCTGTATTAATAACCTTCTGCTTTAGTCTTTCTGCTTTAGTCTTTCTGCGTTAGTCTTTCCGCGTTAATCTTTCCGCTTTAGTCTTTCCTCTTTAATCTTTCTGCTTTAGTCTTTCTGCTTTAGTCTTCCGCTTTAGTCTTTCCGCTTTAATCTTTGCTATTTGTTCCTTTATCTTTTTAACACTTCAGCCCTTTTGTAAAAATAGATGAGAGGTCTTTTTGCTTTTGGGCCATCTTATTAACTGCCTTTTTATCAGGCAACAAATCTTTTCCAAGTTCCATAATGCACATATTTGTTAATCCCATTAAACTTTCTAGGTACAATTCTGCCACGTGGGCCATGTTTTCGTGTTTGATTTCCCCTTTGTCCTGTGCCTTTTCGAATATTTCAGCATAAAAAGCCTTTTCCGATTGCTTTAAGGTGGTGAGCTTCATTTTCATTCCATCATCATTGAAAATATCAGGAAGACCTTCCGATATCCTCAGCATAAAATATTTCATAAAAAAGGTATTACGAATATCTATTGTCTGAAATAAAATGTTTTCTAAAGAAGCGTCCGGATTATATTTCTTTTTTAATAAATCAAAATAATCTGTAAAAACTTTTTCGATCACACCAACGATCAGACTTTTCTTGTCAGGGAAATAATAATAAAGAGAAGGCTTAGAAACGGAAAGGTCTTCCGCAATGTCATTCATCGTTGTTTTGTTGATCCCAAAATGAATAAAGCGTTTTATAGCACCTTCAATAATCTGTTCTCTCTTTTTGTCGGCTACAATCATTTTACTTTTCTACTTTCTGACTTTTTTAATATTTTAGTCAAAAATAAATATAAATTCTCATTGTTAATCAATTGATTGAAAAATTCGAATAAGGTTGCATTTAAATGACATTCGGGACTTTCCTGTTAGATTATATATATTTACCATTTAAATTATTCGATGTGCAGGTTATACTAAGTGTGTCAATTGTATTCATAACAATTGTGTTGATGGAATGCTTATCCTGGTTTATTCATAAATATCTGTTTCATGGGCCGCTGTGGTTTATGCATAAAAGTCATCATGAAAAATCAAGTTCTTTTTTTGAATGGAATGATTTGTTTGCGATTCTTTTTGCTGTAATTTCTCTTTATTTAATGTACATCGACCGGGATAATTTCGGATTCAGATTTTTTATTGGTGTTGGAATAACATTGTACGGTTCAATTTATTTTATTGTTCATGATTGGTTTGTTCACCGACGGTTTAAAACTTTTCAGAGCAATAATACCTATCTGAAAGCAGTTCGTAAAGCACATAAAATTCATCATAAGAATATGGGGAAACGAAATGGGAAAGCTTTTGGGCTGCTGTTTGTGCGGAAGAAAACATTAAATCATTAATTAGCTTAGGGCATGAAAACACTTCTCTTTTTAGCGTTCTTTTTATATACATCAGTATTGGTGAAAGCCCAATTCAAAATTACCTCTCCCGTGAAGTGGAGTTATGCAGCATCAAAAATAAAAAATTCGAAAGCTGTGGTTTACCTGAAAGCAACTATAGAGGATGGCTGGCATATTTATGCTCAGAATGGCGTACCAAAATCTCTCGAAACCAGTTTTATATTTTCGAAGGCAAACAATTATAAAATTGTTGGTTCTACAATAGAACCCAAGCCCGATGTTAAATTCGAAAAAGCATTGAAAGCGAATCTAAGTTATTTCGAAAAATCGGTTGTTTTTCAGCAAAAAGTCGAGCTCAGCAATACTAAGGCAGTAGTTAAAGGTAAACTCGAGTTTACGGTTTGCAATGCGAAGGAATGCAGGCCTGCTGAGGAGTTAGCATTTAGTATTCCTGTTGGATAAGGGAAGGCAAATTTCACGATGAATTTTAATTCAATTTCTATCGCTGATATCCTGATCGAAAAAACAGATGGTATAGTGGTGTTTTTCCTCCATTGATAACAGGAGGAAATAGATTAATTTGCGGTTTTAGAAACTTATCTTACCCATATACTGGCTGTTACATGCGCGGTTTCTATCGTTTGATAAGAAAGTTGCATAAACCGCGACCGTTGTTCCGGCTGGTCTGTAAGCTATCACAAAATCATGATGGCCATCTCCTCTTTCTGCACCGTTTAGGGTGCCTGTCAGCTCTGTATTACTTCCAATATAACAGACTAAAACTGCCAGCAGGTCGGTCGCTTTGGCACTGCCTGTTAAATTTGGCTCCCAGCTTAAGCGAAGGTTCCCGTGTTCGGTCATTTCCATCTTTAAATCCGTTACAGGGGGTAGATTCCCGCTACTGATTATAATTTTTTCATAGTTAATGCCATAATCCGGATATTCACCTATAATGATATCTTTATTGTAGTGGTGCGCAGCATTTTGGGCGGAGTGTGTCGCCGTTTGATTTTTAAAGGATACTGAAAAGAATTCAGTGAGCGGGTTTCGCCATTCGTTAAAAAACTTAAACCGCGCCCTGCTGGCCAGCTGTTTTAATGTAGGTGGTTTTGATGATGGCTTTGGTAAGCCTTTTATAAAGTCCTTGTTCCTTAAGCTATACCCGACAACAGAACCGACCTTTCCTGAGAAGCCACCGAGGGCTCCATTTTTGAGACGCGCCATAAAAAAGCTATTAGATAATTTAAATTTAATTAAAATCACGCGGATATAAAAATCGAATAAATGATTAAGAATATGGAGCGTTTCATCTGAATAAATACGAATTAGTCCGGTGGATCTCCGGTTAAGCTCCGGTTGAGTTCGCATGTGATTCAATTATTATAGTTGTAAAAACTGGAGGGATTTGGCAATTGAAATAATTCCCAAAATTTCCATATACGGGAATAATCACTTTATGTTACTTTTGCATACCATAGAAACCAACATGCTGCAGATTCAACAAAACATTTCGCTAAAACCTTATAATACTTTTGGGATTGATGTAAAGGCCACTTTTTTTGCCGAGGTATTTACTGAAGAAGATTTAAAAACTTTATTTGAAAGTGAAATATCAAAGTCCAATAAGCTTTTTATAATTGGTGGTGGCAGCAATGTTTTATTTACGCAGGATTACGATGGCCTGATTGTCAAAATGAGTATACAGGGGATCGAATCCAAATCTGATGGCGATACCGTTAAAGTTACTGCAGGCGCCGGTGTGATTTGGGACGACTTAGTTAACTATTGCGTTGCGCATCATTTTGCCGGCGTGGAAAATTTAAGCTTAATTCCCGGTACTGTTGGCGCATCCCCAATACAGAATATCGGCGCTTATGGCGTGGAACTTAAAGACGTTTTCGAAAGTTGCAGGGCTTTTGAAATTAAAACAGGTCAGATTAAAACTTTCACATATAGTGACTGTAACTTTGGCTACCGGGAAAGTATTTTCAAGGGTGACTTGAGAGGACAGTTTATTATAACATCTGTTACCTTTGCTTTAAAAACAGCAGCTGAAATAAATACATCTTACGGTGCAATAGAAACAGAACTCCATAAAAGAGGCATTTTAAATCCGGATATTGCCGATGTTTCCGCTGCGGTTTCCCACATCCGGGTAAGTAAATTGCCAGATCCCTCTACAATAGGGAACGCGGGTAGTTTCTTTAAAAACCCGGTTATTGAGAAACACGAATTTGCCGATGTTGTGGCTAAACACCCCGATGTGGTGCATTATCCTACAGCGGATGACAAAATAAAATTAGCAGCAGGCTGGCTGATTGAACAGTGCGGATGGAAAGGTAAAATTGCAGGCAATACTGGTACGTGGAAAAATCAGGCTTTGGTTTTGGTTAACCATGGCGGTGCAACTGGCACGGAAGTTTTTAATTTTTCTGAACAGATTATAGACAGTGTGAAGTCTACTTTTGGAGTCACTTTAGAACGTGAGGTAAATATCCTGTGACTTAAAGTTGCCTGAGGTGAGATTGGCGCCTTTGGCACCGTGCCAGAATTTTTTGGTACTAAGTTTGTTTCTGGTTTAACAGAATAGAATACAATTCATTTGTTTTTTTAATCTTATCCTAAAGCTAAACATCATGACAAAATTTGAATTCAATCATCTAGTTAACCACCACTCCGTATCACTTAGATCATATGCTTTAAATTTTACAAAAGATGCTGAAGATGCGAATGACCTTGTGCAGGACACGATGTTGAAAGCAATTACGTATTACAATAAATTTAAAGAAGGCACGAATTTGAAGGGGTGGTTGTTTACCATCATGAAAAACACTTTTATCAACAACTATCGTCGCTTAGTAAAAACAAATACTTTAATCACGCAGAGTGAAGATATATCCTCAGCAAACCTTTCTTTCAGTGCGACTAAAAACCAGGCTGAAGGCAAATTTGTTATGGGCGACATCGATAAAGCATTAACACAACTACCGGAAGAATATTATGTTCCGTTTATCCGTTACTTTGAAGGTTATAAATACCATGAAATTGCAGATATGCTGAACATTCCGATCGGAACAGTGAAAACACGTATACACGTTGCGAGAGGCATTTTAAAAAAATACCTTAAAACATATTCAAAAAATACCGCCGTTTCTGAAATGGTATAAAAGTACATCAACTGAAAAATGAAAGGTCTGGATTTGAAAATCCAGGCCTTTTTTTATTGCAGTGAAATTCATTTGACACGGAAGCACGGAATAATTGTTTAAACAGTTGTGCCTTTGCGGAGATCAGCGTTGTCAGCAGGAATTTTGGTTAGCCACATAAACACAGAAGACACGGAATATAAAGGTTTTAATTCTGCGGAAATCAGCGTTATCTGGGGGGATTTTATTTGCCACGGAAACACCGAATACACGGAATAATAGTTTTAGCTCGTTGTGTCTCTGCGGAAATCAGCGTTATCCGCGGGAAAATTATTGCCACGGAAACACGGGGATATGAAATTTGGGTTTTTGTTTATCATCTCGCGTTTGCGGGAATCAGCGTTGTCAGCAGGAAATTGGTTAGCCACAGAAACACCGAAGACAGGGAATAGGATTATTTTAATTAATCGTTCTTCTGCGGAATCAGCGTTATCTGGGGGAATTTTAAAAGGGGCGCGGATGCGTAACAAGGAAATAGCAATTGCTTTAAAAGCAAAAGGCCTGGAAAAATTCCTGGCCTTTTTGCTTATCATATATTTGGTTAGTTGATTCTTATCTTTTCTTTCAACAATTCGCCTTCTCTCTTATTTCGAAACAAATTAAAACCTCAAACAATTATGCGTTTACCGGCTTTTTAATAGTGTTTATGTTTTGTGGTTATAAAGATAAGGGAAATTTTAAATTTGTCAAGCTTTTTTTAACTTTTATTTAACTTTTTTTTTATTTCTTTTGCTACGACTTGTCCTGAGATGATTGCTGGGGGCACTCCGGGGCCTGGAACCGTAAGCTGTCCGGTATATAAAAGATTTGTTACCTTACTTTTCATGCTGGGTTTGAGGAAGGCCGTCTGTTTCAAGGTGTTCGCTAATCCATATGCGTTTCCCTTAAAAGCATGGTAGTCTCCGATAAAGTCGTTCATTGCATAGCTTCGTTTAAATAAAATATGACCGCTAATGTCGTTGCCGGTCTGTTCTTCAAAACGTTGAACCAATAAACCGAAGTAAGCTGTTCTTTTACTTTCGTTGTCTTCCAAACCCGGTGCAAGCGGAATCAAAAAGAACAGGTTTTCGCAACACGGTGGCGCTATGCCTGGATCTGTAACCGAAGGACAGCAAGCATAAAATAAAGGTTTCGACGGCCATTTTGCATCTGTATAAATTTCTTTTGCGTGTTCGTCGAAATTTTCATCGAAAAATAAATTATGGTGTTGGATGTTTTTAAGCTTTTTATTTACCCCGATGTAGAAAAGTAAACATGAGGGCGCCATTGTTCTGCTGTCCCAGTATTTTTCACCGTACTTTCTATGCGTTTTATCCAGCAAATTTTGTTCAATATGGTGGTAATCGGCATTGCCCACAATAAAGTTAGTTTTAAAGGTTCCGGCGTTGGTGATGACCTCCTCAGCAATGTTTCCATTAACCACAATTTTGTGTACCTCGGTATTGAACATAAATTTAACACCGGCTGTTTCAGCAATATTTTGCATAGCGGAAACGATTTTATGCATGCCGCCGATAGGATACCAGGTGCCTAAAATCAAATCCGCATAGTTCATTAAACTATACAGTGCTGGTGTGTTTTGTGGTGTAGCTCCTAAGAATAGTACGGGGAATTCGAGTAATTTCCTTAATTTCTCATTTTTGAATAGTTTATGTACGTGCTTACGCATGTTGCCCAGCAGTTGCAATTTTATACCGCTAATGGCCAGCCGCGGGTCAAAATACTCCATGATGCTATGTGATGGTTTGAAAACGTATTCATTCATGCCCACATCATATTTGTATTTTGCCTGCGCCAAAAATGAATCCAGGTTTTTGCTGCTGCCGGGTTCTAAATCTTCAAAAAGCTGGTACAAGGATTCTGTTGTAGCGGGAACATCTAATATGTCTTCTTTTCCAAAATAAATTCGGTATGAAGGGCTTAGTCTTTTCAGTTCATAGAAGTCGGCTGCTGTTTTTCCAAAAAGCTGATAAAAATTTTCGAATACGTCAGGCATCCAGTACCAGCTAGGGCCCATATCGAATGTAAATCCATCCTTTTCCCATACCCTTGCTCTTCCACCTGCCATTTCATTTTTTTCGAGCACCGTTACATCAAAACCATCTTTTGCTAATAAAGCAGCCGCTGCTAAGCCTGCAAAACCAGCTCCGATAACCGTGATTTTAGCTTTTTTATCCATCAGGTAAAGAAAGTGATTTTTGGTCGTTTTGTTTTATAGATTTTCAGGTTTTTATCTATTGAGATTTCAGTTGTCTGCCCGACTGTAGTGCAGCGCCGTACAGAGATCTTTTGACTGCTATGCCCTGGTTCGTGTCCTCAGGAAGCATAATGCCAGTACCTAATTCTACGGCGCAAATACCGAAACCAATACTTGCTGGTTTTTGAACCAGGGGCTATGGTTGAGGTTTTCGCTTTAAGATCCCCGCCTGCGCGGGAAAGACGGATTTAGTTTCCTCATCTCTACCCTGGTTCGTGTCCTCATGAAGCAACAATGCCAGTCCCTGGGACTATGGGATATATAACGAAACCAATACTTACCGGTTTTTGAACAAGAGGCTATGGTTGAGGTTTTCGCTTTAAGATCCTCGCCTGCGCGGGAAGACGGATTTAGTTTCCTCATCTGTGCCCTGGTTCGTGTCCTCACGAACCAACAATGCCAGTTCCTGAATCTACGGCGCGAATACCGAAACCAATACTTACTGGTTGGTGAACAAGAGGCTATGGTTGAGGTTGTCGCTTTAAGATTCCCGCCTGCGCGGGAAAGACGGACTGATTCTTCCTAATATAGGGCCGATAGCAGCCAGCCTCCTATGGCCTGTAAAACATAGACAGGGGCTTAGCTTTTCCACGGGATGCCAACTTGCTGCAAAACCAATTCGCTTTTCCTATCTTTGCCTGAATAAATGATAAAATTGCGAATTTTATTTCTAATGCTTTTTGCATTCACGAATGTATGTAAAGCTCAACTGTCGAAAAAAGAAATTTCGATTTTGAAAGCCGACCTAATCAGGGCTGTAGAAAATTCAAAGCTAACCGATTCTTTATATGATAAACTGGCTAGGCTGCCTGATAAGGGCGCGTTGATAAAAGCTTACAGCGGAACCTTAGAGGCGCTGAAAGCGAAACACTCGTGGAGTCCTTATAACAAAATTAAATACGTTAAGGCTTCCTTGAAAACCTTAAAGGAAGCAATAGATATGGATAGGGAAAATATGGAAATTCGTTTTATGCGCTTTTCTATAGAACATTACACACCAGGATTTTTGGGATTCAGCAAGGATTTGGATGGGGACAGGAAAGAGCTGATAAAACATTATAAAAACCGGAACTTTGGAGTCGCTGATACAGAAATTGTAAAAAATATAGCCGCATTTTTGATAAACAGTGAACGTTGTACAGCCGAAGAAATAAAGGTCTTAAAAAAGTTTAGCTAAAAATGAATTATACTTATCTGCTCATCAACATCGCTGTCATTTTCTTTCCCTTAATTTTATCCTTTGATAAAAAGGTGCATTTTTTCAGTAAGTGGAAATTTGCGTTGCCGGCCATCCTGATCACTGGGCTTGTTTTTTTGATATGGGATTTGCTTTTCGTTAAACTCCATGTCTGGTCATTCAACCCTGGCTATATCATTGGTGTTCAATTTTTTGGATTGCCACTCGAGGAGATTTTATTTTTTTTAACGGTGCCTTACGCCTGTATTTTTATTTACGAATGTCTGAATGCCTATTTTCCTAAAAACAATTTACAGAAGTACAGTTTTTCAATAAGTAACCTATTTTTAGGCTTGTGTATAGCGATTTTGTTTTTTGGCTACAACAGATGGTATACGCTAATTAACTTTGGCTTCTTATTCGTCGTGCTTGCCTATGTGGAATATCTAAATGTTGAACACAGGTTTATGTACAGGTTTTACCGGGCTTACCTGGTTTCGCTGGTTCCGTTTTATATTGTAAACGGATTTCTGACTTCCATTCCTGTTGTTATTTATAATGATAAACAAAACCTGGGTTTCAGAGTTGGAACGATCCCTTTTGAAGATCATTTTTATTTAATGGGATTGTTACTGATGAATGTTTATTTGTACGAGGTTTTTAAAAGTAAGGCGCAAAGAAATAGGAACGGTTAGTTTTTTGGAAATGAATGGAATTGGTTCTTGGCGGTTTCCGGTCCTGCTTTTCATTACAAGTCCGCACTCGTTCCTCGTTTACGGGCTTTCCATTTCAATCAGGTTTAACAACAAAGTTTCTGCGACTTGAAACCATTAAAATGAAACGCTATTTTTGCACAATAGCCCCGATTGAAGCGGGCATGAACCCGATTTTTATCGGGTGAGTAAAGCGAAAAGCGGGAAGAAACTTCTATTTTTGCACAGGCATTGCGCTTCACATAATACCATAACCAATGGATTTACCGGTTTATACCAAACAACAGCTCGCTTTGAGGAACGGACAGGATAAGCCGCAAATCTGGGTGGCTTATAAGGGTTTGATTTACGACATGACCGATAGCCGTTTGTGGCGAAATGGTAAACACTATGAGCATTGGGCTGGGCAGGATTTAACAGATGAATTGACGGATGCGCCACATACCTCCGCAGTTTTCGAAAAGTTTGAACCGATGGGGAAGTTGAAAGTATAAAGTATAAAGTATCGAGTATCAAGTATCAAGTATCGAGTATCAAGTTGAAGGTAAAAAGTTGAAAGCCGGTCGTTTAAAACCTTTAACTTTCAACCTTTAATTTTAACTATTTAAGCCTTTAAAGTTCTATTGTAAAGGCACTTAATTTTACAAATTCCTGGATTCTCGCTTCGATTTCCTCTTCAGTCAGGTTTAGTAATTTTTCCGTACCAAATTTCTCTACACAAAAAGACGCCAGGGCAGAGCCATAAATGATTGCATTCTTCATGTTATTAAAGCTAATGGTGCCCACTTTTGCTAAATAGCCAATAAAGCCACCTGCGAAGGTGTCGCCAGCACCTGTTGGGTCAAATACTTCTGCTAAAGGTAAGGCCGGAGCTGAAAATATCTGATCGTCGTGAAATAATAATGCGCCGTGTTCTCCTTTTTTTATAATAAGGTATTTTGGGCCCATAGTCAGGATTTTCTTTGCAGCTTTTACCAAGGAGTATTCTCCCGAAAGCTGGCGGGCCTCAGCATCATTAATTGTTAATACGTCAACCATTTTGATGGTTTCTAATAAATCGTCCATCATAATGTCCATCCAGAAGTTCATGGTGTCCATTACAATTAGTTTCGGGCGATTTTTTAGTCGCTTGATAACCGTCTGCTGAACTTGTGGTGTTAAGTTTCCTAACATTAAATATTCGCAATCCTGGTAGCTTTCCGGGATAACGGGATCGAAATTTTCCAATACGTTCAATTCGGTAATTAAAGTATCACGACTATTCATGTCGTTGTGGTATTTTCCCGACCAAAAGAAGGATTTTTCACCTGTTTTGATTTGTAAACCCTCGGTATCAATTCCATGTTCGGTAAAGGTATCAATGTCGGCTTTTTGGAAATCATCACCTACAACCGCTACAATTTTTGCTTTATTATAAAAGTAAGATGCAGCTAAACTAGCGTAAGTTGCGGCGCCACCAACAATTTTATCCGTTTTTCCAAATGGCGTTTCAATAGCATCAAAAGCTACAGTACCTATGATTATCAGGCTCATATATTTTAAATTGAATTTTTTTAAAAATTTTTCATTGCAAATATTGCATAAATAATTTAAAAGCCCTAATATTGCATTCCCAAAACGAACAAGGGTATATGTGCTGAAAAGTATAAACAACCTCGTTTTAGGAAACAACCAGCACTCCTTCTTAGCTCAGCTGGTTAGAGCATCTGACTGTTAATCAGAGGGTCGCTGGTTCGAGCCCAGCAGAGGGAGCAAAAATCCTCACAGTAATGTGGGGATTTTTTATGAAATTGATAATAAAAAAACCAGGATAAATATTCCTTCTTAGCTCAGCTGGTTAGAGCATCTGACTGTTAATCAGAGGGTCGCTGGTTCGAGCCCAGCAGAGGGAGCCTTAGTAGACAGGTCAGCAGAAATGCTGGCCTTTTGCTTTGTATAACCTTTCAAACCCCTCCTTTACGTTATTTTTAAAGTGGAAAAACGAATTTGTATTTTTGGTTTGATATTTGTTTTCTGAGTAAATGATTTTTTCGGGGAATATCGAACCAATTAATTTATTCTTCACATCTATATCACTTTCTAGATAGTGTTTCTTCAAATTAGTAATAAGAGAAATGCAATAGTTGAAGTGCTTTGAAGCCTCACTATTTGGCTCTTTAAATCTTCGATAGCCTTTAGTTTGTCCACAATGATTCCTAGATACCTTGCGCATGCATCTTTAAATTGATTATCGTCTATTTTCTGAGAAAAATATTTGTCCTGCACTGCATTAAGTTGTTCTTCTCTTTCTTCTACCTCCTTCATCAGCTTTTTGACTTGCATTTTATTGTTTTTGAAACCGCCCTTATATTCTTTTTTAAAAATTGTTGAAATCCATCAATTTCAGAATAGAAAAATAGTAAAATCCTTTTCAAATGAGTCTGGTAGTCTAAAAAATTGGCTGTGTTTTTTTTTGAACTCCGTTAGTTCCGCGATAGTAATTTGTTTGTTCATACCCTTATATTATGTATCTATAAAAGATTACATTGATGTAAGCAAATTAATTTTTATCCTCAGTTTTTTAGTTTAAGGTTTTGTGAATCACAAATACTCTCAGTTTAGGCATCTGTTAAACAACTCTTGAAGAAATCCAAAAGTTTGTTTATAATTATAGAATAAAACACTCTCTTTATGATCTTAACTGCTTTCAACACGGATTATACCTTTTTAATTATTGCTGGTATATCTTTGGTGCTTCTACTTATAATTTACCTAATTAAGAAATATGTAAAAATTCTTTCTACTGTTTCTGAAGTATTCAAACTTGTATTCGACTATTTTTATGTTGTCCTTATTCCAATACCTATCTTGTATTTGTGTTATTATTATTTGTTTTTTTCTAATGGAAAACCGGAGACATATATATTCAATAGCATAGAACTCATAAAAGATTTAAAAAATTTATCATTTTGGTTTTTTACTGCAGGAGTGTTTTCCGCAGCTTCAAAATTGATTAGTAACCTTGTGATTTTCAAGAACCAGTTTAAGAAAGTTATTTTATCTTCTGAATTTGATGAATTGCTAACACAAAAATTAGAAGTATTAACCTTTTCAGATGAAAATTTAAGTAGACAAACTAATCTAGATGAAATTTGGCGTAAGGTTACACTTTGTAAATATCAAAAATCTTTTCCTCACCTTATGACGAAGTTGCATGAGAATCTTGAAAATGAATTGTTTGAGGAAAACAATTTGACATGCTATTATAAAAATCTAAGAATCCAAGCAAACATTGAACTCTTATCAGGGGATTTAGTAAAGATTACAGAGATATCTAGTTGTACTGTAGTTACAAACTCAAAGGAGCCTGTCGATATGACTTTTTTTGTTAGATCCGAAATAGATGACTCATCTGATGTATTTACGATGTTAGATCCTGAAAGGACTAAAGTTGATGGAAAACAATTTGATTCAAAAACATTTAAAAGTCTTACCGAAACAACGAATGTTGGAAAGCATGTAAAATATTATACACATAAATTAGAGGGAAAAACGGAATATCATATTGAAAGGTGTATAATAATGCAACAAAATCTAAGTGTTGACCGAGTGTATGCTTTTGCAAGTGCGAAAATTATTGATGATTTATATATACATTTGCAACCCGATAAGCATTTGGATGTTCAATTTAGTGGTGTTGGTAAAAATGTCTTTAAAAACGATAATATGAAAGTAGATGGTCAGACGTTTGTAAATAGAGATCTTTTAATGCCAGGTGAAAAATTTAAAGTCTTTATTTTTAAAAAATAATTATTTATAATTGTTAAAAATAACACTATATTTAAAATAGAAAACAAAATATACCTCCAATCGGTTATAAAACTAATCAAAAATGAAAATTATGAAAAGTAAAAAATTAATGGGTGTAACTGGAATGTAATTCAATTCCCCAATTGTAATAGGATAGAAGAGACTTTAGTTTAGTCTCTTTTTTTTATATTAATTTTGGTGTTATTGAAGTCTAAAAATCAAATAGCCTCACTAAAAAATAAATATTTAAGAGCTAACTAAAAAACAGTTCCGTCCGGCCCGCATAGTAAAATATAAACCCTTGTAAATTGATTATTTGCAAGGGTTTACGTTTTTTGGGGGATAATTGGGAGGACAGAATTATTAGGGATTTTTAAAAGATGCCAGTAATACGAGTCCCGATTTGTAGAGATAACAGCTTATTTGTATGGCTCATAGTCTTCATCTAAAGGAAACACCCCCCCTTCATGTAAGTATTCCCAAGTATTGCTGCCATCTTCAAACGGTTTCGATTGCCAGTAATTACGGATGTATAAAGTATTTCTGTCTCTGGCATATTCTTCAAACCATCGGTAGTCCATTTTAATTATTCTAGCACGTACAGCAATTCGTAAAATAATAACTTTCGGCTCTTCCATATGGTGTTTTGAAACATTCTTGCCATATTATCATCAGAATCTTCTGAATAGTCCATTAAATAAATAGCTGAAAGCCTGCTTGGCGCCAGTCACATTCCTCACGTCTTACTTTTTCAGATTTTAGTTCAATTTCAGCCATATCTAACATCTTCAGTTCTATTTCATTAAAACCCGGCACCTTAGTTTTCCGAAGTTTTGAAGCTTCAATCGCATTTCGATACCCTCTAGGAGACATAAACTCATTTTTTGATTGAGAACTGCTTAAGTCTGACAAACGAATCATCTGCCCTGTTCAAGCGGATAACGGAAAAAGTGTATGGTATCTGTCTAAGCTCACTTTAAAACTAATCTAGAAGACGCGCTTTTCTTTTAAAGTTATATGTATAATCTTTTGAAATATACCTTAAAAAGCTTTCATGGTTTTGGCTAAATCAAATGCAGATTCGGATAAATCCATTCAATTAAAGCAGCAGGTACGGCTTTAAAGAATGGATCTGTTTATTGGATGTTTGACAGCGAACGGGCCTGCATTAATGCAGTAGGCGCTTTGCCGAACTTTTTCTTGAAAGAATGAGAGAAGTGCGACAAACTTTCAAAGCCCAGGTCGAGGTAGATGGCAGATGGTGTTAAATGTTTGTTTTCAATAAGATGCTTCGCTTCATTTAGCCGTTTATTCTGAAGCCAGTGGCGGGGCGGAGTACCAAATGTCTTCATGAAATCCCGTTTAAAGGCTGCCAGGCTGCGGCCTGTCAGTTGTGCAAACTTTTCTACAGGAACGTTAAAATGAAAATTATGCAGCATGAATTTTTCCAGATCGATTTTGTGAGGCATGTCCGTTATGAAAGATCGCTCCAAATTTAACGCTGATAAAAGCGTCGTCACGCCTCCCTTTTATGGCTTTTCCTACCAGTATCTCATTATGGCCAGCGCCGTAAAAGTCGCCGGTGTTCAAAAAATTAATGCCGTTATCCAATGCTTCATGGATCGTAGCAATGCTTTCCGTCTCGTCAGGGGTAGATCCACCCCATATAGACGACATACGCATACAGCCCAAACCAAGTTTGGACACTAGAGGGCCATTTTGGCCTAACTGAATTTTTGTGCTGTTTGTCATGATTTAAAGGTCTGAATTTAAATCATATAGAATTTGCCTGCGCGGCTCATAATACATGTCTCTACGGCTCATTAATAGCCTTATGCCATTTACAACATTGCATGGAGATATGATATACGGAATATAAGTAAGGCGGATATTTTATATAAGAGATTGTTTAATGCTAATTTTCGCACAAACAGACCAGTTATAAGAATTTACGGTAGGCAAGTTTCACATCTCGTGAAAGCAATACCGTTTTCATAAGATATCGAACCGAGGCTGGAAAATACCGCTTTTTTATCGACATAGTTATCGGATGATGGGAAAAGAAATAAATGCTGACCCAAACTACTGGATTTTAATTTTATACAGTCTCTTGCGTTTGGTTCAGTTAGCTAACAACATCTCGCATTTCAACGATTCATTTTGCCTGTTTATCGAAAGCCACAGGGTTTCAAGCCGATACTTTAGCACTTTTAAATCATGAAAAGAGCAATATCGCTTAAATAAAATCTTGAATCATGAAAGCTAACATTGGAATTACAGAAAAAAACACAGACGCAGTTGCTGCAGAATTGGCTAAATTATTGGCAGACGAATTTGTGTTGTACACCAAAACAAGAAATGCACATTGGAATGTTACAGGTGATAATTTTCACGCAAACCATATTTTCTTCGAAAACCAGTACAAACAACTCGATGAATTAACTGACAGTTTTGCAGAGCGAATGCGTAAAATAGGCCATTTTGCACCTGCAACGATGAAAGCTTATCTAGAACTCACTCATCTTACAGAATACAGCGAAAGAACTAATGATGGATTGGGTTATATGGCAGACCTCCTGAGGGATCATGAAAGCATCATCGAATTTTTACGCGGTAATATCGTTCCTTTTGCAGAAAAATATAAAGACTACGGTACCAGTGATTTTATTACCGGACTGATGGAAATACATGAGGAAATGGCCTGGATGATCCGCTCTTACTTCAGATAGTTGACCTGGAAAAGGATAAAATAAATGGAATCGTTATATTTGTGTAAATCACAAGTAAACCATCTCCATGAAAGCTCTGATCGTTGATGACAATGATATCGCAAGAACTACTTTGGCCCATTTGGCAAAACAAATCCCGAATCTCGTCATTGTAAATGAATATAATAATGCCATAGAAGCCTATAACCATTTGCAGAACAATCAGGTCGATTTGATATTTCTGGATATTGAGATGCCGGAAATGACCGGAATAGAACTGACCAGGAACCTGGTAGGCAAGGATATCGTTATCATTTTTACATCCTCAAAAACGGAATATGCGCTCGAAGCTTTTGAACTGAATATCGCTGATTACCTGTTAAAACCCTTTACGCCCGCGCGGTTTTTACAGGCCGTTAGTAAAGCACAGACTATATTAGACAGTAAGAAAGAACATGTGCAGTTCGATAAGGAAGAGTTCATCTTTGTCAGAGATTCAAACATTACCAGGCGCTTGAGTTTGGATGATATTTATTATGCCGAAGCAATGGGTGATTACGTGAAGTTCTACACCTCAGAAAAAATGTTTGCCATACATGGTACGATGAAAGCTGCTGAAGAACGCCTATTGAAGAATAATTTTATTAGAGTCCATCGTTCTTATATCATAGCGGTTGGTAAAATAGATACACTCCAGGATGGCGGGGTCGTAATTAATGGGAAATTTATTCCGGTTGCCGACGCTTATCGAAAAGCACTCAATACAAGAATGAATGTTTTTTAAGTTGAGGCGTTACTGTGACGCGGCCATGTAATGAATTTGACCTAAGGCGTTCCTCTCATCAACTTATACTTTAGTTTATGATCAATATTTCTACAGTGATGGGCAATAAACGTTTTGCTTACCTGATTGTATTTACATTCATTGCAGATTCTATCCTCCTGATTGCGTTGCAAATCAATTCGGCCCAGAATACCAGAGCACTGATAAATAACAACAACATACTATTAAAGGAACTGCGTTCAAGCAACCACCTGAGGGAGATTGATAGAGACATCTTGGGTGTAGAAAGCCGAATAAGAGCCTCTATAGCCACAAATGATACGACTCACCTCGAAGGAGTAGACCAGAAAGTAAACCAGGTAGAAAACTTTCTCGATTCACTTTCAAAAGATAATGTTGACGTAAGGGAAGAAGAGCTGATTCGCCGGCTAAGCGAGCTAACATTGGACAAAAAAATAGTTAAGGAGCAGCTTTTGCATCGCTACCATACTGTTGGAAACATGGACGATCGTAGTTCCATTGCCAATCCTCGGGCGAGAAAAATTTCCAACGAAATTACATCAATTACGGCGAAAATTTATGAAAGCCGGCAATTGAACATGGTCAAACTGAGCCGGCGGAGCGAAGAAATGGGGAGCAAAGCAAGGCGCTATGATATTTCCATACTGGCCTTACTTGTATGGAGTGGCGCCATCATCGGATACCATATCGTGCGCCAATTTCGCAGGCAACATGTACTGATAAAGGAACTGGCTATTGCTGAGCAGAAAGCATCGGTGGCTGCACAGACAAAAGAAAATTTTCTGGCCAACATGAGCCATGAAATCAGAACCCCTTTAAGCGGTATTTTAGGTTTTACCAATTTACTGCAAAAAAGGCCTTTGGATGCGACTTCTACAGAATTTGTATCTTCGATTCAGCGTTCAGGAGAGAATCTGATGGCCATCATTAATGACATTTTAGACCTTTCCAAAATTGAGGCGGGCATGATGCGCATTACCCCGGGAACCTTCAGTATAAATGGTTTAATCAATTCTTTGGAAACGCTTTTCATTGAACGTGCAAAAGAAAAAGGCTTAACCATTTCCAGCAAGATAGATCCATCTATTTCTGATACATTAACCGGCGATGCCACAAGATTAACACAGATTTTAGTCAATCTGATTGGCAATGCGATTAAGTTTACCCAGCATGGAGGAATCAATATTGACGTCGATAAAAAAGAACAAACGGCCGGCAAAATAACGGTTCGTTTCAAGGTTTCTGATACAGGAATAGGGATTGATAAGGAGAAATTAAATGAAGTTTTTGAACGTTTTAACCAGGGAGAAGATTCGACGACACGAAATTATGGGGGAACCGGCCTCGGCTTGTCTATTGCAAAAAACCTTATTTTATTGCAAAACGGGAATATCGAAGTAAGCAGCGAACAAGGAAAAGGGACGACTTTTAGTTTTTATATTCCTTATGGCATTGCTGAGAATCAACTCCCTGAAATACCCGCTGTAAATACCAGTTATTTTAAGGATAAATCAAATGCGCCCTTAAGGGTGCTGGTTGTCGATGATAATGCCATTAATCAGAATTTAATGCAGCACTTATTATCGCAATGGAATATCCATTTTGATATGGTATCCAATGGTTTGGAGGCAATTGAACAACTTAACGGGAAAACCTACGACCTCGTGCTGATGGATATCCAAATGCCAAAAATGGATGGATATGCAGCCACGCAACATATACGCGATGTGCTGAAATCAGAAATTCCCATCATCGCAATGACGGCGCACGCAATGGCAGGAGAAAGAGAAAAATGCCTCAGCCGCGGCATGAATGAATACATATCCAAGCCGATAAATGAGGAAGAATTATTTAAACTGATATCCGGATTCGGACTTGAGGAAGCACAACAAAAAGAAAAAAAAGCGGTGGAAATCACTACCGACTTTCAGTATCTTGATTTTAGCTATATGCATTCCATAAGCGGTGGGGATGCAGATTTTGAAAAAACCGTTACCCAACAATTTATTGATAAGGTACCCCTTCATTTGGAGGAATTTATGACAGCTTATCAAAGCCATGATTTCACAACTGTAAACCACAGGGCTCATGATTTTAAAACCAGTATCGCCATGATGGGATTATTGACAATCTTAGAGGAAAAACTGGATATGCTTGAACTTGCAACCGAACAAAAGGCTTCATTACAGCAAGTTTTAGAAGATTTGAAAAGTATTTTAACCATTGCTGTCGCTGAAGCTAAAAAATTTTTACAACAATTATAAAAGACAAAAAAATGGATTTATTTTCACCCATAACCTTTCGCGGTCTCACTTTAAAAAATAGGATTGTATTATCCCCTATGCAGCAATACAGTGCAAAAAACGGAATCCCGGGAAATTGGCATCTGGTACATCTCGGCAGTCGTGCCGTTGGTGGTGCAGGTTTGATCATTACTGAATGTACTGCCGTATCTCCTGAAGGGCTGGCGACCTTAAGCGATGTAGGCATCTGGAATGACGAGCAAAAAAATGCCTGGAAAACCATTGTTGATTTTGTTCATGAACAGGACAGCAAAATTGGTATTCAGCTTTGGCATGCAGGAGGAAAGGGCAGTCTTAAGCACCCTAATGAAGGTATGAAACCTTTAAGCCTGGAAGAAGGCGGTTGGGTAGTGAAAACCTGTTCTGCAACTGAACTGAATGGTGTACGCTCGCAGGAACTAACGATTGCTGAGATTGATGAACTAAAAATGAAGTTTGTTGATGCTGCAATCCGGGCTGTTAAAGCCGGTTTTGATACGATTGAAATTCACGCCGGCCACGGTTATTTGTTTCACCAGTTCTATTCAGCAGTGATTAACAAAAGGCAGGATGAATATGGCGGGACCTTTGAAAACCGCATCCGTCTTTTAGTGGATACCGTAAGGGATGTAAGAAAAGCAATTCCAGAGGGCATGCCATTGCTGGTTAGAATCTCAGCAGTAGATTACATAGATACTGCAGAAGCATGGACATTAGAAGATAGTATCACCCTTTCCAGAATACTGAAAGAAAAGGGAGTGGATTTCATTACCGCATCTGGCGGAGGATTTACAAATGTAAGCCGTGATAAGGTTTTTCCGGGCTACCAGGTTCCTTTTGCAACTGCCATCAAAGAACAAGTGGGCATTGCTACAGGCGCTGTTGGCATGATTACCGATGCAACACAAGCAAATGAAATTATATCTAATGATAGAGCAGATTTGGTTGTCATTGCCAGGGAGCATTTGCGGGATCCTTATTTTGCTATCCATTCGGCTAAAGAACTGGAAATGGACATCGAAATACCATGGCAATATAAAAGAGCTTTCAATTAGTTTTCTTAACTATTCTCCCTATGGAAAATCCAGGTGCCTCAGTCGTAATTACCCACCACATACTGGAAGGTAAACAAAAAGAATACGAAAAATGGTTAGATGAAATCTTACCCATTTCTAAGCATGCGGCAGGTTTTATCGATTTGCAGATCGTAAGGCCTATTCCCAAATTAACATTTGTTTATACTGTTATTATTCGCTTTGATACCATTGACAATCTTAAAAGCTGGATGGAATCTGGAGACCGGAAACAACTCATTGAAAAGGCAAACCCTTTTTTCAGAAAGAATGACAGATATCAAATAAAATCTGGCCTGGATTTTCTTTTCAATGCCGAACATGAAGGGCATAAAGTACCGGTACGCTGGAAACAATACCTGGTTACCTGGTCGGCAATTTATCCCTTATCCCTAATTATTCCGGTTTTGTTGATGCCATTTTTAAGATGGCTCGGCATTCCGGTTAATCATTATTTTGATGCTTTTATAAATTCTGGTTGCATAGTTTTACTGATGGTTTATGTAGTGATGCCAAATTACACCAGGCTGATTAAAAAATGGCTGTTTAGCTGAGCAACAATAGCTAAAAGTAATTATTACCATTATATCTAAATGATCGCCACTATATTTCGGTGATTGTTGTTTTTAGAGGGGTTTTAGCTCAGCCCTTTTCACCAAGCAAATTATATTTTTATACGTTGTCATTCCCAATTTAATTGGGAACCATGAAGAGCTCATGAATGCCTTTGAAGAAAGAAAAACCTATGAATAATCCTAATGCTATCGCATAGCGCTTTCAGATTCCCGCCTGCGCGAGAATGACGGGAAACGAAATAAAATTCTGACTATACTACTAGATTTTACTTTCGATTCAGCCTCTTTTTGTTTAAGCACAGTTTCAGCTTATCCCATCTTACATTTCCAACGATTCTTTTTGCCTGTTCACCGAATGACGAATTAAAAGCCTCTGATTCTACGGTAGATTTACAGCAGGATAACAAAAACTACTTAATCAACCAAAATCTAAGCGTAAATTCATACATCCGAGTGTGTCTTTGTTATGATTATTACAGGTTAAGATTATAGAATTTGCTAGACTAATTTGATAAAGAAGAAAAATTTAAATAAATAATTATAAAACTAAAAACTATGAGTACGCTAAAATTAAAAGACGGAACAGAGATTTTTTACAAAGATCAAGGTCAGGGACCAACATTAATGTTTCACCATGGATGGCCTTTATCATCAGATGACTGGGATGCACAAGTTATTTTTTTCCTGCAAAGAGGCTTCAGGGTGATTACACATGATAGGAGAGGCCACGGCCGGTCAAGCCAGGATATTTATGGTCATGACATTGAAACTTACGCTGCTGATGCTGCTGAATTGATCGATTTTCTTGGTTTGCAGGACGTTGTTCACATCGGACATTCTACCGGTGGCGGCGAAGTCATCCGATATGTGAATAAATATGCAAATGGTAGAGCTAAAAAGGCCGTATTAATTAGTGCAGTTCCGCCGATAATGGTGCAAAGCGAAAGCAACCCGGATGGTGTTCCAATTTCTGTTTTCGATGGCATCAGAGATCAAACACTTAACAACAGGCAGCAGTTTTACATCGATTTAACTTTTCCATTCTACGGTTACAACAGGGAAGGTGCAGTTGTAAAAGAAGGTGTGCAAAGAAACTGGTGGAGACAGGGTATGATGGGTGGTATAGTGGCGCATTATGAAGGCATCAAAGCATTTTCTGAAACTGATTTCAGAGAAGATTTGAAAGCCGTGGATATTCCGGTTCTGGTATTACATGGCGAAGATGACCAAATTGTTCCTTATCAAAATGCCGGCATTAAGTCTGCCAAGTTGCTTAAAAATGGTAAGTTGATTACCTATCCGGGATTTCCTCACGGTATGCCAACTACGGAAGCGGCAACAATTAATAAAGATATTTTAGAATTTATTCAGTCATGACCTTAAGGAACACGTTTGTCGATTTAATTAAATACCTTGATTTCTAAATCTATAAATGCCCATTCTGTTAACAGCATGGGCTTTTTTTATATCAATTGGTCACCGTTGATTTTAAGGAGTAATATCGTCACCTTAGAGATTTCCAACATTCCTGCTTTGATACTAACCCGTAATCTTCAGCGATTGGATTAATCCATCATGAAGAACAAGATTAAAGTTCAGAATGGCAGGGCTACCCGGAAATGTACCTGAAATTTCTGCAGTTAATACGGAGCTGTTTTCATCCTCCTTGTATCCGATCGGTTTTAAAACAGTCTGATATTCTTCATTTGATTTTTCGATCCATTTCTGAATGGCAGTTCTCCCGGTCTGTGTTTGTCCTTCATCGAAAACAACGGCTGTATCTGAAAAAAGTAACGCATAAGAAGCGCCGTCATGATTATTCTGTGCTTCAATCAGATTTGTTATTAATTTTGGTAAGTTCATGGTATTCGTTTTTAGATTAATATTTCTATACAAATTTCTGTAGTACAGGTGTTCTTCACAAGTAGGGTATTACGATTCAGATAGGGAAAAATTTATCCGTATTGTTTCCTGAATGGCCCACTTGTATCTTTGCCTTATGTATGAGAAAAAAACTTTTCCCAATCTAAACTGCGGACTGGACCTTGTGGGTGAAGTACTTTATGGCAAGTGGAAAATCAGGCTATTGTGGTTCATCAATGAAGGCTATTTACGTCCGAGCGAGTTGCAACGTAAAATACCCGACGCAAGTCGCCGGGTAATCAATATCCAGCTAAAAGAGCTGGAAGAACACGAACTGGTGACCAGGAAAATTTACCCGGTGATGCCGCCAAAGGTTGAGTATACCCTGACCGATTTTGGCAAGACCTTGATTCCTGTGCTTAGCTCCATTGGGCTTTGGGGAGATGAACATCAAGAGAGGCTGAAGCGGGTAATACTAAAGGACTATCCAGGCCTGTCTTGATTTTCCTTCCTGGATTATTATTAAATGGTGGGTATCGTGCCACCATCTATTACAAATTCTGTCCCGGTTAAATAACCGGCTCTCGGGGATACCAGGAAGCCCACCAATTCAGCTACTTCTTGTGGTTCTGCCGGTCGGCCATAAGGAATTCCACCCAGGGCATCCATCACACTTTGTGTCGCCTGTTTTATCGAAATGTCTTCGCTGTCCGCTATACGCTCCATCATTCTTTTTGAGCCATCGGTCATTATCCAGCCCGGAGAAACCGTTAAAACCCGAACGCCTTTTAGGGCGACTTCTTTAGATAGCCCCTTACTGTAATTAATCAATCCAGCTTTCGCTGCTGCATAAGGTAGTGTGCTTTCGTATAACGGAAGTTTGCCTTGAATAGAAGCGATGTGAATAACCACACCTGTTTTTTGTTTAATCATTTGCGGCAAAAAGGCCTTGTCTAATCTTACAGGGGCCATGAGATTGGTCTGCAATGTTTCTTCCCAATGCGCATCAGTTAAATTAGCGAAACCGCCCGCTGGAGTTTCTGAACCGCCAAGGCTATTAATCAGGATATCAAGCCTGCCAAATTTTGATAATATTTCAGCTGCAACTTTTGCCGTTCCGTCCGGCTTGCTTAAATCTGCCATAATAAAATACAGCCTGTCATCGATCTCCTCAGGATTGTTTCTTGCTGTGATTATGACCTGTGCTCCGGCTGTAAGAAGCCTTTCGGCAATGGCTTTTCCGGCGCCTTTGGTTCCGCCTGTTACCAGGGCAATTTTGCCCGATAATTCATCGTTAAAATTAAATTCCATTTCCATTCTAATTTTTCTGCAAAAAAAGCCATACTATAGTTTCTCACAAGTACGGCATCACGATTCGAATTGGGGCTTATTTATCCCTATGCAATTCGTAATTCCCTGATGGCGAAAAGTAAACAGGTGTTAGATATTTATAAAACGACGGTGTTTATCACAATGAATTTTTGACATTTTGAAACTGAAAAAAATTCATTATCCTGAATTTTTTTCAGTTTTTGAGCTTTATTTTTTTGATTTTGATGCTCGTTTTAGCTTTGGCATTTAGTTGGTATTGTCTATTTCGAACGTGAAGTTCAGCATTTAATTAATTATAAGTTTTAATCATTAAAAAACAATTTAAGGAGGAAAGACCTATGACACTAGTTAAATTTAATCCCCGTAACAATCAAAAAAATGGACTGATGCCAGGCTTCAGTGATGTGTTTGATTCTATTTTCAACGACACTTTCTTTTCAGACCGCATGACCAGCCGCGTTCCGGCTGCTAACATCAGCGAGAGTCAGGATCAGTACCATATTGAACTGGCCGCTCCTGGTTTAAGTAAAGAAGATTTCAAGCTGTCGTTAGAAAGAAATGTTATGAGTATCTCAGTAGAACAAAGCTCGAAAAATGATGCTCAGGAGCGTAATTTCAACAAGCGTGAATTTAGTTACAGTTCTTTTGTCCGTTCATTCACTTTGCCCGATTCTGCAGATGAAAGTGGTATTGAAGCCAAATACGA
The DNA here is from genome assembly GCF_001424305.1 of Pedobacter sp. Leaf176. Classification (GTDB taxonomy): domain Bacteria; phylum Bacteroidota; class Bacteroidia; order Sphingobacteriales; family Sphingobacteriaceae; genus Pedobacter. Next base: position 867,253 of record NZ_LMPD01000001.1, read on the forward strand.
AAACGGTGTATTATGCATTAATATCCCTAAACGTGAAGAAGCTAAGATTCAAAGCCGCCAGATTGAAATTAAATAACTGAAACTAAAAGCACCTCGATTTTTTGCAATGAGCCGCCAAAAGGCGGCTCATTTTTTTTAATTATGGCATCTAAATTTGAAATTTCATTAAATATGAAAACATTGAATGGGTTAGAAACCTATGGATGTTTTGATCTGGGAACTAATGAAGAATTCGCACGCAGCCTTTATACTTCATTACATGGGAGCAAGGATATATCTCCCGATTCTGTTATTACGATTGATCTGGTGAAAAGGGAAAATGGATTATTGTTTCCACTTGCAATCCGGCATTGCAATTATCATCAACTGGCAGAAGATGTAAAAATCATTACAAGAGAATTATTCAAGCGCCTTATTCTTGAGGAATAAGGCGCTTATATTTGGGCAGGACGTTATTCGGTTATTAAATTAATGATTGATTGGCATCATTATTCGAAAAAGTTGCAGAGGTTTCCGCTTGCTTTTCCAGCTGTTCAATTAATGCTTTCGCTACCGGGCCTGCCGATAAAGGGTTTTGACCAGTAATAAGTAATCCATCCACTTCCACATGTGCGAGGAAGGGTACCAAAGCAGTTTTGACTTCTGCACCCAGTTCTTCAAGTTTACTTTGAAGTTTATAAGGCACATTGCCGCTGCGGCCTACAATCGTTTCCTCTGTATTGCTAAAAGCGGAAATGATCTTTCCTTTTAAAAAACCGGGTCTTTGCTGTTCCGCATTTATTAGGCCGGCCGGCCCATGACATACCGCTGCTACCGGCTTTCCTGTGTCAAGGAAATCATGTATGAGAATTCCACTATTGTTATCGACTGCCAAATCCCATATCGGACCATGGCCGCCAGGATAAAACACGGCATCGTAATCCTCGGATTTGATTTGATTTAATGGCGTTGTATGCGAAAACGCACTTTTTGCCGTTTCATCTTCCTGATACCTGCGGTTAGAACCGGTAATGTTTTCTGTTAGTTCACTCATCGGATCAACCGGGGGGCGGCCGCCTTTCGGACTGCTTAATGTAACCTGATAACCTGCATCAATAAATTCATAATAGGGGTCAGTGAATTCACCGAGCCAGACACCCGTCTTATCAGTAGTATTTTCCATCTCGCTGTGCGAGGTAAGTACCATCAATATCTTTTTCATCGCTTTTATTTAACGTCTTCGGGATCGAGTTCATTCCCTTCCTCATCTATACGCTGGTGTTTATCCCAGTTTGAGTCTTTGGTTGTATCGGTTTTAGAACCCGAATCTTCTGTATGTTGTTGCTCCTCTGGCTTTTCTTTTTCTTTGGGATCAGTCATGATTTTTTATGTTATTTTATTAAAAACAAAATGAAACACCAATAGTTCAGGAAATTTTGAAAGACTTGTTCAGGTAAAGCAATTTTTAATTCAGCTGGTGAAATTTTTGTTTAGCAAAAAGCACTAATTTTTAGGCAATTTGTTACACCTCAATAATTTTTTTGAGTTCGAGTGCATTTTCTGCTGCATAGGCAGAATCATCATTGTCAAAATAAACATATACATCTTTGTTTTCTTCCATCCAATCCCTGCATAATGCGGCCCAGCCCGTTAAAGAGTTTGTGTTATACGAGCCCTGATATTTTGCTCCGGGTCCATGCAGGCGGATGTAAACAAAGTCGGCAGTGATGCATACAGGAGATTGGTGGCCTGCAAGCTCATAGATACAGAAAGCGCAGTTATGTTTTTTAAGTATTGCGTAAACCTCCTCCTGATACCAGGATGTATTTCTGAATTCGAATGTGTAACGGAATCCTTTTGGTAGTACATTTAAAAAATCGGATAACCGCTGTACATTAACATTCCACTTTGGAGGAAGCTGGAAAAGTATCGGTCCGAGTTTATGCTTTAGCGATTGCGCTGCCAATAAAAACCCTTCAATTTCGCTGGCGCTCACATTCAGCTTTTTCAGGTGTGTAAAATAGCGGTTGGCTTTAACAGAATAAACAAATCCGGCCGGTACCTGGCTTTCCCAATCTGCAAAATTTTTCGGTTTGGGCTGCCGGTAGAAAGAATTATTTAGCTCAACAGTACTGAATTTGTCTGTGAAAAAACTCAACTGGTCTTTCTTTTTTAAATCTGCCGGATAAAATTTGTTTTCCCAATGCGGGTATTTCCACCCTGATGTACCGATATATGCTTTGCCCTTTTTCATTGTAGCTCCTCATAGCTAAACCTTTCGTTTGATGATATGGTTTTACTTTTTTCTGAATCAGGCTTGGACAGAAATCTTTAAAACCCGTTAAGTTATTGCTATATAATTTGCTATAATCTGAAATTGAATTTCTATTTTGCGGCATACAAACGAAACAATATGGCTTCAGGTTTTTTTGCAATTTTAGATGATATTGGTGCCCTTATGGACGATGTGGCGGTAGCAAGTAAACTGGCTACGCGTAAAACAGCAGGCATACTTGGCGACGATTTGGCTGTAAACGCAGAAAAAGCAACTGGTTTTTTAGCTTCGAGAGAATTGCCTGTGCTTTGGGCAATTACAAAAGGTTCTTTTCTTAACAAACTGATTATTGTACCCATTGCGCTATTGCTTAACGCATTTTTTCCCGTTGTTATTAAGTTTATCCTGATTTTAGGCGGATTTTACCTTGCTTTTGAAGGCGTGGAAAAAATTATAGAATTTTTGTTCCACCGCGCGAAATCTGCTCCTGAGGTTGTAGCGGAAGCTAAGCAGGACGATGGCCAGGCAGAAAATGCAAAAATAAAATCCGCTATTATGACAGATTTTATTCTTTCAGTTGAGATTGTTATCATCGCTTTGGGAACGGTTTTAAACCAGGCGATAACAGTACAAATCCTAACGGTTTCTGTCGTTGCAATAATTGCAACCATTGGCGTTTATGGTTTAGTAGCGCTTATTGTCAGGATGGATGATTTTGGGCATAAATTAATCACACGTTCTAAGGACAAAGGTTTTTATGCAGCCCTTGGGCATTTTTTAGTTAAATTACTTCCCATAATTATAAAGGTTTTAGCCGTTGTCGGAACAATAGCGCTACTCTTGGTGGCCGGTGGTATTTTTGTTCACAATATTGAATACCTGCATCATATTTTTCCAAATGTTTTATCGATTATAAAGGAATTAGCGTTTGGATTGGTTGGCGGTTTAATCGCGTTGCCAATCATGATGGGAGGAAAAAAGATACTATCACTGGTAAAAAAATAAAAGGCAATTTTTTTATTATAAATTTTTGAAAATTTCTCCTTGTAACGATATAGATGCGTAGTGCTCATTCCAGCCAGACACTACTGGTTTTATACTCAAAAATTTGTAAACTTTGTAAAATAATACAAAATACATGATGGGTTTGAAATCACCTTTAAAAATATACCTGTTTGCAGCAATAGGATTAATTGCCATTGTTTTAGGCTGTGCCGTATTTAGTATTACAGAAGCTAATGATTTTGAATTGGCGAAACAGGAAATTGTGCTTCGAAAAATCGGTCACGAGGTGCTCCTTCAATCTGGTGATAGCACGTCGAGGGTATTGCCGGTAACCAAGATATCAGAAAATGACTATCAAATCCGATTTGAAAAGGAATTTACGTTTCATCCTGATTCGCTGGTAAAAATAGTGAGCCATGCTTTGAATAATGACAAATCTGCAAACGATTATGTTGTTAACGTTTTGAATTGCTCGGGTACAGAAGTCGTATTTGGCTATTCGATGTCGAAAAATGGGCAGGATAAGCTCGTTCCATGTTCGGGAAGAAAACAGCCTCTGAACTGTTATCGCATAGATTTAATCTTTAAAGGCGGCTGTTTTACTGCTATACAGAAAGGCTATTTGATAGGTGGCTTGCCTTTCCTTGCTTTTTTAGGTCTGATGATTTCGAAATCTTTTAAGATTAGGAGAAATAGCCCAGAAAAGGCAAGTGATGAAAATGTTACCTTTGAATTAGGTAAATTAACTTTTGATTCTGCTCAACGCCAAATCACTTTCAACGATGCCATCACGGAGCTTACTTCAAAAGAAAATAAGCTGATGTTAATTTTTGCAAAATCGCCGAATCTGGTTATTGAACGAAGCAGGTTTCAAAAAGAAATATGGGAGGATGAGGGCGTTATTGTGGGCAGGAGCCTGGACGTGTTTATTTCTAAATTGCGTAAAAAATTAGAATTAGATGCTTCAGTTAAGCTTGTAAATATTCATGGAAAAGGTTACAAGCTCGAAATAATTTAGACCGGAATTAATTATCCGAATATACTGCTGTAAATTTTGAAAGACCAACGGTTAAGTAGCTTAAATATTCCAGCGATAAAATTAGTGCTCCTGATAGATAGGGTTCGTAACTTTTGGGTGTGACTAAACGCAATATATTTCTCTTGCTAAAATAATGGTCTTCACAGAAAAGATTGAAAAGATCGAACCTGTTTTCAAGGTTATTCATCGCTAAAATAAACGCAGCGGTTTCACCCGTCGGTATAAAGCCATTACATTTACTATCCTTAATCCCGCCAAATTCTGTGTAAGCCTTTTCTATGGTGTGATTTTTCGAAAAGAAGATGTCGAGCATTTCAGGTTTAATGTGTGGTGCCAATGCCAGAAGTAAAATAATTCTTTCCTGAACAGAAGTTTGGTCTCTTTTAATAATTTCTGCGTAAAAGGATTCATCCAGGGTTATATCTGGAGGTTGAATATCATAAATACTCTTATATTTTGTTTCCTGGCCGAAATACAATTTTATACTCGTATCGATCACCTCTGCTAACCAATTCAACTCCTGTGTTAATGCATGTGCATTTTTTTTGATGATGCCGTTCATGAGAGGCTTGTTTTTATATCCGATAGTTAAGTTAAGTAATTTTTATGATTAAATTTTGTAATTTATTTGATATCTTATTGATTGCTTGCTGATTGTGTCTTTTGCGCTCAAAATATTTCGTTCGCCAAAGATTAAATATCTGCCATCTAACTGGCCCTGTTTTGTAATATAGCATCTGATTTTTTTAGGTATTCGGTAACATCTGGGGATTGTGGCATTGATTGCTACCTTGTCCATTCTATAGTAAGATGGTAATATCAGAACTCGAATTCCAATTGATTGCTTAGAGGTTTATCGATTACAACGTCATCATAAAATCGGGAAAGCGTAATGCCCAGCAGCCGAACTTTCAGAAATCCGATATCAGCTTCCTCCAGTAATTTTATCGCTTCAAGATAGATGTCGTCAGCTTTATTAATAGGGCTTAGGAAAGAGCGGCTCCTGGTAATCTGTTTAAAATCTTCAAATTTTATTTTTAGCGTTATTGTTTTCCCTTTTAGTTGGTTTTTTTCTAACCTGTTTGCCACAGTTGTACTAATTTGTTGTAGTAAGCTATGCATTACCGAATCTTCATTGGTATCTTCTGATAACGTGTCTTCTGCACCAACAGATTTTGTTGCGCGGTGGGATTGAACCGGCCGTTCATCGATTCCCCTCACCACTTTATAGTAGAATTTTCCAGTCTTACCAAACTGAGCAACAAGCTGCTGTTCTGTTAACTTTTTTAAATCCGCGCCTGTAATAATTTGCATGGCCTTCATTCGTGCAGCTGTTACTTTTCCAACGCCGAAGAACTTTTCTACCGGCAGTTTTTCCATGAAGCTTTTAATTTTTGAAGGACCGATAAAAGTTAAGCCATCAGGCTTGTTCATATCCGAGGCGATCTTTGCGACAAACTTATTTATTGAGACACCTGCCGAAGCAGTCAAATTTAATTCATTCTTGATGGCATCTTTAATTGATTTGGCAATATCAATTGCCGAACCGATGCCTAACTTATCTTCCGTTACGTCGAGATAAGCTTCATCCAGGGAAAGTGGTTCTATGCTATCGGTATACCTGCTAAAGATTTCCCTTATTGATTTAGAAACGGATGAATAAGCGTCAAAACGGGGGTAAACAAAAATTGCAGTGGGACATAGTTGGTACGCTTTGCTGCAAGACATCGCCGAGCGGATGCCGTATTGCCTTGCTTCATAACTGGCCGTAGCGACAACGCCTCTGCTATCTGGCTTGCCACCCACGACCAATGGTTTTCCGCGGTATTCAGGAAAATCACGCTGTTCAACAGATGCATAAAAGGCGTCCATATCGATATGGATGATTTTCCTTAAAGCCGTTGTGTTATCGTCAGACATGCAGACTTTAAAATTCGGTATTTATCTTTAATAATAGACTTATTTTTATTCAGAACCGATAATAACGACAAAGTTATAATATAAATAGGAGTAATCTTGTTTAAGAGCATGTAATGGATAATTAGCATGAAAAACGATGTTGAAGAGGGAAATGATTAAAATAAATCAAACCGCACCTTGAGATTGATTTATTTCATAGCTTATTTGCCCGTTTCGCAACGGCTTTGCTGTAATATTTTCACACTATCAGTTGTGTTACTTTATTGAGCAGCGAATCCATCTCAAACGGTTTTTCCATAAAATCATTTGCACCAGCATCCAATGCAGATTGTTTGATGTCACGGCTTGCAGAAATCATAAGTATGGGAATCTTTTTGTAATCCGGACTGCTCTTAAGCTGTCTGCAGATGTCCCTTCCATCATGACCGCTCATCCAGATATCAAGCAAAATTAAGTCAGGTTTTTTCTTTACAGCCTCAATAACTTCCCCACCATCGTATGTAAAATCAACCTCGTAACCCATCATTTGCAATATCATCATAACAGCATCAACTATTCCCTCGTCGTCGTCTGCAATCAGTATTCTTTTATTTTCCATTCATTTATATGCGGCATCATTAAACTGGTCCACTTTAAAGCAGGTATCGACCCTACAGTATTAATACTTAAAATGCGTCTTTTGTTTTATAAATATATAATATTTTTAATGGCCTGGGGCAAGACAGTAAAGTATGACTTTTAATACTTTATCGCTGAGAATAAGTGCCGGGTCCGGTGCATTATTCGTCAAATGCCCTATGCAAAATTATAATTTACTTACAATTAAGATACAATGTTACATATTGATAATAAACGAGCCTTAAGCAGACTGTATGTCAGGTTTGTTATTTGATTGGGTGGAGTTTTTCGATTTAACTCCGCCAGAGGTCTTTTTGAAAGAAATAATAATATTATGGCAGGGCATTTTTAAAAGTATTAATACTTAAATGTATGTTTGTTTTATAAGTGAGTTTTACCAATTTCCGGATATACAAAATTGGCAGGGATAATGGCCCGCTTATACAGGTCGTAAATTAAATTGCGGTGACATGCAAAGTCTGTTGTTCGAAATTATAAAATTTTATATTAGTACATATTTATCATAAACAGGTTTTTAGTCACAATGGATAGCATCAATATAAAGAAATTAGCTGAAGCTTTAAATTTCTCGACGTCTACAATTTCCAGAGCCTTTAGAGACAACAGCGATATCAGCGCTGCTACCAAATCGCTAATTCTTGAAAAAGCGAAGGAATTAAATTATCAACCAAATCACTATGCTAGTAATTTAAGAGAGCAGAAAAGTAAAACAATAGCCGTTATTGTTCCGGAACTCGCAAATAATTATTTTTCACAGGCCATTCATGGCATTGAACGTGTGGCGCGGGAGAATGGATACCATATCTTAATTTATGTAACGGACGACAATTATGATAAGGAAGTAAATTTTATCCGCCACCTGCATAATGGACGCGCTGATGGTATTATCATGTCTGTTTCAGGTGAGGCAAACGATCACAACTATCTCAATAAATTTGGTGCTAAACGATTGCCTCTGGTGTTTTTCGATAGGATTTATGAAGACATTAAAACGCCGAGGGTGATTACCAACGATTACAACAGCAGTTTTCTGGCAACGGAGCATTTGATAGAACAAGGGTGCAAACGGATTGGGTATCTTGTGGTAAATAAGACTTTATCAATTGGAAAAACGCGTATGCAAGGCTACATCGATGCGCTTGCCAAACATAACATAAATTTCGAAGAACAACTTATCGTAGATTGCAGCAATAGTTATGAAGAAAACAGCACAATTATTAAAGATGCTTTAACTCAATTAAAACCGGATGGTGTTTTTACATCAGTTGAGCGTTTAGCGTTTGCTACTTATTATGCATGTTACGATTTGCATCTTTCAATTCCTGATGATTTAAAAGTAATTAGCTTTTCAAGTTTGGAAATAGCGCCGTTATTAAATCCCTCACTTACAACAATAACGCAACCGGCAGCAGAAATAGGAGAGGAAGCGGCTAAATTATTATTTAAAATTCTGGATGATAATCAGGATAAAAATGTCTTCAATGAGGTGATTTTACAATCCAAAATAGTTGTGCGAAATTCAACCTCAGATTCACCTGAAAAACCTTAAAAAAAACAGGTATTTCAAAGCATCTTTTTTAACAAAAAAAATCTTCACTTAGTGTATTTTACGCCGAATTTTGTTGATTTTTCGGGAACGTTCCCGAAAATTACCGAATAATTGGCTATTAAACGCCGGGAACGTTCCCGAAAAACATGAAGAAAAACACTTAGTGTAAAAATTACACTAAATTTTTGATTTTTGTATTTTTAAATAATTATAAATCAGTATATTATACTATTTGTTGTTAATATATGTTGAAAATTATATTTTAAAAAAGCAGCATTTTTGTCCGTTGCAACATCTGCCGGTATAAGCATAAAATATATTTTTTAAATAAATTTTGATTTATCATTAAGTGCTGTAAATTAGGCCTGTGTGTAAATCACTATAATATTTAACCAAATTTTTATACTTAAACGAGCTTCGAATATGAAAGTATTTTACCTGCTAAAACAGGGGCTTTTGGTGCTGTTAGTTTTTTCAGCATTAATCGTAAAAGCGCAAACCGGATCAATATCCGGTAAGGTGCTTGATGAAACCGGCCAACCCTTACCTGGTGCTTCCATTTATGTAAAAGGAACAACCAGAAGTACTTCGACAGATGCAGATGGTAACTTCAAATTGTCGGGTTTGACAAATGGTTCCTTAACCTTGTCTGCAAGTTTTATCGGTTATCAAACCTTAGATAAAACAGTTAATGTAACCGCAAATGCAAACCAAAATTTTCAGTTGGTTCCGGATGCACAAAAATTAAATGAAGTAGTTGTAATCGGTTATGGTACTGCCGAGAAGAAAAACCTTACGGGTTCAATTACGACAGTTAGTTCTAAGGATTTCCAGAAAGGTACAATCACTACACCTGAACAATTGATTCAGGGTAAGGTAGCTGGTGTAAATATCATCTCCAGCGGTGGTGCACCAGGCTCTGGAAGTGTAATCAGAGTTCGTGGAGGTGCTTCCTTAAATGCGAGTAGCGATCCTTTAATTGTAGTTGACGGGGTTCCTTTCAGCGGAAATTCCATTGGTAATGCACCAAGTCCACTTTCATTAATTAACCCGAACGATATCGAAACGTTTACGGTTTTAAAAGATGCTAATGCTACAGCAATTTATGGTTCGAGAGCATCAAATGGTGTAATTTTAATTACCACCAAAAAAGGCGCTTCCGGCCTACCTGTTATTAATTTCAACACAAATAATTCAATTGGTACGGTCGCTAAAAAAGTAGATGTACTTTCAGCAGATGAAGTGCGTGCTTATGTTAATGCAAACGGTAGCGCAGCCCAAAAAGCTCTTTTAGGTACTGCAAGTACAGATTGGCAGGATGTTATTTACAGAACTGCTTTTACAACCGATAATAACCTGAGTATTGCGGGTTCCTTTAAAGGCGTTCCCTACCGCGTTTCGGCAGGTTACCTGGACCAACAAGGTGTTGTTATCAGAAGTGATTTGAAAAGAGCTACGGGAGGTTTTACACTATCGCCAAAGTTATTCACAGATCATTTGAAAATTGATCTAAGTTTGAAAGGTACTTTAACCGAATCTCAGTTTCCAAACGATGCAGCGATAGGTAACGCAATACAATTTGATCCAACAAAGCCTGTTTATGCGGCAAATCAATTCGGTGGATATTATGAGTGGATTAACGGAACAGTTCCAAATCCGAATGCGCCACGTAACCCACTGGCATTAATTGAGCAACAAGATAATCATGGTAATGCAGCCAGAAGTTTTGGTAATGCCCGTTTTGATTATTCATTCCATTTTTTACCAGAACTGCATGCAAACTTAAATTTAGGTTATGATGTATCTAAAGGTTATGGTTACACACGAGTGCCAATTATTGCGGCTCAAAGTGCTTCAACCAGTGGGTCCTATTTAAACAGAAAAAATACGGAACACAATAAATTTTCAGAGTTTTATCTAAACTATGCTAAAAATGTGGAAAGCATTAACAGCAGGTTTGATGTCACCGCAGGTTATGGTTATTATGATAACTCCGCGACAAACTTCAATTATACTTCTTACAAAGGCACAGGCGAAGCTTTAGTAACGCCTGTATTTCCTTTCTCTGTTGAAAGACAAAAACTATTGTCTTACTATGGAAGATTTGTTTACACCTTAGCTGATAAATATATTTTATCAGGTACCATGCGTGCCGATGCTTCTTCAAGATTTTCTGAAGAAAATCGTTGGGGTTATTTTCCATCAGCAGGTTTTACCTGGAGAATTGTTGGAGAAGATTTCTTAAAAGACAGTAAAGTTGTTTCTGATTTGAAACTGAGGTTAAGTTACGGTGAAACTGGTCAGAAAGACGGTGAAACTATTGGCAACTACAGTTACTTATCAAGATATTACGCCAATACAAATACTGGTCAATATCAGGTTGGCAATACATTTTACAACTATTATAGTCCTGCAGGTTACGACCCTGATATGAAATGGGAAACCACAACGACTTACAACGCAGGTTTAGATTATGGTTTCTTAAAAGGGAGATTATATGGTAGCGTTGATGCTTATTACAAAAAGACTAAAGATTTATTAAGTACCATCAACATTCCGGTTGGTACCAACTTTACTAATCTATTAACGACTAACGTTGGTAATATGGAAGTTAAAGGTATTGAGGCCAGCTTAAATTTTGTTGCCATTCAAAAGGAGAATGTAACCTGGGATGTTGGTTTCAACATGGCTTACAACAAAAGAAAAATTACCAATTTAACTCTAAACCCTGATCCGGGCTCTAAAGTTTCTGCGGGAGACATTACAGGGGGTACAGGTGTAACGCTTAAATACAATGCAGTTAACCAGGTGCCAAGTGCTTTCTTTGTTTACAAACAAGTTTATAATGCAAATGGAGTGCCTTTAGAAGGTGTTTATGCAGATTTAAACAGTGATGGCGTAATTAACACAAGCGATCAGTATTTCTACAAATCACCTGATCCAAATTTTACATTTGGTTTTAATACATCTTTCACTTACAAAAAATGGACCATCAATACTGTTTTGAGAGCCAACATCGGCAATTATATATACGATAACGTCTCTTCTAACTTCGGCATCAGAAATAACGTTTTAAGTACACAGGGTATATTAAATAATTCAGGAAGAGATATTTACAATACAAATTTCCAAACCAGCCAATACCTAAGCGATTACTACATCAAAAATGCTTCCTTCTTAAAAATGGACAACGTTGGACTGGTTTACAATTTGGGTAAACTTTCCGCAAATGGAAACACAACAATGCGTATCTCGGCAAACTGTCAGAATGTGTTTGTCGTATCTGAATACAAAGGTATAGACCCGGAGTCGGTTACAGGTATTGATTATAATTTCTATCCTAGACCTAGAACATTCACTTTAGGCTTAAATGTTGGTTTTTAATTAAAAAATTAAGATGAAAAATTCATTTAAAATATTATTTGCATCAGGCGCTTTATTGCTTTCTTTAAATTCTTGTAAGAAAGATGCTTTAAATTTAAAGCCAACTAACGATGCAACAGCCGACGTTGTTTACGCATCGCCAGCTGGTTATAAAAATAGCCTGGTTAAACTATATGCCACTTACTCTTTAACTAGTCCCTCGGGTTCTGATAATAGTGATGTAGGCGGTTTAAACTCCGGTTTTGCCGATTTTTTGAGGTTATTCTGGACTTCCCAGGAGTTAACAACTGATGAAGCCATTTGCGCGTGGGGTGATACAGGTATTCCTGAGCTAGATTATTCTACACCAAGCGTGGATAACCAGTTTTTAAGAGGACTATATTCAAGAAGTATTTTACAAATCACTTTTGTAAATGAATTTTTGAGAGAAAGTACTCCGGAGAAACTGGCCGGAAGAAACATCACCGGTGCGGATGCAGCTGCAATTACGAAGTACCGTTCTGAAGCACGTTTCTTACGTGCCTACCAATATTGGGTATTAATGGATGCTTTTGGTAATCCTCCTTTTGTAACAGAAAATGATGCTATTGGTAAAGTTGCACCTCAGCAAATTCAAAGAGCTGCTTTGTTTAATTATGTAGAGTCAGAGTTAAAAGCAATTGAAACCGATTTGCCTGAACCCCGTGCAAACGAATATGGTCGTGCTGATAAAGGTGCTGCCTGGGCTTTGCTTGCAAGGATGTATCTAAACGCTCAGGTTTACATTGGTGCACCAAAATATACAGAGGCAATTACTTATTCAAGTAAGGTTATCAATGGTGGTTATGCGTTAAAAGGAAATTACATGGATTTATTCAGAACGGATAATGATAGCAGAACAACAAACCTTGAAACCATTTTAAGCATCAATTACGACGGTGTAAACAGCACTAATTATGGAGGAACTACTTTCTTAATTAATGCTGGTATTAACGGCGATATGAATCCTGCTTCGTATGGTGTTCCAAATGGCGGTTGGGGTGGTAACAGAACCCGAGCTAACTTACCAGCGCTATTCCCTGATGCCAACGGAACTTTAGATAAACGCGGTGCATTCTTCGGGACCAAAAACAGCATTGATGATATTGGCGTTTTTACGGATGGTTTACGTGTAACTAAGTTTAAAAATGTTAGTTCTACAGGTATAACACCGCCATCTTTAAATGGAACCTTCAGTTCATTGGATTTTCCAATTTTCCGTTTGGCCGAACAATATTTAATTTATGGAGAGGCGGTGATGAGAGGCGGAACCGGTGGTACAACGGCTTTAGCTTTAACTTATGTAAATGCATTGCGCACACGTGCTTATGGCAATACTTCCGGCAACGTTTCTACATTGACTACCGACTTTTTCTTAGATGAGCGTGGCCGTGAGTTATATTGGGAAGGGCACCGTCGTACAGATTTAGTGCGTTATGGTAAATATACAGATGGAAGTTATTTATGGCAATTTAAAGGTGGGGTGAAAGCGGGCGCAGCATTACCTGCCTACCGTAACTTATATCCGCTTCCAACAGCAGATTTAATTGCCAATCCGAACCTAAAACAAAACACCGGTTATTAATCTCAATCATTCAATAGATATGAAATCAAATTTCTTAAAATCCTTGGCATTCAGCTTAATCGCTTTATCGCTTTGGTCTTGTAAAAAGGATGAAACTAGAGCAATTGCTACTTCAGGAACTGGAGGCGCTTTGCAAACTTCAGCAACAAGCGTTGTTTTAGATAAATCGAAGCTTACCACAACAGTAGTTACTTTCAGTTTAGCTGATGCAAATTTTGGTTACCAGGCAGCCGTTTCTAATACTTTACAATTGGCGGTTAAAGGAACAAACTTTGCTGCACCTAAAGAAGTACTGCTTGATGCAAAAACGACATCAAAGGCATACAATGGTTTAGATTTTAATAACTTATTATTGTCTTTAGGCATTTCTACAAGTGTAAATACGGATGTGGAATTTAGAATTAAATCCTCTATTTCCACAACAGCAGCACCTGCTTACAGTAATGTGGTAACCATTAGTTCAAAACCATTCCCATTAACTGCATGGATTTATGTTCCTGGAAACTACCAGGGCTGGAATCCGGCAAGTGCCGATAGTTTGGTTTCCGTTACCGGAAATGGCGTATACTCAGGTGTTATTAAATTTGATGGACAGAAATTCAAGATAACGACTGCTAAAAAATGGGATGTTGCATATGGAGATGCTGGCGGTGGTAAATTAAGTACTTCAGGTGCAGATATTAACTCCGTATCTGCGGGCTTCAAATTACTTACTGTTGATTTAAATACCCTTGTTTATACCATTGCTGATGCTGATTACTGGTCTATTATTGGTAATGCTATTCCAGGAAGTAACTGGTCTGTAGATACAGATTTAAAGCCGACCAACGATGGGAACAATACATGGACAGCCACAGTTGCTTTAACTCCGGGTGCTTTTAAATTCAGAAAAAATCACGATTGGGGTACAAGTATAGGTGATAACGGGGGCGACATAAACGTTGCAACTGCAGGAAATTACAAACTGGTATTAACAGTTGCTGCCGATGGCAAAGGCGGTACATATACATTGACAAAAATTTAATTAATTCAATACCCTGCAAAAAATTGCAGGGTATTCTTTTAACTTCCATCAGCGTTTAATAGGAGAAGTTCTCATTTTTATCTAAGTCAGGCACTTTCAAAATTCAAACGCTCATCAAGTTTTCTGGTAAGCCTCATACGTACGATTTCATATCAAAATGAAAAATAATTTTCTTTTAATATTTGCTCTATTTTTAAGTGCAAATCTTTTTGCGCAAAAATTAGAGCGTATTGAGCCGATGTTTTGGTTCTCGGGGATGAAAAATCCCAAATTGCAATTACTTATTCATGGCGATAACATCGCATCGAGTAGCGTAAGCCTTTCCTATCCCGGTGTAAAGCTGGTTAAGGTAAACAAAGTTGAAAATCCTAATTACCTCTTTGTTGATTTAGAAATCTCGTCATCTACAAAAACCGGTAAATTTCCTATAAATTTTTCTGCCAATGGCAAAAAATTATTTACGTACACATACGAATTAAAAAATCGCGATAAAAGCGCAAGCAGAATTCAAGGTGTAACACAAAAAGATTTTATTTATCTACTAATGCCCGATCGCTATTCTAATGGCGATAAAAACAATGATGTTGTTCAGGGATTAACAGAGACTGCATTAAATCGCGATAGCATGTACTATCGACATGGAGGTGATATTCAAGGTGTGATTAATCACCTGGATTATCTTAAAGATTTAGGCATTACCACTGTTTGGATGACTCCTGAAATCGAAAATGACATGCCTCAAGCATCTTATCATGGTTACGCTGTAACAGATCATTATAAAATCGACCCCCGTTACGGTACTAATGAATTGTTTAAGAAATATGTTGAAACCGCACATGCAAAAGGCATGAAGATAATAAAGGATATTGTACACAATCACATTGGCACCGGGCACTGGTTTTTTAAAGACTTACCGATGAAAAACTGGGTGCATCAATGGCCTGAATATACTCAAACCAGTTATCGTGATCAGGCAGTAATGGATACGCATGCATCTCTTGCTGACCGGAACAAAATGCTTGATGGCTGGTTTGTACCTTCAATGCCCGATTTAAACCAGAAGAATCCTTACGTTCAAAATTACCTGACACAAAACCACATCTGGTGGATTGAATACGCTGGGATTGATGGACTGCGTTTGGACACATACCCTTACAATGATCCTGTATACATGGCCGACTGGGCATTAAAACTAAAAGCAGAGTTTCCAAATCTATCTGTATTTGGCGAAACTTTTGTTCATGGAGTTGCTAATCAAGCCTATTTTACCGGCGGCAATACAGTTAATCGTGGCTTCGATACCCATTTGCCCGGAATTACGGATATGGCAATTAAGGAATCCATTTATGAAGCTTTAAATGGCAAAAATGGATGGACAGATGGCATTAATCGTTTGTACGATGTTATTGCTCACGATTTTCTGTACAAAGACCCGACTCTCAATTGTATTGCTTTAGATAACCACGATATGAGCCGCTTTTATTCTGTCGTAAACGAGGATTTCGATAAGTACAAAATGGGCTTGGCTTTGTTGTTAACGATGCGTGGCATACCACAAATGTATTATGGAACGGAAATTCTGATGAAAAATTTTTCCAATCCCGATGGCCTCGTGCGTTCTGATTTTTCTGGCGGATGGGATAATGATAAAAAAAATAAGTTTACCGCCGATGGCAGGACAAACAAAGAAAACGAGGCTTTCAATTTCGTGAAAACTTTGGCTAATTACCGCAAAAATAGTGCAGCTTTACAAACGGGAAAATTGATGCAGTTTGTACCTGAAGATGACCTCTATGTTTATTTCAGATACAATACTAATGCAAAAGGTAGTGTAATGGTTGTTACAAATAATACTGAAAAAGATAAAACGCTAAATACAAATAGATTTGCAGAAAGAACAAGCGGAATTACGACTGCAAAAAATGTAATTTCAGGAAAGCGCACATCTATCGAAGAAATCAAAGTGCCAGCTAAAACAACATTGGTATTAGAGTTGAATTAAAGCCCCACCCAACCCTCCCCAGAAGGGAGGGCTTTAAAAACCCAAAGCACTAATAAATGAAAAAGGTTATATAACCAAAGGATAATAAAATAATAAAATAGAATTAAGATAATTACATAAACGCTTTTGCGCTCCCTCCCCTCTGGGGAGGGTTGGGGTGGGGCTTATATATAAACACAATGCAAGAAAATAAATATCCGGAACCTTCAACATCAATTAAAGCCTGTCTTTTTGATTTAGACGGCGTGCTGGTCGATACAGCCATATACCATTACCAAGCCTGGAAACGTCTGGCCAACACAATGGGCTTCGATTTTACAGAGGAACAAAATGAACAATTGAAGGGGGTAAGCAGGGTAGAGAGTTTAAATAAAATTCTGTCCTGGGGCGGCATTGAAAAAACTGATACTGAAAAGGAAGAACTTGCTACTTTAAAAAATAGCTGGTATGTAGATATGATTACCAAGATGACGCCAGCGGAGGTATTGCCTGGAACGGTTGATTTTCTGACTGAAGTTCATCAAGCAGGTTATAGACTTGCTTTGGGTTCTGCAAGTAAAAATTCAGGAATCATTTTAGAACGTACCAATCTTGCTCATTTCTTTGATGAAATTGTAGATGGTAACATGGTTACGAAATCAAAACCCGACCCTGAGGTATTCTTGAAAGGCGCAGAATTTTTAGGCTTTAAACCAGATGAATGTGTGGTTTTTGAAGATGCTGTTGCAGGCGTTGAGGCCGCAAAACGTGGCGGAATGAAGGCCATAGGAATTGGAGAAAAAAGCTTGCTAAGCCAAGCCGATGTAGTGGTAAGTGGTTTAGATAAGTTAACGGTTGAAGATTTAAAAAAATTATAATAAGGTTTAAGGCGTAGGGTTAAATGTTTAAGACGGCTAGTCTTGATACTTGATACTAACTACTTGATACTAGATATGAAGAATTACATTAAAGCAGATGAGTGGAACATTATCGAAGAAGGCTTTGATCCACATTTGAATAAAATTTCGGAAAGTATTTTCAGTTTGGGTAATGGCCGCATGGGTCAGCGTGCCAATTTTGAAGAAACTTATTCCGGAGAGACCCTTTTGGGTAACTATGTTGCAGGTGTTTACTATCCGGATAAAACCCGTGTCGGTTGGTGGAAAAATGGTTATCCTGAATATTTCGCGAAAGTTTTAAATGCAGCGAACTGGGTAGGTATAGAAGTGAAATTGGATGATGAAATCTTGGATTTGGCAACTGCTGAAGTAAGTGAGTTCAAACGCGTATTAAATATGCATGCTGGTGTTTTGGAACGTACTTTCACTGCCAAACTTAAAAGTGGTAAAACGGTAAAAGTGATGGCTACTCGTTTTTGCAGCATTGCTGATGATGAAGTTGGTGCAATCCGTTATAGCATTACGCCTTTAAACTTTAATGGGAAAATCACTTTAATGCCTTTTATTGATGGAGATATCAAAAATCAGGATAGCAACTATGATGAGAAATTTTGGACCTTGGTTTCTGATGAAATCACTGAAACAGAAGCTTACATCAAATTAAGGACAAAGAAAACTGAATTTGAAGTATGCACTGGAAGTCATATCGGATTGTACAAAAATTCGGAGAAAATTTCCATCAATTCAGAGGCTGTTCGTAAAGAAAAATTCGTTGGACAAACTTTTTCTGTTGATGTAAAAGCGAACGAGGAAATCACTTTGATTAAAGTTGCTGCAAATTTATCTTCAGAAAATTATGCAAAAGAATCACTTTTAAAAGAAGCTAAAGAAGTTATTAAAAATGCTATAGCAAAAGGGTTCGATACGTTATTAAAAGAACAAACTGAGGCTTGGGCTACCAAATGGGAAGAAAGCGATATTGTAATTGAAGGAGATGTTTCGGCTCAGCAGGCAATCCGTTTCAATATTTTCCAATTATTTCAAACTTATACTGGTAAAGATGATAGGTTGAATATTGGTCCGAAAGGTTTTACCGGCGAGAAGTACGGCGGTTCTACTTATTGGGATACCGAAGCTTATTGTGTACCTTTTTACTTAGCAACGGCTCCGCAGGAAGTAAGCAAAAACTTGTTGGTTTACCGCCACAAACAACTGGGCAAAGCCATAGAGAATGCGGCGAAATTAGGTTTTAAAGATGGCGCTGCATTGTATCCAATGGTTACGATGAATGGCGAAGAATGCCACAATGAGTGGGAAATCACCTTTGAAGAAATTCACCGAAATGGTGCTATTGCTTTCGCGATTTACAATTACATCCGCTATACTGGTGATGAAAGCTATTTATCGGATTTTGGTTTGGAAGTGCTCATCGGCATTGCCCGTTTCTGGAAACAACGTGTTAATTGGAGCGGTGAAAAACAACAATATGTAATGCTCGGCGTAACTGGTCCGAATGAATACGAAAACAACGTAAACAACAACTGGTACACCAACTTATTAGCAACCTGGTGCATGAAGTATGCAACAGAAGCTGCGGATATAGTAAAAAATCGGCAGCCAGAAAAATATAACGGCTTATTAAAAAGCTTAAATTTTGATGCTCAGGAATTTGCCGATTGGGCAGATATCATTGAGAAAATGTATTATCCGGAGGATAAAAATCTAGGCATTTTCTTGCAACAGGATGGATATCTGGATAAGGAGCAAACTTTGGTAAAAGACTTACCAGCAAGTGAAAGACCAATCAACCAGAAATGGAGTTGGGATAGAATTTTGCGCTCGCCATTTATCAAACAAGCTGATGTTTTACAAGGATTGTACTTCTTCGAAGAGGATTACGACTTGGAAACCATCAGAAGAAATTTCGACTTTTACGAGCCACGTACCGTTCATGAAAGTTCTTTATCGCCTTGCGTACATAGTATTTTAGCGGCTAAATTAAATGATGAAGCCCGTGCTTACGAATTTTATTTACGTACTGCTCGTTTAGATTTGGATGATTATAACAACGATACGGAAGATGGCTTACACATTACATCAATGGCCGGAACCTGGATGAGTGTAGTAGAAGGTTTCGCTGGTATGCGTGTTCGTGATGGCAAATTGCAGTTTAATCCTTTCTTACCAAAGCAATGGAAATCGTTCTCGTTTACCATTGGTTTCAGAGGTGCGACTTTGAAAATAAACATCACTGAAAACGGTATCAATATTAAGAATAATAATGCTGTTGATTTAGAAATCGGAATCAGAAGTCAGTTTTATAAACTATCTGGAAACGCAGAAATCGAAGTAAATAACGCAGAGTTGGTATGATAAAGGTTGGTGGTTTAGAGGTCGAAGGTAGAGGGTTTTCACCTAAATCCTTAGCAAGCAAGGATAGTTTTTCGGCTTCATATCTGTCTCCCTTTGCAGGGGACAGGGGGAGGATTTTAGCTCTTTTACTTATCTTTACCATTATTTCACAATCATCCTTTGCACAAAAAAAGAGTAAAAATATGAACGATAAGCAAATCGTTATATATCAGTTATTGCCCCGTTTATTCGGGAACAAAAATACCACCAACATACCTTATGGAACCATTGAGCAAAATGGCTCTGGCAAGTTTAATGATATTACAGATAAGGCGCTGGATGGGATCAAAGAATTGCATGTAAATTACGTTTGGTATACGGGCGTTATTGCACATGCAAGCCTAACCGATTATTCGAATTATGGAATTAAGGTTGACGATGCCGACGTGGTGAAAGGAAGAGCTGGATCTCCATACGCAATCCGCGATTATTATGATGTAAATCCTGATTTGGCAGTGAATGTGAAAAATCGGATGCACGAATTTGAAGCTTTAGTGAAAAGAACACATGCAAAGAATCTAAAGGTCATTATCGACTTTGTTCCAAACCATGTAGCCAGAGGTTACCATTCTTACGCCAGGACAAAAAATGTTATCGACTTTGGTGCTAATGATGATGTAACTAAAGCGTTTAATCCAAAAAATGATTTTTATTATGTCCCTGGTCGGCCATTTGTGGTGCCAACCAATGGAGAAAAGACACCACTTTCTGTTCTGCAGGATGGGTATTTCGATGAAAATCCTGCTAAAGCTACTGGTAATGATGCATTTACTGCTGCTCCAAAATATGATGATTGGTACGAAACCATTAAGTTGAACTATGGCGTGGATTATCTAAACGGAAGAAAAGAATATTTTAATCCCATCCCTCCGGTTTGGACGAAAATGCGTGATATTTTAATTTTTTGGGCAGAAAAAGGTGTTGACGGATTCAGGTGCGATATGGCAGAAATGATTCCTATTGCATTTTGGAATTGGGTTATTCCTCAGGTTAAACAAAAGAACCCGAAGCTTATTTTTCTGGGTGAAGCTTACAATCCTCAGGTTTACAAGCAATATTTAGAAGAAGGAAAGTTCGATTACCTGTATGATAAAGTTGGTTTATACGACGGATTAAAAAGATTAATCAAAAATGAACCCAATGCAGATGTGAAAGACATCCGTTATGTATGGCAGATCGAAAGCGCTGGTTTTGGCAAAAATATGTTGCGCTTTTTAGAGAACCATGATGAAGAACGAATTGCATCAGCAGGTTTTGCGGGCAAAGCTGAACTGGCTCTGCCTGCAATGGTGGTATCAGCAACACTGGGTTCTGGTCCGGTAATGCTTTACTTCGGTCAGGAAGTGGGCGAACCCGGCAAAGGCAAGGAAGGTTTTGGTGGTGATGACAACCGCACCACAATTTTCGATTATTGGGGTGTTCCAAATCATCAGAAATGGATGAATGGCGGCTTATTCGATGGCCATTCGCTTAACGCAGCACAACATAACTTAAGAGCTTACTACAAGCAGCTGTTAAAAGTAACTTCAATAAGTGATGCAGTTGTGAACGGTGAAATCTATGATGTTCCACAGGTGGGAAATATGAATAATCGCATGTATGCCTTCATCCGCTATTCGGGCAAGCAGCGTTTGCTGGTAGTCGCTAATTTCGATAGAAACCAAACTTTAGACGCTAACATTGAAATTCCTGATAACATATTGAAAGTGAAACATTCATCCCCGGTTACAGATTTGTTAACAGATAGAAAATTAAATATACCAGCAGGAACGAGCATTCCTGTAAAACTTAGCCCTGTTTCGGCACAAGTGATAGAATTTTAAACCTTTATAATTAACCGCAAAGACACAAAGATTTTCGAAAAGAATAGAAGAACTAGCTTTGCGGCCTTAGCGCTTTTCCACGCTGTGCCCTTTGCGTTTAAATAAAAACCAAATACAATGAGCTTAAAAACAATAATCGAGAACCCGAAATTAACACTTGCACAAATTATTAACATGAGTGTTGGTTTTTTCGGAATCCAGTTCGGTTGGGACTTACAACGTGCCAACATGGGCCGTATTTACGAAAACCTGGGTGCCAATCCCGATCAGGTTCCTTTATTGTTTCTGGCTGCACCACTAACTGGTTTGTTGGTTCAACCCATAATTGGTTATTTAAGCGACAGAACCTGGCACCCGAAGTGGGGCAGAAGAAGGCCTTATTTTATGATAGGTGCTATTGTAAGTAGCATCGCTTTAATTTTCATGCCGCATAGCAGTGCCTTATGGATGGCAGCCGGTTTGCTTTGGGTATTGGATGTTTTCGGCAACATCGCTATGGAGCCTTTCCGTGCTTTTGTTACCGATAAATTGCCTGATAGCCAGGTTAATCGTGGTTTCATCATGCAGAGTATGATGATTGGTTTAGGTGGGAGCGTTGCATCGGCTTTGCCCTGGTTGATGAAAAATTTATTCGACCTACAAAATACAGCAGCACAAGGTCAGATTCCCGAAAATGTGAAGTTCTCATTTTATATCGGTGCGTTTTTCTTTTTTGCAGCCGTATTGTGGACAGTTTTTACCACTAAAGAATATCCGCCGCAAGATGTAGACTTTAAAGAAAAAGTTCGGGAAAGCAATAAAGGTTTTGGCGGAGGTGTTTCCGAAATATTCAGTGCTTTAAAGAACATGCCTAAACGCATGCAAATCGTTTCCTTAGTTCAGTTTTTTACCTGGCCAGGTTTGTTTCTAATGTGGTTTTATTATACCACTGCAGTGGCTGTAAACGTTTTTGGCGGTAAAGATGCTGCCGACCCGGTGTATGCGCAAGGGGCCGACTTTGGAAGTTTAACCCTGGCCTATTATAGCGTAATTACTTTCCTTTTTGCCTTGGTCTTACCTAAAATTGCTGACGCTTTAGGTCGCAAAACCACCCACGCCTTATGTTTGATCTGTGGTGCAATTGGCTTAATCAGCGTGGCTTGGGTACACGATAAAAATATGCTTTATTTATGTATGACAGGTGTCGGTATCGCTTGGGCGAGTATCCTTTCTATGCCTTATGCGATGCTAAGCGGTTCCTTACCCAAAGATAAAATTGGTATCTACATGGGCATTTTTAACTTTTTCATCGTATTGCCTGAAATTATCGCATCGCTTGGTTTCGGCTGGTTAATGCGGAATGTGCTTAACAACGACAGGCTTTTAGCAGTACAATTGGGTGGTGGCCTAATGGTTTTGGCGGCAATTATCTGTTATGTATTCATAAAAGAACCAAAGGTAACTGATGATGTCCTGGCCGCAGGACTCGGAATCGAAGAAAACAGATCAGTTTAAATATTATATAGCAACAAAGACGCAAACGTTACATGAAGTAAACTGAGCAAAAAATCTAATGATTTGTATGACTCTGTGCTACTTCTTTCTTCATGGTAAAAATCCTAAATAATCTAAGCAAATAAAAAACTCCCGTGATCTGTTAACGCTATCACAGCGCAATACTCCCTGCAAACAAAACTTCATCTGGTGAAACCAGTATTAATCTTTCATCTAACAGCTTTACCGAAATTTTGGTGCCAGGAGAGTGCCATGTTTCAGTAAAGCAGTCCTGAAGTAGCTTAGCTTTATAAAATCATCGAATTGGCTGCTTTTTTGACAACTTTCTTATCTATTTTAGTTAATATTGCTTTAACAACTATCTAAAATATATGGAGAACAAATTAACGCATCACTTGCTCTGGGAACGGCTACGTTCTGGCGACAAGGATGCTTTTTTTGATCTTTATGCTGCCCTTTATTACCCGCTTGTAAATTTCGGAATCCGGGTTTGTGCTGATTCAGATATTTCCAGCGAGGCTACCGACCTGGTGTTTACCACCATTTGGGAAAAACATGAAACGCTTAACCGCGTTGATAATGTTGAGGCTTATCTACGCACGTTTCTAAAACGTAAACTGATTAGAATTCTTGAACGTAAGAAAAAATTAAGTGTTGCTTTGAGCAACGCTGGCGCCGATGGAGACTGGATGGAGATGAGTTACGAAGAATTTATTGTGAAAGTTCAAAGCGATGAACTGGTTCGATACCAGTTGAAAAATGCGCTCGATAAACTAACCTTCAGGCAGAAACAATTAATACACCTTAAATTTTTTGATGGACTTAGTTACGAGCAAATCGCTGAGCAAACCAATCAAACGATAAAAACAGCCTATAATACCGTTTATGACGCATTGAAAGTTCTGCGTAAAGAACTTAAGGCTTAAATGGAAAGTCAGCCGGAGGATAATTATCTAGTTTCTAGTCTTCTCTTGCCTACATGAGCCCCGTCCTGCAATTTCGGGCGGGGCAATTAAATAAGGTTTTGCAGAACAGCCATTTCTGATTTAAAATATTCAACCTTTTCCTGTTAAAATGAGCTCAGAGACAAATAAATTTCTTTGTTTTAAGCATCTGCTGTACAAATATTCTGGTTTGTTAAAAAAAAGTTAATTTTTTTTTAGGAAAAAGTAAACTTTTTAGGCACTGATAGGTAAAAGCCAAATAATAATGATTGATAGAAGTCAATTCAATGCAGAAGATTTTCTTGTTGACAGTACATTTCAGCAGTACTGTGCAGGGAGCGACAAGCTTTGCAGTGAATATTGGGAGAAGTATATTGCGGCTCATCCAGAACAGGCAAATGTTATTGCCGAAGCAAGAAAATTACATTTCATTTTGAGCGGAAATAAACGTCCGCTAAATAATCAGCTAAATTCTTTAAAAGAAAGTTATAATAGCGAGAACTCACTAAAGGTTGCCGGAAACTATAAGTGGCTTAAAGTGGCTGCTGCCATTTTAATGGTAGCTAGTATCGGCATTTTGTATCGGTCTTATCAGGTAGGCAACACAGAAGTTGTTTTAGTTGCAAAAACATTTCAAACCAAAAGTGGTGAGAGGAAAAAAATTACCCTTCCTGACGGCTCAACAGTTTTGTTAAATGCGCAGAGCTCATTGTCAATAGGAAAGGAATTTAATCAAACTTTTCGTGAGGTTACATTAAGAGGCGAAGGTTATTTTGATGTTATCCATAACAAAAATAAGCCTTTCAAAGTGCGCACCGAAGAATTTAACATCAACGTTTTGGGTACATCTTTTAATGTTAAGGCGTACCCCGATGAGACATCGTCTGAAGCAACTTTAATCAAGGGGTTAATTACAATGGAAGCTGTGAATGGTAATGGCGGAACAATTACGCTTAAACCAAGTCAGAAAGTAACATTTTATAAAACAGAGGTTGCAAAAGAAGCACGAAAGGCTGCAAAGCCTGCGGCAACCCGGCCAGAAATTATAATAAACCACTATACTTTAATAAAAGACAGCACCATCGTAGAAACCGCCTGGACGCAAAACAGGATAGAAATTTATGATCAGGATTTTGATGAAATACGAGCGGTTCTGGAGAAATGGTTCAATGTAGAAATCAAGTTTAAAAATCCTGATGTTGAAAAATATCGATTTACGGCAACCTTTAGTCATGAAAGTATTGATCAGGTGATGTCCGCATTACAAAAAGTAGAAAATTTTAAATATGAGATAAAAGGAAATCAAGTAATCATCTCGAAGTAATAAAAAAGGACGGTGTTGGCGCACCGCCCTTACAATTCTTCTTTGATCTATCAATGGCAGTTTATGCGCGAACAGATTGCTGCCAAATAACTATGCAACCAAAAAAACAAAAATATGATTTATTATTACTTACTGCAAGGGCGCCCGAGATACAGGACGCTTTTAAAATTCATTATGCTAATGAAACTAACCTGTATTATGGTTTTCATTACCTGTCTTAATGTTTCGGCATCGGTTTTTTCTCAGGAAAAAATTTCTCTCGATGTAAAAAAAACGAAGTTAGCCAGGGTTTTACAGATTATAGAGCAGCAAAGCAGTTATCATTTTGTCTACAGCTCTTCTTATGTTCCTGTTAATAAGGATGTAAGTATTACCGTGACCAATATTCCGGTTACGGATGTTCTGTCTGCAATCCTTAACAGAACAAATCTAAAGTACTCCGTTTCTGATGGCGGTTTAATTGTAATCAGTAGAAACAAAGAAGTTCCGATTAGCGGGACGGTGAAAGATGCGCAGGGTGGTTCATTACCTGGCGCTTCGGTGAGGGTAAAGGGAACTGCAATAGGTACGTCAACGGATGTAAACGGAAAATTTGCTTTGAATGCGCCAGAAAATGCAGTATTGGTGGTTTCGTACGCAGGTTTTCAAACAAAAGAAATTTCAATAGGCTCTCAAACAAACTTCGACATTGTTTTAAGCGAAGACAGCAAGCAATTAACCGATGTCGTTGTAACTGCTTTAGGCATTAAGAAAGAAAGAAGAGCACTTGGCTATTCGGTTACGCAAATCGGTGGGGAAACGCTGACCCAGGCTCGAGAAAATAATATTACGAATGCTCTTGTTGGTAAAGTTGCCGGTTTGGACATTGCGGGAACATCGGGCGGTGCAGGTGCCGCAACGAATGTAACCATTCGTGGTGTCTCCAGTTTGGGTCCATCCAGTCAGCCATTGTATGTTGTAAATGGTATCCCGATGGAAAGTGCACCTGTTGGATTTGGGAGTACAATTGGAATTGGTAATAACGGCGGGCAATATGACAATGCACCAGATTTAGGCGATGCGATAAGTAATTTAAATCCTGATGATATAGAAAGTATTTCGGTATTAAAAGGTGCTGCAGCATCTGCCTTATATGGTAACCGTGCCAAAGCAGGTGTTATCTTAATTACCACGAAAAGTGGAAAAGGGAATAGCATTGAATTTAGCAGTAATTATGTTGCTGAGCAGGTTATGGATAGAACAAACTGGCAATATGTGTATGGTCAGGGTGTAAATGGACAAAAACCAACGACACAGCTTGCGGCTGCTTCAACAGGAAGTTCGAGCTGGGGCGCAAGGCTAGATGGTAGCAGTGTAATTCAATTTGATGGACAAAGCCGACCATATAGCGCTCAGGAAAATAACATCGAAGATTTTTACCGGACTGGCGGAAGCTGGACAAACACGCTGGCATTAAATAAAAGCTTCACCGGTGGCGTAATTCGTTTGTCCGCAAGCGATTTAACCAACAACTCAGTTGTGCCCAACTCTGGTCTCGACAGGCAGAATTTTACCTTATCAGGAACTTTCGACCCGATCAAAAACCTGGTTATAGATGCCAGGATGAATTATATTCTTGAACAGGCAAAAAATAGGCCTATGCTATCGGATGGTGCTGGCAACGCTAATTACAATGCGGCATTTTTACCAACAAGTGTTAATATTGCAACGCTTCAGCCAGGCAAAAATCCAAATGGATCTGAGCTTTCCTATAACACAGGCAATCCCTATGCAACCAATCCATGGTTTGCCGCAAACGATTTTATCCACGATACTAAAAGGGAGCGTTTACTAAGCTCATTTAGCGCAAAATATACTTTTGATAATGGTTTATTCATCCAAGGTAGAGCAGGTAGAGATTCATACAATGACAGCTATATCGCTGTAACACCTTCTGGTACCGCGTATGATGCAGATGGTGGCTATACCGAACAAAACAGTAAGTTTTCGGATATTAACATCGATGGATTAATTGGTAAATCTTTTAAAATTGATGATTTCTCGATAACGCCAAATCTTGGAGCGAGTTATCGTCGTACAAAAAGTGAAGGCATAACCAATGGCGGGGCGTCGTTTCAAATTTTTGGGATCTATACGCTGGCTAATACAGGCGGTAAATCTGTTTCTGCTTATAAACTGGATCAGGAAACGCAATCTGTTTATGGTACTTTGGAACTTGCTTATAAAGACATTTTATATTTAACCGGTAGTGCCAGAACAGATTGGTTTTCAACATTAGCCACACCTGGAAAAGACAATAAGCTTGATGTAATTTATCCATCTGTTAGTGGTTCATTTGTATTTTCAGAATTGTGGAAACCATCCTTTTTAAGTTTCGGTAAATTAAGAGCAGGCTATGCAATGGTTGGTCAGGCAACAAACCCTTTTCAAACCCAGCTTTATTATAATTTACGCAGTGAATCCGTAAATGGTGCTCCACTTGGCAACATCGTAAACAGTTCTATCCCGAATTCATCTTTACGTGCCTCTAAAGCTACAGAGCTGGAGATTGGTACAGAAATGAGATTTTTTGGTGATAGATTAAGTTTTGATGTTACCTGGTATAACAAAAAATCAACGGATGAAATTCTTCCGGTTCCAACTTCAACCACTACCGGATATAGCGGTGCGGTACTAAATATCGGTAAACTTAGAAACAAGGGTGTTGAAGCCCTAATTTCAGGCGTTGTTTTAAAGGCAGACGATTTTAAATGGACATCAAGTGTGAACGGTTCTTATAATGATAATAAAGTTTTAACACTGGCGCCTGGTACGGCCTCTCAGTTACTTGCAACTTCGAGAAGCAATGTGGGTTTCCTGCAAAATCTTGAAGGAATGGCCATTGGACAGGTTATGGCCTACGATTTTCTGTATGACGCAACTGGTAATATTGTAAAAGATACCAATGGAGCTCCGCAGAGAGGTGAACTGAAAGCTTATGGTTCTGCTTACAATAAATGGGCTGCAGGCTGGAACAATGAATTCAATTATAAAGGTGTAAACTTATCTTTCTTAATAGACGGGAAATGGGGTGGAAAGATTTTCTCGGCTACAGATTACTATGGCTATATTTTTGGCTTACACCAGGCAACGCTTGAAAATCGAGATGCTTTGGGTATTAATGCTGCAAACTATTACAGTACATATGCGAATAACGTTTCTAAACAGTTTGTACAGGATGCTAGCTTCATTAAATTCAGGCAAGTAATTCTGGGTTATAACTTCCCTGCCAAAATGTTTAACAATAAGATCAAGGGCTTAAATCTAAGTTTCGTTGGGCGTAATTTATTCATTCTGATGAAGAAAACCGATAACATCGATCCGGAGTCGAGTTATAATGCAACCATTCCGGGTATGGAGTTGGGTGGTGTACCGCCAGTACGCACATACGGTTTAAATTTAAGTGTTAAGTTATAATCCTTTAAACGAATTGAAAATGAAAACGATCATAAAATTACATATACCACTTTTATTGTCTGGTTTAATACTGATATGCGGGTGTACCAAAGATTTCGAAAAAATAAATACCGACCCATTATCTGTAAGTCAGGAACAAAACAATCCTAATTACTTATTATCCACAGCACAACTAACCTATACGGGCAGCACCGATTTTGCATACGAAACCTGGAGAGGGAATTTAATTTATGCCGCTACGATGATGCAGGGTATGTCGTCCGTAATAAGTTACTGGGCTGGTGATAAGTATATGTTAAATGAAGGCTATACCGCTGCTTACTGGGAAAAAGCATATCCCGACCAAGTTAAATATGCTGTTGATTTAGTAGAATCGACCAGAGGCAAAGTGCAGTATAACAATATTCATCAGATGGGTAGAATCTGGAAAGCCTTAATTTTCGAAAGGTTAACAGATTTGTATGGCGATATTCCATATTCTGATGCAGGAAAGGGTTACTATTCTGCAATTCTTTATCCGAAATACGACACACAACAGGCGATATATACCGATTTGCTTAAGGAAGTTGATGAGGCTTCTACGGCTTTAAATGGATCTGGAGATGCTGTTATCGGCGATTTGGTTTTCGCAGGCGATGTTGCGAAGTGGAAACGTTTTGGCAACAGTTTAATGTTGCGCATGGCGATGAGGTTAACAAAGGCCGATGCAACCTTAGCGCAAACCTACATCACAAAAGCGGTAGGTAAAACGATGACAGGCGATGCAGATAACGCATTTTTTAAGCATGACAGCAATGGTGGCCGTGTTACTCAAAACAGAAATGCACAGGTTTTGCTTGGTGATGGTGGTCAGGAAAATTACTATACAAGATGGAGTAATACTTTTATTAATTACCTAAAAGCAAATAACGACCCTCGTTTAGGGAAAGTAGCGGTAACCAAATTATATTTAACAGATGTTGTTAAAACTCAAAACCCGGCATATATAACAACGGCTTCTGTACAGAAAGGAATGCCAAATGGTAAAGATTTAAGCGGTATTGCAGGTAGAGATGTTCGTCAGGATGCTTCCTATACAGATTTTACTGACTATTCATCGCCACATCCAGGTATGCTAAAGAGAGATGGAAATACCTTTATTTTAACCTATGCAGAATCGGAATTATTATGGGCCGAGGCCGCTCAACGTTTTAATATCGGCGGCTCTGCTGCGTCGCACTATAATGCAGGCGTAACATCAGCAATGACTTTTCTCTCGCAATACGATGCGAACATGGCGGTAAGCGCAAGCGATGCAGCAACCTATTTAGCTGCGCATCCGTATGTAGCTGCAAATGGTTTGGATATGATTGCAACGCAATATTGGGCACATACAATAACCATGTTGGATTTTTACGAAACCTGGGCCAATTGGAGAAGAACTGGCTTGCCCGCATTGGTGCCGATAATCTATCCTAATACAAACACAGGTGGTTCTATTCCTCGTCGTTTCCCTTATCCGCTAGGTGAGGGCGTATCAAATGCGGCAAATTACAAAGCGGCTTCGGCTGCTGTTCCGGGGGGAGATAAACTGGTAGGCAGAGTTTGGTGGGATAAGTAAGCCTCTAAATTAATATTTCTAATGGCATCGCGATTTGCGATGCCATTTTTTTATGGTAACATTTTCAATGTTTTTTTGATTAGCAAAGCTTAAATTGGATATTTATGCACCAAACCAAAATAAATGAAATCTAAACTTTTACTATCTGCTTTCTTCTTAGGAAGCTTTTTTGCGAATGCTCAACAAGTACAAAGGCGCACACCGGCCAAAGAAACTACAACAACCTCTCAGGTAACAATCAAAGAAGAACCAAAACCCAGCGGTAATGAACGCACAATAAAGGTTGAAAGTTCGGTTATTACCAACCATACCGTCAACATCGATGGCAAATCGGTCGCATACAAAGCTACAACTGGAACCTTGCCGGTTTGGGATGAAGACGGAAAAGCGATTGCTGGTTTGTTTTACACCTACTACGAGAGAACTGATGTTCAAAATAAAGATAAACGTCCCTTAGTAATTTCATTTAATGGTGGTCCTGGTTCAGCTTCAGTTTGGATGCACATTGCCTATACTGGTCCGGTTGTTTTAAATATTGATGATGAAGGCTATCCTGTTCAGCCTTATGGTTACAAAGAAAATCCCTATTCGATTCTGGATGTTGCAGATATTATTTATATCGACCCGGTAAATACTGGTTATTCGAGAGCCATTAGTAAAGATATTCCGACAAATAAATTTTTTGGCGTCAGAGCAGATATCAAGTATTTGGCGGAATGGATTAATACGTTCGTGACGAGGAATAATCGATGGGCTTCGCCAAAATTTTTAATTGGCGAAAGTTATGGTACAACGCGTGTTTCGGGGCTGGCTCTGGAATTACAGAACAGTCAGTGGATGTATTTAAATGGTGTTGTCTTAGTATCGCCTACAGAACTTGGTATCGAAAGAAGCGGTCCGGTTGATGCAGCTTTACGTTTGCCTTATTTCGCTGCTACGGCCTGGTACCACAAAGCCTTAGCTGCAGATTTACAAGCCAAAGATTTAACTGCAATGTTGCCTGAAGTAGAAAGCTTTACCATAAATGAGGTCATTCCTGCAATTTCTCAAGGCGGCATGTTAGCTGCGGAAAAGAAAAAAGCAATTGCGGTAAAAATGGCTCGTTACTCCGGAATCTCTGAAAAAGTATTTTTAGACTATAACCTCAACGTTCCCACCGATTTCTTTTGGAAAGAACTACTAAGAGATAAAGGATTCACCGTTGGTCGCCTGGATTCCCGCTACAAAGGAATCGATAAAATGGGTGCTGGTGAATCGCCGGATTATAATGCCGAATTAACTTCCTGGTTGCACTCTTTTACACCTGCAATTAATATGTACATCAGAAATGAATTGAATTACAAAACTGATTTAAAATATAATATGTTTGGTTCTGTTTATCCCTGGGATAATTCAGGAGATAAAACAGGTGATAACTTAAGACAGGCGATGGCGCAAAACCCATACCTTCATTTATTGGTTCAATCCGGTTATTACGATGGTGCCTGCGATTATTTCAATGCTAAATACAGCATGTGGCAATTAGATGCTGCGGGTAAACTTCAGGATAGAATGACCTGGGAAGGTTACCGCAGCGGGCACATGATGTACCTGCGTAAAGACGATTTGAAAACTGCAAATAACCACATCCGGGAATTTATCAAAAAAGCGATGCCTGGAGCTGGAGTTCCAGCTAAATTCTGACAAAATTTGTAAATCAACTTTTGGAATAAATCGAGCTGGCAATTTGTCAGCTTTTTTTTTGGAGGTTTGTAAAAATTGGAATGGCAAATTGCCCAAAGGCAGCCCGGAGAAGGTTGAGGTTTTATGCGGCATTAAATAATTTTAAGTGTTAAAAGAACACTAACTGTAACAAACTAAAAATAAATACTTATTTTTGTTGTCCAATTATGCAGCAAATAAAAACATCATTCGATTTTGAAAAACCTATTGCAGATTTAGTTCAGCAGATAGAAAAGGTTAAACAAGTTGCGGAAAAGACGAAGGTAGATATGTCTGCTACTTTAGACGAACTTGATGTCAAATTAAATGACACCACAAATAATTTATATAAAAACTTAACCGGTTGGAATAAGGTTCAAATGAGCCGCCATCCAGACAGACCGCAAACACTTGATTACATCAATATGATCTGTGATGATTTTATTGAGTTGCATGGCGACAGAACGGTTAAAGATGATAAAGCAATCATTGGTGGTTTTGCAACCATCAACGGTCAAACGGTAATGGTTATTGGTCATCAGAAAGGAAAGAACACCAAAGAGCGTCAATACCGCAATTTTGGTATGGCAAACCCTGAAGGTTACCGCAAGGCTTTGCGTTTAATGCGCCTGGCGGAAAAATTTAATAAACCTGTGGTATCTTTCATCGATACGATGGGTGCTTACCCAGGCCTGGAAGCGGAGGAACGCGGACAAGGTGAAGCCATCGCCCGGAATTTACTCGAAATGTCAGTTTTACGAGTGCCAATTATCTGTGTTGTTGTGGGTGAAGGCGCCTCCGGAGGTGCTTTAGGTATTGGTATTGGTGATAAGGTTTACATGCTGGAACACACCTGGTATTCCGTTATCTCACCTGAATCCTGCTCTTCTATTTTGTGGAGAAGCTGGGATTTTAAAGAGAAAGCAGCAGAATGCTTAAAACTAACTTCAGATGATATGTTTGGTAACAAGCTTATCGATGGGATTATCCCTGAACCACTTGGTGGTGCTCATCAGGATCCTGAATTAATGGGGCAAACCTTGAAAGATTATATTTTAAAAGATTTGGCTTCATTAGGGAAGATAAAAACAGAAAAGCTTATCGAACAAAGAATTGATAAATTTTGTGCGATGGGTGTTGTAAACGAATAGGATTAATTTTTGATATTTAGAAATCCTGCTTGTTAACTCAAGCGGGATTTTTTGTTGGTCTTTAGCGCTTCCGCTCGTTTTTAACGAGCGGATAAATAGCTAATCGTATTTTACGATACTAATAGGAACTGTAGAGCTCTACTTTTAAGTAGTTAGCACTTCCGCTCGTTTTTAACAAGAGGGTTAGTAATAATTTGTATTTTACGAATATTATAAACATCTAATAATTCGACTTCTAAGATTCCCGATAAACTACCATAATTTGAAGCAGAACTATACAAATAATGCTCAGGTTCAGAAACTATACCTGCCCTAATTAACAACCATTTTTTTCTGCTCTCATTGCTTTCTCTAATTAATAATTTATTTGTGAACTTTTTGAAATCCCTCACGATTTCAAAAAGTTTTAGATTTCCTTCAGCAGAGGCAATTAAGTGAATATGATTTGTCATTAAGCAAAAGCGTAAAGTCTCATTCCCGTGTTTTGTTGACAGTATTCTAGAGAATCGATGATGATTTCTTTATAGGAGTGACGGGTAAATATATCTATCTAATCCACGATTGTGGAAGTAAGGAAGTATATTCCCTCAGGATTGGTCGCTTTATATTGATCTGACATAAGTTAAATATAACAGATAATTATTTTTCTTGCGACCTGGTCGCTAAGTTATTAGTGCACTCGTTAAAAACGAGCGCAAACAAATTTCAGGAGACTTTCAAGACTTCGCAAGTCAGTTCTAAACAAAAAAGCAGCTACAAATTAATGCAGCTGCTTTTTGAAATCTTTAATCTGGATTATTGTCCTGATTGCTGACCAAAGTAACCTGAAAACCTGGCTTCAAGGCCAGCAAATTGCGTTTCAAGTTGCGCGCTTACTTTTGTCTGCTCCATTGCTTTCGAGGTTTTAATCATTCTGTCCAGATAATATAGTCCTGTTTGAACATTTTGTGTTCCCGTTAAGCTGCCTTTTGATGCAGATATATCAGCGAGATAAGTAAGTTCTTTTTGTACATAATCTCCGGATTTCAGCAACATATCATTAGCTCTTGCTGTTTCACCAAGCTTATATAGGTTTTCGGCCATATAATATTTGACAACAACTGTTCTTATACCGAAAAACTTATCGGGCATAACACTATAATACTTTTCAACCACTTTTTTAGCTTCCGCAATTTTACCTTCTTTAATCAGACTTCCTGTTAAACTGCTGAATAAGTTTGTAAAAATAAAGGTATCATCAGAAGATTGCGGGTCTAAATATTTCGCCGTTTTCATATTGCCCCACTTAAATTTATCCATTACGTTATTGTAAAGCACAGGGGTATTTAATAATTCCTCTCTTTCATCAGAAGCAGCAGTATCGGCTTTTAATGGTAATAAGCGGAGTGCTAATCCTTCGCTGTATAAATATTTATCCAAGCCGTTATATTGTTCTGAAGGGACTGTCGAAGCAAAATAGATTGGACGTTTCCAGTTGTTATGGGCAAGGATATCAAGCATTGCTAAGGTTCCTTTTGTAACATAACCCTTGTTAAATTTCCATTCCATTACTGGTGCAATTTTAGCTGCGTCGGCCGCAGGTACAGTTCCTGTGCTAATTACTTCCTGAGGATTGATGGTTAACTTAAAGTTTTTGGTTGGCAGAAAATTAGATTTTGTACCGTCCTGCATCGCTACTTTATCATCAGGGCTATCAGATAATAATAAGTCAACGATATTTTTTAGCTCAACATTACCAGCAATTTTATAATCATCGTAAGGCATTACATCACGTTCACCCTGTACAAACTGCGATTCTTTCATCGAAATTGGCAGCGGTTCTGAGTCATTTTGTTTTTGTTTCATGCCATTCAGATACCAGTCCGTATCGAATAAACTTAGGTTTACAATACGTACATCCGGACGAACTCTTTCAACTTCCTGGATATACCAAAGCGGATAGGTATCGTTATCTCCGTAAGTAAATAAGATGGCGTTTGGCGCACAGGATTGTAAGTAGTCTAAGGCGATATCGTGTGCAACTAATTTGGTAGAGCGATCATGATCATCCCAACCTTGTTGCGCCATAATTACCGGTGCCGCAAATAAACCAATTACAGAAGCTGCAATGGCAGCCGTAGCAGGTGAAAGTTTCTTAAACAACCATTCTTTTATGGCTAAAACCCCGAGACCAATCCATATTGCAAAGGCATAAAATGAGCCTACATACGCATAGTCACGTTCACGAGGTTCTAGTGGTTTTTGGTTCAGGTACAATACAATCGCAATACCAGTGAAGAAAAATAATAGACCAACAACGCCTGCATCTTTTTGATTACGGCCAAAGTGCCAGACCGCACCCATTAAACCAATAATTAATGGTAAAAAGAAGAACCTGTTATAGGCTTTATTATCAACAGTTGATGGCGGCAAATGACTTTGGTCGCCATGCCAGATTGCGTCAATTGGTTTAATTCCACTTAAAGAAGTACCCTCAAAACCACTTCCCTGGCCTTGCTCGTCATTTTGGCGGCCAACAAAGTTCCAGCCAAAATAACGCATGTACATATAGCCAACCTGGTAACTGAATAAGAACCCAACATTATCAACCAGATTTGGTTTTTTGCTGTCATCTAAATGCATCCATTCCTTATAAAATTCGGCGTGCTTCTGGTCGTCACTATACATACGTGGCAACAAAGTGTTGTCTGCATATTCGTAATCATTCTTTTTTCCGGCAACTTCATACTTGTCAGCACCTTTTCTCCAGATTGTTTTTCCTTCTTTTACGCCGGTTCTCTCCGAATTATAATTTGGCCCGAATAACAACGGGCGATCGCCATATTGCTCACGGTTTAGATAACTTAAGAAAGAGAAAGCATCTTTAGGAGCGCTGTTATTTAAGTTCGGGTCGGCTTTAGCCCTGATGATAATCATTGCAAATGAAGCATAGCCGAATATGATTAAAACCGTAGAAATCAAACCTAAGTTTAATAATTTCTTTTGATGTTTGATTGAATAACGGATACCCCAGACAAATGCACCAATTATTAGAATTGCGAAGAATAACACACCTGTTCCGAAACCTAATCCTAATGTATTTACGAAAAATAAATCGAAGTAAGCACCAAATGAAACCAGGTATTGAATTATTCCATATTGAATAACGCCTAAAATTAAGATGCCAACAATCAGGGTTTTGAAAATGCCTGAAGTGGTTGCTTTTTCAGTTCTTTTAAAATAGTAGATAAATGCAATTGCAGGGATGGTCAACAAGTTTAAAAGGTGAATACCGATGGACAAACCCATTATATAGGCTATGAACAATAGCCATCTATCTGCTCTTGGCTCATCCGCATGTGATTCCCATTTTAAAATACCCCAGAATACAATCGCTGTAAACAATGAAGACTGTGCATAAACTTCGGATTCTACTGCTGAAAACCAGAAACTATCCGAAAAAGTGTAAGCCAATGCACCAACTACGCCTGCACCCATTATGCTGATTAATTGGCCGGAGGTTAACACTTCCCCTGCTTTAACCAGTGTTTTTTTAGCAAGCGCTGTAATTGTCCAGAATAAAAA
Source organism: Pedobacter sp. Leaf176 (assembly GCF_001424305.1). Classification (GTDB taxonomy): domain Bacteria; phylum Bacteroidota; class Bacteroidia; order Sphingobacteriales; family Sphingobacteriaceae; genus Pedobacter. The sequence goes on from NZ_LMPD01000001.1 coordinate 904,019, forward strand.
TAAGATTGTGGCAGCACTCGATAGAGCGGAGCCAATGTTCATCCAATAGGCCACTTTGGTTACATCACCAAATGCGAACACGGAGAAAAACCTTTGCAACATTAAAAATAACGGGGCACCCGGTTGGTGAACAACCTGCATCTTAAATGCAGACGCTATAAACTCACCGCAATCCCAGAAACTAACTGAAGGTTCTAAGGTTAAAACATAAGTTATTGTAGCAATTAAAAAGCAAATCCAGCCCGTTATATTGTTAACTTTTGAATAATTCATTTGGTTTTTGAATAATGATATTAAATGTAATGCAGATAAAATGCAGCCGAAATTAATTAATATAGTCGATAAATAAGGAATAACTCTCGTTGTTTTTACAAATTTTAACAGGATTAACCTTGATAATCGCCTGGAAAAGCTTTCAATATGTTTCTTCATGAAAAGCTAAAAACCCGTATTAATCTTCGAAAAGCAAATACGGGTTTAAATTTGAAATTAGATTTGACTTAACTCCCTAAAAATGGAGCAAATCTGATAATAAATTGATCGTATTCTTTTTCAAGTTTGTTACTTAAATCTTTTTGTTTGTAAGCATTGGTAAGTTTTACCATTCGCCCCAGATAGGTCATGTAAACCTGTACATCCCTTTCTGATGATAACTTGTTTTTGCTTTCAGAAACATCAGCAAGGTGTGTCAATTCTTTTGTCATATAATCTGCCGACTGATTAATAAAGGCATTTGCGCGGTTTAAATCATTCAAACGATAAAGATTTTCAGTGAAGTAAAATGAACTCATTACGTGGCGCATGCTGTAGAATTTAAGTGGCATAACTTCATAGTATTTGTTAACCACTGCTTTACTTTCCGCTATTTTTCCTTCTGTAAGTAATTCACCGATTAAACTGTTAAACATATTGGAAAACATGGCTACATCATCCGCTGATTGCCTGTCTAAATGGTTTGCATATTTGATGTTTCCGTAATTATAGTTCGCAACCATATTTTTAAAGAATGGCTTCACATTAACCTGTTCAAACATGTCTTGTTTTGATGTGTCGGGTTTTAGTGGTAATAAACGGTAATTTAATCCTTCTGAATACAAATATTTATTCAAACCAACATACTGTTCATCGGGCATTGCGCCGCTAAAATAAATTGGTCTTTTCCAATTATTATGCGTCAGAATATCCAGCATCGCCAGAGTGCCTTTTGTAAGATAATCGGAATTATAAGTCCACTCCATGGCACCTGCGATTTTACCTGCATCTTCAACCGGAACAGTTCCAGTATCCAAGACTTCCCGCTGGTTAACGCTTAACTTGAAGTTTTTTGTTGGCAAAACATTGGCTTTTGAGCCATCCCGAAGCGTTATTTTATCTTCGTCATTATCAGATAGCAATACCTCCATCAATTGTTTTAATTCTACGCTCTGGGCAATTTTAAAATCCTGATAATAGATTACGTCACGCGTACCTTCTGCGTATTGGCTTGGTTTCATCGAAATTGGAAGTGGTGTCGAATCGTTTTGTTTACGTTTCATCCCGTCGATATACCAATTTGTAGTAAACAGGCTCAGGTTTACAATTCTTACATCAGGACGAACATGTTCAACTTCCTGTGCATACCATACCGGAAAGGTGTCGTTGTCGCCATAGGTGAATAATATCGCATTCGGTGCACACGATTTTAAATAATTTACTGAAATGTCTCTTGCCAGATGACTTTCTGAACGGTTGTGGTCATCCCATCCCTGACTGGCCATGATTATTGGTGCTGCGATGAATGCAGCTAAAGAAGCAAAAATTGCAGATTTAGCTGGCGTCATTTTTCTAAACACCCATTCCTTCAATCCGATTACACTTAAGCCAATCCAGATACAAAACGCGTAAAAAGAGCCTACATACGCATAATCACGCTCACGAGGTTCGATTGGAACAGAGTTTAAATAAAGAACTATCGCAACGCCGGTAAAGAAAAACAGCAAACCTATAACACCAGCATGTTTCTGATTTCTTTTGAAATGCCAAACGGCACCAATCAAACCTAAAATCAATGGAAGAAAGAAAAACCGGTTATATGCTTTATTCTCCGCGATCGAGGGTGGTAGGTTTTTTTGGTCACCCAGACGAAGTGCATCAACAGGTTTTACCCCGCTTAACCAACCGCCACCATTTTCACCTAGTTGTCCATCCTGGTTATTCTGGCGGCCGACAAAATTCCACATGAAATAGCGCATGTACATTTGTCCGGCCTGAAAAGAAAACATGTAACCTAAATTATCTGCAAGGCTCGGTTTATGTGAATCGTCAAAACCCATCCAGCTTTTATAAAACTGTACGTGTTCAGGTTTGTCGCTATACATTCTGGGTAATAACGTCTTTTCTGCAAACACATAATCCGATTTGGTTCCCGCAGCTTCATATTTCTTGTCGCCTTTTCTATATAATTTTCCGGTTTCTTTTATATCGATTTTTTCCGAGCTATAGTTCTCTCCGTACAATAATGGCCTGTCGCCATACTGGGCCCGATTTACATAATTTAAAAAAGTAAATGCATTTTCGGGATTTGTATTATTCAGGTTCGGCTTTGCGTGTGCCCTTATTATCAACATTGAAAAAGAGCTGTAACCAAAAATTAACAATACGGTTGAGACTAAAGCTAAATTCAAAACCTGCTTTTTATGTTGAATAGAATATCTTATCGCTAAAACCAATGCTGAAATAAGGAGAATAGCAAAAAACAAAATGCCTGTTCCAAAACTTAAGCCTAATGTGTTTACGAAAAACAGATCCAGATAAGCCGCAATTGAAACTGAATATTGAATGATGCCGAATTGAACGAATGCCAGAATAAAAATAGATAGGAAGAAGGTCTTGATTATCCCCATATTGGTTGGATTTGGTGTTCTACGGAAATAATAAACAAATACAACGGCAGGAATAACCAATAAGTTTAACAGATGGACACCAATCGAAAGGCCAATAACATAGGCTACAAAAGCCAGCCATCTGTCGGCGCGAGGTTCGTTGGCCTGTGATTCCCATTTTAAAATTCCCCAGAATGCAACCGCTGTGCAGAGGGAAGATAAAGCGTAAACCTCCGCTTCAACAGCAGAGAACCAAAAACTATCTGAAAATGCGTAGGCTAAAGCACCAACAATTCCGGCTCCGATAATGCTGACTATTTTCGAAGTTGTAATTTCTTCATTCGTTTTTAACAGAATTCGTTTTGCCAGCGCTGTAATTGTCCAGAATAAAAACAAAATAGTAGCGGCACTAGCCATGGCAGAAGCGACATTCATAAAGTAAGCTATCTTGGTTTTATCGCCTAAGGCAAAAGCCGAAAAGATGCGCTGAATCATCGAAACCAACGGCGCTCCGGGTTGGTGAACCACCTCTAAACGGAAAGCTGACGCAATAAATTCGCCGCAATCCCAAAAACTTGCAGATTGATCTAAAGTTAAAATGTAGGTTACAGCGGCAATAAAAAAACACAGCCAACCTGTTAAGTTGTTGATTTTCGAATAGGTCATAGTCAGTTTAAGGATTGATAGTAAAAGGGTTATAGGTTTTGACCTATAAAGTCGTTTGTGAAATGAAAACGTTGCACGGATGATGAAGATTTTTTAAATCTTTTTAAAAGCAGAATAAATTTCAATTTTTTTTAAAATCACTCTTGCATATTTAAAATATGCTGCCTACATTTGCATTCCCTTTCGGGGATATATCCTCGAAAAGCAGTTTGTCCGATAGTATAAGGGTAGTACGACAGTTTTTGGTACTGTTTGTCTTGGTTCGAATCCAGGTCGGACAACAAAATTTAGCATCGGATCGTGTATTTCAAAAATGCATGATCCGATTTTTTTTAAACCGTAAACTACTCACGGATCATGCCATTGCAGTTTAACCCGGTTAAATTATTTTCCGGAACAGGTTCAAGAGGATTATCACTTAAAATTGCTGAAAGTTACGGCAAACCACTTGGTGATGTTACAATTCACAAATTTAGCGATGGCGAGTTTCAGCCTTCATTTGATGAATCAATCCGTGGCTGCGATGTTTTTTTAATCCAATCTACTTATCAGCCCAGCGATAATTTAATGGAACTTTTATTAATGGTTGATGCTGCAAAAAGAGCTTCAGCACATTATATAACTGCAGTTGTTCCTTATTATGGTTTGGCTCGTCAGGATAGAAAAGATAAGCCCCGTGTTGCAATCGGTGCTAAATTGGTTGCCAATTTGTTAAAATCAGCAGGTATTCACCGGATTATGACAATGGATTTGCACGCTGCACAAATACAGGGATTTTTTGATATTCCAGTAGATCACTTAGATGGTTCGGTCATATTTGTTCCTTATATCAAAAGCTTAAACCTGCCAAATTTAACCATTGCATCGCCTGATATGGGTGGTTCGTACAGAGCCCGTACCTTTGCGAAATTTTTTAATGCCGAGGTTATTATTTGTGATAAACGTCGTAAACGTGCCAATGAAATCGAATCAATGTCGATAATTGGAGATGTTACCGGACAGGATGTCGTTTTGATTGACGATATTTGCGATACTGCCGGAACTTTATCGAAAGCTGCGGCTTTGATCATGGAAAATGGTGCGTCAAGTGTACGAGCAGTTTGTACGCATGCCGTGTTATCAGGTAAAGCAATAGAAACCGTCGAAAATTCTGTTTTATCAGAATTAATTGTTACAGATACGATTCCTTTGAAACAGGAAAGTTCGAAGATTAGAGTGCTGAGCACGGCTAGTTTGTTTGCAAGAGCAATTGCTAATGTAAATGAACATGGCTCAATCAGTGATTTGTTTAGAGTGTAATGCAAAGCGTATTGCGAATAGTGCCAACTGCCGAACGCAAGACAATAAAAAGAGTTTAAATAAAGTAAAAAGTAAAGGGTTGAAGGCATAGGGTCTTGCTACTTGATACTAGCTACTTACTACTAATAATAAATAAATATAAAAAATGAAAACAATCGCAATTAGCGGTTCTCCAAGAGAGAACGTAGGGAAACGCGATGCTAAGGAACTTCGTTACGAAGGTAAAGTTCCGGCGGTATTGTATGGTGGAAAAGAGCAACAACACTTAGCTGTCGTTATTGCTGATTTAAGAGATGTTATTTATACCCCGGAAGTGAACTTTGTGGAGATTGATGTTAACGGGACTAAAACTAAAGCTATCGTAAAAGATACTCAATTCCATCCACTTACTGATGTATTAATGCACATCGATTTTCTTCAGTTATTTGATGAAAAAGAAATCGTAATGGAAATTCCTGTAAAATTAACAGGAACTTCTCCAGGTGTTAAAATGGGTGGTAAGATGGTACAGAAGTTGCGTAAACTTCGTGTGAAAGCTTTGCCTGCTGCAATGCCTCAAACGGTGGAAGTAAGCATCGAAAAATTAGAAGTTGGTGGTTTAGTTCGCGTACGCGATATTAAAGCAGACAAATATGTTATTACTAATACTCCAGAAGATACAATCGTATCAGTTGGTATGAGTAGAGCATTAAAACAAGCAGAAACTGAAGCTGCTAAAGGTAAAAAATAACCAGGATTTTTTAGGATTTTCTGATTACAGGATTAAGCGGTGCAATAAATTGCGCCGCTTTTTTTTGGATCAGGATTTAAGGATTAAGGGATTCTCGGGATTTCTATCCATTTCCCATTAAGGCACCTTTTTGTCCAGTCTTTTATCTTTGCTCCTTTCTCCTTGTTCTTTCATCTTTATCCTTTCATCTTTGTTCTTTTCGCATTAAGCTTTTACATTTGTAAATATGAAATATCTTATAGTTGGATTAGGAAATATTGGTCCGGATTATGCCCACACACGACATAATATAGGTTTCGATATTGCTGATGAACTTGTGAAGAGTTTAGGAGGAAGCTTCGAAAATATCCGCCTGGCTTATTACTCCGAGGTTAGTTTCAAAGGTAAAAAGCTGCATGTAATTAAGCCAACTACTTTTATGAACCTCAGCGGAAAGGCTGTAAACTATTGGATGAAGGAGCTTAAGATAGCACCTGAAAATGTTTTGGTTATAGTGGATGACCTGGCTTTGCCTTTGGGTAAGCTTCGCTTAAAGCTGCAAGGTAGCTCTGCAGGGCACAATGGTTTAAAAAGTATTGAAGAAGTTTGCGGCGGACAAAATTATGCCCGGTTACGCTTCGGCATTGGTAGTGATTACCCTAAAGGAAGGCAAGTTGATTTTGTATTGGGTTTATTTGATAAAAATGAACAATTGGAATTGCCAGCGCTGATAAATAAAAGCGTTGAATTGATTAAAAGCTATGTAACGGTTGGTCCGGCCCATACCATGACCGCATTTAACAAATAACCTCTATAACTTATTTTTACGAGTGACAAATATTTTATTATTTTAAGTTGCTTACGTCATATATACGGGTTATGTTCTGCCCGTTCCCTGCTTGAAAGGAATCTTAAAGCGAGGGGTTTTAACCGGCATTAGCCATTAGAATTTTCGCCTGCGCGGAAAAAGACGGTTTGAGCGGGAAGATCGGTTGAGTAGTAATGTGTAGATCTTATAAAGTCATTCTTTCTACGTAAGGGGAAATCTAGCTATAGCTAACGAATGCATAGGGATCCCAATTCAATTTGTTATGAAAAGCATTAATAATGTGCTTTTAATGGTATTCTCAAGAAGCAATTTTTCTTATAAACAGATTGACGGCGGCTAAACAGGCGTTTTAACCCGTAATACTTTGTATACAAAAAAAGACCATCGTAAGATGGTCTCTTATAATATCATATCAGTTGATTATTAGTTAACTTGAGCTTGAGCCCTTGCAATATAAGCATCTACCAACTGCGCTTCCTGGCTTTCAGGATATTGCGTTTTAATTTTTGTGTAGGCTTCCACAGCTCCTTTAAAATCTTTGAGGTTTTCATTCACTAAACCCAATTTCTTTAAAAACATTGGAGATGTAAATTTACTGGATTTATCAGCTGCTTTTTTATAATATGTAACTGCTTGTTTATAATCTTTCAATTCGCTGTAAGCGTCGCCTAGTAAGCCTAAAGCTAATGGATCTGCAACCGGGCTGCCTGTTGCGCTGTATTTACTCAAGGCATCGATGGCTTGTTTGTATTCACCCTTACGCAAATAGATGCCACCTAAGTAAAGGTTCGCCAGGTTAGCCGACTTTGTATTATCATAATCTTTAGCAATTTGCTCCAAACCCGGATAGCCACCTTCACCTTTAATTGCTTTGTTTGAAAGAGAATCTACACCAATTAATTGTTCAGCCTTAAACATTTTGCTCGCAGCTTCCTGAGCACGGTCTTTTAAATATACATTCTGGTACCAAAAATAAACACCAATTAAAACGATTACAGCACCTGCTATAAATAACAGGCTTTTGTTGTTTTCCTGTAAAAAAGAACCTTTTCTAATAGGTTGAGTTGTCTGGTTATCTGTTGTAGACATGTTTGTTTAAAAAATTAAGATTGCAAAAATACGTTTTTCAATCAAAGTAACAATCTTTATTTTCATTATTTAATTAAACGATAGTTATTTAGAAGCAGAAATTTCTGTGTGTTGAATTTCTTAACGAAGTAAACTGATTAGTGTGTGAAACCAGGTTTTGTTATCGCTAAAGATTCCAGTATGATTTATTACAAGATAAACCGTTTGGCTTTCGGAGTGGTTTTTAAAAGATTTAATTCTTATCGGCTGCCAGAACATCCCGAAATTTTTAACTGCAGATGCGGGAAACAGTTCGTCAAAGCCCATATATACTTCTTCAATTTGCGACAGAGGAAGCTCTAGGTGTTCATCTCCGGTTATAAATAGGCCGTTAGATGCGAGTAATATATTGCCCTCATGATTGTGCATTGGCTTTAAAAATGAAAACATTCCTGCAACTTTTTTTAGCCAGCCAAATTTTTTCTCGTCGTTAAGTTCATGATCGTAAGACCACAGAACATTTCCTTCTAACATTTTTTGTGCAACCATATATTTTTCCTTGCGATGAATGTAAGCTTTATTTTTAACATTGGCCATTGAAAGGGTAAAAAATCGGTAAATTGCAGGATATTTATGTGGTTAAAAAACATTACACTTCTTAATTTTAAAAATTACGCAGACGCGGGAATCAGCTTTTCTGAAACCGTAAACGTTTTTACCGGTAATAATGGTTCAGGTAAAACCAATATGCTGGATGCAATTCATTACTTATGCCTGTGTAAAAGTTATTTTAACCCAATTGATGGTCAGCAGATTAAGACTGGCGAAGATGTTTTTATGATTCAGGGCGACTTCGACCGGAATCTGAAAAATGAAAAAATAAGTTGTGGTGTAAAAAGAAATCAGAAGAAACAATTTAAGAGAAACAAAAAAGAATACGATAAACTTGCTGATCACATTGGTTTATTTCCAGTGGTGATGGTTTCGCCATATGATGTTAACCTGATTATGGAAGGGAGCGAGGAGCGCAGAAAGTTTATCGACAACGTAATTTCACAAACTGACTCACATTATCTGGATCAGTTAATAGCCTATAATCGCATTTTATCTAATAGAAATGCGCTGCTTAAACAAATTGCAACAACGAACAGGTACGATGCCGCACTTCTTGAAATTTTAGATGAACAGTTAATCGCTGCTGGCAATAAAATTTTTGCAACCAGAAAAGCCTTTATGGATGAGTTCATTCCGTTATTTAACCAATATTACAATTACCTTACCGATAACAAAGAAACCGTCGAATTAAATTATCAATCGCAGCTGGGAGAAACCCCGTTTATCGATTTATTGCGAAAATCAGTTGAAAAAGACAGAGTATTAGAGCGGACAACTACGGGTATTCATAAGGATGAACTTGCTTTTATCATAAATGCTATGCCTTTAAAAAAGTTTGGATCTCAAGGGCAGCAGAAATCTTTTTTGATTGCATTAAAACTGGCCCAATACGCTTACCTTGCAAAAAATAAGGGTTTTAAACCTTTACTTCTTTTGGACGATATTTTTGATAAACTTGACGACAACCGGGTACAAAAACTGATGCAAATGGTTTCTCACCACGATTTCGGACAGATATTTATTACCGATACCGGCATAGAAAGGGTTAAATCGATTTTTTATAAGATAGAAGTTGACGTAACTTTGTTTGATGTAGAAAACGGAATGATAAAAAATGCGTAAACCTAACGATGTTACCCTTAAAGATGCTATCAGCAAAATGCTGGATGTATACCGTTTACGCCGCAAATTCGACGAAACTTCGATCCTTGCCATCTGGCCCGAAATTATGGGTACAGCAATAGCAAACCGAACTAAGCAAATTTACATTCATGACAGAAAATTATTTATTCGCATAGAGTCATCCGTAATTAAAAATGAATTGGTTATGGTTAGGCAAGGCATTATCCAGAAGCTTAATGCACACGCCGGCACTGAAGTAATAACAGAAATGATTTTTCTTTAGATCAAAAAAAGCTGAAATTTAAAAACTTCAGCCTTTCAATTAATTAATAAGGGGAATAATTTTTATCCTCTACCGCCGAATACTTTAGATAATATCCATATTATCAAAGCAACTACAATAACCACAATTATTATTCCCGACCAAACGCCGGCTTTAAATATACCTTGGGCTAGTTCGCAACTGCTTAAGGTTGTGCATAAAAATGCAATCAGTATTAAAGGAAATGTTCTTTTCATGATGTTAATTTTGATATAGCTAACATCTAAAAGAGAAATAATGTTTTATACTTCTTTACTTTCCGTTAACTTTTAGCAACTCTATTTCGAAAATCAAGGTGCTGTATGGAGGAATATCTGCGCCAGCACCACGTTCACCATAAGCCAGGTTATATGGAATAAAGAATTTATATTTTGATCCGGCAGGCATTAACTGAACACCTTCTGTCCATCCCGGAATCACTCTGTTTAATGGAAAACTAATCGGTTCACCTCTGTCATATGAACTATCAAATTGTTGGCCGTTTAGTAAAGTTCCTTTATAATGAACCAGAACTGAATCAGATGCTGAACTTGGTTTAACGCCATTTCCAGGAATTAAAACCTCATACTGTAAACCACTGGCAGTTGTTTGTACGCCAGCACGCTTTTTGTTTTCGTCTAAAAATGTTTGTCCTTCTTTTATCATGGGTGCAAATTTTATTTTGTTAGCTTCTGCCTCAGCTTTATTTTTTACAGCTGATGCTTTTGTAATGGCTTCATTGATGCATTCCTGCGCCTGTTGTTGTGTAAGCGCAACCTTTCCACCAGCGAATGCATCTTTTAATCCTTTTAATAGAACATCATAATTCATTGTAGAAAGTCCGGTCGTTTTCAAGCTTGCTCCTATTGACGAACCAAAAGCATAACTAACAGAATCTAAAGAAGATTTTAAAACTGCAGTTGTTGTTGCTGGTTTAGACGCTGCAAGAGGTTTCTTAGCCACTGGCTTTTTGGTTTGTGCGAAAGAAGCAATTGTGATACCTGAAACAAATATCGTAAAAAAGAATTTTTTCATTTGTGTGATTTTTGTTGTTGCTGAACGAAAACAACGTCTTTAATTTATACGGGTCGAAAGATACAAAACTTATAAAAAAATAAAACCCCGGATAAGCGGGGTTTTAAATTAATATTTTCAACAATACTTAAAAGCGCTCGTCAGCTTTGAAGAAAAAGTTCCCTTCGATTTCTGCGTTCTCATCAGAATCTGAGCCGTGAACTGCATTGGCATCAATAGATTTAGCATATTTCTGACGGATAGTACCTTCAGCAGCCTCAGCCGGATTTGTAGCGCCGATTAATTTTCTAAAATCTTCAATTGCATTATCTTTCTCTAAAATAGCTGCAACAATTGGTCCTGAAGACATGAAGCTAACTAAATCTTTGTAAAAAGGACGTTCTGCATGTACAGCATAAAACTGACCAGCAGTTTCGTCAGTTAGCTTAGTATATTTTAATGCAATGATTTTGAAACCTGCATTGGTGATGTCATTTAAGATTGATCCGATATGGCCGTTTGCAACTGCATCTGGCTTAATCATAGTAAAAGTTCTGTTCGTGCTCATTGTGCTTTAATATCAAATTTTGTGCAAAAATACGTTTTAATTGATGAAATAGAAATGTTTATTTATTTGTTTAAACGTGCAGGAATTAATTTAGTGTATTAACAAAATTAAATGCATCAAATTCTTTAACTGGCAATAATTATGTAAAAAATAAAATTGTATTAGGCCAACATTAGAGGCAGATTAAAATATTATTTAAATTAAGTCTAAATAAGTTTGGAAAATTAAATTCTGATATTACCTTTGCGGCTGTTTAGAATCAATCCAAATAATCATGACGAAAAAATTTACACAGATCCTTAATTTTGTGGTTATAATGATGCTTTTATCGACAAACATAAAAGCTCAGACCAAATCCGCCAGTATAAACGGGCAAATTAAAACCAGCGATGGCAAACCAGCCGGGTACGTTAGTGTTGGGTTAAAAAATTCCAATAAGGCGACCCACACGGACGAGAACGGGAATTTTATAATTAAAAACCTAGCTGCCGGACAGTATGTAATCAAGGTATCCGCTGTAGGTGTAAAGGTTCAGGAAAAAGAAATTTCAGTTGCGGAAGGAGAATCAGCTACTTTTAACTTCTCCATCTCAGAATCGGCTTCTCAATTAGATGAGGTTTCAGTTAATGGTTATAAAACCCCAAACCAGAAGCCCGTTAATTTAGGCAAAATTGCTATTGCGCCTAAAGATTTGCCGCAATCTGTGCAAATTGTGGGCGCCCAGGTAATCAGAGACCAACAAGCGAATACTTTAGGTGATGTAATGAAAAACATTAACGGAGTCGCTTTAGGAGCAAACAGGGGTTCGGTAGGCGAAAACTTTTTTGCAAGAGGTTACAGCTTAGGTGCAAATAATGTTTTTAAAAACGGAGCAAGAACAACAATAGGTGGAAGCCCGGAAGCAAGCACATTAGAATCTGTTGAAGTTTTAAAAGGAAGTGCTGCGTTACTTTACGGTGGCGTTAGCGGTGGTGCCGTAGTTAATATGGTTACCAAAAAACCTAAGTTCGAATATGGTGGCGAAGTATCCATGCGTGTTGGCAGTTATGACTTATACAAGCCAATAATAGACTTGTATGGCCCAATTTCAAAAAAGGTCGCTTTTAGAGTGATTGGAACCTATGAATCGGCAGGAAGTTACAGGGATAACGTCAGCTCGAAAAGGTTCTATATAAACCCCTCTCTACTTTATAAAATAAGCGACAATACAGAAATCATCGTTCAGGGAGATTATTTAAAAAGTAATTTTACCCCTGATTTTGGAATAGGAACAGTTGGAAATGCGCTCGCTCCATTAAGTAGAAACGTATTTGTTAATACAAACTGGGCTTATAATAAAACCAATACATCAACAGCACAGGCTGTTTTAAACCATAAATTTAATGCGGATTGGAAGCTAAACGTGATTGCCGCTGTACAATCTTACAATAGGGATTATTTTTCAGCCGAACGTCCTGCGGCGAATGCAGCCGGAGTTTGGAACAGGGCTTTAACGCGTTCAGATATTGAAGAGTTTACATTTAATCAGCAGGTAAATTTAATGGGTAACTTCAAGATAGCCGGATTTAAAAACACGCTGCTGGTTGGAGCAGATGCTGATCAATCTAAAACTAAGACTGGTGGATTTGCATCTACAAACGTTTTACCTGCTGCTACACCAACATATTATGATAGCGTGAATCTGTTGGATCCATCATCGTTTGACAAACCAAGTAACTATAATATGCCAAACACCACCTTACTCACCAATACAAATGCAAATGTATTCAGAATGGGCGGATTTGTTCAGGATCTAATATCTTTAACGGAGAAGTTTAAAGTGCTGGCAGGTGTTCGATGGTCGTTCCAGAAAACACCAACAACAACTATTAATACGCTTACTAGCGGTGTAGATACAAAAGGTACGGCAGTAGATAAAATAGATAAGGCATTTTCTCCAAAATTTGGCTTGATTTATCAGCCGGTTTCATCGACCTCAATTTATGCCAGTTATTCAAATAATTTCACGTCTAACACAGGTATTGACATTGCTACAAATGGGCCAATGGGTCCGTCAATAATAGATCAGTATGAGGCTGGTATCAAAAACGATTTCCTGAAAGGTAAGCTTTCAGCTAACTTGACTGTATATAAAATTAAAAACGACAAATTTGCCCAAACCGCATTAGCAGATCCAACGAAACGTGAATTTTCAGGCGCAACAGCGAGCGACGGATTGGAAATTGATTTGTCAGGGGTAGTTGTTCCAGGCTTAAATTTTATAGCTGGCTACGCTTACAATTACATGCGTTACACATCTACATTAGCAGTTACCGGTATTGTTGAAGGTGAACGTGTAGTTGGTACAACAAAAAATACAGCTAACGGTACATTATTTTATACCTTTCAGGATGGTGGGATCAAAGGCTTAAAGTTTGGTGCGTCTGTTTTTTATACAGGTGATAGAAATGGAGGTAGAAATACAACCAAAAACAATTCGTCCTCCGGCATTATTCCTTTAAGTTCTTTTACGACAGTTGATTTTTCAGCGGGTTATAACTGGAAAAAGATTTCATTATTGGCAAAAATTTCAAACATTACGAACGAATTGAATTACTTTGTTCACGAGAACTATAGTGTCAATCCAATTCCTCCACGTCAGTTTGTTACTACATTATCTTATAAATTTTAATAATTTCATAGCATATTTACAACGGGTCAGTCTAATAAGGCTAACCCGTTTTTTTATTCCTTAATTTAAGCATTAAATAAGCATACGATTAATACTAAATTTACTTAGCTTTGCAAGCGCAAAATTATGCTTACATTAACAGATTTAAAATCCTTACTGGCTACGCCTCAGAAAATTGTAATCACGACACATCACAAACCTGATGGTGATGCAATGGGTTCCTCTTTAGGTTTGTATGGCTACTTAATCCAGAAAGGCCATCATGTAAAAGTGATAACCCCAACGGATTATCCCCTGTTCCTGCAGTGGATGCCTAATAATTCCGATGTGGTCATATTTACTGAGGAAACTGAAAAAGCTGCAAAACTAGTCGAGGAAGCAGCAATAATTTTTTGTCTGGATTTCAATACCTTAAGCAGAATTAACGAACTTGGCGAGTTGGTGCGTGCAGCTTCCGCTAAAAAGGTGATGATTGACCATCATCTAGAGCCTGAGGATTTTGATGATTACCGTCATTGGGATATAAACGCTTGTGCTGCGGCTCAATTGGTTTACGATTTTATAGTTAATCAACTGGATGACGAAAAAGGCATCAACAAAGATGTTGCAGCTTGTTTGTATACGGGAATTATGACAGATTCAGCATCATTCCGCTTTCCTTTAGCAACATCGAATGTGTACCGCATTGCCGCGAATCTTATTGATTTAGGAGCGGAACACTGGAAAATACATCAGTTGGTTTACGACAATGCCAGTGAAGATCGATTACGTTTCCTTGGTTACTGTTTATCCAACAAGCTCGAAGTTTTCCATGAATTTAATACCGCAATTATTACGGTTACAAAAGATGAACTAGCAAAATACCACAGTACAACCGGCGATACTGAAGGTGTAGTAAACTATGCCTTGTCTATAAACGGAATTCGTCTAGCCGCTTTAATTGTCGAAAGACCAGATAAAGTTAAATTATCCTTACGTTCTACCGGAGATTTTCCTGCAAATGAAATCTGTAAAAAATATTTCAATGGAGGTGGTCACAGAAATGCGGCTGGCGGCGCCTCAGAAAAATCATTAACTGCAGTTATCGAAGAATTTAAATCAATATTACCAGAATATAAAAGTCAGTTAATTGCATAAATAAAGCAGGCGTTCCCTGATAAATAATAAACCAATAAATAAATAATGAAACCTGCGAAGCAAGCTTCATGATAAATAAAAATCAATAAACAAATAATGAAAAAAGGAATAATTATTCTGTTTGCAGCAACATTAGGTTTGGCTGCTTGTAACAATTACAAAAAAGGTGAAGGAGATTTGCAATACAAAATCTTAAAAGATGAAGGCAAAGAAAAAATTAAGGAAGGTGATTTTGTTAAATTAAACGGTATTCAAACTGTTGAAGGTTCAACTAATGCCGATTCAACTTTAGTAAATACTTATGACAATGAACGTCCTGCGTTTTTCCCAATCAGCAAATCGATGTTCAAAGGCGATTTAGTTGCTGCTTTAAAAATGTTAGGCGAAGGAGATAGTGCTTCTTTTAAATTGAATTTAGATTCAATGGCTAAATATTCAGGACAACCAAAACCTGCGGGCTTAAAAAGTAACTATGCTACTTTTACGGTTAAAATTGAAAAAGTTTTGCACAAAGCAGCTAATGAAGCTGATTCTACTTTCGAAAAAAAGAAAAGAACATTTTTTGAAAGCGAATACAAAGCATTAATTGCAAAAAATAAGGCAAATGAAGCTGGTAAAATCAAGAAGTATATTGATGACAATAAATTAGAAGTTAAATCTACGGCTTCAGGTTTACAATATGTTATCGAAAAACCAGGTAATACAGAAAGAGCAGCATTAACCGATACGGTAATGGTTGATTATACCGGTCAGTTCACAAATAAAAAAGGCAACGGTACAATCAATGTTTTCGATACATCAAACGAAAAGATTGCGAAAGAAGCTGGTATTCACTCACCAATGGCTCAATATACTGCTCGTCCACTAGTTTTAAACCAGTTGGCTCCAGGTTTTATCGAAGGTGTTCAATTAATTGGTGTCGGTGGCAAAATCAAAATCATCATTCCATCTAAATTAGGTTATGGTGAAAATGGTGGTGGTCCAATCAACCCATTTACGCCATTGGTTTTTGATATCGAAATCAAATCAATTAAGAAAGGAAATCCGGCAACAGCTGCTGCGCCGCCTGCGCCTGTAGCTCCGGCTCAATAAATGAAATTAAATATTTTCAAAGCCCCTGGATGTCATTCGGGGGCTTTGTCGTTTTAAACCTATTCGATTAATCTTCCGGCGATAATATTTATCTTTACCATATGATTTTTACCGATACACATACGCATTTATACTATGAACAGGATGCTGAAAAACAGGCACAATTGATTGAACGTTCATTCGAAAATAATGTTAGTCGTTTGTTCCTGCCAAATGTGGATGTGGCCTCAATTGCAATGATTGATGATTTGGTAAGTAAGTATCCGCAAAATTGTTTCGCGATGGCCGGTTTGCATCCTTGTGATGTGAAAGATGGCTACGAAGAACAACTCAATATCATACATAAAAGCATCAGCGGAAGAAAGATATATGCGATAGGTGAAATCGGCATTGATTTGTATTGGGATAAAGCGACTTTAGATATCCAAAAAGATGCCTTTCATAAGCAAATCAGCTGGGCAAAAGAGCTAGGTTTACCAATCGTAATTCATTGTCGTGAAGCATTTGATGAGGTTTTTGATGTACTGGAAAGTGAGCGGGATGAGAAATTACGCGGGATTTTTCATTGCTTTACAGGAAATGTTGAACAGGCAGAACAGGCTATAAATTTGAATTTTTATCTTGGAATTGGCGGTGTGGTTACGTACAAAAAAGCGGGACTTGATGCTGTTTTGGCAGACATCCCCTTAGCTAATTTAGTGCTGGAAACCGATTCTCCCTACCTTGCGCCCGTTCCTTTCAGAGGGAAACCTAATGAAAGCAGTTATCTTATTTATGTTGCTCAAAAACTGGCTGATATTTATCAGGTTTCTGTTGAAGAAATAGCAGCCATTACGACAGAAAATTCTAAAAAAATCTTTGATATTTAATTTAATCAGCAAGTCATGCTGCTCATTCCACACTATTAGATATTAATTCTGCAGAATTCTCCAATAATCTGATATTTTATTGTAGTAAACGCTCCTTGTTTGCTCTAAATGCAGCCCTCTGCCAGCCCAATAGTTCCATAACCATTATAATTAATAAACGTATTATTAACGTATATTGTCAATTTTAAATTTATTTTTATGTTTTATTGATGTAATGATAAATATAACTCTTTATTTCGTTCCATAATTATGAATATGAAAATTATGTCTAATCATGTGCATTTTTTTCTTTTCTTTGCGCTGAGCAACCTTACCAAACCAGATGAATAAAATCCTGATAATTTATACCGGCGGCACCATCGGTATGATCAACGACCCGGATAATGGGATGTTGGTTCCTTTTAATTTTGAACAGATAAAAGAAAATGTACCGGAACTAAACCGCTTAAATTATGATTTAGAGGTTCATTCATTCAATCCGGTTTTAGATTCATCTAATATGGATCCTGAGATCTGGAAAACGCTAGCCAAACTTATCTACAAAAATTATGAATTGTACGATGGCTTTGTTATTCTTCATGGTTCGGATACAATGGCTTTTACCGCGTCAGCCTTAAGTTTTATGCTGGAAAATTTAGGTAAACCTGTTGTATTAACAGGCTCTCAGTTACCCATCGGAGAAATCAGAACAGACGCCAAAGAAAACCTGATTACGGCTTTAGAAATCGCAGCGACCAAAGAAAATGATAAAGCATTGGTGCCTGAGGTTTGTATCTATTTTGATGCACAGTTATTTAGGGGTAATCGCTCGATAAAATATAACATTGAAAAGTTTGAAGCTTTCCGATCGCCGAATTATTCAATCTTAGCAGAGGCTGGTGTGCATTTACAATTTCATAGAAATTACATTTTGAAAGTGCCGGAAAAGAAACTTATTCTGCGTACAGATTTTAATTCAAATATCGGCGTTTTAAAATTATATCCTGGTATTACACCTCAGGCAGTTCAGGCCATTACCGATTCGAAAGTGGATGCAATTATACTGGAAACATTTGGCTCAGGAAATACCACAACGGCCCAATGGTTTTTAGATGCTTTACAAAATGCTTTGGATAAGGGTAAAATTATTATTGATATTTCGCAGTGCAAAAAAGGTTCCGTACAACTGGGACTGTATGAAACCAGTAGAGAGTTGCAGAAAATGGGTATTTTAAGCGGCTTTGACTTAACTTTTGAAGCAACGGTAACCAAATTAATGTTCGTTATGGGCTTGGACTTACCAGTTGAAGAAAGCAAAAAGCTGATGGAACAATCATTACGCGGCGAGTTAACCAATTAAGTAAAACTTATGCAATTATGACGCAAGTCATTCCGCTTGTACTTAATTAGCCTTATTTTTGCTGTATAAAGTTATAGTGTTAGTTTGCAGGCAACGAATCTGTCTCGATACTAGATACTCAATTTTTGATACTTAATAAACATGAAAATAGAACAAATTTATACGGGTTGTTTAGCCGAAGCTGCATATTACATTGAGAGTAACGGCGAGGCTGCAATCATCGATCCGCTTAGAGAAGTCTCGACTTATTTAAAGAAAGCTGAAAAGGCGTGTGCAACTATCAAGTATATTTTTGAAACGCATTTTCATGCCGATTTTGTCTCCGGGCACGTTGATTTAGCAGAAAAATCAGGTGCTGAAATCATTTATGGTCCCACTGCAAAGACAGAATTTAAATCACATATCGCTAAAGATGGGGAGCAATTCAAAATAGGTAATTTAACCATCACGGCATTACATACTCCCGGGCATACTTTAGAATCCACAACTTATCTATTAACGGATGAAAACGGCAAAGACCACTGTATTTTTAGTGGTGATACGCTTTTTATCGGAGATGTTGGCCGTCCTGACCTGGCCCAAAAAGGACATTTAACAATGGAGGATTTAGCAGGAATGCTTTATGATTCATTAAATGATAAAATTAAACCACTTGCTGATGATATCATCGTTTATCCCGCTCATGGTGCGGGTTCAGCTTGTGGAAAAAGCATGAGCAAAGAAACTTTTGATACGCTGGGACACCAAAAAGAAGTTAATTATGCTTTAAAAGCACAAACCAAAGAACAATTTATTGCCGAAGTTACCGATGGCATCATGCCTCCGCCACAATATTTTGCGAAAAATGCGGCAATGAATAAAGGCGGTGTCGACAGTATTGATGACATTTATGAGAAAGGTTTAATTGGCTTTACCCCTCAGGAATTTGAGAATATGGCCAATCAAACCAGTGCAATTATGCTTGATACCAGGGATCCACAACTTTTTGCAAAGGGCTTTATCCCAAATTCAATTAATATCGGATTAAACGGACAGTTTGCGCCCTGGGTAGGTGCGCTAATTACTGATTTGGAACAGCCAATTTTGTTGATATGCGATGAAGGAAAGGAACAGGAAACCATTACCCGCTTAACACGCGTTGGTTACGATAACACAATAGGTTACCTGGATGGTGGTTTCGAAAGATGGACGGATGCCCGAAAAGAAATCGATACCATAGAATCCGTTTCTGCCGAAGATTTTGAGCAGGCAGTAGGTGCAGGAGATATTATGGCTTTGGATGTTCGGAAACCCGGGGAATATGAATCGGAGCATTTGGAATTTACGTTAAGTCGTCCATTAGATTTTATTAATGACTGGACTGGTGAGATTGATCCTAAAGCGACTTATTATATTCATTGTGCCGGCGGTTATCGCTCAATGGTAGCGGCTTCGATTTTAAAATCACGGGGGGTCGAAAATGTTATCGACGTTGCCGGCGGTTATGGCGCAATTAAAAATACTGGTTTAAAAAGAACCGATTTTGCTTGTCCAAGTAAGGTGATGAAAGTTTAATTTTGTTATTTAACCACTAAGAAACCCTAGCGTATGGGAGGTTAAATGCCTCATTTAGTTTAATTTTGCTATTAACCACCTTAGAAACCTTAGAGTATCCAAGGTTAATTATCTCATTTAGTTTAATTTTGCTATTTAACCACCTAAGAAACCCTAGCGTATGCGAGGTTAAATGCCTCATTTAGTTTAATTTTGCTATTAACCACCTTAGAAACCTTAGAGTATCCAAGGTTAATTATCTCATTTAATTTAATTTTGCTATTTAACCACCTAAGAAACCTTAGAATATCCAAGGTTAAATGCCTCATTTACGTGGCAAGCCTTAGGCGATCTTAGATGTCTAAGGTGGTAAACTTTTTATAATGTCTGAAAATCAAAATCACTACGATGTATTAATTATCGGTGCCGGACCCATTGGTATGGCATGTGCCATCGAAGCACAAAAAGCGAATTTAAGCTATGTAATTATAGAAAAAGGCGCTTTAGTGAACAGCCTTTTCAATTACCCGGTTTTCATGACGTTTTTTTCCACTTCTCAAAAACTGGAAATTGGTGGTGTTCCGTTTGTAACGATTAGTCCGAAGCCTAATCGAAATGAAGCCGTGGAATATTATCGACGTGTTGCTGAAAAATTCAACCTAAATATTCATCTTTTTGAGTGCGTTGAAAAAGTTTTAAAAAACGAGCAGGACATTTTTGAAATTACAACCTCAAAAACCAGCTATACCGCAGGAAACGTAATTGTAGCAACCGGCTTTTATGATGTTCCTTTATTGATGAACATTTCCGGCGAGGATTTGCCGAAAGTTACACACTATTATAAAGATCCACATTTATATGCCTTCCAGAATGTTGTGGTTGTGGGTGCAAATAATTCGGGCGTAGATGCCGCTTTGGAAACTTTTAGAAAAGGTGCAAATGTTACGATGGTGGTCCGCAGTGGCGATCTTGGTTCACATGTTAAATACTGGGTTCGCCCAGATATTCAAAACCGCATTAAAGAAGGAGAAGTGAGCGCACTTTTTAATTCTGAATTAGTTGAGATAAGGGAGGGATCAGTTGATATTAGAACGCCTGAAGGTTTGATAACCATTCCTAACGATTTCGTAATTGCTATGACAGGATATCAGCCTGATTTTTCTATGCTAAGGAAGTTCGGAATCGATTTACCTGAAAGTCTTTGTCCGATTTACAATGAAGAAACCATGGAAACGAATGTTAAAGGTCTATATCTGGCAGGGGTAGTTTGTGGTGGTTTGGATACACACAAACTTTTTATTGAGAATTCGAGGGTACACGCTGAGATTATCATGAAGCATATCCAAAAATAGCATTTTCCTTCGGGGTTGGATTTTAACAATTCCCTCCCTTGAACCTAGTTCTTCTTCGGATAAAAAAATCCGAAACCCTTATACAAGGCATTGTGTAGAATGGTTGAGTGATTTTCTTCAGGAATCGGTAAAAAATTCACTTTAATATTTTTTTGCTGTTGCAAAAGTGCTGCTAACTTCTTTGTGTCACTTTCCATCTGTTTGCCTTCAGTACCTACGGAAATGTAAACCTGAGTTCCGTTCGGCACTGATTTTTGTAAATACTTTGGAGCTTCGTTTAAAAGCGACTCATTGTTCCACCATAAACTCGGACTAATTATCATATAATTCGTAAAAAGTGCAGGCTTTTTTAGAAGAGCTTCTGTGGCTAATAAACCGCCTAACGATTGCCCGATGATGGTTTTTGAAGCATTTGTTTTATATAGTTTCGAAATATAAGGCTGCAATTCCTTCTCCATAAATAAGACAAAGTTTTCTGATTTACCAGTTGTCGGGAAATCCTTTAAATCCTTTGGAACAGTCGTTGGAAATGTAAAATCCCGTCTTCTGTCCACGTTTGCAATACCCACTACAATAGACTTTGGCATGGCATCAATCATTGTTAAAAATTGAACTAGTCCAGCAACATGCAAGAAATCTTCATTTGCTGATCCATCTAAAAGATAAATTACCGGATATGTTTTAGTTGAATCAGGCGAATAGCCTTCCGGCAGATAAATATTAAGTGTTCTGTTTTCTTTTAAAATTGAAGAGTTTATGGTTTGGACTTCCCCGATTACCAAGGGTTTTATTTGTTGCGTGTTTTGAGCAAATAGATGAAAATTGAAGAAAATTAAGGAAAAGATTAGGCTATAATGGTATTTCATTTATGTGTTTTTTTCAGAATTTGAAAATTACATATTATTATTTATTTCATTGGTATCTTCAAGGTATTCCCAACAAAATTATCAATTGATGTTTCCACACTTGATAAATCTTTAGAAGTGATATATGAACCTAAAACGTGATTTCCTCCGTTTGGAATGGCAAGTTTCCTTTTTAAATCTGTTGCTGTTCCAAGTTCATCAAACATTTTAAGCATGGCGTCAACACGAACAACAGGATCTTGTTCCTGCTCATTTTTATAATAATACAACATTAAAACCGGTTGCTTCACCTTTTCAAATACGGATTTGGTCATGGTGCTTTCTACCAGTTCTTCAAGTTCTACTAAAGCCTCTAATCTGTAGTTTGTGTACCAGTATTTTTTATATTCATCGCTCCGCTTTTCCAAAACTCTTCTTTCTTCGCCACCAACAACTCTCCGGGCGATTTGTAGTCCCCATGGGTCGTTTAAAAGCCAGGCATTTTTGTCGTTTATGGCCACGTTAGGCGAAATTAAAATCAGGCTGTTAATTTCAGGGTAAACTGATGCAAGCTTTAGCGCCACTGTTCCGCCTGTCGAAGTTCCGATGATAATAACTTTTTTACCTAATTTTCTACAGATGGCATAAGCCTGTTTGCTGGTCTCCCAAAGCTTATTGGCGGTAAAATGCCTCATGGGTGATAAGGATTCGATACCGTGCTCGGCAAGGCGGGGCAGAAATAAATTTGCCTTTAATTTTTTTGCCAGTTTTAAGTGGGTTGGATTTCCTTCCATTTTTGAGGCAGAAAAACCATGCAGATAAACAATTGCATATTCAGTCTGCCGATGTGTGGAGTCTGCCCAAACGATTTCGGCCTCATTTCCAGGTTTGATAATATGTCCTTTTTCTATGCTTTTAACATAGTCGTCCAGTTCCGAAATATCCGGTACCATATCAAGACCTTTACTATAAACAGGTTTTTTAGGTTTAGGCCCGACTAAATAAGTAACAATTATTAAAGCAGTTAGGCTCAACAGGATTTTATAGCGTTTTTTCAAAGCAATATTTTATTAAATGTAAACTTTTATAGGAATTTAACCTAAGTTTGCAATCAAAATTTTTCGACTTAATGCCGGGAATCGAACAGATAAAAAAACCTATAGCCGCAGACATTAAAGCGTTTGAAAAAACCTTTAAAGAATCTATGCACAGTGATGCACCCTTGCTCGATAGGATAACCCATTACATAGTTAAACAAAAAGGCAAGCAAATGCGGCCAATGTTCGTTTTTTTTGCTGCGCAATTATGCGGCGGAATTACGGCATCCACGCATCGCGGCGCGGCTTTGGTGGAGCTTTTGCATACGGCAACACTGGTTCATGATGATGTGGTGGACAATGCTTATGAACGCCGTGGTTTTTTCTCCATCAATGCTTTATGGAAAAATAAAATTGCCGTTCTGGTCGGCGATTATTTATTGGCTAAAGGTTTGTTATTATCGGTAAACAATAACGAACATAGATTGTTACAAATTGTATCAGAGGCGGTGAAGCAGATGAGTGAGGGTGAATTGCTGCAAATCGAAAAGGTGAGGAGGATGGACATCTCTGAAGAATTATACTTTGATGTTATCCGCCAGAAAACTGCTTCATTAATTGCATCTTGTTGCGCCGCAGGTGCTGCATCTGCCGGGGCAGATGATGAAACAATTGAAAAAATGCGTTTGTTTGGCGAAAAAGTGGGTATTGCTTTTCAGATAAAAGATGATACTTTCGACTTTGGAACTGATGATGTTGGTAAGCCTTTGGGTATCGACATAAAAGAGAAAAAAGTAACATTGCCATTAATTTACGCCTTAAACAAAGCGGAAAAACAGGAACGGAAAAGAATTATAAACCTGGTTAAAAACCATCAGGATGATGCAGCTAAAATTCAGGAAATTATAGATTTCGTAAATGCTAAAGAAGGCGTTCTGTATGCAAATCAAAAAATGCAGGAATACCAGGAAGAAGCGTTTAATATTTTACACCAATTTGAAGCAGGCGAAGCGAGAACAGGATTAGAGCAACTTGTATTGTACACCACCGAACGTAAAAAATAATGAGCAACGAGTTACTTTTCAGCATAGGTTTTCTTTTATTTATTACGCTTATTCTTGCGCTTGATTTGGGTCTTTTCAGCAAAAAAGAACATGTTATCAGCCTGAAGCAAGCCGGCATTATGAGTTTAATCATGGTAGGCTTTGCAATTGGTTTCTATTTCATTTTAATAACCGAGGGACGGGAATTACACGGCATTAAAGATTTTTCACATTTAAAAGAGATTGTCGCCAGGCATCAGCATCACATTACCTTAATTCCTAATAATTTTGAACAAAGTTTAGCACTCTATCAGCAAAACCTTGGTTTAGAATTTTTAACCGGATATGTGATAGAGTACGCCCTTTCGGTCGATAATATATTTGTTATTGTGTTAATATTTTCCGCATTTTCTGTTGAAGAAAAATATTACCATCGTGTTTTATTCTGGGGTATTTTAGGTGCAATCCTGATGCGCTTTATTTTCATTTTCGTTGGAGCTGCTTTAATTACAAAATTCGGATGGATACTTTACGTTTTCGGTGCTTTCCTTGTATTTACCGGTGTTAAAATGTTTTTTAGCAAAGAAGGTGACGACAAAATTGATCCGGAGAATCATCCTGTAGTTAAGTGGACATCAAAAATATTTGCCATTCATCCTAAATACGAAGGCAAAAATTTCTTTGTTAAAATCAATGCGAAGCGGATGGTAACGCCCTTGTTTTTAGTGTTGCTAATTGTAGAGTTCACGGATTTACTTTTTGCGGTAGATTCCATCCCGGCAATTTTTGCCGTGACTAAAGACCCTTACATTGTATTTTTCTCGAATATCTTTGCAATCATGGGATTACGTTCTATGTTCTTCCTATTGGTAAATATTATACACAAATTCCATTATTTGAAAACCGGACTGGCATTTTTATTAACTTTTATAGGCGTGAAAATGCTGGCACATGTTTACCTCGAGAAATGGGGCTTCACCACAGAGCACTCGTTAATTATTATATTGAGTATTCTTGTCATCAGTATCGTTGCTTCGATTATTTTTCCTAAGAAGACTGTCAAGGTTGCAAAATAAGGTTCATTCATGTAGCCCTGATATCCGAAAATATTTGTTTTGCGATGGACTTTTCTTATTAACGTTTAATTTCTTAGGTGCCTAAGGTGGTAAGAAATTCGAAAGCAAAATATACGTTACAGCACCTTCTCTTAACTAATATTTCGTACTTTCATTGCATAAATCAACAAACCAATCCTTCATGAAATATTTAATTGCCTCATTACTTCTTTGTACCTCTTTTTTTGTTAAAGCTCAGGATAACTTCAGCGCTGTTTTCCAAAAAATAAATACAGATGTGCAGTTAAATTCTAAAGCTTATCAGACCCTTAAATATGAAACGGAAACCATTGGCCACCGTTTAACAGGCTCGGCAAATGGAGCAAAAGCTGAACAATACGCATACGATTTGTTAAAGTCTTATGGCTGCGATGTCAAATTTCAACCATTTGAAGTAGAGAGTTGGGCCAGAAAAACCATTAGCGTGGAAATTGGTGCAGATAAAAGCAGTCTGACAAAAGTAAATGCCGTTACTTTGGCGCATTCGCCTGTGAGCGCTGATATTATTGGTGATGTTGTTGATGCAGGTAATGGTTTGGATCTGGATTATCAATCCAATCCCGAAAAATTTAAAGGTAAAATCGCTCTGATTTATCTTGGTGTGCTAACAGGATCTCCCACTGGTACCAAATCGCTGCACCGTTCGGAGAAAACTGCTATCGCTACAAAGTATGGTGCAAAAGGTGTCATTATTATTAACACAGTCAGAGGCGGTGTATTATTAACAGGAACCGCTTCTGTAACAGGTAAACTAATTCCAATTCCCGCAGTTTGTATTGGTTTAGAAGACGGGATGGCTCTTAAAGAAAAACTTAAAACCCAAACTCAGGTTGCTCATATTGAAATGACCAACTTTTCAGGTTTAATTAAAGCTAGAAATGTTGTTGCAACATTTAAAGGAACTGAAATGCCAAAAGAGAAAATTGTTGTTGGCGGACATTTAGATAGCTGGGATTTGGCAACAGGTGCAATTGATAATGGCATAGGTTCTTTCGCTGTTATGGATATGGCCAGAACCTTTAAAAAGCTAGATTTAAAAACAAAACGCACAATAGAATTTGTTCTGTTCATGGGCGAAGAACAAGGTTTGCTAGGTTCAAAAGCTTACGTGGAACAGGCAAAAAAGGCCGGAAATATCAATCAGGTTAAGTTTATGCTTAATTATGATATGACCAACGACCCGAAAGGATTTGCAACATCAAGGGCTGAAATGAAGGAACTATTTACAACATGGGGTTCAGAGATCGTAAAGATTGATACCGGATTTAAAAATTTATTTAACGCAGGTGCAGGTTTGCATAGCGACCACCAGCCTTTTATGTTGGAAGGCATTCCTACGGGAGGTGGTGCAGGTGGAAAGTTGCCAAATAATTCAGGACCATTCTATCATTCAGATGGAGACAGTTTTAAATTGGTTGATGAACAAGGCCTTAAAAATACTGTTCGATACAGCGCAATGCTAACGTATGCACTGGCTAACACAACAAAAATTCCTGTTGCTGTACAGAGCGAAGAGGAGCTTAAAGCATTTCTCGAATCTCAGAACCTGAAAGAGCCGCTTACTATTGCTGGTGAGTGGAGGTGGAACTAACCGTTGAGTTGGATTTAACGGGGCAAATTTCTGTTATTTACTCATGAGCGATGCTTATTACAAAACCAGCATAACCGCCAATATAACTTTCCAGTTGGTATGTTTTTGATCTACAATTATAAATTTCACAATCCCTAATGGAAACGATGCCTTTTACGTCTTAATTAACGGAAATCGGCAGGTACCTGATGTGATTGTACACATTGTTTTCATACAATAATCAATCGAATCGCTTAAAGTAAACATAATTTGATTTGCTGTCATTTCTCCTTAACCTGGTATTTTTTGAAGCATTTTACGCTGAAGAATTATTTTTCTTGCACAATCACGTTCAGTAAAATGCCTAAAAGCTTTTCATTTTTAACACGGGTATAGCTGACAATCTCCCAATCATCACTTTAAAGCATCTAAAACAGATGCTACTTCAGGGAAAGCAAGTTATGTTTCCCTGTTTAGTGTCAAGCAATTTGTTTTACGTTCTTCGTGATGGATATTTGGTCAAGTTATTTAATAATATCAGCTCATATCAAAGATTTGTTTGGGGGTTTTCATAAAAGCCAATGGGACGTACTACAAGCCTTCGCCTATACGCATTCTTTTTACTAAAAGCGTGAATACGCCCTTTGGAAGAACATAACCGATTGTAAGTGACCATTCTCCGTTATTATGTTCTAAAACGCCATTATACGATCCATCAATATAAATTCGAAATTGGTTCCGGTTGTCTGGAATACGATTTACTACTATCGTACGGTTGTTGAAGGTAACTATTCTTGTGTCTGTATTCGGGTTATTAAACATTAAAGCTGTAAAATTGGTTAGAGGGTTTAAAAGAAGATGGAGGTAAATGATCTGCTATAAAGTTAAAAACTAATTCGTAAAAGCTTTAATAAAATCAAAATATCGTATTCTTAAGCTTACAAAATGATAATTTTATGTGTTTGTATTTTATAATTTAGTCAAAATGATATGCAAAAGTTAAAATGTTTTTGGTGATGACATAAATTAAGTCGTTAGGAGGGCAGAAGACTGTTGTTTAATCCAGTTTTGTAAGATTTCAAGGATTAGAACTGAATATTATAAAAACCAAATTTTATAATTATCGTACATAAACACGAAATTTCAGATAAAAAAAATTGATTATTCGGAACGGTACATTAATTACTAGCATATTTTAATTGAATATAAGAATAGAGACAAAATCATTACTAGAACTAAAATACATTAAGTTCGAGAACTTTGAATTTGATTAAACTATTGCGTAATTTTGTATCATTGAAACGATTATCTTGTAAGATTGTAAAGAGCATTTAATTACAATTAGATACGATTCGAATTATTGACTTACAACAATTAAATAAAAATAATATGTCATCAGTAGAGACAACTTACATTCCTTATAAAGTTAAGGACATTTCACTGGCAGAATGGGGCCGCAAAGAAATCGAATTAGCCGAAGCAGAAATGCCAGGTTTAATGAGTTTACGTAAAGAATTCGGTCCAACGCAACCGTTAAAAGGTGCTCGTATTGCAGGTTGTCTGCATATGACCATCCAAACGGCTGTTTTAATCGAAACATTAACAGCGCTGGGTGCTGAAGTGACCTGGTCATCATGTAATATTTTCTCCACTCAGGACCATGCTGCTGCTGCAATTGCTGCTGCTGGTATTCAGGTTTACGCCTGGAAAGGTTTGAACGAAGAAGAATTCGACTGGTGTATCGAGCAAACGTTACACTTTGGTCCGGAGCAACAACCATTAAACATGATTCTGGATGATGGTGGCGATTTAACCAACATGGTTTTTGATAAATACCCTGAGCTAATCGCAGCTATTAAAGGTTTATCAGAAGAAACCACAACCGGTGTTCACCGTTTGTACGAAAGAATGAAAAATGGCACATTGCATACACCTGCAATCAATGTTAATGATTCGGTAACTAAATCAAAATTCGATAACAAATACGGCTGCCGCGAATCATTGGTTGACGCAATTCGTCGTGCAACTGACGTGATGATGGCTGGTAAAGTAGCTGTTGTTTGTGGTTATGGTGATGTAGGTAAAGGTTCAGCAGAATCTTTAAGCTCACAAGGTGTACGTGTAATCGTTACTGAAATTGATCCGATTTGTGCTTTACAGGCAGCGATGGAAGGTTACGAAGTTAAACGCTTAGACACTGCAATTAAAGAAGCTGATATTGTTGTAACAACAACAGGTAACTGTGATATCGTTCGCGAAAAACACTTTCGCGCATTGAAAGATAAAGCCATCGTTTGTAACATCGGTCACTTCGATAATGAAATCGATATGGCTTGGTTAAACGGTAATTATGGCGATACTAAAGTTGAAATCAAACCTCAGGTTGATAAATATACGATCGACGGTAAAGATGTTATCGTTCTTGCTGAAGGTCGTTTGGTTAACTTAGGTTGCGCAACCGGTCACCCAAGTTTCGTAATGAGTAATTCATTCACTAACCAAACTCTGGCGCAATTAGAGCTTTGGACGAACACTGCTGCTTACGAAAACAAAGTTTATACTTTACCTAAGCATTTAGATGAAAAAGTTGCCCGTTTGCACTTAGAAAAAATCGGTGTGGAATTGGAAGTTTTAGATCAACACCAGGCAGATTATATTGGCGTTCCGGTTGAAGGTCCGTTCAAATCTGACGAATATCGTTACTAACCTCAACCCCTAAAGGGGACTATAGTTTTTATAAGGGATGTGCAAATAGCACATTCCTTTTTTATTTCCATCTTCTAGGGGGGGTGCCTGCAAGGGCAGGGTGTTTTTTATAGAAAGCTATGCTCCATTTTTTTTGAAAACCATGTATGGTTATCTTTGGAAATCCCAGCCGCCCTGCTATTCCTGTCCGTCTGTCAGCCGGGCGCTTTATTACGTTTTACTTCGTGCTCGCTACTATCAGGTTTATTTTACAAAGTGCTTAGTCCTTTTGCTAATGAAAACTTACATTTGGAAAAAGAAAACCATGAAACAGTTAATATTTGCCTTATTCATATCAGTTCTTACATTAGGTGTAAATGCACAAACAACCGTAAAATCGCCAACTACAAAAGTAATTACCAAGCAAAGCGTAGATATTGCCTGTGGCGAATGCCAGTTTAAAATGAAAGGTAAAGATTGTGAACTTGCCGTAAAAATTGATGGCAAATTTTATTTTGTTGACGGAAAAGGAATCGACGATTTCGGCGACGCCCATGGAGAGCACGGTTTTTGTAATGCGATACGCAAAGCGGAAGTAACCGGCGAAATTGTTAACAATCGCTTTAAGGCAAAGGAAATAAAGTTATTGCCGGCTAAGTAATAATCAACAGCAAAGGCGCGAAGTTTTTCGCAGAGCGTCGCGAAGCTGGATTTAAAGTACTTTAGCCTTAACTTCGTGTTCTTTGCGCCCTTCCTTCTTTGTGTCCTTTGCGGCCAAAAAGAAAATAGCTATTCAAATTCCTTTTCCAATCCTTGCCTTAAATCAAAAAGTAACCACTGCTTATTCTTAACATTAGCTTGTTTTGTTTTCAATAACCGGATAAAATCCTTGACACCGATTTCTTCATTACCGTTTCCGTGAATCAAAACGATGCTTCCTGCATTTGGCTGCTGACCTTTAGCCAACCAGGCGTCGCTATCAATTGGAATTAAACCATACGCTTCAATTTTTTGAACGATGGTTTTATCCGAAACCAATCCCGGAAAACGGAAAAATACGGAAGGTATTAAACCGTTTTTGAGCATTAGCTTTTCATTTTCCAGCACTTCGACGTCGAGATTTGTTCCTGGTGCAAGTAGAAAGTTTTCCACTAAGGGTAGATTATTTACTTCGTGGTTATACGTATGGTTTATCCAAGTAATGTTCAGCGCTCTTTTTTCTACCAGGCTTTTCAGCCAGTTCAAATCATCCGGATGTTTGAGCATCCACTTACCTGAAACCGAAACAGCCAATGGCGCAGGTTTTTCTGTTTTAATAAATTCATCAAAAACAGATTGAAAAATAATCCTGTCTAAAGGTTTATGGGAAGGGCATAAATCGATGGTTAACACAATTCCTTTTTCATCTGGGATAGCGTGATCGATACCTGCATTTTGCAGCTGCGTACTTCTTGCCGATGCCGCATCCAGTGCTTTTACATAAACTGAATTTTTGAAAATTGCAAGTACATTAGAATAATCTAAGCTAGTTAAGGTGTAATTACTAGCCAAATCGACCTTTGTATAAAGTGTTTCAGGGTTAGTTAACAGAAGATATTTCTGTTTATTATTTGTGAAACTTCTAGTGACAATTAGTTTTTCAGATGCGTTTGTTGCAAGTTCGAAATTCACTTTATAACGTTTTATTTCTGTTAAATTTTGCGCTAAAGGTCTAAAGCTTAGCAGAAATAATAACACAAAAGAAAGCGTCGATATTTTGGACAAACTCATAACTCTTATTTAAAACCTTTCTAATTTAGTTCGAATCCTTTATCTTTACATTAACGCAATGAACAGAGAAAAAGTAAAGTTATGGTTTAAGCGGGTTGGGCTGGTTGGTTTTTT
This sequence comes from Pedobacter sp. Leaf176, assembly GCF_001424305.1. Classification (GTDB taxonomy): domain Bacteria; phylum Bacteroidota; class Bacteroidia; order Sphingobacteriales; family Sphingobacteriaceae; genus Pedobacter. The sequence continues at coordinate 935,243 of NZ_LMPD01000001.1, forward strand.
ATTTTTCCTTATTAAAGGAATAATCTGGCTGATTGTGTTCTATTTTATCGGCAAAAACGTTACATGATTTATTATTGGCTGAAAACTATTTAAAGGTAAATAAGATATTCGCAAGGAAATTCCAGATGAATACCAATATAATTGCAAAGAATTTAGCAACGTAAAAATTCACGCCATTCTTACGTTGATGGAAAAAGTAGATAATGGCTGTATTTAAGCCCAAACCAAACAGGCTTACGACAAGAAACTTTGTGAACTCTGTAACCCAATGCACATTTGTACTTTGAAAAGTCCAGATGCGGTTAATTAAATAATTATTAGTTACCGCGAGCGTAAAACCAATTGCATTTGAAACGTATTTGTTGATTTTTAATTTCTCTTTACATAACCATGTGGCGCTAAAATCTATAGCCATTCCCAGCAAGCCAGTTAATCCAAATTTTAGAATACGAAAGAATAAATCCATGCTAATGTACTTTTACAAGGTAAAAACGTTCTAAAACAGTCTTACGGGTTTCAGCATTTAAAAATTTACCGGTTAGTTTAGTTATATGAAAGTATTCAAACGTTTTTAATATTTCTGTATTGTATTCACTTCTTAATTTGGCCAATTCTGCATCTGAGACATAAATAACCAAATCTTTCAGCTCCTTATTTTTATTTAAATCCGCATAGTTGTGAAGGTATTTAACCTCCCCGGGAGCGTAAAAATCAAAAGAGAAAGCATCAATGTAATTTAGTACGGCAGGTTTTGCTGTTGGATAATTTTCTGTCAACCAATTACCAGCCTGCATTCCTGATTGATATTTCAAAATAGCAGGGTAGAAGAAAACAAACAGAAACAACGACAAAGTTATTGAAATCAAAGCGCTACGGCCAATTAAAGTCTTCACCGCTTCACCTTTGATGCCGGCAAAAGCAATTACGCCGCCAGCCAGGATTAAAAATAAAACGACATATACATTTTCAAAACCAAAGAATAAACAAATAACCAGAAGCAAAATCAGAACTATGGTAAGTATTACATTCTGTATGGTAAGAAAAATTCTAAGTGTTTTTCCTTCCAGTTTCTGGAGAAACAATGCAGTAATAATGGAAAACTGCGGGAAAATAATTAGTATATAATGAGGCAACTGAAATTTAGACAGCGAAAAAATTAGGAAAGTAACTGCTGCACTGGCCCAAATAATAATACTTTCAGGGGCTAAATTTTGCCTGTTTTTCTTTTTAAAGAGATTTATAACGGCTGCATAAAATAATATTGACCACGGTAGAAATGCCCAAAGTGTTGTGTGTAAAAAGAAAAAAATATCGCCCTTGCCTTTTATTGGTCCATTATTGAAAAACCGGCCAAACTGACTATCCCAGAAGAAAAATTTTAAGCCTGAAACGCCAGTTCTATCGAAAACAACTTTTTCAGGATGCATATCGAACTGAGTATATAATGCATATAATTCGGGTGTAATGAATATAAAAATTAAAACAATAGCGATATACCATCTTGGGTTTAAAAGCTGCTTATATTGTTTTGTTAATATCCAGTAAATAACGAAGCCTGCAAAAACAGGAATAAGTAAAAAAATTCCTTTAATAAGAATGGCGCAAGCTGCAAAAAAAGCACCTGCAACAACATGCCAAAAAGAAGATTTATGAGCTTTGTAAAAATGATAGATTGATGCAAGCGTAAAAGTTGTCAGGTAAATCTCGGCTCTTACATCAAAAGTTGATGTGATAATGTGTACAGCACTAAGAAAAATTAGAGTGCTGATTAAACCCGTTCTTTCATCATAAACATCCTTTGCCAATTTATACAAATACCACGCACCCAGCAAACCCAATAGAAACGAGGGAAGTTTATAGGCAAAAGATGAGATTCCAAACAGTTTAAATGACGCTGCTGTTATCCAGAAAGTGAGGTGCGGTTTATCCAGCCAGTCTGCGCCACGACCATATAGGTTAAACCAGTCTTTGAATAGGATAATATTTTTCGACATGGAAGCATACAGTGCGCCATCGGGTTCCATTATGCCGCCGAATAATGCTGGGATACTCGCAAAGGCAAGTAAAACGATTAGTAATTTATATAATGTGGTTTCTTTTAACTCCATTTGCTTTAAGCAAATATGAGCAAAAAAAAGTCAAATTTTTTTATGCTTTCTCATTAAACAAAGGCAAAGCCTTATCTTTACACAATGACAAAGTTATCGGTTAATATCAATAAAATCGCCACATTGCGTAACAGTCGTGGTGGTAATAATCCTGATTTAGTTAAAGTTGCCTTGGATTGCGAAGCTTTCGGCGCACAAGGTATTACTGTGCATCCTCGTCCGGATGAACGCCACATCCGTTACCAGGATATCTATGATTTAAAAGAAGCGATTTCTACAGAATTTAACATCGAAGGGAATTGCAGGGAAGATAAATTTGTAGATTTAGTTTTAGCAAACAAGCCCGCCCAGGTAACCTTAGTGCCCGATGCAGAAGGACAAATCACTTCTAATCATGGTTGGGATACCATCAAGCATAAAAACTATTTAACGGAAATGGTCTCGGTGTTTCAAAAAGAAGGCATCCGTGTTTCGATTTTCGTTGACCCCTCGGTTGAAATGATTGAAGGCGCTGCCGAAACCGGAACAGACAGAATTGAGCTATATACAGAAGCTTATGCACACAATTATTATGCGGATAGAGAAAAGGCGATTATAAGTTATATCGCTGCGGCACACCATGCAAACCAATTAAAATTAGGCATTAATGCCGGACATGACCTGGATTTACACAACCTGCATTATTTTGCTCAAAGTATCCCAGGTCTATTGGAAGTTTCAATTGGTCATGCTTTAATTAGCGATGCGCTTTATTTGGGGCTTGAAACCACCATCCAGAAATATTTACAACAACTCGTTTAGGAGCAGAAAGACCAAAGCTAAAAGACTAAAGCTTTTCCCAAACTTCGTTGCGCAGAGTTATACTCTTGTCTTGATACCTTATACTAAATACTTGATACTACATACTTGATACTATCCTAATGTTAAAAGGAATTTTCCTTGTCTTCTTCGGTGCATGTAGTTTTGGCATCCTATCTACATTTGTGAAACTTGCTTATCACGATGGTTATACATTGGGTGATGTTACCGGTGCGCAAGCATTTTTCGGGGCGGTAATTTTGTGGGTTTTGTTTTTATTACAAAGCAGAACAACAACTTATAAAGCCAAACCAATCAAATTGATTACACCCTGGTGGAAAATGGTTTTGGCTGGCACTTGCACCGGTTTGGTATCGGTTTTTTACTATCAATGTGTTAAACTCGTGCCAAATTCTCTCGCAATTATTTTGTTAATGCAATTTATTTGGATGAGTATTTTGCTGGAGTTTATCATCTATAAAAAGAAACCAACAGGTTTGCAACTTTCGTCGGTTTTATTGGTGTTGAGTGGGACAATTTTAGCCAGTGGAATGGCTGAAACAAGTGTTTCAAGTCTAAATCCAATAGGAATTGGTTTTGGGTTTTTGGCGGCGATTTCTTACGCATGCTTTCTGTTATTAAGCGGGAAAATCGGTAATGAATATCCGCCGTTAAAGAAAAGTGCTTTAATGATTTCCGGAGCATGTATTTTTATTTTTATTTTGTTTCCGCCATCATTTATCTATAACGGAGCTTTAAATGGCAGTTTGCTCAAATGGGGTTTAATCATCGCTATTTTTGGAACAGTGATTCCGCCATTATTTTACGCTGAAGGTGTACCCAGAATCGGAACAGCATTAAGTTCAATACTAAGCGCCGCGGAATTGCCGGTAGCTGTTATGATGGCCGGATTTGTTTTACAGGAACAGGTTTCGTTATTAAGATGGATAGGTGTATGTGTAATTTTATCGGCAATGTTGTTACCAAATATGACGTATCTGAATCAAAAAATATTTAACCGCAATGCTCGCGGAGACAATGCGCAAAAAACGCAAAGCTAAGTGTTGCAATTGCATGCTTCTTTTCTTTGCGAAATACTTAGCGTTCTTTGCGGTTAGAATAAAAATTAAATACCTTTAAAAAGCATAAACGCATTACAATGAAAAAACTTATCATTTATATTTTATCAGTTATTGTTATCGGCTTTGCCGGATGTAAAACAAAAACCACCATTAATCAGGATGAAGCGGGGACTGTGATAACAGATTACTTAAAAGTGAATCCCGAATATAAAACTACGCGATTTAATTTTGGTGAAATTAAATTCAGCAGTAAAGCTGATAAAGAAGATTTAACAAAATATAAAGCTTTGGAAAGTAAGGGCATGGTTTCACTCAGCTTAAAAGAAGCAAATAAGAAATTTCTGTCTAAAGACAGTAGTTTTGTTTATCAGATTACGTTAACCCAAAAAGCCAGTCCGCTCGTTTTAAAACAAGATGAAGATAAAGCGACTGTTAAAGTTGTAGAATATGTCTTATCTGACGAAAAGCCTGTAGACTTCTCTCAGGTAAATTCGAGTACAGCAAAAGTGACAGTTTCGCTGAAAAAAGTAAATACTGACTTCGCGCCTTTTGATAAGGAGGCAAGTGAAAACAGCAATTTCATTACAAAGACTTATAAGCTTAAACTAAGTAAAGATGAGGGCTGGAAAGTACAGAAGTAAGCTTAGAGCTCAAAGACTAAAGCTAAAAGCTTAATCAAACATTACCCTTTCTTTTTTAAGAACCAGTTTTTGAACTTTTTAAAAATATCTTCCTTTTTCGGTTTTGCTTTACCACCATGAGTTAAATTATTGTCATAGTGGTGTTGCAGTTCGGCAGCATATTTTTTCAATTCTGTTTTACCTTTATTAAGTAGTTTAATATATTCAACCACATTAAAATTTAATGTGCTATTGAATGAAACCGCATGATATTCTCCACGATTTTTAGGTTGTTGGTTAATATTTATTTCTGTGCAACCATTTTCTGCGAAATAATCAATGTGAAAAATTTGGGGATTCAATTTTTTAAGTCTTTTTGTGCCTCTCCTTTCATTTCTCCAGGGGTGTTCCTTCTTATGGAGTTGAGCCAATAGAAAATCTTTCTGCCAGAGCGTAACCTGATGAGACATTAGAAAATCTGATTGCCTGTTGTCGATTTCGGCAACATTAAACCCTTCTATGAACATGTCCGTTGCTATAGTTTTATAAACATCTGAGCTGTGAAGTTTAACTTGTTTCCATCCCTTATCACTTACCAACTCGAAAAGCTGTTCAAAAAAAATGCGGTTAACGGGTTTGCTCAGCCACATATCTTCCTGGAAATATAATATATAGTCTGCCTCAATTTTGTTTTTCAGCAGGTATGCAAGCCTATCAGACCATGCACCCTTTCCAGATCGAATGTTTTCAAATCCACTTATGTTTACCTCTTTCTCTTCCGTGGCAAAGTAATAATCACAAGGAATTTTAAAATCCCAGTACTTTGAAAAAAAGTGTTCAAAACCTTCGTAAAGAAATTCGTAACCATCACATGCGTGAACGATTAATGCAACGTTGTACTTAGACTTCGACATGTAAAAAAATGTTTATCAAAGATATAAAAACTTTAAAGTCTTGAACAATTGCAATACAACCATTGTAATTCTGTTATATAGGCTAGGATAATTAATTAGGTTCTTCGCATACAAGGCCAACAGTGGTAGTATTTTTCTGTCATGCTGTCAGTATCTTGTCTGTTGATTTTTACATATTATCAGTGTAAATAGCAATTGGCACAAGCATTGTTCAACAGCAGTAGAAATTATAATACTTTAAAAGAGAAAAATTAAAAATACAATGGGAAAAATTATTGGAATAGACTTAGGAACAACAAACTCTTGCGTAAGCGTAATGGAGGGCAACGAGCCTGTAGTTATCGCAAACAGTGAGGGTAAACGTACTACACCGTCTATTGTTGCTTTTGCAGAAAACGGTGAGCGTAAGGTTGGCGAGCCTGCTAAACGTCAGGCTATAACCAACCCAACAAAAACGATATATTCGATTAAACGCTTTATGGGTAGCAGCTACGACGAAAGTGCGAAAGAAGCTGGTCGTGTACCTTATAAAGTGGTTAAAGGTGATAACAATACGCCTCGTGTAGAAATCGATGACAGAAAATATACTCCACAAGAGATTTCTGCAATGATTCTACAAAAAATGAAAAAAACAGCTGAGGATTTCCTGGGTCAGGAAGTTACTGAAGCAGTTATTACTGTACCAGCTTACTTCAACGATGCGCAACGTCAGGCTACTAAAGAAGCTGGCGAAATAGCAGGTTTAACAGTAAAACGTATCATTAACGAACCAACTGCTGCTGCTTTAGCTTATGGCTTAGATAAAGCACACAAGGATATGAAGATTGTTGTGTTTGACTGTGGTGGTGGTACGCATGACGTTTCTGTTTTAGAATTAGGTGATGGCGTTTTCGAAGTAAAATCTACTGATGGTGATACACACTTAGGTGGTGACGACTTTGACCACATCATTATTGATTGGTTAACTGCAGAATTCAAAGCTGAAAACAGCATGGACCTTGCAAAAGATCCAATGGCATTACAACGTTTAAAAGAAGCTGCTGAGAAAGCTAAAATTGAGTTATCAAGCACAACTTCTACTGAAATTAACTTGCCATATATTACTGCTGATGCTAGCGGCCCTAAACACTTAGTGCGTACATTATCTCGTGCTAAATTTGAGCAATTAGCTGATAGCTTAATCAAACGTACTATTGAGCCTTGTAAATCTGCATTGAAAAATGCTGGTTTAAGCACAAGCGATATTGATGAAATTATCTTAGTAGGTGGTTCAACTCGTATTCCTGCAATTCAGGACGCTGTTAAAGCTTTCTTCGGTAAAGAACCAAGTAAAGGTGTTAACCCTGATGAGGTTGTAGCAATCGGTGCTGCTATTCAAGGTGGTGTGTTAACTGGTGATGTGAAAGATGTATTGTTATTAGACGTTACACCTTTATCATTAGGTATCGAAACTATGGGTGGTGTAATGACTAAATTAATCGAGTCTAATACGACTATTCCAACTAAAAAATCAGAAACTTTCTCAACCGCAGCTGATAACCAGCCTTCAGTGGAAATCCATATTTTACAAGGTGAGCGTCCAATGGCTAACCAAAACCGTACAATTGGCCGTTTCATTCTAGATGGTATTCCACCAGCACCTCGTGGTGTGCCTCAAGTAGAAGTGTCTTTTGATATTGATGCTAACGGTATTTTACACGTGAGTGCTAAAGATAAAGCTACTGGAAAAGAGCAGAAAATCCGAATCGAAGCATCTTCAGGTTTAACTGATGCTGAGATTAAGAAAATGAAAGAAGAAGCAGAAGCTAATGCAGCTGATGATGCTAAAGCAAAAGAGGAAGCTGATAAAATCAACGGAGCTGACGCTCTAATCTTCTCAACTGAAAAACAATTGAAAGAATTCGGAGAAAAGTTATCTGCCGATAAAAAAGCGCCAATCGAGTCAGGTTTGGAGAAATTAAAGGCGGCACATGCAGCACGTAATTTTGCTGATATCGACGCTGCACAAGCTGAATTACAAAATGCTTGGAATGCAGCATCCGAGGAAATGTACAAAGCAGGTGAGCAGCCACAAGGTGGTGGCGAACAACCACAAGCTGATGGTCAGCCTCAAGGTGGTGGCGATAATGTTACCGATGTTGATTTCGAAGAAGTAAAAGAAGACGATAAGAAATAGTCTTAAAGTCGAACAAGTCTGAAGGTCTGTAAAGCCCGGAAGATTTAATGATAAAAGCGTTCCTGATTAAGTTCAGGAGCGCTTTTTTGATTTATATATAAATCGACCTTCTTTGCGGGGGGCTATTTCAATCTACGAAGCAATCTGGATGCGCTGATTTTCAAAATCATAGTTCCAGGATTGCTTCGTGCCTCACAATGACGACTTTTTTGTAACTGAATGGTTCTGTGTTTTTTGTGAAGTTTAAAAACCTTGTAGGCTTAATCAAAAATATTTTAGCTATAATCTGGCTTAAAAAATTACGCTTCGTGCTTGTTGGCTATTTATCAACCAGATAATATTACCTATTCGCATTCCTATCCAGGATTTCCAATATTCCTTCATTTTTAATAATCCATAGGCCCATTCTATCAGCCGTTATACCAGTTTTCAATTTATGAGAGAAACTTGGTTTGCCATCAATCATTTTAGTTTCAAGAAAATTAAAATCGATATTTTTATTTTGAATCAAGTCTTCAGCAACTTCAATGATATGAGTTGAAACTAAAAACAAACAATTTTTGATTTTTGAAAAAGCGTTAATTATTGAAACTGATGCTTCATGCGCATCTTTCACGTTTGTTCCCCGAAATAGTTCATCAAAAATGATTAACATGTTTTTTGATTCGTCGATTTTTTTCGTCACTTCTTTTACTCTTCGAACTTCGCTATAAAAATGACTATAACCTTCGCTTAAATTGTCGGAAATATTAATGGTTGTAATCAACCCGCTAAAAACACTGGTATTCATTTCTTCTGCAGGAACAGGAAAACCCAGATGAGCAAGATATACCGCAATCGCAATTGATTTGAGCAGAGTCGATTTTCCCGCCATATTTACGCCTGTAATAAACGAAACGTTTTTATCCGTGGACAAAACGATATTGTTTGATACTGCATTCTCAACAAAAATATGTTTCAATCCTTTTATTGCAACCCGTTTTTCTTTATCGTTATTAATAACGGGATACGATAAATTGTATTTCTTAGCGGTTTTAGCTATAGAAAAGTATGCATCCAACTCATATAGAAGTGTTAATGATTCATTTATTTTATTGAGCTCTATGGTTCTTATTTCAAAATCAAAAACAGACAATTTCGAAGAAGTTAGCTTAAACTTTTCCTGGCACAGATAATTTTCAATGTGTTTATTGTTTTTTAAGCTGGCAATTAAATTATGCAGCCGTTTTAAAAAGGTAAAATTCTCTTTGGAATCTAATTTTGATAAAAGGTTTTCCGTATAAGCAATTAAGTCTAAAACTTCCTTTACTCCTCTTTTTTTTAAATATAACTCCCTGGTAGGTTTAATATAATCTGATACGGCTTTTCGAATCTCAAAAAGTAAAGATGGTTTTTTGGGACGATGATTTTGCCTTAAATAAAATTCAATAAAATCTACAGTTTCTTTATCCAGATTGAAATCTAACGCACTTATTTGCAGGTATTCAATTAATTTTTTTCTCTCAGAAATTAACTCAATGTTTGTAAGCGGATTCTTGAAAATTAGCTTCAAAGCTGATGTACCCTCAATTGTACAAGTCTGATTAAATAGGTTGAAAAGTGATTTTTGATTGCTGTCGGAGCTGAATATTTCTAAGTCATCCAACGTCTGTTTATCAATATCGAAAGCAATCATAAGCTTGTAAATAGTTGGAAATCTTTCTTAAGCTTACTGTGTTTTCGCATAATAAATTTAAACTATATTTTCTTCGATAATGTCTTGTAGCTCCTTTTCGTTCAGAGATAATTCGTAGAGTAATTTAAACTGATTTTTTGCCCTATCCAAATTTTGTGTTGGATAATTTGTAGTATAATATATATTGTTGTTTAAAAAATCGCTTAGAAATCGCAAGGCTTGCATGTAAGTCATATAACGCCCTGAAAATAAAATAAGTTCTTTCTCAGTTTTGGTTAAATGGGCTTTTATTTCCGATAAATAGCCCTTTATCAATGCTTCAAAATATGGTAAGCGAATTTTTATTTTATTTAAATCAGTTTCATTTTCTGAATATGCACAAAGATAGGTTCGCATCATGTCACCTAAATCAGAAATAAATTTCCCTGGCATAATGGTGTCCAAATCTATAACGCAAACACCTTCATAAGTTTTATCATTTAGCAAAACGTTACTGATTTTAGTATCGTGATGCATAACACGGTCGGGGAAATCTGCTCTATGCGAGTATGATTTAAAATAGTCGAGGATGTATTTATGCTCTAGAGCAGCATCAATTTGTGGTTTGGCTTTATTCTTCAAGTTTTGCGTTGTAGTGTTTAGAGCCAATGTAAATTGTTCAAAACGCAATCCTAAATCATGAAAGCCAGGTATTGTTGGCTCCAGAATGGACGCGTCGAAATTATTCAGTAATCGACTTAACTTTCCAAACTGCTTTGCTGCTTCATAAGCTTGCTGGGGATCGCTTAAAACATCTAAAGAGACGGTATGTGGAACGTAAGGCAACATTCTCCAATGCTCATTATGGATTTGAGCCATTTCTTCCCCGTTAACCGTAGAAATTGGTTTTATGAAAGGATAGTTGGGATATGTTCTGACTAAGTAATCAGCTATTGCTTTGAGGTTATCGGCAATAGCTTGTGGTTTTGTAAAAACAGATGTATTAATATTTTGAAGAATATATTTTTTATCTTCTGGTAAGGTCGAAAGCAAGTAGGTACGGTTAATTAACCCCGTACCTATATGTGTTATCTTGACATTTTCTTTAGTAAATCCGTATGCTTCTAAAACTTTGGCATCTAAACCTAGTTCCATAGTTTTTCCGGATACGTTCCGTTTTTAACCAATTGGTTAATACTGTCCTGAACATAAGGCTTATCTTCTTTGTAAGTTACACCAAACCATTTATTAGATGTTGGAACGACTTTGAAAGTGGCTTCACCTGTTTTTACAAGGTTTTCTCCGATTAAAGGAATGAAAAATTCTGATTTAGGTTTATCTTTATTTGCTTCTGCAAATTCTACAAATAATTTTTCTGTGATCTTGAAAACTGTTGGTGTAAATCCCCAGAAATTCATTGAAACAGGTGTGTCAAAACCTATAGGGAATTCTTCGCCATCCTCCTCATAGAAAATTTTACCATCCTTTGGATAAACTTTCGTCCTTTCTACAATCTCTTCGAGGTTTCCTGCTGAGTCAACTTTACAAACACCGCGGGATACAGCTCCAAATTCAGAAAGTGTTTTACCCACCTCGTAGCCTATTATGGAGAAATTGCTATCAGACGCCTCATCAGATAAGAAATCAACCATTTTTTTAAATGCATCGTAGCCATAATAGTCATCCGCATTGATAACACAAAATGGTTCTTTTACAACTTTCCTCGCAGAGAGAATTGCGTGAGCAGTTCCCCAAGGCTTTTCACGGTATATTTCTTCTTCAATTCCAAATTGTTTCAGATCAAAATTCTGGAAAACATAATCAGTTTCTATTCTTCCATTTAATTTAGGTTCGAAAATAGATTTAAAATTATCTACAAACTCTTCCTTGATTATAAATACAACCTTGCCAAATCCGGCTTTAATTGCATCATAAATAGAATAATCAATAATGGTTTCGCCATTTGGGCCAAATCCATCAATTTGTTTCATGCTTCCGTAACGGCTCGCCATTCCGGCAGCCAGGATTAATAGCGTAGGTTTCATATTGCGAAAATAATAATACCTAGTCAATTTTTGATTAGGTAGGCATTAATTTTAATTAATGATTTAAATAGTTAAAAAGTTATTAAGATCCATGTTTCTAATTGTACGATGGAATATTCTATCAAATAAAGTTATAATAGTTTAATTATTTGTAGTAATTTTTGCCGTTGTTCCACTTTATTAACAAAGAATAGCTACAGGTTGTGTTAATTATTTTCTTTCGCAGAAGTACAGGTACTAATTCACACCTTTGAATTAAAATCCAAACAATCCGCCGCCACTTTTCGTGCGGGTTTTTTTGCCTGTTAACATACCGAAAATTCCGCGAACAATTTCTTTTCCAATTTGACGTGTAATTGTGGCACCCATAACCTGTTCTACTAAACTTTTCTCACCAGGTTTCGGTTTGTTCTCTAACTCTGCTTGTTTTTGTGCTTCAGCTTCCTGCTTCTTTTGCTCCACAGCAGCGGTTTGATCATTGATTCTTTTGGTTAAAATATCATAGGCACTTTCAGGATCAACTTGATCTTTATATTTAGTATACATCTGGCTTCCGCTAACAGCATTTTCAAAATCTGTTGCGGTTAACGGTCCCATGATGGATCTTGGCGGTGTAAGCAGGGTTGCCGAAACTTCTGTGGGTATGCCTTTCTCATTTAACACCGTAACAAGCGCCTGGCCTGTGCCTAATGATGTAAGCACTTTATCGATTTCATAAAAATCGGACTTTGGATAAGTATTGACCGTTTTCTTCAAGGCGTCTGCATCGTTTGGCGTGAATGCTCTTAATGCGTGTTGAACGCGGTTTCCAAGTTGACCTAAAACACTTTCAGGTACATCTGTTGGCGCTTGTGTACAGAAGAAAACTCCTACACCTTTTGAACGGATTAACCTGATGATGGTTTCGATTTGCTCTAAAAAAGCTTTAGATGAATTTTTGAAAAGCAGGTGGGCTTCGTCAAAAAAGAACACCAATTTTGGTTTATCCAAATCGCCAACTTCGGGTAGGGTGGTGAAAAGTTCGGCAAGCAGGCTTAATAAAAATGTAGAATACAAAATGGGCTGGTTTTGCACATCAGCAATATTCAGCAGACTGATAACGCCTTTACCATCTACCCGTTCAAACAAATCTTCGGCATCGAAAGATTTTTCGCCAAACATACCTGCCAAACCTTGTTGTTCGATTGCGACAATTTTTCTTAAAATGGTTCCTGATGTGGAGGTCGAAATACTGCCGTAACTTTCTTTAATTTCTTTCGCACCTGCACCCTCAGATAAATACGAAACTAATTTCTTTAAATCGTTGAGATCGATTATTGGCATTTTGTTATCATCTGCATATTTGAAGATAACAGCCATAACACCAGATTGGGTGTCGTTTAAATCCAGTACTTTGGAAAGCAGTGTCGGGCCAAACTCTAAGACCGTTGCGCGCATCTGTGCCCCAAGTTTTCCGGAAAGCGAATAAATTTCAACAGGGAAACCAGTAGGATTGAAGATTTTTTTTAACTGTGCAGCTCTTTCCTCTATTTTTGGGTTAATACTTCCTGGTTGATTCAGTCCTGATAAATCGCCTTTTACGTCGAGCATGAAAACCGGTACGCCCGCGTCAGACAGTTGTTCTGCAAGTAGTTGAAGCGTTCGTGTCTTTCCTGTACCAGTTGCACCAGCGATTAAGCCGTGCCTATTCATCATTTTTAAAGAGAGATTTACCTCGGCATCAGCATATACCTGCCCGTCTAAAATGCCCGCTCCCAGATATATGTAGGAGCCTGTGGGGGCATAAGATGCTTTTATTTTTTCAATAAACTTTAAGGATGAATCACTCATTTTTTCGATTTTAAGGTTCAATTTAATAAACTAATATTAAAAAAGGGATTTTTTTGTCATGACCTTCGACAACATTAATCCAAATCAATGTATTTGCCTATAATAGTTCATTTCATTGTTAAGCGCATCAACTTTCTTTTGCAAAATTTCTAGTTGGTTAAGCAGGAGCGAGACAGCGTGTAAGCCTGCCAGATTAATATCCAGGTCTTTATAAAGCCTTATGTGACGCTCTAATCCAGCCAGGTCATCAGAGTTAATAAACTTGGTTTTTTTTATCAACTTTGTTTTAATTAAACCGTATTCTTCTAAAGATTTAATAAAGTTAATTTCTACTTTATAATGTCCGCAAAAATCATCAACTGAAATGAAATTAGTTTCCATATTGATTAGAGTTTGGAGAGTTGTTCAAATAAGTCTTTTTGTTTAGCGTTTAATTTGATTGGTAATTTAATTTGCCATTTAACGTAAAGGTCGCCAAATTGGTTTTCTTTTTTATAAACCGGGAAACCCTTGCCTTTCAGTCTTAAGATCGTATCTGGCTGAGTTCCTGCCGGGATGTTAAGTTTTACTTTTCCATTTAAGGTTTCGATAATTTTTTCACCTCCCAATATCGCCGTATATAAATCTACTTCTTCTTGTATGTGTATGTCGTTGCCTTTTCTTTTGAATTTGGGGTGTTCAGATATATTAAATGAAATGTATAAATCTCCTGCCGGACCGTTATTTGGACCAGGTGCACCATAACCGGATAATTTTATTTTTTGTCCGTTTTCTACACCAGCTGGAATTGTAATCCGAACTTGTTTACCATTTACCGTAAGGGTTTGCTTATGAGTTGTGTAGGCGTCAAGCAAATTTAAATTCAATTCAGAGCTGTAATCCTGTCCTTTAAATGGTGAACGACTACTGCTGCGCGCACCACCGCCGCCAAACATGGAGGAGAAGAAATCGGAAAAATCATCACCACCAAAACCCGAGAACCCACCACCACTATTTCTGCTTCTGCCTTGTGATTGTCGCTGTTGTTGCTGTGCATTAAATTGATCGGCATGTTGCCAGTCGTTGCCATAGCGATCGTATTTCTTACGTTTTTCGGGGTCGCTTAAAACTTCATTAGCCTCATTTATCTGCTGGAATTTTTTGTTAGCCTCCTCATTATTAGGATTCAAATCAGGATGGTATTTTCTGGCCAGCTTGCGATAGGCTTTTTTAATATCATCTGTTGATGCATCTTTTTTAATTTCAAGAACTTTATAGTAATCTATGTATTCCATAAGGCTAAAACAAATTAGTAATTTGAATGTTCGGGTTTTATTTTTTGAAGATGCAAAATTAGCTATTAACCTCGAACAACGCTAATGTAAACAAAAATGCCCCGGTAAACGGGGCATTTTCAGAGACAGAGAAGAGATTTTATTTTTTGTTTTTCACATATTTTTCTAACCATTGGTCTTGCTCCCAAAGGGCATGCAAAATATTTTCTTTGCCACGATAGCCATGTGCTTCATATGGTAAAAATACAAAACGAACGGTACCGCCTGAACCTTTGATGGCTGCGAATAAACGCTCGCTATTTATTGGGAAGGTACCGGTGTTATCATCGGAATCGCCGTGGATTAATAATAGAGGCGTTTTAATCTTATCGGCGTAGCTAAATGGACTCATTTCATAGTATAACTGAGGTGCCTGCCAATATGTACGGTCTTCATTTTGGAACCCAAAAGGTGTAAGTGTGCGGTTGTATGCGCCACTTCGTGCAATACCTGCGGCGAATAATTTAGTGTGTGCTAAGAGGTTAGCCGTCATAAATGCGCCATAACTATGTCCACCAACGGCCATTCTTTTTCTATCGCCAACACCTAAATCTGCCAATTTGTTAATTGCTGCTTCAGCGTTTAAGCTTAACTGATCTACAAAAGTATCGTTTGGCTTCTTACCATCTTTAGCCACAATTGGCATTTCTGCATTATCTAAAACTGCATATCCACGAGTTACCCAGTAAATTGGCGAACCCCAGGCAATTGCTGTAAATTTATCTTTTGAACCACGAATTTGAGCTGCATCTGTAGCAGAATTAAACTCACGCGGATAGGCCCATATTATTGTTGGCAAGGGACCGTCTTTTTCCTTATTATAACCTTTCGGTAGATACAAATCGCCGGTTAGATCAACGCCATCAGCACGTTTGTAAGAAATTTTTTCTTTTGCAACACCGTTTAATGAAGGATAGGGGTTTGCGAAATCCGTCACCTGTCTATCTGCAACGCGAAGCACAAGGTTTTTGATGTAATAGTTAGGAACCAATTTCTGACTTTCCTTTCTTGTAAACAGGATAAGTTTATCAGGGTCAATAACATCACTTACATATTCAAATGTGCCTTCTGCACTGCGCCAGATAATTTCATTCTTTTTAGTAGCCAAATCGAATTTAGCAAGAAAAGGTAAATCTCCTTTTTCTGATGAACCAACCGTGTTGTTCATCAATAGTTTCGTACCATTATCTATTGTGTGAATCACAGGACGGCCATATTTGTTTTTAGTCGTAACCGGTGTACCTGGATTTCCGTAGGCATCCGTTTGGTTACGTGTGTATAACTCTTCTATTTTGCCGGTGGTAGGATTGTAAATACTTATTTTGTTGGTTTGTTTGCTTCTAAGGCCTTCCATCACCAAAGCTAAAGTTGCATTACCCCATTGCACACCACGGTAACGTGTTTGTGTTTTGAATAATTCTTTTTCAGTACCGGTAAATGGTGCGCTCAGTGAATAAACTGCGTCGTGAAAAGGCACATTCTTCTTGATTAAGCCACTATCTAAAGGTTTAGACCAGGTGATTGTTGCAGGTTCATCATCTCTCCAATCGAAACCACGAGGAACATTTTGGGTGTTATCATAACCTGATGGCGTACCTTCAGAAGACGGCAATTCAGCCAAAATTTTAACTGGTTTTCCTGCTAAATCGGTAACCGCAACGGTTGATGGAAATCCATTCGCAGTAACTAAATAGGAAAATGGTTTGCGAAGGGTTTCGATCAACATATAAGTTTTATCAGGAGAAAGGCTTACCGATGAATAAATGGCAGGCTTACCAATCGGTATTTCAATTCCTCCTGTATTTTTCACTAATTGTGATGTTCCATAAAACTCAAAAAGCTGTTCATCAAACGGCGATTTTATCAAATCCTGATAAGTTGGACTAGGTGCCGCCTTACCCAGGTTTTGCTGAACCGTTGGCCCTTTTGGCATTAACGGTTTTACCGGGGCAGCACTGGCAGGTTTTGTAACGGCTCTATATATAATTGTATTGTCGTTTAACCAGGTTAAACCGCTGCCTAAAACAACATTCAAAAACGCCTTATTCGTTTTAGTTGCTTTTTTTGTTGCGATATCAAGTATATATAAATCTACACCTTTTTGGGTGGTGTTTGTAAACGCAATTTTAGTTTGAGCTGGATTCCAGCTGATGTTGCTGGCATACAAAGGCGATGGTAAACCGGTTACCTGGAAAGTTTTATCAGCTTTAATGCTCTTTAGACTAAAATTATTGATATACGTAATTCGGCTCGGCGAATAATTGTTTGGGTTTAACCTTATACCTGCAATGCGATATTCGGGCATGGCCAGCTCTTCTACTGATGGATAGGAATTTCTTTCACTAAATAAAATCCATTCTGCTTTATCATCCAGACTGACACCTGGAGTTGGTTTTGCCAGTAATAAATCAGCAATTTCTTTTGGAGGTGCTTGATAGCTTACGGCATCCTGCGCGGCGGCATTTATGGAAACGCAAGTGGCAGCTA
The DNA here is from genome assembly GCF_001424305.1 of Pedobacter sp. Leaf176. Taxonomy (GTDB): domain Bacteria; phylum Bacteroidota; class Bacteroidia; order Sphingobacteriales; family Sphingobacteriaceae; genus Pedobacter. The sequence continues at coordinate 952,270 of NZ_LMPD01000001.1, forward strand.
TTAAAAAATAGAGGTGTAGTTTTTGAAACATAATCCGGTTGGTTTATTTGATATTCAAATATTGCAAAATAAACCGCTAAAAATACCGCGTAACTTGTAATTTACACGCTAGAAATTATTAGAAACCAGGGTAGTGTTCTTTTTGCAAATCACTCCGGCTTTAGCATGTGGTCTTTCCACTCATAAAATTGGGCTCCGGGCTATCTGTTCAATTAAGCTTATTGAACTAAATAAGTGTTTATCTGCAAAATGACATGCGCTTTAGGGATGTCTGCTTTTAATATCGTCTATTGAATTGATTATCATCTGTTTTAGGATTTCCTTATTAATATCTTCGAGTGTTTTGATATAAACGCAGGCTTTTCCGGTTTTATGCTTGCCTAAACTGTACAGAAGTTGTGCTTTATTTTTCAGCTCCGATGAAAAATAGAGTGCAAAAGAGTCTTTCCTTGGCGAAAAGCCGGTGAGTGGCGCATTGCTTTCGCGTCCACTTTCGTACTTATAATGATAACTGCCGAAGCCGATTATCGCAGTTCCCCACATTTTAGCTTTGAAATAGGATGCTTCCTCAAATAGCTTCAATAACTCGAAACCATCTTTGCGTTTAATTTCGTCTGCTACCGTATTTAAAAATGCAGCAACACTATTATCGTTTTCGGTTGTTTTATTATATGCCATAACTAATTCTCAAAAACATCCCATTTATCAACATACAATATTAAACCACTGTTTTGCTCAGGGTCTGCGTTTGAAATCGTTAGTTTTCCGTTTTCATCCCGGGAAATTTTAATCACCGCATTTGTTGCGTCTCCGTTCTCGTGTTTAATATAGCCTTTATACAAAGCAGAACCTTTAGTTAAATCGGCATTCAAATTGCAATCAAAAGAATCAATAATAATATCGAATTTCGATTTTGTTTGATTCGGTAATTCTAAATTTACATTTATTAAGTTAATTGGATTAACTGTAATGTCAGCATTCAGCTTAAATTCTTTGCCATTTTCTTTGCCTGCTTTAATATAGTATTTTAGCACTTTTTCACAGGTTTCAGCAGGTTTAAATTTATAAGGATCAACTTTTGCTGAAACGGAAATAAATAAAACAGCTATTAAAGCAAAAGCATATTTAGTTTTAGTGATAGAACTTATGTACATCTTTTTTTAGGTTTAATTTTCAATAATAAAACACGAAAATACTAAGATGTTTTTATTTGATACTTAAAGAATGATAATTCGTTGATTAGCAATAATTCCTGTATAAATTAGAATATAAAAAAGGTCTAAGAAAACTAATCTTAGACCCTGTTCTGTAAAAACGTTGCCACGTCGATAAGCTGCTAGCAATGAAGATGATGCAGGTTTATTTGAATTCTCTAAAATCCTGTCCGTCTTTTATGTTTAATAAACTTTCATAAATCAAGCTGATCACATTATCCACGTCTTCTTTATGAACCATTTCCACAGTTGTATGCATATAACGCAATGGTAAAGAAATCAAAGCAGATGGAACACCGCCATTTGAGTAAGCAAAAGCATCCGTATCTGTTCCGGTAGAACGTGATGATGCCTGGCGTTGGAATGGAATTTCATTTTTCTCAGCAGTTTTAATTAATAACTTATTCAGGTTGGTTTGAACAGCTGGTGCATAAGAAACTACCGGACCTTTACCTGCTGCTAAATCGCCCTGAGTATTTTTGTTAATCATTGGCGTAGTGGTATCATGTGTTACATCAGTAACAATGGCTACGTTTGGTTTAATGCGTTGGGCAATCATTTCTGCACCACGTAAACCAATTTCTTCCTGCACAGAATTAACAATGTATAAGCCAAAAGGCAGTTTTTTCTTGTTCTCTTTTAATAAACGGGCAACCTCGGCAATCATGAAACCACCAACGCGATTATCTAGAGCACGACCAACATAATAACGGTCGTTTAAAACCATAAACTCATCTTCATAAGTAATTACACAACCCACGTGGATGCCCAATTTTTCTACTTCTTCTTTTGAAGTGCAACCACAATCTAAAAAGATATTTTTAAGCTCTGGAGCCTGTTCTTTTTCGCCATGGCGCGTGTGAATTGCCGGCCAGCCAAATACAGCTTTGACCAAACCTTTTTCGGTATGGATGTTAACGCGTTTTGATGGTGCAATCTGATGGTCGGATCCGCCATTCCGAATCACGTAAATTAAACCATCATTGGTGATGTAATTGACATACCACGAAATTTCATCGGCGTGTGCTTCAATAACCACTTTATAAGCCGCTTTTGGATTGATGACGCCAACTGCTGTTCCATAATTATCAACGAAATGTTCGTCGATATAAGGTTTAAGGTAATTTAACCAGAGTTTTTGGCCTTCCCATTCATAGCCAGTTGGTGCAGGGTTGTTTATATATTCTTCAAGAAATTGTAACGATTTTTTGGTTACAACTGCAACATGTTTTTTCTTGTCGTCTTCTTTTTTCTTCGCCATATTTATTTTTCTTTTTACCACAAAGGCACAAATATTCGGCTTAATGCCCTCGGTTTTACAGCCATTTTCAAAGCAATTAAAAACCTTTATTACTGTTCTTCGTGTCTTGGTGGTAATCTAATATTTAAGTTTTTTTTCCATTATCACGAAATCGTAGCCATCTTTATAAAAGGTGTCTTCCGTTTCGCGGAAGCCAAATTTAAAATAAAATTCTTTTGCATTAACACGGGCATTGCACCAAAGCTCGGTAGCTTTCTGAATTTTACAAAAATCTAAGATATATTGGATCAATTTAGTTCCGTAGCCCAATTTTTGTGCTCCCGGCAAAACGGCAAGTTTTCTAAATTGATACACATCACCTTGTGAAAATAGTGAAACTACACCAGTTAACTTGTGGTCTGCATATAAGCCGAAATGCACACCTTCAAAATCGTCTTTCAGCTTAACCGAATCGAAAGGCATATCGGGATACATAGCTTCGTGCCTAATCCGCCATGTTAGAGAAGGAAAAATTTGCTCTATTTGAATCAGTGCTTCCATTTAGAATTTCTTGTTTCCGTAGAACTTGTAAATTAAGCTATTCAAAACGATAATTCCTGTCATACCATAGCAAAATAAATTCCAGCCGCCTTTATCCCAAAGATATAGTCCAAGCGCCGAACCACAGCTTGCACCAATAAAACTTACCGACATAAATATGGTGTTTAATCTATTCCTGGCTTCAGGAATTAAGGTGTAAATTCGGGTTTGGTTGGTTACATGAATGGCTTGCTGACCTATATCAATCAAAACAATCCCGATTATAAAAAGGTACAGATGGCTTCCTGTAAAATAAAATAATCCAACGCTAACAATTTGCAAGATGAAGCCAATCATTAAGTTTTTCCGTGGGTTATTGCCATCACTCAGCTTCCCAACCAAGGGCGCAGCCAATGCGCCGGCAGCACCCGCAATACCAAATAAACCAATTTGAAGGGTTTGATAACTGAATGGTGGATTTGCCAGAAACAAAACCATGGTTGTCCAGAAAGCGCTGATAATTGCGAAAGCTAAAAAGTTAATAACGGATGTTTCGCGTAACACGGCTTGGGTTTTAATATAGCTAAACATCGAAGTCATCAATTCTTTGTAACTACCTTTAAAACCAGGATAACTTTGCGGAAAACGTTTCGCCATTAGTACGATAAGCAAGGCACAAATTCCGGCGGCAATGTAGTACATGGCTCGCCAGCCCAGCCAGAAACCAATGCTCCCACTTACAGCCCTTGATGCCAGGATGCCTACCAACAAACCGCTCATAATCATTCCGATGTTTGCACCGCGATTTTCATCAGAACTTAAATTGGCCGCCAAGGGTAAGATAAGCTGAGGTACAATTGAACAGGCGCCAATTAATATCGAAGCAATTTCGAGCAGAAAAAATGTTCTTGAAAGCGCTGCGGCTAAAAGTGCTAAAATGGCCAAACCTGTTATCACTAAAATTTGCTTTTTACGCTCGAACATATCGCCCAGCGGAACCAAAAGAAATAAGCCTAAGGCGTAACCTATTTGAGTGAGATAAGTAATTCGACCAGCGTAACTTTCCGTCAGCTTAAAATCCTCGGCAACCAAAATAACCAGTGGCTGGCAATAGTAAATATTTGCTACAATTAAGCCTGTGCAAAAGGCCATTAAAATGATATCGGCTCGTTTTAACATTTAATGAGTTGAAAGTGAAGTTGAGCTACTAATCCTTATTCTTTGCTCCTTTATCTTTAATCTTAATCACAAAGGTATATTTCCATGTTTCTTAGGCGGATTGTTCACCACTTTATTTTCTAACATTTTGAAAGCTTTTATCAACTTTATCCGCGTTTGTGAGGGCTCAATAACCTCATCAACAAAGCCGCGTTCTGCAGCACGATAGGGATTCGCGAATATATCAGAGTATAATTTTTCTTTTTCCAGCCATTTTTCCTGTGGATTTTCTGCTGATGTAATTTCTTTTTTAAAAATAATTTCCGCGGCGCCTTTTGCACCCATTACGGCAATTTCAGCACTTGGCCAGGCATAATTCATGTCAGCGCCAATATGCTTGCTGTTCATTACATCATAAGCGCCGCCATACGCTTTTCTGGTAATTACCGTAATTCTCGGCACCGTGGCTTCGCTAAAAGCATACAATAATTTTGCCCCATTCGTGATAATGCCGTTCCACTCCTGGTCGGTGCCTGGCAGAAAACCTGGAACATCTTCAAAAACCAATAGTGGAATGTTAAAGCAATCGCAAAAGCGAACGAAGCGAGCCGCTTTGGTTGAAGAATTGCTATCTAATACACCAGCTAAATAGGCGGGTTGATTGGCAACAACTCCAATACTCCTTCCGGCCAAACGGGCAAAGCCTACAACAATATTTTCGGCATAGTCTTTATGCACTTCCAGAAAACTTTCCTCATCTGCTACCACCGAGATTATTTCCCGAATATCGTAAGGCTGAGATGCATTCTCAGGCATAAAATTATTAAGCTGTGGACGGCTTTCATCTCCAGGTTCATAAGGCAAATGCACGGTAATTTCTTCGCAATTTTGCGGCATGTAAGTTAAAAGCTTTTTAAGATGAGTTATCGCTTCGATTTCGTTTGCACAGGCAAAATGTGTAACCCCTGATTTTGTCGCATGCGTATTTGCACCGCCTAGTTCTTCAGAAGTCACTTCTTCATGCGTTACTGTTTTAACCACGTTTGGACCGGTTACGAACATGTAAGAAGTATTTTCTACCATCAGAATGAAATCTGTAATGGCAGGTGAGTATACTGCGCCACCAGCACAAGGCCCCATAATCGCAGATAGCTGCGGAATTACTCCTGAAGCCTGAACGTTTTTATAAAAGATATCGGCATAGCCACCTAAAGAGACAACACCTTCCTGAATACGTGCGCCGCCGCTATCATTTAAACCAATCAATGGCGCACCATTTTTCATTGCCATATCCATGAGTTTGCAAATCTTCTCTGCATGAGTTTCCGAAAGTGAGCCTCCGAATACAGTAAAATCCTGCGAAAAAACATAGGTAAGGCGGCCATTGATAGTTCCATATCCTGTAACTACACCATCGCCGGGGTATTGTTCGCGTTCCATGCCAAAATCCGTGCTGCGATGGGTAACCAACATGCCAATTTCTTCAAAACTACCATCGTCTATTAAAAAATGGATGCGTTCCCTGGCCGTTAACTTGCCTTTTTTATGCTGACCATCAATTCTGGCCTGTCCACCGCCAAGGTTGGCCTGTTCTATTTTATCCCGAAGCTGTGCTATTTTCTTATCCATGTTAGGAGTATGAGTTTTTAAAATTAAAAATTACAATCGGGAATACCATGTTTGCTTATCGTTATTTACACTGGAAAAGAATTGTTATTAATTATGGGCCGTTAAATATTGGAATTGTTGTAGATGAATGCTGAAAATAAATATTGGTTTTTCGAATAGAATGTTTGGTATCAATAGGTTTAACTGTAAAATGGAGAACCAATTTCTTATAATTACATTTTTTTTACAGCTTAAAGTATTGAAAAACCAATTATCCGTTTAAATTTGTGATTACATTAGAATAGAATTAGAATCCGTTAAATGTTTTTGAGAAAACACAAGTATAAAATTGTTGCAGCCTTCATACTCATCTTCAGTGCGAAGATGGTAATTTCTGGCGCACCTGTTTTTTGTACCTGTATTGACAAGGAAATCATGAATGCCGTAATCATGCAGATTGAGTTAGAGCATGATGGCGGAAAGGATGCCGCCAAAGACACATCCAAGTTCACCGATTTTAAACTTGTCGAATTAAATCATCCTATCTTTTCTTACGAATTCTCCTCAAATCATTTTGTTCTCAAAAGCAGTTTTGTAGAACATTTCCGACGATATGTAGACCCATATCATCCTGCGGTACCGACGCCGCCACCCAACTTTATCTAGTTTTTGAGTGTAACAGTAATTTTTGAAATTTATTGGTAACAGAGGTGCGCTGAATATGTGCGTGTTCTTGTTATAAACATTTTTTCGCTGTTGCACTACGATTTTATTCGTTAAAATTTACCAGATAATTACATTGTTATGCAAAAGTTTAACCCGGCCTTTTCAGGTTCGGACGTGAAAAAATATATTCTTAAAAAGAATTTAAAGAAAGATTTACCATCGAGTATCGTGGTGTTTTTAGTGGCCTTGCCACTGTGTTTAGGTATTGCGCTAGCTTCCGGGGCGCCTTTATTTGCCGGTTTAATAACCGGAATTATCGGAGGAATTGTTGTCGGCTCATTTAGCGGTTCACAATTAAGTGTAAGTGGTCCTGCCGCAGGTTTAACTGTAATTGTTTTAGGTGCGATTACCTCTTTAGGCTCCTATCCAATATTTTTACTCGCGGTGGTATTAGCAGGTGTTTTCCAATTAATTTTAGGATTGGTTAAAGCTGGCACCATTGGCAACTATTTTCCATCTAGCGTAATAGAAGGGATGTTGGCAGCTATCGGATTAATTCTGATTTTAAAACAGCTTCCCCATGCCCTGGGGGTAGATACAGATTTCTCCGGTGATGAAGGTTTCTTTCAGCAAGATCACGAAAATACATTTTCTGCAATAACAGCAGCATTAAGCCACTTCAGTCTGGCGGCGGTAATTATCAGTTTGTTATCGATAGCAATCTTAATCATATGGCCGAAATTCCCAAGGCTTGCCGTTGTTCCGGCACCGCTGCTGGTAGTCGCTTTGGGTATTATCGGCACAATTGTTTTTGGTGGAACCGACCACCCGCTTCGTCCCGATCAAATGGTTAAAATACCTGTTGTGAATGGTTTCAGTGAGTTTATGGGCTTGTTTACTCTGCCCGATTTTTCTCAGCTTGCCAATAAGAACGTTTACATTGTTGCGATAACCATTGCTGTTGTTGCGAGTTTGGAGACCTTATTAAGCATCGAAGCCATAGATAAAATAGATCCTATTAAACGTGTTTCGCCAACAAACAGGGAGTTGATAGCGCAGGGTTTAGGGAATATTGCCAGCGGTATGGTAGGCGGTTTACCAATGACTTCTGTAATCGTAAGAAGCTCAGCAAATGTAAACGCAGGTGGAAGAACTAAGATGTCAGCAATTTTTCATGGTATTTGGCTATTGCTTTCCTTGTTATTTATTCCTCAAGTAATTAATATGATTCCTTTGTCGTGTCTGGCGGCAATTTTATTAGTAACCGGATATAAGCTAACTCGGATAAGTTTATTCAAACACATGTACCATAAAGGTTGGGATCAATTTGTGCCGTTTGTAGTAACCGTACTGGCGGTATTGTTTAGCGATTTGCTAAAAGGCGTTGCCATTGGTATGCTGGTTTCTATTTTCTATTTGTTGCGCACCAACATGCGTAATCCATTCTTTTACAGAATTACAAATGAAGGCGACAAAAAGAACATCAGAATTAAACTTGCTGAAGAAGTTTCATTTCTTAATAAAGCAGCGATACAAGTAGTTTTAACGAATATTCCAAGAGAAACAAATGTGATTATTGATGGTACAAATGCCCGGTACATTGACCCGGATGTTTTAGAAACCATTTTTAATTATAAACATAATGCTTATACCAAAGGCATTATTGTAACCTTAGAGAACGTGCAGAAACATTATTCTGTGCCAAAATTAACCAATAAAATAGTAGAAGACATTAATAGATAACAGCTATGTGCGCAAAGACAATTGAAACAAAAGATATATCATACGAAACATTATTGCAGGGAAATAAGGATTGGGTTAAGGACAAGATCGATAGTGATCCGGCTTTCTTTGATAAACTTTCTGCGGGGCAAAATCCACCGGTGCTTTGGATCGGTTGCTCAGATAGCCGCGTTCCGGCAAATCAAATTACGAATACTAAACCTGGCGATATTTTCGTGCACCGCAACATTGCAAACGTGGTGGTTCATACGGACATGAATATGCTTTCGGTTTTAGATTACTCTGTAAATGTGTTAAAGGTAAAGCACGTTATTGTTTGCGGCCACTATGGCTGCGGTGGCGTTAAAGCGGCATTGGGGAATAAACAAGTGGGAATTATTGATAACTGGTTAAGAAACATTCGTGATGTTTATCGTACCCATGAACAAGAGATGGCTACCATCGGAGATCCTGATCAGAGATTTGATCGCCTCGTTGAATTGAATGCTATTGAAGGTGCATCAAACGTTATGAATACCTCCATTGTGCAGGCAGCATGGGCAAATGGTCAGGAGCTGGCGGTGCATGCATGGGTTTACAGCTTAAAAACAGGTATTATTAAAGATATGGAAGTTACCTGTACTTGTCTGGATGACGTTACTCCTGCATTTAAGGTCGGTTAACGAAATTACTTCTTTGCTTTGAAATTCCCCCGGCAATGCCGGGGGAATTTATTTTTCTTGGTTAGCTGGCATATTTCCTGTATGTCCGTTATTCATTTTTCCGAGCTTTCCCGGCCTCTCCGAAGCAAAGTCACCTCCCAAATCTTTACTTAAATCTCATTTACTTAAATTCCCCAAAATGCCATAAAATTCCAGACGGATCGTGCAGAAAACATTCTTTCCCCCAATCCTCATTTTTAATGGGAATTAACCTTACGTTTTCGTACTTATTTTGTAAATCTAGTTCTAAAAGCTCGTTGTAAAACCGATCAACATCATCAACTTCCATAAAAATCATGGTGTTGTCTATCCAATCTTTAACGTAGGCATTTTGCAGATAAAAAGCCATGTTGCCGCTTTCAAAAACCGACATGCTATCGCCTAATGTTACTTCCTCGAAACCTAAATCACGATAAAAAGCCCTTGATATTTCAAAATTTTTAGCACCGATAAAGGGGCGGATTGATTTTGCGTTGTGGTTCATAAACTAAAGTTAAACAAACATTATAATTTCTGAAATTTTTAATTCCGGTTGCACACTTGTAACCAAATGTGACGTAACCTCGTCAAACTTGTTTAAGTCAAATTATATGAAAAAAAGTCTGAAACTCCTGCTGTTGATTGTAATCACGATTCCCTTTTTTGCCAAGGCGCAAAGTCTGGATTCGCAATTAGATAGCCTACTTTCCAATCTATTTCAGGATAAGGATGGCCTGGGTGGCGTTTTAATGGTTGCAAAAGGGGAGAAAACAATTTATAAAAAAGCTTTCGGTAATGCGAACTTAGAATTAGGTGTACATATGACACCTGAAAATGTATTTCAAATCGGTTCCATGACTAAGCAGTTTACAGCGATAGCAATTTTGAAACTGGCGGAAGAGAATAAATTAAATCTTAATGATTCAATTTCAAAATACATTCCTGATTATCCCTCAGGTAATAAAATTACAATTCATCACTTGCTAACTCATACGTCAGGCATTAAGGATTTTACCAAAATGAAAACTTTACAACAAGTGGCTCAAAGAGATTTCTCTCCAAAGCAAATGGTCGATTTTTTTAAAAATGAGCCGGTTGATTTTGCTGCCGGAGCAAAGTTCGAATACAATAATTCCGGCTATGTAATTCTAGGCTATATAATCGAATTAATTTCGGGAGCCACTTACGAAAATTACATCAACAAAAATATTTTTGAAGCGGCAGGAATGGTTCATTCAAGGTATGCCAATGATGTTGCAATTATTAAAGGGAGGGCTTATGGTTACCAGAAAAAAGAATCGGGTTATGTAAACAAATCTAAAATCAGTTTTAGTATTCCTTTTTCATCAGGTTCGCTTATGTCGACAGTGGATGATATGCTAAAATGGCAAAATGCATTGAATAAAAATTTAATCGTTAACTCAAAAACCATTGACAAAGCATTTACTAAATATCAACTGAATAGAGGGGAAACATTTTCCTACGGTTACGGCTGGCATCTGAAAGAAATTAATGGTACACCAACTAGAGAACATGGGGGTAGTATTTTTGGCTTTAAAACAATGGGCGTTTATATTCCTGCCGAAGACATTTACGTAATCGGATTTACAAACTGTGACTGCAATTCACCCACGCAAATCACCCGGGAAATTGCGAAATTAGCATTAAAATCCCTGATTAAATAATGACTAAGCACTTAAGATTAAACCTAATCTATATTTTCTAGTCAATAGAATGATTTAAGTAAAAACGACTATTTTTGAAAAACTTAACATAGGTCAATAATAAAGGGTCGGCTTTAATTATATCTTTGTACTATAAATTAAAAACCAGAAAATGAAATTAAAAATCTCTTCAATCTTCTTATTAGTTGCAGTTGTGTCTTTATCAGCTTTTACAACTATTAAACCAGTTGCTTACACTGTAGATGCAGCAAAATCAACCATAACTTGGATTGGTAAAAAAGTAACAGGTTCTCACAATGGAACAGTAGCTTTACAGTCAGGAACTTTAAATGTTGATGGTAAAAAAGTAACAGGTGGTACTTTTACTATCGATATGAATTCAATTAAAGATGCCGATGGTAGCGCTAAATTAGAAGGTCACTTAAAAGCAGACGATTTCTTTGGTACAGCTAAGTTTCCAACTTCTACGTTTGTAATCACTAAAGTTGCTGGTTCAGGTGCGGCTGTAACTGTATCAGGCAACTTAACTATTAAAGGCATCACTAAACCATTAAGTTTCCCTGCAACTGTAAGTGTAAATACAGATGGTACTGTGTCTGCTTTAGCAGGTAAAATTACTGTAGACAGAACGAAATACGATATCCGTTACGGATCAAAATCATTCTTCGATAGCATTGGCGACAAAGCAATTGATGATAATTTTGAATTAGCTGTGAAATTAGTAGCTAAAAAATAAACTCCGTCCTTTAAAGGAAAGGTTAAAACATTTTTAAAGGTCTTGGCATTTGTCAAGACCTTTTTTTATTTATATTTTAACCACGGAAACACTGGAGGCACTGAATAGTTTATTTCTTCACTCTTATGACAAACATCTGTATTTTTTAATGTCTTAAGCCTGAACATAAATCAATCGTGTGCGCATAGCTTTTTGATCTTTTTGCCTTTTCTTTGTGGCCTGTGTGATTAAAAGAAATTAGAACTAACTTATCTTAAATCCGCCTTCAACCACATCCACGAAACCAGTTGCGGCACTTTTTCCATGATAAAATAAACATTCCCATTCTCCTTCAGCCGCACGTTTTCCAAATTCTTTGCGTAATTCCATTGCCTTTCGACCATCGAAATCATATTTAGCAATGAAGTTTTTTACCAGTTCTTCAGGTTCGGGCAAAACATCACCACCAAAAAATACTTTTTGATTCCCTTCCGTTACAAGGAAAACCTGATGGTTTGGGCAGTGTGCACCTGTAAATTCGAAAGCAATTGTTTCATTCAAATTGCCATCACCCTCCACAAATTTCAATTGCGCGTTACGTTGCAGATATTCGAAAATATCTGAATGGTAGGAAGATGAGGTGCTACTGAACGCAGTTTCCCATTCTCCCCGGTTGATCACATATTCCGCATCAGGGAAACTCAATTCCGTTTTATCAGCCATTTTGTGAATCATACCTCCAGAGTGGTCGTAATGTAAATGCGACATTAGAACTTTCGTAACATCGGTTGGGTCGAAACCTGCATTGCGAATATTTTTATGCAAAATCAGTTCGCCGTGGTCATCGCTGAAACCGAGGCCTGTGTCAAATAAAATTAAGTCGTTTCTTAGCTCAACTAAAAAAGGTTGAACATTAATAAACAAAGAACCCGGTCTGTCTTTAAAACTGTGAATGGCAGAATCGAAAGGAACAAACTTCTTTGATGCATCAACAGAAAAGGTGCCCTCGAATAAGGTATGAACTTGCAAAATGTAGAGATTTAAATTAAAAAAGTATATTTACTGTTCGGAAACAAATATAATGGAAAAAAGATGGGTAAAAGCATCAGATTGTAATGATGATACGATAAATAGAATTGCTGAAGAACTAAATATAGACAGGTCGCTTGCTCAAATTTTGGTGCAAAGAAATATTTGCAGTTTTGATGAGGCAAAAGATTTTTTCAGGCCAAATCTGGAACACCTTCATAATCCTTTTCTGATGAAGGATATGGATACGGCAATTGAAAGGATTGAGCGCGCACTCACCACAGAAGAAAAAATTCTTATTTACGGCGATTACGATGTTGATGGAACCACTTCTGTTGCCCTGGCCTACAGTTTTTTTTCTCAGTTTAGCTCAAACATTGAATATTACATTCCCGATAGGTATCTGGAGGGCTATGGGATATCTATGGCAGGTATCGATTATGCAGGTGAAAACGGATTTTCGTTAATTATAGCATTAGATTGTGGTATAAAATCTATTGATAAAATAGATTATGCAAATACACGCGGTATCGATTTTATTATTTGCGACCATCATTTACCAGGCGATGAGCTTCCAAAAGCCGTTGCGGTTTTAGACCCAAAACGAGCGGATTGCGAATATCCTTTTAAAGAACTTGCAGGTTGCGGAATTGGTTTTAAGCTTGCGCAAGCCTATGCTCAAAAACATGATTTACCGAAAGAAACCTATTTGCAATACCTGGATTTGGTGATGGTGAGCATTGCTGCTGATATCGTTCCTGTGATTGGAGAAAACCGGATTTTAGCTTTTTATGGTATTCGCAAACTTAATACAAATCCTTGTGAGGGTTTAAGGGCATTGATGGAAGTTTCTGGCAAAACTGAAAATTACACCCTTACCGACGTAGTGTTCACTTTAGGGCCCAGGATAAATGCGGCAGGCAGAATCGATCATGCAAAACATGCCGTAGCCATGTTGCTTTGTCAGGTGGATGGTAACTCTTTAGAACAGAGTGAACTCATAAATTTAAAAAACACCGAACGCAAAACTTACGACCAAGACATCACAAGAGAGGCTCTGGCTTTAATCGGCGACAGCGAAATTCTAATCAACAAGAAAACAACAGTCGTGTTTAATGAGAACTGGCATAAGGGGGTAATTGGAATTGTGGCTTCTCGTTTAACTGAAAAATATTATCGTCCAACTATTGTATTAACCAAATCGAACGGTCATGTAGCTGGTTCATGTCGTTCAGTTGCAGGATTCGATTTGTATGAGGCATTAAGCGGATGTTCGCATTTATTAGATCAATATGGCGGACATAAATTTGCTGCGGGTTTAACCATGCAGCAAAACAATGTGGATGCTTTTGCCGATAAATTTGAAGAAATTGTTTCCGCTACAATTACCGAAGAGCTTTTAACGCCCATGATTAAAATTGATGCAGAAATTGAACTTGCTCAAATTGACGGGAAATTTTATCGTGTTTTAGCGCAAATGGGGCCATTTGGGCCAGAAAATATGGCTCCGATATTTATTACGCATAACGTATATCTTGCTCAACATGCAATGGCTGTTGGTGGCAATCATTTAAAAGTTAATATAAAACAACAAAATTCAGCTATTTTTGAAGGCATCGGATTTGGTCTTGCAGAATATCAAAATCTTTTACAACCAAAAGTTCCTTTTTCTGTTTGTTATACCATAGAAGAGAATGTGTGGCGAGATAAGAAACGTTTGCAACTGAATATTAAAGGAATTAAGATAAAAGAATAAGGATAAAAGAGCAAGGATGAAGGACAAGAAAAGCTAAACAGCCCAATCTTTATTCATTGATCGTTGTTCTTTTTTCCAAAAATAAATACGAATGATATTAAGAGCCGAAAATCTGGTTAAAAAATATAAACAGCGTACTGTTGTTAATGATGTTTCTTTTAATGTAAGTCAGGGAGAAATTGTTGGTTTGCTTGGGCCAAACGGAGCGGGGAAAACAACATCCTTCTACATGATTGTGGGTTTAATTAAGCCGAATGAAGGTCGTATCTTCTTAGAAGATGAAGACATTACGGAAGATGCCATGTACCGCAGGGCGCAAAAAGGCATCGGTTATCTTGCACAAGAAGCCTCTGTTTTCAGAAAGCTGACCGTTGAAGAGAATATTCTAGCTATTTTGGAAATGAGCAAAATGAGCAAAGAAGAACAAAAAGAAAAACTCGAAGAGTTAATTAACGAATTTAGTTTGCATAAGGTTCGTAAGAACCGCGGGGATTTACTATCTGGTGGCGAACGCCGGCGAACTGAAATTGCCCGGGCCCTTGCCGCAAACCCTAACTTTATCTTATTAGATGAGCCTTTTGCGGGGGTAGACCCGATTGCAGTCGAGGAAATTCAAAGTATTGTAGCCAAATTAAAGCATAAAAACATCGGTATTTTAATTACCGACCACAACGTTCAGGAAACACTTTCGATTACGGATAGAGCCTATTTACTCTTCGAAGGGAAAATCCTTGAGCAAGGTGTGCCGGAGGTTTTAGCCGAAAACGAGATGGTTCGTAAAGTATATCTTGGGTCTAACTTTGTATTGAAACGTAAAACATTTGCAGTTTAAATCGGACTTATGGCAATCGTAAATTCAATTTTTACCTGGTTAATGAAAAAGCGAATCCATCAGATTGAGCTTTTTATGAAATATCCCTACGACGTTCAGGAAGAGTGGTTCCACAGCCTGATTGATAGTGCTGAAAATACAGAATGGGGTCGTAAATATGACTACAAATCGATTTTAACCCAGAGGCAATTTCAGGAACGGGTTCCAATTCAAAACTATGATACCTTAAAACCTTACATTGAGCGTATGCTTAATGGCGAACAAAATATTCTTTGGCCATCGGATATCAAATGGTTCGCAAAATCATCGGGAACCACCAGCGATAGAAGTAAATTTATCCCGGTTTCTGAAGAATCTTTAGAAGAATGCCACTTTAAAGGTGGAAAAGACATGCTCTCCATTTACTGTAACAACCGTACTGATAACCAGATGTTTACAGGTAAAGGACTGGTATTAGGCGGCAGCCATCAGGTTAATCAGTTAAATGAAGACTGTTTTTATGGCGATTTATCTGCCGTGCTGATAAAGAACTTGCCAATTTGGGCCGAATATTACCGAACGCCTGATATGTCCATTGCATTAATGGATAATTACGAAATTAAAATGGACCGAATGGCCGAAGCAACCATTCAGGAGAATGTAACCAGCATCTCCGGTGTGCCAACCTGGACCATCGTTCTGGCAAAAAAGGTTCTGGAGTTAACAGGTAAGAAAAACTTGCTGGAGGTTTGGCCAAACCTGGAACTTTATGTTCATGGCGCCGTAAATTTTACCCCTTATCGTGAGCAGTTTAAGCAACTGATACCATCAGATGATATGTATTACCTGGAAACCTACAACGCGTCTGAAGGATTTTTCGGGATTCAGGATCAGGATAATTCAGAAGAAATGCTTTTAATGCTCGATTATGGCATCTTCTATGAATTTATCCCTATTGAAAATATTGGCCAGGAAAACCCGGAAGCGCTATTGTTAGGGGAAGTTGAACTGCATAAAAATTACGCTATTGTTATTTCGACAAATGGTGGATTGTGGCGCTACATGATTGGCGATACCATTCAGTTTACATCTTTATCGCCCTATCGGATAAAAATTACCGGTAGAACAAAACATTTTATAAATGCTTTTGGCGAAGAAGTAATTATTGATAATGCTGAACAGGCATTAACAAAGGCATGCACCGTAACCGGAGCCTCAATTAAAGATTACACCGCCGGACCAATATACTTTGAAGGCGAAAAAGCAGGTGGACATGAATGGATTATTGAATTTGACAAACAACCCGACAATTTCGAACGATTTATCGATTTGATGGACAATACATTGCGTGAGATAAATTCCGATTATGATGCAAAACGTTTTAAAGACATGGCCTTGTGTCGTCCTAAAGTGCACAATGTGCCGGAAAACACGTTTTACAATTGGCTAAAAGCTAAAAATAAGCTTGGCGGACAACACAAAGTTCCTCGTTTAGCCAACGAACGAAAATACCTCGACGATATTCTGGAACTATTGAAATCCTAAGCGTAGATATTATATTTTAGATTTTTCCGTTGATTAATAAATCGCTGAATGTATGAAGTTAAACAGGCAAAAGATATTGGATTTCTTTAAAAAATCAGAAAGTAAGGCCTCTGTTTTACTTAAAGATAAAAGCAAAGCCAGCGATACCATTAAAGAAGCTTTAGGCAAAGCAGTTACCAACAAAGGTGAACTTGAAGGCGTTTGGACAAAAATGGTTTTGCTTTTTGCCGTCGCCAAGGATTATGTTAATGGCGATTATACAGAAATCCCCAAACGCTCTATTATGGCCATTCTCGGTGGTCTGATTTATTTTTTATCTCCGATTGATGTAGTTCCCGATTTTGTTCCGGTACTTGGCTTTATTGATGATGTTTTTGTGCTGAATCTGGTATATAAACAAGTGTTGAAAGATTTACAGAAATATAAAATCTGGAAAGATGCTCAAATCAATCTTATCGAAGATGCTGACGCAAGAGAAATTTGACCTTTTCGATTGGTTAAATCACCATCTGTTAAGCTGTCCATTTAAAGCTTATTTTGGTGTAGATTGCCCTGGCTGCGGTTTACAGCGCTCAGTTTTAGCTTTGTTAAAAGGTAATTTGTTTGACTCTTTCAATTTCTATCCGGCGACAATTCCGCTGGTCATTTTAATCATTTTTACGGCTGTTCATCTTAAGCTTGATTTCAGGCTAGGCGCATTACTAATTAAATTGATGTTTATGGGTATTGCGGTAATTATCTTAATCAATTACATTTACAAAATATACAACCATCAACTTATAAACTAAAAACATTAATTTATGTCTGAAGAACAAGGAACTCCACAAGAAAATCCATTAGATCCGATCAAAAGCGATATTTCTGCATCTGACCCGGTGCAAATACCACCTGCAACGCCTCCGCCATTTCAACAATTGCCACCATTTGGTCAGTTTGGAAACGGAATGGGACAACAAAATTTGCCTAATGCGACAATTTCATTGGTTTTGGGAATTTTATCAATTCCGGCATGTTGTTGCTACGGACTAGGTTTGGTATTCGGTATCGTTGCCTGGGTTCTGGCTGGTAAAGATATTAAGCAATATAATTTAAACCCTGCAGCCTATTCTCTGTCTTCTCTTAAAAATACAAGGGCAGGTAAAATTTGTGGAATTATCGGTGTTATTTTGAGTGCGTTATATATTATAGCTTTGGTCGCAATGATTATCGCTTTCGGATGGGCGGCATTACGCGATCCGGAAACAATGAAAGAATTATTGAGAGAAAAAGGACTTCAGTAAATTTTTACTCAGGTTATTTTTACCTTAAAAATATAAATCGAATGGCTCATGCTGTTCGATTTTCTTATTTTTGTAATCTGAATTGTAAATAAAAAACTCCACGATAATGTATCCAGAATATTTAGTAGAACCAATGCGTAAGGAATTAACGAACGTAGGTTTTGAAGAATTAAAAAATGCGCAAGAAGTTGACCAAGCTATTAAAGGCGAAGGAACTGTTTTGGTTGTTGTGAACTCCGTATGTGGTTGCGCAGCAGCAAATGCCCGCCCTGCAGCTAGAGCGGCAGCAGCACACGAGAAACACCCTGATAAATTGGTAACGGTTTTTGCGGGAATGGAAAAAGAAGCAGTAGACCAGGCCAGAAATTATATGATGCCTTTTCCTCCATCTTCGCCAGCAATGGCTTTATTTAAAGATGGTAAGTTGGTACACATGATTGAGCGCCATCAGATTGAAGGCCGCCCTGCACAAATGATCGCTGATAACTTAATCGGCGCTTTTGAACAATACTGTTAATCTGAAATGAAGATAAATGAACAAGGATTATAGATTTAATGTCTATTGATCCTTGTTCTTTTGTTTTGGGCACTTTTTCTTTTGTCCTTGCTCTTTGTTCCTTATTCTTAAAAGTCTTTGTTAAGTAGTTTCTCCAGCTCGCCGAACGAAACATTCATTCTTACTCTACCTTGTTTCGCATAGGATATTTCTCCTGTTTCTTCTGATATTATTACGGCAACTGCATCAGTTGTTTCCGAAACGCCTATTCCGGCTCTATGCCTTAAACCAAATTGCGATGGCAACTGGTCATTATCCGTTAAGGGTAAAATACAACTGGCACTTTTAATCTTATTTTCCGAAATTACCACTGCGCCATCATGCAGTGGACTGTTCTTCTGAAATATGCTCTCCAGCAATCGTTTAGATATTTTGGCATCCACAACTTCACAACTATTGGCGAAAAATTGTTCATCATAAAATTTTACAAAAACAATTAAAGCCCCGGTTCTGGTTTTCTTCATTGTTTTACAGGCATCAATAATTGGTTTTATACGTGTTAAATTATTACGCTCGATTTCTTTACGACCAAATAAATAGCCCCACCAGGCCTTGTTTTTCTGTAGAAAAGCGTTTTTCCCGATGAGAAGAAGAAACCTTCTTATTTCGGGGTGAAAGATGACAATTAAAGCAATGATACCAACACTCATAAATTTCTCTATGATTGTTGTAAGCAACTTCATATGCAACATATCAACAACTTTGTAAAATACCGCAATAATCAGCATACCAACTAAAAGGTTTACGGCTAAAGTGTTGCGGATGAGCGTGTAAACGTAGTATATAAGAAGCGCAACCAGCACAATATCGACCACATCGGTTACGGTAAATTTTACAAAATCGAAGTCTAATCCTTTCATTAAGGGCAAGATAGCAAAAGGGTTTTCAGTTTACAATTTTCAGATGATTAGTTACCAATACTTTAAATTAAAAAAGAGTGAACCAATAACTAATGAACAATTGAACAATCTAATCTATCAACTAGCTTCACGCATTCCGCTGCTTCTTTTACATCATGAACCCTTAAAATCTTGGCCCCTTTTTGCAACGCAATTGTGTTGAGTACCGTTGTTCCATTTAAGGCTTCGGTGGCGGTGTTGTTCAATACCTTATGAATCATTCCTTTCCGGGAAAAGCCAACCAGCACAGGAAGATTGAAAATTTTAAAATCCTGCATCTGGTTGAGAAGCTCGTAATTGTGTTCAATTGTTTTTCCGAAGCCAAAACCGGGATCAACTATTAAGTCATTAACTTTCAAAGCTTTTAAAATGGATATTTTCTTAGCGAAGTAATCAATGACCTCAAGCAAAATATTATTGTAAACAGGATTTTGTTGCATATTTTGAGGTGTTCCCTGCATATGCATGAAAATGTAAGGTACTTGCAGTTTTGCCACGGTTTCGAACATTTTCTCGTCCAATTCACCGGCGGCAATATCGTTTATTATGTGTGCGCCTGCCAGGATCGATTCTTCAGCCACCTTTGCCCTGAACGTGTCTATCGAAATTATGGCCTCAGGAAGGTTTTGATGCAGAGCTTCAATTACAGGGAC
The DNA here is from genome assembly GCF_001424305.1 of Pedobacter sp. Leaf176. Taxonomy (GTDB): domain Bacteria; phylum Bacteroidota; class Bacteroidia; order Sphingobacteriales; family Sphingobacteriaceae; genus Pedobacter. The sequence goes on from NZ_LMPD01000001.1 coordinate 972,048, forward strand.
TAGCCTGCTCAACTCTTCATCTTCAGAAATGTCTTTTGCTCCGGGCCTCGATGAGTAACCTCCAATATCAATAAAAGAAGCGCCTTCATTCAGAAATTGCTCTGTTTTTCGTAGTGCTTCTACAATAGAATTCGTTCGGCTATTGCTGTAAAAAGAGTCGGGCGTAATGTTTAGGATACCCATCACTTTTGGTGTGCTTAAATCAAACATTTTCCCTTTTATATTCAAGCTTTGTTTTGCTTCAAAAAAATTTTTTTCTACCATATTAAGCCCTTCCGGATTTGGGTTTCGCTATAAAAATGTATCTTTAGCTTTGTTTTTGATAGAAACAAAAATACATTAAAACTAAATAACTATTGGCCTTGACACAAACAAATACCACTGCCGAATTTGATGATGTGATTGCAGTGTGCAGATCCTTGTTCCTTAAAAAAACTAAAGATTACGGCACTGCATGGCGTATTTTGAGGCCAAGTTCTATTACTGACCAGATTTTTATTAAAGCCCAGCGCATCCGCACTTTAGAAGAAAAAAAAGTAAGTTTGGTTGGCGAGGGAATCACTTCTGAATATATCGGCATTATCAATTATTGTGTTATTGCAATGATGCAGCTGGAGCTTACGGAAAATGACCCAACTGACATGCCTTTCGATATTGTTCAATCGCTGTTTGAAACAAAAGTTCGTGAAACGAAAGACTTAATGTTTGCAAAAAACCACGATTATGGAGAGGCCTGGAGAGATATGCGCATCAGTTCGTTAACTGATTTAATTTTGATGAAGATTTTTCGGGTGAAGCAAATTGAAGATAATGAGGGACAAACACTGGCGTCCGAAGGAGTAAATGCAAACTACCAGGATATGTTGAACTATTCCGTATTTGCTTTGATAAAACTTGGAGTAAATAAATGAAAAATATAGCACTAACCTTTTCAAGAATCTTTGTCGGCATTTTATTTATCTTTTCAGGATTGATAAAGGCCAATGATCCCCTTGGTTTCGGATACAAACTTCAGGAGTACTTTGAAGTTTTTCAGATGAGCTTTTTCAGTCCGGTGGCAACTGGAATAGCGATCTTGCTTTGCACACTTGAAATTGTTTTAGGTGCTTTACTGTTACTCGGTTTTTGGGGCAAAAAGGTTTCGTGGGGTTTGCTTTCATTAATTGTCTTTTTCACACTGCTTACCTTCGTATCTGCATTTTTTAAAGTTGTAACGAGCTGCGGTTGTTTTGGCGATGCAATTCCTTTAACACCATGGCAATCGTTCAGTAAAGATTTGGTGCTCTTGGTATTAATCGTTTTTATTTTTCTGAATAGAAATTTAATTCAGCCGGTTTTCAGAAAGGCAGCATCACAACGAAATATATCGATAGCTGTTATCGCAATTTCTCTTCTGGTTGGCTTATATACTTATAATTTCCTGCCCGTAATCGATTTTCTTCCTTATAAAATTGGGGCACATATCCCTTCTTTGATGGTTATTCCTCCCGGCGAACAGCCCGATGAGTATCAGATTATGTACCATCTCAAAAATAAAGCGACCAAAGCTGAAAAAGACATGAGTGATAAGGATTACCTTAAAACCGAAATATGGAAGGATAATAACTGGGAAATCATCGGCGAGCCATCTAAGAGCCTGATAAAAAAAGGTTACGAACCGAAAATAAAAGACCTTATAATTACCGATGCTTCCGGAACGGACTACACGAAGGAGCTTATCGAAAATCCTTATTATAGTTTGATTTTTGTTGCCTACAGCTTAAACGATACAAACTCAAAAGCTATTGGCGATTTAAATGCACTGGCAATGAATGTAACGCAACAATTTAACATTCGCACGGTGTTACTTACTTCGAATTCTGCTACTGATGCGCAGAAGTTTGTTAAAAAAAACAACTTGTTTTCGGAAGTTTTCTACGCAGATGCAGTTCCCTTAAAAAGTATGGTTCGTGCTAATCCGGGTATTTTACTTTTAAAAAATGGTGTGGTTATTAATAAATGGCATTTTCATAATGTGCCTAATTTTGAACAGTTAAGTAGTAAATATTTTAGCAAATAAATGTTGGCCTACACCACAAAGAAGCTCTTGTATGGATTACTGGTTATGGCTGGTGTTGTGCTGGTTGTTTTTTTATTATTTAATATTTTACCCGGCGACCCGGCCAGAATGACGATGGGGCAGCGGGCGGATGTTCAATCATTGGAAGCTGTTAGAAAAGAATTTGGTTTAGATAAATCAAAACCAGTTCAATTCATTTTATATGTAAATGATTTATCGCCGATTAGCCTAGTCGATAACGACAGCATTGCTCAAAAGAAATATCATTTTGCCAAGTTGATTAATCTTGATAAAAAGGCGTTGGTATTAAAATGGCCTTATCTTAGAAGTTCGTATCAAACCAAAAGAGACGTAACGGCAATACTTTCCGAAACTGTTCCAAATACTTTTATTCTCGCACTAACGGCTATGATTTTTGCAACCATCATTGGTGTGTTTTTAGGGGTGCTATCCGCTGTTTATAAAGATTCATGGATTGATAAATCGGCAAATGCATTTGCAATTCTGGGCATTTCCGCACCTTCTTTCTTTGCCGGAATTGTAATTGCCTGGCTATTTGGTTTTGTTTTGAGTAACTATACAGGTTTAAGAATGAGTGGAAGTTTGTATAGCTACGATCCTTTTCGTGGGGAAATATTAACCTTAAGAAATCTTTGGTTACCAATGATAACCCTGGGGTTAAGGCCTCTGGCAATTATTGTTCAGTTAACGCGAAGTGCAATGCTTGATGTTTTGGCCCAGGATTATATTCGTACGGCTCGGGCAAAAGGATTGGGACGAAACGCAATAATTTATAAACATGCTTTAAAGAATGCACTGAATCCGGTAATCACTGCTATTTCTGGTTGGTTTGCCTCTTTATTGGCGGGTTCGTTCTTTGTTGAATACATTTTTGGTTACAATGGATTGGGCAGAACAACAGTTAATGCACTCGAAATGTCAGATTTTCCGGTAGTAATGGGCTCTATTTTGTTTATTGCTTTTGTATTTGTGGTGATAAACATTCTTGTCGATATTCTTTACGCATACGTTGACCCAAGGGTAAAATTAATATAAATGACAATGTGCCCTCAGAAACATATAACAATCCATCAAATGAACAATATTAAGATATGAAAATTTTCTTAGTCGGATATATGGGCTGCGGTAAAAGCACAAAGGCAAAACAATTGGCTCATCGCTTAGAATATCCTGTGGTGGATTTAGATGCAGAGATTGTAAAGAAATCGGGAAAAACCATTGCTGAATTTTTCGAAACGTTTGGTGAGCAGGGTTTTAGGGATTATGAAAGCGAAATCCTGAAAACTTACAACTATCCTGAAAATTGTGTTGTCGCAACTGGTGGTGGTTTGCCGTGTTTTTTCGATAATATGGATTGGATGAATGATCATGGTGAAACCATTTATTTGGAAATGGAGCCTGCTCAGTTGGTTTCAAGGTTGCACAATCGCCATAAAAGACCGTTAATAAAAGATTTGGATGACGAGCAGCTTCTTGAATTTGTTAAGGTAAAACTCGAAGAGAGAAATCCTTTCTACAGGAAAGCTGGAATTATCGTCAATGCTTTCGATTTGGATGTCGAAAAATTAGAAAAAGAGGTTAAAAAACTCCAAGGTTAAAGAACAATGTGCCATTTAAGGTAAGCACCATAGAATCTGAATTCCTTAAATCTTTAAATCTTGATCTATAATTTTTGCAGATAGTAAGGCCAATGGAATGCCCCCCCCTGGATGAACACTTCCACCACAAAAAAACAGATTTTTAATTTCCGAGCTAAAGTTTGGGTGTCTTAAGAAAGCAGCAAACTGGTTGTTAGAGCTGTTTCCGTATAAAGAACCCTGATACGAACCCGTTTTGCTTTCGATACCTCTTGGGTCTAAAATTTGTTCGCAAATAATATCAACTGATAAATCTTTTTTTAGGATTCTATAAATCTTATCTAAGATGTTCTGCTTAGCTTCTGAAATAAATTTGTCCCAATTCTGATTAACATTTGCCGGAACATTGATCATAACAAACCAATTTTCATTGCCTACAGGCGCATCGGTTTTAATGTGCTTCGATGTAATGTTGATGTAAACAGTTGGGTCTGCATAGATGGTTTTTTCTTTCCAGATTGCATCAAACTCTGCCTTATAATTCTCAGCAAACAAAATATTGTGCAAGCCTAATTCAGGGTAAGTGTTTTTCATTCCCCAATAAAAAATTAAAGCCGAACTGCTTCGTTCCTGGTTCAGGAGTTTTTTAGGTTCAGGAAAATTCTTAAGTAAGTTTTTGTAAGTAAACCAGATATCTAAATTGGAAATCACCACATCTGCTTCGACGAGACGCCCTTCGACTTGAATGCCTTTTATTTTTTTATGCTCATAACTAATGGCATCAATTCGCTGACTGTAGTGAAATTTAATACCTAAGTCTTCCGCTAGTTTGACCAAAGATTCAACAATTCCATACATTCCTTTTTTTGGGAGAAATGCTCCGAAGTGGTACTCAAAATGGGGAATTACGTTTAAAGTTGCCGGAGCCTGATAGGGATTTGAACCATTGTAAGTTGCATAACGATCAAAAAGCTGCACAATTCGTTTATCCTTAAAGAACTTTTCGTTTGCATCATGCTGAGAACGAAAAGCATCAATTTTGCTAAATCGAAACACTGATTTTAGCGTATCCCAGTGCAGGTAACTTTTTAGCTTGTGCAATGTTCTTTCAAGGAAAACTTTATGTGTTACATCATAAATCGTTGCGCTTTTATTTAGGAAGTTTTTAACTTCGATGGCAGAAGACTTTGTTTTACCCGCCACTTCATCGGCAAACTTATCAATATTGGAGTAAGCCGTTAAATGAAGTTCATCTTCATAAAAATACCTGCAGATTTCATCCAGCTGCTTATACTGGAAATAGTCTTGAGGATTTTTATTGGCAAGAATAAATAACTCATCTACATATTGCGGCATGGTAAATAAACTCGGACCAGCATCAAAGCGAAAGCCGTTTATTTCAATTTGAGCTAGTTTTCCGCCTGCATATCCATTTGCTTCGAAAACCTCAACATCGAAACCTTTAACGGCCATTCTGATTGCGGATGCAATTCCTGCAATTCCTGCGCCAATAATTATTGCTTTAGGCATATGAGATTCCTGGATTACTTTAACTCCGCTAAATAGGCTTTTGTTTGTTTTTCCACTTCCAGCGTTGCAACTTTAATTGATGAACCAATTCTTGTTGTTTCAGATTTCACAGGCATTTTATTTATTGTTGCCAAAGCATCGATGTACCATTTGCTCCAGGTTTCGATGATGTGTTTTTCATCATCAGCAGATTTTCCTTCAGCAATGGCCATTTTACTTAAATCAAACTCCGTTTTTAACCTGATCAGCGCATCTGTTTTGACCTGATCAATAGTAACGCTCGCCATATTTTCATCAGCAGAAATTAAAGAATAGGCAGCGGTTAAAGCACTAATTCCAACATTTTTCATTTCCGTTGGAGAAACTTTATCAATTCTATCATTATCTGTATGATAAAAAACATCTGTGAAATGCCACATTAGCAGTCCTGGAATTTTGGCCTGAAGAAAAGGAGTGTGGTCGCTGCCACCTTCAAAAGGGTTATAGTTTACTGTCCAGTTGGCAAATTTACCCTGTGCTTTGCAGATGTCGAAAATAAAATCATTGAAGTAATGTGGGAAAAGGTCTTTTTCCTGCACATCTCCTGCACCCCATTCTGTGTGCTTATCCTTTCCACGGGTCCAAATTGCAGAAGGATCAGGCATTTTTTCTATCAAAAATGAGCCGCCGGTTTTCTTGGTGTCCTCACCAACCATATCTAAACTCATCCCCCATAAAATTCCTCTCGCGCGGGTGGTATCTTCAGTTATATATCGTCTGGTCGATACAATTTCGTCACCCCACAAAAATGTAAGTGAACGTTTTGGGTTGATTTTTTTTGCCTTGTAAAGTTCGGCGGTTAATCTTGCCATTTCAGCTAAAGTTCCAACGCCACTGGCATTATCATTTGCCCCGGGTTCTTGTACATGCGCACTGAAAACGAATCTTTCATCTGCTTTTTCGCTCCCTTTCACATTAGCAACAACCGTTAATTCTTCAGATTGATAGATCTTGGTTTCGATACTAACCTTTAATTTGGTAATCCCATTTTTACAAGCATTTTTTAGTTTTTCTTTTGCTGCATAAGATAAGAGCAGTGTCCAAACCTCACTATTGGCACGCATACTGCCAAACTGAATAGAAGTTTGATGTACTTCCGGTTGAGTATATTTTGGCATGGAATAACCTAAAACGCCAACAGCACCGGCCTTAACTGCAGAAGCCAGTAATCTTGAAGGGCTATTTTCTGAAAATAAAATTTTGCCTTTCAGATCCATTTTCTCAAGCTCGGCGGGTATAATTTTTTCGATGTAGACAACCTCCGCCGTTACACCTTCTGTAGGAGTGGAGGCGCAATTTATTGGAATCATGTTGCGGTTGGTTTTGAAAGAAATTAGGGGCTGATCTTCTCCAACGATATCTATGTTCGCATTAACTGGTTCCCAGGTTTTACTTTTCATTGCCCGTTTTTCAATACGATAAGTGAGGGGGGCTTCAAACTCATTTTGTTTTTGTTCTACAAATCCTGCTTTTTTTAAAATGCTTTCAACATTGCGAATGCTTGCATTGAATCCTGTATTCCCAGGGACACGGAAATATTTTTCCACAAAATCGGTGGTTTCATAGGCATTATTCTCCTTGAAGCCAGCTCTTGTAAGTTTAAAATATTGTTCCGTCGTATTTTGGGCGTAACTTGCAAATCCCACTAAAAGCAGGCCTGCTACTATCTTTGTTTTCATTAATTAGCGATAAAGGCTGAAAGATACTAAGAATACTGTTGTTGTTTTAATTTTCGCGTAAACCTTGGTCAGTCTTTCGCATATTTAATTTTTCTTCAATAGATTACAGAATCCAGCCGATTAAGGGAAAAGATGAACAAAATCTTTATATTATTCATGTAATTTTAACTTAAATTTAATTTGGACCGTTTGGGTTTTTGGTCTGAAATTTGTATTATTGCTTAAATAGATAGGTTTTTTATCATGAGCAATGAAATATTAGAGTTTTCTGTACAAGTAGATGAAAAATTCGACCTTAAATTTAACTGGGCGTATGGTTTTTGGAGCGCCGCATTTAGGTTTTTTGCGAAATAATTTTTACTTTGAATATCAAATTTTCAGACTATTATTAGTCTGAAAGGAATTTGCTTATACTATTTCTCCCCCGTCTATTTCCATAAATAGTCATGTGATTTCAATTTTGGCTTTCAACTTTAGTGTTTAAGCCCTTTTCACTATCTTTGCGGCATAATGAGTAGAAGAAAACCGGGTACAGTAACTATAATTCCCAACGTACATGTAATTGATATTGCAGAAGAAGGAAAAGGTGTGGGTAAAGCTGATGAGCTGGTTATTTTTATTGATAAAGCCGTCCCTGGAGATGTAGTGGATGTTCGCTTAACTAAAAAGAAAAAAAACTTTGCTGAAGCTATAATTGACCGATTACATGAAAAATCTGAGCTGAGAACTGAGCCATTTTGTCCGCATTTCGGTACTTGCGGTGGCTGTAAATGGCAACACATGGGCTACGAATCTCAGTTAAAGTTTAAGCAGAAAAATGTAGAAGCCGCATTACAACGTCTTGGCAAAATAGATACTTCTTTCGCCGAACCGATTCTGGGATCGGCAAAAAATAAATATTATCGCAATAAACTGGAATTTACTTTTTCGAATAAACGCTGGCTTGAAAAAACCGAAATAGACCGCGATGAGGATTTCGATATGAATGCCCTCGGGTTTCACGTTCCGTTGCGCTTTGATAAGATTTTGGATATTGAACATTGTTATTTACAGGATGACCCATCAAACCAGATTAGAAATGCAGTTCGTAAATATGCTTTGGAAAATGAAATCTCGTTTTATGATTTAAGGAACCATGAAGGTGCTTTACGTAACCTAATTATCAGAACTTCCAGCACAGGCGAAATTATGGTTGCGGTCATTTTCGCTTATCCAGAGCAGGAACAAGTAGATAGTTTGATGAACTTCCTTAAATCTGAGTTTCCTCAAATCACATCTTTGCTTTATATCGTTAACCAAAAAAAGAATGATACAATTTTTGATCAGGAAGTAAATACTTTCGCTGGTCGTGATCACATTTTTGAAGAGATGGATGGCATCCGTTTTAAAATTGGAGTGAAATCTTTTTATCAGACCAATTCCGAGCAGGCCTTCGAACTCTATAAAATAACAAAAGAATTTGCCGGTTTTAAAGGCGATGAACTCGTTTACGATTTATATACCGGCGCTGGCACCATCGCAAATTTCATTGCTAAAGATGTGAAGCAAGTTGTTGGCGTAGAATATGTACCAACAGCAATTGAAGATGCCAAATTCAATTCTGAATTAAACGGAATTGAGAACACCATCTTTTATGCCGGTGACATGAAAGACATTCTAACTGCTGAATTTATCCTAGCCCATGGCAAACCTGATGTCGTTATTACAGATCCGCCAAGAGCGGGTATGCATGCGGATGTGGTGCAACGTTTATTGGAAATGGAAGCTGAAAAAATTGTTTATGTAAGCTGCAATGCTGCAACCCAAGCGAGAGATTTAGAATTGCTAAACGGAAAATACAATGTTGTTCGTATAAAACCTGTAGACATGTTTCCGCATACACAGCATGTCGAAAATGTTGTTTTGTTAAGATTAAAAGGAGAGAATAATTGAATGATACATTAATAGTCAATTGCAAATCGCTCAAAATTCAATAATTAATGGATAGAGAAGAATTATTGGGTGCAACGCCAGAAGATAGCGAAGCACCAAAAAAGAAGCAGGAGAGTCCGCTTATAAGTTTGGAAAAGGATTTGGCATTTTATGCGGATGCCATTAAAGAGGTTGCCATAGAAATTATGATTGAAGGCATTTCTTCTTACCCGATTTTTGTTGCACACCAGCATGAAGTTAAATTGGGCGAAATCATTTTAAATAAAGAAGAATTGAATACAGATTGGACCATTCAGGCTTCCACTTTAGAAGAATTTGTAGAAAAGGGAATTATTAACAAAGATAAACAAGAGCAATTTTTAAAAGTGTACAAAAAGCCCGAAAACTTTATGTGTGTTTTTGTAATTGTTCCTGAAGGCGCAAATTTCATTTATTATCCGTACAAGAAAGTTTAAAAACTGAAGACATCAGGCCGAAATGATGATGTGTTAGCTGCTTAATCCGCTAATTCTTGAAATTATTTTCATAAAAAAAATCGCTGCTTTGCATCCGCAAAGCAGCGATAGTAAAATTAATTAAACCTAAAACTAACTAATTTACTTTTGTAACATCACCACTTTTAGATGACGACGTTTTCTTTAATGAAGCGTTGCCTTTATAGTGAACATCACTCCCTCCAGAGGCACCCGCTTCCAAGCCTTTAGTTACATTTATATTCGCATCAGAACCGCCTGAAGCAGTCACTTTTGCATAATCAACTACAAAACCATACGCATCTACATCGCTGCCGCCACTGGTTTGCAAAATCATATTTTCTGCTTTACCTGTTAATGCAACATCACTACCTCCGCTGGTCTGCAATTCGATATCGGTACAAACCAGGTTTAATTTAACATCAGAACCTCCCGACGAACGTAGTGCAAATTTCCCAGCCTTAATTTGTCCTTGAGAGAAAACATCACTACCTCCTGAAGCTGTAAGAGCCAAAAGTGTTTTAAAATTTAAATAAGCCTTAATACTTTGGTTCTTGAACATCGACCCCCAATGAACGCCTTCTTTCATTTTTATGGTTAAGCTGTTGCCCTTTTGCTCTACAACAACATTTTGCAATAAATCTGAACTGGCTTTTAAAGTCAAGCTTTCGGTGCCACTTTGGGTTAAGTATAAATCGATGCCGCTGCTGACAATAATGCTGCTGAAGTTTTTTACCGATACATTTTTCGATTCCTGTGCATTTACAACAAAACTGCCTGTAACTATTAATAGTAATGCCGCCGTTGTTTTTAAGAATTTTTTCATCTGATTTTATTTAGATTTTGTTTTGAAATGATGACTTCGATTTATTTTTCATCGTTCTGGTTATAATATAAGACGCCTAACGGTACTGAACGTTGCAATGATTCCAAAATTATTTTTCAAATAGTTTGAATTTCATTCTTAAAATCGTTCTTTTTGTATCAAACCCTTTTTCAAATGGACGCAGCACAACTACTTATCCTGAACAAAAAACAGATGCAACAAAAGATAGACCGCATCGCTTATCAGATTTTAGAAGATAATTTAAATGAGAAAGAGATTGTGCTCGCCGGAATTTGGGATAGAGGTTATAAACTAGCTGTACGTTTAGAAAAAGTTTTAAAGAAAATATCAGATTTTAAGCTAACACTACTTCGTATCGACCTTGAGAAGCAAAGTAGTAAATTGGTAGCCACAACTGACTTAAACGAAAGTCAATGGAAGAATAAAGTTATAATTCTGGTCGACGATGTTTTGAATAGTGGCAAAACACTTGCGTATGGTTTAGGAGTTTTCCTGAATACGCCACATAAAAAAATTCGTACGGTTGTACTTGTAGATAGGAGTCATAAAATTTTTCCGATTGCTACCGATTTTGTCGGACTCGAGTTGGCTACAATTTTAAAAGAACATGTTGATGTTATTATGGATGTGGAGGGAGAAGAAGACAGGGTTTATTTAAGTTAACCTTAGTTTTGTGTATTCATGCTTTTTTTATCAACAGATATTTGCACATAACTCTATTTTTTCGCAACTTTCCTGAATGTACTATCCCCGAAAGAATGTAATTATTTATAAATTTTTCTCCTGGTACATTCAGTTTATTGTAGATAAACATTTTGCTGCTGTCAACTTTGATAATATCGAACCTAAAAAGGATTCTTCAGTTTTAGTCCTGGCGAACCATTTCAGTTGGTGGGATGGCTTCCTGATTTTCTACATCAATAAAAAAGTATTTAAAAAGCAGTTTCACGTTTTAGTAAACGCAGAGAATTATAGAAAATTAAGTTTTCTGAAATATCTCGGTGCTTTTGCGGCCAAACATTCGGGAAAAGATGTTTTGGAAACTTTGAATTATGCCGGAAATCTTTTGGACAATCCTGATAACCTCGTTTTAGTTTTTCCGCAAGGTAAGTTGCACTCCAATCACCTAAAAAATATAACTTTTGAAAAAGGTGTTATGCAGATGATTAATGCGAGCCAGAAGAGAATAAATATTGTTTTTGCAGCCACCTTTATTGATTATTTTTCAAAACGCAAAGCCTCGGCTTACACTTATTTACAAAATTGGGAGAATGAGGAATACATCAGTCTTCAATTATTAAAAAGTGCTTACAATAAACATTACGATAATTCTGTTGTTAAACAAACACAAATTACCGAATGACGATTTTTATTTACGCTTCATTAGTTTTTCTTATCATCAGGTTTTCGGTTACGGTGTTTAATTTTTTATCTAACCCTAAGCTGCCACGAACAATTAAACATTATCAGGATAAAGTTTCCATTCTTATTCCTGCAAGAAATGAAGCTGAAAATATCCAACAATTGCTTCAGTCGATAAAAGTGCAGGATTACCTGAATTACGAAGTTATTGTTCTTGATGATAGCAGCAGCGACAATACTTTTGAGCTAGTATCAGATTTTTCAGCACATAATGAGCAGTTTTCAATAGTAAAAGGGAAGGAATTGCCACAAGGATGGTTGGGGAAAAATTACGCCTGCCATCAATTGGCAAAAATCGCTACCGGCAAGTATTTTTTGTTTATCGACGCTGACGAGATTATAAAAAAAGGCTTTATTAACAGCCTTATATTTCGCACAGAAAAAAACGAATTAAGCTTGCTCAGTATCTTTACGAACCAGGTCATGTTGAGTTTTGGAGAAAAAATAACAGTACCACTGATGCATTTTATACTATTGAATTTATTGCCTTTACACATGGTTCGGTTTTCTAAAAATCCTGCTTTTTCTGCTGCCAGCGGTCAGTGTATGTTTTTCGAAGCAACTAATTATATCGAAAATCGATGGCATGAATGTGTTAGAAATCAGGTTGTAGAAGATATAGAGATAATGAAACTGGTTAAGCAGGCAGGATTTAAAGTTGAAGCATTATTGGCTAACGGTTTAATATACTGTAGGATGTACAAAAACCTTAGCGAAAGTGTAAGTGGTTTTAGTAAAAATTTACTTGCAGGTTTTGGCAATAACATCATAATATTATTACTTTACCAGCTTTTGGTAATTAGCTGGCCTATTTTATTATTCATATATTATGATTTGCATTTGCTGGCTTTGCCGCTTACTTTAATTGTTTTAAGCAGGATAATGATATCTTTTTTGTCGGGACAAAATGTGGTTTTAAATTTAATTTTGCATCCTTTACAAATATTTATGTTTTTGTTAATTTCAGTTAAATCAATTTCTAATCATTTACTAAAAAAAGGTTCATGGAAGGGCAGATCGATCAAGCCGATTTAAAAATCAAAAAATTGGCAGTAGCCATTATTATTATTTTTCATTTGGTTGGATTGTTTGGATTCTTAATTCCTGCAGCTCAGCCTTACTTTATTCGGTTAGTTCCATTTCACCTGCTTTTAATGTTTGCTGTAATTGTATTTTCATACCGCGGAGATGTTAAAAGACTGTTGCTTTTTGTATGTGGTGTATTTCTTTGTGGCTTTCTCGTGGAAGTTCTAGGGGTTAAAACAGGTAAAATATTTGGAAGCTATTATTATGGCACCACGCTTGGATTCAAGATATTTACAGTACCGTTGTTGATGGGTGTAAACTGGGTCATTTTGATTTTCAGTACCGGGCAGATGATTAAAAGTTTGAAGATTCGCAACGGTATACTGGCATCATTAATAGGCGGTTTATGTTTAATAACATTTGATTTTTTCTTAGAGCCTGTTGCTATGAAATTTGATTACTGGCATTGGGACTGGCACGAAATTCCGCTTCAAAATTACATAGCCTGGTTTATTGTGTCGGTAATATTATTAAAATTTTATTATGCATTGGGCTTAAAGCAACAGAAGTATATCGGTACCACGATGTTCATATCCCAACTAATATTTTTTGTTGTCTTGTATGTGACAAGATGATAGGTATTTTTGCTTAATTTTGCATTGCAATGAGTTACAATTTACAAGTCACTATAGATAAATCTTCAGGTTTCTGCTTTGGGGTGGTTTACGCCATTGAAATGGCTGAAGACATCCTGGATACAGAAGGGTATTTATATTGTCTTGGCGATATCGTTCATAATGATGAGGAAGTTGAGCGGCTGACAAACATGGGGCTTAAAATTATTGACCATGAAGTGCTTAAATCGCTAAAAAATGAAAAGGTTTTAATTCGTGCTCATGGGGAGGCGCCTTCGACTTATCAGCTTGCGCTGGAAAACAATTTAACACTTATTGATGCATCTTGCCCGGTAGTTTTGAAACTCCAGAACCGGATAAAGAACTCTCACGATGATGACGAGCAGATTCTGATTTTCGGCAAACATGGCCACGCTGAAGTGATCGGTCTACAAGGCCAGACGAACGGTGAGGCAATAGTTTTTCAGGATTTGGCAGAGCTTGATAATGTAGAATTGCCATCTAAATTTACATTATATAGCCAGACGACAAAAAGTGTAGATAAGTTTTATCACATTAAGGATGAATTATTATCCCGTGGATATGAGGTTAAAGCCAACGATACCATTTGCCGCCAGGTTTCTAACCGTTACCAAGAATTGGAGAATTTTGTAAGTCATTACAATAAAATTATTTTTGTTTCTGGTAAAAAGTCATCTAATGGAAAGGTCCTTTACGATGTTTGCAAGAAGTATAATGAAGATTCTTACTTCATCTCAAATGTACAAGAATTGGATAAAAGCTGGTTTAATGAAAACGATAAGGTTGGTATTTGCGGTGCAACATCTACACCAATGTGGTTGATGGAAAAAGTGAAATCTGCGCTAGAACTATATTAATCCTTCCGTCGGCAAATCAATTTCCTATTAAAACTGTTAATAAGAAAAAGCCATTTGAAAATCATTCAAAATTATATTGGAGTTTTTGTTGCCTGCACGGTAATCGCCTGTTGGTTTACATCTCTTTTTTTTCTGTTGCGCTGGAACTTCGAATGGACTAATCCTTTGGTTTACATAATGATTTTTATCCAGATGCATTTGTACACGGGTTTGTTTATCACAGCTCACGATGCCATGCATGGAACGATTTCATCCAACAAGCAGCTCAATAATTTTTTAGGATACCTTTCTGTTTTTCTGTATGCAGGCTTTTTTTACAATAAGCTGTACAACAAACATCATAGCCATCATAATCATGTACACACGGAAGAAGATCCGGATTTTGCACCGCATGGATTCTGGAGATGGTATTTAAGTTTCATGATGAATTATGTAACAATTATTCAGCTTGTAATTATGGCTATTGCCTTTAATGTGCTGAAAATCTGGGTTGATGAAAAAAATTTATTGTTATTCTGGGTCTTGCCATCGCTGTTAAGCACTTTTCAATTATTCTATTTTGGTACTTACCTGCCGCATAAAGGGGAGCACGATAATGAACATCATGCTTCAACTTTGAGCAAAAATCATTTCTTTGCATTTATAACCTGTTATTTTTTTGGTTACCATCTGGAACATCACCAAAAACCAGGAATGCCATGGTGGCAATTGTATAAGACAAAATAGATTAACGTGCTTTTTACCGAATCTTGATACTTGCCACGTACTACTTGATACTAAAAAAGCGATATTTGCGCCACAAAACATATTCTTTATTAAATGAGCAAAAAGGGAATTTTACTAGTTAATTTAGGAACACCCGACAGTCCGGCGGTATCTGATGTTAAGAAATATTTAGATCAGTTTTTAATGGATGAAAGGGTAATAGATATACCAGCTTTCAATAGAACTTTATTAGTTAAAGGTGTTATTGTTCCTTTCAGAAGCCCGAAAACCGCAAAACTTTATAAAGAAATCTGGGGTGAAAATGGTTCGCCGCTATTATATTATAGCAAGCTACAGGCAACAATGCTTCAGGAAAGGTTGGGGAATGAATACCATGTAGAACTGGCAATGCGTTATCAAAGTCCTTCAATTGACTCTGCTCTGGCAAATTTGAAAGCTGGCCTGGTAGAAAGCATTCAGGTGATTCCGATGTTCCCTCAATATGCCTCTGCAAGTACCGGTTCGGTAATGCAATTAGTTATGGAATTGGTTAGTAAATGGCCTACTGTTCCGCCAATTTCTTTTGTTAATTCCTTCCACGATAATGAACTAATGATTAAGGTTTTTGCTGAAAATGCAAGAAAACACAATCTGGAGAATTATGATCATATTCTGTTTAGTTTTCATGGTTTGCCTGAAAGACAACTGCTTAAATGTGATCATACCGGAAATTATTGCTTAAAAAGTTCTGATTGCTGCCAGACGTTGAATGATACCAATAAATTTTGTTATTCTGCTCAGGGTCACGACACTGCAAGGTTAATTGCAAAAGAACTGAACATTTCAAACGAAGATTACACGGTTTGCTTTCAATCCCGTTTAGGTAAGGAGCCTTGGGTTCAGCCTTATACAACAGATGTTTTAAAGAGATTAGCTGGAGAGGGTAAAAAGAGGCTTCTGGTTTTTAGCCCTGCTTTTGTAGCTGATTGCCTGGAAACACTGTACGAAATTACAGTAGAGTACCATGAAGAGTTCAGAGCCCTAGGCGGCGAGCATGTTCAACTCGTTGAAAGTTTAAATGATAGTCCAGTATTTATTGAGGCTTTGGCAGGCATGATCAAATAAGCAGACTCCGTTAGTGATGAAGAAAAAATTCTTTATTATAAAGAAAAAATTCTATATTTGAATATGAAAAAGGCAGTTAGTAAAGTCAAACCTTATAAAATAAATAATGCCGAAGTGCCAACTGTTGCTGAAACCATGGGTCAGTATCAAACGATGTATTCAAATCCGGTAGCCTTATTGTCTAATTCAAAAAAAGGGCTAAGTGCAAAAGTTGCACTCGATTTCATATCTGTTTCAGGTTTCACATATGATGAATTTCAGGATACTTTTAAAACAACAGTTAAAACAATACAGAACTATTTTGTTCAGGATTTAAAACTTGATGCTTCTTTAAGCGAAAAATTATTAAAATCATTTGCTTTGTTTAAATTAGGGATAGAAGTTTTTGGTTCCGCGGAAGCATTTCATAAGTGGTTAAATACAACTGCATACGGTTTAGGAAATCAGGTGCCTTTTACTTTAATGGATACATTTACCGGATTGTCATTAATTGAAGAAGAACTTACTCGTATTGCCCACGGTGATTTAGCTTAATGTTAGTTTTTAGAATTGCGCTGTCAAAATATGCTGACAATTTAATTGCTTCAGGAAGAGCAGCCAGATGGAATTTTGATGACGTTAAAGTTGTCTATGCTGCGGGATCTCAATCGCTGGCATGTTTAGAAAATGTGGTTCATAGAAGTAAACTAGGACTATCCGGAAATTTTAGCGTAATGCACATCGAAATACCAGATGGAATTGCTTTTGATACCATTAACGCAAGTAATTTATCAAAAAACTGGACTAGATTTGAGCAGATGCATATTACGCAAAAAATCGGGAGTGTTTGGGTAAAGGAAAATAAAAAGGCTGTATTGCGTATCCCTTCTTCTATTATCCAGGATGAATATAATTACCTTATTAATCCAAATCATGTAGATTTTCTGAAAATTAAACTCGTTAAAGTAGCACCATTTTTATTTGACGAGCGAATTAAAAATTAGTTTATTTAAAACAGAGGCGGTAGCTCCCTTATTATCTTCCACATATTTCTTTGCCGCGGACGATGATTGAGCATTACTTTTAAAATATTCAAAAGCATTAATTAATTCAGTGCCATTTGATACGCTTTTGGCCGCACCAATTTTAATCAAATCTTTAGCTTCCTGGAATTTATTGAATTTTGGGCCAAATATTACGGGTAAGCCAAATGCTGCGGCTTCTAAAGTATTGTGAATTCCTGCACCAAATCCGCCGCCGATATAAGCGGCTTTTCCGTATTGGTATAAAGCAGAAAGCATACCAATATTGTCAATGATCAATACAGCAGAATCACTTTTTCCGGTATTTTTGAATTCAGAAAATCTGGTCGTTTTTTGAAAGATTGATTCGATACTCAAGATATGACTTTCATGAATTTCATGAGGTGCAATGATAAATTTCCAGCCTGGATATTTTGCGGGTAACGCAACCAATAATTTTTCATCATCAGGCCAGGTACTACCACAGATTAAAGTTGGCGAATCGCCACAAAAAAGTGCTATCTCAGATTTTGCCTTCGCATTGGCAGCGTTTTCGAAAACCCTGTCGAATCTTGTATCTCCACTTACAGTAACATTCTCTAATCCGATTGAATGGAGCAAAATGCAACTTTCATTATTTTGAACAAAGAAATGTGTAACACATTTTAGTATGCCTTTAAAAAAAAGTCCGTAGCCTTTAAAGAAAATCTGGTCCTTCCTAAAAATTCCTGAAACGACGAATAGGGGTATGCTTTTTTTGTTGAGTTCTTTAAAATAATAATACCAAAACTCATATTTCGTAAAAATTGCTGTCTGTGGATTTACAAGTTCAACAAAACGCTGTGCATTTTTTCTGCTGTCCATAGGAAGATAAAAAATTCCATCAGCTAATGCATAGTTTTTCCTTATTTCGTATCCAGAAGGAGAAAAAAATGTTATCACAATTTTTTTTTGAGGATGTAATTTCTTTAAATTTTCCAGAACAGGCCTGCCTTGTTCAAATTCGCCTAAAGACGCGAAATGAAACCAGATATTTTCATTGAGTGGATCTATTTTTTTTGCTATGTGATTGAAAATCTGCTTTCTTCCTGAAATAAAAAGTGCCGCTTTTTCATTAAAAAAGGAGAAAATCCAAATTATCGCACTATAAAATTTAATTCCTATTGTATAAAGTAATAGCATTGACTGGATTTTATTATCTTCGTGGCAAGATAAAACGAAAATATTTAAAATCCCTTATTAAATATATGAAAATAGCCGTAGTTGGTACCGGATACGTAGGTTTAGTTACCGGAACATGTTTAGCAGAAACAGGAAACAATGTAATCTGCGTAGACATTAATGAAGCCAAAGTAAAAAAAATGCAAGAAGGCCAGGTTCCAATTTATGAACCAGGTTTAGATTTGCTTTTCCATAGAAACATAGAGCAAGGCAGGTTGCATTTTACAACTAATTTAGCGGAAGCTATCGAGGAAGCTCAGATTATTTTCATGGCATTGCCAACGCCTCCGGGAGGAGATGGTGCTGCAGATTTGTCTTACATTCTAGGCGCAGCAAAAGATATTTCAAAAATTATTAAGGAATATAAAATCATCGTTAACAAATCTACTGTTCCGGTTGGTACCGCAGATAAAGTTAGGGCTGTGTTTGCAGAAAATACAAATATTGAGGTCGATGTCGTTTCTAATCCGGAATTTTTACGTGAAGGGGTTGCTGTGGAAGATTTCATGAAGCCTGACCGCGTTGTTTTAGGAACAAGAAGCGAAAGAGCTAAAAAACTAATGACCGATCTTTATGGACCTTACGTTCGTCAGGGAAATCCCATTTTATTTATGGATGAGCGTTCATCAGAACTAACCAAATATGCGGCTAACTCTTTTTTAGCAACAAAGATTACTTTTATGAATGAGGTAGCAAATCTTTGTGAATTGGTGGGAGCTGATGTAGATGCAGTAAGAAGGGGTATTGGATCTGATGATCGCATTGGTAAACGTTTCTTATTTCCAGGAATTGGCTACGGTGGTTCTTGTTTTCCGAAGGATGTTCAGGCTTTGGTTATGGCAGCTGACGAAAATACCTACGACTTTCAAATCCTGAAATCGGTGATGGAAGTTAACGAACGCCAGAAAACAATTCTGGTTGATAAAGTTTTGAAATATTATAAAAACGATATAGCCGGTAAACATTTTGCACTATGGGGCTTAGCGTTTAAACCGGAAACAGATGATATTCGTGAGGCACCTGCGTTATATATCATTGATGCTTTGGTTAAAAACGGTGCAACGGTAACCGTTTTCGATCCGGAAGGGATGTCTAATGTGAAGGGTGTAATAGGCGATAAAGTTAAGTATGCTGAAAACCAATACGAAGCTTTGGAAAATGCAGATGCCCTTTTAATTGCTACCGAATGGTCGGTATTCAGAAATCCGGATTTCGATAAAATTGAAGCAGTTCTTAAAAATAAAGTCATTTTTGACGGCAGAAACTTATATGATCTGGATAAAATGATTGAATTAGGATATTATTATAATAGTATTGGCCGTAAATTGGTAGATTAATATGAGTGTTAAAAGGATTTTAATTACCGGTGCTGCAGGCTTTTTAGGCTCACACCTTTGCGACCGTTTTATAAAAGAAGGTTACCATGTGATTGGGATGGACAACCTGATAACTGGCGATTTGACAAACATTGAGCATTTGTTTCATCTCGAGAACTTCGAATTTTACAACCACGATGTTTCTAAATTCGTTCATATTCCAGGTCAGTTAGATTACATTCTGCATTTTGCATCTCCTGCAAGCCCGATTGACTATTTGAAAATTCCTATTCAAACCTTAAAAGTTGGTTCGTTAGGTACTCATAATTTATTAGGTCTGGCGAGAACAAAAGGCGCAAGGATGTTAATTGCATCTACTTCAGAAGTGTATGGCGATCCGAGTGTGAATCCTCAACCAGAAGAATATTGGGGTAATGTGAATCCGGTAGGTCCGAGAGGTGTATACGATGAGGCGAAACGCTTCCAGGAAGCAATTACAATGGCTTACCATACTTTTCATGGGGTAGAAACGAGAATTGTTCGTATTTTCAACACTTATGGTCCAAGAATGCGACTAAATGACGGGCGTGTCTTACCAGCATTTATTGGTCAGGCCTTACGTGGCGAAGACTTAACAGTTTTTGGAGACGGCAGCCAAACGCGTTCATTTTGTTATGTTGATGATTTAATTGAAGGCATTTATCGCTTATTAATGAGCGATTACGCTTCGCCGGTAAACATCGGCAACCCTGATGAAATCACCATTAAACAATTCTGCGAAGAAATTATAAAATTAACCGGAACTTCACAAAAAATAGTTTATAAAGAACTTCCTCAGGATGATCCAAAACAACGCAGACCTGACATTACTAAAGCAAAAGCTTTGTTAGGATGGGAGCCAAAAGTTGGACGTGCAGAAGGTTTAAAAATTACCTATGATTACTTCAAATCATTGCCTGAAGAGGCTTTGGCCAAAATAGAACATAAGGATTTCCATAAATACAATCGTTAAGAAATGTCTAAAATTTTAGTTACCGGTGGAACCGGATATATTGGTTCACATACAGTTGTAGAATTACACAATGCAGGTTATGAGGTGATAATTGTTGATGATTTGTCAAACTCAAGTGTTAAAATTTTAGACCAAATTGAGGCCATTATTGGCATCAAACCAGAATTTCATCAATTCGATTTGTGTGACACGCAAAAGGTAAAAGAGTTTGCTGCAAAATACAATGATATTACAGGTATCATTCATTTTGCAGCTTTTAAAGCTGTTGGTGAATCAGTTCAACAACCTTTAAAATATTACAAAAACAACTTTTTTAGTTTGATAAATTTATTGACTGCCTTTAACAGGAAAATCAATTTTGTTTTTTCTTCGTCTTGTACGGTTTACGGTCAGCCAGACAACCTACCAGTTACAGAGTTAGAAAAGGTAAAGCAGGCAGAATCTCCTTATGGAAATACGAAGCAAATAGCCGAAGAAATATTGGTAGAAACAGCAGCTGTTACGCCAGACCTGAATGTGATTGCTTTACGTTACTTTAATCCGGTTGGGGCACATAAAACAGCTTTAATCGGCGAACTCCCGAACGGGGTTCCCGCAAACTTAGTTCCTTTTATCACTCAGTCTGCGATCGGCAAACGAGGTCCGATAACTGTTTATGGTAATAATTACAATACGCCGGACGGTAGCGCAATTCGTGATTACATTCATGTTGTAGATTTAGCTAAAGCACACGTCGCGGCAATTAAACGACTGGAAGAAGGAAAAGCAGATAAGAATTATGAAGTTTTTAACATTGGAACCGGAAAAGGCACCTCAGTTTTAGAAATCATCAGAGCTTTCGAAAATTCTACGGGTGAAAAATTAAATTATCAGATTGGTCCCAGAAGGGAAGGTGATGTCGAAAAAATTTATGGTGATGTTACAAAATCTAAAGACTTACTCGGCTGGCAAACAGAACTTGATGTAAATGAAATGATGCGATCAGCCTGGGAATGGGAGAAATACATTAAAGCTAATCCATTTTAATGAAGCTTTCGGAGCATAAAGACTTAAAAAATGCCATCACAGGTTTACCTGTTAAAGAAAAAGATAAGTTATTGCTGCGTTTAATCGCCAAGGATAAAATTTTAACAGAGCATCTTCATTATAAATTGTTAGAAGATGGAGTTGATTTAGAGTCACGGAAGGAAAACATTAAAGCTGAGGTTGAGGCACAGATTTCGGAACTCAAGAAACTTAGTGTAAAAGATGCACTTGCTAAAGTTCGCAAAATAATCACCAGCATCAATCATTTTTATAAAGTAACAAAAGATTCTTTCGGGGAAGTTGAACTTAAAATCTTCATTCTCGGTACGATTCCACTTGATTATAAGAGGTCGCTTTTTGGCTATAAAGATTTCGGTTTCCTTTTCGCAACTTACTATATCAAAACGGTTCAGGTTACGCTTAACAAATTAGCCAAACTACACGAAGATTTACAATTCGATTTGGCAGATTCCACGAATCAATTGCTAAATAGAATTTATTCTTCTAAATTGGCAGGTGCCGCTGAAGCATCTAATTTACCCAGAGCGATTTAATAGAGCTAGTTCACCATGTTAGGATTCTTTAAAAAGAAAAAGCCAATCCCGGAATATAATTTTTCGAATATTGGAACTGATATGCATTCGCACATTTTACCGGGCATTGATGACGGCGCACAAACGCTTAATGATGCACTGCTACTTGCAAAAAAATTTAAGCAGCTTGGTTATAATAAACTTGTTGCAACGCCGCATATCATGGCCGATTATTTTCGGAACACGCCCGATACCATTTACAGGGCGCTCGATGTTTTAAGGAAAGGCTTACATGAAATTCAATTAAACTTAGAGGTTGACGCAGCTGCCGAATATTATCTGGATGAAATACTAGAGCAGAACTTAAGGAAAAAAGAAGTTTTAACATTTGGCACTAACTACCTGCTTTTCGAGCTTTCTTACATAAACGCTCCTCAAAATCTTTTTGATATTATTAAATTAACCCAGGATTCTGGGTATAAACCAGTTTTAGCACATCCCGAAAGGTATCCCTATTACTACAATTCAATAGAACATTTTCATCAGATAAAAGAAGCGGGCTGTTTACTTCAATTAAATTCTATTGCCTTAACTGGTTATTATGGTAAAGGATCCGGTAAAATTGCCAAGGAAATAGTTGAAAATTATCTGGTTGATTTCATTGGCAGCGACATGCATCACCTGCAGCATGCCGCCGCACTGGAAGAAAGTTTATATACAGTTTCTATGCAGAGACTTTTAAGTACACATCAGTTAAATAACGTTCTGCTTTAATGTTATTCGTACCTCAAAGCTTCTACAGGATCTAATTTAGATGCTTTTTTGGCAGGATAGTAGCCCGATAAAATTCCGACACCCACGCAAACTACAAATCCTCCGAAAATAAATAACCATGGTATTATAAAGGAACCACCCATCGCAAGCGAT
The DNA here is from genome assembly GCF_001424305.1 of Pedobacter sp. Leaf176. Classification (GTDB taxonomy): domain Bacteria; phylum Bacteroidota; class Bacteroidia; order Sphingobacteriales; family Sphingobacteriaceae; genus Pedobacter. The sequence continues at coordinate 995,032 of NZ_LMPD01000001.1, forward strand.
ATCAAATTTCCAATTACAATCCCAAGAAATATCCCAAAACTCCCGCCCATTAAACAAATTACAACGGCTTCAATTAGAAACTGGCGGCGTATAACTTTCGGGTTTGCGCCAATCGCTTTCCTAATTCCAATTTCCCGGGTTCTTTCTGTAACAGACACCAGCATGATATTCATAAGGCCAATAGATGCTCCTATTAATGTAATTATTCCTATCGCTACGCCACCGATTGCAACGAAAGCCAGGTTTTCAAAAAGGGTTTGAGCAACGGCATCACTTTTTGTAATTTCAAAATTGTTTGGTTCTGTGATTTTAACTTTTCTGATGTTTCTGAATAAAGCAGTCGATTCGCCAATTATATTTTCCTGCATGTCATTTGTAGGGACCATTACAGTTATGGTATAAGACGGATTTGCATTCGCATTAATCTGCTTCGCTTTTAGCAAAGGAACATATACGGCCCTATCACCACTAAAGCCCATGCTTGAGCCTTTTGATACTAAAATACCAACTATTTTAAACCGATTATTTCCAACATTAATGAGCTTGTCAATCGGATCTTGATTTTTAAAAAGTTTATCTACCACTTCGCTACCGACAATGCAGACATTGCTTCCCATTTGAACTTCAGAGGTACTAAAGTTTCTACCTTCTGACAAGCTAAGGCCTTGTGAAGCGAGTCCATTTTCATCAATACCCTGAACATTTATATTAGGATTGGTTTTTAAACTTCCGTTTTTTATAGTAGATCCACCACTGGCAAATACACTTACAGCGACAGTTGCGGGGGTATTCAAGCTGTCTTTAAACTTCACCGCATCTTCATATTTTATAGATTTAAATGGCTTCGGTCGCTTTCCCTGCCCGCCAATTCTGATACCTGTACCGCGGTTACGTATCGTAAATGAGTTTGCCCCCATACTACTAAAAGCTTCAGTCATACTGGTTTTTACTGCGTCGAGTGTAGTTAGAATCCCAACTAAGGCACTTAAACCAATAGCAATTATTAATGCTGTAAGCATAGTACGTAAGCGGTTGCTTTTAATAGATTGCAATGCCAGCCTGATGTTTTCTCTGTAATTCATTTGGTTTAGTATCGAGTATTAAGTATCTAGTATCCAGATTGGCATCAAAGCCAAAGCTATTTACCTTTACTTCAAACCTTTAGTTGTAAAAATAAAAAAAGTCCCGATGTTTAGACAAGGGGACTGTGTAATATGTTACAATATATTTTATTATGCCGAAAAACTTGTGCCGCAGCCGCAAGTACTGGTTGCATTGGGATTGACGAATGTGAAACCACGGGAATTCAAGCCATCCTGCCAATCAATCATCATGCCCATTAAATACATCTGATGTGCTTTATTCATGAAAACTTTAATTCCATTAATTAGGAATTCCTGATCGCCTTCTTTTCTTTGATCGAAGCCCAAAACATAGTTCATGCCGGCACAGCCGCCACCCTCAACACCAACACGCAATCCGTAATCATCACCAATTTCTTGCTGATCTTTTAATTTATATAACTCTTTAGCTGCACCTTCTGAAAAAGTAACCGGTGCAAATGCTGTTTCAACTGTTGTGCTCATGTTATTTAAATTTTATCTGTTACAAATATAAATAATAATGCACATTTTTGCTTTTATCGGTTTTTAATATTACCGTAGTTAAACAATATATATGAATTTACAGGAAATAATTACAGATGTAGTGATATTAGGTTTAGGAGTTTTCATAGCCTTAATAGCATTTTATTATGTTTTGAAGAGTGATATACAACGTTATTTTAACCTGAAAACCATCGAGCTGAATAAAGAAAGCAGAGCGCAGATTTTGCCTTTGAGGCTACAGGCTCATGAACGTTTAATAATTTTTGTTGACAGAATTAATCCTGCAAATCTTTTAGTACGTCTTCACCAGCAAGGCATTGGAATAGCAACTTTGCAGGCTGGGATATTAAACGAAGTGCGTTCGGAATATCAGCATAACATTACCCAGCAACTTTACATAGATAGCGCAACGTGGAATGTTGTACGCAAACTGAAAGATGATTCTATTGCAATGATTAACAACGCCGTACAAAATATACCAGCCGATGCCAGTGGAATTGAATTAAGTAAAGCGATTTTACAGCACATGGCAAGTATTGATGAGAATCCTTACGACTTAACGATTGAGTTGATTAAAAAGGACATTCAAAGAATGTTTTAATAGGTTTGTTGATTGATCGTCTGATTTGGTTGATTCATTACCCGTGTTTTTTCATTTCGTCATTTAACCAATTATACAGCTAATCAGTTAACCAAATAATATGAGCGATAAAAAATACACCACAACATCAGGCATTCAGATTAAAGAGCTTTATACATCGTCAAAGCCAATGGATGAAAAGCCTGGTGAGTTTCCTTTTACCAGAGGGATCCAAAAAGACATGTATCGTGGTCGTTTGTGGACAATGAGGCAGTACGCTGGCTTTTCCACGGCCGAAGAGTCAAACAAGCGCTATCATTATTTATTAAGTCAGGGAACCACTGGTCTATCTGTCGCTTTCGATTTGCCTACCCAGATTGGCTACGATTCTGATCATGAAATGGCTGATGGTGAGGTTGGAAAGGTTGGCGTTGCAATAGATTCTTTAAAAGATATTGAGATTCTCTTTGAGGGTATTGAATTGAAGAACATTACAACTTCGATGACGATTAATGCAACAGCGTCGATTTTGCTGGCCATGTATATCGCACTTGCCAAAAAGCAAGGCGCAGATTTAAAGCAAATTTCAGGAACAATACAAAACGATATATTAAAAGAGTATGCTGCGAGGGGAACTTATATTTATCCCCCGAAGCAGTCAATGCGGTTAATCACCGATATTTTTGAATTTTGCAGTAAGGAGGTTCCGAAATGGAATACAATTTCTATTTCAGGCTATCATATCCGGGAGGCTGGTTCTACTGCTGTGCAAGAATTGGCTTTCACGATGGCAAACGGAAAGGCATATCTCAAATCTGCAATAGCGAAAGGTTTGGATATTAATATTTTTGCTAAGCGTTTATCTTTTTTCTTCAACTGCCACAACAATTTTTTTGAAGAAATCGCAAAGTTCAGGGCAGCAAGGAGGGTGTGGGCACAAATTACAAAAGAACTTGGTGCTACCGACGAAAAGGCGATGATGCTTCGATTTCATACGCAAACAGGTGGTTCAACATTGACAGCTCAGCAACCCTTAAATAATATAATCAGGGTTACAAACCAGGCAATGGCAGCTGTATTGGGAGGCACACAGTCTTTACATACAAACGGTTATGATGAGGCACTTTCCCTTCCAACAGAAGCCGCAGCAAAAATTGCGCTACGCACCCAGCAAATTATCGGTTTCGAAAGCGGCGTTACTGACACCGTTGATCCTTTGGCAGGTTCTTTTTTTATCGAAAGTTTAACAGACGAAGTAGAACTTGCAGCCTGGACTTATATCGACAAGATAGACGCTATGGGTGGTTCAGTGAATGCCATTGAAAGCGATTACATGCAACAGGAAATAGCCTCTGCGGCTTATCAGTATCAGACAGAAATTGAAGATGGTAGCAGGGTATCGGTTGGCGTAAATAAATTTACCCAACAAGAAGAGGGGGTTACTGAGGTTTTTAATATCGATGATTCAATTAGGAGGCTGCAAACTGAAAAATTAAATCAGCTGAAAAATCAACGCAATAATGTTGCCGTGAAACAAAAATTAGATGCATTAGAAAGTGCTGCAAGAATGGATGTAAATTTAATGCCTTTAATTATCGATGCTGTGGAAGCATATGCAACCCTTGGCGAAATCGCAGATGTTTTCAGAAATACCTTTGGAGAATATTAGCTATCTATATATAGTATTGAATAACAATTGAGTGCCTTATCTTCAATTCGTCATAGATACGGCGCCCAGATTTTTTGGTTTTTATAAGGCTTTGACAACTGGGAAGTTAGGTTATAAATCAATTTAAATGAAGTAAATAATCCAACCTTCATTTATGAAATGGCTTGGAATTTGCTTTTCCACAAAAGATTCGGACTAAGGGTTAAATGCTTCGTAAAACGTTTTTTGCATGGAAAATCATTGTTAATAAATAGTTATCCACACAAAAAATTCAGGTTAGATAGGGTAGGTTACTGCTTATGAATACGTTACGAAATAATTGAAATTTTAGTTTCAAATGTTGATAATTTTGTCAATATTCGTAGTCCCGAAACGGACCATCCCGTAAATTCGAATCGGCACTGGAAACCAATAAATTATAGAAAATCCCAATGGAAAAAACTTGTACTGAAGTGTGGAAGAACTGTCTTCAAATTATTAAGGATAATATTCCGAATCAAAGTTTCAAAACCTGGTTCGAGCCTATAACAGCCCTTAAATTGGAAGGTAAAGTTTTAACCATACAAGTACCGAGTTTGTTCTTTTACGAATGGCTTGAAGAGCACTATGTAGGCTTACTACGTAAAACGGTTAAAAAACAACTTGGAGAGGATGGCAGGTTGGAATATAACATTGTTGTGGATAAATCATCTAACAGTGGAAGTCCTTATACTACGAACATGCCTTCAAATGGGAATGGGGCAGAGGCTAAGGTACAATCAATGCCAATCCCGGTTTCAATTAACAAGGATATTAAGAATCCCTTCATTATCCCTGGTTTAAAAAAGTTAAACGTAGATCCTCAGCTAAACTCAAACTATACGTTCGAAAATTATATTGAGGGGGATTGCAATCGTTTGGCCCGTTCTGCAGGTTATGCGGTTGCAGCAAAACCCGGTGGTACGTCTTTTAATCCTTTGATGATTTATGGCGGCGTTGGTTTAGGCAAAACCCATCTTGCACAAGCAATTGGTAATGAAATCAAGCGGAGCATGCCTGATAAACTGGTTATCTATGTCAGCTGCGAAAAATTTTGCCAGCAATTTGTTGATTCATTGAAAAATAATACAATTAACGATTTTGTTAATTTTTACCAGGCAATGGATGTTATCATTATGGATGACGTACACAATTTTGCCGGCAAAGAAAAGACTCAGGATATATTCTTCCATATTTTCAACCATTTACACCAGTCAGGCAAGCAGGTTATCCTAACGTCGGATAAGGCCCCTAAAGATTTAGCAGGTTTAGAAGAGCGTTTATTAAGTCGTTTCAAATGGGGACTATCTGCTGATTTGCAAATTCCTGACTTGGAAACGCGTATCGCTATCCTTAGAAAGAAGATGTATGCGGACGGTATTGAATTGCCAGGAGAAGTTGTGGAATATGTCGCTCATAACATCGATAATAATGTGCGTGAGCTAGAAGGCGCAATGGTTTCTTTATTGGCCCAGGCCACACTGAATAAAAAAGAAATCGATTTGAACCTGGCTAAGCAAATGCTGAAGAATTTCATAAAGAATACTTCGAAAGAAATTTCAATGGAATACATTCAAAAATTGGTTTGCGAATATTTTGAGGTTCCTGTTGATATGGTTAAGTCGCAAACACGTAAGCGTGAAATAGTTCAGGCCCGCCAGATTTCAATGTACCTATCAAAAAGCCATACAAAATCGTCATTGAAAACAATTGGCGCTTTCTTTGGCGGTCGTGATCACAGTACGGTTATCTATGCTTGCCAAACAGTAGAAGATTTAATTGATACCGATAAGAAGTTTAAAGCTTACGTTCACGATATTCAGAAAAAATTAAAAATGAGCTAACCCATTACAGGGATTAAATCTGCAATTCAGGCTTAGTTTATAACATAGAAAAGGCCCAGATAATTCATCTGGGCCTTTTCTATGTGTGCTGTCTATGTATTGACTCTGGTTTCACCCTATTAATCTTCTAATGCTGCCAAGCCATAATGCAGAGCCGCAACATGTAAAGCCTGGGCAATTTTATTAGCTTTTATAAACTGTTTAACTTCATCAATAGTATATTCTTCCACATTGAGGATTTCATGTTCATCTAAATGTTGTTCATGAGTTTTTTTACCGCCAGTCAATACATAAGTGAAGGTAATATTATTTGCAGTTGCCGGGTTCGGGTAAAGCTTTGCCACAAGTTTACATGTTTTAAAGCTATAACCTGTTTCTTCCAAAAGTTCACGTTTAATAGCAAATTCAGGTTCTTCGTCGCCATCCATTACACCTCCGGGAACTTCTAAAGAAACAATATCTGCCGCATGGCGATATTGGCGAACCATCAAAATTTTTCCTTGCTCAGTTAAAGCAATTGCATTAACCCAGTTCGGATACTCCAAAACATAGTAGTCATCTTTGACAACTCCATCAGGGAGTTTCACTTCGTCAACACGTAGCGTTGCCCATTTTTCCCTCACTAAATATTTTGACGCAATTTTTTGCCACTTTTCTATAATCATGTTTATGTTGTTCATGCTTTTCTAAAAGCATCTGTTATAAATATTGTTGAATGGTATTTTGACGATGCATATTTACCAGGTGAACAATTTTATGCTTGTCGGCTAGGCTTTGATAGATGAAATTAAGTTTAGGTGCAATCATTTTATTACGATCATTACTCAGGCCTAATTCGTAATAGAGAAATTCACTTAAAGAATCTAATTTTTCGGGAGGCAAATCACTAGCATTTAGCCAGGTTTCAAATTTTAAAGCGTCTTCATCTTCGAGAATTTCAAGTGGTAAGGCGAAACCGCTGTTTATGGTTTCCTTAAAAATCTGTTCAGCCTCTTTTAATTTGCCTTCGAGCTTTAAGCCCATTATTCTGGCTAAAACCTGTGCAAGTTTCTGAATTTCAGCAGTTATTAAGTCTCTTCTGTACATTTTAATATTATAAAGTTGAGGGCGTATGAATATTCCAATAAACACTTAGCAATTAATCATTCAATTACAACCAAATCCTGCATTATCCTAAAATCCTTTAATCTTGGGCTACCAACTTCCGCTGGAGCCACCACCACCGAAGCTTCCTCCGCCGAAACCGCCAAATCCACCGCCGCCACCAGAAGAACCTCCGCCGCCCCAACTGCTTCCGCCACTACCTCCGCGACCGCTTCCGCCAAGCAGCATAGCCCAAAAGAGTGCATTTGAAGCACCTCGACTGCCAATGATTTCACCATTACCACCGCCACCGCCTTTTCTCATAATTATTATTACGACAATTATAATAATGATAACAATTACTGCACTAACAGATCCGCTCTTTTTGGCTGATACTTTTGGATTATCATTTTTGTATTCTCCTCTGGTATATTTTATAATTGAGGTCGTACCAGCATCTAAACCTGCATAATAATCACCAGCTTTAAAATTGGGCTTGATATCATTATCTATAATTCGTTTTGCATAAATATCTGGCAAAGCACCTTCAACACCATAACCCGTTTGAATGGATATTTTTCTATCTCCAACGGCTACAACAATCATGATTCCGTTGTTTTTGCCACTTTGGCCTACGCCCCACTTTCTGCCCAACTCAACAGCATATTCATTGATGTCATAATCGCCTACAGATTTTACAATAGCAATCGCAATTTGTGTGGATGAAGAATCATCGAAGGAAACAAGCTTTTGTTCTAAGGCCTGTTTCTGACTTGCGGATAAAACATTTGAATAATCGTTAACTAATGTTGTTGGTTTCGCAGGGAAATCCTGTGAGAAAGCAAAAGCACATACTAAACTGAAAAACGATAAAAGAATTAGTTTTTTCATCGTCTTATTTGTTTTCTTTATTACCCATGTAGACAATATCATTTGGCAGTTCATTTATATCGCCCGATTGGTAAGGGAAAAATAGCGCCAATTTTTCACCTGCCAATGCCACGCCGGCAATAATGCCGTCAGCTAAATTTCCTTTAGCAAAATGTGCATTCATTGCAACTTTAGTTGTTTCCCAAAAGTTTTCCGGCACTACGCTGTTAATACCACTATCTCCAATAATGGCAAATTTATGATCGGCATGTGCCAGGTAAATTAATACACCATTACGTTGAGCTGTTTTGTCCATACCAAGTTCGGAGAAATACTCAATTGCTCTTCCGAAGGCATCACCCTCACAGTGTTTATCAATTGCGATTCTGATTTCACCTGAAGTTGCTTTCTCTGCGTCGGCAATTGCCTTTGCAATTTTGTCTTGTTCAATATCTGAAAATAACGACATGTCTTTGTTTTAAAATGAATTAAAAAGGGCAATAAATGTTCAACTGAATAAACACCCATTACCCTCAAATGTTATTATTAGAATATTAAAACTCTACTTTAGGTGCGTTTTTCGCAGCTGCATCAGCTTCAAAATAACCTTTAGGTTTAAACCCGAACATCCCTGCAGTTAAATTTGTCGGGAATGATCTGATTTTTCCATTGTATTCCTGAACAGCATCGTTAAAATCTTTACGGGCAACTGTAATTCTGTTTTCTGTACTCTCTAACTGAGCAGATAAATCACTGAACTGTTGAGTCGCTCTTAGTTCCGGATAAGCCTCGGTAATCGACAATAATTTTCCTAAAGCCTGGCTTAGCTGGCCTTGAGCAGCCTGATATTTTTGTATATTTTCTGGCGTTAATTCATCTGCTTTGACAGTCATTTGCGTTGCTTTAGCTCGCGCTTCAACAACAGCAGTCAAAGTTCCCTGCTCAAATTTTGCAGCACCTTTTACAGTACTTACCAAATTCGGAATTAAATCTGCTCTTCTTTGATATTGGGTTTGAACCGTTCCCCATTTCGATTTTACGTTTTCGTCAAGTTTAACCATGCTATTGTATCCGCATGAACTTAAAGTGCTAACTGCAATCACAGCAGCTAAGATTCCAAATACTAATCTTTTCATTTTATGGTTTTGTTTTAAGTCAAATTGATTTATTTTCAATTTACTAATTAGATATCAAAATCTGTACCTTTGTTACAATTCAGGATAAAAACCTGACAAGTTGTATGCAAAAAGATATCGAAATTACGCTGCTCCCGCACCAGGTTGAGCAAAATGATACCATCACAAAAAAATTAGCCGATTCATTAAACCTGTCTGAAGATAGAATTAAGGGCTTTGAAATATTAAAACGTTCAATTGATGCACGGTCACGAAAAGTTGTTTTCCGGCTGCAGATTAAAGTTTTTATCGATGAAGAACAAATGCATCAGATTCAAGAGATAAACTATCAAAATGTCAGCGATGCCAAACCTGTACTAATTATTGGTGCAGGTCCGGCTGGATTATTTGCAGCATTACAATGTATAGAAAATGGTTTAAAGCCAATTATTATAGAACGGGGAAAAGATGTTAAGCAGCGCAGGCGGGATTTAGCGGCAATTAATAAACAAGGGGTCGTAAATATCGAATCAAATTATTGTTACGGCGAGGGTGGGGCAGGAACATATTCCGACGGAAAATTATATACACGTTCAAATAAACGTGGTGATATAAATAAGGTTTTACAGGTTTTTGTAAATCATGGAGCTGAACCAGATATTGCTATTGATGCCCGGCCGCATATCGGTACCAATAAGTTGCCACATATTATAACCTCCATAAAAGACACTATATTAAATGCTGGCGGCGAAGTGATGTTTGATAGCCAAATGACCGATATTATAATTGAATTCGGTAAAATAAAAGGGATCGAAGTTAACTTTGAAGATAAACTTTTTGCCGATAACATCATTCTTGCTACCGGACATTCTGCAAGAGATGTTTACGAATTATTGAATAGTAAGAACATTCTTATAGAAGCCAAGCCTTTTGCTCTGGGGGTTCGTATCGAACATCCACAAGAGATCATAGATTCGGCACAATACCATTGCGATATTCGTTCTGAATTCTTGCCTCCAGCTTATTATAGTTTAGTAGAACAGATTGGCAGCCGCGGTGTATTCTCTTTTTGTATGTGCCCGGGAGGTATTATTGCACCCTGTGCAACAGGCGAAAACGAAATCGTCGTAAACGGTTGGTCTCCGTCAAAAAGAAATAATCCATTTGCAAATTCAGGCACCGTAGTACAGGTAACATTAAATGATGTTCAGGGTTACGATCCTTTGCGTATGCTGAATTTTCAATCAGAAATTGAAAAACTTGCTTTTGAAGCTGGCGGAGGTAATTTGGTTGCTCCTGCGCAACGTATGGTAGATTTTGTTAACAATAAATTATCTATCGATTTGCCGAAAAACTCCTATTTGCCCGGAACAAAAAGTGTAATGCTTGATAATCTTCTGCCTGATTTCGTGTCTGATAGTTTAAGGGCTGCTTTGCCTTTGTTCGGAAATAAAATAAGAGGTTACTACACAAACGAAGCAATTCTGGTCGGCGTAGAAAGCAGGACATCGTCGCCCGTTCGAATTCCCCGCGATAAAGAAACTTTTCAGCACCCCCAGGTTAAAGGCTTATACCCATGCGCAGAAGGTGCGGGTTATGCCGGCGGAATCGTCTCTGCAGCAATTGATGGAATTAATTGTGCCAATGCAATCCTTTCAGCAATGTAGAAAACATAATATTAATGTGATTGTTGTTTTAGTATGTTAGATATTGTAAACGAGATCAGGAAAGCTTTTAATGGAGATGCCTGGCATGGTAATCATGTTATGCAAACGTTAAATAATGTGCAGCCTGAAAATGCGTTTAAGCATTTTAGTCAAAATGCGCATTCTATAGCTGAAATTGCTTTGCATTTAACAAGCTGGACAGAAGAAGTATCTTCGAGATTAAGTGGCAATCTTGCAGTCGAGCCTGAAATGGGAGACTGGCCTGCTGTTTCAGAAAAATCACCGCAGGCTTGGGAGAAAATTATCTTTAACTTTAAAATTGCCAATGAAGAGTTGATTCGTCTTTGTGAAAACATAAAGCCTAATCAATGGAATGATGCAACAAAAGATGAGCGAAATGATTTAGGCACAGGTGTCACAAATGCGGAGTTGTTAAATGGCCTAATTCAGCACCATGCTTACCATTCTGGTCAAATCGCAATATTATCAAAATTTTAATTTATGAAAAAGACACTCATTATTGGTGCATCGCCAGATCCATCTCGATATGCATATAAAGCAGCGCACATGTTGACACGCTTCAATCATGAAATCGTTAATGTTGGAATTAAGCGTGGCGAAGTTGCTGGTGTGGAAATAGAAAAACCAGGTGAAATTCATAGTGATATCGATACCATAACCCTATATATAGGCCCGGCTTTACAAACGCAGTACCACGATTATATTTTAGATACAAAACCAAAACGGGTTATTTTTAATCCAGGCACCGAAAATTACGAGCTTGAAAAATTGCTCGATGCACATGGGATCGAACCTGTTGAGGCCTGTACTTTAGTTTTATTGAGTACTGGGCAATATTAGTTTTCAGAAAAGCAGGGCTTGTGCTACTATCAGATTTTAGTCCCGCCCTCCATTTCAAATCCTCGGCTCATGCTTCGCCTTGCGGGTTTTCCATTTGGGTCGGGTTTAGATGGTCCAGGCAGATTTTCAAAACCTGGGTTCAGTCCTAATCTATAGTTTATACATATATATACTATTAAGCGTCTGGAATAAGTTCATAACGATTTTTTAACAAGCTGAATCTCTCCGTTACATTTAAGGTTCTGAAAAGTTCTGTAATCAGTTTAATTTTTTCTTATTGATAATTAGTGAGTTGCGTTGGATATGAAAATCTTTTGCTGTCTGGGTTTGTGTGTTGAGGATTTTTTTCTACTTTTGCAACCCGCTTCGGAGGAAGGGAAAAGGTTGAANAGTTGCGTTGGATATGAAAATCTTTTGCTGTCTGGGTTTGTGTGTTGAGGATTTTTTTCTACTTTTGCAACCCGCTTCGGAGGAAGGGAAAAGGTTGAAAAGTGGAGAGAAAGGGATTAGAATTATTTTAAAATAATTCTTGCGRAGATTGAAAGTTTTATTACCTTTGCAACCCGGTTCGGAAGGAGCGGAAAGAATTGAAAAGCTGGGTTTAAGAATTAGAGAGGGGCTAAAAAAAATAAATTATTTTATTTGGAGGTTCAAAAAAGATTCTTACCTTTGCACTCCCAACGGAAACGAAGGGAAAACAAAACCTGAACGGCGGATGTCNAAAAAATAAATTATTTTATTTGGAGGTTCAAAAAAGATTCTTACCTTTGCACTCCCAACGGAAACGAAGGGAAAACAAAACCTGAACGGCGGATGTCGGGAAGGATRAAAAAAGATTGAAACGGATGAAACATATGCTGGACRAATAAGACCGGCAAAAACTGAAATCCGAAGATATATACAATGGCCACCGTGAGGTWMGTGCCGATAAGTTCTTAAAAGAGATGTCAATGTAGCGCAAGCGAGGTAATAAAGTACGGATTCAAGTACAGAATACCGGAGCTTGATTTTAAAGTCAATGTCTGACAGACATAATTAAAAAAGAAGACTATTTTTAACAATAGTTAAAACTGGTCAGAATCAAATAACATTTTACAATGGAGAGTTTGATCCTGGCTCAGGATGAACGCTAGCGGCAGGCCTAATACATGCAAGTCGAACGATACCAAGAGGCTTGCTTCTTGGAAAAGTGGCGCACGGGTGCGTAACGCGTATGCAACCTACCTTAATCAGGGGGATAGCCCGAAGAAATTCGGATTAACACCGCATAAAAACACAGAGTAGCATTACTCAATGTTCAAATATTTATAGGATTAAGATGGGCATGCGTGTCATTAGCTAGTTGGCGGGGTAACGGCCCACCAAGGCGACGATGACTAGGGGATCTGAGAGGATGACCCCCCACACTGGTACTGAGACACGGACCAGACTCCTACGGGAGGCAGCAGTAAGGAATATTGGTCAATGGAGGCAACTCTGAACCAGCCATGCCGCGTGCAGGAAGACAGCCCTATGGGTCGTAAACTGCTTTTATCCGGGAATAAACCTTTCTACGTGTAGGAAGCTGAATGTACTGGAAGAATAAGGATCGGCTAACTCCGTGCCAGCAGCCGCGGTAATACGGAGGATCCAAGCGTTATCCGGATTTATTGGGTTTAAAGGGTGCGTAGGCGGCCTATTAAGTCAGAGGTGAAAGACGGTAGCTCAACTATCGCAGTGCCTTTGATACTGATGGGCTTGAATGAACTAGAGGTAGGCGGAATGAGACAAGTAGCGGTGAAATGCATAGATATGTCTCAGAACACCGATTGCGAAGGCAGCTTACTATGGTTTTATTGACGCTGAGGCACGAAAGCGTGGGGATCAAACAGGATTAGATACCCTGGTAGTCCACGCCCTAAACGATGAATACTCGCTGTTAGCGATATACAGTTAGCGGCTAAGCGAAAGCGTTAAGTATTCCACCTGGGGAGTACGCTCGCAAGAGTGAAACTCAAAGGAATTGACGGGGGCCCGCACAAGCGGAGGAGCATGTGGTTTAATTCGATGATACGCGAGGAACCTTACCCGGGCTTGAAAGTTAGTGAAGATTTCAGAGATGAATTCGTCCGCAAGGACACGAAACTAGGTGCTGCATGGCTGTCGTCAGCTCGTGCCGTGAGGTGTTGGGTTAAGTCCCGCAACGAGCGCAACCCCTATGTTTAGTTGCCAGCATGTAATGATGGGGACTCTAAACAGACTGCCTGTGCAAACAGAGAGGAAGGAGGGGACGACGTCAAGTCATCATGGCCCTTACGTCCGGGGCTACACACGTGCTACAATGGATGGTACAGAGGGCAGCTACATAGCAATATGATGCGAATCTCACAAAGCCATTCACAGTTCGGATTGGGGTCTGCAACTCGACCCCATGAAGTTGGATTCGCTAGTAATCGCGTATCAGCAATGACGCGGTGAATACGTTCCCGGGCCTTGTACACACCGCCCGTCAAGCCATGGAAGTTGGGGGTACCTAAAGTATGTAACCGTAAGGAGCGTCCTAGGGTAAAACCGATAACTGGGGCTAAGTCGTAACAAGGTAGCCGTACCGGAAGGTGCGGCTGGAATACCTCCTTTCTGGAGCAGAGTTGACTACTCGCTGCGCAACATGATACTCTAAAAAAAAATAGAAGTACTTAGTATTAAGTATATAGTAGTTAGACAGGATAAAATTCATCAGTCTAAATACTATTTACTAACTACTTTATACTTAAAAGAAGAAACACCCAGAAGAAATGACGGTTGTCCTAATGACCAAAAAGGGCATCGGCACTGAAGCTAGGTAGCAAAGGAAGCGGTAGCGGTAATATACTAACCCGCAACTATAGAGCGACCTAAGTACAGTCCCGTAGCTCAGCCTGGTTAGAGCACTACACTGATAATGTAGGGGTCTCCAGTTCAAATCTGGACGGGACTACTTTAATAATCCTGGGGGATTAGCTCAGCTGGCTAGAGCGCCTGCCTTGCACGCAGGAGGTCAACGGTTCGACTCCGTTATTCTCCACCATTAAGGTTGAGGGTTAAAAGGTAGAAGGCATAAGGTAAACAAACCCTTACGTCGATATACAGACCACAACAAAACAGGCATTACCGGGATAGGTAGTCCACATTGACATAATTTAAGAAAGAAAGAAACGCCATGGGGCACATCTAAGTCTGCGTACGATATACTAAGTACTGATTACTAGATGAAACGGTTCGAGACCGCAGTTTTTTACTAACAAGACTAAGCTAAAGGCTTAGGTTGGGGCACATGAAACCCTAAACCTTTATACCCTTTACCTAATCTTAGTAAAGTTCTTTGACATATTGGAAGAAGTTAAAAAAGAAGAGCAAACAACAATAGGCGACTGTTGTGTTTGTGCTCACCAAGCGGAGTAGCAATACGAAGTAAGGTATGAGACATCATAACAAGAGCAAAAAAAGCATACCATATGGCGCAAAAGGCATATGAGTAGAAGAAAGTAATAAAGAGTACACGGGGGATGCCTTGGCTCTCAGAGGCGATGAAGGACGTGATAAGCTGCGATAAGCTTCGGGTATTTGCAAATAGGAATTAATCCGAAGATTTCCGAATGGGGCAACCCGGCTGGTTGAAGACCAGTCACATATAATGAGCAAACCTGCCGAACTGAAACATCTAAGTAAGCAGAGGAAGAGAAAATAATAATGATTTCCTAAGTAGTGGCGAGCGAACGGGAAAGAGCCCAAACCTACTTTGTTACGGCAAAGTGGGGGTTGTAGGACTACGATGTGGTATTAGTAAACAGAAGTGGAATGGGATGGGAAGCCCAGCGATACACGGTGATAGCCCGGTACACGTATAGAATACTAGCCTAGTAGTATCCTGAGTACCGCGAGGTCGGAGACGCCTTGTGGGAATCTGCCGGCACCATCCGGTAAGGCTAAATACTCCTGAGAGACCGATAGTGAACCAGTACCGTGAGGGAAAGGTGAAAAGAACCCCGAACAGGGGAGTGAAATAGAACCTGAAACCGTGTACTTACAAGCGGTCGGAGCATACAAGTTATGTGACGGCGTGCCTTTTGCATAATGAGCCTACGAGTTACTCTTCTCTGGCAAGGTTAAGTGTTTAAGACACGGATCCGAAGCGAAAGCGAGTCTGAATAGGGCGTATAGTCAGAGGAGGTAGACGCGAAACCTTGTGATCTACCCATGGACAGGTTGAAGGTGCGGTAACACGTACTGGAGGACCGAACCGATAAACGTTGAAAAGTTTCCGGATGATCTGTGGGTAGGGGTGAAAGGCTAATCAAACTGGGAAATAGCTCGTACTCCCCGAAATGTTTTTAGGAACAGCGTGGACATTAAGTTTAATAGAGGTAGAGCTACTGATTGGGTGCGGGGGAGTCAAATCCTACCAAATCCAGACAAACTCCGAATGCTATTAAATATGGTCTGCAGTGAGGCGCGGGGTGCTAAGGTCACGCGCCGAGAGGGAAAGAACCCAGACCATCAGCTAAGGTCCCCAAGTGTACGCTAAGTTGAACTAACGAGGTCCGATTGCACAGACAGCTAGGATGTTGGCTTGGAAGCAGCCATTCATTTAAAGAGTGCGTAACAGCTCACTAGTCGAGCGATCGGGCATGGATAATAAACGGGCATTAAGTGTATCACCGAAGCTATGGGATTGAAATATATCGGTAGGGGAGCATTCTATATGCGGCGAAGGTATCTGGTAATGGGTGCTGGAGCGTATAGAAAAGCAAATGTAGGCATAAGTAACGATAAGCGGTGCGAGAAACACCGCCACCGAAAGGATAAGGTTTCCTGATCAACGCTAATCGGATCAGGGTTAGTCGGGACCTAAGGAGAACCCGAAGGGGAAATTCGATGGACAACTGGTTAATATTCCAGTACTTTTTATAACTGCGATGTGGGGACGGAGTAGTGACACTGCCGCGAACTGACGGAATAGTTCGTTAAAGGTTGTAGGTATTAGGACGGTAGGCAAATCCGCCGACCTAGCTGAAAACTAATAGTACCGCGAGGCTTCGGCTGAGTGGATAGAGCAGGTAAACAGACTTCCAAGAAAAACCGCTAAGCTTCAGGTTATAAAAACCCGTACCGCAAACCGACACAGGTATCCGGGAAGAGGATTCTAAGGTGCTCGAGTGAATCATGGCTAAGGAACTCGGCAAAATGGCCCTGTAACTTCGGGAGAAGGGGCGCTGGCAGCAATGTCAGCCGCAGTGAAAAGGCCCAGGCGACTGTTTAACAAAAACACATGGCTTTGCAAAATCGAAAGATGAAGTATAAGGCCTGACACCTGCCCGGTGCTGGAAGGTTAAGAGGGGATGTCATCCGCAAGGAGAAGCATTGAATCGAAGCCCCAGTAAACGGCGGCCGTAACTATAACGGTCCTAAGGTAGCGAAATTCCTTGTCGGGTAAGTTCCGACCTGCACGAATGGTGTAACGATCTGGGCGCTGTCTCAGCCATGAGCTCGGTGAAATTGTGGTCCCGGTGAAGACGCCGGGTACCCGCAACGGGACGGAAAGACCCCATGCACCTTCACTACAATTTAACATTGACATTGGATACAGGATGTGTAGGATAGGTGGGAGGCTTTGAAGCGGCGTCGCTAGGCGTCGTGGAGCCAACGTTGAAATACCACCCTTTCTGTATTCGGTGTCTAATCCTTCAAAGAGGGAGACATTGTTTGATGGGTAGTTTGACTGGGGTGGTCGCCTCCAAAAAGGTAACGGAGGCTTTCAAAGGTAAGCTCAATACGCTTGGTAACCGTATGAGGAGTGCAATAGCATAAGCTTGCTTGACTGTGAGACAGACAAGTCGATCAGGGTCGAAAGACGGATATAGTGATCCGGTGGTTCTGCATGGAAGGGCCATCGCTCAAAGGATAAAAGGTACGCTGGGGATAACAGGCTGATCTCCCCCAAGAGCTCATATCGACGGGGAGGTTTGGCACCTCGATGTCGGCTCGTCACATCCTGGGGCTGGAGAAGGTCCCAAGGGTTCGGCTGTTCGCCGATTAAAGTGGCACGCGAGCTGGGTTCAGAACGTCGCGAGACAGTTCGGTCCCTATCTGTTGTGGGCGTAGGAATTTTGAGTGGGGCTGACCTTAGTACGAGAGGACCGGGTTGGACTAGCCTCTAGTGAATCTGTTGTTCCGCCAGGGGCATTGCAGAGTAGCTACGCTGGGAATAGATAAGCGCTGAAAGCATCTAAGTGCGAAACTAGCCACGAGATGAGAATTCCATATAGGACCGTAGAAGATGACTACGTTGATAGGTTACAGATGTAAAGCTGGTGACAGCACAGTCGAGTAATACTAATCATCCGAAGCTTTCAAAGCAAACAGACTGTTGTTTGTTCTTCAAACTAACTTCTTTCAATAATATGTCATTTAGTAGTTAGTACTGAGTACTTAGTATATAGATAAGATATCTAAATACTATTGACTAAATACTATATACTATTTAAAAAYATTTAGGTGCCTATATCGGTGGTGTCCACCTCTTCCCATTCCGAACAGAGAGGAGAGTAGGTCGGTGCCAAATCTTAAAAGCCTCTAACAGGCGTTTAACCTCAAGCCCTTGCAGTAACAACTGCAGGGGTTTTTTGGTTTAATAAACTAAGCTCAAAGACTAAAGCAGAAAGACTAAAGAACACCGTCCAAAGACCAAAGCGCAAAACAAAAAGCGAACAACGAACGATATGCGATTCGCTGGTAACAGCTCTGCTGAAAAAACCACAAAACCTTAATAGCTAAACCCGGTGGCAGCGGAAATCCTTTTCGGGCTATAGAACAAACTTCCTTCTTCCTGAATAACATCTTCCCAAAAAGATTGCAGCATAAAACGGGACTGAAAAAGCTATGGAATGCTTACGTTCGTTTTCTGATTAGCTCAGGCAAACCCTCAATACTTTGAAAATTTAATAAAAATCGAATTGAGCCAGGATAAGGTTATTTTTGGTTTTTTTTAAGAAAATTAACTAACAAACGCCTTATACGCCGTTAAAAGTCAGGTACGATTTTCGCGAGAATGACTTTTTTATTTATTTGATATCTACTGAAAAATAGGCGCCATATTTTTGAACAGATTAACTAATTATAAAAATATATAATTATTTAGCTTTAGATAATTAATAATTTTATTAAAGCGTTGTAATTTATGAATATTTTACTTTTTTTTAATTACTATTGACGATTTTGGTGGTTTTTGTACGTTCTTATCGTCTGTTTTATTCTTTTTTTGATTGCCAGCTTGTTTTTATAGAGGATATAGTATAGATTGCAATGTCAAATAACTAAATCAAACTAAACTAATTTAAATTTCATGAAAAAACTTCTACAAAGTTTGTTCGTGTTGATGTTTATCGCAATTTCTGTGATGGCGCAAGATCGGACAGTAACAGGTACAGTTACATCTAAAGAAGACGGGCTCCCGATTCCTGGTGTAAGTGTAAAATTAACAGACCTTAAGGGTGGTACTACAACAAATGCTTCAGGTCGTTTTTCTATAAACGTTCCCTCGGCAGCAACAGCAATTGAATTTTCAGCATTAGGATTTATTACTCAGAAACAAGCGTTAACCGGCGCTTCTAATTATAGTATTTCCCTATCTTCTGATACCAAAGATTTGGAAGAGGTTATAGTTGTTGCTTACGGAACCGTGAAAAAGGAGAGTTTCACAGGAGCTGCTTCTGTTGTTGATTCAAAAAATTTAGCGAATCGACCAAATACTTCATTTCAAAAGTCGCTACAGGGGGCAGCAGCAGGTGTGCAGGTTACTAGTGTTTCAGGTCAGCCAGGCGCAGCAACAACAGTGAGGGTTCGTGGTGTAGGCTCCATTTCAGCAGGCTCCAATCCATTGTATGTAATTGATGGTATCGCTGTAACCTCTTCCGGATTAGACTTGACGTCTGTAGCACAAACTGCTGATGTTTTATCTTCATTAAATCCAAATGATATTGAGTCCGTAACCATCCTGAAGGATGCCGCAGCATCTGCGATTTACGGATCTCGTGCGGCAAACGGTGTAGTTTTAATTACAACCAAACAAGGTAAAGCTGGTGCAACTAAATTTACCGCTAGCGTAACTGGAGGTTATTCTTATCAAGCCGTTGAAAAGCACGAAGTTTTGAATGCACAAGAATATTATAAAGTTTATTTTGATAGCTATTATGCACAAAGAATAGCCGCCGGATTAGCACCTGACGCTGCAGCAATTGCGGCAAATACATTAACAAGGAACAGACTAACTGTGAATCCTTTTAATACGCTGAATCCATTCGTAGCTGGAGGTGGTTTAGCTCCTGGTGCTTCTTTATTGTATGATACGAACTGGAGAGATGAAGTTTTAAGAAGAGGTCAAACTAAGGATGTTAACGTATCTGCGAGTGGCGGTAGCGAAAAGTTAAAGTATTTCGTTTCTGGTGGTTATTTCGATCAGAAAGGTATTATAATTGGGTCTGATTATAAAAGGTATTCAGGAAAGTTTAATTTATCGAATGATGTCAATAAATTCTTTTCATTTGGTATAAACAATACCCTTGCAAGTTCAACACAGAATACGCCTGCCGGTGCTGGTGGCGGTGCAAACCCGGTGAGATTCGGTGACATCGTATCTAATATTTACACTTTATATGTTAGAGATGCAAATGGTAACCCTGTTTTGGATACAAACGGTAATCCAATTTATAGCTATGTTAATCCGGTTTCTCCTGATTTTAACCCTGTAGGATTAAATGACTTAGATACTTATTTAACCAAAATTACCCGCATTACAACTACGCCGTTTGCTCAGGTTAAATTTCTTAATGGATTTACCGCAAAATCAACGGTGAGTTTAGATTACTCAGCAGTTCGAGAAAGCCAATTTTATAATTTGTTACATGGTAATGGTGTTGGGGTTAAAGGTAGAGGATACCGTTATGCTAAAGAAGATATTACAACAACTTACATTAACACCTTAACGTATAATAAAACTGTTGGAAAGCATAATTTTGATGTATTAGTAGGTCAGGAAGCTTACCGTAACAAATTTGATGGCATAACCGCCATGGCTACAGGTTATGGATTTGCAGGACAAACGGAGTTAGTTTCTGCTTCTACACCCGGTACCGCATCTTCATCTTATACTGAAGCCAGATTTGAATCTTATTTTTCTAGAGCGAATTATGATTATGAGGGCAAATATTTCCTTTCCGGTAGTTTCAGAAGAGATGGATTTTCGGCTTTTGGACCAGATAATAAATTTGGTAACTTCTGGTCAGTTGGTGGCGCATGGAGACTCAAGCAAGAGAATTTTATGAAAGATGTTCGTTTTTTAGATGATTTGAAATTGCGTGCGAGTTACGGTGTCACTGGTAACAACGATATCGGCCGTTATGCTGCTCAGGGTTTGTACTCTTTAGCTAATGCGTATGAAGGCGTTGCAGGTATGGCTTATAGTCAGCTTTCCAATAGTGAATTGGCTTGGGAGAAATCAAAAACAACAGAATTTGGTTTAGAGTTTTCAGTTCTAAATCGTAGAATTAATGGTGAGATATCATATTTTCAAAAGAAATCTGATGGTTTGCTGTTTGCTAAACCTTTATCAAGAACAACAGGGTTTACTTCGATTACAACCAATTTGGCTGAGATGAACAATACTGGTATTGAGCTTGCTATCAATGCATCGCCAATTAGAACAACAGATTTTAACTGGAATATTGCTTTTAACATCACTAAAATTAAAAATAAAATTATCGCTTCAACACAGGATGAAGTTGTTGATGGCACTAAGCTGATAAAGATTGGAGCAGACCGTTATCAATGGTATTTGAGAGAATATGCTGGAATCGATCAGACAGATGGCAGAGCGATGTGGTATAAAGATGATGCGTCGGGAAATAAAGTTACGACCAAAGTTTATACAGAAGCAAAGCAATATTCTGGATTAGGTTCAGCACTTCCAAAATACTATGGTGGTTTCAATAATACCTTAAATTATAAAGATTTTGATTTAAGTGTGTATACTTATTTTTCTTTAGGAGGCAAGGTTTACGATGCCCTATATGCAGCATTAATGCATAATGGTATTACTCCCGGACAGCAAATGTCAAGAGATGTGTTGAATGCATGGTCAGCTACAAACACTACTTCCACTATTCCTAGATTTTTACCGACATCAAACACCGATTTATCGAACAGTACATCAAGCAGATTCTTATTCGATGGCTCTTACATGAGGGTTAAGAATATTTCGCTTGGCTATACTTTGAAAAAAAGTTGGGCTAGCAAAGTGAAATTATCTACTGCCCGCTTATTTGTAATGGCTGAAAACCCGTTTACATTGGCTAAACATAAAGGATACGACCCAGAATCAACAATTGATGGAACCAGTAATAATGATATTCCTAACATCAAAACCTTTTCAATTGGTTTAACAGCTGGGTTTTAATTATATAGATAAGATATTATGAAAAAGATTAATAAAATAGGAATTTACGGTGCTCTCTTTCTTCTTTCAAGTTTCGGTGCATGTAAAAAAGACTTTTTAGAGGTAACACCAACAACATCTATTAACTCGGCTGAAGCATTTTCTTCACCTGAAAAAATTGCCGCAGCACTTACCGGAGTTTATGATCTCTCTACTGGTTCTGTTAAATACAACATGATTTTAAATAATGATGTTAAAGGAGGTGATGTGTTAATTGTAAGTGGAGCAGGAAATTACAGCAGGTTTATAAATGGTTATCAGTTTATTGAAAACACAAGTTCTTCTGAACCATTGGATTATTGGACATCAAATTATAGGGTAATTGCTAATGCAAATCAATTTGAACAAAATATTCCTACATCTCCTCTTAGTGATGCTCAGAAAAGTGCTTATCTGGCAGAAACCCGGGCGTTAAGGGCTGAAGCGTACTTTTGGCTTGTACAATGGTATGGTAAGCCATACACATTAGATCCGGAAGCATTGGGCGTTCCATTGGTTTTGGCACCACTTGGTCCTAATGATGTTTTATCAGGAAGAGCAAAAGTTAAAGATGTTTATGCACAGATATTATCCGACTTTTTATATGCAGAAGCAAATATTCCTGCGGCAAAAACAAGTATCTATCGGATGACTAAAGGTGCAATTCAAGGCTTCCTGGCCAGGGTTTACCTTACAATGGGCGATTATCCCAATGCAAGTAAATATGCAAAATTGGCTCGCGTGGGCAAACCACTCGGAACCGGCGCATCTTTATTAACGGGTTATATCAATCCATCAACAGAATGGATTTATGCTTTAAATTCAAGAACAGACGATAACTCCGGTTTCTTAACGGTAAACTCATTCTATGACCCTTTTGATATTGGCTATTCGAGTTTCAGAGCAGCAGACAATTTTTTCAATTCTTTTGCAACAAACGATATTCGTTTACAGCAATTTAAAGTAAACGGTGTCATTGGAGCAAGAAGAGGTCAGGAAGGATTTTTAATTAATAAATTTGATTTCTCCACTACGCCTGCGCAAAATCAAGTGATTATCAGATCATCAGAAATGTATTTAATTGAAGCAGAAGCAGAGGCAAGACAAGGAGCTGCCAATGAGGCGGCTGCTAAAACTGCTTTATTAGCAATTCAGCAAAGAGCTGGTGTAGCAACTGTAGTTTCTTCAAATACTGGTCAGGCACTAATTAATGAAATTATGATTGAACGTGGAAAAGAGTTATATGGAGAGGGATTTAAGTTTTTCGATTTGCTTAGAACCAAAACTCCTGTAGTTAGAACAGCAGGCAACGGACATTGGGCAATTGTGAACTTTCAGCCAGGTGATAATAAATTGGTATTGCCTCTACCACAAAATGAGTTAAATGCAAATCCGGTTTTAAAAGGACAGCAAAATCCTGGATATAGTAATTAATTTCTTTTTTTTTAAATTTAGAAAGGTTATCTCATTCATGAGATAACCTTTTTTTTTAATTATTTATGTGCATTCTGTCTGTTAAAAAATGCTAAATTTTTTAACCTCAAGGCAATAAAACCGTATCATTGTAGGATTACGTAAATTATGTTATGAAGGATATTAGATTTAGAATAGCGTTGTTCTTTTCTTTTTTATTGTGCTTTAGTGTGGATGGTTTTGCCCAAAATAAAAATGTGCAGCTACCAGCAAACTGGTTCAACCTGGATTTAAATGAAAGCGGCTTTTATGGTATAAGTACAGAGAAAGCATATCGTGACATTTTAAAGGGTGTGAAGCAGAAACAAAAAGTTATAGTTGCTGTAATTGATGGCGGCGTGGATACAAATCACGAAGATTTGAAGGAGGTTTTGTGGACCAATAGCAAAGAAGTTCCGGGTAATGGAATTGATGATGATGGTAATGGTTATATCGATGATGTTCATGGATGGAACTTTATAGGCTCGAAAAAGGGCAATCTTGAATTTGATAATTTGGAACTGGTTAGATTGTTGAGGATTTACAAGCCAAAATACCAATCGACTACAAATTTAACCCCCTTAGACAGCGCACAAAAAGAGGAGTTTATATTGTATAAAAAAATGGTTGGTGATTTTGGTAAGAAATATGAAGATGCCAGTAACACTTTTTCTGTTTTAATCGCTATAAACAAAGTGCTTGATTCTGTCGCTAAAACCAGCAAAAAAGAAATTCCAGCTTACGAGGATATTGAAAAATATAAAGCCGATGACGAAGTAGAGGAACAAGTTAAAACGATTATTAGAAAAGGCTCCAAAGATGATGGTAGTTTTGAAAAGTTTTATAAAAACATTAAGGATGGTTATAAGCAATACGATGCCATGTTGAAATATAATTTGAATCCTAAATATGATATGCGTGCCGAACTTGTTGGTGATGATTATACCAATCCTAAGCAAAAAAATTATGGAAATAATGATGTGAAGGGCCCAGATGCTCAGCATGGAACTCATGTTTCCGGAATTATCGGTGCAAAACGGGATAACATGCTAGGTGTAAATGGTGTGGCAAATAATGTTGAAATTATGGCCATCAGAGTTGTGCCCACTGGAGATGAACGGGATAAGGATGTTGCAAATGGTATTCGCTACGCCGTTGATAATGGAGCCAAAGTAATTAACATGAGTTTTGGAAAATCATATAAATGGGATAAGAAAATTGTAGACGAAGCAGTTAAATACGCTGAAAGTAAAGACGTTTTATTAGTACATGCTGCAGGAAATGATAATCTGAATAATGATATTAATGAAAATTACCCTAATAAGTTTTATGATAGTAAGGAAGCTGAAGCCTACAAACTGGCTCATCAAAAACCTGCGATCGCTGATTTCATGCCGCCAAAAAGTATGCCTCAGAATAATGGAATGGTTATGAGGCCATCTATGGCCAGGCCTACGATTATAAAGCCCGCTCCTTTGGATTCGGCGAAATATCAGCTTCCTCATGCATCAAACTGGATTGAAGTTGGGGCAAGTTCTTATAAAAATGATGATAATTTAAAAGCTGATTTTTCAAATTATGGGAAATACACCGTTGATGTTTTTGCACCAGGCTTTCTGATTAATTCTACCGTTCCCGGAAATAAATATGAAGCGTTAGATGGCACAAGCATGGCTTCGCCTGTTGTGTCAGGTTTAGCGGCGTTAATATTGAGCTACCATCCCGGGTTGAAACCTGCTCAGGTTAGAGAGATCATAATGAAATCGGTATCGAAAGTCCCTCAAAAAGTGAAATATAAAAATGAAAAGGGTGAAAATGTAAGAGCTTTCTTTAGCGACATTTGTGTTAGCGGAGGCATCGTAAATGCGTATAACGCATTGAAACTTGCAGCCACGTATAAATAATACGATGCTGAAAATTTTAATTGACAGACGGGAGTAATTATTTTTTAATTGTTTTGATAAAATCCTGGAACGTACCAAATGGATACTTTTTTTCTTTCATCCAACAGATAAAATTTTCCATACGTTTAATCATTTTTTCGCCAGTATTTTTTCTAACATAGCCAGGAAATCCAAAACGTTCAAAGTCATTTAAGTCGGTAAATTCCCATGGATGGAAGTAAACATTCAGGTATTTATCTTTTCTATATGTCCAGCTTACCAACGATTTATATATGCCTAGCGGGAGATTATGAAAAGAAAGCCAAAATAATGGAAATCTAAAAAGTGGACTTACTGAAGCGGGAATTTGTAAAACGTTTTCTTTGGTAAAAAAGGTTCTGGAGATATTCAGGTTATTGTACCTGCCCGGCAAAAATGTCGGATTAATTGATGTGTTATAAGTATATCCGGCCTTTTCTATTTCCCTTTCATCAACAGGCATCATTCGGGCCATTCTGTAACCTGTTATTTCTATTCCGGAAAGTTCTTCGAGTTTTAACTTTGATTGAAGTAAATGTTCAGGTTTGAAATCCGAATGGTAGTAGCCGTGAGAAGCAAGCTCATGACCTGCATCTTTAATTCTTTTGATTAAGTCGGGTACATTTTCAGCGAAAGTTACCGTACAGAAGAATGTTGCCTTTACATCATATTTATCTAAAATATCAAGGATTGTAATGGTTCCGGCTCTTGATATCATTATCTGATCAGAAAAAGATATATCCTTTCCGTATTCAAATGGCATATCAAATTCTTCAATATCAAAACTTAATAGAATCATTATCTTAAAGGTAGATTTGTTGAACGGATGATGTAATTGGGGCGGTTTTTTGACTGCATAAACATTTTACCGACATAAATTCCGATAATACCTAAAATGATTAATTGCAAACCCCCGAAAAAAACAATGGTCATAATTACAGACGCCCAGCCCGAGACTTCCACATTATTTGCAAAAGCATAAATTACATAAGGAATGTAAAGTACTGATGCAAAAGAAAGTATAAATCCTAGGTAAGCCGCTGTATACAAAGGTTTTATGCTAAATGAGGTTACGCCATGAAGTGCTAACTTTAACATTTTGTTTAATGTGTACTTACTTTTACCTGAAAATCGGGTAGCGGGGTTATATCGGATTGCAAACTGCTTAAAGCCAAGCCATTTCACCAAACCTCTTAAGAAGGGTTCGTTTTCATGAAAATTTCTGAAAACGCTAACTACTTTTTGATCCAATAAGCGGAAATCGGCTGCTCCAGCCTCTAATTCTATGTCTGAAAGTGAGTTTAATATCTTATAAAACAAACTCGAAGAGCTTCTCTTTCCTCTGGATAGGCTTGTATCTTCTGCTCTTATCGTGTACACCACTTCAAAACCTTCTTCCCATTTTTTCAGCATCTGGGGAATTATCTCTGGTGGATGTTGCATATCACAATCCATAGAGATTACGCAATCCCCAAATGCATTATCCATGCCAGCTTTAACAGCCAACTGATGTCCGAAATTCTTTGAAAACTCAAGAAAAAAGATATTATCTGCAGTTACAGCATAATTTTTGATTTTTTCAAGGGTATCATCTGCACTTCCATCATCCACTATGATAAGTTCATAATCGTAATTTATCGTTGTAAAAACCTGCTTGATACGCTCGGCAATAACAAAAATGTTGTCGGTTTCGTTGTAAGCAGGAATAACAATAGAAACTAATTTTTTCATTTATCTGTAAGCAAATAAGTTTCAAAATCTTCTTTCATCATTTGATAAACAATGGTTAGCCAAATTAAGGCACAAGGTAGCGCTTTGAGAGAATATAGACGAATAAATTCCTTAGCAGCTTTAGGAATAAAGTCCGTAGGAGATAAACTGGTTAAAACAAATGCGAAAATAAATAAAGTAAGCACCAAAATGCTTTTTGGATTAGGCTGGGTTACAAACCAAATTGCAACGCCTGCAAATGCAATAATGTAAGTCGGCGATTCAGACCCGCTGCTGAAGATAACAGTAAAAATTAAAGTTGAAGCAAGCAGCATCAATCTAAACGCTAAATTTTTGTATTGGTTGATCCGAAGGTATGGTAAAGCAAAGATTAAAATACCTCCAATTATAAAAGGACCGTTTGGAATATTTACATTTCCCGATATACGCCTAAACATGCCCATCACAGAAATATCCTGAAAAGAAGTTAGAGAAGCATTTATTTCATTTTTGTGAACCAATGAACTATACCAATCATGGTAAGATTGAATAATAAATGCAGGGGATGAAATGGCCATTGGCAAAACAAAAAGTATCATAATAGTAGTTACACCACCTAAAATAAATTTCAGTTTATTTCTAGTAAAGAAAAAGAAGGCTAGTCCGACAATTCCATATAACTTAACTAATGTTCCAAAAGCGATAAAAAAGGCAGATTGAATTTCCTTTTTTTTCAAAAGATATGAAAAACTTAAAATAATTATTCCGGCTAGTGCTATGTTAAATTGGAAACTAAAGAGTGCCGTTAGCGTCTCATGTGCGCAAATCCATGCGATTATAGAACGTTTATTTATTGAAATAGGTAAACTGTAAATTCCCCAAAGTAATATTAAAACGTTAGCAATGTTCCATAATATCATTCCTAAACCGTCTGGTAAAATTGCAAATGGAGCGATAAATATTGAGAATAAAGGTCCGTAATGATTGCTGTCTAAGTATTCCGGATAATTGTGATATAAGTTTTGTAAATCTATAGTATGCCAATAGACATATTTAAATATAGCGTAATTATTATAGCTGTCATGCGAATATTGTTTTACCCCAGCAATTATCGCCAATAGGATATAAATAAAAG
Source organism: Pedobacter sp. Leaf176 (assembly GCF_001424305.1). Classification (GTDB taxonomy): domain Bacteria; phylum Bacteroidota; class Bacteroidia; order Sphingobacteriales; family Sphingobacteriaceae; genus Pedobacter. Next base: position 1,023,051 of record NZ_LMPD01000001.1, read on the forward strand.
CAACGGATGCCCTTTTTAATAAAAATGTAGTAATTCTGATAAAATAAATTTTGCCGGAAGAGTTCATGTGATTAACGCCACTAATATAAGTATTTTAAACTTACGGGGGCTAAAGGTGGCAAGCAGCGATAATTGCATTCTGGATTCCACGACTTGAGATTAGCAAGAATACCGACAATGCTGAATTGGTTTTTAAAATTTGACACAATCCACTATAAAATCAAAAAATTAAATTTAAAAACTATATTTGCAATACTCAAAGGGGTGCTTTTGAATTTGCAGCTTCTGTTGCAATAAAAAGGCTGAGAATATACCCATTCAAGAGGCTTAAGGCATAGGGCTTAAGGTTTAGGGTTTTCACCTTATAACTTTTACCTCACACCACTGGCCTTTTGATGTACCTGATTCGGATAATGCCGACGTAGGGAATTTAACTTACAACACTGCTTCGCCCTGAAAGCAGTTTTCAATTATTTATTTTGGTCGAAAGACATTAGAGATTGCAAATGGATTTTCAAGAGTGGTTCAGGCTTTTTTATCAGCAAATTTTAAATACTTCATTAGTTGAGTGGCTGGCAGTCGGTTTTGGTGTTTCCGAAGTTTTGTTGGCGAAAAAGAATAGCATCTGGTTATATCCTACGGGTATAATTTCCGTTTTACTATCCATGTTCCTTTTATTGAATGTAAAGCTCTATGCAGAAATGCTTTTGAGCATATATTATCTGATAATGAGCGTTTATGGCTGGTTGATTTGGAAAAAACGTAAGCTGGATGGTGAAAATCAGGTTGCCTGGAGTACAAACAACGAATTGCTTATTGCTGTCTTAATTTCCCTTGTTGGCTTTTTCGTCTTTTATTTCGTGTTAAAAAATCATACTGATTCTGATGTGCCAATTCTTGACGCCTTTGTTTCTTCGACTGCATGGGCAGGAATGTGGCTTCTGGCAAAACGAAAAATCGAAAACTGGATTTTTTTAAACATTTCAAATGTAGTGGCAATACCGTTATTATTTCATAAAAAACTTCCACTCATGGCCTGTCTTACTACCTTTCTTTTCATTGTAGCCATTTTCGGGTTTCTGGATTGGAAGAAAATCATTGGAAAAAGAAAACTAAGAGCAGTTTAATACAGCTACAAATCAAATTGTTTAGCCACAGATTAACTGATAAAAAATTATTGGTGATTTATTTAAGAACTTGCTAATCTGTGGCCGATAAGAGAAATCCAAAACATGCAAAATACATCAGCACAAACCTGGCAGGAAAAAGTCCGGGAATTCTCAGCTCAATCTGAAGCAATGGGTAAGCTGCATCCTGAAATTTTAGAGCTTGCTTATCAGGAAAACTGGTTTAAACTTTTTGTACCTGAAGTTTATGGTGGACCTGGAAAAAAACTTCCTGAAATTTTAAGGCTTGAAGAAGAACTTGCAGAGGCTGATGGGAGTTTGGGCTGGACGGTTACACTTTGTGCTGGTGCGGCGTGGTTTGCTGGCTTCTTACATCCATCATTGGCTGAAGAAGTATTTGCCGACAGTTCTGTATGCTTTGCCGGGAGCGGTGCAGTTGGTGGAACTGCGACAAAAGTTGAAGGTGGTTATCGGATTAATGGTTATTGGAAATATGCAAGCGGAGCACTGCACGCAACGATTTTCACCGCTAATTGTATTCTAAAGAATAATGATGAAACTGATATTTTAGATGAAGATGGGAATCCCAAAGTATTGTCGTTTATACTCAAAAAAGAAGAAGTGGACCTAATTTCTGGCTGGTCTTATTTCGGTTTAATCGCAACTGGAAGCCATGCTTTTGAAGTACACGACTTAGTTGTACCTGAGCATAGAACTTTTAAGATAAACGATACCATCAAAGTGGCCAATGAAGGCTTTGACTATCCTTTTCTACAACTCGCGGAAACTACTTTGGCGGTAAATAGTTTGGGAATGACCAGTCATTTCATCAGGCTGGTGGAGGAATCTTTCCTTTCACGTTCCGGGCTTAAAAGATTTACCGAAACGCAAATCAAATTTTTTAATGAGGAACTGGTCCGTTGTAAAATGGAAGTTCAGAATCTGAGAACTAAGTTTTACCAAGCTTTTGATGAATCGTGGATGCAGTTGATAAACCAAAGTACCGTCAGTGAAGATAAGCTCAGAGAGGTGAGCCTGCTCAGCAGAAAATTAGCGCATACATGTAGAAGAACTGCTGATGAACTTTTTCCATATTGTGGATTGGAAGCTGCTAAAAAAGAGTCAGAAATAAACCGTGTTTGGCGTGATATGCATACAGCAAGTCAACACGCACTACTTACATTTGAATGCTAATCGCCGAGCAATTCTGGTTTTATTTTATCTCTAAACTCCTGTACGAACTTATCCAGCTTGGGTTGGATAACGAATGAACAATAGGGTTTATCGTGGTTTTTGCGAAAATAATCCTGGTGATAATCTTCGGCATCGTAAAACTCCGAAACCGGGTTGAGTTCGGTTATGATTGGTTTATCAAATATATTATCCCTGGTTAATTCATCTATAATTTTTTCAGTTTCCTTTTTTTGCTCATCGGTACTGTAAAAAACAACTGAGCGATATTGAGTTCCTCTGTCGGTATCCTGACGATTTAATAGTGTAGGATTGTGCGTTTTGAAAAATACGAGTAGAAGTTCACTAAAGGAAATTTTCGTTTCGTCGAAATCGATTTGAATAACTTCGGCGTGTCCTGTATCTCCGTTGCTGATTTCCATGTAAGTCGGGTGTTTTTGCTCACCACCCATGTATCCTGATATGACTTTATTAACGCCATCTAGTGTCTGAAAAACAGCTTCTGTACACCAAAAGCATCCTCCGCCAAATATTGCTGTTTGCATAACATATAAACGTAGGATAGGTAATAAAGGTTTTGTTGAACAAAGCGTCCTCTAATTTTATCTGAGGACCCTCATCTATATTTGCCTTGCTTTCATCTTCTTCAATTCTTCCTGAAGATGTTTAACGTCGCGATTTTCAGCTTTGGATTTTTCTATTGCGAGCTGCTGATTTTTTATCGCTTCTTCGTAATATTCAAGTCTGTACAAAATATGAGCAAGGGTATCATAATATCCACTTATTGGATTTAATTCTATCGACCGCCTGCTCCAAATCATTGCCTTTGTTAGATGATTTATGTTTTTTGTTCCTGTTTCATAAAACTTATAGGCTGCATTATTTAATTCATTTGCATAACTACTGGATGTTGGACCTACAGCTACAACAGATCGAGTGATCACATTTGTACCTTTTGCTTTCATTAAACTGTCCATTTTATCTTTTAAGACAATGTTTTGGCTTAATGATGCAGGCAATCCACGCTTTTCCATTGCCTTAAGGTCTGATGCTTCGATTTTCTTTATACTATCTGCTCCAATTCGCATATAGTAATTGTCATAGTGATAAGTTGCAGTTTGCAGATATCTAGCAGTATCCTTAACTGCCAAATAATAACGCATCATCTGAGTATCGTAAGCTTTAGCTCCTTTCATGTAATCATTGGTCCATGTTCCTCTGGTAAAGGATGCTGCAGATTGTGCCTTGATTAAGTTTTTAGCTTTGATAGCATCACTCATCGTATTGTTAATTATAAAGTTATTGAAAGCTGAGCGTTTTGCAAATGGCTCCCTTCGATATATGCTATCAATTATTTTTCGGTTAGTATGTGCAAACTTAAATGCATTTCCATCGGTATATGGTCCGGCTTCTAAAATATAAAGAACAGTTTGATAATTGTTAAAATCTTCAATTTTTAAACTCTTCACATAGTCCTCAATTAATTCTGCATTGTCGTTTTGGCCAAGTTTTTTTTTGGCATCGATTAAATTTTTTAACAATTGATTATCCGATTTATTCGCTAAGTACTCTCGCTCTAATTCTGAAATAGGTTTCTCCTTTAAAGCTTTTAATGCATTTTCAATCATATAAAGGTATCTCTGTTTTGACGTAGAATTTCCATAGTCTTTAAAAAAGACTTCTTTGTTCGAACGTAAAAAGATATAGGCGGGAAATGAGTTTATAGCAGATTTTGACATTATACTTCTTATCGAAGTATCACTCATTATTGTCTTATAGGCTATAAAATTTTCATTGATTGCTTCGGTTATTTCCGCATCATCAATTGCAGAACTAAAATTTATTTTTGTGCCGTTTGAAGTTAGCGGCGCATTCATATGCGGAACAGAAACTATCAAAAGAATTGGTTTATCTGTTTTGACCGATTGTTGGATTGCTTTTTCTAATGTGAATTGTATGTTTAATTTTTGTGCAGAGACAGCAGAAAAAAACAATATTGCAATGACTAATGTAAAGAAGTATTTCATGAGGCGTTTAATAACTTATTGTAATATACAAAAAGCCTGTAAACTTAATTACAGGCTTTGAATGTTATTGGTATTGGATATAAATTGGTTTAGGTGTCAGTTTCATAAGCTCCTCTGGCGTCATCAGGCGATTAGGAGACTTTTTGATGTCATTTTTATAAAATAATTTGAAACCTGTAAACTGAACTGGTTCGCCATAAATGAAGTGGCGGTAAGTTCCTTTTTTTAATTCCGGCTCACCCCAACCATCCATGTGCATCACTACCTGTACTTCAGGTCTTAGTTTAATATTTTTCGAGTTCGTAACCATCTTTTTTGTAAAACGGTGTAAGGTGAAAACCTTTGGAGGCAGGTTATGTTTTCTTACAATGTCTGCCAAATAGCCGGTTACATAATTTATATCTGCCGCATCATAGGTGCCAATTCTTTTTCCGGGCAGTGAACCATCCTTCATTGAGAATTCCGGGTCAATTCCTAAATGTACATAAGGCAATTCCAGGTATTTTTCAATGTGTGGCAACTCGGCTTTTATTGTACTTAAAGCAACCTGCAAATCTAAAAACACAATTGTGTTAGGCTGCATTTTTGCAATTTTCAATACGGAGTCAATTTGTTTATTGCCCATCCTGTTAATGTACTTACCGTCTTTCCCTGGAGTTCCGCTGGCAACAGCCGCAATGTAATGTAATCCTGGTTGAACAGGTGTTGTCGGGTCTACTTTTTCCCAGTGTTTAACTTCGGCGTTTAAGCGTCTCCACATCTCTTTAGGTGCATATTCACCAAGTGCGCCCATTTTTTTTGAATGTAAATTACCATAATAAACAACAATGCGTTTAAATGGTAAAATCGCTCCGGCCAATGGAATGGGTTGATTTTTAACTGGCCATTTTCCTGTCGTATCGCCGTTAGCCAACTTGCGTAGCAGCGAATCATATAATTTCGGATCAACGGGCTTCATTACGTTAGCAGTAGAGTCCGTTTTTTTCTTGCTGCTGTCTGATGAGAGCATTTTGCTGATGCCAGCACTTTTGCCTTCTGAATTACAGTTAGCGAACAAAGTGATTGCGGCAAGGCCAAGGACTAGCGTACCAGCGAATTGAGGAAATTTCATAGATGTATATATAGATAATTAATGTTTAGATGGTTTCTTCGGATCTGTTAGGGTATGAAATTAGTTTGGAAAACCGAAAGTTCAAAATAAAGTATTCAACATTTACACATTACAGAACTTACCGAAAACGCCCAGGGGAAGTTTAATGCCTGCAGTGGCCTGAAGATATAGTTCGCCTGTTTCTAAATTTTTCACTTTGGGGAATGAGGTTCGGATTAGGTTTTCAACAATCACAGATGAAAAGCCCAGTGAATAAGTATTCAGAATTAAAAAATGTTCTTTCTCGTCTAAAAGCTGGACGACGTCCTGCATCATCTCCTGGATGTGATCTTCAAGCTTCCATTTTTCGCCATTTGGCCCATGCCCGTAAGCAGGCGGGTCTAAAATAATACCATTATATTTTTTACCCCTTTTAAGCTCTTTCTTTACAAATTTAAGTGCGTCTTCCACCATCCAACGGGTATTTTTCAAACCGGATAGCTCCTGGTTTTCATTTGCCCAGGTTACAACTTGTTTTATAGAATCGACATGGGTAGTTTCTGCACCTGCTGCATTTGCAATTAATGAAGCTGCGCCGGTATAAGCGAAAAGATTTAAAACCTTAGGCTGAGGTGTTTTAAATTTCTTAATTGATGATGAAATAAAGTCCCAGTTAACAGCTTGTTCAGGAAAAACACCTACATGTTTAAAAGAAGTTAAGCCAAGACGGAGTTTTATTGCAACGTCATCATTTTTATAGTCTACGTGCCAGCGATCAGGCAAGGCTGGATTTTTCTTAACCCATTCACCCGATGTAGCGGAACGGCCCCTGAAAGTTATATTAGCGGTTTTTTTCCATTCCTGTTCTGATAAGGTTTTTTTCCAAACTGCCTGAGGTTCAGGCCTGATTAGAATCATATTGCCAAAACGTTCTAACTTTTCGAAATCCCCGCAATCAATCAGTTCGTAATCTTTCCAATGGCTTGGGGCAAGTAATTGTATCATTTATTATATATAGTTCGTCATTGCGAGGCACGAAGCAATCTTAATTCGATCGATTTAAAGAGATTGCTTCGTGCCTGGCAATGACGATGTTAATTAAAATCTAAGGGTTCATTAAAATCTTCAGGAATTATAAGAAGCCCCTTCGCTGCACCATATAAGCTTTGTGGTTCTTCTACCAAATTCGCTTGTTGATTTAAGTCTGATGAATGTTTTGAATGCTTGGCTTTCAAAAAATCAATAAAATCTTCTAACTCGTTTACCATACTTTCTGGTAAGGTTTCCAATTGTGAATGATGTTTCTGTAGCCGTTGTCATAAGTAAACAAATATAAGAATTTTCTTAAAACTTATCTTTTGCAGCCTTCATGAAGCGGCTGGCAAATACAAAATCGTTAAGTTCTTTAATATCTGTATGCGCAATTTCTTTATTGCTGCCTTCCCAGAATTTTTTTCCTTCGTGTAAGAATAAGATATAATCGCCAATGCCCATTACAGAATTCATGTCGTGCGTAACTACAATAGTCGTTGTTTTAAACTCTTCTGTTAATTCCTGGATTAATTCGTCGATAACAATTGACGTTTTTGGATCAAGTCCGGAATTGGGTTCATCGCAAAACAGGTATTTAGGGTTCATTGAAATGGCACGGGCGATACCCACGCGTTTCTTCATTCCACCGGATAGTTCTGCCGGGAAAAGGTCGTTTTTTCCTGCCAGATTTACTCTTTCCAGACAAAAATTTACGCGTTCAATCTTTTCTTTACGGGTTTGGTCGGTGAACATATTCAGTGGAAACATAATATTGTCCTGAACAGTCATGCTATCAAATAGTGCAGATCCCTGAAAAAGCATTCCAATTTCTTTACGTACTTCAATGCGTTGCTCGTAAGTCATTGGTGTGAAATCACGCCCATCGTATAATACGGAGCCTGAATCTGGCTGATGCAAACCAACCATGCATTTAAGGAGGGTTGTTTTACCTGATCCCGATCCACCAATAATCAAATTAGTTACACCCTCCTCGAATTTCCCTGAAATGCCCTTTAAAACTTCGTTTCCGGAAAATGACTTGTAAATATCTTTAACTTCAATCATTATAATAAAAGTTGAGTAACTAAATAATCGCAAACCAAAATAGAAATACAGCTGATAACAACTGCTCTGGTGCTAGCCTGTGATACTTCTAATGCTCCGCCGCGAACGTAAAAACCTTCATAAGCCGGAACTGAAGTAATGATAAAACCGAAAACAAATGCTTTAACAAGGGCAACAGTAATCGTATACGGATTAAAATCTGTTGTGATGCCCTGCATGTATTCGGCAGGTGTTACTGCGCCTGATAATGAGCCGCCCAGATAACCGCCTGTGATGCTCAAAAACATTGAAATGATAACCAGCATCGGTACCATCGTTATGCCTGAAATAATTTTTGGAAGAATCAGATAGCCTGGTGCGTTAATTCCCATTATTTCTAGCGCATCAATCTGCTCCGTAACGCGCATTGAACCGATTTCGGAAGAAATAGCTGAACCGATTTTTCCTGCCAAAACAATTGCACTGATTGTAGGACTCAACTCTAAAATGCTGGAATCCCTATTTACAGAACCAATAATTGTTTTGGGGATAAAATCGCTAACCAACTGGAAGGCAATTTGCAAGGTCATTACGGCACCGATAAAAGTTGAAATGATGGCTATCAGACCTAAAGAACCAACGCCAACATAATCCATCTGTTTTGCGATTTCTTTGAGGTAAATCTTCAGTTTTTCCGGCTTTCTGAATACAGATTTAAGTAGCAGTATGTACCTGCCGAAATTGGTAAAATTCATTCCGTATTTATTTACTTGATTTAATTATGGTATCTAATGTACAAAGAAACGATAAAAATGTTGTTGCGCTTTGTTAATTGGAAAAATATTCGTGGTTTTAAATATAAATATGGTTTTTTGCTTACAAATATTAAACCATAAATATGAGAGCTGTAATAACTGGAGCAACTAAAGGCATAGGAAAAGCGATAGCGATGAAATTGTGGGAAAAAGGCTATGATTTGGCGCTTGTTGCCAGAAATATAAACGAACTGGAGGAATTACAGGCAACCTTATTATCAACGGGTAGGACCATCTTGATTTATGCGGTGGACTGTTCTAATAAAGAAGAGGTTTATAGTTTTTTGAATTCCGTTGAAAAGGAATTTGATTTTACCGATGTTTTAGTTAATAATGTTGGTGCTTTCATGCCTGGAAGTATTTTCGATGAAGGTGATGAAGTGTTTGAACGTCAACAGAATATAAATGTTAATGCAACCTATTACATCAGTAAATTTTTCGGAAAAAAAATGCGTTCCACACAACGTGGACATATTTTTAACATATGTTCGGTTGCCAGTAAAACGCCGGTAAAAAATGGCGGGAGTTATAGTGTAACAAAAGCAGCGATGTTAAGTCTTAATCATGTATTGCGGCAAGAGTTAGCGCCACACAACGTTAAGGTAACTGCTTTTTTGCCAGGTTCAACAAAAACATCATCATGGGCTGGAACAACAATTCCAGATGAAAAATTTGTACAACCCGAAGACATTGCAGAAACTTTGATGACCATTTTAAACTTAAGTAAAGGGGTCAACGTTGACGAAGTGCTGATCACTCCGCTCGATTTTTAAAACACAAAATGAACAACGTTATGGAAAAGAAGCTTTTTAGAAACGAACACGATAAGATGATTGCCGGTGTAGCTTCAGGCCTTGCAGAATACATGCAGGTAGAGGTAACCATAGTTAGATTATTGTTTGCATTATCTACCATCTTTATGGCCGGAGGTGGTCTGGTAGCCTATATAATTATGTGGATTATCGTTCCGGTCAACAACGACCCGGCTGCAAAATTTTCAAAATTTAATGACTATTTTAATAAGAACAATCCAAATCCATCACCTTTTGGCCAGGCAGACCCCTTTGCAGGTCCTGTAGGTTCTGGTAACGCCAACTGGTCTCAACCGATTAATGATAACCAGAAAACGCCGTTTGAAACGCAGGCAGATTTCAGTAAATTCAGCAAGCCGAATGATACCGGACGGACCATTGGTGGTTTATTGTTACTAGTCGTTGGCTGTTTCTTTTTGATGCGTGAATTCGACTTCATCCCCGATTGGTTCAGATTCCGAAATTTCTGGCCGGTAATATTCATTGCTTTAGGTATCAGTATTATAGCTAAATCTAGAAGAAAAAATGAATGGGCCGCCTTTCAAAATCAACAACAAGCGGCAGAAGAGCCTAAAACCGAAACGGTTACCGACGCAATCATTGTAGAAGAACCTAAGAACGATAATAATTCAACTCCTACTAACCCTCAAGTATAATATTATGAAACTGGATAGAATAATCTGGGGTATTCTACTGCTTTTTATCGGCGGTGTACTCTTAATGGAAAATTTTGGCGTAATTGAATTTTATTGGCGCAATGTATGGCATTTCTGGCCCGTATTTTTAATTATTGCGGGTGTTAATATCCTATTTAATAAAAATAACTCGCAAACAGGCAGCATGATTTCCATTGCTGTATTGGTTTTAACTTTGGGCTTTCTTTTTTTTAAGGGTCAGGAAGAACCAAACAGAAACTCCTGGTGGGGACATAACTTTAAAAAAGATATTGATGTAAATATTAATGATAACGATAGTGAAAATGATGATAACGACAACGATACGTCGTTTAATCAGTTAAATTTATCTGAACCTTTTGCAGCGGTAGATGTGGCCAAGAAAACGGTTTTAAACATTTCAGGTGGGGGCATTTCTTTTAATTTAGATGGAGAAACAACTGATTTAATTAAAGCCGACGTGAAGAAAAGACATGGGGAATTTTCTTTAACCAAACAAACCACAGATACCGCAACAGTTCTTACCTTTAAAATGGGCGACAAAAAGAACAAATGGAATTTTGGAGATGGTGGCAATGACGTAAATTTTAAACTTAATAAAACGCCTAACTGGGATATTGTTATGAAACTTGGTGCAGGTGAAGCAGATTTTGATTTCGCTGACTATAAGGTTCGTACTTTTCGTTTCGACGGTGGAGCCGCTTCACTAGATATTAAAATAGGCGATTTATTGCCGATTTCTGATGTTATTGTGAAGTCAGGCGTTGCGGATGTAAAAATTAAAATCCCGACCAATTCAGGTTGCAGAATCAAAACTAAAACAGGTTTGTCTGCAAAAGATTTTGAAGGATTTGAAAAACTAAGTGATGGCGTGTATGAAACAGCAAATTATAAAACATCAACTAAAAAAATATTTATCAATTTGGATGGTGGATTGAGTAACTTTGAGGTATCAAGGTACTAGAAGCGTTAAGGTAAAAGCTTAAAGACTAAGGTATTATTAGTGTCTTTAAATATTAAATTCAATGAATCCTGAGTATACAGTCGTAATTAATGGTAAACCACAAGGACCGTATTCTTTAGCTGAACTTGGGGGTTTGAATATCAAACCCAATACATTTATTCGTAAACCGGGAATGGACGATTATAAAGAAGCTCATGCAATCGCAGAATTGCGTGAGCTTCTTGGTTTTAGTTACCAGAAAACGGCACCTCAATATTTCGCAGCTTTCGATTTAAGGTTGCTCGCGTCGGTTGTAGACCACTTTTTAATTTTCGTAATTTATTGCTTGGCAATCTTAATCAGCTTTATTTTTATTGAAGGAAAAGATCAGCGCATCATGGCTTTTGTAACACCTTTGCCATTAATTTTTATCGTTAAACTCATCTATGGTAGTTTTGCCGAGTCTTCTAAAACACAAGCAACTATCGGAAAGCGGTTGGCAAACATCAAGGTGACAGATTTAGAGGGAACCAGGGTTTCTTTCGGCCGATCAATAATTAGAAACGTTTCTAAAATACTTTCAGTATTACCTTTTTTCTTTGGTTATTTCTATAGTTTTCTAAATAAGAAAAACCAATGCTGGCACGACGTTGCTGCAAACACACTAGTAATAAAAGATAGGCTGATTTAAGGCTTGTCTGATTGTTAAATAAGGTTAATTAAAAAAGGAATCACTGTTTATTAATTAGTTTTATGAAAACTAAATTCCTAATGAAATATTTATTTTTAACAGTTTTTGCTCTTACTCAATTAACTTTATTTGGCCAAATTGCTCCAGCTTCTTCAGGTAACGAAAAAGATGAATACAATTTAGGTTTCGAAAAAGTAAACCCTGTTTCCAATTCTTCTTTGGGCTGGAATACGGGCATCACTAAAAGTGGATTTAAAATTGGAATAGATTCTGCTGAAAAACACAGTGGAAAATACGCTTTATTAATCGAAAATATTGATCAAAATGTTGCATCAAATTATGCCATGACAAGTTTGTCTATTCCGGCAAAATTTGAAGGCTCTGAAGTAGAAGTGAAGTTCTACTTAAAAATGCAAAATGTTAAAGAACATATTGATTTTCCATTCAGAATTGATGATGAAGATGATGATAAGTTGCAATTCACGAATTTATTAACTGAGAGAATATATGGTACGCAAAATTGGAAACAATATAGTTTGAAGTTACCACTTCAAAAAGAGGCGTCTAAAATTTATCTTTTTCCTTTGCTGTATGGACCTGGTAAAATGTGGATAGACGATGTTCAGGTATTGATTGATGGAGTAGATATCAGTTTGGCGAAAATCAAACCAAATTATAATCCGAATGCCCCGAAGGCCATTAATTATGGTAATAATGTGGCTGCATCTGGAAAGGTTAAAGTAAAAGAGGCCGAATTATATTACGAAACCTATGGAAAAGGAGATCCTTTATTACTATTACATGGGAACAGTCAGTCCATCAATGTTTTCAAAAAACAAATCAAGGAGTTCTCAAAAACTTATAAAGTGATTGCGGTAGATACCCGTGGACAAGGTAAAAGCACGGATTATATTTCTGGGCCACTTTCATACAATTTGTATGCTGAAGATATGAAAATACTGCTAGATTCTTTACACATCAGCAAAGCAAACGTTTTGGGTTGGAGCGATGGAGGAAATACGGGGTTAATTATGGCAGCCAAATATCCTGATTACGTAAAGAAGTTAGCTGTTAGCGGCGCATGTACAAATCCAAATGAGGCTGTTTCTGCAAATACGCTAAAAGAAGTTGGCGATGCCATTAAAAGCTTAAAAGCCAGGGATGATAAAAAATCGAAATATCAAGTTAAATTATTTACGATGTTATTAACCGAGCCACATATTACTCCCGGCGATTTAAAGTCTATTAAGTCACCGGTTTTAGTCATGGCTGGTGAAAAAGATATGATTTTAGAAAAACATACTAAATTCATTGCAGATGGTATCCCAAAATCACAGCTTTTTATTTTTAAGGGTGCTTCGCATTATGTGCCGGTGGAGAAGGTATCGGAATTTAATAACAAGGTATTGGTGTTTTTAGAATCTAATTAATTCGCATCATTCAAATTCCGGCATGAGAAACGATTTTAAGTCATTCTCCCATCAAAATTCTCTCATTCAAAATTCTATCTCTATCTTTGCAATCGCATGGAAGATATATCAGTAAAACATGGTTTGGCAGGTGGTTATTGCAATAGTTTAACCACATATTCTAGGTTTTTGACCCGGGAAGTAAAGATTGGAGCTATCGCATTAGGTGGCCACAATCCAATCCGTATCCAATCCATGACCACTACCGATACCATGGATACCATCGGAACTGTGGAGCAAACCATTCGAATGGTAGAATCAGGTTGTGAATATGTCCGGATTACGGCTCCGAGTATTAAGGAGGCTGAAAATCTGGCAAACATCAAAAAAGAATTGCGCTACCGCGGATATGATGTTCCTTTGATCGCGGATATTCACTTTACGCCGAATGCGGCGGAAATGGCAGCAAGAATTGTTGAAAAGGTTCGTGTAAATCCGGGTAATTACGCCGATAAAAAGAAATTTGAAAATCTAGAGTATACTCAAAATACTTACACGGCAGAACTTGAACGTATCAACAAGAAATTTCTTCCATTAATTAAAATCTGTAAAGAATATGGTACCGCAATGCGCATTGGTACCAATCATGGGTCACTTTCTGACAGGATTATGAGTCACTACGGTGATACACCCCGCGGAATGGTGGAATCGGCGATGGAGTTTATCCGCATGTGCGAAGCTGAAAACTATTATAACCTGGTGATCTCGATGAAAGCCAGCAATACGCAGGTGATGGTTCAGGCTTACCGTTTGCTGGTTGATACGATGGTGAAAGAGGGGATGAATTATCCGCTGCACCTGGGGGTGACTGAAGCAGGAGACGGTGAGGATGGTCGCATAAAATCTGCTGTTGGTATCGGAACTTTACTTGAAGATGGATTGGGTGATACCATCCGTGTTTCTTTGACTGAAGACCCTGAATTTGAAGCGCCGGTTGCTAAAGCGCTGGCAGATAGATATGTTATCAGAAGTCAGATGTCGGAAGTCGGAGGAAGGAAAAGTGTTGGAGATAAGCAAAATTCCTACGGCAATCTTCGGACCTCGGACTTCGGACTCCCAACTTATAGCCCATATTCCTATACTCGAAGAACTACTCAGCCCGTTCAACACATCGGTGGCCATCATCACCCTTTGGTCATGATAGATGTTTCTAAAGAGAATCTTAAAGATCCATACTTTTTAAGCGCTGTAGGCTACAATTATAGTGCGGGTCTGGATAAGTATAATTTAGCCGATCAGGCTTGTGATGTAGTTTTTCTGGGTGATAGTTTGCCATCGTTTTCTTTCCCCGGAAATTTAAAGCAAGTTTACAATTACAGTACCTGGTTGGCATTAAAAGATAAGAACAATTGTCACCCTTTGTTTACGTTGGATGATTTCAATGAAGCAGGTGTTAAAGATGATCATTTGAATTTCGTGGAAATAGATGCCACACAATTTAACCATTTGTCTTTACATCAATTAATTAATGTCGTTTTTATTTTAAAAACCAGTGCCAATCACGGCATGGCCGAGCAAAGGTCGTTTTTTGTCGCCTTGCAGGAGAAAAACATTCAAACCCCGGTTATTATAAAAAGAACTTACGTTAATATGGAGGCTGACAATCTAATGCTTTACTCGGCAACTGATTTGGGGGCCTTATTGACCGATGGTTTTGGTGATGGTGTTTGGATTGATGCTCCAGGCCAGAATCTGGCATTATTAAACGCAACAAGTTTTGGTATTTTACAGGCAACACGGACAAGAATCAGCAAAACAGAATACATTTCTTGTCCGAGCTGCGGACGAACGCTTTTCGATTTACAGGAAACCACGCAATTGATTCGCTCCCGTACCGACCATTTAAAAGGTCTGAAAATTGGCATTATGGGTTGTATAGTGAATGGTCCTGGTGAGATGGCCGATGCGGATTATGGCTATGTAGGTACAGGTCCTGATAAGATTACATTGTATCGCGGACAGGAAGTCGTGAAGAAAAATGTAAATACAGCCTTCGCCCTGGATGAATTGATTGATATCATTAAGGGTGATGGAAATTGGGTAGAGAAGCCCTAGTTTTTACCGCACTTTCAGAGCAGTGTTCTTAGAACTGGGCTTTATTTGTCCTCGCCGGAAGGGCCTTTTTCTTTTGACACCAAAATAAGCAAAGGTGTCGCTTAAAATTTTTGTATTAATTTTCTGCTTAGGCTTGGTTCGTGGATTCCCAAAAATTTGTTAGGCCAATTTAAGTAGAAAGAAGAAATAGTGCTTCGGCCTGGCTAAATGGAAATACAAATTTTATAATAAAAACCAAAATTACCTCTATGAACATTCCTCAGTTTCAAACCATATTTACCGAGCTCCGAAACTGGCTGATAGACAAAGGTCTTTCTGATAATGAATTAATTTATTCTTACTTTTTTATCGGTTTAATTGGGGTTACATTATTCTTGTTTATTACTATCTTTTTAACAAGGCAGGTTTTTATTGGCGTAATAAAAAGCGCGAAAACAAAGTCTGATTGGCAAAAAGCACTTTTCGAATTCAGGGTTTTCAGGGCTTTTGCGTTAATATTCGGAGCCTATATTATTTACAATGCTGTCCCGTTTGTTTTTATAGACTTCAAAGTTTGGTTTTTTTACGCTTTAATTATTGCCAAAATTTATATTGTTCTGGCGGTGATGTTTGCCATAAACGCATTCCTCAATGCAGTGGTTTCCATTATGGAATCCTCCAGAAAATACGCCGATAAACCCATCAGGAGTTATAAGCAGGTTGCCAAAATCATTTTTTACGTTGTTGGTTTCGTTTTAATTTTATCGATAATCCTTAATGAGTCACCTTTATATATATTTGGTGGATTTGGGGCGGTAACTGCAGTTTTTATACTGGTTTTCCGCGATCCGATTTTAGGTTTCGTAGCATCTGTGCAAATGAGTGCCATTGACTTAGTGCGCGTTGGTGATTGGATTACCGTAGAAAAATATGGTGCCGACGGGGAAGTAACGGAGATCAATCTAACCACAATTAAAGTTCGGAATTGGGATAAAACTGTTACTATAGTGCCAAGTTATGCCATTGTGAGTGAGTCTTTTAAAAACTGGCGTGCTATGGAAGAAAGCGAGGGGCGAAGAATTAAACGGCACATTAACATTAAAATCTCCAGCATTAAGTTTTGTGATGAGGACTTGATTAATCGATTAATGACTATTGATTTTCTAAGGGACTATTTAAGTGAAACTCAAGCTCAGATAGAAGCCTTTAACGCTGAAAATACAGTAAATCCTAATAGTTTAGTTAATGGCCGCCATATGACGAATATAGGCACATTCAGGGTTTATGCAGAAAAATACCTGGAAAGCAATCCTTACATCAATACCAATCTGACTTTTATGGTGCGACAATTACAAGCGACCGAAAATGGACTTCCGATCGAAATTTATGTCTTCTCTAAAGAAAAAGGCCTGAAAAAATTTGAAGAGGTAGCAGCAGATATTTTTGACCATTTGCTGGCTGCAGTGCCTTATTTTGATTTGGAGATTTTTCAAAGCCCGAGTGGAAGTGATATGCGGGGTTTCGTAGGAAGAGGGAATGATTAATTAAGCCTAAAACTCAATTTAAATCACGGTCATGCTGGTTCGATAGCCATTGGATGTATTTCAAGATATTAATAGTTAAGAACCTGAAAGAATTTAGGATGGCGGCCGCCTAGAGAAATGCATTTAAGAGTTTAAATTTGACTTCTTTTTAAGGCGGTCGACTATTGTAACTATTCCCCCAAAAACGTTATACACTTTTCGCAAACTTTAAATAAGAGTGGCGGTAAAGTTTCGCTTTCGTAAGGATGCGATGTACCATAAACATGGTTTGCACCCTCTATTTTAATAAGTCTGCTGTTTGGATTAGCATCAGCAAGTTTCTGAGCATGTTCAAAAGGAACATTTACATCATCGTCACCTTGTATAATCAGCCATGGGATATTGATGCGCTTTGCGGCCTCAATAATATTTAAAGTTTCAGCGTTTTTTTCTAGATCCTCAAGCAGCGTTACATTTAAAGGCATTTGTTCTTTCGTTCTGGCATTGCTTACGAAAATTTTACCTGCTTTCTTCCATTCGACTTCCTGCTCTTTCTTCCAAAGACTGTCAAAGCTTGAAATGGCACTCCACGTGATTAACTTATTAATTCTTAAATCATTCGCCGCCTCAATAATGGCTAAGCCACCCCCGCGACTGTGTCCGATTAAATTTATTTCAGTTTCTTTTCCATAGGCTTTTTCTATAAAATCGAGTACCGCATTAATATCGAAAAGTTCTTTAGAAATGGTATTGCTGGCAAATGTTTCCAGGTCTGTTACGTCTTTTGGATTATCTGCAGAAACACCGCTGTGCGATAAATTGAATTTAATATAACGATAACCATTGGAGGCAAAATATCGGGCAACGAGATTATGGGCGCCCCAGTCTTTAAAACCTTTGAAACCATGAATAAAAAGAACTATTGGGGTATTTGGATTTTTATCATCGGAAGTTATGTCGCCGATAATCAATTTTGCATCTGAACCACTGAGGCTAAAATCATCTTGTATAATCATAATTTAAGGACTTGGTACAAATTATAAACTTAAAAAATTTGATTTTGTTGCGTTTTTTAAAACGTGCGACGGGCAGGGAAATTGCTTTTAAACATTTGCAAAAATTAATTAGCCACGGAAACACAGAAATCACGGAGGAGATTAAAGTTTTTCGTGCTTCCGTGGCAAACAATAATGCTTAGGCATGCGCAAAAAGAGGAAAAATTATTAGAGAAAAGTTAAAAGCGATTTCTGTGGTGCGAGGGGTTATTCATCCCGATTTTTTATCAGGAGGTGCCTTCATGGTGGGTTGTTTTTAAGTTTTTACAAGCCGAAGTTTCCTAAACCTGATTGAACGAAAAGCCACAATTTTTCATTGTGCTTGTAGGTAAAGCAGGACTAACATAAAAATGAAACACATAACCCTGCTTTTCTAAAAACTATTTTGACGAATTTCTATAATAATACCATGCCCATCCAATAAATAAAACCTGAAGTGGCAACCTTGCCCAGGCAATAAATGGCGTTATCAAAACTTTTCCAAGCATAAAAGGTGCTAATTGAACCATGTAAATATGGGCAGGAATGAAAGCGATTAACATCAAAATCAAGAGTATTGAGGCCAGCTTTCTTGCCATGGAAAAAAGAAGTAAAATGCCTAATACGATTTCTGAAATCCCTGACAGGTAAATTAAAAATGAAGGTGCAGGCAACCATTTAGGTATTATATCGTAATAAACATCAGCTGATACAAAATGATTTAATCCCGCCACGACATAGAGAACGGCATATATCCAAAGGAAGAGTTTGAAAGCGAATGTGCGATTGTCAATTGGATGCATTTATTTAAAACCGTTCTAAATTGATGTAAATTACAGATTAATGACGGTGACATGCATCAACCATGTTACTTTTGTATCCCGATAATAGTTAATAACGGAAGCACTTGGAATATTTAAAAGTAATCGCTTTTACGCATCACCACATCGACCTGAAATCTTTAGGGAAATTAGTAATTTGTGATCAGAGTTTAGATAGCAGGTTGAAGAATCTTCAAGCCGAACTTCCCGTTAGCGAAATTTTTTACATCGGAACCTGCAACCGTGTAGAGTTCGTTTTCCTGACCAAAGAAAAAACCAACAAAGAATTCGTTACTAAATTTTTGACCGTTTTGGATATGGGTTTACCTCCGGAATTTATGGAGCGTTTCCTCGACAATGTTACGGTTTACGAAAATGAAGAAGCTTTTAATCACTTATTGAGAACGTCTTGTTCTTTAGAAAGCCTGGTTGTTGGCGAAAAAGAAATCCTTGCCCAAATTCGTAAAGCTTATGAAAACTGCCGTGATGCAGGGTTTACCGGCGATTACTTGCGTATGATTATGGATAGGGTGGTGAAAACGGCAAAAGAGGTTTATACGCATACCAATATTTCTAAAAACCCTGTTTCTGTTGTTTCTTTGGCTTATCGCAAGCTCAAAGAATTAAATATGTGTGGCAATTCTCGTGTGCTCATTATTGGAGCTGGAGAAACCAATCAAAATATTGCTAAATACCTTAACAAACATAAATACTCAAATTTTTCAGTTTTTAACCGTACACTTTCTAAGGCCGAAACTTTAGCTGACGAGTTAAACGGAAAGGCTTTTAATTTAGAAAGTCTGGAAAGTTATACAGAGGGCTTTGACGTAATTATTACTTGTACAGGTTCTACTGAGGCTATTATCGATGAAGAACTTTATGCCAAACTGCTCAATGGCGATACCGGCAAAAAGGTAATTGTTGATTTGGCTATACCGAATGATGTTGCGCCAGCGGTTATTCATAACAATCCAATTCATTATATTGAAGTGGAATCTTTGAAAGAAGTGGCCCGTAAGAATATCCAGGAACGTTACAATGAATTGGTGCACGCCGAAGAAATTATCAGTAACAACATCACTGAGTTTTTTACGGTTTTAAAACAACGCCGGATTGAATTGGCGATGCAGGAAGTTCCACGTAAGATTAAAGAAATAAAAAATACCGCCTTAAACGGCGTATTTGCCGATGAAATTAGTCAGATGGATAACACTTCCCGTGAAGTTTTAGAACGTGTAATGAATTATATGGAAAAGAAATACATTTCTGTTCCAATGATAATGGCTAAGGAAATTTTGGTTAAAGAATCTTAATTTAACTGTTTTTACATTGCCATCATTTCGAAGCACGAAGCAATCTTAAAGCGGTGAGTCGTTAATATTTCTAAGCTTAATTTTCCTTAATTTCTTAATGTTAAATTAATTGGAAGCAATTTTCTCTGCTTTCGTTTACTTCAGTCCGCTTTTCGTTCAAAGCTTTTTGCAGCTTTTTTTTCTCATTATGTCGTCAATGCGTGAGGAATGACGTGGCAGTCTTTCTCATCAATATATCAAAAAGCATTTTCAATCCAACGAGTTTTATAGAATTCAAGAGTAAGCTTTTAACTCAAAAACTATTCTCCCGACTCCTCCTCGAAATAAGGAGGGAGTTTCCCTCAATGTTATATACAAATTACAGTTTTCAACTTTGAACTTTATATTTTCAACTTCGAACTTACTTAATGTAACCTCACTGTCTCATTTTTAAACATTTTATTGGATAAAGCCGTATTTCGTTAGATTTGCAAATCATTTAACAAAACAGTGAAGAAATTAACCATCGGAACACGCGGTAGCGAACTTGCTTTGTGGCAGGCCAATCATATTAAAGATGAATTGGCGGCAATTGGCATTGAGGCAGAAATTAAGATTATTAAAACACAAGGCGATAAAATCCTGAATTTACGTTTGGATAAATTGGAGGGTAAAGGTTTTTTTACCAAAGAGCTGGAAGAAGAGCTTTTGGGTGGGACAATCGACCTGGCTGTACACTGCCTTAAAGACTTGCCAACCACGCATCCCTCGGGTTTAACTATCGCTGCCATTCCACCACGTGAAGAAGCGACCGAATATCTTTTGATTTTAAAAGATTGTGTTGATGTTTCGCAAAAGCTTTCCTTGAAAAAAGGCGCTATGGTGGGTACATCTTCAAACAGGAGGAAGGCGCAGCTTTTGGGTTTGCGTTCTGATTTGGAAGTAGAAGATTTACGTGGGAATGTTCCAACCCGCATTCAAAAACTTCGTGATGAAAATTACGATGCAGTTATGTTGGCTAAAGCCGGAATTAAACGTTTGGGGTTAGATGTCAGCGAATTTCACGTTGAAGAATTGGAACCAACTGAATTTGTGCCGGCACCGGCTCAAGGCGCTTTGGCTATCCAAATCAGGGAAAATGATAACGAGCTATTTGATGCACTTCAAAAACTGCATGATGCTGCAACTGCTGAAGAGGTTGGTGTAGAACGGAAGGTGCTTAATCTTTTTGAGGGTGGCTGCCACATGCCTTTAGGCTGTTATTGCAAAAAAGAAGACGGCGCCTTCGAAGTATGGACTTCCAAAGCGGAAACTGCCGACGATTTTCCTGAGCGTTTGTTCTTACGTTCTGAAACAACAGTTGGATTAGCAGAAAAAATAGTAGCCAAATTTTCAAAAGAAAGAAAAAAACCTGCAAAGGTTTTTATCTCTCGTGAAATTGGCGAGCATAGTTATTTCCGTAAAGCTTTAGAAAGCAATAATATAGAAATTGAGGGTCGTTCTTTGATTCGTACCTTTCCAATTGTGACTGTTTTAGATCAGTTTATTTTAAAAAATATCGACTGGATTTTCTTTAGCAGTAGAAACAGTGTGGAATATTTTTTCAACTTAAAGCCACAATTGCCAAAGAAAACACAGTTTGGTGTTGTAGGACGAGGTTCGGAAGATGCTCTACGCAAGTTTAATCATTTTGCCGATTTTGTTGGTGCAAGTGGCGACATTAGTGAGGTTGCGGAAGATTTTGCGAAATTGGTTTCTGGTAAAAACATTTTGTTTCCAAGGGCACAGGACTCGTTACAATCGATTCAGAAATCTTTACCAGTTGATGCAAAAATTATCGACTTACCAATTTATGAAACGGTGATTGAAGAAAATATTGACCAAAGTTTTGCTGACGTTTTGATTTTTACCAGTCCATCAAACGTGGATGCGTATTTTGCTGATAATTTATTGGAGCCTGGCCAACAAGTGATTGCAATTGGAAATTCTACCGGCAAGAAATTTGATGAAATGGGCGTGAGGTATACATTACCATACGCACCAGATGAAATTGGGTTAGCGGAAGCCGTTTTTGGATTAGAAATAAAATAAAGAGCTTAAAGACCAAAGTCTAAAGCGGAAAAATAGCAGCTTCGCAATGATGACCGCAAAAAGCTAAATTCCCGAAAAATAATACAATACTCAAGTCTTGATACTTGATACTAAATACTTGATACTAATAAAATGTTACACCGTCCGAGAAGATTAAGGAAGAACCCGTTGGTTAGAGAGATGGTAGCCGAAACCCGACTATCGAAGGATATGTTTGTCTATCCGTACTTTGTGGTGCCGGGAACGAATGTTACACATGCCATTGAAGCTATGCCAGGTGTTAACCACTATTCGGTTGATATGTTGACTAAGGATGTAGAAGCTGGGATGAAGAAAGGCTTGAATAAAATCATGCTTTTTGGCGTCGGCGATGATAAATCTGCTGATGCAAAGTCGGCGTATCATGACCATTCCTTGGTTCCTACCGCGGTTCGTGAGTTGAAGAAACAATTCGGTGAAGATTTATATGTTATTACCGATGTTTGCGTTTGTTCTTACACTACTCACGGTCACTGTGGTATTATGGAGAACGATTACGTTCAAAATGATAAAACGGTTGATGTAATTGCGAAAATGGCTTTGACACATGCTCAGGCAGGTGCCGATATGTTTGCTCCTTCGGATATGATGGACGGCAGAATTGAAGCCATGCGTAATTTGTTAGACAAAAATGGCTTTGTAAATGCAGCCATTATGAGTCATGCTACAAAGTTCGCATCTGCTTATTATGGCCCGTTTAGAGAAGCGGCCGATTGTGCGCCAAGCAAAGGCGACAGAAAGGCCTATCAAATGGATTTTAGAAACCCGATCGAAGCTTTACGCGAAGCACAGCTTGATGAGCAGGAGGGGGCAGACGTATTAATGGTGAAACCAGGTTTGGCTTATCTTGATATTATCCAACGTTTGAAACAGGATACAAACTTGCCTATTGCTGTTTATAATGTTTCAGGTGAATATTCAATGGTCAAAGCAGCTGCAGAACGCGGCTGGATTGATGAACAAAAAGTGGTGATGGAAACCATGCATGCATTTGCGAGAGCTGGCGCAAGTATAATTACCACATACCACATCAAAGATATTTTAAATAACGAATGGCTTTAAAGGTGGAGGGTATAGGGTTTAAGGCTTAAGGTTTCTTGGCCAATCCCATAACATTTCCACTCAATAAATAAAAATAGGTATTGCGATGTTAAGTTTTTAGGCTCAGTGCTTTTAACCTTAAACCTTAAACCTTACGCCTTTTACCTTATACCTTAATAAAAATGTTAGATTCATTAAAGAAAATGTTTTCAGGCAACGAGGCAGATATTCCGGTAAATACAGGAAGTAAGCCTGATATTTCAAGGGTAAAATCTGCAGAGTTATACGAGAAGTCAAAAACTTATTTCCCTGGTGGTGTAAACTCGCCGGTTAGGGCTTTTAAATCGGTTTACGGAACACCTCTCTTTATTGAAAAAGGTGACGGTTGCTTCGTTTGGGATGCGGATGGAAACAAATTCATTGATTTTTGTGGAAGTTGGGGCCCATTAATTTTAGGTCACAATAACCTGAAAATCAGGGAAAAAGTCATCGAAGTGATGCAGAATGGAATGAGCTTTGGTGCACCAACTGCATTAGAAAATGAACTGGCAGAGCTGATTATCAAGAATAATCGTTTTGTAGAGAAAATTCGTTTTACAAGTTCTGGAACAGAAGCTGTAATGTCAGCCATTCGTTTGGCAAGAGGTTTTACTGGCAGGGACAAGATTTTAAAATTTGAAGGTTGCTATCACGGTCACAGCGATTCGCTTCTGGTCAAAGCTGGTTCAGGATTGGTTACTTTCGGCGAAACCTCTTCTGCAGGCGTACCGAAATCCTTTGCTGAAGAAACCATCGTTATTCCTTTAAATGATAAAAATGCAATTGAAACGGCTTTTTCGCAATTTAAAAATCAGATTGCTGCGGTAATTATCGAGGGTATTCCTGCTAATAACGGATTAATTATGCAGGATGAAGAATACATTCATTTCCTGCGCAAAATTTGTAAGGAGAACAATTCGCTTTTAATTTTTGATGAAGTTATTACTGGCTTTAGAGTTGGTTTCGAGGGCGCTGCTGCTTACTATGGTATCATACCGGATATCGTAACCTACGGCAAAATTATTGGTGGCGGCTTACCTGTTGGTATGTATGGTGCTTCTGCAGAAATTATGAGCCATATTTCGCCTGATGGTGGCGTTTACCAGGCGGGTACGTTATCGGGCAATCCGGTGGCTATGGCTGCAGGTATTGCAACTTTAACCGAGCTGAATAAATCTGGATTTTACAAAGATTTAAATAATAAAACGCAGGAGTTTGTAGCAAGTATCCAGCGGTTTGCTACTGCAAGAAATTATAAATTCAAGGTGTTTACTGTAGGTTCTATTTTCTGGTTCGCATTTACCGATAAGGATAAAATTCAGTCAGCTGACGATATTGATGCAAGCAGTATGGAGAAATTCAAAATCATGCACCGTGAATTGTTGAATCGGGGAATTTATTTAGGCCCATCGGGATATGAAGTTGGTTTTGTATCTTCAGCACATACTAAAATTGAACTGGAGAAAGCGAAAAGAGCTATTTTTGAAGCATTGGACTTGGTGTTTAAGAAGTAGTATTTAACAACAAAGGACGCTGAGATTTTCACAGAGAACACAGAGGTTTTTAGATGATATAAATTAAGTTTATAAAACTTTGAGGGAAATTCCTCCCAATTTAATCGGGAGGTTGAGGATGGTTTTTAAGTTTGTTGCATAAGCCCAGGTTCTCTAAACCAGATTGAAACAAATGCTGGTTTTTAGTTGGCAGAAACGAAAATCGGGAACGATCTAACCTTAGTGAACAGGAACTTGCTTTCTAAATAATAAGAATTAAATGGTTCGTGAGGACACGAACCATAGCGATAATATATACTATGATTTAATGGATAAATCTTTAAATCCTTAGATCATAAAAATCCTGGTAAAGACAGATGAAGAAATCCATTGTTATATTTTACGCACTATTGCTCTATGCATTAATCCAACTTATTTCCTGGGGGACTTTAGTGGTACGTTTGCAACCAAGCAGAATGACCATGATTATGGGCGAGGGTTCGGTGTTTTTGTTTCTGCTTTGTATTGGCGGCTATTTTTTACATCAATCTTTAAAGCGTGAAGATAAGTTGAAAGAACAACAGCAAAACTTCCTGATGTCGATTACACATGAATTGAAATCGCCCTTAGCCGCAATCAAACTTTCTATTCAAACTATTGTTAAAAGAGATTTAGACAAAGCCAGACAGGTCTCTTTGTTGAATAACTCATTAAAAGACATAGAACGCTTGGATGATTTAGTTGAAAATATGTTGCTGGCCACTAAAATTGAAAACCGTTCTTACAGTTTTCCAAAAGAGGAATTTAATTTCTCTGAATTGGTATATAAAATCACGGATAGGCTGCAGGTTCATTCTTGTGGTAACGAGCAACTGATTAATGTGCAAATTCAGCCAAATTTGCAGTTGGTTGGTGACAAATTTGCCTTATCGTCAGTAGTCACTAATTTAATAGAGAACGCAGTCAAGTATTCAAGTCCCTGCGACGAGGTGAATGTGCTTTTAAACAAAGTTGACGGACATATTCAACTAAGTGTAATAGATAAAGGCCCGGGTATTTCAGATGCCGAAAAAATGTTGATATTTGATAAATTTTACCGCGTTGGTAATGAGAATGTCAGGAAAGCGAAAGGAACAGGTTTAGGCTTGTTTATTGTGAAAGAGGTTTTACAATACCATGATGCAGATATTACAGTTAAAGACAATTTGCCCCAAGGAAGTATTTTTGAAGTAACATTTAGTTAATCTCAATTATGTCACAAAAACTAAGAATTCTATTGGTAGAAGACGAGGACCACTTGTTAGATGCTATCAAATTAAACCTTGAACTTGAGGGTTATAAAGTTCATGCCGTTAAAGACGGCAAAACCGCTCTTAAAATTTTTAAAGAAGAACGCTTTAACTTAATTGTTTTAGATGTCATGTTGCCTGAAATGGACGGATTCCAGGTATGTGAAACAATTCGTTTAGAAAACGCAGAAGTTCCGATTATGTTTTTAACCGCTAAAAACACTTCAGAGGATCGTGTTTTAGGTTTGAAAAAAGGTGCAGATGATTATTTGGTTAAGCCTTTCAACTTAGAAGAATTAATTCTTCGTGTTGGTATTTTAGTCAAACGCAGTTTGAAATCGGACGATTTAAAAGAATTAAATTCTTACAAAATCGGTGATAAAACAATTTATTTCAACTCTTTTGAATTAAAACACGATGATGGTACCATTACACCTTTAACCAAAAAGGAAACGATGTTATTGAAACTATTGATCGAACGTAAAAACGATGCAGTTTCTCGTGAACAGATTTTGGAGACGGTATGGAATTATGATGTTTATCCATCAACAAGAACGATTGATAACTTCATTTTAACGTTCCGAAAGTATTTTGAACCAGACCAGAAAAACCCGGTTTATTTTCACTCAATTCGTGGTGTAGGTTATAAATTTACCGATATTCATTAATGTACAATAGCTTAGGCAGGTATGCGTTGATGGCCGTCTTTTTACTGGCCGCTTTGGTATGCGTGTTTTTTATTCAATATGAGCTGGCTGCGGTTGCAGGCTTTCTGTTCTTTTTTGTTATCTGGAGTCATTTCAGGCACAGTTCTGTTTTAATGGCATCCAAATATTTTAAGAATAATGAGTTTGAGAAAGCAAAGCTAATGCTGGCTGAAGTGCCGAATCCGGAAAGACTATCGAAAAACCGAAGAGGTTATTACGAATTTATGCAGGGCAATATGGCCTTGAAAGAAGAACTTTGGGATAAGGCTGAATACCATTTCCAACTGGCAAGCCGCTTTCCGGTTGGCGGGAAAACCCAAAAGTCATTTGTTCTGATTCATTTAGCCAATCTGGCTTTGCGGAAAAAGGATAAGGAAAAGGCGGAGGCTTATGTAAAAGTAGCTAAAGAGCTTGCAGAATCTACACGTTCAAAAGATATAATTCTTAAGATTGAGAGAGAAATAAGCAAATTATAATATTCGTATTGTCATTTTGAGAAACGAAGCGCCGGTTTAGGAATAAAAAGGTACTTCGTTTTTTTTTATTTTATACCTTTGCAGAATTAAAATTTTAGCCGAATCGTCTTGCTAATCCGATGGCTATCGGATTTATTTCAGCATCTTTTTTTGCTGTTAAGGCCCTGAACTAATTTCAGGGTGACGTTGACTGAAGAATACAAATACAAATCATGAAGAACAATTTATTTTTAGACGCTGCATTTTCAAAACAAACGGAGCGCCCGCCAGTATGGATGATGCGTCAGGCGGGTCGTTTTATGCCGCAATATTGGGAGATTAAAAACAAATACTCTTTTTTAGAGATGTGTAAAACTCCCGAAATTGCAGCCGATGTTACAATGTTACCTGTTGATTTGTTAGGCATTGATGCAGCAATTTTATTTTGTGATATTTTGGTAACTGGTGAGGCCATGGGTGGCGATTTGAGTTTCACTCAGGGTGTGGGTCCAAAGTTTGCAAATCCCGTGCGTAATGCGCAGGATATAGACAACTTAAATGTTGATTGTTTAGATGAATTGCAATACGTAGCAGATGCGATTAAAGTAATTCAGCAACGTTTGAATGGAAGTATTCCGTTAATTGGTTTCGCCGGTGCACCTTTTACGGTAATGAGTTACCTAATTGAGGGTGGTTCTTCCAAAGACTTTAAGTTAACAAAGCTTTTTATACACAACCAACCCGAACTGGCGCACAAGCTTTTGGCTAAAATTGCTAAGGTAACGGCTGATTATCTGAATCTTCAGATTGCTGCGGGTGTAAATGCTGTTCAGATTTTCGATAGCTGGGCGCTCGCTTTATCGTGGAACGATTACCAGGAATTCTCTCATCGCTATATTCAGGAGATTATTTCGAATTTAAATAGAAAAGACATTCCGGTTATCTCTTTTTGTAAAGGAAGTTCAGTTTTTGCGCCGATTATGGCTGAAGCAAAACCAGATGTGATTTCGGTAGATTGGAATGCAGATTTATTGAACATTAAAAATGCTTTGCCGGCAGGGATTGCCGTTCAGGGGAATTTAGATCCACACATTTTATATGCTGACCAATCCGTAATCAAAACGCAAATTCATAAATTGTTCGAACGCATGCGTGGAACGGAAGGTTTTATCTTCAATTTAGGTCATGGTATTATGCCAGATATTCCTTTCGATAATGTGAAGTATGCGATTGAAGTTGTTAAGGAGTTTAGGTATTAGATCCCTAAATCCCCTAAAGGGACTTTGAACAGCGGGCGTAAATCGTTATATTTGGATATATAAATTCTCATTTAATTTAAAATTTTTCTAATGAAAAAGGCTGAAATCATTGATACTTTGAAAGAGATGCCAGACGAGTTTTCTGCTGACGAATTAATAGAAAGGATCTTATTACTTCAAAAGATTGATGTAGGATTGAATCAGGTAAAGGAGGGTAAGGTTTATTCCGAAGAAGACGCTGAACAAAAATTAGACAGATGGCTAAAATAGTCTGGACTGAAATAGCTATTGATGATTTAAATAATATTGCAAACTTCCACAGTCAGTATTCTGATAATTTTGCATCAGCTCTAATCAAAAAACTTTTCAACAAGCCGAAAATTTTAAAGGGAATGCCAGAATTAGGTCGAATTGTTCCTGAAAGAGATAATGAAGCTATTCGTGAACTTATTGAGGGCAACTATCGTATTATTTATTTTTTCGACCGAGAAATAGATACAGTAGAGATCATCACAATTCATCATGCCTCCCAACCATTTTTATAATATTTGCCTTTCTAATGATAGAAACCCTACAACCATATTATTATTACTTTGTTGCCGTACACATCGTATTTGTAATTAGTTGGATGGCAGGATTATTTTATATTTTAAGTCTTTTTATTTACCATACTGAGGCTAACGATAAACCTGAACCTGAAAAGACAATCCTGGTAAATCAGTTCGTTAAAATGGAAGGCACGCTATGGAAAATTATCTGTGCTCCAGCAATGATAATTTCAGTCTTAGCCGGGGTTTCCATGCTTACCTTGCATCAAGGATTGCTACAGACCGATTGGATGCATGTAAAACTTGGTTTAGTAATTGGACTCTTGATTTATCATTTTATTTGCCAGAACATCGTAAAGCAGTTAAAAAACAATCAATTTAAATTGAGTAGTTTTCAACTTCGCTTATGGAGAGAACTGGCTACAATTTTTATGATTGCAATTGTGTTCGTGGTTATCCTTAAGAATGCAATCAACTGGATTTATGGGTTAATTGGTATAATGGGGATTGCAATGGCGATTATGATTGCTGTGAAGCTGTATAAAAATTACCGTAAGAAGCGTGGCGAATAATATGGTACTACAAAGCCACTAAGCCACCAAAATATGTTTGTAAGTAAAGGTGTTAGAAACTTTGTGTCCTTTGTGTCTTGGTGGTCAACTCATATTAACTTTGTTTCCTTTGCGTCAACTTGTATTCAATTCCTGATACCAGATACTTGCGGCTTTATACTTTACGAAAAACTATTCTAAATTTGTGGGATAAAACCAAACACATGTTTACAACCATTGGTCGTCAAAAAGCCTTATTCTTCCTATCTTTTCTTTTTAGTTCTTACTTCGCCTCAGCACAGTTCAATCAATCGGCTTTGGAAAACAGAATTCGTCCGGATAGCAATCTGACCAACGAAGTTCATTTCAATTTCTATAATTTTAACTACGTTAGGAATTACGAGTATACAAATGATTTTCATGATGGTTATACCTTATATGGAACACAGTTGCAACCACAAATCGTCTATTATGCACATCCGAATCTGGCCATAACCGCGGGTGCTTTTATTCGAAAAGATTTTGGTAGGAATGGAATATCAGATGCAAAACCATT
Organism: Pedobacter sp. Leaf176; assembly: GCF_001424305.1. GTDB lineage: Bacteria > Bacteroidota > Bacteroidia > Sphingobacteriales > Sphingobacteriaceae > Pedobacter. The sequence goes on from NZ_LMPD01000001.1 coordinate 1,052,738, forward strand.
GTTCAGTTTAAAATACCATAAACGAAATTTAACTTTAATCTTTGGTAGTTTAGAAGGTGGAATTCAGCATAAATACATTGAGCCGCTTTACGATTTTGAAAGAACCATAACCACGCCAATTGAGTATGGAACGCAGCTTTTGGTTGAAAGGAAAAAATTTAATTTGGATGCCTGGATTGCATGGCAGAAAATGATTTACACCGGTGAGGCTGCAAAAGAAGAAATCATTGGTGGTTTATCTACCGAAACTACAATTGCAGAAGACAATGGATGGAAGTTTAGTTTTCCTGCACAGTTTCTGGCTTTCCACCAGGGCGGACAAATTGATGTATTAAAGGAAATTCCGATTAGTACCGTTTTTAATGGTGCTACGGGATTGAAATTGCACAAGGAAATTAATACGAACATTAAACAGATTTATACCGATAACTACATCGCCATTTATAAAGATCTTTCCCCTGATAAAAGGCGTGCTTATCAAGGTGGTTTTGGGATGTGGTTGAATGCAGGCGTAGAAAGTAAATGGGGTAGTCTGGTTGCCTCTTATTGGAAAGGAAATAACTTCATCTCTATCAAAGGTATGCCGCTCTATGAATCGGTTTCCAGTAATTTGTACACCAATGGTTTAAAGCAAAGTGGCCGAAATATTGTTTCGTTACGTTATGCTTATCAAAAGGAACTGATTCCTCATTTGTATCTTGATGTTCGCTTTGAACCGCATATCGATTTAGATAATATGGATAAACAACTTCAATTCAACCACTCTTTTTTCCTGACCTATAAACAGGATTTTAAATTGTTTAAAGTGAAAAAGGATGGAAGGTAGAAGGCAGGAAGGTTGAGGGTGATTATTCTCACAAGATATCAACTTCTTAGGTTTTAAAACTAAGGGGTTTTATGTTTTATAGATTTCCGAAGTTCCACAACTCTTTGGAAGTCCCTGCCAGCTAAACCCGATAACAGCGAAAAACACGAAGGTGAGGAACGAACCGAGGCTTTGAAGCGGATAGCGGGACTGACGTTTCAAAAATGCGCCTGCCATTGCTTTCCGAATTAAAAAACTATATCTTTCTAAAAAATTTATTCGACACTTATGTTCTTGACAATCAGTGTATAAAGATATATTTTAACTTTTTTTAACTTTTTCTTACTTCCGATGCAACCAATGTTTGTAATCTGCCATCTTCTATATACAAACACACAATGAAATTGACGCGAAGCTATACGATAAACGATTTGATGGAGGGCTGCAAAGCCGGCGACAGGAAGATGCAGGAGCTGCTATACAAGCAAACTGCTTCGAAAATGCTGGCTGTTTGTATGCGTTATGCGAAAGACAGAATGGAGGCTGAGGACATATTGCAGACCGGATACATTAAGATTTTTCAAAAAATTAAAGACTACCGGGGAGACGGCTCTTTTGAAGGCTGGATTAGAAGGGTGATGGTAAACACAGCTATCGAGAGTTACCGAAAGAATTTACGTAGCCTCAATGTGGTAGAAATCGACGAGGCTTATGAGCAACCCTCAACGGGATTCGATTTCGGTACTTTAGGTATGCAGGATTTGATGAAAGTGATACAAAAACTGGCCGATGGTTACAGAATGGTTTTCAATATGTATGTGATTGAGGGTTATTCGCACAAAGAAATCGGCGAAACACTGGGTATATCAGAAGGTGCCAGTAAATCGCAGCTGTCGAGAGCCAGAGCAATATTAAAAGAAGAAATTATAAAAATGGAGGGATTTGGTTATGCAACCTATACAGGATAAGGATTTTGATCAATTATTTAAAAATGCTTTCGAAAATGCTGAAATTACCCCATCGAGGGATTTGTGGAGCAGCATAGAAAGTGAAATCGAACCAAAGAAAAAAAGGATTATTCCTGTTTACTGGTTATCTGCAGCAGCAGTTTTATTAATTGCCACGGTAGGGTTCTTGCTTTATCAGCAGCAGGAAGTTAAACCAAAACAGTTTGCAAGCAACGTTGAGCCGAAAGTAATAAAGCCAGTAAATAAGGCGCAAGTTAGTCAGGATTCTGATGAAACGGTTAAGGTTCCAAAAGAACAATTAGAACCAACTTTACCAACTACATTAAAGTCTGTGGACCAAGTTGCAAAAACTACGGTTAAAGAAAATGCTAAAGTTGTAGAAAAACAAAAAATAGTTATAGCTCCTGAAATGCAGAAACAGGAAACCAGAATTGCGAAGGTAGAGCAACCGAAAGAAGATATCAAAGCTAAGATTGAGGACGCGGTTTCAAAAGTAAATCAGGAAACCGTATTGGCATCTACCGCAACAGCTTCTAGAATTGATGAAGTAATTGAAGATGACAACCAGGTAGAAAGCAAAGGCATTAGAAACGTAGGCGATGTCGTAAACTTAATTGTTAACAAAGTGGATAAAAGGAAAGATAAATTTATCCAATTCCGTACAGATGATGATGATTCTTCACTTTCATCGATAAACATCGGGCCTTTTAAGTTTGGAAAAAAGAAAAAATAATCAGGATTAACCAAGATCAACCAAGATTTCAGGATTATAAGATAAACCAGGATTTAAGGATGGCAAGATAAGTTGTTTAGTCACCTTAAACCAATAATTTACGCATTCAAAATTCAATCAACCAATCATTCAAACACACACAACATATGAAACATCTAATTTTTACAACACTTTTGGTAAGCGGGCTTGCCGGTGTTATGGCTCCAGGTGCTTGTGCACAACAAGATTCAACTATAAAGTACAAGAACAAGAGAGTTCAACTGGCTAAGGATGGTGGAAATATCTACGCAATTGGCACAAAGGATACTACTTCTAAAAAAGGTCGCTTTGTAGGTGGAGTTACTTTTACCAGAGTCGATTTAGGTTTCTCAAGATTAATCGATAACGGTGACTTTAACTTATCTCCCAATAATGAATTTTTAGATTATAAAGGTGGTAAAACGAGTACATTCTCTTTTGATGTTTTGCAATTCGGCTACCGCTTTAACTCCAACTTTAAAGTTTATGTGGCTGGTGGTTTTGACTGGACTTTAATCAGATTGAGAGATGACATTACCATTCAGAAAAATCAACCGACTTTGACTTACATAAATGAGCCAATCGAATTTTCTAAAAACCGTTTCTCAAGTAGTTATGTGCACATTCCTTTGAACTTCGAATTCCGTACAGGGGAGAGTAAAAAAGGAAAAAGATTCTACTTTGTTTTAGGTCCTGAGGTAAGTTTCTTATTAAACGGTAAGGTAAAACAAATTAGCGAAGAACGCGGAAAAGAAAAGCAATATGACAGTTATCATTTCCAATCCGTTCGTTACGGGGGTACGGTTAGATTTGGTTATGGTGGATTAGGTTTGTTTACCAAATATTATTTCAACGATATGTTTACAACCCCTGCTCAAGCTGGTTTAAGAAATATGAGCTTTGGTATTACTTTCGGCTTAAATTAAAATACATAACACACAAATCAATTCAAATCCTGTTTCGGTTAGGCGGAACAGGATTTTTTGTTTTATAGTGTTTTTAAAAACATACCTGGCGTTAAAACGCTTAAATTACTCTTTTTATAATCTTTGATGTTTCTGGTAACTATAGCATTTATATTGCCTTTATTTTCAGCCGAAAAATTTTGGAGTGCATCTTCAAAATCCATGAATTCAGAATCGATTGAAGCCAAAATAACGTTTTTGTCAATTATTAAAATATCTAAAAAAGAAAGTAATATCTTAAAGTCGGACAAAATATCTTTATGACTAAAGTGTTTTCTCAATAAATAATACGTGTTGGCTATTATTGAACCTGAAACATAACCATTAACTTTTTGGTTGACACATAAATTCAAAATTTTTGATGAATCAATAAAAAATGGTTCTCGTTTCAGAAAAAAATCAAGTAAAATATCAGAATCAATTAGAATGTTAACTTTCATTATTATTTAAATATTTTTGATATTTCTCATCTTTGATTTTTTCCAGTTCTTTTTTATAGTCGTAATCATCGGGTAAATTTACTTTCGGACGAAGCATCAAAGACTTTATGACCGGTGAAAGTTCATCGTCCTTGCTTACAACTTTTTCCTTTTTAGTTACAGCTTTAAGGTAATTCTCTACCACTGCAGATAAACTCCGGCCTTGCTTTTCTGCATAAGCCTTTGCCTGCTTAATGACAGATTCGTCTATTGTTAATGTTAGCTTAGTATTCATAATCTTCTAATAATTGACGTCAATTCATCTTGATATAAAGATACGTTGATATATTTACACGTGCAAATTTTATTTGAACTACACGTGTGATATTCTTTTGTTTAAAGCTTTAGTCTTTCTGCTTTAAGCTTTATATTTACTTCGTGAGCGATAATATAATCAGCGTTAAAAATTTAACCAAGCAGTACCAAGCTGAACAGGCCGGAGGTATTAAGAATATTAGTTTTGATATTAAAGCAGGAGATGTTGTAGCCATTATTGGTGAAAGCGGAAGTGGAAAATCAACTTTGTTGAAATCTATTTACGGTTTATTGAAAACCGATGAGGGCGAGATCTTTTTTGAAGAACAAAGAATTAAAGGCCCTGACGAGCAGTTGATACCCGGGCACAAGCAAATGAAAATGGTTACTCAAGATTTTTCATTGAATATTTACGCTAAAGTTTACGATAATATTGCCTCACAGCTATCGAATACTGATCTGAAAACCAAGGCTGAAAGAACTTTGGCTATCATGGAGCATCTACGGATTCTTCCATTGCAAAACAAAAAAATAATAGAACTTAGCGGTGGCGAGCAACAGCGTGTAGCCATAGCAAAGGCCATGGTTGCTGATACAAAAGTTTTATTACTGGATGAACCTTTTAGTCAGGTTGACGCCTTACTTAAAAACCAACTTAGGGCAGATATAAAACGTGTTGCAGCAGAAACTGGTGTAACTGTTGTGGTTGTTTCTCACGACCCTGCTGATGGCTTATTCCTGGCTGACCAATTACTGATTTTGCGAAATGGCGAACTCCTTCAAACCGGTAGGCCTATCGATATTTACCAAAATCCAAAACACATATATACTGCTCAGATTTTAGGCAATGCAATTGTATTATCACGTGGCGATGCGGAGAAACTTGGCTTAAAAACTTTTGCCGGAAATGTGGTTTTCTACCCGGAATGGGCAGAAATCAGCAATAATTGGAGTAGTAGACGTTTTGAAGTAAAAGATGTTTATTACAAAGGATTTTATGATGAGTTGCTGTTAGAAAGAAATGGCGTCAGTGTTCGGGCACTACAGTTGAACAGAGGTGAACATAAAAAAAACGACTATGTTCAATTGAACATCAGTCGTTTTTTAGAGTTTTGAACCTATTAATTAATTTACAAATTCAGATGGAATTACCACAACTTTAACAAGTATACGATAGTTCGGTCTAACCGAACTGTTTAAATTCCTGCTATCCTGAACATCAAATGTTATACCTCCACTGAAAAGCTCATAGCTATAAACCGTATAATTAAATGTGTAAGGAAGTTGAACATCGCTATTGTCACTAGTCGGATGAGTAAAATAAACCAATACGCCTTCATCATCCAAAGTTACGCCATCGAATTCAGGTTTATTCCAAGTAAATGAATATGTGCCATTAGAATTTTGAACCCATTGGTTTGGCTCAATGTAGCGATTATAAGTTTTAGCTGATGGCGGGTAAACAATGGTGTCTTTTTTGCATGAGGCCAAACCTAGTGTGGCAATGCAAAGAAATAGAATAGTAAGTTTTCTCATGTTGATAAGTTTTTATTTGTGTGTGTTGTGCATAATACAAAACAACTGCCAAAAATGCATAAACACACAAAGTGGATTAATAATTGTTTATTGAGTGCAGCACAACATTGAAAATTGAATTAATTCATTCTGATAATGAGAATAATTTTTAGAGTTTTACCTTGGGTAATTTTATTAATTGCAGGTTATTTTTTCATCTCCAAAAAGTTCAGCATCAACACCTCCGTGGAAAGTAAACATCAGCTTTTGGTGGAGAAAATCGAGGCTATTGGCAAATTGGAACTGGTTCGCTATCAGATTAGTGATGTTTTGGAGCATAAAAACAAAACGGATTTTTTGCCTGAGGCAAGCGTTTTGCTCATCGTTAAGGCGGAGGCTGTCGGTTGTATAGACCTTACCAAAATTAACCGTGATGATATTGAAGTAAGTGCAGATACAGCTGTAGTAAATTTGCCACAACCTGAAATTTGTTACGTAAAAATCGACCATAAAAACTCCAGGGTTTATGATACAAAAATGGCTTATTTCCGCGAAGCCAAACTGGTTGACGAAGCTTATAAAGCAGCAGAACAAAAGATAACATCTGAAGTAAAAAAATCGGATATTTTGGCGCAAACTAAAACCAATGCTATCAACGTGTTGAAACCAATAATTGAGGGTTTGGGTTATAAGAATGTTAGGTTAACTTTCGATTGACAGATAGGCTTTACCACCTAAGAAACCTTAGAGCAATAAGTATATTAGGATGATAACTTAGATGTCTGAGGTGGTAGGAAAAAATTATAGAAAATCTTTACGATGTGGATTGAAAATATCGATTAGTAAACCCGCCTCCAGGCAAACTACACCATGAAAAACATTTGATGGGGCAAAGAAAACATCACCCTCGTTAAGAATTTTTTTACCATTACCCATGGTCACTTCGAAACTTCCTTTGGCAACATAACTAACTTGTAGGTGGGGATGATTGTGAATGGTTCCAATGGCATCTTTCTCAAATGCTACCTTAACAAGCATCAAGTTGTCATCAAAAGGCATTACCTTACGTTTAACGCCTCCGCCTAGTTCTTCCCAATCGATGTCGTTATCTTTTATTAAGGTTTTATTTGTTAAATCTTTAAAGTTCATTTTTATAAGTTCTGTTATAGAAAAAACGTCATCTCGACTGAAACGCAGTGGAATGGAGAGATCTTTGATTGATTTCTCAACTTCGCTGCGCTCCGCTCCAAAGGACGGGCATACTTTTTGCGATCTTTGCGAAAAATTTAGCGTTCTTTGCGGTAAGCTTTAAACCAAATATTCAAACAAAGTCTGGTCTTGATTTAACTCGATTATCTCGAACTTAAAATCTTTCATGCGTTGCAATAAACTGGCATAATCGTTTTTGTTCGAAAGTTCAATTCCAACCAAAGCAGGGCCATTTTCTTTATTCGTTTTTTTTATAAACTCGAAGCGTGTAATATCATCCTGCGGACCTAAAACCTCGTTTACAAATAGTTTTAAAGCACCCGGACGCTGAGGGAAGCGTACAATAAAATAATGTTTCAAGCCCTCAAAAAGCAGAGATTTTTCCTTAATCTCCTGCATGCGTTCGATGTCGTTATTGCCGCCGCTAATTACACACACTACATTTTTGCCAATGATTTGGTCCTTAACCTGTTCTAATGCAGCCACAGATAGTGCGCCGGCAGGCTCAACCACAATTGCATCTTCATTATAAAGCTTCAAAATAGTGGTGCAAATTTGTCCTTCGGGAATTAAATAAGTGGAACTTAAAAGCTCCTGGCAATATTGATAGGTTATCCAGCCCATTCGCTTTACCGCGGCACCATCAACAAAACGCTCAATATTTTCAACCGTTATGGGTCCGCCGTTTTTTAGCGCCTCGCTTAGCGATGGTGCACCCATCGGTTCTACGCCGAAAATTTTAACAGCAGGTTTTACCGTTTGCAGGTACGCGCTAACGCCGGATGCCAAACCACCACCGCCAACAGGTACAATTATCGCATCTAACTCAGGTAAATCTTCAAAGATTTCCATAGCAACAGTCGCCTGTCCCTCAATAACTTTGTCATCATCAAAAGGGGGAATAAATGTCGACGCTTTTTCTTCACAATAAATCAACGCTTCTTTCAAACAGTCGTCGAAAGTATCGCCCACTAAAATTATTTCGATGTTGTCGCCCCCAAACATGTTTACCTGTTTGATTTTTTGTTTGGGCGTTATTTCAGGCATAAAAATTACGCCTTTAATACCCAGCTTTTTACAAGAATAAGCAACACCTTGCGCGTGGTTTCCAGCACTTGCACAAACCACACCATTTACTAAAGCACATTCTTGCAACTGGCTGATTTTGTTGTAGGCTCCACGAAGTTTGTAGGAGCGTACGATCTGCAAGTCCTCTCGTTTTAAATAAATGTTGGCGTGGTACTGAGCAGAAAGGCTGGCGTTAAACTCTAAGGGCGTACGTTTTACCACCCCGTTAAGTCGTTGAGATGCAGCATTAAAATCTAATGTACCCGGTTTTGTTGTATTCATTTTTATTTGTCAAGGGGCGATTAAAAGTATCAAGATTTTAGTATCAAGTATCAAGATATTTATCGCTTATAAGATAATTATTGCTGTTTCTGTGAGTTTTGACGATTATAATTTAATTTTCAAATCTCATTTCTCACTGCCGTTTTCCAGCTTTCTACAAAAACTTGTTAATCGCATCCAGATATGCATTTGCAGATGCCTTAACAATGTCCGTACTGAAACCGAACCCTACAAAAGATTTTCCTTGGTAATCCACCTTCATATTCACTTTACTCACATCATCACTTCCACCGTGCATTGCCTGAATAGCAAATTCTTTAAGCGTTATGTCTTTATCAATGATGCTCACAATTGCATTTATTGTGGCGTCAACCGGACCATTTCCTTCAGCTTTTGCTTCTTTAACAACACCTTCATATTGCAATTTAATGTTTGCGGTAGGTTTTTCCTGATCGCCACAAACGACCTGAAGTAAGTTTAATTTGTAACCATTTTTGTACGATTCAATTTCGCCATCACTCATTAAGAAAAGTAAATCATCATCTGTAATGTCTTTTTTTTCATCTGCTAAAACCAGGAAACGTTCATAAACATCATCGATGTTAATTTTATTAATGTCGTAATCTAAACGTTCTAAGTGGTGCTTTAAAGCATGACGACCACTTCTTGCGGTTAGTATGATGTCAGCGCTATTTAAACCAACATCTTCCGGATTGATAATTTCATAATTTTCACGATGTTTTAAGAATCCATCCTGATGAATACCGGAGCTGTGAGCAAAAGCATTTTTTCCAACAATTGCCTTATTTGGCTGAACAGGCATGTGCATCATTCGGCTTACCATTCCACTAATTTCGGTGAAATGTTTGCTATTGATGCCTGTATATAAACCCAAACTGTGGGTTTTTAAAATCATCGACACTTCTTCAAGTGCAGTGTTTCCTGCTCGCTCACCGATACCGTTAATGGTACATTCAATTTGACGGGCACCATTCACTACACCTGCAATGCTGTTTGCTGTTGCCAAACCTAAATCGTTATGGCAATGTACAGAGATAATGGCCTGGTCGATATTTTTTACGTTTTCTTTAAGGTAAAGAATTTTAGAACCGTATTGGTCAGGCATGCAATAGCCATTTGTATCTGGTATGTTTACAACCGTTGCACCAGCAGTAATTACTGCCTCAATCATCTGAGCCAAGAATTCATTATCCGCTCTCCCGGCATCTTCCGCATAAAATTCAACATCTTCTACAAATTTCTTTGCATATCTTACCGCCTCAACTGCTCTTTCTAAAATCTTCTCGCGGGTGCTGTTAAATTTGTATTTAATGTGCATATCAGAAGATCCAATTCCAGTATGGATGCGTGGATATTTTGCGTATTGTAAAGACTCTGCCGCAACATCTATATCCCCTTTTATTGCACGTGTTAGCGCACAAATGGTTGGGTTTTTTATTGCTTTAGATAACTCGACCACACTTTGAAAATCGCCTGGACTCGAAATAGGAAAACCTGCCTCAATTACATCAACGCCAAGTAATTCCAAAGCTTTAGCGATTTCAATTTTTTGGTTGGTGTCTAATTGGCAACCTGGAACCTGTTCTCCATCACGCAAGGTGGTGTCGAAAATATATACTTTATTGGGATCGTGTATCATTATGCTTGGGGGATTGTAGTTGATTTTTGTGATAAAAATTTTAATACCAATTTACCCATCTCGGCGGTGCCTAAAACTTTAAATCGGTTGGTGGTCTGGTCGGCAATATCATGTGTTCTGAAACCTTCTTTCAAGACTTCGTCAACAGTATCAACCAATAATTTGGCTTCCTCTTTTAGGCCGAAACCAATTTCGAGCATTAGCGCTGCCGATAGGATAGAGGCCAGTGGATTTGCCAAATCTTTTCCGGTAATATCGTGTGCCGAACCATGAATAGGCTCGAAGAAACCAGTGCTTTCACCAACCGATGCAGAAGCCAGCATACCCATTGAGCCCGCAATTTGCGAGGCTTCATCTGTTAGGATATCGCCAAATAGATTTGCCGTTAACACCACATCGAATTTCTTCGGATTTTTAATCAATTGCATCGCCGCGTTATCAATAAACATGTGCTCGGTTTCCACATCAGGATATTGTTTTGCAATTTCCTGAACGGTTTCACGCCATAAACGGGAACTTTCTAATACGTTCGCTTTATCTACCGAACATAATCTTTTATTGCGTTGTTGCGCAGCCTGATAAGCTTTATGGGCAATACGCTCCACCTCGTAACGGTGGTAAATCATTAAATCTGAAGCTGTATTCCTGTCTTCGGAACGGATTTTTTCGCCGAAATAAACGTCGCCAGTTAGCTCGCGAAAAAATAATATATCAGTTCCCCTCAAAATTTCGGGTTTAATGCTCGATGCCTGAAGAAGTTCATCAAAAAGTAATATCGGACGGAGGTTAGCAAAAAGACCAAGTTCCTTACGGATTTTTAACAAACCTTGTTCTGGCCTTACTTTTAAACTTGGGTCGTTATCATATTTCGCATGACCGATGGCTCCGAAAAGGATGGCATCACTTTTTCTGGCTTTTTCTAAAGTCTCATCCGGCAGTGGTTCGCCAGTTACTTCAATCGCGGCATGTCCCATTAAAGCCTCATCGAACATAAATTCATGTCCAAAGATTTCAGCAATTTTTTCTAATGCTGCTTTTCCCCATGTGGTAACTTCAGGTCCAATACCGTCTCCAGGTATTACTAAAATGTTCTTCTTCATTGTATTGTATATTGCCGTCATTGCGAGGTACGAAGCAATCTCATTTAGATGGTACGATGCAAAAGATTGCTTCGTACCTCGTCATGACGAATTTTGGTGTTTAAACTCTCGACGACTTTTACCTCGCCATTTTCTAATAATATTCTCTTTTCTATGCAGGTTGGCAGCTGCGATTCAAAATGGCCAACGTAAATCATCGTCATGCCGTTATTGCACAACTCATCAATAAATTGATTAAAAAGCTTTGTTTGCTGCTGGTCTAAGCCCTGACATGGTTCATCCAGAATCAATAATTCGGGATTTTTGATGATGGTTCTTGCCAATAAAACCAAGCGTTGCTTTCCCAATGGAAGCGAGCCTAAAAGTTCGTTCTTATGCTCCGTCAGCCCAAAATATGCTATCGTTTCATTTACCTGCTCACTTTTTGAATAAGGCAATTGCTGAAATAAGCCAACGGTATCATAAAAGCCGGAAGCAATACTCTGCCAAACGGTTGAGGTAGCATCAAAATACCAATGAAACTCAGGAGAGATTAAACCAATATGTTGTTTAATGTCCCAAATGCTTTCGCCACTCCCACGTCTGTTGCCAAACAAATAAAGCTCGTTTGCGTACGACTGCGGATGGTCGCCATTTATAAGACTCAATAGAGTTGATTTGCCAGATCCATTATGACCCTGCAATAACCACTTTTCTCCAGCATTAACTTCCCAGTTGATGTTTTTTAAAACCTGTTTTTCAACATAGCTGATGTTAACATCTACCATTTTTACAATATTATTTGAAGAATATGCAGGTGATTCCTTAAGGAAATCAGGAATTTCTCCTGTATGTTTTTCTTCAGAAACTGATGTTATAGCTCTTGAATCTGAAACTGAAATTTGACCATTTATTATTTCCGCAAAGCGATTAACAGAACTTGGTAACTCCGAATCGTTGGAAATTAAAATCAATTGAACGCCATCCATTGAAACTTGATCTAACAACACATTTAGATTTTTGCGTGATGTGGCATCCAGGCCTGTATAAGGCTGGTCGATAATTAACAATTGCGGCTTCAACCATAAAGCTTTAACCAGTTGCAATTTTTTATGTTCTCCACTTGATAATTCAATCAATTGAGAACTGGCAAATGTTGTAAAGTGTAGTGCTTCTAAAATCGGTTCTACGTGATCAAAATGTAGATGGCTCTCCTTCCCAAAATCAACTAATTCTGCATGAACAGTTAAGGTATCTTTAGCCTGCTGACTGGTATAACGCTGTTGATAATAGAAATTAGCAACGCCTTCAAGGTTTTTAAACTGGTACCAGCTTTCTACAAATAAAACCTCTGCTGGTAAATGACTATTATTATCAAAACTAATTTTTACCTCGCCAGCTGCACTTTGCAGGCCTGCTATAATTTTAGCCAAAGATGTTTTACCACTTCCGCTTATACCGCCCAATACCCAGTTTTCCCCACAATTAATCGTCCAATTCAGACCCTTTAACACCTGCTTTTGCTGGTATTTTAGATTTAGACCCTGAATACTGACGGAATTTTCTTTCATATTTCCTGCGGTTTGATTACACAGATTAAGTGATTACACTGATTTTTTCTCGCAATGACGAGTGTGTTAGCTTGGTGCGTTTTAATCTTTTAGCCTCTAGCTTTCTCAAATTCCTCTATCAAATCTTTTTGCGCTAGAATAAAATCTATGTCATCGTAACCATTAATCAGGCAAGATTTTTTGTAAGGATTAATTTCAAATGATTCTTGTGCGCCTGTCTCTATAATAGTTACCGTTTGGTTTTCTAAATCAACTTCTAAAGGAGATTTAGAATTTGTATCCACTGCTGCGAAAATCTGAGCTAAGAATTCTTCGCTTACCTGAATAGGTAGCAATCCATTGTTTAATGCATTGCCTTTGAAAATGTCGGCAAAGAAACTACTGATTACAACATCGAAACCTGCATCCTGAATAGCCCATGCCGCATGCTCGCGGCTACTACCACAGCCAAAGTTTTTTCCGGCAACTAAAACCTGGCCGCCATAAGTTGGGTCATTAAGCACAAAATCAGCTTTAGGTTGATTATCGTTTTCATAACGCCAATCGCGGAACAAATTTTCACCAAAACCTTCACGAGTGGTTGCTTTTAGAAACCTCGCCGGAATAATCTGGTCGGTATCAATGTTCTCTATGTTTAAAGGCACTACTGCCGATGTTAACTTTGTGAATTTTTTCATTGTGTTGTTTTTTTGTTTTTTGGTTTGCTTGTTGTATTGACCTATAACTTATAACCTAAAACGCATTACTTTTTTATCGCTTTCACTCGCAATCTTCTATAATCTGCCACCCATTCTCCATTGATGAAATAATTGGGTTTCAGTATTTCTACAGCCAACTTCTTAATACCTTCAGCTTGCTCTTTTGTTATATTTTTAAATGCATGCTGTGCAAATTGGCTAATCCAAACCTGCATTCCTTCTTCACCGATAAGCTTTGTTGGCCTGTCGAATAACCAAATTTGTTCTACTTCAAAACCTTTCAATTCTAAGAGACTTGAATAAGAACTAACTGATGGAAAGAACCAAAAATCAGTCAATACTCTATCTGCAAAGCCTAATTGTTCAGCGGCAGATTTTATGGCATCGGTTATGCTTTTAACATTCCCTTTACCACCAAACTCAGCAACTAATCTTCCGCCAGTTTTCAGGCTTCGCAACAAACCCTCCACTAAAGCATTTTGGTTCTCAATCCAATGGAAAGTAGCATTACTGAAAATGGCATCGAAGTTTTCCTGATAAGGAAGTTTAGTTCCATCAACCACTTCGAAATTTAAGTTTGGATAGGCTGTTTTAGCATTTGCAACCATATCTGCCGATGCATCAGTTCCTAAAACTATTGCACCACTTTCGGCAATTTGAGCGGCTAGCTGACCAGTTCCACAACCTACATCTAAAATATGTTCGTTAGCTTTGGGCGCCAACCATTGCAAAACATCCGCTCCATAGTCAGATACGAAGTGGTGTTGTTTGTCATATAATTTTGCATCCCAAGCTATTTCTGGCATAATTTTTTTCTTTTTGACCAAGATTCATATGATTAGAGAATTTTTAGATTAAATCGCACTGCGATATTTAATCATCCAATCATATACGACTCAATCGCTTAAACATAATGTTCAACAGTTGGAAAAGGATCATAAAAATGATGAAGTAGCTTTTTCCAATCTTGGTATTCTGCAGAACCTCTAAAACCTTCGGTATGTGCTTCTAATGTTTCCCAGTTTACCAGCAAAATATATTTGTCAGTTTCTTCCAAACACTTTTTTAGTTGATGCGAAATGTAACCTTCCATGGAGGAAATGATTTTTTGAGCCTCGTTAAAAGCTTTTTCAAAATCAGCTGATAAGCCAGCTTTTACATTTAATATCGCAACTTCTAAAATCATGTTTTTATATTCCCGTGCACAAGCATTTTGCTATCTTTAATCTTTGTTCATTTATCCTTGCTCTTGTAAAAGCATTTCTCTAACATCCGTAATTACTCCAGTTACGGCAGCAGCAGCAGCCGTTAGCGGACTAGCCAATAATGTTCTTGCATTTTGTCCCTGTCTACCTTCAAAATTTCTGTTCGATGTTGAAACACAATATTTTCCAGCAGGGATTTTATCTTCATTCATTCCTAAACAGGCGCTGCAACCTGGTTCGCGCAATTGGAAACCAGCGGCTTCGAAAATTTTATCTAAACCTTCATTTTTCGCTTGTTGCTCTACTTGCTTCGAACCCGGAACAATCCATACCGTTACGCTATCCGCTTTGCGTTTGTCTTTTACAAAATCTGCCACTTCGCGTAAATCTTCAATACGAGAGTTGGTACAGCTTCCGATGAAAACATAATCAACCGGTTTTCCGATCAAAGCTGCATCATCATCAAAGCCCATATAGTCCAAGGCCTTTTGATAAGAAAGTTTCTCTTTATCTGGTTGCGCATTGGTAGCAGGAATATGCTCCTGGATTCCCATTCCCATTCCTGGGTTGGTTCCATAAGTAATCATTGGTGCGATATCTGCAGCATTAAACGTTAGAACGCTATCGAATTTCGCATCAGCATCGCTGTACAAAGATTTCCAGTACGCTAAAGCTTTATCCCACTCCTCGCCTGCGGGAGCAAACTCTCTTCCTTTGATATAATCGAAAGTGGTTTGGTCAGGAGCAATTAAACCACCTCTGGCACCCATTTCTATACTCATGTTGCAGATTGTCATTCGGGCTTCCATACTCAAAGCTTCAATTGCCGAACCTGCATATTCGATAAAATATCCGGTACCACCAGCTGCAGAAATTTGGGAGATGATGTAAAGGATGATGTCTTTTGCACCAACACCTTTGCCCAATTCGCCGTTAACCTCAATTTTCATGGTTTTAGGTTTCGACAGCAATAAACATTGCGTTGCAAAAACCTGCTCCACTTGCGAGGTTCCGATACCAAAAGCAATGGCTCCGAAAGCGCCATGTGTTGAGGTGTGACTATCGCCACAAACCATCGTTTTACCTGGCAAAGTAATACCCAATTCAGGTCCGATTACGTGAACAATGCCTTGAAATGGGTGTCCTAAACCATAAAGTTCGATTCCAAATTCTGCACAATTTCTAGTCAGCATATCCACCTGATAGCGGGAAAGCTCTTCTTTAATTGGCTGTAATTGGTTTAAAGTCGGCACGTTATGGTCGGCAGTAGCCACCGTTTGCTGCGGACGAAAAACTGGTAATCCTCTCTTGCGCAAACCATCAAAAGCCTGCGGAGAAGTTACTTCGTGTATTAAGTGTGTATCAATGTATAAAATATCAGGAAAGCCTTCTTCGCTTTTTACAACGTGTGCATCCCAAATTTTTTCTACTAATGTTTTTGACATTTTGTTATTTTTTGTAAACCTTATAGGTTTTTAAAACCTATAAGGTTTGAGTTCTATTATGCAGTTTTAATTGCTTTCATGGCAGTCATCGCTTTACGCAATGTAGCGCCAATCTGTTCTACTTCGTGTGAGCGGATTGCCTCGTTAACATCGATTAATTTTCTGTTATCTACAGCGCCATCTTTACCTTCGTTAAAGTTTTTACCCACTAAATCAGTGTCAACTTTAGTCATAAAGTCAGCTAATAATGGTTTACAAGCCTGGTCGAATAAGTAACAACCATACTCAGCCGTATCAGAAATTACGCGGTTCATTTCGAATAACTTTTTACGGGCAATCGTATTGGCAATAAGCGGTGTTTCGTGCAAGCTTTCATAGTAAGCACTTTCTGGTTTAATACCCGCCTGTACCATTGTTTCGAAAGCCAATTCAACACCTGCACGAACGAAAGCAACCATTAATAAATAATTGTCGAAGTATTCTTGCTCACCAATTTTAACATCGCCAGCAGGCGTTTTTTCGAAAGCAGTTTCACCAGTTTCAGCTCTCCATTTCAATAAATTTTTATCTCCGGCAGCCCAGTCTTCCATCATGGTACGGCTAAATTCGCCACTCATAATATCATCCTGGTGTTTTTGGAACAAAGGACGCATAATGTCTTTCAATTCTTCGGAGATTTCGAAAGCCTTGATTTTAGCAACATTGCTTAATCTATCCATCATTGCAGTAATACCACCTTGTTTCAAGGCTTCCGTAATCACTTCAACACCATATTGAACCAATTTAGATGCATAACCAGCCTCGATTCCTTTCTCTACCATTTTATCGAAAGATAGGATAGAGCCGGTTTGCAATAAACCACAAAGAATGGTTTGTTCGCCCATTAAATCAGATTTAACCTCAGCCACAAAAGATGATTTTAAAACTCCCGCTCTGTGTCCGCCTGTACCAACAGCATAAGCTTTTGCCTGTGCTAATCCTTTACCTTGGGGATCGTTTTCTGGATGTACAGCAATTAAAGTTGGTACGCCAAAACCACGAACATACTCCGCTCTAACCTCACTGCCCGGACATTTAGGCGCAACCATAATAACTGTTAAATCTTTACGGATTTGCATGCCTTCTTCCACAATATTGAAACCGTGTGAGTAAGATAATGTTGCACCTTCCTTCATTAAAGGCATAATTGCATTTACAACGGCAGTATGTTGTTTATCTGGCGTAAGGTTAATTACCACATCGGCAGTTGGAATTAATTCTTCGTAAGTGCCAACTTTGAAGTTGTTTTCGGTTGCATTTTTCCATGAATCTCTTTTGCCTTCAATCGCTTCTTTGCGCAACGTGTAACTTACATCTAAACCACTATCTCTTAAATTTAAACCTTGATTTAAGCCTTGAGCTCCGCAACCTACAATCACTAGTTTTTTGCCTTTCAAAGCGCTAACGCCATCTAAAAACTCCTTGCTATCCATGAAATCGCAAACACCTAGCTGGTTTAATTTTTCTCTTAGAGGTAATGTGTTAAAATAATTTGACATCGTTTTTGTTATTTATTTTATGGTTCTATTTTCTAATTATTTCGTTTTTTGCAGTTTTACTGCCTTGGTTCGTATCCTCACGAACATTTTTATCATATTGAGCGTACTCTGAATATGTAAAGCAATTTTATGTGCTTTTCGGTTCATCAGTCCTGCTTTTCGTTTCAATCTTTTTTAACTCCTGTCATTCGCTCCATTTCCGTCATTGCGAGGAGGAACGACGTGGCAATCTTTTTCGTAAACCCTTCAAAAAATATTTTCACTTCAATCGGGTTTATTTTACTCAGGTTCGGTGTTGTTACCCTAAACCCTAAACCCTAAACCCTAAACCCTTTCTACGCCTTTCTTCAGTGCCCAGGCATATCCATAATGCACGTTATCGTGCCCTATCGTGGTAACCAGCACTTCTTCTATGCTTTTCATCTCTGCTCCATATGTGGAAGTTGAAAAAGGCGTGATGTTTGCAAAAACGCCATTTGCATAATCTTCTTTTATCTTTTCAATACTATTAATGGCTAATGCTTTTAATTCCGCAACTTCCACCGCCGTTACAGTGTACGTCGGCCGGGTGTCTTTCTTATAGAATTCGTTAAATTTTACCGAGTTTGCATCTGCTAAAATCCCGGTGCGTACATAACAAAGCGTTTGTGTACTTACCACAATGTGCCCGAAATTCCAAATGATATTGTTGTTGTAACCTTCAGGAATTTTATTCAATTGCTCAATCGTTAAGCCATCTATTAACTGAATAAGGGCTTTGCGTGAGGTAATTATAAAATCAAATATTTCGTTCATTTTTTTCTATTGTTTTAGGTTTTAAGTTTTACGTCCTGAACTTATAACGTCGTCCTCATTTACATTGTAAATATCTTCTCGCCTTTATCTAAGAACTCATTTTCTACCAGTTCTTCTCCAGGTTCAAAGGCCTCAAATTCTTTCAGTTTTTCGTGGAAACCGGCGCTATCTTTAATAATGGCAACCCTTGCAGAACGCACAAATTCAATCAGTTCGTAAGGCTCAAGGGCTTTCACTAAAGCATCTGTTTCTTCTCTATGACCAGTTACCGCAAAAACGGTATAATCTTTACGAATAACCACCGCACTTGCACCATATTGCCTTAACAAACGTTCAACCGTTACCTTTTCGGCAATTTCATCGGTAGAAACTTTATAAAGCGCTAATTCCTGCCAGATGATTTCGTCGTTAGTATTGAAATAAACTTTCAAAACTTCAATTTGCTTTTCAATCTGTCGGGCAAGTTTCCGCACAACCTCATAACTTTCTGTAATTACGATGTTGAAACGATGAATTCCATCAATCTCAGAGGCCGAGCTATTTAGGCTCTCGATATTGATTTTTCTTTTCGAGAAAATAATCGCAATCCTGTTTAATAAACCGATCCGGTTCTCAGCATAAACCGTGATGGTGTATTCCTGCTTTCCGTCTAAATCAGCCTTATCTATTTTATGTTCTATTGTATTTTCAGTACTCATAATAATTTCTTTTTTACCTTGTCGTCATTTCGACCTTGCGGAGAAATCTTTGTTCAAAGTTCTCTCCATTTCGCTGCGCTCCAGTCGAGATTACGATCAGATTTAATCTTATTTCAACCTGATTTCACTCACGCTCATTCCTTGTGGAACCATTGGAAAAACGTTATTTTCTCTTCCAACCATCACTTCTAAAAGATAGGAACCTTCGTGATTAATCATCGTTTCCAACGCTTTTCTCAAGTTTATACGTTCATCAACTTTGTCAGCTTCAATGTAGTATGCCTTGGCTAAGGCCACAAAATCAGGACTGGTAATGTTCACAAAAGAGTATCGTTTATCGTGGAATAATTGTTGCCATTGGCGAACCATCCCTAAGAAGCGATTATTCAAAATCAAAATTTTTACTGCCGCACCAAACTGCATAATAGTACCTAACTCTTGCGGAGTCATTTGAAAACCACCATCGCCGATAATTGCGATGACCGTTTTGTCTGGGGCACCATATTTTGCACCAATTGCAGCCGGCAAGCCGAAGCCCATAGTACCAAGGCCACCAGAGGTGATGTTACTTCGGGTGTTATTAAATTTGGCATAACGGCAGGCAACCATCTGGTGTTGACCAACATCAGTCACAATTATAGCATCACCACCACATATTTCATTGATGTTACGTAATACTTCACCCATAGTCATTTCATCACTTGTTGGATGAAGCTCTGGCGTAATTACCTGGTCTATTTCCTGCTGGTTGTAATCCTTAAATTTCGCTAACCATTCTTCGTGTTTGCTTTCATTAACCAGATTGGTTAATAGCGGTAGGGTTTCTTTACAATCGCCCCAAACACCTACTTCCGCCTTAACATTTTTATCAATCTCAGCAGGATCGATATCGAAATGAATCACTTTTGCCTGCTTGGCATATTTATCCAAACGGCCAGTTACGCGGTCATCGAAACGCATTCCGATGGCAATTAATACATCACATTCATTAGTCAAGACATTAGGGCCATAATTGCCATGCATCCCTAGCATTCCAACATTTAATGGGTGTGAAGTTGGAATTGCGCCATCACCCATTATTGTCCAGGCAGCAGGAATACCAGATTTCTCAATAAACGCTTTGAACTCTGCTTCCGCTTTGCCTAAAATAACGCCTTGTCCGAATAATACAAATGGTTTTTTGGCCGCATTGATTAATGCTGCCGCTTGCTCAATATATTCAACCCTAACTGTCGGTTTTGGGCGATAAGAGCGGATATGATTACATTTTATATAGTCAGGAAATTCCTCCACCTGTAATTGTGCATTCTTAGTAATGTCAATTAAAACTGGTCCTGGTCTGCCGCTTTTTGCGATGTAGAAAGCTTTTGCTAAAACCTCTGGAATTTCTTTGGCATCCGTAACCTGATAATTCCATTTAGTAACGGGGGTTGTAATGTTAATCACATCCGTTTCCTGAAAAGCATCCGTTCCCAATAAATGTGCAAAAACCTGCCCTGTGATACAAACCAAAGGAGTGCTATCGATTTGAGCATCGGCTAAACCAGTGACTAAATTAGTTGCGCCCGGACCACTTGTTGCAAAACAAACCCCAACCTTTCCACTTGTTCTGGCAAAACCTTGTGCGGCATGAATACCACCTTGCTCATGTCGAACTAAAATATGCTCTAGTTTGTCTGCGTAATCGTAAAGTGTATCGTAAATTGGCATGATAGCGCCGCCTGGATAGCCGAAAATGGTGGTTACGCCCTCTTCAATTAATCCATTCAACAAAACCTGCGAGCCTGTTCCTTTGAATAAAGTTTTTGAAGCTTCTGCTTTCGCCTCGGTTTGTTGTATCGTATCTTGTGCAGTTTCCATAATTATGTTTTTACGGTTCTATTATTCTTTAATTTTAAACCCAATCCGCTCCCTATCTTTCCATTTTAATTGAGCAATTTTTTCGTCGAGCATGTTATCCATTGCATCGTAGAGTTCGTTTAATTGAACATCATGCTCGCCAAGTCGCTCTTTAATTTCAAGTAGCTGTTCATTAATATTGCTTTGTTTTAGCAAAATTTTGCGAACATCAACAAAGGCTCTCATAATGGCAATGTTCATATTAATTGCCCTTTCGCTTCTCAAAACTCCACTTAGCATCGCTACACCTTGCTCTGTAAAGGCGTAGGGTAGCTTTCTTGTACCGCCCCAACTTGAAGTCACAATTTGTGACTTCAAGTTGGGGGTATATGTAGCCACAATTTGTGATGACATATTTTGGTTGTTTTCAATTTGAAATCTTAAATTTTCAAACTCTTCATTTGTCAACTTAAACATGAAATCATCTGGAAAACGTTCTATATTTCGTTTTACCGCTTGATTCAAAACCTTTGTTTCAACTTCATAAAGCAAAGCCAAATCGAAATCTAGCATTACTCTTTCACCCCGAATCGAATAAATTCTACTTTGAATGCTCTTAATAATCTGCATATCTTTAAGTTTTATGTTGATTTATTGTCGGGATGACTTCAAACTTAATATTCATCAGTTACGCAACCACTTGCTGCGTCTGAAACTGTTTTAGCATATTTATAAAGCACACCTTTCGTCACTTTCAATGCTGGTTGAACATATTTCTTCCTTCGCTCTGCGATTACCTCTTCACTTACTTGTAAACTAATTATGTTATTAACGGCGTCGATTAAAATTGGGTCGTTATCCTCAACTAAACCAATTAAACCTCCTTTATAAGATTCTGGCGTAATGTGACCCACTACAAATCCGTGTGTTCCACCAGAAAAGCGACCATCGGTAATTAAAGCAACCGACTTACCTAAACCTGCACCGATAATGGCCGATGTTGGCTTTAACATTTCAGGCATACCCGGAGCGCCAACTGGGCCAGAGTTTTTGATTACAATTACATCACCCGGTTGAACACGACCGCTGGAAATACCAGCAATTAAATCATGCTCGCCATCAAAAACACGTGCCGGACCTTCGAATTTTTCGCCTTCTTTACCAGAAATCTTTGCAACTGAACCTTTCTCCGCTAAATTTCCATAAAGAATTTGTAAGTGACCTGTTGGTTTGATTGGTTCGCTCAATTTCTGAATGATTTTCTGGTCGTAATCCATAATTGATTTCACATCAGCTAAGTTTTCAGCCATCGTTTTTCCGGTTACGGTCAGGCAATCGCCATGCAATAAGCCTTCATTCAGTAAGAATTTCAACACTGCAGGAATACCACCGTATTGGTGTAGATCTTGCATCAGGTATTTTCCGCTTGGTTTAAAATCAGCTAAAACCGGAGTTACATCGCTCATTCTCTGGAAATCATCCTGTGTAATTTCAACTCCGATAGCTTTACCCATTGCAATAAAATGTAGTACTGCATTGGTACTTCCTCCCAAGATAATGATCGCACGGATGGCATTTTCAAATGCTTTCCTCGTCATAATATCAGATGGTTTGATGTCTTTTTCTAATAATATTTTCATATACTTTCCGGCATCTAAGCACTCTTGTTTTTTCTCCGTACTAATCGCCGGGTTTGAGGAAGAGTAAGGTAAACTCATACCCAAAGCCTCAATAGCTGATGCCATTGTATTCGCCGTATACATTCCACCACAGGCTCCGGCACCTGGACAAGTATGTTTAATAATGCCTTGGTAATCTTCTTCAGATAAATTTCCACAGATTTTTTGCCCCAGAGCTTCAAAAGCGGAAACAATGTTTAATTCTTCGCCTTTATAATGTCCGGGCGCAATCGTACCGCCATAAACCATAATAGACGGGCGGTCTAGACGAGCCATTGCCATAATCGCACCTGGCATATTTTTATCACAGCCAGGAATAGAAATAATGCCATCATAGTATTGGCCACCACAAATGGTTTCGATACTGTCTGCAATTACATCGCGGCTTACTAACGAATAACGCATGCCATCAGTACCGTTGCTCATGCCATCACTCACGCCAATGGTATTAAAAACCAAGCCCACTAAATCATTTTTCCAGACCCCGGTTTTCACATCTTTTGCAAGGTCGTTCAGGTGCATGTTGCAGGTGTTACCATCGTAACCCATACTTGCAATTCCGACTTGCGCTTTTGCCATATCTGCATCGGTTAATCCGATTCCATATAACATGGCCTGTGCAGCAGGTTGTGTAGGGTCTTGTGTAAATGTTTTACTGTACTTGTTTAATTCGCTCATTGTCTAATGTATGTTCTAATTCTGTTGGTTTTATTTTTTTACACCGATTACTATTCCTGTAGCCCAAACTTGTTTTGTCAATTGCAAATCACTACGGGATTCCAGGTCTTCTATTAATTTAATTGCTTTTTCCTGGTGACCATCTGGCCAATTTGGCTGAGGTAGCATGTCGTCAATAATGTAAAGACCGCCTTTTATCAGCATTGACAGGGTCTCATTTAAAAGTAGATATTTTCCGTGCCAGGTATCTGCAAAAATATAATCGAATTTCTTGTTTTTATTTTCTTCAATCCAGTTGCCACCATCTGATGAAATTAAGCTTAAACGATTATCACTTCCTAAGAAATTACTGGCTATACTTAAGAATTTTTCATCATTGTCAATTGAAATTAAGGTAGATGATTCATCCATTCCATCTAATATCCACGAGGTTGATAAGCCTGTACCAGTACCCAATTCCAGGAAACTGCCTGCGGGTTTCGAGCTTGCAAGCGTTCGCAATAATGAACAAGTCAATACATCAGATGCCATATCAAATCCGGATGCTTTGGTTGCATCTGTAATTTGCTGATAAACACCTGGAAATTGTTGATTGATTTCTTGATTCATTCTGTCGTTTAAACTTTGTTAAATAATCACCTCGTAGTTTACTTTCTCAAGCACTAAATTTTTGTAAGCGCGTTGTATGGTATAGCCAATGGATTCTCTCCAAAGGGTACGGAAAACAATATCATCAATTGAGGCAATACCTGCAATTTCAGTTGCAGTTCCGCATAAGAAAGCGCTATCTGCCTGCCTCAAATCTTCTACGGTTAATTTCTTCTCTACGCATTCGATATCGAGAACGGTACATAGTTCCTTAACCGTGGCCCGGGTAATTCCAGGTAAAATATTGCCTAAAGAGGGTGTATAAAGTTTGCCATCTTTCTCAATGAAAATATTAGCACCCGAAGCTTCTGCAACAAAACCATGCATATCTAAAAGCAAAGCTTCATCGTAACCTTTAATGGTTGCTGCGGTTGTTGCTAAAATGGAGTTAACATAGTTTCCGCTTAATTTTGCCTCCATAGGCGTTGATTTTGGATTCGGCCGCTCGTAGTCTGAAATGGTTAATTTCAGTAATTTGTTGCCCGAATAGGCATCCCAGTCCCATGCACAAATTAAAATTGAAACACCACTTGGTTCATTCAATTTCATATTAGGGTGACAAAAAACCAGCGGACGGATATAAGCATCTTTCAATTTGTTTAATGTTAACAGCTTATAAGTTTCTTTAATTAGTTCCTGTTTATCCCAGGGAAAAGGAATATTAGCCAATTGGCAAGAGCGCTCTAAACGGTCGAAATGGGCGGCCGCTTTAAAAATGCGATTTCCGTTGTGTGTTTTATACGCTCTGATGCCTTCAAAGGCCGCATAACCATAATGTAGCGACTGGCCATAAAGGTCAGTGCTGCTATCCACCGCTTTTTCAAACCGTCCGTCAAGGTAAATTACCGTGTTCGAATTATAGTATTTCATCAGGTTTTGTTATTTAAAAAAAGCGTCCTGTTTGTATCAGGACGCTTTAAGTATATTAGTTTTTTATAATCTATTTAAAAGCTGTCCATCTTCTTTCCTAAAATATTTAGGAGTAGCAGGTTCAGAATAATGACAGGCAACAATACAACATATCCAGCTGCAATTGCAATGGTGTTGTTAAAAAAAGTGTTGTTTTGAATTGTCATTATTACTGATGCTTTATAAATACCAATTTAGTTTTTGGTGCATTAATATGCAAGAGAAATAACAAAAAAGTTAAAATAGAATATAATTCTATTTTTTACCTTAAAAACAAAATGTTATTTGTTTTGGAAATGAAATCAGTGATTTAATACCGATGGTTGTAGACTAAATATCAAAACGGTATATGGTATGTTTATTATGCTTGCATTATAAATTTTCTATTTTTCTGCCTAAAATGAGTTTTTAATCCAAAAAACTGAGTAATTACGAAATTGGATTTAGCAAAAAAAAGCCTTTCCGATTTTAATAGGAAAGGCTTTAATTAAATGCTGAAATTAACTCAGCATAACGAATTTCACTAAGCAATACCTTCTGCCAGTACTACAATTTTATTGTGGATGACTTCAACCACACCACCTTTAATATAAAATCGTTGTTCGTCAGCTTTACTAGCCTTTATAATAACTTCTCCATCCTCCAAAGTTGAAATGATAGGGGCATGGTCTTTCAAAATCTGAAAAGAACCTAGTGTGCCAGGAACGGTAACTGCCGTTACTTCGCCTTCGAAAACTTTTTTGTCTGGAGTTAATATTTCTAAATTCATTTTTTTTGATTTGAGTATCAAGTAGCAAGTATCGAGTATCAAGCTAGAATTTCCTTGTCTTGATACTAAAATCTTGATACTAGTTGTTCGCTTCTGCTAATAATTTTTTACCTTTTTCGATTGCATCTTCGATGCTACCAACCAAGTTAAATGCAGCTTCAGGATATTCATCAACTTCACCATCCATAATCATGTTGAAACCTTTGATTGTATCTTTAATATCAACCAATACACCTTTCAAACCTGTAAATTGTTCAGCTACGTGGAAAGGTTGTGATAAGAAACGTTGAACACGGCGAGCTCTTGATACTACTAATTTATCTTCTTCAGATAATTCGTCCATACCTAAAATCGCAATGATATCTTGTAATTCTTTATAACGTTGTAAAGTTTCTTTAACGCGTTGTGCAGTGTTATAGTGCTCATCACCTAAAACAGCAGGAGAAAGGATACGTGAAGTTGAATCCAATGGGTCAACCGCAGGGTAAATACCTAACTCAGCAATTTTACGGGAAAGTACGGTAGTTGCATCTAAGTGGGCAAATGTTGTTGCCGGTGCAGGGTCAGTTAAATCATCTGCCGGTACATATACGGCTTGTACCGATGTAATTGAACCGCGTTTAGTCGAAGTAATACGCTCCTGCATCAAACCCATCTCAGTTGCCAACGTTGGCTGGTAACCTACGGCGGATGGCATACGACCTAATAAAGCTGATACCTCAGAACCCGCTTGAGTGAAACGGAAGATATTATCCACAAAGAAAAGGATGTCTTTTCCAGCGCCTTCGCCATCACCATCACGGAAATATTCTGCAACGGTTAATCCTGATAATGCAACACGTGCACGTGCACCAGGAGGCTCGTTCATCTGGCCGAAAACCAATGTTGCTTTAGATTCTTTTAATTTTTCAGTATCAACAGCTTTCAAATCCCATCCACCTTTTTCCATAGAGTGTAAGAATTCGTCGCCATAGTTGATTACACCTGATTCGATAAACTCACGAAGTAAATCGTTACCCTCACGAGTACGCTCACCAACACCCGCGAATACAGATAAACCAGCATAAGCTTTTGCGATGTTGTTTACCAACTCCATGATTAATACTGTTTTACCCACACCAGCACCACCGAATAAACCAATTTTACCACCTTTTGCATAAGGTTCTAATAAATCGATTACTTTAATACCTGTGAAAAGTACTTCAGTTTCAGTTGATAAATCTTCAAACTTAGGAGGTGTAGCGTGGATAGGGCGACCATCAGTTTTATCAACTGTATTGATACCATCAATTGCTTCGCCTACTACATTAAATAAACGACCTTTAATTTGGTCGCCAACTGGCATTTTAATCGCAGCACCAGTATCAACTACGTCCATTCCGCGAACCAAACCATCTGTAGAGTCCATCGAGATTGCACGAACGCGATCTTCACCTAAGTGCTGTTGAACTTCTAAAACAATTTTTTGTCCATTTTCTTTCGTTATCTCTAACGCATCAAAAATTTTAGGTAGATGGGCATCATTAGCAAAGCTAACGTCAACCACTGGGCCGATAATTTGTGCTATTTTTCCTAAGTTAGGCATATCTGTTGTGAGTAAATTTATTACAATCAATGAATTAAAGCAATTTATAGGGGCTCCAATTCGGTTGGCAAAGTTAAGTTATTCTTACTTAATTTTAAATATATATTATAAATTTTTTCAAGAAGGTTTTTATGGATAATTTAGAGGCTTGATTAAGCCTATGAAAACAGTTTTAACTACAGGCAGTAACGGCCTTTTAGGGCAAAAAATAACTGAAAAAATTTTAGCCGAAGGGCGCGTTAAATTAATTGCCACCTCTAAGGGTGCTAACCGTTACCCGATTAAAGATGGTTACGATTATGCCGAAATGGATATTTTAAATCCAGAGCAAGTTAAGGCAGTTATTGAAGAATATAAGCCCGATGCAATTATCCATACGGCTGCAATGACTAATGTTGATACGGCTGAGGCCGACAAAAACCTTTGCCATCAGCTTAACGTCGATGCAGTTAAAAATTTGTTATCACTATGTGAAAAAAGTAATATTCAGCTCATACATTTAAGTACTGATTTCGTTTTCGATGGTGCTAATGGACCCTACAAGGAAGAGGATGCCGTTAATCCTTTAAGTTATTATGGTGAGTCGAAAGTGTTAGCTGAAGAATTATTAGAAAACTCGGCTGCAAACTGGGTAATTTTAAGAACAATATTGGTTTATGGTATCACCAATGATATGAGCAGGAGCAATATTGTGCTTTGGGCAAAAGGTGCTTTAGAAAAAGGATCACCAATTAATGTCGTGAACGATCAGTTTCGCATGCCTACTCTGGCTGAAGATTTAGCTGAAGCTTGTTTGTTAGCTGTTGAAAAAAATGCTACGGGAATTTACCATGTTTCGGGTAAAGATTACATGAGCATTGCAGATTTAGTTAGAAAAGTTGCCGATTATTGGGTGCTCGATAAAACAATTATTAAAGAAGTTAGTTCTGTAAGTCTTAATCAGACTGCAAAACGCCCTGCGAAAACAGGTTTCGTATTGGATAAAACGATAAGAGATCTAGGTTATGATCCTCATAGTTTTGAAGAAGGGTTGAAGGTTGTAGATGGGCAGATGAAAAGTAGAGAGTATTTAGTATCTAGTATCAAGACTGGGTGACAAAAATTAGAAAACGAAAAATGAACGAACGAGGTAGCTGCCGCTTTTTGTAATTTTGTCTTGCAGTTAACCTATTAAACAATTCAAACAATTAAACTTTAACAATACAACAATTTAACAATAGAATATATGTCATTACAAGTTGGCGATCAAGCCCCTGATTTTAAATTATACAGTTCAGATTTAGCAGAAGTTTCTTTGGCTGCTTTTAAAGGTAAAAAAGTAATTATACATTTCTTCCCTATGGCTTTTACGGGAACTTGTACCGAGCAGTTATGTACAATGAGAGATAACTTTAGTTTTTACGAAGGCATTAACGCTCAGGTTTTAGGTATTTCAGTAGATTCCCCATTTTCCCTGGCTAAATTCAAAGAAGCTCAGAATTACCAGTTTCCTTTATTATCCGATTTTAACAAGGATGTTTCTGTAGCTTATAGTGCTTTTTACGACGAATTTGTGTTCGGATTGAAAGGTGTTTCTAAAAGAGCAGCTTTTGTTATAGATGAAGAAGGAAAAATTGCCTATGCTGAAGTTTTGGAGAATGCTGGTGATTTGCCTGATTTCAAAGCAATTAACGATACATTAAAAGCATAGTACAATTATATTGTAAAGTAATTAGCGATTTTTTTCAAATATAATTGCGAATTTAAATCTCAAATCTTACTTTTGCAGTCCGTTAACAAACGGAAACGCATTTGTAGCTCAATTGGATAGAGCATCTCACTACGGATGAGAAGGTTTGGGGTTCGAATCCCTACAAGTGCACTAATGGAGTTAAGTCGAAAAGATTTAACTCCATTTTTTTTTAAAAGTATTTTTCAGCTAAAGTTCCCCCCTCTTCATCCGGTATCCATGCTTTAACTATCTTCTTGAAAGTAGGTTCTTTTTGATTCTGCTTAATGTTTCAGGGGCAATTCCCAAATAAGATGCAATTAGATTTTGCGGGATGCGTTCTATAATTTTTGGATTCGATGCTGATAATTCCAGGTAACGTTCTTCTGCGCTATGCGTAATTGTACTCATTAATCTTCGTTCTTTGGTAACCAGGCTATTTTGGTAAAGTATTCGAAAATAACGATCCATAATTGGTACGGCTAATGTTAGGGCTTCGTAATCTTTTCGCGAAAGCATAAGCAATTCCGATTCTTCAATCGCATCTATATTAAAAACTGCCGGCTCGCCTGAAAGAAAACTATTGAAGTCAGATAACCACCAACCTTCCCAACCAAAAATACTCATGTGTTCAATACCTTTTTCGTCAATATTATAGGTGCGGAGCAGCCCTTTTGATACAAACACAAGATTTTTACAAATTTCTCCTTCCTGTAACAGATACTGCTTTCTTCTCAACTTTCGGTAAGAAAAGAATTTTTCTATTAATAACTTATCATTCGCGCTGAGCGATACTTTTTCCTCAATATGACTGAAAAGTACATTAATCATTTTCTATCTTTTTAACCAAAGATAAAGTTTTTCGGTATACAGGCTAAAGCTTGATTTAGATCAAGTGTATTTGTTGATGCATATCAAGTGCTATAAGTTTCCATTAAAGTAATTTTGGGAATCAAATAATAAATATTGCAATGAATAAAATAGCATTAGTAGTAGGTGCAAGCGGTATCACGGGGAGTAATCTGTCAGTCCAACTAATAAGCGAAGGTTGGAATACTTACGGTTTGGCCCGTAACCCTAATCTGGAAATTGATGGTTTAAAACCGGTGGCAGCTGATCTTTTGAATGTTGAGCGCTTAAAATTAGCCTTAGCCGATGTAAAACCCACTCATGTGTATATCACAACCTGGATGCGCAATGACACTGAGGCGGATAATGTTAGGGTTAATAGTCTGATGGTTCGTAATCTGCTCAATGTTTTATCTGAACATAAATCTGTTGAGCATGTAGCATTGGTAACAGGTTTAAAGCATTATTTAGGCCCCTTTGAGGCCTATGCAAAAGAAGGCTTTTTGCCGGAAACCCCTTTAAGAGAAGATCACCCAAGATTAGATATTGAGAATTTTTATTATGCTCAGGAAGATGAAGTTTATGCCGCAGCAGCCCGGGATGGTTTTACCTGGAGCATTCACAGACCGCATACCATTATTGGTCAAGCGGTAGGCAATGCGATGAACTTAGGAACCACTTTAGCTGTATATGCTTCAATTTGCAAGGAGACCGGGCGCAAATTCAAATGGCCGGGATCTGCCGCACAATGGAACGGCTTATCTGATGTAACCGATGCAAGAGTTCTGGCAGCACACCTCATTTGGGCGTCAACTACTGAAGCCGCAAAAAATGAAGCTTTTAACGTGGTTAACGGAGATGTATTCCGATGGAGTAGATTGTGGAAGCGCTTAGCAGTTTATTTCGAAATCGAACCGGTGGGTTATGAAGGTTCTACTCAATCATTGGAAACAGAGATGGAAAACGATGCAGCGGTTTGGCGCAAAATTGCAGCTGAACACAAGTTGAAAGAAGCCGATATAAATCGACTTTCATCTGCATGGCATACTGATTTAGACTTGGCCAGGCCAATAGAGGTGATGACAGATATGTCGAAAAGCAGGAAGTTAGGGTTTATAATATTTCAGGATACTGAAGAATCTTTTTACGATTTATTTGAGGCGCTACGCAAAGCTGAATTAATACCTTAAGCTAAAAAAAATAAATAACGGCACAATCTTAAAATATTAATATGTAAAATTATAAACAACTGGTTTTTCCAAATTAATTGCCAATTATAAAACTCATCTAAATTAATAATTATATATTTGCAGCTTTAAAAGGCAACACTTTGTGTTACTTTTCAATTTTAGTTTGAGCCCTAGGAATAGGGTTCTTAATTTTAAAGACAACCTAAACCACGTTAATGCTTAATTTAGTTCTCTTTGGCCCTCCGGGGGCGGGTAAAGGCACCCAATCCGAAAAGCTGATATCTAAATATCAGTTGGTACACATTTCAACCGGCGATTTGTTTAGAGCACATGTAAAGGGAGAAACCAAATTAGGTAAAAAGGTTAGCCAGCTGTTAGCAGATGGGGAGTTAGTACCGGATGCGATTACAATTGCAATGCTTGAGGAAGAAGTAGATAAAAACCCTGATGCAAAAGGTTTTGTATTTGACGGTTTCCCCCGCACCGTTCCGCAAGCAAAAGAACTTGATTTATTTTTGGAGCGTAAAGGCAGTAAGATTGCTGGCGTTATTGCTTTAGATGTTGATCAGGAGGAATTGACAAAGCGTATCGCTGAACGTCATAAAGTAAGTGGCCGTCCGGATGATGATGCTGAAAAATTAAAGAAACGCATTTCAGAATATTTCGATAAAACCATTCATGTACTGCCTTATTATGAGGAACAGGGGAAGTTGAAGAAAGTAAATGGAATTGGAGAAATAGAAACCGTTTATACTGATCTTTGCGCTGTAATCGATCAGTTTTAATAATAATTAAATTTTTAAATATAGCATCCGCAGAAAGCATTAGTAGCTTTTTTGCGGATGTTTGTTTTTTAACGATTTTTGTAAGCTAAATCGTTAATCTAAATCTAAAATCAATATGTCACAGGGTTCGAATTTCGTAGATTATGTAAAAATTTGTTGCCGTTCAGGTAAGGGCGGGGCAGGTTCTGCACATTTGCATCGTGATATTTTAACTTCAATGGGCGGTCCGGATGGTGGTGATGGCGGTCGTGGCGGGCACATCATTGTTAAAGGAAGTATTCACATCTGGACTTTACTGCATCTTAAATACCGTAAACATATTATAGCAGAGGATGGGGGTGCAGGTGGCAGTTCACATAAATTTGGAAAACAAGGAACAGACGAAATCCTTGAAGTTCCACTTGGAACCATTGCCAGGGATGCTGAAACAGGGGAAGTTCTTTTTGAAATCACCAAAGATGGCGAGACTAAAATATTAACAGCCGGTGGCCGCGGAGGTTTGGGTAATGCGCATTTTAAGAATGCCGTTCAGCAAACACCGAGATATGCACAACCAGGTGAGCCAGGCAAAGAGGTTTGGAATATTCTGGAATTAAAAGTACTTGCTGATGTTGGTTTGGTTGGTTTTCCTAATGCAGGTAAATCTACTTTGTTATCTGTTGTGTCTGCGGCAAAACCTGAAATCGCAGATTATCCGTTCACTACCATTGTTCCAAATCTGGGCATTGTAAGTTACAGGGGTGGAAAATCATTTGTAATGGCAGATATTCCGGGAATTATTGAAGGTGCCTCAAAAGGTAAGGGCTTAGGCTATCGTTTCCTGCGCCACATTGAGCGAAATTCTGTTTTACTTTTCATGGTTCCAGCGGATACCAGCCGGAGCATAAAGGAAGAATACGCAATCTTAAAAAGAGAATTGGAGTCTTATAATCCGGAATTAATGCAAAAACCACACGTTCTGGCCATAACAAAATCAGATATGCTTGATGATGAGCTGATGGAAGAGATGAAGCAGGACTTGCCTTCTATTCCGTCTATATTTATTTCATCAGTTGCCGAAAAAAATATACTGGAGTTAAAAGATATGCTTTGGAAAGCTATTGCTGAGTAAATTCAGAAATAGCTTTCAAACAGCAATCCTATTATCCTTGTCCTTCTTGCACTTGTCCATTGTCATGTGCCTGTTCAAGTATTTCCTTTACACTCGATTTTGGTTTTTTGGTGATCGTGTGTTTGAAATGAGGCACTTCGTGTTCAACGATATCTTCTTCGATAGCTTCAACACCAAATACTTTTTCTTTTAATAAATTGTATTTATCCTGAAATCCATAGCGTAGATTCTTTGCGCCACCAGCAATTTTTCCGCGGGTGCCTGCGCCACTGTCTGGTGCAAATAAAACACTAATGACTGCGCCAGCGGCTAGGCCTGCAACGAGCGCAAGTGCAACCTGAGCGTTATTATTTGATTTTTGGGTTAAATATTTTCCGATTAACTTTCTGTATTTCATAACGTAGCATTTAAAAAGGGAACAAATCCTGCGTTATAATGTTTCGTAAAATCTTAATAAGTATAATATTTGGTAAGTTTAAAGCTTAGATATATAGAATAACCATGGTAAAAGCAACAATAAATAAAGAACATTATGCCTGTTCTGTAACTAACGGCTCACATGAAATCGTAGTTGATGAGCCAATTGAATTGGGCGGAACCCATAAAGGTTTTGCTCCAAAAGGTTTGCTGATGGCATCGTTGGCCTCATGTGTTGCCATTACCCTCAGAATGTATATCGACAGAAAGGAATGGGAAGTTGATAAAATAGAAGTAGAAGTTAACATGGAGATAGAAAATGCCGAGCATATTTTCCTGGAAGAAATAACCTGTACAGGGAATTTAACCGAAGAGCAAAAGTTTAGGTTGGAAGATATTGCTACTAAATGTCCGGTGAGTAAAATTCTTACTGCAGGGCATGAAATCCGGTCGAAAGTACTTTAATATGCAATCGTGTAAAACTCGTTTACATAAAGCTAAAAAGCTTTGGTATCTTTGCTGCTCTGTATCTTTTGAAGCAAAAATAATTTATGGCTACTGAAATTAAATGTCCCAATTGTGCACACGTTTTTCCTATGGAAGAAGCGATGGCTGAAGATTATAGGAAAGAATTGAGAGAAAAGGCTGCGGCCTATGCCAGACAGAAAGATGAGGAGTATCAACGTAAACTTCAGATTTTTGAATCTGATAAACAACAGCAACTTAAAGCTTTTGAAGCAAAACTTGTAGAAGAAAAAAATAAATTAAAAGGTGATTTGGAAGAAAATTTGCGCAAAAGTATTGCTTCAGATTATGAAACCAAGTTGCAGATGCTCGAGGGATCGGCAAAAGACAATGCCGAAAAATTGCGTCTTGCCCGTGAAAAAGAACTTCAGTTTTTAAAACGCGAAGAAAGTTTGCTGTTAAAAGAACAGGAAATGGAACTGTCTATGCAGCGCAAAATGCAGGAGCAACGGAACGAGTTGGTTGAGCAAATACGTAAGCAGGAGGCCGAAAAAAACAGTATAAAAGAAACTGAACATCAACTCCGTTTAAAGGAATTGGAAAAGCAGCTAGACGATCAGAAGAAACTGGCTGAAGAGATGAAGCGAAAAGCAGAGCAAGGCAGTATGCAGCTGCAAGGTGAGGTTCAGGAATTAATTCTGGAAGAATTACTGCGAAGCAATTTCCCATTCGATTTAATTGAAGAGGTTGGGAAAGGCGTTCGTGGCGCTGATTGTGTACAGGTTGTTCGTAACCAATTCGGACAGGAGTGTGGTAAAATTATTTATGAAAGTAAGCGTACCAAAGATTTTGGAGGTGATTGGATCGAAAAGCTGAAAAAAGATATGCGTAGCATGGGTGTTGATGTAGCGGTGATTGTAAGCCAGTGCTACCCTAAAGGCATGGATTGTTTCGGTCAGCGGGATGGTGTCTGGATTTGCTCTTTTGAAGAGGTCAATGCGGTTGCTTATGTCTTACGCGACGGTATCCTGCGTTTATCCAGTGCCATGAAATCTCAGGAAAATCGTGGTGATAAAATGCACATGCTTTACGATTACTTAACCGGATCAGAATTTTCTGAGCAATGGAAAGCCATTCGTGAAGGTTTTATGAGCATGAAACTATCCATACAACGTGAACGCGACGCTATGGAACGCTTGTGGAAAGCCAGGGAAAAACAACTAGAAAAAGTATTATTGAACGCAACGCATATTCGTGGTTCGATTGAAGGCATCGCCGGAACGGATACCATACAGTTAAGTTTAACTGATGATGACGAGCAATTGCTTTTGGATTAACAATTTAGATTTACCACCTAAGGCATCTAAGAACATTAAGCTTAGATGTACCAAGGTGTCTTAGGCGGTCAAGAATAGTATTAAAATTAATTATCAACATAAAGTGAATAAAAACCTAAACAATCAATCCTTTAATCTCTCCAAATTTCTGGTATTAATTTGCATTTTATTTTTTTTCGGGAACGTTTCCGGACAGGAGTTAGAATCGCCCGATGCGAATCTGTTGGCTAATTTTTCGCTGGCTGATGGTGGCGTGCCAGCTTATAGCTTAAAGTATAAAGGCAAAGAAGTAATCAAGAAAAGTAAACTTGGTTTGGAATTGAAAGATGGCAAATCTTTAATGAATGGATTTAACATCAGCGATACTAAAACAAATACTTTTAAGGAAACCTGGAAACCGGTTTGGGGGGAAGTGAAAGAGATTGTAAATCATTATAATGAGTTGGCCGTTACGCTAACTCAAAAGGAAACCAATCGTTTTATCATTATTCGTTTTCGTTTATTTAATGATGGCTTAGGTTTTCGGTACGAATTCCCGGAACAGAAAAACCTGGATTATTTTGTAATCAAAGAAGAGAAAACACAGTTTGCCTTAGCAGGTGATCATAAAGCTTTTTGGTTACCCGGAGATTATGACACACAGGAATACAGTACCGTAACTTCGAATTTATCAGAAGTTCGTGGTAAAATGAAAGCCGCGGTAACGCCAAATGCATCGCAAACTACTTTTTCTCCGACAGGTTTACAAACGCCCTTGATGATGAAAAGTATAGACGGTTTGTATATTAATATTCATGAGGCCGCACTGGTTAACTATTCTTTAATGTCGTTGAATCTGGATGATAAAAATATGATTTTAGAATCCTGGTTAACACCTGATGCAGTGGGCGATAAAGGTTACTTGCAAGCGCCTTGCGTTTCACCATGGAGAACCATTATTGTGAGCGACAAAGCAGGCGATATTTTAACTTCAAAATTAACTTACAATCTTAATGAGCCAACTAAATTCAAGGATGTTTCCTGGATTAAACCAACAAAATATGTCGGCGTCTGGTGGGAAATGATTACCGGAAAAAGTACCTGGGCTTATAACGATTTAACAAGTGTTCAGTTAGGTGTTACTGACTATTCGAAAACTAAACCTAATGGAAAACATGCTGCAAATACGGCTCATGTGAAAGAATACATCGATTTTGCTGCGAAAAATGGTCTGGATGCTGTTTTGGTTGAGGGTTGGAACGAGGGTTGGGAAGATTGGTTTGGCAAAACAAAAGACTATGTCTTCGATTTCGTAACACCTTATCCGGATTTTAATGTACAGGAATTGCATCGCTATGCGGCAAGCAAAGGCATCAAAATGATTATGCACCACGAAACTTCTTCTTCGGTTCGTAACTACGAAAGACACATTGATACCGCTTATAAATTTATGAAAGCCAACGGGTACGACGCAGTAAAGAGTGGTTATGTTGGTAATATGATTCCCCGTGGCGAACATCATTACGGGCAGTGGTTAAACAACCATTACTTGTATGCCATACAAAAAGCAGCTGAATATAAAATTATGGTAAATGCACA
This sequence comes from Pedobacter sp. Leaf176, assembly GCF_001424305.1. Classification (GTDB taxonomy): domain Bacteria; phylum Bacteroidota; class Bacteroidia; order Sphingobacteriales; family Sphingobacteriaceae; genus Pedobacter. Next base: position 1,089,271 of record NZ_LMPD01000001.1, read on the forward strand.
TGAGGCCGTTAGGCCTACTGGTTTGGCTCGTACTTATCCGAATCTGATTGGCAATGAATCGGCCCGCGGCACGGAATATGAGGCTTTTGGAGGGAATAATGCCGATCACACCACTATATTGCCTTTCACGCGTTTAATTGGAGGTCCGATGGATTATACTCCTGGTATTTTCGAGACAAAAGTGAGTAAGTATAACCCAGAAAATAATTCGTTTGTTCATAGTACACTTGCCCGTCAGCTCGCACTTTATGTTACGATGTATAGTCCGCTGCAAATGGCTGCAGATCTGCCTGAAACTTACAATAAGTATATAGATGCTTTCCAATTTATCAAAGATGTGGCGGTTGACTGGGATGATACCAGAGTGTTGGAAGCCGAGCCCGGAGATTACATCACTTTCGCCCGTAAAGCCAAAGGCAAAAACGATTGGTTTGTTGGTCGCACCAATGATGAAGTTGCGCGCACCTCTAAAATCAATTTCAATTTTTTAGATGCAGGTAAAAAATATACCGCAACCATCTATGCTGATGCCAAAGATGCGCATTACGAAACCAATCCTAAAGCATATACTATTCGCAAGATGGAGGTTACAAATAAAACAAAGCTGACTTTAAATTGCGCACCAGGTGGTGGTTATGCAATCAGCATCATGGCGAGATAATTTTGGGTTAACCGCAAAGGACGCAAAGTTTTTCGCAAAGCATATAAGGTTCATTCAAGTCATTTCTTTTGGTTCACACAAGTCTGGTCGTAGCGTCTCGCTACGACTTTTTTTATTTCAATAACAATAATCCAAAAAATGTTTCCCGCAGATGCCCGCTGATTTTTAGTCCGATATTAGTCGTTCCAACTTCTCGTCGTAGCGTCTCTCTACGACTTTTGTTTTGATAACAATCATTCAAAAAAATGTTTCTCGCAGACTACGCGGATGCCGCTGATTTTTAAGTCTGATATTAGTCGTATCTAAAGGAATGCGAAAATTTTTTGATCTGCGTTAATCTGCGTGATCTGCGGGAGATCAAAATGTTCCCGCAGATGCCTGCTGATTTTAATTCTAATATTAGTCGGTCCATCAGAAACAAATAATTTTTGAACTTCGTTAATCACTGTAATCTGCGGGAAAATAATTGGTATATTGTTTACTTTGCAGTTAATAATTCATTCGATTCAAACAAATAATCATGGCCAAAATAAAAAACCACATTGAACTTCAATTTTTAAGTGAACCATCTGATGTAAATTATGGTGGAAAAGTACATGGCGGTATGATGATGAAGTGGATTGACCAGGCTGCATTTGCCTGTGCCTTGCAATGGAGCGAATCTTACTGCGTAACGGTTTATGTAGGCGGTATCCGATTTTTTCATCCCGTACATATCGGGCACCTGGTAAAGATGGATGCCCGGATCATTTATACCGGAAAAACCAGTATGCATATCGCTGTAGATGCTTATTCAAAACCTGTAGGTAAAGCAGATTTTGTTAAAAACACCCACTGTATCATTGTTTTTGTAGCGGTAAATGATGAGGGGCAGCCACAACAAATTCCTACTTTTAAGCCGAAAACGGAAAAGGAAATCGCCATGCATGGCTACGCAATAAAGTTGATGGAGTTAAGAAAAAGCATCGATAGAGAAATGGAACCTTATATTGTTTAACCAGTGAAAAGGTAAGCTCAAATAAATACATAGAGAATGTTGCCGGTTTTCTGGTGATAACGGGTTATAAAAATTTAACAGCTATTCTGCTATGGGTAGAGAGAAACAAAATTTACTACCTTCTCCGATAGCACTTTCTACCCATATTTTTCCGTCTTCTGCTTCGATAAAATCTTTCGAAATGGCTAAACCCAATCCAGAACCAGCTTTGTTTTGTCCATCAGTGGGTACCTGAAAATAACGGTCGAACAAACGTTTTTGATATTTTTCATCTATCCCTTTGCCGTAATCCTGAACAGAAAACTGGATGAATTTATCTTTTTGGAAAACATCAATCAAGACTTTCGATTTTTCGCTGCTGTAACGTAAGGCATTTGATAAGAAGTTGACCATGACCCAAGCCGTTTTCTGAATATCGGCATTCACCTTTGGCAAATTTTCAGCGCAGTTGAATTCGAGTTGAATTAGTTTCTGTTCCGCCTGAAATTTTACAGCATCTAAAGCATAATTTACTATTTCCTTTGGCTCGGTTAGGGCAAATGTTAACTTTAAATTACCGGTTTCTACCTGCGATAAATCCAGTAATTCGCTTGTGATTTTTAGTAAACGGTCGCTGTCCTCCTTAATGTGGTTCAAGAGCTGGCTTTGTTCTTCATTCATTTCACCTACGCGCGTATCATTTAATAACTTCAGACTCATTTTTATAGAAGAAAGTGGTGTTTTTAACTCGTGTGAAACCGTAGCGATGAAATTTGTTTTGGCTTCATCAAGTTCTTTAAATTGCGTAATATTTTTTAACACGTACACACTTCCGGCAGATTTCGACGATTCAAACAAAGTAATGTCAGTAAGCTCTTCATAGTTAGGTATCACGATTTCGCGGTTTTCCAGAAGGAAATAGGATTCCTTTTCATCAGCATATATTTTCAATGTTTTATCGTCTGTATCGGGTTTAATAATGCGCTTTAATAACTCGTTCTTTTTAATCAATTCAGCCACATTCTGGCCTATAATTTTTTTCTCATCCAAACTCATCAGCTTTGCTGCCAGATGGTTTAAAAAAAGCACTTCACCTTTTTCATTCAGACCGATAATGGCATCCTGCATTTGAGCAATAATGGCTTCAATCCGGGATTTTTCAGATTTGATTTTTGAAAGGTTGCTGTTTTCCCATTCGTTCAGCTTAACCACCATTCCATTAAATGCCTCAGCAAGCTCCGTAAATTCATCATTGTTATCGAAATTTAAACGTTGCTTATAATTCTTGCGGCTGATTCCCCTTATTGCTGCGCTAAATTCCGCCAAAGGATTTGCTACAAAACCCGGAAAATTTATAATGAAAGTAAAAAGAATGATAAAACTGAGGGTAGCTGCAATCATAATGTACAGATTTGCCCTTCCTGAAGCCTCATTTGCAAGTTCGTTTTTCGCATAAATCGCTTTTAAATTAAGTTCTTCAATTTTTTGAAGTGCTGATCTCAAATCTTTCAACCCGCTTTTTCCGTTTGATTCCTGTAAAGACTTATAGGTCGACGCCAACTTTTGAAATGCAACTTTTTCTCCGTTTTCAGTGATGTTGTTGCCTTCAAGCTTCAGATTTTCTTTAAATATTTTAGCCATTTCTGCTGACAATGGGAATGTACCCGAATCGACCACATTTCGCATAGCTGCAACATATTTCAGCGATTTGTAATTGTCTTTCAGAATTACTTTCGATTTATCAGAGAGTTCGTTCAGAAAGAAAAGTGCTATCAATCCGAATGATAAAACGATTATAAAGAGAAATCCGAATCCGAGACGGAGCTTGGTTTTTATTTTCATGATGATGATGTTTTGTTAACCACAAAGTTTAGTGTATTGCAGTTACATTTTATTTTTTACCACCTTAGACACCTTAGTAAACCTAAGCTTGGATATTCTTAGGTGTCTTAGGTGGTGAAGTTGTTTTGTTTTTTACCACAGAGGGCATTGAGTTTTTCACAGAAAAATAAAGAGATTAAATATTAACTCTGTGTCTTTCTTTGGTCTTTCTTTGTGTACTCGGTGGTTAAATAATTTGAGAAAGCACAACCAGATCAATTTCTTTTGCAGCTAAATTACGCAACAGTTGGTTAAAAATTGCCGTTCGCATGATTACCTGAAAAATATTTAAATGTGGTTTGCCAATACAAATGGTGGTAATTTCTTTTTCAGTTGCCATATTGATAATCGATTGGGTAATCTGATTGCTTTTAATTTTAATTACTTCAGCGCCTAATTCGGTAGCAAGTTTGAAATGGTTAATCAGGTGACGCTGTTTATCGAGCTTGATCTTATCTAAACTCTCTGCATCGCTTTGCACATAAAGTACAATCCAAGGCGAATGATAATAGGAGGCAAGTCTGGCCGTTTTCCGGATAACAACGCCGGCGGTTTCGGCGTTTGACGAGATACATGCTAAAAATCGTTCAGACCGCAGTTTAACAGATTTGGGGATTTCAGTTTGAATTTTTCTTTCTACCTGATGAACTACTTCTTTTAATGCCAGTTCTCTAAGCTGCAAAATTTTATCTGGTTGAAAGAAATTTTCAAGTGCTCTTTCAATTTTGCTTTTATCATAGATTTTACCTTCTTTTAAACGGGTAACCAACTCATCAGCCGTTAAGTCGATGTTTACAATCTCATCGGCGATTTCCAGGATTTTATCGGGAATGCGCTCAGTAACGTTGATGCCAGTAATGTGCTCAATTTCCTCATTAATACTTTCCAGATGCTGAATATTTACTGCAGAAATTACATTTATACCGGCCTCGAGTAAATCGAAAACATCTTGCCATCGTTTGCTGTTTTTACTGCCTTCCGCATTCGTATGCGCCAGTTCGTCAACCACAACAATTTCGGGGTGGCGGTTCAAAATACCCTGCAAATCCATTTCTTCGATTTCTTTGCCCCGATAAAAAATTTTCTTCCTGGCGATAAAAGGCAAACCTTCAGTTAACGCTTCTGTTTCGACTCGCTTATGCGTTTCTATATAACCAATACAAACATCAATGCCATTGCGTAAAAGCGCATGAACCTCCTGTAGCATTCGATAGGTTTTGCCCACACCTGCACTCATCCCAATATAAATCTTCAGTTTGCCTCGCCTCGATTTTTGAATGAGTTCGATGAAATGTTTAACCGAATCGTCTTTCATATTATGTAAGATGTAAGATGTAAAATGGAGCATAGGTAATGCATGGATGATTTAAATTTTTCATTATCCATTTTACATCTTCCTTCATCCATCTTTAAAATGAAACAGCAATACTTGCAGTTAACGTGGTATTGGCATTAACTAAATTGCTTTCTCTTGTAAAAATTTTATCCTTGCTATCGTAAGTTTTACCTTCCAACCGGATTACCGCATTTGGAATTGGCGAATAATCAATATTTAAAGAATAACCTTTTGTTTTAAAACCGTCTGGCGTTCCTGTTGATATAAACACACCATTTTTATCTTCGTAATATTCAAATCTGCCGGCTATGGCCCACTTCTCTGCAAATTTATATTGTGCAATTGCTACCGGAGAAATAACTTCGTTTTTATTGCTGTTTCCTTTTGATTGTTGTTGTGTGCCGTAATCTAAACCAAGTGTTAGCCCGAATTTGTCTGTTAACTGAAAAATACCGTATATGTTGTGATAAAAACGGTTTACACGGACAGAGTCAACGCCTTCGGTTCCTAAATAATTGCTGTAGTTTACTGTAATTTTTGATGTTGGTTTCCAGGTTAACTGCAAACCGCCGGCAGGTTTATCGTTTCCGTTTTGTCGGGTAATTCTTTGCCATCCATTTAAATAGAGTAGGGTTGCTGTTAATTTCCCATCTTTTGTTCCGTATGTGATTTTAGCCCCGGATTCATAATAAGGTGTGTTTTCTGATGAAATGTTTCTGGTTAAAACCCAGCAATCTTTGGAAATGGCACTTTCAAAACCGATATGTGATGAAAATACCCCAGCATCGATCCACAGATTTTCCGATTTTGATAGTTTTACGCCGGCATTGGCCTCAAAAATATTTTTGAGCACACCTGGCTCAGCGGCTAAATTGGCGTTTGAGTAAGTTCCAGCCATTACAGCCAGATTTGCCCGGATGTTGCCGCTATCATAAGCTGCTTTAATAAAGCCTAAATTTAAATTTACTTCATTTGTCCGATTATGGGAGTAAATATAACCTGGCCTGTTATGGTCGACTGGTTTGTTAAAATCGTAACCATAGTAAGTTTCCAGGTAACCGGAGAGTTTTACTTTTGGTTCTTCTTGAGCGAAAGCAGTTATAGATGCTGTTATTGTTGTGATAAGGGTGATTAATTTTTTCATTTTGATGATGTGATTACACGGGTTTCCTTTGGCTTGATTACACCGATTTATGGATTACGCAGATTTTTCCTTTGTGTTGATTATGGGGGCTTATGGATTACACTGATTTTTATGCGTTCGTCATTTCGACCGTAGTGGAGAAATCCTTGGTAGATATTTTTAAAAGGTCAAAGATTTCTCCGTTTCGCTGTGCTCCAGTCGAAAAGACGACATTTAAATTACAAGTTATCCAAAGCCAGATTCAATTTTAAAACATTTACTGATGATGGACCGAATAATCCAAATAAAGGTTTTAAAGTATTCATAGCCACTAGTTCTTTCACTTTTTGTTGACTGATATTTCTTGCTTTGGCTATTCTTGCAATCTGAATTTCTGCACCTTGCTCGGAGATATTTGGGTCTAAACCACTGCCGGATGCCGTAACCATATCAGCAGGGATATTTGATTTTTGTAAACCAGGATTATATTTCAAAAGGGTATCAATTCTCGATTGAACTTCTTTTAAATAATCGGGATTAGATGGTCCTTTGTTTGAGCCGGCCGAGCCTGCAGCATTGTAACCAACAGCCGATGGTCTGCCCCAGAAATATTCTGGTTTGCTAAACGATTGACCTAACAATTCATAGCCAATGGTTTTACCATTTTTAGTGATTTTTTCACCCCCACCATTACTTTTAGCAAGTTTTCCGGCTAAAGCAATGCTGATTGGGTAGATGATGCATAACAATACGATTAAAACTAAGGTTAAGCGTATCGATTGTATGATGTATTTTTTCATTTTATTTAAATTTTAAGGGAAATAAGTAATTGTTGATATTGGGAAATGGGTAATAGTGAATAGATTTTATTTTTTAGTGAAATGGATTTTTGGAAATAGGAAATAGGTATTAGTAAATGGGCTAATTGCCATTATTTCTTGAGTCTATTCTCTATTTCCAATTCTCTATTCCCTATTTTTAAACAAATAATCCAACTAGTAAATCAATTATTTTAATGCCTATAAATGGTGCTACTACACCTCCGATTCCATAGATAAATAAGTTTCTGCGAAGCAATGCCGTTGCGCCAATTGGCTTATATGCTACTCCTTTAAGTGCCAATGGAATTAAAATCGGAATAATAATCGCGTTAAAAATCACTGCAGACATAATTGCACTTTCCGGAGAATGTAAACCCATAATGTTCAAGCTTTGCAAGGCAGGAATTGAAGCAATAAACAAAGCAGGAACAATGGCAAAGTATTTAGCGACATCATTCGCAATGGAGAAAGTGGTCAATGTTCCCCGGGTGATTAACAGTTGTTTCCCGATTTCTACAATCTCAATTAATTTGGTTGGATCGTTATCTAAATCAACCATGTTGCCTGCTTCTTTTGCCGCTTGTGTTCCGCTGTTCATGGCAACACCAACATCTGCCTGGGCAAGGGCAGGCGCATCATTTGTTCCATCACCCATCATTGCAACCAGTTTGCCCAATGCCTGCTCATCTTTTATGTAGTTCATTTTATCCTCAGGTTTTGCTTCAGCAATAAAGTCATCTACACCTGCTTTTTCGGCGATGTATTTGGCTGTTAAAGGGTTATCGCCTGTTACCATTACGGTTTTTACACCCATTTTGCGCAAGCGTTCGAAACGTTCGCTAATCCCAGGTTTAATAATATCCTGTAATTCGATTACCCCTAAAGCTTTTTCATTTTCTGAAACTACTAAAGGCGTTCCACCGTTTGTTGCGATGGCTTTAACATGATCTTCAATATCCGATGGAAAAATATTTCCTGCTTTTTCTACAATATTTCTAATGGAATCGAAAGCTCCTTTTCTAATGCGTCTTCCATCCGGAGTATCTAATCCGCTGGAGCGGGTTTCGGCTGTGAACTTAATAAATGTTGCCCCACCCAAACCCGATCCGGAAGGGAGGGCTTTATAATTCGCAATAAAACTTTCTCTCTCTCTCTTGGCTCCCTCTCCTCCGGAGAGAGCCGGGGTGAGGCTTAGTTCAATAATCGATTTTCCTTCCGGGGTTTCATCAGCCAAAGAACCTAGTACACAGGCATCGGTAAAATCTTTAATCACTACGCCGGCAGTAGGGTAGAAGTTGGTTGCTTTGCGATTTCCGATGGTGATTGTTCCGGTTTTATCCAACAGTAAAACATCAATATCGCCAGCCGTTTCAACCGCTTTACCGGATTTGGTAATCACGTTTGCTCTTAAAGCTCTGTCCATTCCGGCAATGCCGATGGCTGATAACAAACCGCCAATGGTAGTCGGGATTAAGCAAACGAAAAGCGAAATTAAAGCTGCAATGGTAATTGGTGTATTGGCGTAATCGGCGAAAGGTTTTAAAGTAACGCAAACGATAATGAACACTAAAGTAAAACTTGCTAATAGAATAGTTAATGCGATTTCGTTTGGTGTTTTCTGACGTGATGCACCTTCAACTAGAGCAATCATTTTATCTAAAAAACTTTCGCCTGGAGCTGTACTCACCTGAACTTTGATCTCATCTGATAATACTTTTGTACCACCAGTAACGGATGATTTATCGCCACCAGATTCGCGAATGACCGGGGCGGATTCTCCGGTAATGGCCGATTCGTCGATCGTTGCAATGCCTTCGATAATTTCGCCATCTGTAGGAATGGTATCGCCGGTTTCACAAACAAACACGTCACCTTTTTTTAATTGATTCGATGAACGAATTTCAATCGTTCCGTTAGCCAAAAGCACTTTTGCTGGCGTTTCTTCGCGTGTTTTACGTAAGCTATCGGCTTGTGCTTTTCCTCTTGCCTCGGCAATGGCCTCCGCAAAATTGGCGAACAGAACGGTAAGCAAAAGCACGAGGAAGATGAAAAAGTTATACAAAGGAGCGCCTTGTCTACTGTTGCTGAAAGAGTAAATCGTAACGTAAGCCATTACCAGTGTGCCCACTTCAACGGTAAACATGACCGGGTTACGAACCATTACCCTGGGGTCGAGTTTGATAAAGGATTGTTTGAATGCAGTTTGCACTATAGCGGGTTCGAATAATTTATTATTGGGTTTCATTTTGATTTATTGATTAATTTAAAAATTGGTAATGGGGAATTGGAAACTGATTGGGAATCTTAAAATCATAGTTTGAAAATAAGTTTAACTTAAACTTGATAGTTGTATATTCAAATAATTTAACGACCTCACTCATGAAACCACACCAAAACCTGGAAGCATGGAAACAAAGTTTCGATTTGGTTAAAACACTATACTCGGTTACTTCGAAATTTTCAATGGATGAAAGATTTGGATTGACTTCGCAAATACGAAGGGCTTGTACTTCTATACCTGTAAATATTGCAGAAGGCTCAGCTAGAAGGTCGGATAAAGAACTACAACAGTTTTTATACATTGCGCTCGGCTCTGCAAGCGAACTAGATACTTTGCTACTCTTATCCAAAGAACTACAATTTATTACACCTGATGATTTTGATAAAGTTTCCATCCAATTGGATTTGATTTTTAAATGATTGCTAGGTTTTATTAACATGGTTAAGAGAAGGATGGGATAATTTTGGGATGGCCAATAGGGAATTATAAGTAGATAATAGGGAATGGATAATAAGGAATAGGAATTGATTGGATGCATGATATATACAGTATGTCTATTTCCATTCTCATATTTCCTATTCTTCCCCTTTTCATTTTTCCTTTTTGCCTATTCACCATTTCCCTTATTCCCTATTTCCCAACCATTGAAAAATATTCTGCCAGAGGACCTAAAGCCAACGCAGGGAAATAGGAAAGTGCGTTCAGTACAAGAATCACAGCAAAGGTCATCAATGCGAATGTTTTGGTATCTGTTTTAAGTGTTCCAGCAGATTCTGGAATAAATTTTTTAGCACCTAATAAACCGGCAATAGCCACCGGACCAATTATCGGTAAGAAACGACCAAGGAAAATGATGACCCCGGTGAGTACGTTCCAGAATACATTGTTATCTCCTAAGCCTTCAAAGCCCGAACCGTTGTTGGCATTCGAAGAAGTAACCTCGTAAAGCATTTCAGAGAAGCCATGGAAACCAGGGTTATTTAACCATGCTTTTGGTTGTACTGCCCAGGCTGCATCGCCATGATTGGTAAAAACATAACTGGCAATAGCTGTTCCCGCTAAAATCAAAAACGGACTCAGTAACGTAATAATCGCAGCGATTTTAATTTCCCGGGCTTCAACTTTATGACCTAAAAATTCCGGTGTTCTGCCTACCATCAAACCTGAAATAAAAACAGCGATAATCAGGTAAATGAAATAGTTTAGTATCCCAACGCCACAGCCGCCGTAAAATCCGTTTATCATCATAGCTAATAATTGCCATAAGCCGGTAAGTGGCATGGTGCTGTCGTGCATTCCGTTTACCGAACCTGTAGAAATTACGGTCGTTAATGTACTCCAATAAGCAGTTGCTGCGGGTCCGAAACGAACTTCTTTACCTTCCATAGCACCCGTAGCCTGCGAAATTCCCATTTTAGCAATTGCGGGATTTCCACCCAGTTCAGAACTTAGTGTTGGAATCATTAGCATAAATAAACCGATGGTCATTACTCCAAAAATGGTACAGCCTAATTTTTTTCGGCGAATGAAATAGCCGAATGCAATAACCATGGCTATTGGAACAATTACCTGGGCAATCATTTCAACTATGTTGGTTAAGTAATTTGGGTTTTCGAATGGGTGAGCAGAATTTGCACCAAAATACCCACCTCCATTCGTTCCAAGGTGTTTTATGGCAATCATTTGTGCTGCAGGTCCGCGGGAAACATTTACCGTATCTCCTTGGACTGAAATGAATTGGTCTTTCGCATCGTAGCTGGCAGGCGTGCCGTTAAATGTTAAAATTAAAGCGATAACGATCGATAAAGGCAACAATAACCTGGTAATCGATTTTACAAAAAACTCCCAGAAGTTACCGAGTTGTGTTGTGGTTTTATCTCTGAAAGCTTTAAATAGCACAACAGCAGCGGCGATACCAGTAGCTGCACTTACAAACTGGAGAAACATCAGTACAAATTGCTGTGTGAGGTAACTTACACCGCTTTCCCCTGAGTAATGTTGCAGGTTGCAATTGGCTACAAAGCTGATGATGGTGTTAAAGGCCAGGTCTGCTGTCATTCCTGGATTCCCATCTGGATTTAGCGGAAGTTTATTCTGGAATATTAGGACGAAAAAGCCATAAACCAACCATAAAATATTAATGGTTAGCAAAGCTTTTAATTGCTGTTTCCAGTTCATTTGCTCTTTAATATTGATGCCCGATAGTTTGTAAATTCCACTTTCGAGTGGCTTTAAAAAGTCTGTCCAAACTTTTTCTCCTGCAAATACCTTAGCCAGATACTTACCCAGAGGGATGGCTATGATTAAGGTTAAGAGGAAGGTGGCAATGATGCCAATTAATTCTGTGTTCATTTTTTCTTTTTGTAAGAATGGGTAATAGGGAGTAGGAAATAGAGATTGGGTATAAAGCAAAGTGTAAAACCATTTCCCATTATCTATTTCCAATTCTCTTTTTAGAATTTTTCCGGTTTAATCAACACGTAAATCATATAGATAAATACGGCGATTGCGATGATGAATAGTGCTAACATGTCTTTAGATTTTTTCGAACCAGTCGATTGATTTGTAAGTTGCCCAGCTGAGCAAATGGATAATTAGAAATAGGATAACTGTCATAACTTATTGATTTATGAAATGCCTGTTGCCAATTCTTGTGCCGATGAAGATGAAGTCGGAATAACTATTTGGTTTTCAATGTTTTAATAGCTTTTTGCAGATTTTAAGCAAATAAAAACCCTTCCGTTTTGGAAGGGTTTTTATCGTTATAGGGTAGAAGCTTAGCAACGAAGTGGTAAGATTTATGATTGGGTTAACCATCATTCGGCTCAACGCGATTTAAAATACGGCTAAAATAAATATTAAAATGAGCCGTATTTTTTATAAATATGAGCTAATTGCTTTTTTTATTTAATTTATGGTATAAAAAAACGCCTAGCCAAAAGCTAAGCGTTTTATATCATAAAACTAGGAATGGGTTTATCTAAAACTTACCTTGTTGATTTAATAAAGCAAAATATTTATCCAGATTTACGCCTAACGATTTCTCCATTGAGGTTTTGAAATCTGCAGGTGTCGGGTGTTTATTTTTCCACTCGCTGAAGTAAGCCTGAAATGCCTTATCGAACTTTTCCTGGCCAACCTCGGATTGTAAAAGGTATAACCATAAGGCCGTTTTAGCGTAAGAAATCAAGCCATATTCCTCGGAAGTTTTAAAATCTGCAGCGGGTGTTTCAATGGCCGACTGCATTGGAACATTGGACAACGCACCATAAATACTCGCTAAAAATTTATCTGTCGGTAATTCTTTAAGTTTTGCCGGAATGGCATCCCCAAAAATCGAATTCGACTTGTATTTTTCTGCTTCATATCGAAATTGGTAATAAGTATTAAAACCCTCATCCTGCCAGGTATGCATCCGCTCGTTACTACCGAGCATACTCATAAACCAGTTGTGGCCAACTTCGTGGGTAATTACGCCATCCAAAGTTTCTTTCTTCGCATCAGGACTTGTGATAAGCGTAATGGTTGGGTATTCCATTCCGCCGCTGGCATTATTCTTCGGACCCTCTATCGCTTGAACAACAGGATATTCATATTCGCCAATCCATTTGCTATAATGCTTCGTTGCATCTTTTATATAATCGATGCTGTTTGTCCAAAGCGTATTTTTCTTATTATGGTAATAACTAAAGGCGTCAACTACTTTGCCTGAAGCTAGTTTTACAGTATCATATTGAATCACCAGATCCTTATCGGCAAACCAGGCAAAATCAGGAACATTTTTAATTGAGTACGTTAAAGTTTTAGTAGCTGATTTGCTAACCGGCGCATAAATAGTCGGTTTGTTTCTGTTAGCTGTGTTTTTTGCGCCAATGGTTTTATAAGCAGCAAGTTCATCAGCGTTTTGCATCACACCCGTGGCGCCAACCACGTAGCCCGACGGTAAAGTAATATTAACCTTGTAATTCGCATACTCACTGTAAAACTCGCCCATATCTAAATATGGGAATTCATGCCAGCCATCCCTATCAAATACTGCCGGTTTCGGGTACCATTGCGTAACCATAAATTCGGTGTCGGCATAACCCGAACGGGAAAAATAGCTTGGCAGTTTTACATTGAAATCAGTTGTTATCGTTATAGAATCTCCTGGTTTTAAAGCAGAAGGAAGTAAAACTTTTATGATATCGATGTATTCCGGATTTGGATGGGCTTCTGTTTTAGCCGTCTTTCCGTTAACTTTAAAGTTTAATCCGTCAATACTTCCGTAGGTTACATTTTTTAGTTTCTCCTTACGGGACGTATCGCTGTTTATTTGTTTAAAGAGTGCCGTCGTTTCATTTTTATATGCATTCGGCCAGATATGAAACCAGATGAAATCCAGGTTAGAGGGTGAATTATTTTTGTAAACTATCGTCTCAAACCCTTTTAAAGACTTGTCTTTATCGTTTAAGGTTACGTCAATATTGTAATCTAAATCTTGTTGAAAATAGGCTTGTTGAGCAAATATTGAAAATGAAAAGAGGGATAATAAAATGGTTAGAAAGGTTTTTTGCATGTTAAATTTTTTTCGAAAGATAATAAATAAACCCATTCAGAATCATGAAATTTATCTATCCTGGTTAATATTTTGATTACGGCTTTGATGCAATATGGCAATAATAACCACTTGCTTAAGTTTATCATCAATAAAAAAATGAATTGCGTACGGAAACACTTCGGTAAAGACAGAACGAATATTTTTATACCTTATTTCGTAACTCTTTGGGTGATTTTGAAGTTTTAATATTGATTTTTTAATTTCTTGCGCGAAACGTTTTTCTAAGCCTGGTTTTTGAGTTTTATACAAGTCTTTGGCTTCCCGAATATCTGATTTTACCTCATCAAGAAAATATAAACCATAGTCCATATTCTATTTTTCGAGTTCGGTCATTAATTCTGATAATGGTTTTATCCTACCTGGCTCATCTGTTAACACCTGCATTCTTTTATCCAAAATCTCTTTTTGCCATTCTGGTAAGGAGAAATCAAGGGCGCCAATGTTAGGGTAAATTTTTTTTAATTTCTCCCACTCCTCTATTGGAAATTGCACTGCAGTTACCTGGCCACTTTCATTTGATAGATATTGAATGCTCATGTAACAAATTTAATTAAAAATTTTTCAAAAAAGGAACCTTAAGCAGTCGATTTTACAAATCACCTATCCCATATTCTTCTATTTTCCTGTAAAGCGTAGTCAGGCCGATGCCCAATAACCTGGAAGTTTCTGTCTTATTTCCTTTAGTATGGATTAAAACTTTTTGGATGTGTTGTTTTTCTATGTCCTGCAAATTATAACTGTTTTCTACTGGTGAGGATTCAAAAAATTCAACAGGTAATGCGCTGGTATTTAAGGTATCACCATCAGACAAAATTACAAGCCTCTCGATAACATTCTTAAGTTCACGGATATTTCCTTTCCAGTTATGTTTCTCAAAAAGCTGTAAAATTTTATCATCCAGTCTTAGCGCAGGGTGGTTAACTTTAAGCGAAAATTCGTTTAAATAATAGCTGGCCAAGGCTGGAATATCGCCTTTTCTTTCCCGTAACGGTGGTAGTATTATCGTAAATACCGATAGGCGATAATATAAATCGGAACGGAATTTTCCTGTCGCGGCATCATTTTTCAAATCTTTATTGGTTGCTGCTAAAATGCGGACATTCACTTGATTCGTGCGTGTGTCGCCGACTTTAATGAAGCTCTGGTTTTCTAAAACACGCAAAAGTTTGGCCTGTAAATCCAGGTTCATTTCACCGATTTCATCTAAAAACAAGGTGCCGCCGTTAGCCTCTTCAAGTAAGCCCTTTTTGTCTTTATTTGCGCCTGTAAATGCGCCGGCTTTGTAACCGAATAATTCACTTTCTAATAAATCCGGACTAAAACCACTGCAATTTAAGGCAACAAAAGGCTTCATCGCCCTGGGGCTTTCGTAGTGAATGGATTGTGCAAAAACTTCCTTTCCTGTTCCGGTTTCGCCTAAAAGCAGCACGGTTGTATCGGTTTTACTCACTCTTTTCGCTAAATCTATGGCTTCTTTTAAAGCCTTTGATTTTCCGATAATGGAACTAAAGCTGTGTTTGGACGAAACCTTATTTTCCAGTTCAAAAACCCGCTGCTGAAGATTTGCTTGATCCATCGCCTTGTAAAGCAAAGGAATAATTTTATCGTTATCATCACCTTTAACCAGGTAATCAAAAGCACCGTTTTTTATGGCCAATACACCATCTGAAATGGTTCCATAAGCAGTTAGGTTTATAACTTCAACAAATGGTTTTAGCGCTTTGATGTCCTTAACCAAGGCAACACCATTAACATCGGGCAATTTTACATCACTGATTACAAGGCTTACCTCATTCGTTTTGAGTAATTTGATGCCCTCTTTTCCAGTATTTGCCTGCAAGGTTTTAAAGCCCTCCAGTTCAATAATTCTGGAAAGTAAACTACAGATTTTCTTTTCATCATCAATGATGAGGACAATGCCATTCATAGGTTGAGTTTATGATGCAATATTAAAGATAAAACAGTAATTTGAGCGGATAATAATTCGTACCTTTTTCGTTTCCTGCGCTTCAAAACAAAAGCATTTTAGCATCTTTGGAGGAACACAAAGCAAATTCTATGTTTAAACGACTAACCATAATATTTTTTTTAGGGTTTTATGCAATTTTATGTTCGGCACAACAGGTTCGTCCGTCAAAATCGGCTGAAATATACCGCGAACTTAAAACCCTTAAACACTTACCAAAAGTTTTATACCTCGCTGCACATCCTGACGACGAAAATACGGGTTTGTTATCCTGGTTAATAAATGAACAGAATGTAGAAACGGCTTACCTTTCTTTAACAAGAGGCGATGGTGGTCAAAACTTAATTGGTACCGAGCAAGGTGCTGCGCTTGGCCTGATTAGAACACATGAACTCCTGGAAGCAAGAAAGCTGGATGGTGCACAGCAATTTTTTACCCGTGCCATCGATTTTGGTTTTTCTAAAAATACCAATGATACCTTTAAACAATGGGATGCCGATAGCATCACAGCTGATGTTGTTTGGGCCATACGTAAATTTCGACCCGACGTTATTATTTGTCGCTTTCCACCAACTGCTGCTGCAGGCCATGGACAACATGCGGCTTCGGCTGTGGTTGCCGAAAAAGCTTTTAAGCTGGCTGGTGATAAAACTGCCTTTCCAAATCAACTGAATTATGTTGATGTGTGGCAGCCTAAACGACTATTGTGGAATACCTTCCGGTTTGGGTCAGTTAATACAACAGCTGAAAACCAATTCAAGGTTACCGTTGGTCAATATGATGCACAATTGGGAATGGGCTATGGTGAACTCGCAGGGTTAAGTAGAAGTTTGCACAAAAGCCAGGGTGCAGGTACACAATCTGTAGCCGGGATCAGAACGGAATATTTTACGCATGTATTTGGCGAACAAGCGAAAACCGGACTTTTTGATGGATTATTTAAAACCTGGACGGCAAAAGGTAATGGCAATATCGATAGTTCCCTGGATAAAATTATTTCCGCTTTCAACTTTAATAATCCCGAAACGAGTTTGCCTGCATTGCTTGTTCTGCGAAAAGAGTTTATGGCACTAAAAAACGCAAACCTGAAAAAAGATAAAATTGCTGCGCTGGATAAAATCATTTTAAGTTGTGCTGGTTTCATGGGCGAGGTGGTTACCAATCAGGCTGAAGCTGTTGCAGGAGATAATTACAATTTCAGATTGAATCTGATTTCAAGAGCTACGAATCCCGTTGTTTTGGAGAAGGTAAAGTGGCTAGATCAGTCAGAGAATTTAAACAGAAAACTTTCGGGCGATTCTCTGATTACCATAGAACATAAAATTCAGATTCCGGATGATGCCGCACTCACAGAACCTTACTGGCTGGCAAAACCTGCAAAAAATGCAGCGACTTTTTCTGTTGCAAATGATACTTTAATTGGTTTGCCAGAGGCAGAATCGTTACTGAATGTTTTGCTGACTTTAAAAATCGGTGCGGAAATGTTTCAGGTTAAGCTGCCTTTATCTTTTAAGAAATTAGATCCGGTACGTGGCGATGTGGTTGAGGCCCTGCGCATTGTTCCGGCGCTGGAACTGAAATTTACGCAGCCACTTTACCTGGTTAAGGAGAACGAAGATTTACGGCTTAGCTTAAATTTGAAAGTCAATTCAAACAAGCAATATAATAATGGTCAGTTAAACCTGCTGTATAACGGACAACGCCTGGGTGGTGCAGATCGGGTTTCCGTAACGGCTAAAGATGTTACCATCGACTACATTATTCCGAAAGCTAAATTGTCCGAAATAAATTCTAATCGCTTGCAACTGGATGCTGATTATGTGGTTGATGGCAAAACCTACAATAAAAAACAGGTATTGATTCAGTACCCACATTTACCTTCCCTACAATATTTTGCACCTGCAACAGCGATTTTAATGAAAGGCGAAATTCTGGCAAAGGTCAAAAAAGTTGGTTACATTGAGGGTGCCGGCGATTTCATACCCGACTTTTTGCGTATTGCCGGCATTCAGGTCGATGTTTTAAAGGACGAGGATTTTTACGGGCATGCGGATGAGTCAGGCGCAAACGGCGGTGGGAATAAGTTATCACAATATGATGCAATCGTACTGGGTGTTCGTGCAAACAATACAGAAAAGAAACTCGGCCGCTGGATGCCATTTTTATGGACCTATGTTAAGGCAGGAGGTAATTTAGTTATGCAATACAATACCAATCAGGATGCTACGGTTAATAAATTGGGCATGTATGATTTTAGCATTGCGAATAAACGTGTTACCGAAGAAAATGCAGAATTAAAATTCTTGAAACCAGGGCATAAATTGTTAAACTTTCCGAATAAAATTACGGCCGAAGATTTTAAAGGCTGGGTACAGGAACGTGGTGCTTATTTTCCAGATAAATGGGATTCAGCATACGAAGCACTATTTGAAATGCACGATACCGATGAAGAACCTTTGCAAGGCTCAACATTATATGCCAAATATGGTAAAGGCAATTTCATTTACACACCATTAGCATTTTTCAGGCAGTTGCCTGCCGGAAATGTTGGTGCAGCACGTTTGTTTTTGAACTTTTTATCAGCACAGCAAAATTGATTTAATTGAAACTTATGATGAAATGGATAAATTGTTTTCTTTTCCTTAAATTTGATATATGGATACTATGCGAATTGATATACTAAACCCAAAAGCCGCCAGGCTTTTAAGAGAATTGGCAGCCTTAAATCTTATTGCAATTCAAGATACCTCTAAAAATGGATTTGTCAATGTACTGAAAAGACTAAGGTCTAAATCAACACCTTCATTTGAGGAAATTACGAAAGAGGTGGAGTTGGTGAGATCTAAACGATATGCGAAATCAGCGAAGTAGAATAATTCTCGATACAAATCTTTGGATTAGCTTTTTAATTACTAATGATTTCTCTAAACTCGATGAAATTATATTCTCTAAAAAAAGTATTTTAGTGTTTAGCCAGGAATTATTAGAAGAGTTTTTAGAGGTTGCTAAAAGACCAAAACTCAGGCGGTATTTTAATCAGGTAGATTTAGAAGACTTACTTGTAACTATTGATGAATATGGAGAATTTATCAAGGTAAAAACAATACTTAATATTTGTCGTGACGAGAAAGATAACTTTCTGCTTTCTCTTTGTGTTGATGGAAATGCAGATTTTCTTATTACAGGTGATAAAGACTTGCTTATTCTCAATGAGATCAACCAAACAAAAATCACCACCATATCGGCGTTTTTGAACGATAATTTTGAAGATATTTTAGATCATTAGCGTAGCGAGTCATATCTTAAATTTATTTTAACGCCGACATAATGAACAAACAACTTAAAAACTGGAATACCTGGTACATATTACTCGCACTGGCCCTGGTATTTCAGATCATATTCTATTATTTGTTTACTAAATTCTGGGCATGAGTAATATCGACTGGATAGTACTTATTTTTACCCTGTTCGCTGTTGTTGTTTATGGTATATTCATCGGCCGTGGACAAAAAAGTAACGAATCTTACTTAAAGGCTGATAACAAAATGCCCTGGTACATTGTGCTTTTGGGCATTATGGCCACACAGGCAAGCGCCATCACCTTTCTTTCGGCACCGGGCCAGGCATACACCGATGGCATGCGTTTCGTTCAGTATTATTTTGGCTTGCCACTGGCGATGATTGTTATCTGCATTACTTTTATCCCTATTTTTCAGCGCCTGAATGTTTACACTGCTTATGAGTATTTGGAAAACCGTTTTGACAAAAAAACAAGGGTTCTTACTTCTCTGCTTTTTCTTTTTTCCAGAGGGCTTTCAACTGGGATTAGCATATATGCGCCAAGTATAATCTTATCAAGCGTTTTAAACTGGAACATCTATTTAACCAATGTTCTTACAGGCGGTATTCTTTTAATTTATACTTATGTAGGCGGTGCAAAGGCTATTGCGCATACCCAGAAATTACAGTTTCTGATTATTCTTGGAACCATGGCTTTCGCAGGTTATCTGCTGGTTCAGAACATGCCAGATGGCATTGGTTTTAAAGATGCGCTTTACCTCGCCGGAAAGTCTGGAAAGTTAAATGTAATTACAACAGAATTCGATTGGAAAGATAAATACAACATCTGGAGTGGATTAATCGGCGGTTTTTTCCTTGCGCTTTCTTATTTCGGCACCGATCAAAGCCAGGTAGGACGGTACATCACTGCAAAAGACAATACCAATGCGAAAATGGGTTTGCTGCTAAACGGATTGGTTAAAATTCCAATGCAGTTTGCCATTCTGTTAATCGGAGCATTGCTTTTTGCATTCTTCTCTTTAAAACCAGCACCGATTTATTTTAATGAACGCTCTTACCAATACCTGAAGGAGACCAGTCCGGACAAAGCAGCGGTTTTTGAGCAGGAACACAATGCTTTGCAAAAGCAGTTTAGTGCTGAATCAAAAGAAATTCTGGCTCAAAAGGATAGTAAATCTCCCAGACTTGACCAGACAGTCGAAGCTTTCAAAAAAACGCAAGTTCAGGTGAAAGATTTGCACGGCAGGGTAGAAGAGGCCATCAATAATTCAAATTATAACGCCGAGAAGACAGATACCAATTACATCTTCCTTTATTTTGTAAAGAACACGCTTCCAATGGGCATGGTTGGTTTGCTATTTGCTGTAATTTTTTTGGCAAGCTGGGGATCGATATCCGCTGCACTAAATTCTCTGGCCGCTTGTTCATTAAAAGATATCCATTTGATATTTGCAAAGGATAAACCAGACGAAGAAACGGAATTGAAATACAGCCGGCTGCATACACTTGCCTGGGGTATTTTCTCGATAGCGGTCGCTATGTTTGCCACCCAGATGGGCTCATTAATTGAAGCCGTTAATGTTTTAGGTTCCCTATTCTACGGGCCAATATTAGGCATTTTCCTGGTTGCATTTTACTATAAGAAAATTGATGGGCCAAATGTTTTTATTTCTGCCATCTTATCAGAAATTGCGGTTATTGCCGTTTATAAGCTCGATATCGTTTCTTTCCTGTGGCTCAATGTTATCGGGGCAGCGGCGGTGATTCTATTTTCGGCACTCGGTTTATTGTTTTATAAGCCGAAAGCATTAAATTCGTAACGAAAACAACAACAAATAAAATAATACTATGAAAACGATGATTAAATCTATTACCCTGCTATTCGCAGCAATAACCATTTCTGTAAGCGCGATTGCTCAGGATGCAAAAAAACCTGCCAGCCCGGCGGCTACGGCAACTGGTAAAGTTAAAGGTGCAACAATTACAATTGCTTACAGCAGTCCGTCAGTAAAAGGGCGCAAAATCTGGGGCGGTTTGGAAGCCTACGACAAAGTTTGGCGTGCAGGTGCAAATGAAGCTACTACATTCGAAACAGATAAAGACATTATGGTTCAGGGTAAAGCACTGGCAGCAGGCAAATACAGCTTTTTCTTAATCCCGAAGGAAAGCGGAACCTGGACAGCAATTTTTAACAAAGAACCTAAACAATGGGGTGCCTATAAATATGAGGAATCTAAAGACGCTTTACGCGTTGATGTAAAAGTTGTTCCATTAAAGGCCACACAGGAAACCCTGGTTTATAAAATTACAAAAAGCGGTTTCACGATGAACTGGGATAAAATATCTGTACCGGTTGCAATAAAATAATTGTTGGGCCACCCGATAAGAAGCCACGATGACAATCGTGGTTTTTTTTATTTAATTTAAAATACACTTTACAAATGAAAGGTAACGCCGTAACTTTAAATAAAAATTAAAATTATGGAAAATATAAGTTTACAAGCCGAATACGATAAGTATTATGAACTAGCCAAAAAATGGCGTCAATTAGAGTCAGAACATAATAAAATAACTGTTCCTGACCATTCTGCCTCTCAATATATTGTAACCAGCTCCGCTGATGTTGTAATAAATGCAGAATTGCTCAAGACAGATCTAGCGAATAAAGTAGAAGCGATAAAAACACAGGTTGACAGTCAGTCTGCATTATTAAATACATACTTGCAGATAGTAGGTACAAAGGTTGTAGCTTATAATGAGGAAACCCAGCGTGACGTGATGCTTTGGAGTGAAAATGATAAGTTTAATTTCGAATTTAAGTAGTTTTATAAAGCCCCAGACGGGGCTTTATTTGTCTTGGCTTTTTGTTTGTTAAGAGCATGAAACATAACCTTAATTTAATCTTGAATTATATAATTTAGCTGCTTCTTCTTATCAAACCATAAATTTATCCGTTGAAAAAAATATTTATTTTCTGCTTATTACTTTCTTGCTTAAACGTTTTATCGCAAAACAAAGCAACTATTTTTTCTGTCAGGAATACAAAGCCTGTCGATTTGGTTAATGTGTTTTTGGGTTCGTCGGCCGATCACGGACAAATGTCGCCGGCTGCATCCTATCCTTTCAGTATGTTGAGTATTGGTCCGCAAACTTATCCCAAAACGCATACAGGTTACGAGTACTTAGCCAAAAAGTTTTTAGGATTTACACATAATCGTTTCGAAGGTGTGGGCTGCCAGGGCTCGGGCGGAAACATTTTAATCAAGCCTTTTTTAGGTAGCGACCCTTCCAAATCTGAATTGCTGAAAGTGTCGGAAAAAGCAAATCCCGGGTTTTATGAAGTTGGTTTTGAGAATAAGATTAAAGCGAAGTTAGCCGTGTTAGGCAATGCAGGAAAACACAACTATCAATTTCCTAAAGGAGAAAAGGGTTTTTACCTGGATTTAAGTTATGCTTTTAACGGTGCTTTTGTAGCAGAAGAGCATGAGGTTAATGGCAAAGCCGTTAGCGGATGGATTATCTCAAAAACAACTTGTGGTGTAGGTAAGTACAAGATATTTTATTACCTGGAAGCGGGTAATTCTAACTGGAAAGACGAAGGAAATCATAAGCTGATTGCAAAAAATGGCCATGCTACAACACAAGAGGAGATAAATATTGCTTTTTCTTCGGTAAGTGTTCATGCCGCTAAAGCCAACATTATTAAATCTTCATTCGAACAGATAAAAAATCAAAGCAGTACCGATTGGAACAATCATTTAAGTAAAATTGCCGTAGAAGGCGATATGGAAAGTGCGAAGTTATTTTATTCGCTGTTATACCGTACCATGCAGTCGCCCTATGTCATTTCAGAAAAAGACGGACAGTACAGGAATACTAAAGGTGATGTTCAAAGTGACAAAGAAGTCAGGTATAATGGTTGGGCCATTTGGGATAATTACCGCACACAACTACCACTCTTATCATTAATTACACCTGAACGTTTTCAGGGCATGACCAATTCCATTGCTGATTTATACATTTCAGGTAAGAAGGATTATGCTACTCAAACCGAGCCTTCGAATACCGTCAGAACAGAACATGCAATTGTCGTTTTATTAGACGCTTATCGCAAGGGTTATAAGGTTGATTTCAATAAAATTATAGATTCCTTAACGAAGGAGGTAAACGGTCTGGATTATAAATCGCCCGACAAAGCCCTGGAATCAAGTTACGACAACTGGGCATTATCCGAAATTTACAAAATTCTTAAAAACAAGGAAAAATCAGATTTCTATTTAAATAAAGCCCTGGAATATAAAGTCTATTGGAATAAAGACTTTAAGGATATGACAAGGCCGGATGTAGACCGGATGCAGGCCCGGGGTTTATATCAGGGTACAATATGGCAATACAGGTGGTTTGTTCCATATGACGTCAAGGGTTTAATTGCATTAGACGGCGGAGAAGAAGCTTACCTTGCAAAACTGGATGAGTTCTTTGATAAAGATCTATACAATCACGCCAATGAACCGGATTTGCAAGTTCCGTTGATGTATAATGTAACCAGGCAAGGTTATAAATCGCAATATTGGATGCATCAATTGGCTGCCGATACGGTAATCCAGAATTATTTTAATGACAACAGTCGGGGAATAGGCAGTTACATAGGCAAAATTTATCGGAATCAGCCCCACGCTTATTTGCGTACTATGGATGATGATGCGGGCGCAATGAGTGCTTGGTATATTTTCGCAGCAACTGGTTTTTCTCCCGCTTGTGTAGGCTGGCCGGTTTATTATTTAAACGTCCCGTTGTTTGCTTCCGTTACTTATAGTTTGCCAAAAGGTAAATCCTTTGTAATTAAAACTGAAAATTTCAGTCTGAAAAATAAGTATATCAAGTCCGTCACATTAAATGGAAAGGCCTTTAAAAAAAATTACATCACTCAGGATGATATTCTGGCTGGTGGTGTATTAAAGATTGAAGCTTCAGCTACACCGGTAAAACTTTCTGACACAGAGAACTGGATTTCCGCATTAGAACCCTGATTGTTAAATTTAGGTCAAATACAATTTTCTTTTCAGTAGCAAAAAACTTTTTTTATCGGCCAGTGTTGTTTGCTATATAAAAAGATATAACAATGGCACCTTTAAAAACAGACGAAATCCAGAATGACACGCTAACAAGAACCTCAGAAGAAAAAGAAAATAACCAATTTTTGGAAATGCATCCCGAAGCTTATAAAGTAACAGGACCATCACCTGATAAAATGCAATCTGTTTCTTCTTCTTTACGCAAATACGCTCACGGACTATATGGCTTATTATAGTTCTTGCAACAATACATTTACCGAGAAATACAGGAAAGCAAAAATTTATTTTTGCTTTTTTTGTTTGATTTTTTTTTAAAAAATTAGATATCCCAATTCTATTACTACATCTTCCGATAATTATTAACCTTGATTACTATTTTTTATCTGACTTAAAAAAACAGTTTGACCATTTTGTAATTATATTCGTATTCTTACAATGCCATGGCCTCTGTTTCGCATTTATCGGATGATGAACTTCTCCTCCTGCTTAAAAAGGATGATAAGCCTGCGTTTTCAGAAATCTACAACCGCTACTGGGAAAAAATGGTATCTTATTCAATCAGGTTAACCAGATCGGAAGATGAATCTGCAGATATTGTTCAGGAAATTTTTATTTCGCTTTGGAACAGAAGGCTTAATTTATCCGTTAAGGGCAGTTTGGCGGCTTATCTTATTAAAAGTACCCGGAACCTCAGCCTTCGATATATTGAAAGACACGTACACTCCATAGATTTTTTTGAAAAACTGACCGAATTCATCGTCGATAGGAGCCAGAATATTGAAGAAAACATTTCGCTTAAAGAGTTACAGGACAAAATTGAAGTGGCCATCACAAAACTCCCAAAAAAAATGCAACAGGTTTATCTTTTAAGCAGAGATGAGCAGTTATCTCATCGCGAAATATCAGAAAAACTATTTATAGCCGAAGGAACGGTAAAAAAACAAATCAATAATGCCCTTAAAATTATTTCTGAATCATTAAATGGCCGGATTCCCGCTGCAATGACTGCTATATTGATGCATCTTTTAAAATAAATCATTTTTTCTAAAAATAAATCTACCACCAAAGCCATTTTTTTGGAATACCTATTTATATCAAGCCATCTAAACGTTCTATGCGACCATGAATGCCGAGCAAACCAAAATATTATTAAAAAAATACCTTGATGAAATGGCAAGTCCAAAGGAACGACATTTAGTAGACTCCTATATTGAGGAGCAGCTGCTGTCAAATAATTGGAATGCAAGTGAAGCTGAAAAAGAAATGCTGGGCTCGAGAATAAAAAATGGCATTGACACAGCGTTATTTGGTGGTAGTAAAGTTGATAAAACAAAAACCAGGTTGATAAAACTGCTGCGAATTCCTGCGGCGGCGGCTATTGTCGTTATTTTTTTAATAGGAGGTTTATATTTTTTCAGGAAAATGAACCAAACGCCTGAAGCAAGATTTGCCAATGATATTAAGCCAGGTGGGAATCATGCAATGTTAACTTTGAGCAACGGACAAAAAATTGACCTTTCAAGCAGTAAAACGGGCGAATTGATAAATTTAAATGGAATAAGCATCAAAAAATCTGCAAATGGATTGTTAATATTTTCAGCGGTAAACGGTCTGGATAATATTAATCCTGATATGCTGAATGTCATTGAGACACCACAAGGAGGCCAGTATGAGGTGAATTTGTCTGATGGAACGAAAATATGGTTAAATGCAGCAACAAAACTGAAATTTCCTACGAAGTTCCAGGGAGAAAACAGATCGGTTGAATTGAATGGTGAGGCTTATTTTGAAGTGGCAAAAGATAAAAAGCACCCCTTTATGGTAAAAAGTGACTTGCAAACCGTAGAGGTTTTGGGTACTCATTTTAACATCAATAATTACAATAGCGAACCGGCTGTGAAAACGACGCTTCTGGAAGGCGCCATAAAAGTCAGCAATTCAGAGGCAGAAAAATTTATTACACCGGGCGAACAAGCTATTCTGAACGGTAAACACTTTGACATTGTTAAAGTAGATCCTACTACAGCAATAGATTGGAAAAACGGGGAATTCCGCTTTAAAAATGAAAATCTGGAACACATTCTGCGTAAACTATCCAGATGGTATAAAGTTAGGTTTGTTGTAGAAGACAGCCTGGAACATCTGCCAGCATTCTCCGGTTCGGTATCGAGATTTGATCAGATCTCTGTGGTACTTAAAATGCTCGAAGAAACTGGAAATGTAAAATTTTATATAGAGGGTAATGTCATTACCGTAAAATAAAAAACCTTCAGGGCTAACCATCCTGGACAAATTAAATATCAACCATAAAACCAAACAAAAATGAAGAAAAGACTACTCCGGCCGCGTTAAGGAAATGGTTTAAAAGCAAAAAACCACGAATGTGTTACCAGCACATTCATGGAAAAATCGCTGAGTTAACCCTAAAAACGAATCCGAACACCCATTTACGCATTAACCCAAACAAACGAAAATATGAATTTAATTCCTTTTTATCAAGGAAGGCATTTGACCTGCCTGTCCAAAAAAATCCTGTTAACTATGAAGCTCACCATCATCATCATGACTACGTTAATCATGCATGCTAGTGCCGGCAGTTTCGCTCAAAAATTAACTTTTTCAGGAAAAAACGTTACCATAGACAATTTATTCAAAGAAGTTGAAAAGCAAACCGGATACAGAATTTTGTATGCTACAAATATGCTTAATGATGAGACTAAAGTAAGCGTTAATTTTAGAAACGTACCTTTGGAAAAAGTGTTAAGTCATATTCTGAAAGATAAGGCGCTAACTTATAAAATAGAGCAAAATACCATTCTCATTAAAAAAGAAAAACCTTCTTTTCTAGATAAAATCAGCGCGATCTTTACATCATCCAGATTTAACGGGCGAATTGTTGACGAGAATAAAAACCCGCTTGTTGGTGCAACAGTTACAGTAAAAGGAACGAAAAAATATGCAATAACCGGATCTACAGGCGCTTTCGTTCTCGATCTGGAAGAAAATGATGTTTTAGTGATTTCTTACATTGGCTATGAAACTAAAGAACTGAAAATTAGTCAGGGTTTATTACAAAGTGGTGTTGCAAGTTTACTTGATATCAGCCTTACTATTTCTGCTTCTTCATTGGATCAGGTACAGGTAATTGGCTATGGAAGTACAACAAAGCGGAACAATACCGGTTCGGTAAGTTCCATCACGGCTGATGAAATCGGAAAACAAACCATTGAAAATCCGCTATTAGCATTACAAGGCAGAATTGCCGGGGTACAAATTACGCAAGATAATGGTTTGCCTGGTGCAGGCGTAAGGATGAATATCCGGGGTGCATTCACCGGGCTTTCAGGTGCCGGATTTATTCCTTTATATGTAATTGATGGTGTTCCTTTCACACTTTTTAATGGAGCGCAACCTGCCACTGATAATCTAAATGCCTTTGGTGCGAGTGCTGCTAATGGCGCTGTAAGCCCATTTAGTATGATTGCACCGGAAGACATCGAACGTATTGATATTTTAAAAGATGCAGATGCTACCGCCATTTATGGCTCACGTGGCTCTAACGGTGTTGTTTTAATCACCACAAAGAAAGGCAGTAAGGGAAATACGACTTATAATTTTAATCTGAACAGTGGCGTTGCTAATGTAGCGAATTACATTCCAATGATGAACACACAGGAGTACCTGGCGATGCGGAGGGCTGCTTTTGCCCGTTCCGGCGTTACGCCAACGGCTGCAAATGCGTTAGATTTAACCACTTGGGACCAGAATGCTTATACCAACTGGCAGGATTATTTTATTGGACATACCGCACATACAACTAATTTAACTGGATCAGTTTCCGGGGGCAATGCGCAGAACTCTTTCCTTTTTTCTTCAACATATCGTAAGCAAAGTACGGTTTACGGAAGTGATTATGGGGCAACAACATTTTCCGGCAGAATGAACGCAGGGCATAAAAGCATAGATGGAAAATTCAGTATAGATGGTTCCGTAAACTATGCCTACATGAAAAATCTACTGCCAAATACAGATCTGGCTGGTATATATGCGCTTGCACCCAACTATCCTTTATACAATGCAAACGGATCGGTAAACTGGACCTCTACAAGTCCGCTTTCTTATGATCTGAAAAGAACAGAAGCGCAAACCACTAACTTGTTTACCAATTTAAATCTTTCTTATAAAATTTTGCAGAATTTACTTGTCAGAGCAAATTTAGGTTATACTACAACAAGGCTCAAGCAACAGCAAATTAATCCGGCAAGTTCACAAAATCCTGCAAACTCCCGGGTAAGTACCTTAACGTATACGGATAATAATAACGACAATTACATCATCGAACCCCAGATTGTATATACAAATAAGATTGGCGCAGGGAATCTGGAAGCTTTAATTGGTACAAGCTTTCAGAAAACCAATGCGACAAGTATTTATTTAACTGGTACCGGATACAGCAATGAAAGTTTACTTTATTCTCTTGCAGGTGCATCAACAGTCAGCACTTCAGCAAACGCAGGTAGTGTATATAAATACAATGCTTTTTTTGGACGTTTGAATTACAACTGGAAAGGAAAATACATTGTTGACGGAACTTTCAGAAGAGATGGTTCATCGCGTTTCGGTGATAATAATAAGTTTGGAAATTTTGGTGCAGTGGGTGCATCATGGATATTTACAGAAGAGGATTTCATTAAAGATTTAACTTTGTTGAGCTTTGGTAAATTAAGGGCGAGTTATGGTGTTACGGGTAATGATCAGATTCCAAACTATCAATACCTAAGCCTTTATTCTACTTCAGGAACCAATTCGAACTACGATGGTGCTACAACCATAATTCCAACCAACATTCAAAATCCGGATTTAAAATGGGAAACCAATAAGAAGCTCGACATCGCTTTAGAACTAGGCTTTGTTAAGGACAGGATTTTATTAAAAGCAGATTATTTCCGTAACCGTGCTTCTGATTTGCTCAACTTCATCACCATACCGTCGCAAACTGGTAGTACAGGTTATACAGCCAATTTAGATGCTACTGTTCAGACTAAAGGTTTTGAATTTGAATTAACTACCATTAATGTGGCTTCAGGAAACTTCAGGTGGACAACAAACCTCAATTTAAGTATTATCAGAAATAAGTTGATGAAGTTTGATAATCTTGCAAATACATTTTATGCCAGTACTTATGTTGTCGGGCAACCAACGGATATCAGACGCTTCTACAAATATACCGGTGTGAATCCTGCAACAGGATTACCCACTTACCAGGATTTAAACGGCGACGGCCTTATCAGCTTTGCAGGCGACCGGTATATCGGCGACTATGGGCACCCATATTTCGGGGGAATGAATAACAGCGTGAGCTATAAAAATTTCTCACTCGATTTCATGTTCCAGTATAACCATCGTTATGGAATATTAAATTCAACTTTAAGTTCTAATCCGGCGGGCATAAATTACAGTAACGTGAGCACTGCGTTGTTAAATCGCTGGGCTGCAGTAGGCGATATAGCACTTTTCCCGGCGGCATCTACAGTGAACGATCCTTCCTATGGAAACCTTTCTTCTTCTGATGTAAATTGGGGCGATGCGTCCTATCTCAAACTAAAAACAGTCAGCTTAAATTACAGCTTCCCAAAACAACTGACCAAGAAACTAAAATTGGCTAATCTTAGTATTTACGTTCAGGGGCAAAATTTGTATACCTGGGCAAAACAGAAATATACTTATGATCCCGAAACAACCGTTCCCGGAACAGGTTCAGCGCTTGGAACAGGTCAGTATATCGCTACTCCTCAATTACGTACAATTGTTTTTGGTTTAAACTGCTCATTTTAATTTAGATAATATGAAAATTACATATATATGTATCAAAAGGTTTATGGTTTTTGTGCTGTTTACAATCGCCTTAACTTCCTGTAAAAAATTCGTTGAAGCCGATATCGCCACAAACCTGATATCGAAAGATAATGCTTTTGCCAGCGATGCTTCGGCGACAAGTGCAACCTTAGCTTTATATTCTTACTATCCCACTGTTAATTCATTACAATATGTAACCTGGCTCGGCGGTCTTTCGGCCGACGAATTACAGAATACAACATCCTCAGCCGATTTAATCCAGTTTTCCCAGAATGTAATTCCATCAAATAACGTTACATCACAAACTTATCTTTGGGATTACCCTTATCAGGTTATTCGTGAATGCAACCTGATTATTGACGGTGTAAATAAGTCGGCTGGCATTTCTGCTGCTGTAAAAAGTCAATTAACGGGCGAAGCAAAATTTTTCAGGGCCATGATGTATTTTAACATGGTTAACTTCTTTGGTGGCGTGCCTATTAGTTCAGACCCGGTTGAGTTGAATAATGCAAATAAACCACGGACTAGTGCTGCGGAAACGTATGCACAAATTCTGGCAGATTTAAAAGATGCTCAAAATCTTCTGCCCGCTAACTATGTCGGGACAGCTGCTTTAAAGGTTAGGGCTAACAAATGGGCCGCAACATTTTTATTGGCAAAGGTTTACTTATACAACAAAGATTATGTAAATGCAGAAGCAGAAGCAACGAAGGTAATCGGTTCCGGAACTTATAGCATGGCAATAGTAAGCAATGCCTTTAGTAACAGCAGCCCGGAAACCATTTTGCAGTTATCAACCCTTTTTGGCGCTTCAGCATTCTCTGGTTATCGTACAACAAGTTCTGCAAATAATGTTGCACCGCCGAATTACGTACTCTACAATAACTTTACAAAAGATTTCGAGTTAAACGACAGTCGCAAAATTGCATGGGTTGATTCTACAACTTTTAATGCAATTAAATATTATAGACTTAACAAGTATAAAGTGCAAACAGCTACTGCGGCTACGGTCGGCAACGAATATACCGTGCTGTTCAGGCTCGCAGAGCTCTACCTGATTCGTGCGGAGGCCAGGGCACAACAAACCAATGTTAGCGGCGCGCAAGGCGATTTGAACATAATCCGGACCAGGGCAGGTTTGGCCAACACAACAGCTTCAACACAGGCAACACTTTTGGCTGCAATTGCAAAAGAAAGAAAATTAGAATTTTTCGGCGAATTTGCCAACAGGTGGTTTGACTTAAAAAGAACAGGTACAACTGACGCTGTTTTAGGGGCATTAAAAACAACTTATAAAACAACGGCTCAATTGTTTCCTATTCCATTAGGCCAAATCAATTTAAACAATAATTTAACGCAAAACCCTGGGTATAACTAGCGGTTTAGCTTTGAATTTTTATATAAATAAACTTACTATTTGAGTTCGTCGTCCACGGCCCTTCGAAATATTCCAAAAGAATTTTTAATTCCTTTGAAGGGCTTAAGGTGATAATTTATAATAAAATACCTGGGTTAAACTTTTGATAAATACAAAAAACGATATGAAATTTTTAAAAACGATTTGCGCAATGCTTTTACTGGTCAATACCTTAAATATTGCAGTTGCACAGAAAAAAACGACAGTAGACACGACAATGAAATACCTTAACCGCTTAATCTCTTCCAAAGATTCAGCGGATAAGCAGTTGTTGAAGGCAAAACTCTCGGTAATGGCAAGAGAAAATAGAGAGAAGTCGGTTATAACTGCCGCAAACTATTATTATCAATTGGGTGACCTTAAGCAATCGGAAAAGCTTTATGCAGATCTATTGGTGCGGTTTCCTCTGGGAACGCGTGCAAGGAATGAGGCATCAAGAGGGATTTATGAATTAAAAACCGCAGCTGAAGCTGAAGCCGCTTACAAAGCATGGATTAAAAAATTTCCACCGGAGCAATACGAAAATAACAATGTAGCCGATCGTTTAGATTATGATTATATCAGATCAGTAGTTGCCAATAAGTTTGCCGCCGAAAAAAATGTTGCGAAAGCAAATGCTTACGCCAGAATGCTGGAAGAAGATTTCTGGAAAGGGAATGGATATTCTGGTCTTACAACAGCCTTTTATAAAAATGGTGATTTGGCCAATGCAGAAATTTATGCTAAAATGGCCATGGATAATGCATTCTCTTATATCGACGGAAAAAAAGGCAATGAAAACTGGGCTAAATTTGCAGCATCAGGTTACTCGGGTTTAACCAGCACCTATGCCAACATCCTTTTCGATCTGAAAAAATATGGTGAGGCGTTAAAGTATTCGGAAATAGCTTATAAAAAAGCAACAAATCTGGATCCGAAACTGAATTATCGCTATGCACAAATCTTGATTGGTTTAAAAAGAGATCAGGAAGCTTATGACAAATTGGAGGAAGTTGTTAAGGCCGGTAAAGCTGACCCATTAATGGCAGCCGATTTTAAGAAACTGTATGTTAAACTGAAAGGTAGTGAAGCCGGTTATGAAGCCTATGCCTCCTCAATACGAAAAAGTTACCTGGAAGCGCTAAGCAAAAAGCTGACAAAGGAAATGGTAAATGAACCTGCAGCGAATTTTACGTTAACAGATTTGGATGGTAAAAGTGTCTCTTTAACCGATTATAAGGGCAAAATTGTTATTCTCGATTTCTGGGCAACCTGGTGTGGTCCCTGCAAAGCATCTTTCCCGGCAATGCAAATGGCAGTAAACAAATACAAAGAGGATTCAAACATTAAGTTTTTATTTATCCACACCTGGGAAAGAGAAGCCAATCCAACAGATGATGCCAGGAAATTTATCAATGATATGAATTACAGTTTTGAGGTTCTGATGGATATGAAAGATGCGAAAACAAAAAAGAATAACGTTGTCAGCAGTTATAATGTGTTGGGTATTCCAGCAAAATTTGTAATTGACGGTGCAGGAAATATAAGATTTAAACTGACCGGTTTTGATGGTAGTAACGAAGCCGCAGTTGATGAACTGACCATGATGATTGATATGGCTAAAGCTAAATCGTAAAAAACAATCTCCATTAACAAGATGAGCCTTACTAGAACAAATTGTTTTGGTAAGGCTTTTTTTTTCACTTAGCGCATAACTAAAACTCTTAAGGTCTTTTTTTGTTAGGTTTTAAACTCGTTCGGTGTTATGAATAAAACGCTTACTTTACCAAAATGGACCATGCTTCTTCCAGTTTTGGGTATACTTACCTATTTATTCACTGGTTTTGATTTGGGTGTTTACCTCAAAATTGTCCTTGCATTTGTGCTCATTGGAAATGTAATCGCTTCAGTGCATCATGCAGAAGTTATTGCCCACAAAGTAGGTGAGCCATTTGGAACGATTATTTTGGCTATAGCCATCACTACAATTGAAGTTGCACTTATTGTTTCTTTAATGTTAAGCGGTGGTGAAGGTGTAAATGAACTGGCCAGGGACACTGTCTTTGCAGCTGTTATGATAATAATGACAGCAATTGTCGGCATTTGCATCCTGAAGGGCGGTATTAAGTTCAATGAGCAGTTTTATAAACTTAGCGGCATAAATACTGCTTTAATAACCTTGCTGGCTATTATTATACTCACTTTAATTTTACCAAATTTTACAATCAGCGGACCTGCCGGAGTATATAGTACAAGTCAGCTTATCTTTGTGTCGATTATTTCTTTGATACTTTATGGTGGTTTTATTTTTGTGCAAACGCTGAGGCACCGAGATTATTTTCTGCCCAAAGATTCGACATCTGAAGATGAACATGCACCGCCACCTAACAACAAAACGGCGATAGTAAGTTTGGTTTTCTTACTCATAAGTCTGGTTCTTGTCGTTTTGCTTGCAAAATATTTGTCTTACGACCTGGAAAATATCGTGATTAATCTTGGTGCACCAAAATCACTGGTTGGAGTTATCATTGCAGCCATAGTTCTGCTGCCTGAAGGACTCGCGGCTTATAAAGCTGCTAGAGCGAACCGCTTACAAACCAGTCTTAACTTAGCACTGGGTTCTGCTTTGGCTAGTATTGGCTTAACAATTCCTGCAGTTGCGATTGTTTCGATTTACATAGGAATGCCACTCGTACTTGGGATAGATGCGAGGTCGACAGTATTACTTTTGCTATCTACCTTAACGCTGATTTTTACGCTCACTACAGGTAAAACCAATGTACAACAAGGCATTGTCTTACTAGTCATATTTGCCTCTTACCTCTTTTATACCGTAATACCATAACGTAATGAAGTTGAGTGCAGGACTATTACTATTCAGGAGAACAAATACTTACCCAGAATTTCTTTTAGTACACCCGGGAGGGCCATTTTTTGCAAAGAAGGATGCGGGATGGTGGACCATTCCCAAAGGTGAGATTTTAGAAAATGAGCAACCTCTGGATGCTGCAATAAGGGAGTTTGAAGAAGAGACCGGATTTACACCTTCCGGCGATTATGTAGAGCTAAATCCCATCACGCAAAAAGCAGGTAAAAAAGTGTTTTGCTGGGCTGTAGAATTCGATGTGGATGTGTCTGATTTTATTAGTAATACTTTCGAAATCGAATGGCCTCCAAGGTCGGGTAATAAAAAAAGCTTTCCTGAAGTTGATAAGGCCGGCTGGTTTGAATACAATACGGCTGCCAGGCTGATTAATGAAATGCAGATTTCATTTCTTAAACAAGTTCTTGATAAGCTTTCGGTTTAAGCTATCTTGGCAATTATAAAATAATATTATCTGATATTAGTAAATGGAAAAAACGAAAATAGGCTGGATTGGCCTCGGTAACATGGGCATTCCAATGGTGTCGCAGCTCATAAAAGCAGCACATTACGTTACGGTTTATAACAGGAGTAAGGATAAAGCAGATTTTGTAAAAAATGCAGGCGCTTTCACGGCACCAACACCGAAAGAATTGTTAAATAATTCTGATATTATTTTTGTGATGGTCTCGGATGACGAAGCCATTAACCAAATTTTCAAAGGCGAAGAAGGTCTGTTTGCTGGTGACATAGCAGGAAAAATCATTGTTAACATGAGTACTGTTTCACCAGGCATTAGCAAGGATGTAGCTGCGGCGTGCAAAAAAAATGAAGCCTTTTATTTGGATGCACCTGTATCCGGAAGTGTAAAGCAGGCTGAAACCGGCACACTTGTAATCATGGTTGGCGGAGATGAGATTGTTTTTGAAAAGATAAAACCTGTTTTAGAAAAGCTGGGAAAGCTAGTCATGCTGATTGGCGGTAATGGAGCAGGAAATTATGCAAAACTAGCCATTAATGCTTTACTTGCACTATATGCTCAGGGACTCGCCGAAACAATCGTATTTGCAAATCAAAATGGTGTTGAAACCGAAGGGCTGCTTGAACTGATAAATAATGCTGCAATAGGGAATCTGTTTACCACAATCAAAGGTGATGCAATTTTGCAGAATAATTTCAAACCTGCCTTTGCGCTGAAACACATTGTTAAAGATTTAGGCTTGGCAAAAGCAGAAGGACTGTCTTCTCCATTGGCTAACGCCGCATTCGGAAGCTTTCAAAATGCCGAAGCTGAACTCGGAGAAGAAGACATCATTGCAATTATTAAGACGCTAAAGTAAACAGGTTTAAACATTATATCGATTAACTTGTTATCATTCAATTAATCAATATAATATGAACATTACATTAGAGCAAGCAGAATCAGTTATCGCTGCCGCTAAAAAGCAGGCTACAGAACTGAAAACTAAAATGAATATCGCTGTGGTAGATTCCGGAAGCAATCTGATTGCTTTTGTGCATATGGATGGCGGCTGGATCGGTTCAGTTGATATATCAGTCAAGAAAGCCAAAACAGCGGCATGGTTTCAAATGGATACCAAGGCACTTACACCGCTGGTTCAGCCTGGTCAGCCATTGTTCAATATTGAACATTCCAACGGAGGATTAATTACTTTTCCTGGAGGCGTAATTCTGAAAAATAGTTCAGGAGAAATCATTGGTGCCGTAGGGGTTTCGGGAAGTACAGTTGAGGATGATCATACCGTTGCAGAAGCAGGTGCGGGTGCAGTAAAATAAAATGAGGCTGTCTCATAATGTGGTGATATCTTAAGGGATAAAAATTCTATAAAAATCAATACAGCAACGGGAGAATTTAAGAGAACTAAATTTCCTGCTGCTGTCGTCATAGTGAGTAGGCTTTTTCAGCCCAACGAAGCAATCTTTGTTGTATGGAACATACATAAAAGATTGCTTTGTCATTCCTCCTCGCATCCGATAACTATCGGATGACGACTTTTCTATTTGACGCTGTCAGTGGCAACTTGCCGAAGAAATTGGAAAATGAACGTTAGGTTTCGGCAAATAACCCGAATCTTCTGGAAACTCAACGCGACAAATTCAAAGATAACTGATTTCCAGATAGCCGCCTCCTCAAAAATTTACCGGGGCATTTTCATTAATGCCGGATAAATCCTGAAGAATACCTGCGCACCAATAGGGTTTTTGCCATACAGGTTGTTTAACGCAGTACTGGTATGGTAAAATGAAACCTGACCGCCTATTGCACCTCTGAACTTTTTCAGATTAACAACATCATAATTTACACCGAGGCTTAAAGCATTCACCCCAAATAGGTTTGCTACGTACAAGGTTTCGCCGAGATTTAATTCCTCAGCCGACTTTTGAACCCACTCATATCTTCCATAGCTTGAAAATTTCCTTATCCGGTAAGCTGCCTCCAGTAGAACTGCGTTTTCTCCCTCGTGGTTTTTCACTTTATTCAATCCCCAGAGTACTGTCGCGTTCAGATTTCGCTCATCGCCTAGCGGCAAAGCGTAAATAGCTGAAGCAATAGTTCTGTTAACATTCTCATTTGCATGCAAACTTTCGGGACTCTTTATCCAGCCATGCGACACCTGTAAAGCCCAGTTTTTATTCGGATTGAAAGATAATCTGCCACTGTAGGAATCAAAACGCGGTTTGTCAAAATCGAAACGGTTTTCATCAGGTTCTCTTCCGGTAAAAGATGAAGCTTCGATTTTAAATTTGGCGTATCGGTAACCGAGGGTTGCAACACCAAAGGTGATGTGCGTGCCGTCATTCCAATGATGTGAAATTGGCGCATCCGGATTTGATAAAGCAGAAGGGCGGTGCATAAATGCAACAGAGCCCAGTGCTGGCTCGCCAGGGTAACCAAGGTAAAAAGTTAGATCTGATCTTTTTGAAAAAGCATAAGTATAGGCAACTGATAATTCTGAAAATAAATCGTGCGGGTGCTGCCTATCGACTAAAGGATTACCTTTCCAGCTTTCTCCGGTTTGAAAAAGCAAAGGGTAACCATTTCCGCCTTCCGTCAGTCTATCAGCCGACAACATAACGCCAAAATGAAACAGTCCATTTTCGCCGACTTTGCGCTGTCCCATTCCCATAAACCAGTTTGGTGCATCGAATTTTTTATCGCCCCTGTCGCCTTTATTGCCGATATCCTGATTGGTATAGCGTAATGCAATATTTCCATGAAGCATGTACATCCATTTTTTAGAATGAATCATTAATCCATACATTGGTGAAGCATCAGGTAACCAGGATGTTCCTGAACCATTTCTGCTCATGGGTAGATTTAATGAATAGGAATGACTCATTGGCATTTGCATAGGATGCATACTGTGATCCATTCCGGCCATCGCGGTATCTGCTTTTTTTACAACAAAATCTTTATTGGCAGGCATATGCATTTCGTGCTGTGCGCTTGATATGAGCGGAATCCAAAATGTAATAAAGCTAAGTAGTAGTAATTTCACTTTCATGTTTCGGGATGATTAAATAATTAACAAAATTAATCCAATGCCCCCGGGAGGGTTTATATGATTTCAGAAATATCTTACATAATTAGTTTATAACACTACAGACATATACACCAGAAGAAATTTTAAAAAAAAAATCATAATACTTGCTTCGTACGAAAAATATCGTACCTTTGAATTATGAAAGCTAACAGTTCTGAAAACAATCTGCCTGAACCAACCAAAGCGGAGTTGGAAATCCTTCAGGTTTTATGGGAATTCGGGCCATCGACCGTTCGTTTTGTGAATGATAAACTCAATGAACAAAGAGAGGTGAACTATACTTCCACTTTAAAACAAATGCAGATTCTGACAGACAAGGGTATTTTGAAGCGCGACGAAAGTCAGATGAAGCACATTTACATCCCGGTAGAAGCGGAGTCCAAAACCAAAAATCAGTTATTAGACAAGTTTGTAAATACACTTTACAAAGGTTCGGCCTCTTCGTTGGTTATGCAGTTATTAGGCAACGAAAATACTTCGAAAGAAGACATCGATAAAATTAAAAAGCTATTAGATAGCTATGAAAAATAATTATTAATTCTTAAGAACCACAATTATGGAATTTAATTTAACAAAGTTTTTACCGTCAAACTGGCTTCATGCGGTAGGTGCCACTCTTTTTCACTCACTCTGGCTGGGTGTAATCCTGTCGTTTATTGTTGCGATAATCTTATTTTCAACCAGGAAAACTTCTGCAGCTCTACGATACAATTTATTAACCGCCAGCCTTTCCTTGTTCGTTTTAACGATTTCTATATTATTTTACAACGCTTTAGGAGCTCTGGACTCATTAAGCTCAGAAACTCAGGTTATTTCTGCAGAGATAAAAAATGGGGTTCAGGCCAACCGATCTGAAATGATTAGCAGCCCTGATTTTGTGACCGGATTCAATCAGATTATGGTCATATGGAATGCTTATGCAGCTCAAATTGTCGTTGTATGGTTTTTTATCATTTGTATTAAAAGTGCGCAACTGCTTGTTGGGTTAAACGGCATCAGTCACCTTAAACATAATAAGGTTTATGCAGCCGGCCGTAAATGGGATGAGAAAATAAGCCAGCTTTCTGATAGGCTAGGCATCAGTCAGAAAGTGAATATTCTGCAATCCGGAATGGCGCAGGTTCCAATGGTTGTTGGCCATTTTAAACCTTTGGTTCTGATCCCGCTTGGCTTGCTAAATGGACTTTCGGATAGTGAGGTTGAAGCCATTCTTTGTCATGAACTTGCACATATAAAACGAAGGGATTACCTGGTAAACCTGATGCAAAGCTTCATAGAAATTGTGTTTTTCTTCAACCCTGCGGTGTTATGGATTTCGAAATTAATCAGGGAAGAGCGTGAAAACTGTTGCGATGATTTGGCGGTTTCGCAAATGGCAGATAAGCGAAGTTATGTGAAGGCACTAATCACTTGTCAGGAATTTCAACTGAATGCGCCATCATTGGCTATGGCGGTTACGGGCAAAAAAAACCATCTTTTTAACCGCATTAGCCGAATGCTGTTCGATACTAAAACCACTTTAAATAAAATGGAAAAAACGATATTAACCGTTACTTTAGTTTCGGTTGTTATTTGCTCAGCCGCATTTAAAAATGTTGCAGAATCCGGTAAATCCATGGGAAATAATTCACGTTCTCACAGTGAAGTATTTCAGGATACAACAAAAAAGAAAATACAAGTTGAAATTGCAAGGAAACAAGCCAATTCAGACAGGCAACAGGCAATAAATGATGCAAAGCAAGCCCAGGTTGATTCCAAACAGGCTGTTATTGATTCTAAACAATTTGTTGAAGATGCTAAGCAAGCAGCCGACGATGCTAAAATTGCTGCTGAAGATGCTAAGGTAGCAAAACAAGATGCACTTCAAGCCCAGATAGATGCTAAAATTGCATATGAGGAAGCCAAAATGCATAGCAATGGCAAGAACCTTGAAGCCGCTAAAATTGCACAAGAACGGGCAAATCAGGTTCAAATAAACACTAAAATTGCAATAAAGCAGGCACATCAGGCCCAGATTGATGCCAAAATAGCAATAAAAAATGCGGAGCTGTACAAAAATAACAACCAAGATTTTAATGTTCCTCCAACACCATCCAGTCCGGCAGCACCGGCAGCACCACCAGTACCCCCACTACATGGAAATCAGGAAGGACAAGAGCGTGGATCAAAAACAAAAACTAAAACAGGTACACAAAGAACAGTCCAATCCATAACGAGCACGGATTCTGACGTGCACGATTATAAATCCATTATAAAGGATATGATTAAAGATGGCATCATCAAGAATCAAAACAAACTTTCTTACAAACTGGATAAAAATGCCCTGATTGTTAACGGTGTCAAGCAGACGGAAGATTACCATAAAAAGTACAAAAGCAAATTCCTGCAACGGAATAATGCAGCCCTGCTTTATCAATATGAAACGAATTCATCAACGGTAACCACGCCTTAAATATAAACTGACCCCAGGATTTTATGAAGAATAAGTTAATGGCTTTTTTAGCCCTATGGATAACTATTGCCTTTACTTCCGTACAAGCTCAGGTACCAGAATTGAAAATTCACGGCGTCGTAGTGGATGAAGGTGCAAAAGCTATAGAAGCTGCAACCGTAGCTTTATACAATGCCAAAGATTCTGTCCTGCTTAAAACAATCCTTACCGAAGCCAATGGCAATTTTACTTTTAAAGGCATTGCGCCCGGTAAATACCAATTGCGGATTTCAGTTATGGGATATAATGTCTATAAAACGGAGCTAAAAGATTTAGGCCCGTCAAATCCTGAAATTAATCTGAATCAAATTAAACTGGTGCCAACGTCAAATCAACTCGGTACCGTAAATATTAGCGGCAAGAAGGCTTTCGTTGAGCAAAAGATAGATAGGATGGTGGTTAACGTAGATGCCTTGATTTCAAATGCAGGAACGACAGCACTGGATGTGCTTTCAAAATCGCCGGGGGTAAATGTGGATCAAAATGGATTGATTAGCTTAAAAGGAAAAAACGGCGTAAACATTTTTATAGACGATAAACCAACTTATCTTTCCGGGGCAGATTTGGAAAGTTACCTGCGTTCCCTTCCTTCGTCGTCGCTGGAACAGATAGAACTCATGACCAATCCACCAGCTAAATATGACGCTGCCGGCAATGCAGGGGTTATTAATATAAAAACAAAAAAGAATAAGGTTTCAGGATTTAACGGAGGTGTGAATCTGAGTATAAATCAAGGTGAATTAACCCGGTCAAACAACAGCGTCAACCTGAATTACCGAAAAAACAAAATAAATATATTTGGCAATTTTAGCCATAATCTGAACAACAGCTTTACCGATTTGGATTTAAACCGGATTTACAAAAATCCTGATAATTCACCTAAATATTTTTTCAACCAGAATTCTTACTTTAAAAGACATGGAAACACTTTCAGTGCCAAGGCCGGGTTGGATTTTTATCAGACTGAAAAAACGACATGGGGTTTTGTATTTACTGGTATGAGCAGAAAATCCTCACAGGTTAATAACAATACGAGTAATTTACTGAATTCAATAAAGCAACCCGATTCGATAATAAAGGCAGAAAATATCGATGATATAAATTATAAAAATGCGGCCTTTAACCTGAATTACAGGCATAAATTTGATAAGGAAAATGGTGATATAACCTTCGATTTAGATTACCTGAACTATAGAAATCAAACGAATCAAAATTATTATAATTACAGTTATTTTCCTGATATGCGGCTAAAATCACAGGATTTGTTAACCGGTGATTTGCCGTCTGATATCGATATTTATACCGCAAAAACCGATTATACTAAACCAATTAACGAATTGTGGAAGTTAGAAGCGGGCTTGAAAACCAGTTATACCAAAACCAATAATGCTGCGAATTATCTGAACACTGCAAATGGGAATACATCCATTGACTATGAAAAAACCAATCAATTCATTTACAAGGAAAACATTAATGCCGCCTATGTAAATATGACTATGGAAGGTAAACGTTTATCATTGCAGGCTGGTTTAAGGTTTGAAACGACAGTATCCGACGGGCACCAATTAGGCAATCTGGTTAAAGCAGATTCGTCTTTTAAAAGAACTTATAAAAGTTTATTCCCGACAGCGTATTTATCTTACAAACTTGATACAGCAGGCAATAATCAAATTGGCCTAAACTACGGGCGAAGAATAGACAGACCATATTACCAGGATTTAAATCCCTTTTATTCGCCACTGGATAAGTTCACATATTATGTAGGAAACCCTTTTCTAAAACCTGCATTCACCCAGAGTCTGGAACTTAGCCACACTTTTATGAACAAAATTACGACCACGGTGGGTTATAGCTGGATTAAAG
The DNA here is from genome assembly GCF_001424305.1 of Pedobacter sp. Leaf176. Lineage (GTDB taxonomy): Bacteria > Bacteroidota > Bacteroidia > Sphingobacteriales > Sphingobacteriaceae > Pedobacter. The sequence goes on from NZ_LMPD01000001.1 coordinate 1,131,326, forward strand.
ATGAGGTTAGTGAAACCATTGAAATTGTAAACGGAACTTATTATAGCAGACCAGCAAATATTGGTACAGGAATAGTAAAAAATATCTCTTTAAAAACGGATTTAGATATTACGAAGTGGTTGAGCACACATATTTATATGGAACTCGCTAATGTAATTTCTAAAACTAATTTTTATACAGGCTACCTCGTTACTAACGGAACTTATTTTAGTACAAATCCTAACCTTCAGTTTAAAATAAGTCCGAGTTTGAGTGCAGAAGCAAATTTCAGGTACCAGAGCAAGTTTTCAAACGTCCAGTTCTTAATCGGAGAAGTTCATGAATTTGGTGCTGCTGTTCAGAAAAAACTATCGGCTAAAAGTACCTTAAGATTATCTGCGTCCGATATTTTCAGAAACAGGGTTATCGTAGGGGTAATTAATAACCTGGCCGCAACTGATGCAAACTGGACAAACCGGTCTGATAGCCGGACTGTCGTTTTAAGCTATAGTTATCGTTTCGGAAAGGCATTTTCATCACCTGCAAAGCATGAAGCATCTGGCGCTGATGATGAAAAGAACAGAGTTAAGAATTAGCATTATATCTTCAAAAAATTCCCAAAGCATTTTTTGAAGATATATTGAAACCTCTTTCAAACCGGTTTAATATAAATTCTTAAATTAGCTGGAATGGCAGAACTAATTAAAATAATAAACAGCCACATTCTGATTGAATTTGATAGGGGGCGCTTCGATGATTGGTGTGTTTACCTGACTAAAAAAGGAAGCCGGCGTTATCCGCCTTCAGATGCCGAATATTTTAGCCGGCTTCAGGAATTGGGAAAAGTATATTCCTGCCAAAGAATCTACAACGATTTTATAAAATTCTACAACCCAACCGATAAAGCCATCAGCCTGGACATTTTAAAAATGATAGATATTCTTGCGGAAAGTTATGCCGGAGACGAAGAAGAAATGAATACCTGGTTTACGGTCATTTACGCAGGTATAGTAGCCGAAGAAAATAAAGAACATGCTGTTTTAAAGAAGCGAATTAAAAGGCTAGGCATGCATCAGGCATTAACTGAAAATCTGACACCGGAGTACGCAGCAAACTTCTCAAAAGGTAAAACAGTGAAGGAATTGGATTTGATTATGAAGGCTTTAGAGATATAGCTATTTTCTTATTCCTCAATCTAATTGATAACCCAATTTATCCAGCGTGTTGCCATTATACATCTTCATGGTACCCATTGTTCTGAGTAGCGGAATTCTGGCTTGACCATTCAATTGTAAACAAATAATAGGAACACTCTTCTATTGTAAACGTATTCCAGTAATAGGATATGTTATGTTCCATTCAGGAGGATGCCAAGTAATTCCGGGACTGATGTAAAGCTATATCAGGACTATACAAAACAAGATACAGTAACAACAAATTCTACTGTAAACAAATAGCAGTAACATTGTTTTATAGTGTAAATTTAATCTAGACATCCCAAAGATTTCTCCACTGCGGTCGAAAGGACGATTTGACGAAATGGAACACATAACTGTTATGTCGGACTTTCGCCGGACTAATGTCGGGGTTTCGTCGGGCTTATGACAATTGTGTCCGACCGTACCCCGTTGTAATTGTGGTTAAAAGCAGGCACAACTTAGTCCAAATCCTAAAGCTTGAGTTAGATTGATTTAACGGTGTCAGGTTTTAAAACAAAAAGAGGTTGTCTCAAAAAGATTTACGCTGACTCAAAGCAGATTATATTTCGATACGTCGTCGTTCCCAATTTAATTGCGAATACTAATGCTATTGCTGAGATTAGCTTCGCTGAGCAATCGTGGTTCCCGCCTGCGCGAGAATGACGGAGGAAAGGAATAAGATTACGACCTTAAAGGTAGATTTTAATTTGATACAGCCTCTTTTATGAAATAAAACAGATAACGGTTTTTTTCCCAACAGTATGTTTGTTCCTCGCTAGCGCGGGGAGTGCAACGTCATTAGCTTGAGCAAAAACACAAAAAAAATTGTCAAGCTGAGCTTGTCGAAGCCATATATTTTGTGTTTTTCAGTAAACGGTCTTCGACAAGCTCAGACTGACAAAATAAAGCTTAACCAAGCCATCTCTATTGAAAAAATTTCCGAAGCCATGTTATTCTTTGAATTACTCATAATTCCGCACTAAAACCTCGTCTATTTCTCCACGTTTTTCACCATCAGAATTAATAGACCGGTTTGCTTTAATTAGGTTTACCTGATAGTCTTTATACTGATCTCTAATAAAATCAGTTGCTGAATTGGATAATAAGAATTTTACGCCCCTGGCGTTTAATTCGTCACATGCTTCCCGTAGCCTGATTTGGTCTTTATCTCCCCAGCCACCTTGTATATATCCGGTGAAGTTTGAGCTTTCAGAAACCGGATGATAGGGAGGATCAAGATAAACAAATGAATTTTCAGTGGCTTTTTTTAAAACCAAACTATAGTCTCCATTCATGAGCTGAATATTATTTGAGTTCAGGTAGTCACTAACGGCCTTTAAAGTCGGTTCATTTATGATGTTCGGATTTTTATACCTTCCAAAAGGCGAGTTGAATTCTCCTGAACTATTCACCCTGTATAATCCGTTAAAACAGGTTTTGTTCAAATAAATTATCCTTGATGCTTTTTGAACAGCTGTTAAGGAGTTGTAATCAGGATTTCTGTCCAGGGCTCTGATTTCATAAAAATACTCACTTTCATTTTTATGTTTTTTCAGATCTTCCAGTAATTCGGCTAAGTGGTTCTTTATGGTTGAGTAAACATTTATAAGCTCACTGTTGAAATCATTAATAATTGCATTTTTTGGCTGGAGGTGAAATAAGGTAGCGCCTCCACCTATAAATGGTTCAATATAATCAGCATATTTTTTGGGTATTAAAGCCTCAATAGATGGCATAATTTGTCTTTTCCCGCCAACCCATTTTAAAAAAGGTGCTATTAATTTATTTTTTGCCACGCTAATTTTTACTAAAAATATTAGCGGGCAAGATAATGATTTTGTTAAGTATCCTCCAAAATTTAATTATGATTTAAAACCGAGCTCCCATTTATTTTGAGTAAATTTGTAGAAATCAGGAAGGTCGCATTCTCCGACCGAAAAATTAAATCTGCTAAAGCGATAAACCATCTCTTTTCAATACAAGATTTTCTTTAAATACCAGGATTGAGCAAATAAGATGGCTTTGGATAAGAAGCTTGTCGGTTAAATTATAAATATGAAAGATCAGGAAATAGAATTTCAGGCAAAAATGTATGCTTACGCAATAAATAGCGCAACTAAAGAGCACGGTTTCAAAAAAGATGAGGGCTGGAAAGTTACCCTGGCTAATGAACAGGAAAAAGCAGAAATTGAACAGAAATACTATCCAACGGTATCAACCCAGATAACTGCAGGTTCACTGCTTAAATTATCGGAGTTTGTGAAAGACATATTGAACCTTACACCAGTATTTGCGAATGACCCGATTAATGCATTTGGTGCACAGCATTCAGATTCTGAATACATTATTGCCTATAATCCAATCAGGGTACACCGTTAAAATTAGCTTAATCGTTTCGTAAAATCTGCAGCGGTGGTTTATTTAATATGCTTCTGCTGCTTAACACACCCGTAATTACAACCAGTAAAACGACGCTGCCAAAAAGTAAAAGTGTTGGGAACAAGGGTGGTGAAAACGAAGCATCGAAACTAAATTTTGCAAGGGCCCAACTTCCGCTTAATGCAAGAATTAAACCTGCAGCGGCCGCGAATAAACCTAAAAAGAAATATTCTATTGCGTTAATCGCAAGAATCTGGTTCCTGCTCGCGCCAATCGTTCTCAGTAAAATACTTTCTTTTATCCGCTGATTTTTACTGGTCAACACGGCAGATATTAAAACTATCCATCCGGTTACCATACTAAAACCAGCCATAAATTGAATTACAAAGCTGATTTTTCCGAGTAATTCATCCAAAAGTTTTAAAACCAATCCTAAATCGATAACCGATATGTTCGGGAACTTACGCACCACGGCACCCTGAAAACTGGCAGATGCCTCACTATTTGGAACCCTGGTCATCAGCACATGGAATTGAGGTGCCTGTTCTAATACACCCGACGGAAAAACTACGCGAAAATTGGTTTGCATCCTGCTCCAGTTTACTTCCCTTAAACTACCCACCACTGTCGGTAATAACATCCCCTGAACATTAAAAACAATTTTATCGTTTAGTTTAACTTTAATGCTCCGTGCAAAATTCTGATCCAATGAAATGTAAACGACATCTTCAGGGCCATTTACTTTTCCAACCCACTTTCCGTCTACAATTTTTTCTGCTGCGGTTAAAGTATCCTGATAAGTCGCGCGGATTTCGTTTCTAAAAGCCCTTTTATTTGTGCTGTCTGCACCGGCTTTTTTTCCATTAATCTCTTCAATACGCATCGTAATCACCGGAACCTGGTTCATTAAAGGCAATTTATAAGATTTCGTCAGATTGGATACTGCTGATTTTTGTGTGCTTTGAATATCGAACAAGACCATGTTTGGTTGTGTAGCGCCCGAAGAAAGCGTAACCCGGTTTATCAAAATTCCCTGAACAAAATAAAGCGTGCAGATAAAAGCTGTTGATAAGCCAATGGATACGGTGAGCATTAAAGTCTGGTTGTTAGGACGGTACAGGTTGGCAAAGCCTTGCCTCCATAAATAACTTAATGATGCTGGCATTAGCTTTCGAACTAAAAACATCAGCACAGCTGAAAATAACAACAGTAAGAGAAAGGCAATTAATAGCCCGGAAGTGAAGGCCATGGTTTGAACCCAGCTTTTCGTCTGTAAGTACGTAAAACCAATTACAAAGGCTACCATCAGTAAATACACCAAGCCTTTTAAGTAGTCCCGTTTTTTTGCTGCCGTTCCTTCGAAATTTGCCCTGATGGCATTTAATGGTGAAATATTCCTTACCGATAGTAATGATGGCAATGCAAATAAAACGGAAATAACCAATCCGAGTAATAAGCCTTGTCCGATAGCAGGCCAGGAAATCTGCATGGTGATTTCAACAGGCAGAAAATCCTTCAGAACAATTGGTAGGAGAAATTGTATCAGTGTGCCCAAAACTGAACCCATTATGGCAGCCAAAAGGCCGATAAAGGCCACCTGGATTAGGTAAATCAGAAAGGCATCCCAAGCCTTTAAACCCAGGCAACGCAATATTGCAATAGCGGATAACTTTTCCTGTATGTACACATGGATTGCGCTACCTACACCAACGCATCCGAGTAGCAGGGCGATAAACCCTGTTAAAGCTAAAAATCGGTTTAAATCCCTGAAGGAGCGGCCAGTTTGTTCTTTTCGTTCCGCGACTGTGTCTAAATCCAGACCTTCTTTTTCCAGTTTTGGTTGCAGGGTTTTAATTACGGCATCGAGTTCATTTGCGCGGTTGAATTTATAATAATATTTGTAGTTAATGCGGCTGCCGGTTTTCACCAGGCCTGTTTTGTCTAAATATTTGAGTGGAATGTAAACGATCGGTGCAATGCTTGATGAAATGCCCGTTTGCCCGGGTGCTTTGTCCAGGGCACCTGCAATTTTAAAAGTCAAGTCGCCAACAGTTATTGAATCGCCTGTTTTCGCCCCAAACTGAAGCATCAGAGTATTATCAACCAGAGCAGTCCTGCCATTTAAAAAATCTTTAGCTGCTGTAACTGGGGTCGTTTCAATTGAACCATAAAAAGGATAATTGCCCTCCAGCGCCTTCATTTGTACCAACCTGCTTCCTCCATCTTTAACAAAATAGACCATCGACGCAAAGGTGCTTTCCGATGCGCGATCATCGCCCATTGTTTGGAGCAATTTCAGCGTTTGTTTACTTACCGTTTTACGACTTTCAACAATTAAATCGGCGCCTGTTAATTCTTTTGCCTGTCGGTCGATGTCGTTCTGCAGGTTATCTTTAAAGGAATATACCGCAACCAGGGCTGCGATGCCTAAAATAATTGAAGAGAGGAATAAGAATAGTCTCGAACGGTTTTTACGGCTGTCCCTCCAAGCCATTTTGAATAACCACGCCATCGAAGAACGTTGTTTTGGAAGCATACTCTTAAGCATAACTCGGGTTTTCATCTGTTAGGATTAATCCGCCCTTCATTTTGATCACCCGGTTTGTTTTGGCAGCCAAATCAGGGTCGTGGGTCACAATAACCAATGTTGTTCCTGCATCTTTATTCAAATCAAACAAAAGCTTAATGATCCGGTCGCTGGTTTCCGCATCCAGGTTTCCCGTCGGTTCGTCGGCAAATAATAGCGCCGGACTGTTTGAAAATGCCCTTGCCAGTGAAACCCTTTGCTGCTCCCCGCCCGATAGTTGTATGGGGTAATGGTGACCCCGGTCTGCCAGACCAACCTTGTCTAACAATTCAAGTGCATGAGCTTTAATATTCTTTGCGCCTCTTAATTCTAATGGAACCATTACATTTTCCAATGCGGTAAGGGTGGGTAAGAGCTGGAAATTCTGAAAAATAAAGCCAACATACTGGTTGCGAACTGCTGCCCTTTTATCTTCCGATAGTTTATCCAGAACAATGCCGTTGAGTTCAACACTGCCTGTGCTGGCCTGATCTAAGCCTGCACATAGGCCAAGTAGTGTCGTTTTTCCACTTCCGGAGGGACCGATAATTGATACGGTAGAGCCCGCTTTAACTGAGAAATTAACGTTATTTAAAACGGTAAGTTCACGGCCTGCACTTTGATAAATTTTACTTACATTTCGGATGTTCAGTATGGTTTCCAATGGCTGAAGATTTTAATTTTTGATTTAAAGCTGACCAAACATATGGCTGCCTTTTCCGTTAAATATAATGGCTTTTAGATTTTAAGAGATAGAATAAATAGATATGTTACGAAAACGCTTAATGACTTTAATTGTTTTGACAGGAATATTACAAGCCTGTTCAGGTTCGGGCGATAAAGGTAAACCCAATGCGACAGAGACGGAGAAGAGTAGTGCAAATCCTACCGTAATAACTACTAAAAATATCCTCTTTTTTGGTACCAGCCTAACCGCTGGTTATGGGCTCGATCCTACAGAGGCTTATCCTGCACTAATCCAAAATAGAATTGACTCTTTAAACCTGCCTTATAAAGTGATTAACGGTGGGCTGAGCGGTGAAACTTCGGCAGGCGGGAAGGGCAGGATAGATTGGCTTTTGAAACAGAAGGTTGATATTTTTGTACTTGAATTAGGGTCGAATGATGGCCTTCGTGGTGTACCAGTTGCTGTAACCACTAAAAATTTGCAAGACATAATTGACCGGGTAAAGGCAAAATATCCCGAAGCAAAGCTGGTGATGGCTGGGATGCAAATGCCTCCAAGTATGGGTAAGAAGTATGCTGCTGATTTCAAAAACATGTTTCCTGAACTCGCAAAAAAAAATAATATGAGTTTGATTCCTTTCCTGCTCGAAAAGGTTGGTGGTGTTCCTAAACTCAATCAGGCCGATGGCATTCATCCGACGGCAGAGGGCGATAAAATACTGGCAGAAAACGTTTGGAAAGTTTTGAAGCCACTGCTTTAGATCATCTTCCATGACGAAAACAGACCGACTTATCCGATGGGTTGCAGAACAGCATGAAGGGCAGATCATTAAGAAAACCAACCTGCCATACGTCACTCACCTGTTAACCGTAGCCTCAATTAGCAAGCCTTTCATTAAATTTGGTTTCGAAATTGGTCTTTGTCATGATTTACTGGAAGATACCGATACTTCAATCGAATTGCTTTTCAATATGCTCCAGAATTTTGGCTATTCCTTTGACGATGCTAATGAAATCACCATGTGCGTAAAGGAGTTGACGGACGTTTACACTAAAAACGATTTTCCTTTTTTGAGTAAGAAAGCGCGAAAAAAAAGGGAAGATAAGCGTCTCATTTTAATCAGTCCAACCGCGCAAACCGTAAAGTATGCCGACCTGAATGACAATGTAAATTGGGTATTGAAATACGATAAAAAGAATGCAAGAGAATACCTTAAGAAAAAGCGTAAACTTTTGGTAAATCTTGATAAAGGAAATATCGAATTAAGAAAAGAGTTGTTGGGACTTATTGATATAAGCCTCGCTGATTTTAAAGGTTGATGGGTTGTTTTGCGTGTTGAAAAACTTAATTTCTTAGGAAATTAAATTAATAATATAGTATGGAACGATAATTTGTTCATATGCGCCTGAACTATGGTTATAACAACAACATCATCTTTTGTCGACTAACTAACGTCTCTTGCGATTTAATATTTGCGCAGATAATCAGCATGTACACAATATTTCCCTAATTTTAACTCCTTAAAGTTGTATGATAAATTAGGTGATTTGAAAAAATTATTGGTTTTTTGCCGCATCAAAAAATAGGCGATGTCGATTTTTTATTAGCTGCGTAATTTGCAACATCAATTAAACCGAATGCTTTGTGATACATCTTTTGGGCTATGATTTGTATGGAGGACATCAGATAATGTACACTTTGTTGAATTTTTAGTCTTTTTTTTATCGGATTAAATATTATAAATTGCATGGCGCTCTTTTTCATGATTATATGGCTGTAGCACCCGAACAAACACGTCCGATACCTTTAAACGAAGCGGAACGAATAAAAACCCTAGCAGAATTCGATTTTGATTTCACTGATATTCAAACCAATTTCGATAACATAACGGCTCTTGCGGCAAAAATTTCCGGAACGAACATATCATTGGTCAATCTGATAGATTCATTTACACAATGGTCCGTTTCCAATTATGGGTTGGAAATTGATCAAATGCCACGCGATGAGTCGATTTGTCAATATACAATTGCCCAGGACGGTCACTTTGAAATCAGCGACTTGTCTTCCGATGAACGGTCTAAAGATTTCTTTTATGTGCGTGGACCACTGAATTTGCGTTACTATTTCGGTATACCGTTAAGAACGCCCGAAGGTTATAACATTGGCGCATTATGTGTGTTGGATCAGGATGTCAAAAAGCTGAGTCCTGAAAAGATTGAATTATTAAAGTTGCTTGCCATAGAAGTGGTCGACAAATTCGTTAACCTGAAGGTACTGCACAACACCAGGTTGAGTTTGGATGATTTGAGCATTAAGCAACGTAAACTTGCACATGATATTCGTGGCCCGCTTTCGGGAATTAAGGGCCTTATTGAAATCATCAGGACGAGGGGTTACAAAAATAAAATGTTCGATGTGATGGATTATCTTTTCATGATCGATAAAAGTAACAATGAAGTGCTCGACCTGACGGAAGAAATTCTTATTGAGGAGAAAAAGATTATTAAAGATGATTTTAATCTGAATATCTTTAAAGATAAGCTGGAAAAGCTTTATGCCCCTCAGGCAAAAGCTAAAAATATTTTTTTTAAGGTATCTGTTATTTCAGCACATAATGAAGTTAATTTTTCAAAAAGTAAATTACTTCATATTTCAGGTAATCTAATTTCGAACGCGATAAAATTTAGTTCAGACTATGGGGCCGTTACGGTTAAACTAGGCTTAGATATTAAGGAACAGGAAAAAAACCTAAGGATAAGTGTATCCGACAATGGAAACGGCTTATCACAGGCTAAAATTGATCAGGTTATGAACGGTGATTTAGAATCATCAGATGGCACCCAGGGCGAGCGTGGTTATGGATTTGGTTTACCCATGGTTTTACGTGATATAAAAAGTTTGAACGGAAGCATGGAGATTATCTCAGAGGAGGGCTGGGGGACAAATTTTGAAGTTAAAATACCTTTTTAATAACAGACGGAAAACATTCAGTTAATATTGACTTTTTGCATATAAAAAAAGACAAATATCACAAAAATAGTACAGGCAGATTTGTGTTTAATGATTATATTTGGATATGCAGCACGCGGTTCAAAATATAGTTAGCCAACCCACAAAGTCTAAAAAAGCATCGGAGGAAATTAATAAATTCGATAAAACTTTGGCAGACAATTTCAAGGCTGCGCTACTGTTTAGTCAATGGCAGCGCCAGAAGTAATTCAGGAAAATACCATTTATTCTCATTTATATATTTAAAAAAGAATTGATTAGTAATACGCCCAAAAGGCCGGTTACAGATACAATGCTTTCCATTATAGTCCAGGTTTTAAAAGTTTGTTCTAAACTAAGGTTAAAATATTCTTTAAACATCCAGAAGCCCGTGTCATTGACATGAGAAAACATTAAACTACCTGCTCCAACTGAAAGAACCATTAACTCCGGTGAAGCATCCGCGCCGACAAGCGGTAAAACAATACCCGATGCTGTCAAAGCAGCAACGGTCGCAGATCCAAGGGCGATTCTAAGCAATGCCGTAATCATCCAGGCTAAAAACAGGGGAGATAAATTTAAATCTGCAGTAAGTATTTTAACGGTTTCGCCAACGCCACTATCAACTAATATTTGTTTAAAAGCACCGCCGGCTGCGATGATTAGGATAATCATTGCGATGCTCTTTACACCCTCAACACATGATTCCATTGTTTTTGCGATACCGGCTTCCTGAACTAAAACCGTAATAACAACCGCGGCCAAAAGTGCGGCGGTTGGATCCGACAGGAAAACAAATATTGGTTTTAATACATAGGGAGTAGTTATTGTTGTGGCAATTGTACCTGCAACGATTAGTAATACAGGCAACATGGCAACTGAGAAGCTTTTTAAGCCTGAAGGCAAATTTCTGTCTTCTGTCAAAATGAAATCTTTTTGAAGGCTTAATGTGTTCTTACTTATCATTAAACGGGGAAAATACACGCCGGCAAGTATGGCTATGGGCACACTCAATCCTAAACCATAAATAAGTGTTTTGCCAATATCGGCATGAAAAATTGCAGCCAGCGCAACAGGCCCCGGATGTGGTGGTAAGAAGCCGTGAGTAACAGAAAGTGCTGCCGCCATGGGTATGCCGATATACAGCTTAGGCAAGCCGGTAGCCGATGCAATGGCAAAAACCAGGGGAATCAGCACCACAAAGCCGGCATTATAAAACAGCGGTATGCCAACAAGCAATCCCGTTAATAATACAGCCCATTGAATGTTTTTCTTTCCAAAAAATTTGATGAGGATAAAAACAATTTTTGTTGCTGCACCGCTATCCTCAATAAGTTTGCCCATCATGGCACCCAGAGCAAGCACCATAACCATACTTCCAAGCGTACTACCAATACCATTGCCCACCGAAACCATTACTTTTGATGGCGGCATGCCTAAAAATAATCCGGTGGTGATTGCGGTAAGGAGTAAGGCAATCATCGGATTAAACTTTTTGATAATCAAAAACAAGAGCAATAAAATGCCGGCAAGTACAATTAATAAAGACATGTTTTAACCATTTAAATGATAAAGCTGGTGCATCGTGATACTTAAATTTGCGTACAGTTGTTTAAATAACATAAAATTCTTTTGATGGAAACTGTATTTTTTAAGATCAGGTTCAATTGTTTCTTGCTTTTTGTTTGCAGAAACCGGATATGTTTTTGTTAAACCCATTGCCTTTGCAGCAAGATATGCTGCACCAACAGCTGAGGCATCTTCCTCTAAAACTAAAGCCAGTTTTTTACCTGTAACATCGGCAAGAATCTGCATCCATATTTTCGAGTGGGTAAAACCGCCGCTCACATGTATTTGGCGAATAGTTTCCGATTGGCCTTCCACGGCCTCCAATACATCTTTGAGCGCATAGCATATACCTTCCACAACAGCTCTTGCAAGGTGTTTTTGTTCATGTTTGAGGTTTAATCCAAAAAATGTTCCACAGGCTTCACTATCCCAGATGGGTGCCCTTTCGCCTGCTAGGTAAGGTAAAAAAATTAATCCATTACTGCCGGAAGCCGTATTTTCCACTTGTTCGAACAAATTCTGGTAATCTTCCGCGTGTAATTTTTCTTTTTTAAAGATGTTCTTTAAAAGCCATTGCAAGGTGCGGCCTCCGTTATTTATCGGACCACCACATATGTAAGTTTTATCGTCCAGGATATAACTAAATGTCATTGCTGAAGGATTGAATATGGGTTTTGGACTGGCCAATCTTAAGGCGCCACTTGTACCAATTGTAACGGATGCCAGACCATCTGCAGTAGCCTCGCTACCAAGATTTGCCAAACAGCCATCGCTTGCTCCAATTACAAAACTAGTGCTTAATTCCTCAAATATTGTTGGAAGCGGATTTGAATTATAATAATCTGTTGAAACAGGCGTGGAGAGTTGACTGTCAGTAATACCTGCTAATTCCAGGGCTTGCTTGTCCCAGGTTTTTGTATGAATATTAAATAAACCACTACAGGATGCTATGGAATAATCTATGCGGTATTCACCAAATAATTTAAACCAGATGTATTCTTTGATGGAAATAAATTTTTTGGTTTTAGCAATCAATTCAGGATCATTTTTCTGAAGCCAAATCAGCTTGCATAGCGGCGACATAGAATGAATGGGCGTACCGCTTGCTTTATAGACATTCAGTCCTGCTTCCGATTCTTTTAACTGTTTAGCCTCTTCAGAACTTCTGTTATCTGCCCAGGTCATCATTGGTGAGAGCACACGATGTGTTTCATCAACTAATATTAAACTATGCATCGCCGAACTCAATCCGATGCATATCGGATTTGCCTGCAACTTATTTATTAATTCCTTTATACAGGATACAAAAGCTTCCCAGATTAATCCAGGATCCTGTTCGCTATAGCCGGGCTTTAAAGATTCGGTAGGATAAAAAAACTGGCTGCTTGTTATTGGTTCGTATTGCAGATTCAAAGCCACGGCTTTGGTACTGCCGGTGCCAATATCAAGCCCGATTAGATAGTTCATGCAAGAAAATTAAATTGCAATTTAAGTTTTGTTTTTTATTTAAATTAATTTGATTTAATAAAATGAACATTGCAATCTTACAATAGACAAAGCCTGGTTAAGTGCTTAAAATTTTAAGATTATCTACCGATAGGATGCAATAACGTGTGTTGTTTTAATAATTAAATATCAGCCTGTTATTTGAGGTCTGAATGCGGTTGTAGCTGGACTAAACGATGTAGCTATGCGTGCTGATGGGGATTAGTTGTTACCATTACTGCGTGCGCTTCTTCTCCTCCTCACTTGCCGAAGTTCTTTTTCTCGCTGCTGCCGGATTGCCACCAATTCGGTACGAGAAGCTTAAAGTAGCGCTACGGGTATCATTTTGCTCGTAAAAGCCATTGAGTTGATTTTCATAATCAACATCAATGCGGTAGGCATTTCCATAAAATATATCACTCACGGCCAGTCTTAAAGTTCCTTTACCTTTAAACAAGCCCTTGCTCATGCCAGCACTCACGTCATAAAGCCGTGCAAGCTTATAAATGCCCTGTATGGTAGGAGAAGAGTACCATGCACTGATTTCTGCTTTTAGACCCTGAGTTTTATTTAACGTAAAAGCATGGCTAGAACTTAGATAGATGCCCCAAACATGATAATCATAACTGGTCTGTAAATACCAGGACTTTTCCTGACGGTAGGTGCCTTGTGCATAATTATTGATTTCCCACCAGCTAGCTGGTTTAATTGGAAAGGATGCCGAAAAGCCCATCTCCTGGCTTAAATCGAGGTTCCTCTGGGTATCATAAAAGAGTTTTGTAGTGTTATCCTGTACGGTAATATTACTAAAATAATCAACCATACGCCGTAGGTAAAATGAAATGTTGTATTGCTGTTTATAAGTATAGCCGACTTCACCATTGTAAATAAATGCAGGTTGCAATGCAGGGTTTCCTTCGAGGTAGGTATAGGGACTGGTGTAGGATTTAAAAGGGTTTAGCCTCCAATATTCAGGCCGGCTGATCCTCGAATTATAGGTGAAGTTTAATTCGTTGTCTTTATTCATTTTATAAACCAGAAAAAGCGTGGGGAAAAGCTTAAAATAGTGGTTCTGGTTGTTGGTGTTTAATACCATCGATTTGCCGATTATTCGGGTATATTCACCACGTAGACCGCCCTTAATACTCCATTTACCGGCATCTCCACTAATACTGGCATAAATAGCCGATATGTTTTCGGCATATTCAAAACGATCGCTGCGGCTGCTTACCAATTCGGGACCTGTGGCTGGATTATTATAAAAATCAAAGCTGTTCCGCGTGCGGATACTGCTATATTTTAGGCCAGATTCAAATGTCCAGTTCTTCCAGAACTTATCCGTATAATCTATTTTTCCGGAATAGATATTAATATGCTGATCTGAAGGTGTAAAGATATGGTACTGATCAGGAAGCGGACTGCCATTACCATTTATGCCGTAAGTATCTACCTGCTGGCTGTTTTTATTCTGATAAGGTACATAATCCATATCTACATTAATATTCCGGCCGTTGGTATCTAATTTAATCTTATAGTTGATATTAAAACTATATTGACGGGCTTTTCCATTAGAAACGTTCTGGGTATGGAGAATAGAATCTGGTACTGGGGAGTGGTTGTTAACAATAGTTGTTAATGTATTATTCGGTCTGCTGTTCACGCTATTATAGCCGTTTACCAAAATACCGATTACCTGTTTGCTGTTGAAGTTGTAATCGGCACCAATTTTATAACTATTCGAATGCCCCTTTCGTATTCCCAATTTATCATTCCGCCAATCCGAATAATTTTCAGGCGAGTCGAAAATAACATATTCCCTTTCTGTATGGTCCTTTTTACGTCTGCTATAGCCGTAACTGCCATATACATTCAGTTTGTCTTTCCGGTAATTGAATACCATGCTTGGATTATAGCTGCTATAGTTTGATTGGGTGTAACCGCCAGAAAGTACCAGGTTAAAACCATCACCTTTTGGTTTTTTAGAAATGATATTGATTACGGCACCTCCCTGGGCATCGTATCTGGCGGTTGGATTGGCCATAATTTCTATTTTAGCAATATTATCCGAGGGTAAACTCCTAAGGTATGCTGCGAGATCTTCGCCCGATAACCTGATGGGCTTATCGTCCATATAAATTACTACACCTTTATTGTTTGCCGTTATTCCGCCATCAAAGCGTGTCTGTACGCCTGGTGCTTTACCCAATGCATCCCAAACTGTTGTACCGCTAGCCACTATGCTGTTTTCTACATTAAATATTACCCTGTCGATTTTTCTGATAATAACTGTTTTTGAAGCAGATACCGTAACCTGATCCAGGGTTTTATCATCATTGTTCATCACTAGGTTTATGGAATCCATTGGAAGATTTAGTGCTTTGCTCATATCCTGATATCCAACGGCTTTCAAAATTAAAACATAACTGCCTTTTAAAGGCTGCTGAAAACTGAACAAGCCGTTTTTTGCAATCCGGGTGGCTAGGGTCGAATCCGCCTGATGAAGAATAATGGTTACCCGATCTATCGGTTCTCCATTTTTATCTTTTACCAAACCTTTACGCAATTGTGCTGAAGCAAGTAATGGAAAGCAGAAGAACAGGAGTATGGTTAACTTTTTCATGTTTCAAAACTAATTGCTAACCATGTAAAGGAAAGTTAATCTCGGTTAAATAAGGTTAAATCTTCTGCCCATACTTCCATTGATAAAATGATTTGTTCAATTTAGTGGGATGAAATGGCTTAGCTCCACATATGTTTTTCCATTGGCGGTGATTACACTAATCATTAGCTTGTGCCTTCAATGTGCGTGGATACGGCAATTGTATCTGGCACAAAAACAGGATGTTAGAAACAAACTGGAATCCATTGTAAGCAACGCTTCCAAACAGACTGTTTACCGAAGCGTGGCCAGGGGGCGCGAAAGGAGCAGTCGTTTTAAACAGTTTTTTCTTTCCTCAGAATGGTTTTCATTGAGGCAGGCCTTTGATGACCTGAAATTGGATAACCTGCATAGCCAGTTTCATTATGGGATCGACAATGATAGCACTGTGGTTGAAATGAGGATGTCTTTTCTCAATGATCCGAAAAAACACTTTAATATGTCTTCATCATCAAAAACGGATAACATGTCTCCACGTCAGGTTTCATCAGATGATCAAAGAGATTTGAAAAGTCTGGATAGCCTGGTGAACCATCAACTCCAACAGTTTGGCCTCAGGATCCGTAAGAATTATGCCTTATACGATTATTCAAGCGGGAAATTGATCAAAACAGTTCCTTTTGCCAAAAGCAGTATTTCTTTTACCAGCGAGCGTTATACCTATAACTTAAAATTCTTGCATAGATACCAGCTGGTGGTGGGCAACATTTTTTGGATTGTTGTTTTTCAAATGCGTTATTACCTGATCTCCTCCCTTATGATGCTGGTTCTTACCGCTGCGGCTTTTTACCTGCTTATCAGGTTGATGAAAAACCAGCAGCTTTATGCGAAGGCGAGAATGAGTTTTACCAGCAATATGACGCATGAACTTCAAACCCCGATCTCTACGATTGCTGTTGCACTCGAATCGATCAGTAAATATCATTTGATTGATGAGCCCGAAAAGTTGCAGAATTACATTAATATAAGCCGTCACGAATTACAGCGCTTACAGGCAATGATCGAAAAGGTGCTTAAGCAGGAACAAATGGACATTGGGAAAATAAAATTGCAATTTACCCTCGTCGATATTCAATCCGTGATTAAACAGGTGATGCTTTCGATGGATATTCAGGTAAGAGAGAAAGATATGCAGCTCATACTGGTGCCTGCTGGAGAACCCTATTTTATCAAAGGGGATGCGATGCATATCGCCAATGTATGTTATAACCTAATCGATAATGCATTAAAATATTCTCCGGCGCAATCCAGGATTGAGGTATCGTGCAGCGTTGCTAATCATGAATTAACGATCAACTTTAAAGATAATGGTCAGGGGATTAAAGAAATTTATCAAGAACAGGTTTTCGAACGCTTTTTCAGGGTTTTTAGCCAGGATAACATCCACAATGTGAAAGGATCCGGCTTGGGGCTTCATTATGTAAAACAGGTGGTAGACCTCCACGGCGGGCGTGTTGCGCTGCAAAGCAAAATAGGGAAAGGAAGTAATTTTATGATCATTTTGCCATTGTATGAAGAAAACTAAAGTTTTATATGCAGAAGATGAGCCTTTTTTGGCGCGCATTGTTCTCGATGGCTTAACCAGTAGTGGTTACGAGGTTAACCTGGCTTTAGATGGTGTGCTTGCCTGGAAGCAATTTGAGCAGGAAAAGCCTGATATCTGTGTACTCGACATCATGATGCCTCAAAAGGACGGTTATACACTGGCGGCGGAAATCAGAAAGTCGGATCCCAATGTTCCCATTATCTTTTTGAGTGCAAAAGCCCTTACCGAAGATGTAGTGATGGGATTTAAGAACGGAGGTAATGATTACCTTAAAAAACCCTTTAGTATTGATGAACTGCTGGTGCGGATGGAATCACTTTTAAACAGGTTTGGCCCAGCGAATAAAGATGAAAATGAGGTGAACAAAATATACCAGTTCAGAAACTGTGAACTTGATCCTCTTGGTCAAAAATTAAAAACTTCTGTAGGCATATATTCACTTTCTTATAAAGAAACTATTCTACTCGAATTACTATTAAAGAACCGCAACAACATTCTGGAGCGTGAGGATGCGCTAATCAAGATATGGGGGGAAGACAGTTTTTACAATGGCCGTAGTATGGATGTTTTTATGGCACATCTGCGAAAGCTCTTGAAAAGTGAGCCTGATATACAGATTATTAGTTTGCGTGGAGTAGGCTATAAGCTCATCTGTTGATTATGTTCAATTTATTGGAATATATCAGGTTTCCTAAGCGCCATAAATCAATTGAGAACGACTAAAGGCTAATTATCAGGCAATGAAAATTTTGCGCTCTTCGTGGAGATCTTGTCAGGAGTGATTATGTCATTCCGGACTTCAGAATCGGTATGTTTCAATCAAAATTGCCCGCCTTAACAAATTGAAAGCTAAGATGCTCAAGCTGCGCTGTGGATTTTTATAAGCTGTTTGATCTAATAAATGCAACATTGCAATTTTAAAGGCCGAAAGCCCGGTTAAGCACTTAAACTTTTAGGGTTATCTACCGATAGGATACCATTGCCCTCAATGATAAAAATAGCCAGGCCAATGAGCACAGAAACCGATAGCCACAATTCCGAATAAGGTCTGAGAATTAATGGCGATAAATTGATGAAGAAAACGGCACCGATAAGAATTGGCAAATTAATCAAGCAGAAAGTCCTGGTATAAGTACCTAAAGCGATAGCAATTCCACCCAGTACGTGAACCAAAATGATAAAATGTGCAATCATGCTGATGCCCACGGCAGTGCCAAGATGTGCATTATGCATTAAGGTATTGAAAGCACCGATGTTCATGTAAAAGGCAACGCCTTTCCATATTAAAACAAGGCCTAAAAGTATTCTAAAAAAATCCAGCCAGACAGGATGATTACGATCACCCCAATTCTGCATTCTTTTCAGTGTGCTCATATCTTTATAATTGGTTAAAAGCAATATACGAAATAATTAACCAACTTTAAGTCTAATTTGCTGCATTTGGGAATATTAATGAATGCTATTGCTAAGCGCTTTAAGGTTCCTGCCTGCGCAGGAATGAGGGGGAAACGAATATAAACTGACCTTCAAGCTAATTTTGCTTTGACATCGCCTTATAAGTTCTAGTATTGCTGATTTCTAAACAGCAGTTAGACGTGTATTTACTTTTAATGCCGGATTTCCCTGATAAATCGAATATGCTTCCAGGTTTTTGGTTGCGACGCTTCCCAGGCTCAGAACACTATGGGAATACAGTATTACGCCGGGTCCAACTGTTGCGCAAGCGCCGACCCATACACCATCTTCCAGTATTATCGGCTTTGTCAACAAATCAAATGAGACTTTTTTGTAGTTATGATTGCCGGTCATCAGCATAGCCTTTTGCGAAATACAACAATTCCTGCCTATCGTAATCCAATCCAGATTTTCAATATAACAATCGGCGAGCCAGCTGTGATCGCCTATTTCAAGTTTCCATGGATATTTAATATGAATGCCAGGCTTAATTCTGACGTCTTTTCCAATCTTGGAACCAAATAAACGTAATAAAAAAACAAGTATCGAGCTAAAAGGCATTAAACCACTTTTAAATAATATCACCGAGGTAAAATACCATAAAACCAGTTTAAAGCTGGAAACACCAATTTTAAAATCACCCTTATTGAACTTCTTATGAAGCTGTATTTTAGCTAAATTATTCAATTTTGCGCTTTGTAAACTTAGAATTTGAAAATGATCCAGCATTTTTATTAGCCCAGCCATACAGCATAACAAAAACGACGCTGTAAACGAATAAATTAAATATTTCGTGGTGGTATTCAAAGTAGTTCCGCTGACTATGGAAATAACCAAATAGTAAACCTAAACCAGCTATTCTAATGACGTTAAGCAAATAAATGCTGAAAATCCCGATGATCAGCATTTTAATTCGCTCTTCCCATCTTGCGGGAAATGAAAAGACAAACGCAGCAAGGAAACTCATAACGCCTAAGCCTAAACAGGAATAATTGATTCGCAGAAGTGGACCATTAACGACCATTAAATCAGTTTCGTTATGAATGGCATAAAAACCAAATGCCTTGATTATCCATATTGATGGTTTGATGAGTATGTTTCTCAAACCTTGAATGTAATTCAAATGTTCAGCAAGGTATTTATGGTAATGCGCTCCTCCGGTGCTCATGACGCTGTTCATAAAGAGATTTCCCTGACTAAAAATAACGTATAGTAAGAACAGTGTAACGATAAATTTAATGGCTTTTCTATTTCCTTTTTCAATGTGTTGTTCCTTGATGATTTTATTCATATCTGTTATTTACTTATTCGAATAAAAGACTATATGTATTTGTATATTCGTTTAACGCACTTAGTTAATTAGGCTGATTCTTCAGGTTTTTCAATGCTCTAATTTTTTTGTCAACTAATTTTCTGAACCAAAAGCCCTGCAGATAATGGAAATACCTCGCTTTTTTATTATCCACAATACCCATTTGGAAAAGCATGCGGAAGCCATAGTAAAAATAGGGTCTTATGCCAAGAGGCATTTTCCACCACACACGTTTTAGCCACGCTTTCTTTTCATCCGGGTTACCTTTCAGGTTCGGTTTTATAGTTTGTTGCCGGCGGTGTTGCGCTCTCTCAATTTCTTCATGAGCAATCAAATCGCTATAAAATTCGTGTTTGCTGTACCAGAATTTAATGTCATTTTCTTTGAGGTTTTCCTCCAGGATGTGTCCGTTTTTCCAAATGACAGTTTTGCCTGGAACGATAAAGCGGTGATCCATATTTTCATTTAAATCGGAATAGCCTACACCTGTGCGAAACATTTTCAAAAGATAAAATGGGTAGTAGCCTCCATATCGAATCCATTGTTCCTGAAAGAAATATTTTCGGTTGAAATATATCCCATTAATGCCTTCGTATGCATCACTCTCAAAGCTATTCAGCATCTGGTAGAGCTCTGGTGTAATTTTTTGGTCTGCATCCAGACCGATAGTCCATGGTGTTCTAATATTGAAGTTTTTTAGGGCATAATCCCATTGAATTGGATGGTTTTTAAAAGGATTAACTTTAACTTGTGCACCATAGCTTTCTGCTATATTGATGGTCTTATCATTACTTCCACTATCAAGAACATATAGGTATGCATTTAAACCCGCTACAGATTTTAATAATCCCGGCAAATTAATTTCTTCATTATAAGTAAGTACAATAAAACTGAAATGTTTATTCATTACGCTTGTGCTCATTTGTGCTTTTTATGATAACATTTCGATATAAGTCTATGTATTTCGAAACCAAATTTTGATCATCGAAATCTTGTCTGATAACTTGTGGCGCATTTGCACGAATCCAACTAAGTTTCTTTTTATCTCCTGAAATTGCGATCAGTTGTTGGCTTATTTCCTTAACATTTAGTTTAGTTAACCAACCAAACCCGCTGTTTCGGACATACTGCGAAAGACCAACTTTATCTGATACGAGAACGGCAGTTCCTGTACTTAAACTTTCAATTACAACATTGGCAAAGTTTTCATTGTATGAGGTTAACACACATAAATCATGGTTCGCCATCAGCTCAAATTTATCTTCATCTGTTACCAGGCCCAGCCACTTTATTCGTTCATTGATTTTTAGGGCTTTTGCTTTTTTCCCTAAGCTTTCCACATAATTTTTATCACCCGTTCCGGCAAGTGTTAACGACCAGGAAATGTTGACCAGTGCCAGGGCATCAAAAAGTAAATCCAGGCCTTTTTTTTCCTCAATCCTCGATAAAAAAATTAATCTTAAATTTTCATGCGGTTCCTGGAACTTAGTATGTATTTCCCGGTATTTATTTCCCGGCACCGTGTGTTTCATATTAAGCAGATTTGGAATAACGGTTATACTTTTTGGCTGTACGATTTTCAAAATCTCTTTCTGTTCCTGTTCACTGGTTGCATGGATATGGCAATATTGTAAAAGTCGTTTGCCGACCAGCTTGTGTATAGCGGTTTTAGCAATTGAATGGCGATTGTTTTGACTGTATACACTGAGCATACCCCTTGGGGACAATACGACCGGAATTTGATGCCATTTAGCAATCCAACAACTTAATACGGAAACCAGATTCCACCAGGCATGAATGTGTATCACTAATTTTTCGCCTTTAAGACGTTGAAGCATTATTGTGTTCAGGCGATTTAACAGTAAGGGCGAAAAATGACTGTGGTCTTTAGTCCATCTTCTAAAATAGTAGACAGATACACCATTAACAAACTGCCGCTTTCCTGATGCCACATGGAGCTCGCCTGTTCCATTGGCGGTTGTGGTGAGCACCTCGATTTGTTGTTTTTTTGCAGCGTCGCGAAATGTAATGGTCGAAAGGACTTCGCATAATTTGCCAACCGATTGTATCGGTCCACCATACAGATAAGCTGGTATATAAGAAGCAGTAATGTGTATGATTTTCAATTTGTTAACTAATTTTATAAAGAATTCCTCTCGCTTTAAAAACCATCTGGAAAATAAATAGGGTAACCAGGCTCCAGAAAACAGCACTCATTAAAAATTCGAAACTATTACCTCTCCATAAAATCTGGAATAAACCGGCAAACATTACTGCCGATCCCATGAAATAGCCACCAAATAACCTTTCTGCCAATAAAGAAATTTTCTGAGCGAGGTAACCATACAAGAATAAGCCAATCCAGATTCCTGCAACCCCGTACGAAAGATAACAGTCTACAATAAAAGCCGGCTTTGCAGAAACGACCGACTGCGGGTTGACAACGCCCGCGGAATAAGCCCTGGTCATGACCAATTGCTCTACATTGGGTTTCCCAGGCCAGAAAAAACGAGGTACAATCGTCTTTAGCCCGTCGGCAGAGATTTTGCTTTTATAGAAGGGAACAAAGTCGGGGGTCGATCTTGTGTACTGTATAAACATATCAATTTCTGATAATCGTATGGTCAAAAAAGCCCAGTTGTCTTCCTCCAACTCACTAACCAGGTTATCGGCATTGATGATGTTGGTCAGGCTTTCATTCCTCGCCGTCGCTGCATCGGCACCTTCCTGCACCATTTTTCTGAAATTTCCGATAAATGTGGGCAGAATGAAAAAGAGCATCAGCAAAATAGACAACAAGAGCGGCAAAATCTTTTTCCCATACACTGGCAGCATGAAAATGCCCAAAAGTAAAACGCAGATAATTATCGGTTCTTTGAAGCCTGAATTTAAAGCGGATATCATATTTAAAGTGAATAAACCACATGCCGCTAATAAGTTTGGCCTTTTCTTCTCCCTTATTGCAAAAGCAAGGGCTATGGCGCCTGACACAAAACTTAATCCGCTTAATTGCACACTAAACTGGTTCAAGGCCCCGATTTTTGAAAACAGGTAGCCAAGTGGCAAACAAATTAACGAAATGCCCAATAACAGATTACTCATAGATGGTGCATATATTCTGTACCTCTTTTTCTGCGAATAGTCCATGCCGGCGAGTAAGCCATGAGCGAGCGCAGCATGACCTAAAACGTAATAACGTTGACACCTCGCTATGGATTTATAAACGTCTTCAGAAAAAAAATAGCGATTTCCTATGTAGCTGAAATATTCAAAGCCAAGTGCATTAAGATAATAAAAAATGGAAGTGCAAGCCATGTATCCTGCAAATACCACGTGAAGAAAAAAAATCGGTCTTAATAATTGTTCAATCACTGGCATGTCGTCAGGAAGTTTCCTGATGAAACCCTTATAACAGATAAAGAAAATAAAAAATGAACCCATCCAGGCCAGGAGATAAGAGCCATGGGGTAGGGACTGGACCAACCAGGCAACCAAAAACGGTAAATACAGCAGCAGGTAATGGGTGTAATTAGTTCGCTTCATTGAGTAGCCTTAAGATCTGCCTGGACTGTGCCTCGAATGACCAGTCCTGAATAATTTTTTTACTTGCTCTTCCCATACCGATAAGCCTGATCTTATCTTTTGTGAGGTTCTGTAATTTATTTGTTAAATCAGCGCAGTTACCGGATTCGAATATTTCTCCGTTGATGCCTTTTTTAACCAGATCAGATGCACAACCTACTTTGTCAGATACAAGAATTGCTTTTCCGCAGGCCATGGCTTCATTTACTGCCAGGCCCCAGGTATCACTTTGTGAGGGTAGGCAGAATAAGTCGCAGGCCTGGTATACAACTGGCATCTGTGTTTGATTCTGGAAAGCCATGAAATGAATTTTGGATGAAAGGGTATTCTGAAAGTTTGTACGCTGATGGTCTAGCTTTAGCCTTTCCTCCATTGGACCATTTCCGACGAGCAACAGGTGTACGTGATTTATATTTAGTTCGTTAAACGCCTTTATTAATAATGAAGGGTTTTTATTTTGTTCAAACTTACCGGCAAAAAGTATTAATAAATCGGTTTCAGAAATATTTAAGCTGTGTCTTAAACTTAAAGCCTCGGCCGATCTTGGTGTTGAAAATCTTTCGTTATCTACGGCGTGGGGTAAAAAGCACAATTGTTTCCTTTTTAAACCGAATTTTTTAAAATAGGTTTTATTAGCGCTTCCTGCATAAAATGCCTTGTCTACATGACTATAAACCCATTTCAAAAACAAACTTCTCACTATCTCTTTTAATCCCTGGCTTTCATTAAGCAAAGTAGAATCGCCACGAAACCATAGCGGGATTTTACCCTTAAAATACCTTAATGCGCATAAATGGCTTTTGTAAGCCCATCCATATATAAAAATTGCGTCTGGTGAGAAAGACTCCACCCGCGCGTTTAGATCAGGATTTATAATACCATTGTAGTGATTTGAGCCGGGCGCTTTAGCTGTATTAATCAAGAATTCGTAATCATATCCATCCAGAAGAGGAATATCCCAGGAAATGATTTGCCTGAAGTCAGGATCGTATTTTGCATTCGCACCAAGCTTGCCCCAGGTGTAAAAAACTTTAAGGCGACATTGTTTCGCCAGAAGACTGAATACCGGAGTGTAATATTGAATAGGATGGGTAATGATTATGGCTAGTTTTTTCAAAATTCCTTTAAGAATGCGCTAGAACTTTACTAAAAAGATTGCATTGCTCCCGTGTTAACGTTTTGGCAGAATTAGAATATTTTTTTGTTGACAATGGTGAACCACTTTGCTTGCTCAGGTAGTTTAAAAATTCCACCAGTTCTTCTTCTTCACCATTTACTGAATATTTAAATACTTTCCCTGAACCAAGTTGCCCGATCTTAGCAACAGCAGCACCACCAGAGTTAAAAATGCCAATTATTGGCTTTCCAGCCAAAGCGTAAACATCTATTTTTGATGGGTTGTAGGCTTCGTCGTCAGAGCCCAGAATTAATAACGAATCGGCAGTATGTAATAAATTTAATGAATCGTAATAGCCAATTCTTGTAGTTATTTCCGTAATAACTTCGTCAACTGCATACTGCTCTGCTATCGGTGCAACAGTGTGTACTGCCCTTTCAGCACCCGCATAACTTGTACCAACGAAATATAAATGTATTTTACTGTAAGCATCTGGATAACTTAATTTTAAACCTGCTAATGCCATACAAAGAAAGTTGATACTCTTCCTCATTATATGTCCGACAGCCCCGGTGTACACAATATTCAATTTCTTTTCATCAAATTCTATGGCATATGTACTCTTAGATTTAGCCAGTTCATAGTCTTGAGGATCTGCTCCAAAAGGAATTACCGCTGCGGGTATGTTTTTAAGCCATGGATAGCCAATTACTAAATCGTCAATATAGGTTTTAGAAACTGCTATCAAACCACCTACCTTTTTCATTGCAATTGGCTCCAGATATTTGTTCAACCGATAGGAAAACCAGTATTTTGGCGGACGCTCTTTTTTTGGCTTGCGCTGATAGTAATCCGTATGCCAGGGATCTTGCATATCGATAACATAAGGCACATCAAATTTTCGTTTCCAATATGATCCCAGAATTAATAGCGGAAATTGGGTAGTTGAAAAATAAATTAAGTCATAATTATTCCTTTTCAGTAATCTATCTACTTTACTTTTATATTGCCAAAATGAGCGCAACGCGACACTTCCTAAGCCAAATTTCTGTGTGATTTTTTTCGGTAATGCGGATAGCGTATGTATAATGATGTCATCAGGTACAGATAAAGACAAGATGGGATCTTTAATCATATCTATATATAGGGCATCAACGACCACCACTTCCACATCCCAGCCGAAATCCTTATAGTAGGGTAGGCTTGTCCTTACGCGGTGCATATCTGCCGCATTAACCGGAGGGAAAAGCGGGGAAATTATAAGCACTTTTTTCAATTCGCAGGTGTTTTATTAATTATCGATAATGCTGTATTTAATTCTGAACTTAACTTCTCTGCATCCGGACTGTTGTCACGAATTAACTTAATTTGCTCGAAATAGGTGCTATAGCTATGCAATTCACCGTTAGCAAGTTTTATTTTTTCGATAAAATCCACAACATTATCTTCAGATTGAAGGGTGTAATTATCATTCCAATAATAACCTCTTCTGCCAGCCATAGTGGTAATGACTGGTATTTCCCATTCAATCGCTTTAGCGAGTTTCATTGAAGCGCCCCTGGAGTAATTGAAAATCGGATTGATGAAGAAAGACCATGTTTGGATTTCTTTTTGTAGTTCATCATCCGATAATGGACCAAGGTAGCTTACAAAAGGGTAATTCGATGCGAGCATCTTTCCAACTTCAGCAGGCTGCCCTGCAATTCTTATTTCGATATTCAATTGCGCTTTAATCAATGCTGAGAAAAGCATATTTAGTGCTGTACTATTGGGTACATGATCTAATGTGCCGACGTAACCATATATGCCCACTGTTGGGTTTCTATCAATCCTCACATTTCGATCGATCATTTGTGGAATGAAAAACGGTTTATTCATTCCCAACCACCGCTCGATGGCACTTTCTTCCAAGGACATTGTACAAACCAGATCGACATACCTTTTCCTGAAATGAGATTCTAAATACAGCACGATGCCTAATTTGAAGATGCCTGCATATTTTAAAATCCCTTTAGATGCATTGGTAAGGTCACCTAAAAGATCACCAGATTCGTTGCCGTGAGACATTATAATTACTTTAGGCTTATTAGGAAGATTTGATTCCTTAATCAAGCGGGAAAATCTGATTAGCTCAGCTTTGTTGATAAAAACATGCGTAATGTTCTTCTCAATTAAAACAGAAACTAATTTTTCACGATATCTTTTAACCGCATAAGCCTGGTAAAGATCGAAATTTATCTTATGTAAGAATCTAAATAGTAACGATTTGCTGTAATTAACCCCGAAATAATAGAGTTCATCGCTACTTAATTTGATTATTTTGAGAAATTTTCTTGAACATATTTGGACCCCTCCGGGAATTGCTGCATCTAAATCTAATGGATTGTATAAGAATAAGGCTTTCATTTTGTATGCCAGTAGAGTTTTGAATAAATGTCATAATAATTTTTCGCGGCAAGCTCCAGGCTTAGATTTTCAGTAATGTAACTACGAGGGGAAAACTCATCATTTTTTAATTTCCTATGGAAGACTTCGAGTTTATTTTCAAAATCATCAAGGCTATTAAAGCGTAAACCGCATCTATCATCCCAATAGGGTACAGAGCTCACCGGTCCAAATTTGACCTTATGTGGGTAGAACTCCGGATCCAGCCAAAATTCCTCTTGGTCATATGCAAATATTGGTGTTCCCGTTGCTAAAATTTGCTGATAAGCCAAGCCCTGGGTTTCATGTTCACATAAGAAAATGGCCGCTTTTGAACTACTGAGCTTATTCATCAGAAGGTTGTGACTGTAGTGTCCGTAGCGGATGATTTCATATGTATAGCCCTGTGCCTGGAGTCTGTGCAGAATTGGTATAATTAGTCCATCTTCGGCAGCACCACGATTCCATCTTATTTTATCATAAATTAGATAGTCGACAGGCAAACTATTTTTTTTTATTTCGCCTGACCATTTTTCCGTATCAATTCCCACCGGCCAACTTAAAACCTTTCCCAGGAAATAAGGTTCAAACATTTTTTTCATCCAATTGCCTGGCACCAGGATTTGTTTAATGTTTTTATGGTCTTCGAGTAAATTTGGGTATTCGATCGGATGGGAAAATATACTTGCCCCTAATACTATTGGATTTTTAAACTTTTGCTCATAAAGTAAATGAGTTTTGCCGAGAACGCCAATCAATTCACCCGGATTGTTCCTGGCATAGCTATAATCATTATAGCGATACGGAATTTTTAGCAAATCAAGGCCTTTCATCAATCCTAAAGCGACCATTGCCTGGCCACCGGGTTGAGACTTTCCTCTAAATAGTCTCCTAATCAGACGCCTAGGGAATCGATCAAATCTAACCCATCGATCCGGATCAGGCTCATCGTAAAACAGATTAATCGTCAAAAGCTACGTGTTCTAAAATTGTGTTGTTTTCGAAAACATCCTGTTCTACAATTCTGCTAAAATCAGATAGTTGTATGTTTTCATTTTTATACTTTATAAATCTTAATGGGACTTTACCAATATAAGAGGACCACATCGAAAAAGTGCTTGGAGGACCAATGATGAAGTCGCAGCAGCTCAATGCATATACATCTTCAATCGCAGACGGCTGTTCCAATTGAAAGATGTCTAATTCAGAAAAAAATTCTAAGTTCAATTCCTCATTTGATGAGAGCAAAAAACCAGGATTCTGACCAAGATTTACAAATTGTTCCTTTAAAGACTTTAAATAATTCAGATAAATTTTGTCGTTAAAATAATATACTCCACCCAGAAATGCTTTGTAATCACCTCTTCTGATATGAACGCCGATGATAACATCATGGTGTTCCCGCTTTGTATTGAACAATTCTGTTATACTGGAAGTAAAATATTTTTTTGGCTGGAAAATGTTTTTTATCTCGGCATGATATTGCTCTAAAAAGATACGGCTGTTCCTACGAAATCCACCTCCCATAATAAAAATCCCCTGTTTGGTATGTAGTGCAGAGTCTTCCCAGGGTTCCTTTTTCCAGTTTATTTTGTCTGCATAAATTCGTAACGTCTTTAGCAACCAGCCTGGTGCAGTTCTGGCCAGTTTTAGTAGGATTTTTCTGAGATATACATCCAGAAAAGGACTTTTAAAATAGTTGAATCTAATATTCCTGTAGCAATTGAGGTTTTCAAAGTAGTTTCTGTTCTCATTGAAGTACAGGTTTAGATATTTCCTATTGTATTTCAAAGCACGTGCAATCAAGGGGGCATTCGCCCAAAGCTGATTGCAAAGTTGTCCGGGTTTATCATTAACCACAATCATTTATTCGGATATGAAGTCTAGTTTGTCTGAGCCAGCTACAAAGCCCTCTATATTCATGGATTCTGCAAGTTGATAGTTCTTTTTGAACTTAAGTATGCGACCAAAAGATTGTTCTAAAGACAAGGTAAATGGTGTACCGACAACAATATTTTTATAAAAAATTGATTTCATCAAGCTGACTAAATTTCTGATGCTGTTACAGGATCTTCCATAGCCGATCATTTCTTCTACAGCCAATTTTAATATGCTCTCTAATGCTTTTTTATTCTTTACGAGGTAAGAACGTGTGCTAAAGAACGGGAAATCGGCGTCCATATTGATACAATAGCCCAGTATTTCCTTATCTGTAATTTTCTCTATCATTTCAGAAATATTAAATGCTTCGTTGGGATAGTATCGTCCACTTATTTTAAATACATATTCATCTTCAGGAATTCTATGAAGGTTATTAAGAATTAACAAGGCTTCATTTAAACCTTTATTTTCAAAGCCGTATTGCCGGGCGTAAAATATATTTATATCCTGTTTTGTCCGCGATTGTATCCAGTCCATATTTATTTCATTTACCGAATTATCAAACAGAAAAATTTGCTTAAAACCTTTCTCGCTTAACTTATTTATAGTGTGTATGGTTTGTTCGAGTCGCTCCTGATTGGTAAAATAGGAAGGGGCATAAGGAATAAGTGTTGATGAAATTATGGCTATCATTATTCAGCTTTTCACGTTAATTTGACCAATATGAAAATGCGCATGAGGGTTTGGGATGATTACTGGATTTTCATTAAGATACCGGTGCATAACATCATTCACATGCATATCGGTAATATGGTCATTGTATATGATTTCGAGAAACCGCTGGTCGCTACCATACCGGTTTTTCTTTGTGAATTTGTGCATTTTTTTTAGAATTCCGTACGGTTTTTTATTTATACATATTCCCCACATACCGCCCATTATTTTTGAGTTATGAAGAAAATGGTCCCTTATAATGTGTAGTTTTTTATTGGAATACAGCCATTCGTCAACCATTTTCCGCTCCCTTTCCGATGCGATGGAATCAATATCCCTGATTAACACCACATCCGTATCGATGTCGTCTAAGGGTAGAAATCTCCAGTACATGTATCTGAAATCCTTACCTTCTTGTTTCATAACTATGATTTCGCAGCCTAGCTCTTTAATGCGGTTAAAAATTTTATTGGTTATGTCCCGACTCATGTATATCCTGATTTGCCAACCAGGAAAAAAGGCTTTATAACTGCTAATGCAAGATTCAATGTTATTTATATACCGGTCTTCGTCGCCATACAGGCTAAAAGCGATTATTTTTTTATTTTTTCTGTCGGATAAGTAATTGCTTTCAACAGCAAATATTTTATGTTTAACAACAACGTCAGCTAAAAAGAAAAATACGGCTTTAAAAGGGTTGAAAAAGCGATATTGATAATATTTTCTAAACATCATTTTAAATGCCTAAGTATTTTTTAATGTATTGAAGGTATCTTGCCAGCCGCCAATTCAGATATTTGGCAACAGCGTTTATAACACCTCCACCAAGCTTAATTTCGCTCGCTTCATATATGCCTGAAAATTTTGAAATCTGAAGACGTTTGTATCTACAGTAAGTAGAAAGTTCTTTGTGTGCAGGAAAAGACATTAGTTCGACCTCCCGGTATGACCTATGGAAGCAATAAAAATACTCTTTTGGACTGAGGTAGTTTTTTAAGGTATCGCTCATGATATTCAATGCCTTTACAGATGATAACAGCGACTTATAACCGGAAAGTGTTGATAAAGTATTCTTATCATCCTTCCGGTATAATGCAACTGCATCAGGCAGATAAATTATACTTTTAGCATGTAATATTACCCTTAAAAAGAATTCCCCGTCGTCGTTGTACGATAATTCTTCATTCCATAGACCTGCTTTTTTTATAATATTTGTTGGTGCTAACCAGGCATGGGTTTCAATCATGCTTCCTGGTATATTTTTATCACAACCGTATATTTTTTTTATGAGTTCGATGGGTTGCTCAAGCTCAGAAATAAAAGAATGGAGGCTCCGGTTACTTAGATGCAAATTAGCTTTGGTGTTGAAACGGGTACACGATCCGAAGGCAATTGAATCCGGATTTTCCAGTAATTTGCGTATTTGTAATTCAATTTTATTGTTTTCTAAAAGGTCATCAGCATCTAAAAATTGCACAAAATCACCTGTTGCAATGGATAAGCCAAGATTTCTTGCAGAAGAGGCACCGTTATTTGCTTGCGTTAAAATTTTTATATCCTGATTTTCGTACGACATTAAAATAGATAAGGTATGATCTGTTGATCCGTCATCTATAACAATAATCTCTTTATTCATCCATGTTTGACGTAATGCGTTCTGAATAGTAGCCCCGATGTATTTTTCGGAATTATAAGCCGGGATAATTATAGAAACTAAAGGACTATTCACTTTTGTGTTTATTGAAAATCTCTATCCACCTATTTACAGATGATGAATATTGAGGAATAATATTATCATTAAACCATGGTTGTTTCAAATATTCGATATATAGATCTTGATTTCTATCTATCTCTATAATTTTCTCGATAAATGGAGCGCTGTTCAGGTTGTTAAATAGTAACTTCATTTTCAGCTTTCTGCCTCTGGACTTTAAATTTCTTTTTATTCTGTCACGTAAACGGTTATAATATGCAGGTCGATAATCTGTAAAGTCTTGCTGGGCTATTTTTTCTAATGATTTTATGAAAAAACCAGCGTTTGGTTTAACATATTCCGGCACATTTATAAAACTCCTTGTGTTAAATACATCAGAGATGTTCGGGTCACCACAGTAAATCGGTAAGCTGTCACACTTCATTGCATCATAAAGTTTTTCAGTTTGATAACCGGGGTACACGTCGTTTTCAAAAGCAATTGTAAATTTATAGGGTAATAAAAAATGACGTTTTGCCTCCCAGATGCTATCTTTTGTACTATCGATATGGTGCATATTATTCATCGACAAACCCGGAGCGTCTATTTTTTTATATTTAGAAAGTTGTTTGAAAAATTCCTCTCTATAATGTATGGGATTTGAATATAGGAAATTGCAAAACCTGGTTTTCGTGTTAAGAATTTGATCAATTTCGTTGTCGCTATAATTTTTAACGAGAACTTCAGGGTTAAAGCCGTGCCACTGTATTCTTTTGTATCTGCTATTTTTTATTTCTGATTCTAACGGTATTCCAAATGCATAGTCACAAATGGATAAATCAGGTAAAATGTTCTCACAGAAATAACCTACGATGGTATAGTTTCCTTTTGGAGGTATATCATCGCCGTATGGACCGAAAATTACAACGTCTGGCTTTTCTGATTGTTCAAAAAAGTATTTTTCTGTCAGGCCAAATGGTTCAAAAACATCTTTTTGAAAGTCTTCGAAGGAAAGCCCGTTCCTGAATTGAATGTTAATTTTTTGTTTCAATTCCGATGTTTGTTATTAACTAATGTAGACCTTCAACTTATATTTTAACATTTCGATATAATATTTCAAGGGATTGTGATGCTGCCATTTAAACTTATAATAAGCAAGACTGCTGTACTGAAGGCGTTTTTGCTTCTTTTTATCCGCTTTGTTTAGTGTTTCACTTCTTAAATGGGTTACTTTTGATTTGATAACCAGTGCATTTGCCAGGTTTTTTTTCTTTAGAGTCAGACGGAAATCGTCATCGCTAAACCAAAATTCGAATTTTTCATCAAAGAAACCAGTAATGTCAAAGATGGATCGCTTAACCAAAAAACACCAACCTGTAAAAAAAAGCCCATTCTCATAACCGTAGTTTATGTTGCCATTGTAATAATGTGCCTTATCCTGATGGAAGTTATCGCAAAATGTATTGCAACATTGCAAGCCGGGATTCTGCTTCATTGCATTTAAAATTTCAGTGGCCCAATGCTTATGAAAAATCAAGTCATTATTGCAAAAACAGATGTAATCATGAGCTGTATTTCTGATGCCAATATTAAGGTATCGATGAAAGCCGAATTTAGCAGTCGGATAAATAGTTGTTGAATGTTCAAATTGAAAAGGTTCGAGTTCCCGGTAGGATTCGATGACTACAATATTAAATGAAATTTCCCCAGGGTTTTCCGAGTTTACGCAGGAGGCTATAGTTTGCTCCGTAAGCTTTTTAAGCGCACTATTCTTTGCATAACTGAGAATAATTACATCAATGTTGGTTGGCACTGCTTAAATTTTTGTGGCAACAACTGCAAACTGCGGATATCTCATGTCTTCCAGATTGTTAAATGACAATAAGTTTGCTATTTCCAGGTATTTGTACGTGTGCTTATTTATGCCCTCAATGGTTTCGACTTTAAAATTGCAATCTTCAAAAAGCCTGATTATGCTTTTTTTTGTGAAAAAGCGAAGGTGCGTTTTATCCATTACTCCGGCATCCGAATATTTGAAATCCTTGTATCTTAAAAGAGATAAAATAACGGGATAATACCTGATGTTAGGAATAGAAGCGACTATACACCCATTAGTTTCCAGGTAGTTAGATGCAAGTTTTAGGGCTTCCTCCGGATGTGGTAAGTGTTCCAAAACGTCATTGAAGAATATACAATCAAATTTATTTACAGAATGTATTTTAATGTCAGGGCCAAAAAAGGAATTTATCACATGGTCTATTTTAGTTCCGGCAATCCCCGCAGATAATGTATCAGGTTCTACACCCCAAACTTCACAATCATAAAACTCTTTCAGCATCTTTCCAAAATTTCCTGAAGCACATCCAACATCCAACACTTTTTTAATTTTTTCAGGAACGTATTTTAGAAGCTCTTTTCTGCTGTGATCAAAGTAAGATTTATCCTTGTCTTTATATAAGCTATTTCCAAACATGAAGTGTTTTTAGTAATATTCAAATTTATAGTCAAGTTCAATATTTCCTCTAATGTGTACTGGATACGGTGTTATGTCATCAGCCATCGCTTTCTGATGAACCACAAATTGTATCAGATCAAAAAAATCTTTATACAGTAGAGCGGAATTGACATGAATACCGAGATTATATCTGCCGGGTAATAAAGGCAGGTTCAGAATGGTACCACTCACCGAAATTTTGAAGGTTGAGTTATAAATTTTTAGTAATTTCTCGTTCCTTAAATCTATAAATGCGACTTTTTGTCCCAATTCATCATAGAGTAAAATTGCTATTGTATGGTATATGTTTTTTAAAGCACTGCTGATTGTCAGGTCGAATCTGAGGTCAGAAAAACTGATAAAACCGGAGCCGGATAAACTGAAGTTATCAATTTCAACTAAGTCATTTAATTTATAATTGCTGATTTGAGTGCGCTCAATTTGATTTTTTGCCTTCGTGTATTGTTCTATTGTTTTAATAACGTCTCCAGAATAGGCGAGTGTTCCATTTACTAAAAGATGCGCCTTTGAGCAAAAGTTTGAAATGGCATTCATGTTATGGCTTACAAACAATATCGTTCGACCATCTCGTTTGCTCACTTCGCCCATTTTACCCAGGCATTTCTTCTGAAATTCAGCGTCACCAACGGCCAGGACCTCATCAACAATTAAAATCTCCGATTCCAGGTGAGCGGCTACCGCAAAAGCAAGCCTTACATACATACCCGAAGAATACCTTTTTACTGGCGTATCCAGGTAACGTTCGATTCCGGCGAAATCTACAATTTCTTCCAGTTTGCGCTGAATTTCTTTTTTACGCATGCCCAGTATCGCACCATTTAAAAAGATATTTTCACGGCCACTGAGTTCAGGATGGAAGCCTGTGCCCACCTCAAGTAAGCTTGCTATCCGGCCATTGCCGAAGATTTTGCCCGTGGTAGGCGCTGTAACTTTGCTTAGTATTTTCAATAAAGTGCTTTTTCCGGCACCATTCCTGCCAATAATACCAACTGCATCGCCTTGTTCAATTTCAAAATTGATCTCTCTTAAACTCCAGACCACATCGCTTTCGCTTTTGATATTTTGAATATTACTTTCCCCAATTTTCAGAAAAGGGTCTTCCTTACCACGGATTTTTGCATACCAGCGCGATAGGTCTCGGCTAATCGTTCCAGTGCCAAGTTGCCCAAGCTGATAGGCCTTAGACAGATTTTCTACTTTGATGGCAGAATTCATTGTTAATTTTGTTTTTCATCAACGCTTTCGTTTACAGGTTTTTGTCGATCGTTTTCTGTCAATCGTTTTCGTTTTTAGTTAATTTAGAAACATAAGTAATTAGAGGGTAGCCATTAGAAAATGTTAAGGCAATGACTATCTACTCAAAGCACTAATTAATTTAGCCAGCATCATCTTTATGCTGATAATCTGAGTGTTAATTATATCGTAATTTTGGTCATTCATATAATTTAAATTCTTGGCCAAGAATAAATGATATTGTGTTTCTGCTAGAGACCCCTTTGCGATAAACAAAAATTGTTTAAACTCTTTTACATATTGACGGGCTTGTCCTTCGATTATGTTTGTTGGGATACTTGCTGCGCTTCTCCTGATTTGCGACGTCAAACCAAATAATTCTTCTTTTGGGAATTGCTTAGTTACCGAGTAAATTGATAGGATTAAATCGTGTGATTTTTTCCAGACTTCTAATTTGTTTTTCATCCTATACATTTTTATATCTAAATATTTAAAGGATGATTATTAAAGATATTTAATTTATTGAATTGTAGTCGATGCGAGAAACGGCCAACGAAAAACGATTTCCATCACACCGTATCCATAAAATCCCGTTCAACTTTATTAAAAACAGCAAGTCCGGAAGTTAATAAAACCAAGGTTATGGTCGCTGCATAACCCAATCCATCCCAGCTAAAACGACCTTCGCCTAAAAATCCATAACGAAAAGTTTCAATAATCGGAGTCATAGGGTTGTATTCAATTACCCATGCATATCTTGGATATTTCTCCAATGCAACAGAAAGGGGGTAGATAACCGTTGTAGTGTACATGAGCAATTGTACCCCAAATGATACTAAGAAAGTTAAATCCCTGTATTTAGTTGTCATCGCAGAAATAATCATTCCTGAACCCAGCCCTAGCATTGCCATGAGCATGATAAGAAAAGGAAAAAATAGAACAGCGGAGGTTACATCTAAACGGTGTCCATTCAGGTAATAATAGCCTATCATTATTATAAAAAGAATGAACTGGACTGCAAAGCGTATTAAATTGCCCGCTACTATGCTAAGCGGCATAATCACCCTGGGGAAGTAAACTTTACCAAAAATTCCGGCATTATCCCTTAAAACAGTTGAGGTTTTATTAAGGCAGTCTGCAAAGTAATTCCAGGCGGTTATTCCGGCCATATAGAAGAGGGGCTTTGGCAAACCATCAGTAGAAATGCCTGCAAGATTTCCAAATATGAAAGTAAATATTACGGTTGTAAATAGGGGCTGTATAAAAAACCACAGCGGGCCGAGAATCGTCTGTTTATAAAAGGAAACCAGGTCGCGGTGAATCAGCAGTACTAATAGATCCCTGTATAACCAGGTTTCCTGTAGTTTAAAATTAAATAATGGTGCTTTTGCCTCAATTATCCAGTCGTATTTATTTTTATGCATCATTATAAAGTTTCTTTCAAAATAAAGGCTGTCTGTTTAACAATCTATCCACTTTTACCAAGTAACTTTCGAAGCCAAAATGTGCTTTAACCAATTCTAATCTTGCCAATTTCGATTCAATGCTTAATGGACTTTCCAATAAATGTATAAGTCCGGTATAAACGGCTTCAGGATCATCCGGATTAATTATTAAAGCAAGATTTCCATCTAATACGGCGTCTGTACTGCCATCAGCATTGCCTGCCAGAATCTGGCAGCCGTGTGCGGCGGCTTCGATGAATACCAGGCCAAAGCCTTCACCATGACTGGGCATAACAAAGATTTCTGCCGATTGGTATAAAAGCTCAAGTTCGCTATCGGGAACAAACCCGGTTAAAATTACATTTTCCTGAAGGTTACCATCAGCAATCAATGCTTCCACTCTTTGTTGTTCAATCGCATCAGCCTGGCCAACTAATAAATAACTGATCTGAGGATGGATTTTTATCAGGTGTTTTAAGGCCTGTAAAACAATATCATAGCCTTTGTATTTTTCAGAGGAAGATAATCTGCATACGGTAAGTAATACCCGGTTGACCGTTGGCACACCGTATTTTTCTAAGGGTTTTAACTGATGTGTCGGTTTGAGTCTAAAATTAAATGATCTTGGAAGTGCGTTATTTAATATGTGGATGTTTTTCTCTGATATTCCCTGAGATGATTTTAAAACCGATGCTGTATAACGGCTCACCGCCCATAGCTCTATTTTATTAAGTAATTTTCGCCTCCAGGATGATAATGGCCTCCATACTTCTATGCCATGTGCAAATAGGATGATCCTTTTCCTGGGATAAATAATACGTATCAGCTTCGCGAAGGGTAACAGGTTGATGTGACTTAGAATGACCACTTCAGCTTGGATGGCATTTTTTACTACCGATAAGGAAAATAGTGGTTTATTACCACCAAATCCGATGTAATTTTCAGTGGAGGACGAATTATCATAAAGAGACAGCGCTTTAAAGTCATTGATCTTGTTTTGACTTCCAAGGTCTTCAAGCGCATGAATGAAAACCCGGCAAACATTTTCAATACCTCCGGTTAGCCCAAATGTATATAAGCTTAAAAATAAAATTTCCTTATTTTTCAACTTTGACTATTTGCTATGGCTATCTGGTATAAAGCAAATGCCTTAGACCAATGTAATTTTCCCGATTTAAATTTCCTGATTTGCTTAACAGCGCACTCATTTCCTGCGAAAATTTTCTCATCTGTTATTTGTCCGCCTTTTAAAAACCAGTCATCTAAGGGGAAACTAAATCCCATTTTTGGCCTTTTCCAGATGCTTTCTGGTAAAATATCTTTAAAAGCGTCTACGAGTATGCCTTTCGGCTCCTTTTTAAAGCGTTGTTCGGTAGAAAGGCTGCTGACATAATTTGCCAGGCCTTTATCCAGAAAAGGTACCCTCACTTCAATGCCATGAATCATGCTCATAAAGTCAGTGTCTTTTAATAACTGGTTTTGCATGAATATATTCGTCTCAAACCAGGCTACACGTTCTTTTCCACTCAATTTGTTTAAGCTTTCATCAACGGAAAAATTTTCAAATAAACTGTCTATTTCGTTTCTATTTATTTTTAGAATACCGGCGATTGTTTCCGGAATGAAAAAGCCTCTTAGGAAAAGATATTCACCTATCGGATTTTGGTAGCTCAAGTAATAAATTCTCTTAAATTTTTCTGAAGGCAGTTTAGCCATCAATTTTAACAGATAGCGGGGCAGTTTTTTCAGGTATTTAATGGTATTCATCCTGTTAAAAGATGGATAGCCACCAAAATATTCATCGGCACCTATACCAGATAAAACTGCTTTTAAACCATTAATCCGGGCAAATTTATTTACGAACCAGCTGTTAATTCCATCGCTGGTTGGCTGATCCATAGCAGATAGAATATCCTTAAAATATTTATTGAAATCTGCTTCTCCGACGTTGTGGCTATGGTGTGTTCCATTTATGTGCTCGGCAATCAACCGTTGAAACTTTTCTTCTGAATAAGCTGGTTCAGCAAAGTTTATCGATACCATAGGTAAGTTTTTCGTGCTAAACCGATTTGCAATCAGCGTTATAATGCTGGAATCTAAACCACCGCTCAAAAATACCCCAATCGGAGCATCAGCAATCATATGTTGTTTTACAGAACGATTTAACTTATCCGCCAGTACCTTACTAACCATTGCTTTTTTCGCGGGGTGATGTATGAGATTTTCATGTTCAAAACTTAAAGTGCGGGAAGCGAGTTGTACATGGCTCCATTCCAGAAAATAACCTGGTTTCAATGAAAAAACATTTTTCAGCGTGGTGTAGGGTGCCGGAATATGTCCGAACGCAAGAAAATAAGTTTTCCAGTCTTCATTTTCTGTATACACATAAGATGTTTTAGAGAATGCTTTAACTTCAGATGAAAATACGAGTCTCTGTTGTTCCGTTGAATAATACAAAGGTTTTATGGCATTCTGATCCCTTACCAAATAACTTAACTTTTTTTCTTTATCCAGTAATGCGAATGCAAACATGCCTTCAATTTTGCTGAAACTCTTGATTCCCCAGTTTTGATAAGCTGCTAAAATGACTTCGGTGTCGGTTTGTGTCCTAAATTGATAACCCAATGCGGACAATTGTTTTTTTAAATCCGGATAATTGTAAATCTCCCCGTTAAAAGTAATAAGCAGATTGTTACCATAGCGCATGGGTTGCTGACCGGAAGAAGACAGATCCAATAATGCTAAACGCCTATGACCGAAACACAACGCTAAGGATGATTCATTTACAAGCCCCGATCCATCCGGACCGCCGTGTTGCATTGAAGCGCACATCGCCTCTACATCTTGTTCAATTTGTTTAGGATCTGCGCTTTTATCAATAATTCCAGCTATACGGCACATTTAATAACCTTTAATATGGAAATAATAAATAATAGATTGAATAAAGATGGGTGCGGATTTAATCATCTGCTGATTTCATATGAAAGTATCGTCTTTACACAGCTTCGCCCTTTCAGTCACATTTTCTTTTAAAACGAACTGATAAAACGTATGAAGTTGCATTACCATTAGATATGCTCTTCAAAAAACCGGTATGCAGTATGCCACAACTTGAGCATTATAATAATGCCCGCTTGCAGCAAAAAATCACTTAATAGGCTCAATAAAAGCCATAGAAGTGTTTATTTTAATTGAAAAACCTAAGTTCTCCAAACGAAGAATAAGGCGTTGCTTGTTATGCAGAGACACGAGCTCTGCAATCATATCTTTAAAGGGGCCAGCTTTTATGCGTACTTTTTCACCCACGTTAACTTCATAATTAAAAACTTCCAGATCATCATCTGTAGCCAATAAAAGCTTTAAGTTTTCAATTTGCTTTGCATGCATAGACGCTATCTGACCTGAAAAGTAAAGAAACCTCGCAATCCCGTTTGTCATCAATACTTCTGCATGTTCTTTGGCGGAGATAAATACAAACAGGTAGGATTTTATCAAAGGTTCAGTAACAATTTTTTTTCTATCGCTCCACTGTTTTAATTCTTTTTTCAATGGAAGGTAAGCCGTAATGTTTTTCCGGATTAGCTCCTGATATGCCTTTTTTTCAGCCCTTGAACGCGTGTAAACCGGATACCATTTGTAACTATTATCTATCATTTATTTTAGCCTTATTTGTAAGTTGTAACAAAATTCCTCTAGGGTGCTTTTCCTTAATTAATTGAGCTTTTATTGTTGACTATTTTCGCCTCCAAAATTTCCACCATTTTTTGTCTTCATCATCATAGTAACCGGAGCCGGAGTAACCAGAGTAATCTGAATAATAATAAGTGCTGTTGCCACCTCCTCGTGAATAATCTGTAGTATAATAGTTTGAATAAAGTGCATCATCTCCAAAAGCATTCAGAATAATGGCAAGATTGTTTAAGCCATATTCTCTGGATAAACGTTCCGGTATATTGGCCGCCCTTTGCTGGGAGACACCAGAACGGATAACAAACAAATTGACATCCGAAGAGCGGATAAGTGGAATGGAATCAGATACCAGGCCTACCGGAGCAGTATCGAGCAATACATAGTCATAATCATTTTCCAGGGTTTTGATAAGGTCTTTCATCGCTGCGGAATGCAATAACTCTGAGGGATTTGGCGGAACAGGTCCGGATGGTATAAAATCAATATGATGCACCGAATCATGCACCAATACATCGGCTAAATTTGTTTGTCCTGATAATAATGAACTCAACCCTTTAGTATTATTGGTTCCAAAAACCTTATGTAATTTGGATTTCCTTAAATCAGCTGCAATCAGGATAACTTTTTTTTCAATCAGGGCCAGTGTGCTGGCCAGGTTAAGCGTTACAAATGATTTTCCCTCACCGGAAATTTCTGAGGTAATACAGATCACTTTACTTGCTTTATGACTTGCTAAAAAGCTGAGATTTGTACGTACAGAACGGACTGATTCGGCAAACACTGATTTTGGTTTGGACAATGACAATGCCTGCTTGCTATCTTTGTCTATGAAATCGGGAAATTTTCTAATTACTCCGATAATCGGTGTATGTGTTAATGCTTCAACCGTTTCTTTATCATAAATATATGGGTTTAAAAAACGAACCAATAAAATCAAACCGAATCCTGCCGCAAGGCCAAGGAATATTGCGGTACTATAGGTTGTATCTGCATTTGGCGAAATTGCCGCATAGGATGGGTAAGCAGGATTTACTATTGAAGCACCGGGAACAATAGCCGCAGCATTCATTTCTGCTTCCAATTTTTTTTCCGACAGATAGGAGCGTACCTTATTATTTACTTCAAAGTTGGTCTGCAACTTAACGAAATTCTGTTCTTTAACAGGCATGTTACTAACGCGTTGGTTAATACCTTCAATTTGTGCTTCAATAAAGCGGATGTTTTGCAAATTTTGTTTTTGCATACCGTCAACGATATTTCTGATGCTGGATTTCACGTTGGCAATTTGTTGTTCAAGCTGTTTTACAGGTGGTGAACTGCGGTTAAACTGACTAAGCTTGGTCTCCCGGCTGGCCAAGAGAAGATTGAGTTGGCTTATAAAATTTCCAAGTCCGTTTGCATTGCCGTCGCCCAGATCCAGGCTAGCTCCAATTCTGGATTTATTTGCATTTACCTGTTCCTGTAGTTGTTTAATGCCAATTTGCTTTAAGGTCAGTTCTGTTTTTTGTTTTTCAAAATCTGAAAGTTTAGCCGTTGTTGCAGCCGTGGATGAGCCAATGTCGATCAGTTTATTTTGTTTTTTGAAATCAGCAAGTGTACGGCCAGATTTTCCGGTTTGAGCATCGATAAATTCCAATTGATTGTCAATAAAATCGACGGTTTGTTTCGCAGAACGTCTTCTTTGAATCACATCGGTTCGTACATATTCTTTCATGATGGCATTCAGAATGTCGGCAGCAAAAACAGGATTTCCATCCTTCTGGCTTAAACTCATTACGTTTGTAAACCGGGCGGCTTCTGCAATAGATAAGCCGTTCATAGCGCGTCCAACAAAATCTTCTTTTCCATTAAACTTAAACTGATAAGTGCCTTTGTCCAGTATTTTATATTTGATGCGGAAAACCATATTTCCAATCGTTATCTGTTCGTTATAACGGTAGGTTTTTTTTTGCGCTTCATTATTTACCGGATAAAAGGTAAAATGCTGGTCATCGGCAGAAGTAACTTCATATAGCGACCTGTCAAAATTAATGCTGTCTTGTTTAATGATTTCAATTGCAAATGGTACATGAGGATAGAGTTCTGTAGTGCGTATCCGGCCTTTTAAAAAATAGCTTATTCGATAGTTAAGCGTTCTTACTGCATTTAAGATAACCTCATTGCTGCGTAGGGTGAAGCCCTCTGCCTGAATTTTGTCGGTATAATTATAGTTTTGACTAGGTATTTGCACCCCGGTTGTAATTGCCGGATTACTTTCTCCGAGTTTAAGAGATGCACTTGTTTGATAAACCGGAGGTGTATACCAAAGGTATAACCAAGCCAGGCATAATGATGTAATTACCGTTCCGGCTACCCAATACCAGCGGCTCAAGAAAACCCGGAAGATTTTATAAAAATCTATACTCTGGCTAACACCTTTTTGCTCTTGAATCGGTTCAATCAATGTTCTGTCTTTATTTATTATCTTCTCCACTATTATCGAATAAGCCTGACAAATTTCGAAACTGGCTGCTGGGCCAGGTTTACCTGGTTATTGTAAAAACCAAAACCGCCAGGTTCACCACCACGATTAGTGGTTGTACGATGTTGTTAAAACTTAGTAGTTTTTCACTTGCTGCGGCGCGCTTGGTTTGTTGCAAAATGATAATGTCATTATTTTGCAAAATCAGTTTTTTACTTGCCAGGCTGTTTATGTCATTTAGATTTACATAGATTAATTCGGGGTGACTTTTATCTCCTCTTATAATTTTCAGAGTTTTGGGATCCGCGGTTTTGGTGATGCCGCCGGCTTCACCGATTACATCTATTAGTGTTGTGTTTTCTTTCTCAATGTAAAAGTTTCCCTGTTTGCTGAATTCGCCTAACAGTGTAACTTTCAGGTTCACAATGGATAATTCTATTATCGGGTCTTTGAGTAGATTTTTTTTGTATAAATCCTGGATCTTTTCTGTCGCTGCTCTTCTGCTTAAACCCACAACCTGAACTTTTCCGATAGCAGGTAAATTTACAGTGCCATCCAACTCCACCGGGTAAGATAAAACGTTGCTGTTGGCGCCAGATTGCGCTTGCTGGATACGGGTAGTTGAGGGTGAATTAACCTGGCTACCATTCGCTCCGAATTCAGGATTTTGTACATTTTTTATCGCCAGCTGATCATCAACTTTTATTTTATAGTAATCATCGCTGATGCCCTGATCATTCACTACATATACATGCCGGATGGTGTCGGTCATCAAATCACTTGCCGCATTAAAAAGACTGTTCTCCCTGCGTGCGGCACAAGAGTTCAGCAAAAATGAACAGATAAGTACGACACTTAGATTAGCGCAAAGCCGGAATAGATTAACTGTCATAGAGTATAACATTAGAGGAAAATGAATAATCACGATAAATATAAAACTCTTTTGTATGCATAACAGCGGTGTCGTTTGGCGTGTTGTTCCTGAAATATGGTCTTCTAGTGTTCCACAATCGAAAAACCTTGTTAATTATATATTCAGAGCAATAAATCGACCAGCCAATCGCTCAAAATGAATGAAAAAAGAACAAGATCTACTTGCTGAATGAATAAAAAGAATGATCAGTTAAGCAACAGGTCGGGGTAACTTCGTGTGAGGATTTAAAGGATGATTAAGGATGAAGAGATTATCAGGTCTTTTATTAATTTTATTTATGCTGCTTAATTTGTGCTCATCTGCACAGTCTGGTTGTCTGGTTGCAGCTAATAACGATACAGTATATACGGAGCGGGAAAATTCGGGTTTAGTTAATGCTGTATTGAGTATAGTTTTTGGCGGAAATCCAGTTTATAAACCAAATCCTAGTGAGCCAAGTACTTCAGCTTGCATATCTTTTTCACAAACCAAATGGCTAGCTACAACACAGAACTGTACGGTATGCCCGGCCGGATATAGTTATAACTTTTTAGGTGCTGTAAATGGTTGTCAAACCACAACTTATGTCGGCAAAGTTGCAAATAAAAC
Source organism: Pedobacter sp. Leaf176 (assembly GCF_001424305.1). Taxonomy (GTDB): domain Bacteria; phylum Bacteroidota; class Bacteroidia; order Sphingobacteriales; family Sphingobacteriaceae; genus Pedobacter. The sequence continues at coordinate 1,175,428 of NZ_LMPD01000001.1, forward strand.
CATTGTCCAGTGCGATCTTGATGATTATTCATGGCTGTTTGCCACAGCTACGGGCGCTTTCGGTTTTTTATTTATCAGAAGGCAAATCATATAAAAAGGATTAGCTATTAAGATTTTTTTAGAAGATTAGGATTTAATAAGGCTTTTGCCAACCAATTAAGCATATGTATTTTAAGAAAAGTACTTCTGAGCCGGTTAAAATATCCATAATAACAGTTTTGTTAAATGGAGAAGCTTTCTTAAAGGAGTGTATAGAATCAGTTATCAATCAGAATTACAAGTATATAGAATACATCGTAATTGATGGAGGGTCCATTGATCGCAGTTTATCCATTATAGAAAAATATAGAGCCCACATCGATTATTTCATTTCAGAAAAAGATGAAGGCCTTTACGATGCTATTAATAAGGGTATACAGGTTTCAAACGGAGATATTGTAGGCATATTAAATGCAGACGATGTTTTAGTGAACAGCAATGTTATAGAAAAAATCGCAACTGCGTTTCAGCAAAACGCGGATATAGAAGCCGTTTACGGTGATTTGAACTATGTGCATCCTGTTAAGCTCGAGGTAATACGTAAATGGAAATCCATGCAGGCAAGTTATGAAAATGTTAAATCAGGGTGGATGCCTGCTCACCCCACCTTATACCTGAAAAAAAATCTTTTCGAGACGTACGGTAACTACGCTTTAGATATGGGTACATCTGCTGACTATGATTTAGTTTTACGATTTTTTCATAAGTATCGAATAAAAGCCAGGTATTTGCCTTTTCTGATGGTGAACATGCGGATAGGAGGTATAAGTAATCAATCCATTAAAAGCATTTTTTTAGCTTTTATAAATGATTACAAAGCGCTTAAAAGAAACCGGATTTCATTTGGCCTGTTCGTGTTGTTTAATAAAAAGATTTCAAAGTTTACCCAATTTAGAAGTTCCAATATCCTGGGCATATTGAAATCAGGATTTGTAAAAATGCAATTTTTCAGGCAGTCAATACAAAGAGGGAATTATCAGACCAGCAAGGGTCTTCGATATATTTCTAATGATAACCCGAAATTTGTCAATTAACTTTAAAGTTTTGCTGCCATATTTAGTAGATACATACACTTTATTATTTTATCTGGCCATTGCATTTATTGCTTGTGCGATTGTTATTTTAAGTATTCCGACCGTTATTCATACTTCAGTTAAATATGATTTATTTGATAAAAACGATTTGCACCGGAAAATCCATAACCGAAACATTTCCCGTTTAGCAGGAATAGCCATTGTAACCAGTTTTACGATTACTACACTACTCTTTACAGCTTTAATAAAATTTGAAGAGGTCGGCTTTTTAATCGCCTCCTGCATTATATTGGCCGGTTTAGGCCTGAAAGACGACATTTATGGAACCAGTACGGGCACAAAATTTTTTATACAATTGCTAGCGGCTTGTATTTTGGTTTTTCTCGGCGGATTCAGGTTAACCAGCTTATATGGCGTATTTGGTATCGGGGATATGCCAGCATTTTGGGCTGGGCTATTCTCAGTTGTTTTAATCATTTTTCTGAACAATGCTTTTAATTTAATCGACGGGATTGATGGTTTGGCCGGTACCACTGGTATCATTGCAAACTTAATTTTTGGTGTCTTTTTTGCCATGATGCATCAGACCGCCTACGCTTTTATTGCTTTTTCCTTAACCGGTGCGATAGCCGGTTTCCTGAGATACAACTGGTATCCAGCCAGAATATTCATGGGTGATACCGGTGCATTAATTACAGGCTTGGTCACGGCATCGTTGGCTATTAAATTTATTGAGTTAAATAAATTTTCCGGCGGAGCGATTCCATTTGTTTATTCCGCGCCTGCGATAGCGGTCTCAATTTTAATTATTCCGGTATTCGACTCCCTCCGTATATTTACTGTAAGGGTACTTAAAGGAAATTCCCCTTTTAAAGGCGATAGAAATCACGTTCACCATCGCATGGAGCGATTGGGTTTAAAACCACCGGCAATTATTTTGATAACCACTGGTTTAAACATCTGTTTACTTGCTCTGTCCATACTTATGCAAAACGTCGGAAATTTTTTTCTTATTTTTTTTCTAATCGGCATTTGCATGGTCTTCGATTTTGTCCTTTTCTTTAAACTCCGCAAAAAAGATAATCTGGCAAAACAAGCAGCAGGTTTAGGTTAACTATTGCTTCCGTTGGCGGACAATTTCCGCAAAATACATCTCTTCTTTTTATCCGCCTCAATCTCAAAATAAACGTTAATTTTGCGCATTAATTTAAACAAATGAGAATCGCAATAAATGGTTTTGGTAGGATAGGAAGAACCTTTTTACGTTTGGCTTTAGCTGAAGGTTTAGAGGTTGTTGCTATAAACGACTTATCAGAACCAAAAACAATGGCTCACCTTTTTAAATACGATACAGTCCATGGGGTGTTCAAAGGCAATGTCGCCGCGGAACCCGATACCCTAATTATCGACGGGCAATCAATTCCCACGTTCTCAATTAAACATCCAATTCAGTTGCCATGGTCAGCCTTGAAAGTGGATGTAGTGGTCGAATGTACCGGCAAAAATCTGAGTCGTGAAGACGCTGAAGGGCACCTGATATCTGGTGCGAAGCAGGTAATTATTTCCGCCCCGGCCGCTGACGATATTCCGATGGTTATTTTAGGCGTTAATGAAGATCAGCTTGATTTACAAAGTAAGATACTTTCTAATGCAAGTTGTACTACCAATAATATTGCTCCAATGATTAAAATTCTAAATGATAAATGGGGCGTAGTAGAGGGATACATTACCACAATTCATTCTATGACCGGGGATCAGAATCTTCATGATAGCAACCATAAAGATTTGCGCCGGGCAAGGGCAGCTTCAGCGTCAATAATTCCAACGACCACAGGCGCAGCTAAAGCCATAACCCATATTTTTCCCGAGCTTGATGGTAAGCTCGGCGGAGCTGGCATACGTGTACCCGTTTTAAACGGTTCTTTAACGGATTTTACCTGCATTTTAAAAGAAAAAACAACCATAGCGGATATTAATGCGGCTTTTAAAACGGCATCAGAAGGAAAATTTTACGGCGTTTTAGAATATACCGAAGATCCCATAGTATCTGTCGACATTATAGACAACCCGCATTCGTGTATTTTCGATGCCCAGCTTACCTCAATTGTAGGTGATTTAGTAAAAGTTGTAGGATGGTATGATAATGAATTCGGCTACAGTAGCAGACTTGTGGATTTAATAAAGAAAATACAGGCGGCTAAATTGGTTGCCAATAATTAAAATTGACTTTTTATAAACGGTAACAATTTAAACAAATAAGTAAATCAGAATAATTTACGGGAACGATTGCATAACTTTGAAATTGTCATTTGAGCAAATTTATATGATAAAATTCATCTCTGCAAAAGAAGTACTGCCATTAAGAAGCCTTGTGCTGAGAAATGGAAAATCCTTTGAGCATTGCATTTTTCAGGGAGACGAAGCCTATGATACTTTTCATCTCGGGCTTGAATTAGATGGAGAGTTAAAATCTGTTGCGACTTTTATGCGTAACGATTTTTTTGAGGGCGAAGGTGAAGGTTATCAATTAAGAGGAATGGCCACTCATCCGGACTATAGCGGAAGAGGATTTGGAAAATCGCTTATAGAATTTGCAACCGACTATTTAAGAGCATATAAAACAGCTTATTTATGGTGTAATGCCCGTTCCACAGCAGCAGGTTTTTATAAAAAAATAGGCTTTAAAACGGAATCACCTGAGTTTGACATACCAGGAATTGGTTTCCATTACGAAATGAAATTAAATTTAAATCAAAATAATTAAACATGAAAACAGTAGACCAGTTTAACTTTAAAGATAAAAAAGCGCTAATCAGAGTCGATTTTAACGTTCCTTTAGATGACAATTTCAAAATCACAGATGATAAAAGGATGCGTGCAGCGCTTCCAACTATCAAAAAGATTTTAAAAGATGGTGGTTCTGTGATTTTAATGTCGCATTTAGGTCGCCCGAAAGATGGACCCACTGATAAATATTCTTTAAAACATATCCTCGGCGATTTGTCATCTATGCTCGGTATCGAAGCAAAATTTGCTGAAGATTGCATCGGTGAATCTGCGGTAAATGCAGCTAAAGATTTAAATCCAGGGGAAGTTTTGTTGCTGGAAAACCTCCGCTTTTATAAAGAAGAAGAAAAAGGCGATGTTGCTTTTGCTGAGAAATTAGCAGCCCTTGGCGATGTGTACGTGAACGATGCTTTCGGAACCGCTCACCGTGCTCACGCATCTACAGCTGTGATCGCACAGTTTTTTCCTGATGCCAAATACTTCGGTTATTTAATGGCTTCGGAATTAGAAAATGCTGAAAAAGTATTAAATCATCCGGAAAGACCATTTACAGCAATTATGGGAGGTGCAAAAGTTTCCGATAAAATATTATTAATCGAAAAGTTATTAGACAAGGTTGACAACCTGATTATAGGCGGTGGTATGGCTTATACTTTTGCCAAAGCTCAGGGTGGAGAAATAGGTACTTCCCTTTTAGAAGCCGATAAACAGGAACTTTCTTTAGAATTAATTGAAAAAGCAAAGGCGAAAGGGGTTAATCTTATTTTGCCTGTCGATACTGTTATCGCCGATAAATTTGCAAACGACGCAGATAAAAAAGACGTAACTTCTGGCCAGATCCCAGCAGACTGGATGGGTCTGGATATCGGTCCAAAATCTGTAGCCTTGTTTCAGGATGTTATTAAAAACTCAAAAACTTTATTGTGGAACGGCCCTATGGGCGTTTTCGAAATGGAAAATTTTGAAGTGGGTACTAAAGCAGTCGCTGAAGCGGTTGTTGCTGCAACCAAAGATAATGGCGCATTCTCTTTAATTGGTGGGGGAGACTCTGCTGCGGCTATCGCGAAATTCGGACTGGAAGATGAGGTGAGCTACGTTTCAACAGGCGGTGGCGCTTTACTCGAATATATGGAAGGTAAGGAATTACCTGGTGTTAAGGCTATCAATGAATAGGCTTAATCATTAAATTGACTGGTCTCTATAAGAATTGGTATAGAAAAGGCTCGGAATTGTTCCGAGCCTTTTTTGCACTTACGAAGTTTCTTAATTTGAGCGGTTAACAGAAAGTATTAAGACGCGTTTTCAAATTCCTCTAATATGGCTTCCAGTGAAGTTTTATCCTGAAATATTGCACCACTGGAAATTTTATTGGCGGGAGCGAAGATGGTCAACGATTGCTTATCACAGTCTACATAGGTGCTTAATTCTAAAAACTTTTTAGGAGAAATGTTAAAAACCATTAAGGATTTTTTCTTCAGATTTGGCATAGCAATTTATCAGTTTGGTTTCTTATCCACTAATAAACTTTCAGGCGTTTTAGTGGTTTGTCAAAAGTCCCGTTTAATATTTAAAAATTTTTAAATCTGCCTTTCTTATATGTAATGAAATTCAAAATCATTACAAAATTACTTGTTTTTAATGTCTGCTAAATAGGCAGAGGGGCTTTTATCCATGATTTTCTTAAAAGCTACAAAAAATGTATTCCTGGAAGAAAATCCGGCCTCTAATGCTATCGCCTCTAAAGTATATTGCTTCCAATCGCCCGAATCCAGTCGTTTTTTTACATAGTCAATCCGCAAATTGTTGATGTGTGTATTAAAGTTAGACTGATAGTGCTTGTTAAATAAATCTGATAACTTATGATTGGGTATATCTAACTGCGCAGCAAGTTCGCTCATGGTTAAACCGACCTGCTTAAAGATTTCTTTCTCCATGATTTGCTGTTCAACCTGTTCAATTAATTTCTCATCAACTGGTCTGATTTTACGTTTTTCAGAATTCGTGATGTCTTCCGAATCCGAACCAGTATTGTTTAAAATATCTGATTGGTTTAATTTATCGGATAAACCAAAAATAGTCTGGGGATTTAAGAAAAAGGATAAACTCAATAGTAGAAAGATGAAAGCCAGGGATAAAATCAACGGACTTCTATGCAATATGAAATAGGCATCGTTCGAATTTCTGAGTATGACCACGTTTAATACCAGCATTCCTGAGAATATTAAAGTAAGCATACCAGAAAAAAAGTAAGCCCATCTGACGGTTTTGATGTTCTTTTTTTGCCTGGCGAAAATATATGTCAGCCTCATCTGAAGAATGGAATAAGTGAGTGCTGATAACGGAAGAGTAAACCAATGCCAGGGTTCAACAATATATTTTTCTGTTGAAAAAGCATATTGAAAATCCCTTGCCACGCGATTAACAATAAGTTGTTGTTGTTCCGTATCTAACAGGTTGTATGGCATTACCGAGAACAGTGCTGGTATAATCAGGATAAAATGTAAAAGGTGTTTCTTTTTGAATTTCGAAAGTTCCGGATTTAATTCGCCTTTCAGGTAGAGATAAAAGCAAGGTCCGATTGTATAGTATAATGGTAAACCTTTATTAAAAAGTAACGGGTAATATTTAATGTAACCAGTATTGGTCAGTAAAAATATCATAGCGTACCAGACTACGCCGCAAATAGCAGTAGCTAATAAAGCATTCAAATACTTCTTGTTTCGTCCATATACCCATAAAAGGATAACGACAAGGGATAAAATAAAAATTGCACCGATTACGGTTAAAAAAAAGGGATGCAAGAGATTAATTTTTAAAATAATCCAAAAATACGAATCTAAAGTTTACGAACACATAACATTCCTGTTAGCTCTAAATTTAGTATGCGACGCGGTCTGTTACTACCTTGAAAATAAGTGCTGCTTAGAGAGTACGGAGGTGTTTTTGATTGGTGTTAAGATTTATGAAAATTACAGGGTTGAACACATATTTAATAGCGCTAATTAGATAATACTACTGATAACCCTTCGCCTGTAAATTAAATAACTCGGCATACCTTCCCTTTTTTTTAAGTAATTCTGCATGTGTTCCCGATTCCAATATGGTTCCTTGTTCCAATACTAAGATTCTGTCAGCAAGCCTTGCGGTAGAAAAACGGTGGGAAATTAGTATTGCTGATTTTCCAATCGTAAGCTGTGCAAAACGTTGGAAAACCTCATATTCCGCCCTGGCATCAAGCGCAGATGTCGGCTCGTCTAGAATCAGGACCTGAGCATTTTTCATATAAGCTCTTGCCAGCGCTACTTTTTGCCATTCACCACCCGACAATTCTACACCATCATTGAATTTTCTGCCCAAAGCCTGTTCATAACCGAGTGGAAATTTAGCAACAAGTAAATCAGCGAGACTTTGTTTAGCTGCTATTGTAATCAGATCCATATTTTCTAGTTCAGCAATATTACCTATTGCAATATTTTGAGAGAAAGTCATCTGATAACGAATATAATCCTGAAAAATAATACCCATATTATGCCTTAAATCTTTCAGGTCGTAATTTCTTAAGTCCTGTCCATCCAATAATATTTGACCCTCCGTAGGATCGTAAAGCCTGGAGAGTAACTTTACAAGGGTGGTTTTGCCTGCGCCATTTTCTCCAACAAGTGCAAGCTTTTCGCCTGGTTGGAGACTAAAACATAAATTTCTGCATGCATATTTTGGTGCACCACGATACTTAAAACCTACATTTTCAAAAATAAAACCAGTTTTAATGGGATTTGGAAAAGGTAGGGGCTTAAGTGGTTGGGTAATCCTAGGTTTAATTTCAAAAAACTCAATGAAATCATTCAGGTAGATCGCGCCTTGCGAAACCATTGTAAAGCGTGAAAGCAATGTTTCCATGAGAGAACTTAATTGCCTGAAAGAACCGGCTAAAAAGGTTAAGCTCCCGATTGTTGCCTTACCGTTAATGGTTTGATAAATGATAAATGCATAGGCGCCATAATAACCAATTGTACCCATTATGGATAAAAGCGTGCCCCAGCCCGACCTGCTTATAGCAAGCCTACTGTTGTCGGCATAAAATTTTTCAGAAAGTTTTTTAAAGCGGTTTATGATAAATTCTGATAACCCGAAAATTTTCACTTCCTTAGCCGTTTCATCGCTTGCACCGAGGTAGCGTACATAATCCAGTTCCCTTCTTTCTGGCGTCTGACTTCTGGAAAGTGCGTAATTTTTGCTGTTAAAATAAGATTCACCTAAAAATGATGGAATGATTGCCAGAAGTAACATTAAAATTAACCAGGGGTTAAAAGCAATCAGGCCCGTAAGCAAAAATGCCATTGATATAAAATCCTGTATCTGGCTCATCACCTGAGAAAGCAAGACCGTTCTGCCCACAGTCTGCTGTCTGGCTCTTTCAAGTTTATCGTAAAATACAGAATCTTCGAACTGATCCAAATCCAGTTCGGTTGCGTGCCGCATAATGCGCATGGACGTATAGTTGGAAAATAAGTCCCCGAGCAGACTATCCGTGAGGTTAATCATTCTGTTAAGTCCGTCGGTTAAGATAGCCAGCACAAACTCAAGCCCAACAAGTTCCCAAAGTCTTGAACTGTCTCCATGGGCAGTACCGGAATTCAATGCAACAACCTGATCAATAATAAGCTTACCAGTATAGAGCAAGGCTGCGGGCATAGCCGAACGAAATAGGCGTAGAACAAGGCTAATTAGCGCCTTTTGAGGGCTGCTTCGCCAAACCATTTTGAAAAACACAGGTAGATTTTTGAAAGATAGCAGACGCTGTTTAAAGGTGATTTCTTCCATTTTTATCGTGTTCCTGCTTTTGGCCATAATTTCTAATGTGTTTGCTCAAATATAGATGATTGCTGCACAAGGCAAACTGATACATCAAATCTTGACTTCCAGATGCTTTGCTGTAAAAAAAACAGGTTATTCGTTGATTATCCGACATTATTCGTGCTTTTCAATGCCCAGTAAATAAGTACAGGCTGAAAAAACAATCTGCCAAATCTTTTCGCATCTGTATTGAGACCAAATGCATTTCTTCGATTTTTATATTGCGAAATATTGCCGGGAAATACTGCAGTGAATAAGCCGGAAGCAATTTTTCCTACCGTCTGCTCATACTTTTTTGGTGTTAGAATTAATGCCGTACCTAAAGCGATTTCTACTAATCCGGATTGTACAACAGTGGCATCCTTTTTTATGGGCACCCAGTTAGGTACCTGGGCCTGAAATTCCTTTCTTGCAAATGTAAGGTGGCCAATACCTGCAAATACTAATCCCGCGCCTAGCAAGATTTTGGCTACCTTTTTTATGTTTTCGTCTGTCATGTTCTGTCAATTTAATAATGAACAACCCTATTTACTTAAAGTTGGACGTTATTATCAAATTTGAAATTATAATTATAAAATGCAGGCATATTGCTATCCACCATTGAATTATTTCGAATAATACGCTATGCCAGCGGCTTTTCTCCTTGTATAAATTTGGATACAAACGCTGACCTGTGAGGTACTTAAATCGAATTTTGAAGAATGGTTTTGTCAATAAATTGTGAGCCAATAAGCAAAAAATGTCCTTAAATTTGGGCTTTTAATTTCTAAACGCAAAAAATATTTACAAGGCAATTAATGTTTTTTAAATGCTAATTTTTGTAGTTAACTTGCTTTTTACCAGTGATTAAGCGCTTTTTGTAATTTTTTTGATGGTTTCTTTTTTAGTCATTGAGGGGGCAAAGTGGGAGAAATTAGTTGTGGAAAACTTTTTTGTGGTAAAAAGTGGTAAAAAGTGGTAGAACTATTTACTTTTACACTACATAAAAAGTGTAGATACCACTATGACCCATCTTTTAGGAGAATTTGATTGTAAACTTGACGCAAAAGGCCGACTAATGGTTCCTGCTGCGCTTAAGAAACAATTGCCTGATGTTGAGCGGGAGGGATTGGTCATCAACCGTGGCTTCGAAAAAAATCTTGTTATTTATCCTAAAAATGTCTGGGACAAAATCGTTGCTAAACTTAGTGAGCTGAACGTTTACGATGAAGAAAACAGGAAATTCATAAGAGCTTTTACGCGAGGTGCTACAGAGCTAACTCTTGATGCCGCCGGTCGTGTGTTGCTTCCAAAATCCCTTACGGAGTATGCTGGTATCGGTTCGGATATTATGCTGGCTTGTCAATTAGATAGAATAGAGGTTTGGGATAAATCAGCTTACGAAGACACATTGGACGGTACGCCGGCAAACTTTGCTGCGCTTGCTCAAAAGGTAATGGTTGATAAGAAAGGAGGGGTGGATGGAATTTAAATACCATGTTCCTGTGATGCTTCAGCCTTGCATTGATGGTTTAAACATCAAACCCGACGGTGTTTATGTGGATGTAACTTTTGGAGGCGGTGGTCATTCAAAAGAAATTTTAAAGCACCTTGGCCCTGAAGGCAGGTTAATTGCTTTCGATCAGGATCCGGATGCACAGGTGAATATTCCTGCAGATGACCGTTTCATCTTTATCGACCAGAATTTCGGTTTCCTTAAAAATAACCTTCGCCTTAAAGGTTTTAAAGCAGTTGACGGTATTCTGGCTGATTTAGGGGTCTCCTCCCATCAGTTTGATGTGCCTGAACGTGGTTTTTCTATTCGCTTCAATGCGAATTTAGATATGCGCATGGACCCTAATGGAACTTTAACTGCTGCAGATGTGCTGAATACTTATTCAGAAGAAAAGCTTCACAAGATATTTGGAATTTACGGAGAGGTGAAGAATGCAAAATCGCTGGCCCGCGCCATCGTTACAGCCCGTTTGGATCATCCTTTTACTGATATCGATGGTTTCAAAACCGCAGTTTCTGAATACATTCCCAAGGGAAAGGAAAATAAATATTTAGCGCAGGTTTTTCAAGCCCTGCGTATAGAGGTGAATGCTGAAATATCCGTATTGGAAAACTTTTTACAGCAAGCCGCCGAAGTTTTAAAACCCGGAGGACATCTGGTTGTGATGTCTTATCATTCTTTGGAGGACAGACCGGTCAAAAATTTTATGGCTAAGGGTAAGTTTTATGGTGAGGTTGAAAAGGATTTTTTTGGTAATCAGCAAAAACCATTTAATGTAATTACACGCAAAGCGATAATGGCTTCAGATGAAGAAATCGCCCGCAACAACAGGGCGCGCAGTGCAAAATTAAGGATAGCGGAAAAAATATGAACAAGTTCAGAGAAGAAGAAGAAATCGGACCTGAACCTGAGCTTAAGGTGAAGACGGAAAAAGTAAAGTCTGACGATGATAAGAAGTTCAGCGAAACTTTTATCGGAAAGTTTTTTACGGAAGGTGTAATATCAAAGGAGGCCGCTACAGATGCATTGCCTTTTTTGTGCTTTCTGGCATTATTGGGCATGGTTTACATTGCCAATAGCCATTTTGCGGTAAACAATGTGCGCCGGATTGACAAGCTGAATAAAGAGGTTAAAGAGTTACGCTGGGAGTATAAGTCCTTAAAAGCTGACCTCATGTTTAAAAGTAAACTAACGGAAGTTGCCAAGAAGGTTGATACCCTTGGAATAAAAGAATTAATTGAACCACCAAAAAAAATAATTGTTAAAAGCGATGAATATTAGAGCAAACATCTTGCTTCGCGTATATCTGGCATTTGGCTTAATTGTGCTCTTTGCTTTGGCGGTATTTTTACGTCTCAGCCAGGTGCAGTTTGTGCAGGGACATAAATGGAAAGCGATGGCGGACAGCCTTTCTACGCGTTACATGCCCGTTGAGGCAACACGTGGCAATATTTATTCAAATGATGGTAGTTTACTGGCAACTTCTGTTCCTGAATATGAGTTGCATATGGATATGTTTGCCGGTGGTATCGCGGAGGATAAAATTTTCAATGAAAAGGTTGATTCTTTAGGGATGAAACTTGCCGGTATTTTTCAGGATAAATCAGCTAAAGAGTATTCACGTATGCTCCGCAAAGGGCGTCAGGATAGTGCGCGTTATTTATTAATTCACCGTAAAGTCGGTTATGCTGATTTGAAAACAATCAGGACATTCCCCTTATACAATATTGGTAAATTCAGCGGAGGCTTAATTGCCGTCCAACAGAATAAGCGTATCCTACCTTTCCAGACCTTGGCGGCACGTACCATTGGTTATAAAAATGCCAATGTGAAAAATGGTGTTGGTTTGGAAGGAGCTTACACAGATTACATTAATGGTGAAACAGGTAAAAGGTTGATGCAGCGCATCGCTGGCGGTGTTTATGTGCCGGTAAATGATGAAGAAGAAGTGGCGCCCAAAGACGGAGCAGACATCATTTCAACCATCGACATCAATATGCAGGATTTGGCTCAAAGTGCATTGGAAAAGCAACTGATAAAGTATAAAGCCGACCATGGTACGGTGATTGTAATGGAGGTTGCCACTGGCGAAGTCAGGGCGGTTGCAAACTTCTCTAAGGTTGAGGAAGGTGTTTATAAAGAGAAATTTAATTATGCCATTGCAGGTAATCAGGATCCGGGGTCGACTTTCAAGCTGGCTTCTTATATGGCACTGCTTGAAGATAAACTGGTTGATACCAATACGATGGTTGGTACTGGTACTTACAAAATCCCAGGTCACACCATCAAAGATTCCCATGGGAGTATTGGTGTAGTAACAGTGAAAAGAGCATTTGAAGAATCGTCAAATGCAGCAATTGCCTATTTGATTAATAGTAAGTATGGTGCCAACCCCATTGAATTTACAGATCATCTATATGATTGGCATCTAAACAAGAAAATGGAGTTACAGATACCTGGAGAGGCAACGCCGGCAGTAAAAAACCCTAAAACCAACAAAAGCTGGAATAAGAATATGACATTGCCGCAAATGGCTTACGGTTATGAAATGCAGCTTACTCCGCTAAAAATGTTGTCTTTTTACAACGCTGTAGCGAATAATGGTAAATACATTGCGCCGATTTTTGTAAAAGAAATAAGAAGACTGGGTAACCCGATTGAGCAGTTTAAAGCAAGAGTGATTAATGAGCAGATTTGCTCGGACGTGACCCTTAGTAAAATTAAAAAAATGCTTGAAGGTGTAGTTACCGCCGGAAGCGGTAAAACTTATGTTTACAACCCACTTTATAAAATTGCCGGTAAAACTGGAACGGCCCAGGTGGCTGATGCAAATAAAGGCTATAAAGCTAAAAAACAATACCAGGCATCTTTCGTGGGTTATTTCCCCGCTGATAAGCCAAAATACTCCATGATTGTGGTTATCAACGATCCTAAAGGTGGTTATTATGCATCAATGGTATCTGGTCCTGTATTCAGGGAAATTGCCGACAGAATTTACGCCAGCGATATGCAGATGTACAATGATGTGCCAACAACTTTAGTTGGTAACACAGGTAATCCGCCAACAAAGGCAGGCCAAAGCAAAGCAACACAAAAAGTATATAAGGCTTTTGGATTTAAACCACTTTTTGCGTCTAAATCAGAATATTATAATACCATAGATACCAGTGCAGGAACCATTTTTCAGGAGAATAGCGAGAAAAAAGGTGTCATGCCAAACGTTGCAGGAATGGGTTTAAAAGATGCGCTTTACCTGCTTGGAAATGCGGGTTTAAAAACACGGGTTACAGGTTCGGGTAAAGTGATTAGACAATCCGTTCAGGCAGGAACAAAAGTGGGTAAGGGTTTACAGGTTGATATACAATTGGATTAAGAAAATGAATGAATAATAGAATTATTGAATTAGAGAATGTTGACCTGCGATTTGCTTAACATTCACTCATTCTAAATTCACTCATTCAATATTAGATAATGATTAAATGAGAGATTGATTGAATTTGAGAATGATTGACCGGCGACTTGCTTAACATTCATCCATCAAAATTCACTCATTCAAAATTAAATAAAATGCAGTTACAGGAATTACTTTATGGCGTAACAATTAAGGAACTGGTTGGAAGAACAGACAGGGAAGTTAATGTCCTGACTTTTGATTCCCGTAAAGTTACCATTGATGCTGCATTCTTTGCTATTATAGGTACTGCGGCAGATGGTCACCTTTTTATAAACCAAACGGTTGAGCAGGGTGCTAAAGTTATTATATGTGAAAACCTTCCCGAAATCGATAATTTTGATGTTACTTATGTAAAGGTTGATAACTCTTCAGTAGCCCTGGGTATCATGGCGGGTAATTTTTATGGTAATCCTTCCAGAGAGCTTAAATTAGTTGGCATTACCGGAACTAATGGAAAAACGACAATTGCAACCATCTTATTTAAGCTTTTTAAAGATTTAGGTTATAAGGCTGGTCTGCTGTCAACTGTTGAGAATTATATCAACGATGTTGTTGTTGCTGCAACCCATACCACACCGAATCCTATTGCTTTAAACGGATTGCTTCGCGAGATGGTCAATACCGGCTGCGATTACTGCTTCATGGAAGTGAGTTCTCATGCGGTTTCGCAACATAGAATAGAAGGGCTGACTTTTTCTGGTGCTGTATTTTCGAACCTGACACACGACCACCTTGATTTTCATAAAACCTTCGATAGCTATTTGAAAGCGAAGAAGGCTTTTTTCGATGGCCTGCCGAAATCGGCATTTGCACTAACCAATATTGATGATAAAAACGGCATGGTAATGCTGCAGAATACAAAGGCACACAAGAAAACGTATGCTTTAAAACAGCTTGCCGATTTCAAGGCGAAGATCGTAGAAAATCAGTTCAGTGGTCTGCATTTGGATATCGATAATGAAGATGTTTTTTTCAAGCTGGTTGGTTCTTTCAATGCTTACAATTTGCTTGCCGTATATGGTACTGCCATTCTGCTTGAGCAGGATAAGTTAAAGGTTTTAACACTTTTAAGTCGTTTAACTGGCGCAGAAGGGCGCTTCGATTACATAACCTCGCCCGATAAAATCATCGGTATAGTAGATTATGCACATACGCCTGATGCAGTGCAGAATGTATTAAGTACCATTGCAAACATCCGGAAAGGAACGGAGCAGGTTATTACGGTAATTGGTTGTGGTGGCGACAGGGATAAAACCAAACGTCCGGTTATGGCTCAGGTAGCTTGCGATTGGAGCGATAAAGTAATACTGACATCTGATAACCCACGTACTGAGGACCCCCAGACCATTATCAATGAGATGGAAGCGGGTGTTTCGCCCACTAATAAACGTAAAACCTTATCCATTTTAGATAGAAAAGAAGCTATAAAAACGGCTTGCCACTTAGCAAAGAGCGGGGATATTATTCTCGTAGCAGGAAAGGGTCATGAGAAATACCAGGAAATAAACGGGGTGCGTAATCACTTTGATGATAAAGAAATCTTACTTGAACAATTAAACCCTCGCAGCTAATGTTATATTTATTATTCGAATACCTGCATAAGCATTACGACATACCTGGATTAAGGTTGTTCCAGTACATCACTTTCCGGGCTTCCGTTTCAATAATTTTATCACTGATTATCACGACGGTATATGGTCGCCGTCTGATAGATTACCTGCATAAAAAACAGGTTGGGGAAACAGTAAGAAATTTGGGTCTTGAAGGTCAGATGCAAAAACAAGGTACGCCAACAATGGGTGGAATCATTATTTTGCTGGGTATTTTAATCCCGACACTTCTTTTTGCAAACATTACAAATGTTTATGTAATCCTGATGATTGTGACCACGATCTGGATGGGCGCTATCGGTTTTCTTGACGATTATATTAAAGTCTTTAAAAAGAACAAGGAAGGTTTGGCCGGCCGCTTTAAAATTGTTGGTCAGGTAGGCCTTGGATTGATTGTTGGCTGGACAATGTATTATAACCCAAATATCGTGGTCCGCCAAACCGTTCCGGATGATGTAAAAAATACATCATCGGTGCCTATGGTGCTGCGGCAGAAAGGTGAAACATTCTATTATACACAGGATGTAAAATCCACAAAAACCAATATACCGTTTTACAAAAATAACGAATTTGACTACGCTAAAGTGCTTAAGTTTTTAGGAACCGGTTATGAGAAGTATGCATTTCTAGTGTTTCTTGCCTTTACTGTATTCATTATTACTGCCGTTTCAAATGGTGCAAACATTACAGATGGAATCGATGGCTTGGCTACGGGAACGTCTGCAGTTATTGGAACAACGCTTGGAATTTTAGCTTACGTATCCGGTAACGTTGGTTTTGCAGATTACCTGAACATCATGTACATCCCGAATTCCGGCGAGCTGATGATTTTTGCAGGGGCATTCGTCGGCGCCTGTGTCGGTTTTTTGTGGTACAACTCTTATCCCGCTCAGGTTTTTATGGGCGACACGGGCAGTTTAGCCATCGGTGGAATCATTGCGTCATTCGCAATTATGATTCGAAAAGAATTATTGATTCCGATTCTATGTGGTATTTTCTTAATCGAACTGGTTTCGGTGATTATGCAGGTATCGTACTTTAAATACAGCAAAAAACGATTTGGAGAAGGCAGAAGAATTTTACTCATGGCGCCCTTACATCACCATTACCAGAAGAAGGGCTACCATGAAGCAAAAATTGTAACCCGTTTCTGGATTATAGGAATCATGCTGGCCATTATGACCATTGTAACATTGAAATTAAGGTAGTTGAGAACAAAGAGTAAGGATTGAAGAACAAAGACTACAGCTTAAGTTAGAAAGACTAAGGTGCCTTAGATGGTAAAAAGATAAATAATGAATACAAATCAAAATACAACAAGCAATACGCAGTCAGCAATGGCCGTGCGAAGCCGTGTTGTAATTTTGGGTGCCGGTGAAAGTGGTGTTGGTGCTGCAAAACTTGCTAAACAGAAAGGTTTCGATGTTTTCGTTTCTGATTTCGGTACGATAACGGATAAGTATAAAAAGGCTCTTGAGGAGCTGGCTATTCCCTTTGAGTCAGGTCTACATACTGAAGAATTAATTCTAAATGCTTCAGAGGTAATAAAAAGCCCGGGAATCCCGCCCTATGCGCCAATAATTACAAAGTTGCGATCAAAAGGCATTTCTGTAGTCTCGGAGATAGAGTTTGCCAAAAGGTACACCACTGCGAAAACCATTTGCATAACGGGTTCAAATGGTAAATCAACAACCAGCTTGCTTACTTACCACATTTTAAAAAATGCGGGTTTAAACGTCGGGCTTGCCGGTAATATTGGAAAAAGTTTCGCTGCACAGGTTGCTGGGGAAACTTTCGATTGGTATGTACTTGAAATCTCAAGTTTTATGCTGGATGATATGTTTGATTTCAAGGCAGATATCTCGGTATTACTGAATATTACACCTGATCATTTGGACAGGTACGATTATAAACTTGAAAATTATGCTGCATCTAAAATGCGCATCATTCGAAATCAGACAGCAGAAGATGTATTTATCTACTCTGCTGATGATGAAGAAACTTTAAAAGCAATGGAGCATATAAAGCTTCAGGCAAAAACATATCCTTTTTCAATCCTTAAGAAAGTTGAAACAGGTGCTTATTTAGAAAATAATACAATACACATCCTTACTGATCCAAATAAAGAACTAACCATGTCTATTTCAGAATTAGCCTTACAGGGCAAGCACAACATTTACAACTCTATGGCTTCAGGTATCGTCGCGAAGGTTCTGGAGTTAAGAAATGAGACCATTCGTGAAAGTATGGGCAATTTCAAAAATATTGAGCACAGGCTGGAGCATGTGGCAAAAATTTCTGGGATAGATTTTATAAACGACAGCAAAGCGACCAACGTTAATTCAACCTGGTACGCATTGGAAAGCATGACGACCGATGTTGTTCTGATTATGGGTGGAGTAGATAAAGGTAACGACTACAATATGCTTAAGGATTTGGTTAAGAGTAAAGTTAAAGCAATTGTTTGTTTGGGAAAGGATAACAAGCGTATTCATGATGCGTTCGAGGATGATGTTGAAGTAATTGTAAATACATTCTCGGCAGAGGAGGCAACACAAATTGCTTTTCATCTGGCTAAACGAGGGGATGCTGTTTTACTTTCCCCGGCCTGCGCAAGTTTCGATTTGTTTAAAAATTATGAAGACCGCGGCAATCAGTTTAAAGCGGCAGTAAAAGAATTATAGAAGGAGGTTAAGCAATGTTTCAAGCTCTACTTAATAAAACAAAAGGCGATAGGTGGATATGGTTAATCATTATCATGTTGTCCCTGATTTCAATTTTGGCCGTTTATAGCGCAACTGGTGCTTACGCTTACAGAAAGAATCAGTCTGTGGAAAAAGTTTTATTATATAAGCACCTGATATTTGTCTTATTGGGTATTGGTATGATTTATATATCCCACCTGCTCGATTACCGGTATTACGCTGGAATCTCGAAAATTCTAATGATAGTGACGATTCCATTATTGCTTTATACCTTGGTTTTTGGTGCAAATGTAAATGATGCGTCCCGCTGGGTAAAAATTCCCGTTATCGGCTTAACGTTTCAGACATCGGATTTAGCAAAACTTGCGTTGATCACCTTTTTAGCTAGAATGTTGACTAAAAAGCAGGAAAATATTAAGGATGTAAAAGAGTCTTTTATTCCGATAATGGGTTCTGTTTGTGTGGTATTTGTATTGATAGCACTGGCAAACTTATCAACTGCGTTAATGCTTTTCGGAGTTAGCATCTTACTTTTAATTATAGGTCGTATCAGCATTAAGCAAATTTCACTGGTTTGTGTTGGTGGGGCAATATTATTAATGTTTGTTGTTTTCTTAGGTCCTAGGAGAGCAACTTATGCATCCAGGATTAAGTCTTTTCTTCATCCGGAGATGCAACATTCAGACAAGACTTTCCAGGCAGACCAGGCAAAAATCGCTTTGGCTACTGGTGGTGTTTTCGGTAAAGGACCAGGTAATAGTACACAACGCAATTTCCTTCCGCATCCTTATTCGGATTTTATTTTCGCCATTATTATTGAAGAATGGGGAACGTTAGGGGGAATGGTGATTATGATGCTTTACCTGGTGCTTTTATACCGATGCATAAAAATTGTGACCAAAGCACCTAAGGCATTTGGTGCTTTACTGGCTGCCGGCTTAAGTTTCAGTTTAACCATACAGGCTTTTGCGAACATGGCCGTGGCCGTAGGATTAGGTCCGGTAACCGGCGTACCGCTTCCATTGGTAAGTATGGGTGGAACGTCAATGATTTTTACAAGTGTGGCTTTTGGTATTATTTTAAGTGTGAGCCGTGATGTGGAAGAAAACGTAGCTGGTAAAACAGCTGCAGATAAAACAAAGGCGAATAATAAAGTTATTGTAGGTGAGCTTCCTGCGTTTGGATAGTGAAAAGATTTAACCACAGAGTACACAGAGAGAAGGCACAAAGGAACACAGAGCTGTAAATTAGGTGTAGGAATATGTAATAAAACCTCGATTTGCTCTGTGAAAACTCGGTGGTAAAAAGTAAAATGCATAGCGTGCTTTGAAATAAGCTAAGCGCTCTTTGCGGTAAAATAAAAAACTTTGTGTGCTCTGTGAAAGCTCGGTGCGCTTTGTGGTAGAAAATAGAACAATAGATTAGCGTGCTTTGCGATAAACTTAGCGCCCTTTGCGGTTAAAATAATAATTAATTAAAATGAATAATTCCCCAAAAATTATCATATCAGGAGGTGGCACAGGCGGGCACATATTTCCCGCCGTTGCCATTGCCAATGCATTAAAACGCATGGTGCCAGCCTGTGAAATATTATTTGTGGGCGCTACTGGCCGTATGGAAATGGAAAAAGTTCCTGCTGCCGGATATAGAATAGTTGGTTTAAACATTAGTGGGATTCAGCGGGGCTCTATTATGAAAAATCTTGCCTTGCCATTTAAGGTTTTAGGAAGTGTTCGGACCGCACTGCAGTTAATCAAGGATTTTAAGCCAGATGCCGTTGTCGGTGTTGGTGGTTATGCATCAGGTCCGCTGTTATACGCGGCATCATTAAAGGGAATTCCGTACCTGATTCAGGAACAGAATTCTTACGCGGGTGTAACGAATAAATGGCTTGGAAAGAAGGCTTCGAAAATTTGTGTAGCCTTTGATGACATGGATCAATTTTTTCCACCTGAAAAGATTCTTAAAACAGGCAATCCTGTGCGCCAGGATGTGGTTGATATTAAAGGCAAACATTATTCAGGAGCAGAGCTTTTAAAGCTCGATCCGCTGAAGAAAACAATATTAGTTACCGGTGGTAGTTTAGGTGCCGGAACATTGAATAAAAGCATTGAAAAGCATTTGCCTGAAATTTTGGAACAGGATGTTCAGGTCATCTGGCAAACAGGAAAATTTTATTTTAAAGGTATTATCGAAAGGTTAGGGCTTGATTACCATCCGAATGTTCGCATCCTGGAATTTTTAAACAGGATGGATTTGGCTTATGCCGCTGCTGATGTAATTATTAGCAGGGCAGGTGCGGGAACTATTGCAGAACTTTGTTTGATTAAAAAGCCGGTTATACTGGTGCCTTCGCCAAATGTAGCGGAAGATCATCAGACCAAAAATGCACTGGCACTTGTAAAAAATAATGCAGCAGTATTAATAAATGACAGGTCTGCGGAAGATACTTTGGTAAATGAAGCATTGAGCCTTTTAAATGATAAAGTTCGTAGTGCAGCGCTTTCCGAAAATATCGAAAAGATGGCCTTGCCTAAGGCAGATGAAATTATTGCAAATGAAGTGTTAAAACTAGTAAGGCTGAAAGATTAAAGCAGAAAGACCGAAGCAAAATCAACGCCACGTCGTTGCGAGGTCAGGTGCAATCTTAAAGCGATAGAAATAAAATTAATTGAACGATTGAAAGGAGGCCTTGAGCTTTCGACTTAAACCGGTGGATAGGAAAAGCTTTAAGCTTTATCCTCTCTCCCTTAAGCTTAAAAAAATGGAATTAAGTAAAATAAACAGGGTGTATTTTGTTGGTATCGGTGGTATCGGTATGAGCGCTATTGCCCGTTATTTTGCTAAACGAGGTCAGGTGGTATGTGGTTACGATAAAACGAAAACCATATTGACTGAAGCTTTGGAGCGGGAAGGTATTTTAATTTCTTATCTGGATGAAACGTCAGCCTTACCTGGTACTTTCTTGGATAATGATGAAGATACCCTGGTTGTTTACACCCCGGCCATTCCGAAGGATTCAAAAATCCTGAATCATTTCAAAGATAAAGGCTTCAGTTTAAAGAAACGTTCTGAGGTTTTAGGGATTATCAGCAAAGGTATGTTTTGCATTGCCGTTGCCGGAACCCACGGCAAAACGACAACATCCTCTATCGTCGCGCACATTTTAAAAGATACAGGTTACGATTGCACAGCCTTTTTAGGAGGCATCACCAGCAACTACAATAGCAATGTTTTATTTGGTGAAAATAATGTCGTGGTTGTCGAGGCCGATGAGTACGACAGGTCATTCCTGACTTTGCATCCTGATGTAGCAGTGATCACCTCGATGGATGCAGACCACCTGGATATCTATGGAGATAAAAGCCAGCTTGAAGAATCATTTCAGCTTTTTGCAGGTCAGCTAAAATCCGGAGGCCAGATGTATGTTCACGAAGGGTTGCCAATAGCAGACAGTAGCAGCTATGCGGCAAGTGCAACGGCCGATGCCAGGGCAGAGAACTTGAAAGTAGAAGGTTCAAAATTTGTTTTTGATTACCTGGACAGCAAAATCAGCATCAAAAATTTAAGCCTGATGTTGCCAGGCAGGCATAATGTGGAAAATACAACGGTTGCCATTGCTATTGCGTTACAATTGGGTATTGAGCCTGAAAAGATTAAACAGGCGGTGGCCAGTTTCAAAGGTGTAAAGCGTCGTTTTGAATACATCGTAAATAACGACAGCCAGATTTATATTGACGATTACGCGCACCATCCGGAGGAATTGAAAGCCTGTTTTGATGCAGTAAGACAATTGTATCCGGATAAGAAATTAACGGTGGTTTTTCAGCCGCATTTATTCAGTCGGACCAGGGATTTTGCAGATGATTTTGCGAAAGTGTTAAGTACAGCTGATGAATTGTTGTTGCTGGACATTTACCCTGCGAGAGAATTGCCTATTGAAGGTATAAATTCGCAGTATTTGCTCGAAAAAATAAAATTGGCCGATAAGCAAATATGTAGTAAAGATTTTGTAATTCAGTACGTGAAGCAAACCACACCTGAGCTACTGTTAACAGTTGGCGCAGGTGATATCGATACTTTAATTGAACCATTAAAAAATACATTAAACAATGCTTAAGAAGGTAAACTGGAGCGCGATTTTCACCGGTTTTGCTTGGCTAATCAGTCTTGCAGGCGTTGTGGTGCTCCTAAGTTTCATTAATGCAAAAAAGCAGGGCGTTAAATGTACAGAAGTAAAAATTCTAATTCCCGGAGCCGACAATTTCATAGAAAGAGAAGAGGTTGATGAGATTTTACGTGAGGATCAGGGTGTGCTGGTTGGAAGATACCTGGAACAAATCAACATCCATCAAATTGAACAAAAGTTACGGTCGAATCCTTATATCGGCTTTGCGAAAGTTTATGCTGATATGGATGGCGTACTCCGGATTGAAATAGAACAGCGTCAACCCATCCTGAGAGTTTTGAATACTATCGGACAGGATTTCTACATAGATAATAATGGATTGAAAATGCCGATTTCTCCAAACTTTACCGCAAATGTTCTTGTTGCTACAGGAAATATTCATGAAGTTTTTGGAATACGCATCGATACCTTGCGAACACAACTGGCTCGCGACCTCTATAAAACGGCACAATATATTAAAAGAGATACGCTGTGGGATAATCAAATTGAACAGATAGTTGTTGGTGGCAATAACGATATTGAATTGATCCCCAGGGTAGGCAACCAAAGAATCATCCTTGGGAGTGCCGATTCACTGGACAAGAAAATGAAAAACCTACTGGTGTTTTATAAGAAAGCTATGCCGCAAGTAGGATGGGATACTTATAGAACAATTAACATAAAATACACGAATCAGATTGTTTGCGAAAAACGCGATTCATCATTAATCGCTGCAAATCGTAAAGTACTTTCAAGTGCAGATAGCATTAACATTACCAGAAAAGTTTCTGATTCACTCATCCGGAATTCTATTGAAGATGCAATACAAAGTGATGGAATAACCGATGATAAAGAACCTGATAAGAAAGAAGAGAAGCCTATCGCAGTCGTAAAACCGAAGCCTGTAACCGCGCCAAGAGTTAATCCAAAAGCAGTAGCGCCAAAAGCTGAAGTGAAAAAAGAAAAACCTAAAACCGAAAGCTCAAAGCCGGCCGTAAAGAAGGAAGAACTGAAAGCGGCGGCGAAAAAGCCTGAACTTAAAAAGGAAAAAGCCAAAATTGCAGAGCAAAAACCGGAAGTCAAGAAATCTCTGTCTTTTGCTGAGAAAATGGCAAAACAAAAAGCGGAGGCTAAGCAAAAAACAGCAGCAACAGAAAAGAAGAATAAATAAGTCCTAGAAAAACAAAATATATAACTCAACAAAATTAACGAATATGGACAAGGCAAAATTTACTAGTCAGTCTCCAATTGTAGTTGGCCTGGATATCGGTACTACAAAAATCTGTGTTATCGTAGGCCGCAGAACACAGCATGGTAAAATAGAGGTGTTAGGAATCGGCAAAGCCGAATCTGCGGGTGTTACCAGAGGTGTGGTTTCTAATATTCAAAAAACGGTGCAGGGAATAGCACAGGCCGTTGAAATTGCCAGTGGTCAATCCAATGTAGAAATACAGGTGGTTAATGTAGGTATTGCAGGTCAGCACATTAAAAGCTTACAACACCGTGGCATTTTAACCCGTAGGGAATTAAACAATGAAATCGGGAAAAAAGACATCGATAAGTTGATAGACGATATGTTTAAGCTTGTGATGCCTCCGGGTGAAGAAATTATTCATGTTTTGCCACAGGAATTTACCATTGATAACGAACCGGGTATTAAAGATCCGATTGGTATGGCAGGTGTTCGCCTGGAAGCAAATTTCCACATTATTTCCGGTCAGGTAACAGCGGTAAAAAATATAATTAAATGCGTAAATAATGCGGGCCTTCAAACGCAGGATCTAATACTTGAACCTTTGGCTTCTTCTGAATCGGTGTTGAGCGATGAGGAAAAAGAAGCAGGCATTGCTTTAGTAGATATTGGTGGCGGTACAACCGATATTGCTATTTTTCACGAAGGAATTATTCGTCATACTGCTGTTATTCCTTTCGGTGGTAATAGTGTTACTGAAGACATCAGAGAAGGTTGTTCAGTAATGCGTAACCAGGCGGAATTATTAAAAACGCGTTTTGGATCTGCTTTGGCGGAAGAGAACAAAGAAAATGAGATCATCTGTGTGCCGGGCTTACGTGGCAGGGAGCCAAAAGAGATTTCAGTGAAAAACCTTGCTTATGTAATTCAGGCCCGTATGGAAGAAATCATAGAGCATGTATATTACGAAATTAAAGCTTCAGGTTATGAAAAGAAATTAATTGGTGGCATTGTAATTACCGGGGGTGGCGCTCTATTAAAGCACTTGAGCCAGGCAGTTGAATACGTTACGGGTTTAGATTGCCGCATCGGATACCCGAACGAGCATTTATCTAAATATGAAGATATGCCGAAAACAATTTACGATGATTTGAAAAGTCCGATGTATGCAACAAGTGTTGGCTTATTAATTAAAGGAATCCAAAAAGCCGAAGAACTTATTGAGGAAATGAAACAGCCCGGCGTTTATGTTGAAAAACCCAAAGCAGCAAAAGATAAAGAGAAAAGAGGCCCGGGATTATTTGATAAACTCCTTGCAAAAACAAGAACTTTCATTCAGGATGATATGGATGTGAGCGACGAAGATTACCTAAAAGGATAAATTTTTCAACAAAACAGGAGTTTTCCACATTATGAACAGTTGTGGAAAACGTGTGTGGAAAAAGTGTTAATATTACATTTGGTAATGAACAGAATTTAAGAATTTTTAAACAACTGATTCATAAGATTATGCAGTTCGAAATGTTAAAAGATAAGTCGTCAATTATCAAGGTGA
Organism: Pedobacter sp. Leaf176; assembly: GCF_001424305.1. Taxonomy (GTDB): domain Bacteria; phylum Bacteroidota; class Bacteroidia; order Sphingobacteriales; family Sphingobacteriaceae; genus Pedobacter. The sequence goes on from NZ_LMPD01000001.1 coordinate 1,200,321, forward strand.
TTGGTGTTGGTGGCGGTGGCGGCAACGCAGTAAACCATATGTACCTTTCAGGTATAACTGGTGTAGATTTTATTATTTGTAATACAGATGCCCAGGCTTTGGAATCCAGCCCTATACCAAACAAGGTACAATTAGGCGCTAGTTTGACCGAAGGTATGGGTGCAGGGTCTATTCCTGAAGTTGGAAAAAACTCGGCTATAGAAAACATAGATGATATTAAATCCATGCTTGGCAGTACAACCAAGATGTTGTTTATTACAGCTGGAATGGGTGGTGGAACTGGTACCGGTGCTAGTCCGATTATTGCAAAAGCAGCTAAAGAACTCGATATTTTAACTGTGGCCATTATAACTACGCCATTCTCTTTTGAAGGCAAACGACGTAGGTTGCAGGCTGATGAGGGTATGGAGGAGCTTAAAAAATATGTGGATTCATACCTGGTTATTTCCAACGACCGCTTGCGCGAAATCTTCGGAAATTTAACTTTGGGTTCTGCATTTGGCCAGGCTGACGATATTTTAACTACTGCTGCAAAAGGAATCGCTGAAATTATTACCGTTCCCGGTTATATAAACGTAGATTTTAAGGATGTACGAACGGTAATGAAAGATAGTGGCGTGGCCATAATGGGTAGCTTTGCTGCCGATGGCGAAGAACGTGCTTTAACAGCTGTTGAAGGTGCTTTAGCATCGCCGCTTTTAAAAGATAATGAAATTGAAGGCGCGCGTTACATCTTATTAAACATTAGTTCGGGTTTACGTGAAGTAACGATGGATGAAGTTTCTGTTATTACAGATTACATTCAGGAAAAAGCCGGTTTATCTGCTGATTTAATCTGGGGTAATTGTACAGATGAGTCTTTGGAAGATAAATTATCGGTAACCATTATTGCGACCGGTTTCCAGACTTCAGAAGAGCGTGTTCACGAAGAAAAAAACAAAAAGAAAATATCTTTATTAACGCCTGAAGAGGCTCCTTTGGTTCGTCCTATAGAGCCTGTAAATTCTTTTATTCAACCTAAAGCAGCTCCATCTTACGAGCCGGTTTTAAAAGCAAAAGAAGAAGCGCCGCAGGCAGATTTGTTTGGCGGAATGTTTAGCAAAGCTGAAACACCTAAATACCAGGAGCCCGAGAATGATGTTATTCGCCATACTTTAATAGAGGAAGAACCTCAGGTAGAATCACCTGCAGACACAGGTTTTGAATTCGAGGTTAAACTCGCTGAAACGGAATATGTTTTTGAAACGCCGGTTGCTGAAATATCATCGGCTCCTGAACCTCAAATGCCTGTTGATTTAGATGATAATCAAAATGACGAATCTGTTGAGGAACAGTTAAAAAAATCCAGAGAGCGTATTATGCGACTAAAAGATTTAAGCATGAAGCTCCGCACAACAAATGGATTACAGGAATTGGAAAATGAGCCAGCTTATAAACGCAAGCAAATGCAGTTGCAGCAGGTACAGCATTCTTCTGAATCGCAGGTTAGTCGCTTTACATTGAGTAACGACCAAGACGGAGGTACGGAAATCAGACCGAACAATTCTTTTCTCCACGATAATGTTGACTAGTATAAACCAAATATAATTAGAAAGCCCTCGATACATCGAGGGCTTTTTTGGCATAAAATTAGATTGTAAAATCGAGTAATTGACGAGCGAGGATTAACCCTGTTGATTTTAAGCCTAATAAACCGTAAATTCGCAACAATTTCAGTACAATAAAATACATTACATTGGATATATTTGATAAAATAGCAAAGCACATGGGCCCTCTTGGTCAACACCAGAAATGGTCTCATGGGTATTTCTCGTTCCCAAAATTAGAAGGAGAAATTGCACCACACATGCAATTTAAAGGAAAAGAGCATTTAGTTTGGAGTTTAAATAACTATTTAGGCTTAGCTAATCATCCAGAGGTTAGAAAAGCCGATGCGGATGCAGCTGCAGAATTTGGTATGGCTTACCCAATGGGCGCCAGGATGATGAGTGGTAACTCAAAATACCATGAACAGCTGGAGCAGGAATTAGCCGAATTTGTCGGCAAGCCAGATGCTTTCTTGTTAAACTATGGTTATCAAGGGATGGTTTCCATTATTGATACACTGGTTGATAGAAATGATGTTATTGTTTACGATGCAGAATCTCATGCTTGCATTATTGATGGCCTGCGTTTACACATGGGTAAAAGATTCGTTTATCAGCACAATGATATCGGTAGCGCCAGAAAACAGTTAGAGCGTGCAACCAAACTTACAAATGAATCTGGCGGAGGCATTCTTTTAATTACCGAAGGCGTTTTTGGTATGAGCGGAGCGCAAGGTAAATTGAAAGAAATCGTCGATTTGAAGAAAGATTTCAACTTCCGTATTCTTGTTGATGATGCACATGGTTTTGGTACAATGGGCAAAACCGGCGCAGGAACACATGAAGCTCAGGATTGTATTGAAGGAATTGATGTGTACTTTGGTACATTTGCCAAATCAATGGCCGGAATTGGTGCTTTCGTCGCATCAACAGAAGAAATTACCAACTTTTTGCGGTATAATATGCGCTCCCAAACATTCGCGAAGGCTTTACCTATGCCGATGGTTAAGGGGTTATTGAAAAGACTGGAATTATTAAAAAGTCAGCCGGAATTGAAAGATAGACTTTGGGAAATTGCGACAACCTTGCAAAAAGGTTTACGTGAGCGTGGTTTCGACCTTGGTGTAACCAATTCAGTTGTGACCCCAGTTTTCTTAAAAGGTGAATTAACCGACGCAACTGCAATTACATTCGACTTGAGAGAGAACTATAGTATTTTCTGTTCCATTGTAGTATACCCGGTAATTCCAAAAGGAATGATTGAATTGCGTTTAATTCCTACTGCAGTTCATACATTGGAAGATGTACAACGCACTTTAGATGCTTTTAGTGAAGTTTCTGAAAAACTGGAAAACGGTTACTATAAAGAAAATCAATTTGCTACAGTATAAGCAAAAAATAACGTTTGAAAGCCCTTTAACGTTGTTTTAAAGGGCTTTTTAATTTTTGTTATTTTTTTATTCTATTGATTTATAGTGGTTTAGCGATATTTCTTGTATGGTAAATGTTTATAAACTCTTAATATGTGGAAAAAAAGCATTTTAAGCGCTGTTTTTTATACCCTTAAAAGTTTTTTTTATTGTTTAAACGCATTAAATTAGATTTACATTAAAAAACTAAAAACCTAAAATTTACAGGAGCAATTAAAAATGAAAAAATTCGAAGAAGTTAAGAGTTTGGTAGCAGCTTTGGAAGCTGACGCAGACAAGTTTTATAACAAAGGAAACAGTGCAGCAGGCACTCGCGTACGTAAAGGCATGCAGGATTTAAAAAATTTAGCGCAAGCAATTCGTTTAGAAGTACAAGACACGAAAAATAAAGCTTAAGCGATAAAAATATGATAAAAAAAATGCCTTCATTTAATGAAGGCTTTTTTTTTTATCATATAAATTTATAGTCATCTCCTCGTTCTGATTTGATGAATTTCATAAGCTTTCCCTGATAAAAGTAGAAAAATGAGTAGGGCTCAGGGCGCGGTATCCAGGTGTTCGTAATGGTTCTGTAAATCTTAGTCCCATCCCCGTTGGAAGATACCAACTCCGCCTTTTTGTTGGATTCTTTGAAACTTTTTTCCGTCATTCCAATTTCAAACTTTGGCTCGTAATAGGAAATGGGCTTGCAGCCCACGGCCGCAATCGCCAGCAGGCAGATAACTACCAGTTTTTTCATATATGTGTTTAATTTGTGTGTATTGAGAATACTCAATAATAATGCCTACATTATCACTGTTAGGTTATGAAAACAAAAATTGATGTGGCGATGTAAGCCAATGAAAAGGGAATTAGTTAATTGAATTTATGCCGATGCTTTAAAATAAATATCCCGATAAAAAGAAAGGGCTTCCGATTTGAATCTGAAAGCCCTTTTTATCTAAATAATACCTTTACTAAGCCAATATGTTTAATTTATCTATTTCTTTAATAATTGCATTTTCCAATGCTGATGATGCTTTAATTAAAGGCAATCTCACTGTGTCGCCGCAAATATTTAAATACTTTAAAGCAGCTTTGATTCCAGCAGGGTTACCTTCAGCAAAAGCTAATCTGGTGAATTCCACTAAGCTTAGGTGTGCTGGTATAGCCGCTTTAAAAGCGCCTGTAGAGCAAAGCTTTACCATATCAGAGAACTGTTTCGGCAGGGCGTTTGCAACAACAGAAATGATGCCCGCAGCGCCTAGTGCCATCATTGGTAAAGTAATCGGGTCGTCCCCGGAAATTAACAGGAAATCTTCAGGTTTGTCACGCATGATCTGATTAAACTGATCAAAACTTCCCGATGCTTCTTTTGTTGCAATGATGTTTTTAAAATCATGTGCAAGTCTACAGGTCGTTTCAGGAGTCATATTACTCATTGTACGTCCCGGAACATTGTATAAAATCAAATCCAAAGGAGAAACTTCAGCCAAATGTTTATAGTGCTGGTAAATGCCTTCTTGGGTAGGCTTGTTGTAATAAGGACTTACGGATAAAATTGCGCTGTAACCAGTTGGATCGAAAGATTTGATGTCGTCCGCGACACCAAGTGTATTGTTGCCGCCAATTCCGGCCACTAATGGTAATCTATTATCATTAATTTCAGCAGTGTAGGCCCACACCTTCTTCTTCTCATCCTTGGTCATTGTGGCTGTTTCACCGGTTGTACCTAATGAAACGAGATAATCTATCCCTCCATCTACCAGATGATTAATCAAGTTTTTTAAACCATTATAATCAACTGATCCATCTGTGTTAAAAGGTGTAACTAAAGCCACACCAGTACCCTGAAATTTGTTCATTATGTTAATTATTGTTTTTTTTAACCACGAAGGCACAAAGACACTAAAGCGATTTATTTAAAATTAAAAATATCCATTTATTACTCTTTTTATTCCGTCTTTTATTTTTGCAACGTTAAAGTTTATTAGTAATCCAAGTCTGCAATTGGATAATTTTAAATATGTAATTGTTTGTGCTAAATGCACGTCGTTAAACATATTAACAGACTTAATTTCTACAATAACTTTCTGTTCTACTAAAAGATCTATTCTATATCCACAAGCTAGTTTAATGCCCCTATAAACTACTGGTAGCTTACCTGGGCATCAACCTGTAGCCCTGCATTTTTCAGTTCGTATACTAAACAGGCTTCATATGTTGATTCTAACAGTCCTGGGCCCAATTCAATGTGAACCTGATAAGCAGCATGTAAAATTAATTTTGCAATTTCATTCATCCCTTAAAATTTAAATAGTTTAATTTTTTTAAATCAATAGGGATGCTACAGTCTTTGTGTTATTAGTTCCTTTGTGGTTATTTATCTATTTTATCGTTATTTTTTTAAATCAATAGGGATGTTGTAATCTTTGTGTTCTTAGTGCCTTTGTGGTTATTTATTTTATCATCTCCAACAATTCAGCATCGCTGATGATCGGGATGCTTAACTTATTCGCCTTTTCAAGTTTCGACGGGCCCATATTATCTCCAGCAACCAGGTAGTTTAATTTTCCTGAAATACCGCTTAAAATTTTCCCTCCGTGCGCTTCAATCAAGTCTTTCAGTTCATCTCGGCTGTAGCTGTCAAAAACGCCCGAAATTACGAATGTTTTTCCAATAAGTGAATCGCCATCAAGCGTTATTACCTTTTCTTCAATTTCAAAGCGCAAACCTGCGGATTTTAATAAATTTATCTGCTCTAAATGAATTGGATTTTCGAAATATTCAACAATACTCTCTGCTATCCGCTGACCGATTTCATCAATTGCTATTAATTCTTCTACAGAGGCCTTTGCCAGATTGTCTATATTTTTAACACCTGCTGCTAATTTTTTGGCAACAGTTTCACCAACATAGCGAATGCCCAAACCAAATAATACTTTTTCAAAAGGCATTTCCTTCGATTTCTCGATGCCGCTTAACATATTTTCGATAGAGCGTTCGCCAAAGCGGTCGATGGCTTTCAGCTGATCTGACTTTTGATACAACGTATACAAGTCGCTGATGTGATTGATTAAACCTCTTTTGAAAAAAGTTTCGATGGTTTCATCGCCCAGTCCATCAATATTCATTGCCTTTCGGCTGATAAAGTGTTGAATTTTACCCACTATTTGTGGTGGACAACCTTCGTCATTTGAACAGTAATGAACAGCTTCGCCTTCTTTTCTGATTAATTCTGTTCCGCATTCAGGGCAGTTGTGCGGGTAATGAACTTTTTCTGAACCGGGTTGCCGTTTATCTAGATTTACCTTGATAATTTTGGGTATAATTTCACCGCCCTTTTCTACGAATACGGTATCGCTTTCATGTAAATCCAATCGTTCTATTTCATTTGCATTGTGAAGCGTTGCTCTCTTAACTGTGGTTCCCGCAAGTAAGACCGGTTTTAAGTTGGCTACCGGGGTGACTGCACCTGTACGACCGACCTGATAGGTCACTTTTTCAAGTATCGTCTCTACTTCCGCAGCTTTATACTTGTAGGAAATGGCCCAGCGGGGTGATTTTGCTGTGAATCCAAGTTCCTGCTGCTGCGCATAGCTGTTTACTTTAATTACGATACCGTCAATGTCATAACTTAATTTAAAACGCTCATTTTCCCAGTGATGGATGAAGGTCAAAACGTCATCAATTTTGTTAAGAAGCCTATTGTGTTCACAAACATGAAAGCCCCATTCTTTAACCGCATTTAAACTTTCCCAATGCGTTTTAAACTGATTCTTGTCTGTATATAAAAAATATATAAAACCATCCAGCGGACGTTTAGCAACTTCTCCGCTGTCCTGCATTTTTATGGTACCCGATGCGAAATTTCTCGGATTTGCATAAGGGATTTCGCCAAGTTCTTCCCGGGCAGCATTGAGTCGTAAAAACGCAGCCTTATGCATAAATATTTCACCACGAATTTCAAAATTTGCCGGAGCTTCATCTGTTTTTATCTGGTGAGGAATGGTATGTATGGTTTTAACGTTATTGGTTACATCATCACCTTTAGTTCCGTCACCACGGGTAACAGCCCTTAAAAGTTTTCCGTTTTCATAAGTCAGACTGATGGAAAGACCGTCAAATTTCAACTCGCAAACGTATTCAAAGTTATCGCCAATAGCCTTTCTGATCCGTTCATCAAAATCCCGTAAATCCTGCTCGTTGTAGGTATTTCCCAGCGAAAGCATTGGGTACTTGTGCTGAACAGTAACAAAATTTTTAGTGATGTCGCCGCCAACCCGTTGCGTTGGTGAGTTCGGGTCTGCAAAATGAGGGTTGGCCTGCTCTAAATCGGCTAAGCGCTTCAGTTTTTTGTCAAATTCAAAATCGCCAATGGTCGGCATTGCCAGTACATAATAATTGTAGTTATGTTGGTTTAATTCCGCCACCAGGGCATCCATTTCTTCTTTTGCTGCGATTTGAGACATAAAGCAAACTTAGAGAAAATAGTTCTTTTTTGCCACAAATAAATCAGGTCCACATCTTTTTCTAAAGAGAATTGGTGCGACGAGGTTCAGTTTTACCAATTTAAAAATACGTAAAACCTTATCTGTTTTTATGGTGTTGAAAATATAAAGGAACGTGATATGGAAAATACAACTACCAGAAAAAATATTAAAAATGAATTGTTAATTGAAGGTTTAAAAGCGGCTGGTTCCGCAATTGGCATCCATTCGGGAAGAGGTGCGATTAAGAAAACCGTTTCCAAAAACTTCAGCATAATTAATAGTTTAATGGATGCAGCCTTTACCCGGCAGGGGCATTCCAATCATAATTTGAAAAAAACAATTGAACTTGGCAGTCTGGGTATTATCGCACTGTATAATATTTTGAAAGGTGTAAAGCGGAAGCGTAGAACCTTATTAGCCGAGGGCATATTTTTATCGGTGGCATTAGGTGCAGTGCTTATCGGATCAAATGTTAAAACCAAAACAAAACGAACACGGTTTTTACCACAAGCTAAGCCAAATTAATTTGGCCTAGCTTGTCGTCAATGTCTTTGAAAATGGTAATAAAATCTTTTTCTAATACCTCTTTGAAAAGCGTAAGCTGGTAAGTGAGCTGGTTAATTTGTCCTTCATTTAATGTCTCAGGCCATAGGCGCATGCAAATCCGGTTTAGCGCATAGCTGATGTTTTCGAGTTTCTGGTAACTGAGTAAATATTTGCTGCTGATGAATTGATCGAGAAATTTAAAGAAAACTTCAGGGTTTTTAAGTTTGCAATGCTCCAGAAAATCACCTAACGACTCTTTTTTTACAGATGTTAAGTTATCATAAAACTGGTGAACCTGAATTAAGTTATGTTCGATAAGTAAATGATCTAACAATAATTCAAGGCCGATGTGTGCTAAAAATGACGGCCTTACGGGCGTGTGTTCCACAACCGGAATAATTAAGTGTTTGAGTTCTGTTGTCTTTTCTAAAAAGAATTCGGAAGAATGGAAAAATAAATCGACTGCCAAATGTCTTTTCCAACCTTCGAGCAACGCTTCTTCATCAGGATTTCCTAAAAAAAGAAACTCGTTTTTTTGCGGATACAGGTTGGATTCTTTCGAGGCATTTTTTACTAAATCAGGTAATACAACGCCCATTACAACATTTGCATTGGTATTTAACCTGTCGAAATAAAAATGAGAAAGGAAGTTCATGCCGTAAATATAGTTTTTAAAAGGTAGTGATTCCGCTTGTCTGATTATCTTAACCACAAGATAACAATTCGTACGTTAAACTGATTTTTTGCTTGCTGCAATTCGTTTTCAGCTTTAGACTCAAAAAACTATCTTTGCGCAATTAATTTTATACCATGACAAATTTTGTTGAAGAGTTGCGTTGGCGGGGCATGTTGCACGATATTATGCCGAATACTGAAGATAAGTTAAACGAGGGTATGACCTCAGGTTATATCGGTTTTGACCCAACTGCAGATTCGTTACATGTTGGCCATTTAACTCAAATTATGACTTTGATTCATTTCCAGAATGCTGGTCATAAACCATTTGCTTTGGTTGGCGGTGCAACGGGCATGGTTGGCGATCCTTCAGGTAAATCAGATGAACGTAACCTCCAGACACCGGAAATGGTTGAACATAACCTGGCAGGAATGAAACGCCAGCTTGCGAAATTTTTAAAGTTTGAAGATGAAGGCAATGGAGCGGTTATGGTTAACAACGCAGATTGGTTTAAAAACATGAACTTTTTAGACTTTATCCGCGATGTAGGTAAACACATCACCGTTAATTATATGATGGCCAAAGACAGCGTTAAAAAACGTTTGGAAGGCGATACAGGCATGTCTTTTACAGAATTCTGTTACCAGTTGGTTCAAGGCTACGATTTCTACTACTTATGGAAAAATAAAAACTGCCTGGTTCAGATGGGCGGTTCAGATCAATGGGGTAATATTGTAACGGGAACAGAATTAATAAGAAGAAAGGATAGTGGAACGGCATATGCAATTACCACTCAATTAATAAAAAAAGCAGATGGAACTAAGTTTGGTAAAACGGAAAGCGGTGCCATTTGGTTAGATCCTCTAAAAACTTCCCCATACAAATTTTACCAGTTCTGGTTAAACGCATCAGATGACGATGTGAAAAAATGGATTCGTATTTTTACATTGAAAACCCAATCGGATATCGAAGCTTTAGAAGCAGAACATGATGCTGCGCCACATTTGAGGATTTTACAAAAAGCGCTGGCTGAAGATATCACCGTTAAAACGCATTCTGCTGAAGCACTCGAAACAGCAATTAAAACTTCTGAATTTTTGTTTGGCAATGGATCTCTTGAATTTTTAAAAAGCCTTTCTGATAATCAGGTTTTGGAAATGTTTGAAGGTATTCCACAATTTAGAATTTTGAAATCAGAACTTGCTAGTGGAATTGATGCTGCAACCTTATTGGCTGAAAAAACTGCTGTGTTCCCTTCGAAAGGTGAAACTAAGAAATTAATTCAGGGTGGTGGCGTTTCTGTAAATAAAGAAAAACTTGCCGATGCCAACCAGATTTTTAGTTCAGAAAAACTGATTAACGAAAAGTTTATTGTCGTTCAAAAAGGGAAGAAAAATTATTTCTTGCTGATCGCGGAATAGGAATCAATTAGTTAAGTCTCATTCAATATTTTATTTAGAAAAAAGGTGCCTCCTTTTTACCGGAGACACCCAACTAATCCAAATTTAACGTCTTTAATATATTTTAGAATGGCTATCAATCTAATAGCCGGGGTTTTGTTTTAGCTTAGGATTTGAACTTAGTATGTCGCGTCCTATCGGAAATATTTCGGTATGCTTATCTGCATCCGGTTTCTTATCCCACCAGGTTCCTGTATTGAAAACGCCCCAACGGATTAAATCAGTTCTGCGGCGGTTTTCACCAATAAATTCCCTTCCCCATTCGTCAAGCATTTCCTGATCGGTAAGCTGGCTGCCGGTAGGATTATATAAACTTGTCGATCCAGCCGGATAATTCCGTTGCCTTACCTGATTTAAAAGTGTGGCGGCTGCGGCTTTATCACCAGCGCGGTACCTGCATTCTGCAAGGGTGTAATAAACTTCCGTAAGTCTGATTTCAGCATATGCAGAAGTTATCCTATTTGGATCAGGCGTTGGATACAACGGGTACTTTACTAAAAATATGCCCGAATTGTGATCTGCATGGTTCATGTTCGATTCTTTGTCGGCAATTTTAACGCCTGGTTTAGTGCCCAGGAAATAGCCGACCTGATCTCTGATAAAAAGTGCGTACGGACCTTTATTTCCTCTAACGGTATCCGGTCTGACTACACCATTTACAGTTTTATTATATGGAAGATAGCCATATAAAAACATACCTTCACGTTTGCTGTCGCCAAGATTTTTATATTTTTTCAAGCGGAGATCGTCAGGGTATTTTTGGAATTTAACAAACGGTTTTCCAAGTGTATGGGTATATTCAACACTGTCTACATCCCTGCCTGGTTGCAATGCAAAGCGTGGATTAGATTGTCCAAAATCTGTGAAGCCACAGTAAAGTGGAGCTGCATCGTAGGTCAGTCCCCAGAAGAACATACCGCTGTCGTATTGCCAATGTGTTCTGGCTAAAGTTCCGGGAAACCCATAAATAACCTCTGAATTAAGATTTTTATTGGTATAATCAAAAGGAGCGTCCCATCTCGAATCCAGTACATAAGCGCCGTATTTGCCGGCAATGATGTCGCGGCATATTGCCTCGCATTCTGTATATTTATCTGTTCCGATATACACCTTTGCATTTAGATACAACCTGGACAGCAAAGTAGCAGCAGCTGCCTTTGTCCACCTTCCAATGCCATTTGCACCAAGTTGTTCACGAGTCGGAAGCGATGGTATAGCGGCTTTGAGCTCTGATTCGATATAATTGAAAGTTTCCTGTGGTGTCGCCTGAGTGCCGCCTTGTGTTGTACTTTTAACATCCGTTACGATTTCTATATTACGGTAAAAATCGAAGGCCCGTAAATAAAACCAGGCACGAAGTGTTCTGAGCTCCGCTTTAAAATCATTAAGTTCATCCGTTGTGATACTAAGCTTTGCAGGGTCGGTAATGCCTTCCATATCCTGAAGGGAGTTGGTAGAAAGTACAATGCCCTGATAAAAATTTCTCCAGGCACCGTTGGTAAAACCGTCTTGCGGGGTCCAGGTATGATAATGCATGCGTTGATAGTACCCACCATCCTGCCAGTCGCCCTGACGATTATAGGTGCCCATTTCATCACTGCTGTCTTCACCAACAGCATAAACATCATTTCCCTGGATACTCCAGTAAGCATGTTCGAAAGGACGCAAAAAATCTCTGATTACATCATCTCTTCGGGTAAGGAAATTTGCCGCATCTACCCGGTCATAAACCTGTTCGTCTAATTTTGTACATCCTGTAACTGCGAATAGTAAGCACAGTATACCGCTGATAATTAATTTATAATTTTTCATTTTTCTTACTTTAAAAAGTTGCCTGTAAACCAAAGATTAGCTGAAGCGTTGATGGATAATAATTAAGTGATGTATTAACACCTGGCGTAAGCCCATTTACCTGAACAGATTCAGGATCGCCACCGGTGAATTTGGTAAAGGTGTGGAGGTTTCTACCGGCAGCATACACCCTAACCGATTTGAGATATTTTGTTGTCAAGGGTTGTCTATAGCCAAGCGAGACATTATCTATCTTCAAGAACGAGCCGTTTTCAAGAAAATAATCAGAAGCAATTGACGTCGTAGCGTTGCTCTTCAAGAGCGAATATTTGCTAGAACTGTCGTAAGCTGATTTTAGCACGTTTGCATCACTTTGACTAGACGGGGTGCCGATATAAAATGCGGTCGTATTAAAGATTTTATAGCCAAATGTACCACGAAGAAAAATGCCTAGATCAAAGCGTTTATACCTGAAATTATTGCCGAGTGAACCCATAAATCTAGGTAAGCCATTGCCAACAAATTGCTTATCGTCATTCGAAGCAAGATTGGCCTGAACAACGGAACCATCAGCCTTATACACAAGAAGGGCTCCGGCATCATTCACACCTGCCGACCGAAGTGTATAGAATTCACCAATGCTATGACCTTCCTGAATCCGTTGAATGTTTCCCGGCGATCCCGGAGCCGGAAGTCCGGCCACATCCTGAAAAGTACCGCCTTTATAGATTTCGTTCGAAAACGAAATAAACTTATTGCGGTTATGTGCGAAAGTAAGGTTAACATTATAGCTAAAGTCCTTTGCTTTTACCACTTCGGCTGTCAAGGCTAACTCTAAACCCGAATTTTTCATCGTTCCAACATTGGTGAAGGTTGTGGATTGCGTATTCGGGGGTACAGGAACATTGTAGTTGCCCAGCAAATCTTTATTGGTTCTCATGTAATAATCTAAGGAACCACTAATGCGATTATTGAATAACGAAAAATCTAGCCCCACATTTAAGTTTTCTGATTTCTCCCAGCTTAAATCCGGGTTGACATTTGATGACGGTCCATAAACCTGGTAATATTGACCGTTATAGGGAAAGTAACCTGCACCACCATATAATAGTAGTGACAAATAGTTTCCAAAATCCTGATTTCCGGTAATTCCGAAATCTCCACGAAGTTTCAGATCACTTACCCAAGGCACAGATTTTTGGAAAAATTCCTCTTCAGAAATTCGCCATGCGGCAGAAACAGCAGGAAAATTACCCCATTTATTGTTCGCTCCGAATTTTGACGATCCTTCACGCCTCAAGCTGGCGGTTAAGATGTATTTGTTATCGAAGTCGTAGTTAACCCTCCCGAAAAAAGAAATCAACGTCGAACCGTTTTGCGTGGAAGCAACCGCAGATTGTCCTTGTCCTGCTGCGCCACCATTATATAGTCCTGAACCAAGATTATTCCATAGGTAAGTATCGAATGGAAAATCGTAATTCTGGGCATACATCCGCTTGAAGTTGTAAAGCGAGTAAGAATACCCGCCCAGAAGTTTGATGTGGTTTTTACCAATGTTCGCCGCATAGTTTCCCGTCCATTCAATATTTTTCTGGTCATTTTCCTGCTGTTCCTGCGATGCAAAATTCGTCTGGGTAATTTTATTGGCCTGAACAATTGACGATAATGTTGAAGGTTGAAAATAAAAATTCTTAGCTGACCGGCTTATTTCTGAAAGTGTCACCGTTGTACTCAAATTTGAAAGAATGTTCATCTTTAATGAACCATTTATATCCAACTCCTTGATTTCGGCTTCGGATTTAAGAACGTTTGCATTCTCTACCGGATTATTGGAGAAAAAACCAGTGTTTATGTAATTGTATTTACCTGCACTATTAAAAATGGGGTAAGTGGGATTCAGCGTAAGTGCGTTATTAAAATTGCCCTGGTCGGAATTGTTGCTTTTCATATACCTTGGAGCCGCGGTTAGTGTTGCCACAAACATGTTATTGTCTGTTGTGTGGTTTAGGGATATTCTGGTGCCATATTCCCGTTTATGTGCTCGAAGATCAATCCCATCCGCATCACGATAATCTCCGGATGCGAAGTAATTTGTTTTGGCAGAACCGCCGGAGAATTGCACTGTGTGCTTTTGCGAAAATGCTGGCGAATTGGTAACCTCATCGAGCCAATCTGTTCTTCCTTTATAATCCTGTCCTTGTTTGTTTGCAACTCTGTTGGCAATAAATTCATCCGTGGTCAGATTTTTAAGCGTGTTTGTAATGTAATCAAAACTCGCATAACCATCATAAAACATTTGAGATTGAACACCTCCTTTCTTCGTCGTGATGATAATTACACCATTGCTCCCCCTTGTACCGTAAATTGCGGAGGCAGCACCGCCCTTTAAAACATCAATACTTTCAATATCATTCTGGTTGATGTTGTCGATATTTCCTCCAGGTACACCATTAATTACATAAAGTGGACCTAAACCAGCACTTCGTGATGAAACGCCCCTCAGCTGTATATTTGGACTGGAATTTGGATCTGCCATAGCTGTATTCGTGATGTTCAAACCTGCAACCTTTCCCTGAAGCGACATCAATGGGTTATTTGATGCAACTGGCAGCAAATCTTTTGAAGAAATGTGCGTGATTGCGCTTGAAACTTCACGCTTGTCTAAGGTTCCGTAGCCTACACTCACTACGACAACATCTTTAAGGTTATTTGAGGTCGAACTGAGAAACGCGTTAATAATGTTAGCCTCTGTTACAGGCATTGTTTTCGGCTGATAGCCGATGTATGAAAACGTAATTGATTTAATGTTTGAAGGAATGGATATGGTATATTTCCCCTGCGCATTGGTAGATGTACTTGATGATTTGGCATTGTCTGCTACAGTAACACCTGATAAAGGTGAACCATCTGCCTCATCAGTTACGGTTCCGGAAATGACTCTGTTTTGCGCTTTTGCAGAGAAAGTTGCCATACAAAGAAGTGAGCAAAAGCTTAGTGATAGTAAAAAATTCCTGTACATATAATTTTTTTAAGTAGTTCTTGTTAGTTGAAATAAATTATTGGACCGCATTTAATAGCGGAAAGAATTTTCCGGTTTGAATACGGAAGGATTGGCTAAGGTGGTTTTCTCCTGCTCATACAATAAGATTTTTTGACAAAGCAGGCCGCTAAAAGGATTTACTAAATTAGTGCAGACAGCCATTTTTATCAATGGTTTTCTATTTGGTTAAATGTTTTTCGATTATCCGGATCGGTTTTAATTATCGAATCATCTAAATTATCATTGCTTTTATTGTAAAAGCATCACTTTGAACTCACAGAGAAAAATATATAATAAAAAAAGAGCTTTTTTTAATTTAAGTAACTTTATATCAGTGTATTATAAAAAAATTGTTGAATTAAAATATAAACGATTTAAGGTCGATATCTAAGTTTAAACAGGCAAAACTATCGGTTTCAATTACCTATTGTTGCCTTTTATAGATTTATGTAGTATGAAAAAATTGCTTAAATGCCATAGTTTGTTTAGCGTTGGACTGGGCGAGCTAAAAAGTACCAGATGCAACGAAAACAGCTTTGTTTAACTGCAGAAAATAAAAGCCTTTTTTGATGTATAAATAGTATTATTTTTGAGTTACCCTATCTACCAGAGATGAAATTTTTAATTGTAAACCTGTTTTTGTTTTTTGCCGTTTCAAATCTTCATGCAAATACCCACAAGGACAGTTTACTTGTCAAACTAAAGAAGGAGATCCAAAACAAATCAATTTACGATAAGCAAAAGCTTTTAAGAATTGAGGAAGTCAAGTTGGGTTTCAAACAAAAACAAACTGACCATTTTAATACATTTCTTCAACTTTTCAACGAATACGAGTATTATAAGTTTGATTCAGCTTATTATTATGGAAAAAAGTTGCTTCAGGAGGGCATCAGAATTAATAATAAAAAGAAAATTAATGAAAGTAAAGTTAAACTGGCCTCACTGTTATTGCATGCCGGCATGTTTAAAGAAACATTCGATTATCTGAAAGAAATCAACTCTTCTGTACTTGATAAAAAATATAAATATGAGTATTATTGTTTGAAGTCTGGTGCATATTCTAATCTTGCCATTTACAACAATGATCCAAACTTTACCCGACCTTATAATCAGAGGGCCGTCGAGTATTTAGATTCTGCTATTTCACAGTGTGAACCAAATACATTCGATCTGCTTTTTACTTTAGGTAACCGGCAAGTGGTGGGTGGGATGGTAAATAAGTCGCCTACGTTTTTCCTGGAAATACTAAAAAAATATGAATTAACTGCACATCAACGGGCGCGGTTACTTACTGCACTCGCCGCGTTCTATCAGGATGAGTCACAGGATGATCAGCGCATAGCCCTTCTGGCCGAATCTGCCATCTGGGATATCAGATCTTCAACAAGAGAAACACTGGCGACGCTTTTACTCGCAGAAGACTTGTTTAGGCACGGAGACCTGGATAATGCCTATATTTTTATAAAGAATTCCCGGGACGATGCCGGATTTTATGGAAACAGACTTAGAAAACTTAAAATTGAATCAATTTTGCCTGATATAGCCGCCCAGGTGGATATGGTTGCCCAAAAGGCCAATAATAAACTGATGTTTTATTTCCTCGCCACGGCGATGATTACTGTTATTGTTTTACTTATATCCTTTGTAATCTTCATCCAGCTCAAGAAGCTAAGGGTTAAAGAAAGAATTATCGAAGAGAAGAATAACGAATTGAAAGTGATTAATGAACAACTTTTATTTATCAATGACAAGCTAAGGGAATATGCTACTGTAAATGAAAAGTATATCGGTTATTTTTTCGATGTTATTTCAGGTTATATTCTAAAATTAGATCGTTTAAAGAAAAACGTAGAGCGAAAAATCCTCGCGAAAAGATTTGGAGAAGTGCTCCCGGCTTTACATGACATCGATATAAAAAAGGAACGTGAGACTTTGTTTAATACATTCGATAGCGTTTTCATCAGCATATTTCCCAATTTTGTTGAGGTTTTCAATTCCCTGCTCAACCAGGAAGATCAAATTTGGCCAAAAGCGCCCGAGTTGTTAAACACCGATTTAAGAATATTTGCCTTAATGAGGTTAGGTATTAAAGACGTTCAGGCAATTGCAACCATTTTAGAATATTCTGTAAACACAATTTACGTATATAAAATGCGGATTAAAGCTAAAGCATTTGTTTCCGGAGATGAGTTCGATGCTAGAATTATGGCCGTAAAGGCAATTTAGGCACCTATTGGTCCGACAACGCATTTGTTCAAATATTAAAGAATAAGGCACAATAGATTTATTGCACCAATAGATTACAGCCTCTTATATCGGCATTGTCAAAACGGCCCAAAACTTCAAAGCTACCATCCATGTTTACTTTGCCCAAATCCTGTGTGGCTATAAACGAGCATGAATTTGCATTGGCCAGGTCGATTACATTGATTCCACCTGTTTTGCCATGCGCAATTAAACTCAGTGGGTCGTTCGTATCCCTGATTAAAATCCGCATCCAGTATGGACAGTTGAAAATGCCATCTCCCAGGGAATAAGCCTGCGATAAGAGTTCAGTCATGCCGTATTCGCTATGAATAGAATTGATTCCGAAACCTTTTTTCAACTTTTCATGTAGCTCTTCACGAACCATTTCCTTACGTTTACCTTTCATTCCACCGGTTTCCATCACAACTAAACCTGGAAAATCTACATGATGGGTTTCGATGAAATCCAGCAAAGCATAAGTTACGCCAATCAAAACTGTTTTTTGATTTTTTGATTTTAGTTCACGGAGCGTTTTAAAAAGTTCATCATGGTTATACAAAAAGTAACCACTGTCAGGATGCTTACTTTTTTCAATCAAATCATTAACCATATAAATTAAGGATGAGCCAGCCCTTTGTTGATAAGATGGGAGCAAAGCCAGAAAGCAGTAGTCTTCTATGTTTCCATAAAACTGGTTAAATGCCTGCAGGTAACTTTGTTCGTAAAGTTTTACGTCGGTGACATGATGACTGCTTTGAACCATTCCGGTTGTTCCGGAACTGCTAAAAGTTATTTGACTAGGTTCTTCATTACTTAAAACCGAATGCGTTTTGAAAAAGCCTATGGGTAAAAAAGGGATCTGGTGCAAGCTGTTTACTTCATCAATGTCGATATGCAAGTGATGAATATATGCCGCATAAACAGCACAATGAGTAGCCTGATGCCTGAATATTTCTAAAGCCAGCGTTTCAAATTCCCGGGCATTTTGTATCGAAAAGATATTTTCTGTTGTAAAATTCACGAAAGCAAAAGTACAAAGGCTTATGCTAATTTTTCGTCAGTTTTTTTAACCAGCATTGCCTTGCGGAACTGGTAGCCGCAATAACCACTTATTCCGGCGGCAAGACCACTCAGTAAGCCGGTTACAAATAACAGAATCCACCAGATTTTTACGCCAGTCATTATTGCAACTCTTGTTGCGAGTACATTGTCATTTGGCAAACTTTTAAATAAAGCGTAACCTATCCAAAGTAAAAATATTGCGAAAAAAGGCTGCCAGAAAGCGATTTTTCCGGTTTTACCGATTATCCCGCATGTAGCAAAGGAGATAATAATAATCACCCACCAGGGTGCGATCATTTGCAGTAAAAAACAAATTATTAATATAACTATGAAAACCATTTTTCGTTATTTAGAAATTTTTAAACGGGATATAATTGTGCCCGATTTATCATCAGGAGATTGCATATAAAATAAATCATAAAGTTTACCATTTGCCCAGGTATCTATCATGTTGTCGTAAAACTTACTACCCGGATTTCCAGATTGGCCGCCGGGATAAACGCCGTGGCCTTTAGGCGTTTTACCCAGTTCGATAACCATTCGCCATGAAGGGCCATTTGTTTCGCTAATGGCATTAATGGTACTTTTAGCACCACCAATCTGCAAAACTTTAGAACCAAAACCAGGTATTTTTGCAAGGTGTGGCACATTGGTTTGTTTAACATTTGCCCAGTTCCAATCTTTATTGATGGGTCCGAACCTGCGTTCGAGACTATCGCAACTAAATTTAAAGGCTTCATTTACCAAATCAGAAAGTGTTTCTTTTGCAGGTGTTTTTACATTATCGAACCATTTTGCGACAGGATCTTTCAAAATCATTTCAACCGTTCGATCCCTTGATGGGTAGCGCATTGGAATGCCTTCCACTTCAAATTCATCATTCCAGATGTCAAAACTCAGTCTCTTAGTCCAGATTTCAAAAACGCTGGCCGCTATTTTATTTGCGTCATACCTTTTATCCCATTTAGAAAGGTAGCTCAAAGCTTCTTTTTGTGTTGCATTAAGCTTTTCAAAGTCAACTAAGGGCATTAGTACGGGCAAAAGATTTTGAGCCATAATGCTGTAATTATCTGTTTGCATCAGTCTGATGCTATCGGAGGTTGCTTTATTCATTACACCCAGTCTATCGTTGATGCGTTTACCACGTTCGTAGGGAGCAAACTCCCAATTGATATAATAAGGGTAGGTGTTATCGGTTGAGGATTGGTTTGCGGAACTCACAAAACCTCTCGAAGGGTTTTTAACCGTTGGATTCTGTTCCGATGGAATCCAGCCCTGCCAATCGTAGGCTCGATCGGTACCATCAAGGATAAATTTTCCCTGATCTTTCCATTTTAAAGGAAACTTACCATTCGGCGTTATTGCGATGTCATTCTCCACACTGGCGAATACAAAATTTTGTGCCGGAGCAGTATAAAAGGTTAATGCTTTTCTGTAATCACTATAATTTTTGCCACGGTTTAAATAATAAAAAGTCATTAATTCATTCGATTCATCGTGAGCAATCCATCTTAATGCATCACCAACAGGAACATTATTTGCCCTGCCATACTTTGGCTTCTGAAAATAGACAACCGGACCGTGATGGGTATAATAAACGGTATCAACTTCATCTTTACTGCCACGGATTTTTATTGTTTCCAGTCTGCTTTTGGTGGGTTTCCATGCATTGTTATACCAATATTCTTTATGCGTATTGTCTTTAAATTTAATCTGATAAAAATCGAGTACATCTGCAGCAACATTCGTTACGCCCCAGGCAATGCGCCCGTTAAAGCCAATAATTACACCGGGAGCGCCGGGAAGCGAAACGCCATAGGTATTCACGCCAGGTGCATGAAGCTGAATCTGATACCAGATTGATGGGAGCGTTAAATCCAGGTGTGGATCGTTAGCAAGAATGGGATAACCTGATGCTGTTTTGGCTCCTGATAATGCCCAGTTATTACTGCCTATGCCCTCAATTTTTTCTGTTGTTTTTACCTCGCCGGTTTGGACTTTAGTAAAGGATTGAGGTGTTTTTGGAATTGGCAAGGGGCTGAAGTCCCATTTTGTGCCAACAGGAATAATGGGATCTTCCCGGAAAGGGTAGTCTGGGAAGAGATCTTTGGTAACATCAGGACCAAATTTTTTCATAATGTTGGTCATATAAAATTCATCAGAACCCATTGCTAATACGGCAGACATTTGTTTTAACAAAAGGGCACACTTTACGGGCGTCCAGTTTTCTGGTTTAAAATCTAAAATTTTATATTCTATCGGATAGTTTGCGTGTGAAAGTGTCTTTATATAGGCATTAATTCCATCTGTGTAAGCCAAAATCATTTCTTTTGCCTTTGGATCAGCCATCATGCCCTTTAATGAATTTTCAGCGCCATACACCATACCCATTCTACGCTGGTACCGGTCTACCTCAATGGCTTTATCACCAACAACTTCACTTATCCTGCCCGCTGCAAACCGGGTTTGAAAATCCATTTGCCATAAACGGTGCATTGCGGTTACGTAACCTTGAGCAAGATAAAGATCATGATCGTTTTTAGCGAAAATATGCGGAATCATTCTGTCATCGAAATCGATTTCTATATCGTCTATTGCACCTTTTATTTTAGCCTTATGATTAAATATAAAATGGTTATTTTCGGCATTTTGCCAGAAGCCCATAAAAGGATTCAGGAATTTAAGAAGGGGTGGCGTACTGCCAATTTTAGTGTTAAAAAGAAATGCAATCGCGATCGGGATTATTATGCAGAAGAGCGCTTTGAGTTTGTTCATAAATGGTTAGCTAAAAATCAACATTCATAGATTATCTGCTGAACGATATTACTGCAAAATACAACAATCATGAAAGCAATCAAAATTTAAATTGAATTGTGATTATTATGCTGACATAATTTGCTTAATTCGAAAAAAGGATTTAAGTTTAACTCACTATTAAAGTAAACTAACCAAAAATTAATACTTATTTATGAGCAAAATCTTTACACAGATCTTCTTTGTGTTTGTTCTTGTATTTGTAACCCGTGTTACGGTGCAAGCTCAAAACATAACGGTAAGCGGTACCGTCAGAGATAGGCAAACAAAAGAGCCCTTAGTGGGCGTAACTGTTACCGTTAAGGGACAGTCCGGCGGCGCGGCAACAAATTCAAACGGCGCATTCAGTTTTAATGCTCCTTCAAAATTACCCTTTACTTTAGTAAGTAGTTATGTCGGTTACGGGACTGTTGAGCAGTCAGTTACAGGAAGTGCAAGTGGAATTATTGTAGAATTGGAGGCCGTAGCAATATTGGGTGGCGATGTGGTTGTTTCTGCATCAAGAACACCGGAACGTATTTTAGAATCGCCGGTTTCCATTGAACGCATGAGCGCTGCATCGATTAGAGAAATAGCGGCCCCGTCTTTTTACGATGCTTTGAATAATATGAAAGGCGTAGAAAGTAGTATGCAAAGTTTGACTTTTAAATCAATTAATACCCGGGGTTTTAATTCGAATGGTAATACGCGCTTTAACCAATACATCGATGGAATGGACAATCAGGCTCCTGGTTTGAATTTTTCCGTAGGTAATATTGTTGGTATTACCGAATTAGATGTTGATAATGTTGAACTTTTGCCGGGTGCATCATCTGCTTTATATGGTGCTGGTGGTATTAACGGAACTTTGTTGATGACCTCTAAAGATCCATTTAAATATAAAGGCGCGAGTTTTCAATATAAAACTGGCATAAACCATGTTAATGATGATAACAGCAGTGTTCAGCCCTTCAATCAGCTAGACGTACGCTTAGCCAAATCATGGAATAATAAGTTTGGTGTAAAGGCTGCGTTTTCCTTTTTGCAGGCAAAAGACTGGTTTGGGAATAACTATTCCAATTTCGACAGGGTTTCAAGGACTGTCAAATCCGGTGATAGAAACAGTGATACCAATTATGATGGTGTGAATGTTTATGGAGATGAAGTGAGTCAGAATATGAGAAATGTGGCTTTGAGCGTTCAAAATGCGACCATCTCCGGCATCAATGCGGGTTCGGGTGGCGCAATACCTAATATTAAAGCTTTAATGGACGGCGCTTTTGGAACTGCGATTCCGAATGCAACACAACAAGCAGGGTTTTTAGCCGGTTTGCCTGCAGCTTTGCGTCCGGCTGTTCAAAATTACCTTCCATTTTATGTCGGTTTAAAAGCCAATTTAATTCCTGATCAAAATGTATCAAGAACGGGTTACAATGAGGTCAACCTGGTCGATTACGATACGAAATCACTTAAAGCATCCGGCGCGGTTTACTACAACATCAGCAGTACTGTTCAGGCTGTTGCACAAGCAAACTGGGGTACGGGAACTTCGGTTTACACCGGATCAGACCGTTATTCGCTCCGTAATTTTAACATTGGCCAATATAAACTGGAAGTAAAAGGACAGGATTTTTATGTAAAAGGCTATACTACGCAAGAACGATCAGGAGATTCTTATATTTCATCTATCCTGGGAAGCTACATCAATGAAGTTTCTAAGCCCTCCACAACATGGTTTCCGCAGTATATTGGCAATTACGTAGGCGCGCGGGCTGCCGGGCAAGGTGATGTAGCTGCGCATACATTTGCACGTGGTGTCGCCAATCAGGGTCGTTTCGAACCAGGTTCACCACAGTTCGCAAACGCAATGAATACCATCATGAACACAACCATCAGTGCAACATCAATTAATGCTGCAGATCCGACGAAAAGTATTTATGGAGCTAAGTTTGATGATAAAAGTAATTTATACCATTATGAAGGTATGTACAACTTTACCAATGCCTTTAATAATGTTGTCGAGTTTCAGTTGGGTGCATCCTACCGCCTTTATGATTTGAATTCCGCGGGAACAATTTTTAATGACTTAAACGAATCCATAGATATTAATGAATATGGAGCCTTTGCACAGATAGGTAAAAAAATGTTCAATGATAAAGTGAAGTTCACTTTTGCAGGAAGATTTGATAAGAGCATGAATTTTGAAGGACGCTTTACGCCACGGATTACCGGAGTTTTCACTGTTGCGAAAAATAATAACATCAGGGCATCCTACCAAACAGGTTACCGCAACCCGACCACTCAAAATCAATATATAGATTTATCAGTAGGCGGTGGATCGCAACGCCTAATCGGTGGTTTGCCTGAAATTATGTTTGGAAAGTATAATCTGAATACCAACAAAGCATTTACTGATGTAAGTTACCGTGCTTTCCTGGCATCAGCAGCAACAGGTACACCAAATCCGGCTCTATTACAGCAATATACATTTGACTCAAAAGGTGTTCGTCCGGAAAGCGTCCAATCGTACGAATTAGGCTATAAAGGCTTAATTACATCAAACCTATTAATTGATGCCTACGGTTACTATAACGTTTATAAAGATTTTATCACAGCGGTAGATGTTTATCAAAATGTTGGTACAGCATCAAGTCCTACTTTCGTAAAGTTTGGTGTTCCAGTTAATGCCGAAGGAGAGGTAAATTCTTATGGGGCAGCTTTGGGTTTAGATTATTTAATTAACAAATGGAACTTAAGCGGAAACGTATCATACAACCGGATTGGAGACCTTCCGGTCAACTACATAAATGATTTCAATACACCAAAAGTTCGTTTTAACCTGGGCTTGGGCAACAAAGAAATTATCAAAAATGTTGGGTTTAATGTATCCTATCGCTGGCAGGATAGATTTTATTGGAATTCATCCTTTACTTCAGGTGAGGTGCCATCATACAGTACATTGGATGCCCAGGTTAACCTGAAAATACCATCAGTAAATTCAGTTATAAAGTTGGGGGGCTCAAACGTGCTGAACAAATACTACATAACGTCTTATGGCAACCCGGCAGCGGGTGCTATCTATTACCTGGCATTTTCATTTAATCCGTAACCAGGTTTAATTAATTCTTCAACAGAATAAAATAAAGTCTTAAGAATTTTGAAGACCTTCTGAATTAAATCAGAAGGTTTTTTTGTGAACATGAGTTCCCTTTTGTAAAATATGCGTATTATAGTGCCTTCTTAACGAGCATTATTTTAAGGAAATCGAATTAATTTGAATTATTAGGATGGAAGCGCAAAACGATAAGCCAGACACGGCCAGTGAGCTGATTGAAAAAGAACAGGAAATACAACACCTGAATAATCCTGTTGATATATCTGTAAAGCCGATTGTAAAGCAATACTTAGGTGAAGTTAAAAAAGTAAAAAAGGAAGGAAACAGGTTTTACTTTTCTGATGGCGATGCAAGGGTAGAAATCCGGGTGGTAAGCGATGAGATTATTCGTGTCCGTTTGGCTCCACATGGCGTTTTTCTTGATGATTTTTCTTACGCTGTTCCGGAAGTTGATCAGAAAGTTTCTGTATTCAATATGCAGGAACACGAAGATCACTATACTGTTTCTACAAACGCTGTAACGTGTAAGATTGAAAAAGCTAATTTCCATATCTCGTTTTCGGACGTCATTACCGGCACTTTAATGGTGGATGAGGCAAATTCCATGCACTGGGAAGAAAATACCGATTTTGGAGGCTATTATATTTTCGCTACCAAAAAATGCCATCCTGAAGAAAATTTTTTCGGCCTCGGAGATAAATCAGGGAATTTTAATTTACGTGGCCGGAGGTTTCAAAACTGGAATACCGATGCGTATTCCTTCGGATGGAACCAGGATCCGCTTTACCGGACCATCCCGTTCTACATCGGGCTGCATAATAAAGCGGCCTATGGCATTTTCTTCGACAATACTTTTAAGTCTTATTTCGATTTTGGTTCTGAAGATGTTGGTAAAACCAGTTTCTGGTCAGACGGTGGGGAATTACAATATTATTATATCCACGGACCCCATATGATGGACGTGGTTAAACGTTATGCAAGCTTAACAGGCACACATCCTATGCCGCCGAAGTGGACTTTAGGCTATCAGCAATGCCGCTGGAGTTATTATCCGGAATCAAAAGTTAAAGAAATTGCGAAGCAGTTCCGCGAACGTAAAATTCCTTGTGATGCGATATACCTGGATATTGATTATATGGACGGTTATCGATGTTTTACCTGGAATAAAAAATATTTTCCAGACCCCCGGAGAATGATTAAAGAACTTTCTGACGATGGTTTTAAAACCGTTGTGATGATTGATCCAGGAATTAAGGTCGATGACGATTACTGGGTTTTTAAAGAAGGTAAAGAAAAAAGATTTTTCTGCCGCCGAAGTGATGATTACTATATGGAAGGGCATGTATGGCCAGGAAGATGCCAGTTCCCTGATTTTACAAATCCAAAAGTTCGCAGCTGGTGGGGTAATTTGTACAAAGAATTAGTGGATATGGGTGTTGCTGGTTTTTGGAATGATATGAATGAACCTGCTGTTTTCGGCTCAGGAACTTTCCCTAATGATGTGCGCCATAATTACGACGGTTTCCGTGGTTCGCACCGCAAAGCACATAATGTTTATGGTATGCAGATGGTGCGTTCAACTTACGAGGGCCTGAAAAAATTAATGCGTAACAAACGCCCATTTACCATTACCCGTGCTGGTTATTCCGGTATGCAGCGATACGCGAGTGTGTGGACAGGTGATAACCTCGCAAGCTGGGAACACTTGAAAATGGGCAACATTCAATGTCAGCGTTTATCGGTTTCCGGTGTGCCATTTTGCGGTACAGATATTGGCGGTTTTAGTGGCGAACCGGACGGTGAATTATTTACCAGATGGATACAACTGGGTACGTTTTCGCCTTTTATGAGGGCCCATTCCGCAGGCGACACTGCAGAAAGGGAGCCCTGGAGTTTTGGTGATTTTTTTGAAAACATCAATCGTAAATTTATTGAGCTGCGGTACCGGTTAATGCCTTATTTATATTCTGTTTTTTGGGAACACCATCGCTATGGATTTCCGATTTTAAGGCCTCTAGTAATGCTTGAACAGGATAACATAAGCAATCATTTCCGTCAGGATGAATTTTGTTACGGCGATAAGTTACTTATATGTCCGGTTTTAGAGCAGGGTGCTGTGTCGAGAATGGTTTACCTCCCAAAAGGAACCTGGTATAATTTCTGGACAAACGAGGTTTTAGCCGGAGAAAGTGAACATCTTGTTGAAGCAAAGATAGACAGTATGCCTATGTTCGTCAGAGCTGGCTCGGTAATTCCGGAATACCCGGTGATGCAATATGTGGATGAAAAAGCAATCACAGAAGTAACATTGAATATTTATAACAGCGACTATGAGGTAAATTCATTCATGTATGAAGACCATGGTGATACATTCGCTTACGAACAGGATATTTACCTGGAGAAAAAGTTTACTGTAAAGGGCGATTCTTCGTTAATTAGAATAAATCAGCTTACTGAAGGCCTGTATACCCCAAATTATGAGTTTTATGCTTGTAATGTGTTTGGAGTTAATTTCCAGGTTAAAAGGGTAGTTGCCGATGGCCGGGAAGTGTCGAATTTCGATATCGACGATAAAGGCTGTCTGCATTTTCAATGTAATAAGGTTTTCTCTGAAATACAGATTTTTGGTGTTTAAAACACTAACCCCGAAAACTTTCAACGGTTTTCGGGGGTTAAATACTTAACCAAAAATAAACATGTCAGCAGCAAAAAAAATACCGGCTAAATCATTTGATAAAAACAGGATAAAAGCAGTTGCGCCCATAATGGATGCACCATCGCCTGTATGGAAATATAGTTTATTCACTGACTTTGATATTGATTTATTTTTGGTTGGTAAACATTTTCGTTTATACGAGAAGATGGGTGCGCATTTGCTTACTGTTGAGCAAACTACCGGAGCCTATTTATCTGTCTGGGCACCGAATGCGATTAAAGTTGGCGTAGTTGGCGATTTTAATAACTGGGATGCAAACTCACACGTGCTGAATAAAAGGGAAGACAAATCAGGGATTTGGGAAGGATTTATTCCTGGCCTCAAAAAAGGTGATGTATACAAATATTTTGTTAAGGGCTTCGATGAATCAGAGCATTTAAAAGGTGATCCTTATGCGGTGCGTTGGGAACATCCGCCGCAAACGGCCAGTATTATCTGGGATACCGACTACAGCTGGAAAGATAAATCCTGGTTGAACAAGCGGCCGAAACTTAATGCACTTAATCAGCCGATTGCGGTTTACGAATTACATTTAGGGTCATGGCAGCGTGATCCGGATAACCCGGAAAGGGTACTCAATTGCAGGGAAGTAACTAAGGCATTGATTCCATACGTAACCGAAATGGGTTTTACTCATGTAGAACTGATGCCTGTCATGGAATTTCCCTTTTTTCCAAGTTGGGGCTATCAGATAACCGGTTATTTCGGTGCGAGTTCCCGTTATGGTTCACCGCAGGATTTGATGTTTTTGATAGAAGAATTGCATAAGGCTAACGTCGCGGTTATCCTCGACTGGGTACCTTCTCATTTTCCCGGCGACAGGCACGGCTTATATGAGTTTGACGGTACTCATTTGTATGAACATGCGGATATGAAAAAAGGGTTTCATCCGGATTGGAAATCTTATATCTTCAACTACGACAGGAACGAAGTTCGTTCTTTTCTAATTAGTAATGCTTTATTCTGGTTAGATAAGTACCATGCAGATGGATTACGCGTTGATGCAGTGGCCTCTATGTTGTACTTTAATTTTTCACGTGAAGGCGCCGACGCCGCAACCAATGAATACGGAGGCAGTGAAAATCTCGGCGCCATCCAGTTTCTGCAGGATTTGAATGTTGCTGTATATGGCAATTTCAAAGGCGTACAAACTATAGCGGAAGAAAGCAGCACCTATCACGGTGTAACACATCCTGTGCATTCCGGTGGATTGGGCTTTGGCATGAAGTGGATGATGGGCTGGATGAATGATACTTTGAAGTATTTTAAAGTAGATCCTCTGGCTAGAAAACACCATCAAAACCAACTCAGTTTTAGCATGACCTATGCTTTTACAGAAAATTTTATGCTGCCTTTTTCACATGACGAGGTCGTGCATGGTAAATCGCCCATGCTTTATAAAATGCCTGGTGATGACTGGCAAAAGTTCGCAAATCTTCGGGCACTTTATGCCTACATGTATACCCACCCAGGTGCAAAACTTTTATTTATGGGTAACGAATTTGGCGATACAAGTGAATGGAATTTTACACAATCGCTAAACTGGCACTTGTTACAATACCCGCCACATAAAGGCATGCAGGAAACCGTTAAAGCACTCAATTTTTTATATAGAAAGGAACCCGCTTTATACCATTTCAACTTTAGTTATGAAGGTTTTGAGTGGATTGACGCCGATAACCGGGATGAATCGGTATTTGTTTATATGCGTAAAGGACCAAAGGCAAAAGATACCTTAATTATCGCATTAAATTTGACTCCGGTTGTGCGCGAAACTTATAAAATCGGTGTTCCGTTTAAAACCAAGTGGAAAGAATTGTTTAACAGCGATGATATTGTGTACTATGGTAGTGGAATCAATAATAAAGGTGATATCGTTCCGGCTCAGGAAGGTTATAACAATCAGAAGTTTTCAATTTCAGTAAACTTGCCGCCTTTGGCTGTTATTATTTTTAAGAGCAAGTAAGCAACGATTAATCTATAACAAAGAAGCGAAAACCTAAGGTTTTCGCTTCTTTGTTTCAAGGTTCCAGGAATTAATTATTCATCCTCATCATCGTTTTCGAACTCTTCATTTAATAAAGTACCTTCCCCGTCGGCATACTCAACTTCATCTTCTGAATAAGTACTATCATCATTTTCATCTTCATCATCCTCCGGACCGGGTTCTGCATCTGTTGTTTCGGTGGCATTAGATTCAAAACTGTCTTGAGGGCCTGATCGCTCTACCTGAAATTGTTCAATGTTAGGTATCGTCTCCTCTTCCTGTAACGATTTATTTTCTTCATTTAAATTATAATCCTCGTTTTCCATAGCTAAATAATTTTATTACTTAAACAAGAGAAAATCTGATTCGGTTTTTAATTTATAATTTGAGTTTAATGCCTGCATTAAAAGTCCTGCCTTCGGTATGTGTCCAGATATCATCAAAAGTAGGGTTGTTATGTGGGCCGTTGACAACACTTTTGTACCGGCTCTGCCTGGTATCTGTAAAGTTTTCGGCATTAATAAAAACAGCTATCTTTCCAAAGACTTTTTCTGCCATAAAACCAAACTCCCAATAGGAAGGCGTAAGGAAATCATTATATAGATATTGCCTGTCAGTAAAATAGCCTTCCAGTCCGAGTTTGAAATTTTTCTCTTTTTCATACAATAACGCCAGATTTAACCTGTTTTTAGGTAACAAACGTATGTCTTCTATTCCAGGTAGATACTTAGCCTTCGCATTTGTATAGGTGTAACCCGCAAACAGTTTGAAATTTTCTTTAAAAATAAATTTAGCATTGGTTTCAAACCCTGCACTATTTACAGGTTGGATAGTATTGGTGAAATAAAAATCAGACAGTTCATCCTGTAGTAAAATTGTACTATTGCTAATCCGGGTATAAAAAAACATCTGATTAAAGCTAATTACCCAATCTTTACCGATAAGGGTTTTGTAATTAACATCGGCTGTACCGCCGTAACTTCTTTCGGATGTTACATCTTTTAAAGGCAATAAGTTCCGGTATTGGAATGTTTCAGTTTGTTCCGTAAAGAGTGTTGGTGTTTTATAACCTAAACCTCCTCCAATTCTTGAACTCCACTTATCATTAAATTTATATAACGCAGAAATCCTTGGCAGAACAAAGAAGTCCGTTTTGTTGTAAAAATTATTGTAATAATTGACTAAGTCAGCCCTGATACCACTTTCAAATTTTAATTTTTCGGAAGCATCCCAGGTTTGCTGGACATATAAGCCTGCAGTTTTAGTATTAAAATCCTTGGCTAAAGAGGGGTTGTTCTCTTCCTTGAACTTATCATACACCAGGTTTGCTCCAAAAATCAAGCTTTGTTTATTTAAGTTCTTTAAATAACTGATGTCGGTGTAAACATTATAATTTATGCCTCCGAAATTGTAGGAAGGAATATCTATACTGCGTTTAAAATAGTTAAAGCTTGTTTTAACACGCAACAAATCCATTTCTCCTGATTTTAAACTTAAATCTAGTGTTGATGTGTTCCTTACACTCTTATTATTTTCAAAATAGCTATGATTCTGATTCGCACCATCTTGTATAAGAACGATATCGCCTCCGGTTCTATCGCTTTTTGTAAAAGAATTTCCGATTATGATGCTTGTTTTTTCGTTAGGATAAATGAATAATTTCGGATGAATGGTGAAATCTTTTGATTTAGGCAACTCTGTGAAATCATCTTTATCTACATCATAGGGTTTTTGAAAGTTCGTCAAGGCAAGCAGGCTGTAGCCGATATACTTATTTCTTTTCATCAAAAACCCTCCGATGTTAGTTTGTCCAACGTTGGATTGATTTAAGATGAAGTTATAATCTCCTTTTTCACGTGGCGTGCGTGATATAAAATTTACAACGCCAGCAATCGCCCCGGCTCCGTAAAGGGTTGATGCTGGTCCTTTAATAATTTCAACCTGACTCAAATCAAGAGGAGGAATTTCCAGGATACTTAAGCCGCTTGCGAAATTCCCAAAACTTGCATAGCCATCTTTAAGTAATTGTGTGTAACGGCCATCTAAACCTTGTATTCTGATGCTTGAGTTTCCGCTTGTTGCGGAGGTCTGCTGTACAGAAATTCCAGTACTTTCATGGAGAATCATGGAAACGTTTGCCGGGCGCATATTGCTTTTTTCATCAATTTCTTCCAGTTCAATTGTTTCTACCCGGGTTGGCGTATTTTGAATCGTACGGCTTGTCCTTGTTGATGAAATAATAACTTCTTCAAGTTGATCTTCAGATACCTTCAAAAAAACGGTTAACGGAGCCAATTGACTCACAGGAAAATCCAAGGAAATTGTCAGGCTTTGGTATCCGATATGATTAATTTTTAAAACCTGTTTTCCAGCAGGAACATTGTCTATCGTAGCTAAGCCTGAGGGATTGGAACGAGTTATTAAGTTTGTTCCCGCGATATTTACGGTGGCGCCCGCCAGTTCTTTTTTTGTTTCTTCTGATTTAATTAAAATTTTAAAACTGTTTTGCGCATGGGCATTCGCTATGCACAATGCTGTGCACAACATTAAAAATATTTTCTGCATTTTAATCTATTGAAATGAATGATTGATTAATAATTTCTTATTATCCGATGGTATTCATTTTCAACTTGGGCGGTTGCCATATCGATTCTAAAAAGCCGGTCGTGAAAGCAGATTTATAGCCTGGCTTAATTTGTCTGCATGTTTCCGGCATCTTCGCATCTTGCAATGAATGCTTTATTGTAACCAGCAAGGGTTGTCCACAGCAGTTGCAAGTACAAAGCGGAGAACAATTATCTGCATCCACAGCGCGCTTATTATTCTCAACCGAAATAGAAAGCTGAATTTCATTACCTGGCTGTACGGCAAAATCCTCGCAACTAATGCAGGATAAAAACAATATACAAATACTTAATGACCAGATAAAAATTTTCATTTCGATACAAATGTACAATCTGTATGAGGTAATTTACAATTTAAGTTGTCAATTATGAGGCTATATGAAAAAGATTTACGTCGGCTCATTAACGAATTGTATTTCGATACGTCGTCATTCGCAATTTGATTGAGAATCCTAATGCAAATCGCTTTAAGATTAGCTTCGCTGAGCAATCGTGGTTCCCGCCTGCGAGAGATCCAATAGCTATTAAATGACGGGAAACAAAATAAAATTCTGAATTCAAAGCTAATTAACTTTTGAAAGGGCCTGTTTTGAATCATTTTAAGGGTATTCCCAATGGTTGTTTGCTTTATTAAACAATTTTCTTATATCTGTGTTGCTGATCAATGTATAACCTGATATAATGCAGCCGGCAATTTTTAGTAATCAAATTTTAGAGGAACCTACACCGAATACCTGGATATCTGTACAGGAAATTTGTTTAAATAAACTGAGATGTCGTGATAAAATGGCATTTAGGATGCTCTATCAATTATATTCACCTGCTATATATGGTCTTATTTTACGCAAATTAAACGATAAGGGTGATTGTGATCTGGCACTGGAACAAACTTTTGTTCAGGCGTGGAGTAGTGTAGAGAATTATGATGATACTAAATGTAGTTTGTTTACCTGGCTGAGTCGCTTGGCGAATAAGGAATGCCAAGATATACAGCTTTAATTGTAATCAACTATGGATTGGGTTTCGTGTAAAATTTTCAAATCCTGCCGAATTCGATTTTCGGTTTTATTTTTTAAATAATAAGTTTTGATAATCAGTAAGTTACACTCAGAAAATTCACGATTTTGTTGTGTAATTGTAGTATTAATAATACTTTTTTAGATTTTTACTGAAAGTGAATTATTTACGCGCTTTATTAACGTCAAAAATTAGCTTTAAGTATCATTTGCCAGAATGATTTGAGTTATTTTTGATTGTTAATCTGAAGTAGATTCGTTATTTAACTGCCATCTGCTTGATTAATATACCGATAAATTTTACGTTTTAGTTATTGCTTTACAAATAGTGATGTTGATTTTTAGTGTTATAAGCGCTGATGAATAATAATTTTATAAGGATTTCGGTTTTTATTTTCCTTGTTTTTCTGGCTGGGGTTTTACACGCAGGCAATCCTGCTGTTAGCCACAACAATCAGGCTATAGGAGTAATTAAACCCGTTAATTATAAATTACCATCAGCAAGTGTTTTGTATTCAAGCACTTATACGAATTTTAAAAGAATTTTTCGAGGCAGTCCTACTGCGCCGCCAGTATATTCTAAACATTATATTGCTCCGGCACCTTGGCAATATTGGAGTAAGGCCAACCAGATAATAATAACCACAGAAAGCACCACAACAGTTACAGGCAAAATTACTAAAAGTGATGGAAGCTTGCTATATAATTTCACTTGCGTAGCTGGCTCACCGTATGTCAATAGATTTACCGGGTTACCAAGTGCGCTTGCTATTCATCCCCTAAATACGGCAATAAATGGGGCGGGGGTTATTGTAACCGCTGATGCATCTATTTCCGTAAATTTAAGAAACATTGCCTCTGATGATCTCGGCAGTGATGGAAATGACGCCAACATTAAAGGAAATGCTTCATTATTCAGTTTTGGTGATGCTGGTGTGGGAACATCTTTCAGGGTCGGCTATTATCGAGACGGAGATTTGGCTGGCAGTGAACGGCCGACGTATAGTATAATGGCAATTGATGACAATACTATTATCAAAATTGGGGGTGTTGCGGTGACTACTTTGAATCAAGGTCAGAGTTACTTGTTTCAAAGGCCTGTTGGAACGCTTGTTGAATCTTCAGGACCTGCTGTTATGAATACTTCTGCGAGGCTTGATGCCCCGGGTGGTTGTGGCGATGGAGCGTACAATCCAATTCCTCCAGTTTCTTCATTAGGTGCTGAATATGTTATTGTAAGGGGAGAGGGCAACACGATTGCCGAACAGACAACGATTGTTAGTACAGAACCCAATACGACAATTCGAGTTGAATTTTTTGATGAAAACGGTACCCAAAAAAGTTTTCAAAATATAACACTTACCTCAGCAGGTGCATTTAAAACCTTCAATCATGGATGGATTAATGGAAATTACAATTCGAACACAAATACAGGTCGATTTTCCTCATCAAGAATAGTTTCTGATAAAAATATCCTGGTCTTCTCCGGAACAGGTGGTGTATCTGGCGGTGGTGGATGTGAAGTCGATATCGCCACACTTGTGCCAATTGCTTACTGCTCAGGATCCAGGCAAGTGGAAACCTATAAGTTCACCTCCTATAAAGATGGCAATCTTCCTTATTTCGGATATATTATAACAAAGAATACGGATAAAATTTATTTAACCACAAAAGGAGCAACCGTCTATAGTTCAAAGGATATCGAGTCTATATCGGGGATAGGTTTACGGAAACCATTGGGAAGTTCCGGATTGTACCTGATTAAATTCACGGATGCTAATATTGGTTTTCCGAATGTACTTACAATCAACAGTGATAGCCGGCTCACCGTTTCGATGGTTCAGCAAAGTAGCGACTTTTCCATGTCGAACTTCATTTCAAGATTTCCGGAAAAAGCCTTACAACCCAGTGTAGATCTAACGAACTGTGCTGCTGCAAAATTAACTGCCGATGCTTCCAGTAGTGGCCCTTACAAATGGTATTTAAATGGAATTGAAATATCGGGTGCCACCAGCAACACATATACGGCAACTGTTTCAGGAAATTATACCGTGAGTTCTAATTTAGAATGTGGCTTAAGTGCCCAATCACTGCCTTTAATCATTTCACTTTGTAATATAGACCGGGCGATAGAAAAAACGGTTAATATACCCTTACCTGAACTAGGCGAAACGGTAACTTTTAAGCTTACTGCCAGAAATTTAGGCGCAGGTAATGCAATCGGTGTTTCTGTGAACGATAAATTACCGACAGATTACCAATACGTATCGCATCGCACCACTACAGGGAGCTACAATTCATCAACAGGTGTCTGGACTATTGGCGATTTAGCAAGCGGCGCCAGCAGCGTACTGGAAATTGAGGCTAAAGTGTTGACTGTTGGAAGACATACAAATACTGCAACCATTACAGGAACACAACCGGATGCGAGCCCAACAAATGACATAGGAACAGCATCTACAAACACAGAATTAGGAGTAGTTACATTAATATCTGAGGCGCCCGATAGATCAGTTTGCGCAGGTACGCCCATTCAGGAAATTGTGTATTCAATAGGTGGCGGAGCATCAGGCGTAACGGTAACGAATCTTCCTGCCGGTTTTACACCTAATTATAATTCAACGACAAAGGAACTTAAAATAACCGGTTCTTCAACTACACCTACCGATCCGGCAGGTGTTATTTACACAGTAACCACCACAGGAGGTATACCCGTTTCTAAAACCGGCAAAATTATTATAAAAGCAGATGTCAGTAGTCCTGTTTTCGCAAGCAATTTAACCACATCCAGATGCGTAGGGTCTGGAAGCGACACTTATGTTGCTACGGCGCAAAATAGTGAAGGTGTTCTTTATGAATTGACGCCGGCCGCTGCGGGTTCGATTGATCGCACCACGGGTTTAGTCGCCTGGTCGCCGTTATATGAGGGCGAAGCCACGGTTACCGCCATAGCCACTGGGTGTAGTGAAAAGCGCTCGGAACTCAAAGTTATAGTTAATCCTATTCCTGAAATGCCCGGCGTTGACAATTTAAGCTATTGCCAGAACGAAACAAATATCCCGGCATTAACGGCTACTAAAGCATCGGACGCAACATTAATTTGGTATGATGAAGCGGGAACTTTACTTTTATCCGCACCTATTCCTTCAACTGCTGCTGTAGGTGAGCTTAAATTTTATGTAAGCCAGAAAAATACGCAAGGTTGCGAAGGACCAAAAGCTTTGTTTACGATTACTATAAATGCCTTACCATTAGCTCCTGTAACCGAACACCTAACTTATTGCCAGAACGAGCAGAATATCCCTGCACTGACAGCGACTGGTTCAAGCCTAACCTGGTATGATGCGAATGGTGATAAACTTAATGCTGCTCCAACACCTTCTACTTTATCAGCGGGGGAAACGAAATACTACGTGACCCAGAAAAATGCAGAAGGTTGCGAAGGGCCAAAAGCAGAACTGAAAGTAACCGTAATTGCCTTACCATTAGCTCCTGTAACCGAACACCTAACTTATTGCCAGAACGAGCAGAATATCCCTGCATTAACAGCGACTGGTTCAAGCCTAACCTGGTATGATGCGAATGGTGATAAACTTAATGCTGCTCCAACACCTTCTACTTTATCAGCGGGSGAAACGAAATACTACGTGACCCAGAAAAATGCRGAAGGTTGCGAAGGRCCRAAAGCAGAACTTAAAGTCACCGTAATCGGCTTACCAGCCGCTCCTGTAACCGCAYATCTAAGCTATTGCCAGAACGAGCAGAATATCCCTGCACTGACAGCGACTGGTTCAAGCCTAACCTGGTATGATGCGAATGGTACTAAACTTTCTGCTGCCTTACCAGCCGCTCCTGTAACCGCATATCTAAGCTATTGCCAGAACGAGCAGAATATCCCTGCACTGACAGCGACTGGTTCAAGCCTAACCTGGTATGAYGCGAATGSTACTAAACTTTCTGCTGCTCCAACACCTTCTACTTTATCAGCGGGCGAAACGAAATACTACGTGACCCAGAAAAAYGCAGAAGGTTGCGAAGGACCRAAAGCAGAACTTAAAGTCAYCGTAATCGGCTTACCATTAGCTCCTGTAACCGAACACCTAACTTATTGCCAGAACGAGCAGAATATCCCWGCATTAACAGCGGCCGGTTCAAACCTAACCTGGTAT
>NZ_LMPD01000001.1:1237094-1237350 GCF_001424305.1 Pedobacter sp. Leaf176
GCGAAGGACCGAAAGCAGAACTTAAAGTCACCGTAATCGGCTTACCAGCCGCTCCTGTAACCGCATATCTAAGCTATTGCCAGAACGAGCAGAATATCCCTGCATTAACAGCGGCCGGTTCAAACCTAACCTGGTATGAYGCGAATGSTACTAAACTTTCTGCTGCTCCAACACCTTCTACTTTATCAGCGGGCGAAACGAAATACTACGTGACCCAGAAAAATGCAGAAGGTTGCGAAGGACCRAAAGCAGAACT
>NZ_LMPD01000001.1:1237377-1238064 GCF_001424305.1 Pedobacter sp. Leaf176
GACCAAAAGCAGAACTTAAAGTCACCGTAATCGGCTTACCATTAGCTCCTGTAACCGAACACCTAACTTATTGCCAGAACGAGCAGAATATCCCAGCACTGACAGGGACTGGGTCAAACCTAACCTGGTATGATGCGAATGGTGTTAAACTTAATGCTGCTCCAACACCTTCTACTTTATCAGCGGGGGAAACCAAATACTACGTGACCCAGAAAAATGCAGAAGGTTGCGAAGGACCAAAAGCAGAACTTAAAGTCAYCGTAATCGGCTTACCATTAGCTCCTGTAACCGCATATCTAAGCTATTGCCAGAACGAGCAGAATATCCCAGCACTGACAGCGACTGGGTCAAACCTAACCTGGTATGACGCGAATGGTGATAAACTTAATGCTGCGCCGGTTCCAACAACCGCATCAGCCGGGGAAACCAAATACTACGTGACCCAGAAAAATGCGGAAGGTTGCGANAAAGCAGAACTTAAAGTCACCGTAATCGGCTTACCATTAGCTCCTGTAACCGAACACCTAACTTATTGCCAGAACGAGCAGAATATCCCWGCAYTRACAGCGACTGGKTCAAACCTAACCTGGTATGATGCGAATGGTACTAAACTTTCTGCTGCGCCGGTTCCAACAACCGCATCAGCSGGSGAAACSAAATACTACGTGACCCAGAAAAATGCGGAAG
>NZ_LMPD01000002.1 GCF_001424305.1 Pedobacter sp. Leaf176
CCTAGCTCCTCCTGCAACTCCTTGCCATTATAAAGGTACTTATTTGTATTTGAATTTGGCGAATTCATCTTTCTTAAACCAAAAGCATAGTAGTCATCCCTTTGAATCACCTCTATTTGCTGGTTAGCGGGGTTCTGGTAGAAAGTTGCCCTTACATTGCCCAGGTGATCACTCAAATTGTATTCATAACTGTAGCTACCACTGTTGTTCCTGGCTACCCCTTCTTCCGTATGGATGATATCAATATGATCTTCATCACCCTCAATGCCATCAAAATAACTGCGCAGATTGCCATTGGTATACCTGGCTAGTTTCTTGCCTGTTGCATCGTAAACGTAGTTCAGGTACCTCGTGCCATCAGTAGCTGTTACTGGAAGGTTAAGGCTGTTGTACGTCAAATCCATCCCATTACGGCCATCTTTAACTACATTGCCGTTAATATCATAGTTATACTGCCCCGTCAGGCTGTTCACCGACAGCAATTTGTTTCCCTCGTAGTTATACAATTTAATACCGGAATTGTCCCTGTTCAAACCGGTTATATTACCCATTTCATCGTAGTTCAGCTCCTCACTCATTATAATTCCAGTACTCGCCGCTTTGCTTAGGCGGTTAAGCTTGTCGTATTCATAATTAAACGCATTAGGTAGGCTTAGTCCTGAGCCCCAGGACTGGACGGAGATGTTCCCGTTGAACTGCGGGTGCGTTGCATCCTCGTATTTAAGTTCCATACTGAACTCGTTGCTCGTGCTGCTTTTCAGCCAGCCCCGCTCATTGTANATGTTCCCGTTGAACTGCGGGTGCGTTGCATCCTCGTATTTAAGTTCCATACTGAACTCGTTGCTCGTGCTGCTTTTCAGCCAGCCCCGCTCATTGTAACGGAAATCTGTATGCTGCGCAAAAGGCAATCCATTTACACTATGCAGGTTCTTTGTTTTTAACTGCCCCAGCTCATTGTAATCCAGTTTGCTTAAGGTAACCTCCGGCTGCCCATTTATTTTAGAGAAACTCTTTATTTTTCTGCCCTGAAGATCATATTCATAACGGTTCGCAATAGAGGCTGTTGCATTGTATGCAACATAGCTGCGCAGGCTTGAAATCAGTTCCCCGGAAAAATTATAGGTGTTTTCCGTAACCTGAGTTGCTAAACTATCCGTTTTTTTCTTTTCCTGGATCACCCGGCCTTCCTCATCATAATAATAAACCGTGAGTATAAAATAATTTGTACCTTCTATTGCAGTCTTTGTACCGGTGAGCAGGCCTTTGGTTTTGGTACTACCAGGCTGGCTGGCCGAGGGACCGCCATAAACATTGCCGTTGAAATCATAATCATCATAATAATTGATGATGCGGAAATTCCTGGTCAGTTGTACGCCATTATTTGCAGACTGTGGTAAAGACAAATCGTTATACCCTGTTTCTGTATTTCCATTATCCCGCGTTTCCCAAAGCACGGTTTCCGCTTCCAGTGCTTGTGACCCAATCTGCAGAGCTCCCCTATCCACCTGCGCAACACTGGTGTCCGCTGAAGTTCCCGGCGCCTCTATATAGCCCGTTATCACCAACCGGCCCAAGGCATCGTATTTATTGAAAGTAAGCAGTTGGGGAGTCTGTGCCCGCTGATTCCCGTCCTGCGTGAAAACCAACTGGTCAAGCTTATTGTAAAATAGCCATTCCCAGCTTTTTCCAGGAACCTTTTTTTGCTGAAGCCGGTTACGTCCATCATAATGATAGCCATAGATAAACGAAACAAATACATGGTCTGTTTCATTAAAACTGTCCAGAGGATATTTACCATGCTCGTTTACCGCCGGGGGCAATACATAACGCAGGTTACCCAGGTCATCATAAATATAATAAGTACTCAAGCTTTTGGCATTCGTTTCCCAAACCCTTTTTAAAACGACCCGGCCTTCAAAGTCTTTGTATTCATCTGTCGTACCGGCCAGACTATCCCCTGGGCTCCAGTTCTCATCTTTGGAGGTGGTTTTGTAGAGCTTACCTGCGGCATAGCTACTGTCTGAATTGGCACCAGTGGCAGTTACCTTCCAGAGTTTAACTTCGTTCTGGTTGGTGCCGTATTCCATTTTCAGCGTATGGCCGTTTCCAACCTGCCAGGTATTGCCGGGAGCACCCTGTTCGGTTACCCGGTTTAAAGGACTTGGTTCAAAAACCGTTTCAGCGAAAGGGCTTGCGGTATTGGGAATGCTGCTTAAAGCAGGCTGACTGTTGTAAAAAGAAGCCTGCGCTCCGCTCAAAGCATTGCTCCGGTAGGAACCGCTATTACCCGCTTCTGTGTAAGGCAGGTATTTTTTTACCTCCCGGCCGAAATTATCATAAGCCACAGGCTGGATGATGTCGCTGCCCGAAGGACTGGCCTTGATGTTGACCGTTTGCAAGGGTCTGCCCAAACCATCAATATATTGTATCACCTGGTTTACCTCGCAGGTACTATTAATGTTAGCGGTATCTACGCCGGCTACTTTGAAAATCTTCGACAGGATGTAATTCTGGTTATTACTTGCCACAAAGGACGCGGTTAGACAGTTTGGATCGGTACCTTGCCTGGTTACGGTGAAACTTACCTCCCCGGTATAGGTTCCGTTAGCGTAATTCTTTGTTGCAGTAATCACATGGTTGCCAGCGCTTAATGTCTGCGGATCAATCGTCGTGGCGGGAACACCATCTAAAGTAAAGGAAACACCACTTACCGAAGCGTTAAAGAAGCTGGAAATTGGCACAATAGTGGTTCCTGAGCCTATAGTCTGCAGTTGAGCCGCCCCCACAAATTCCGGTGCTTCGACCGTTATGGTAAAGGTGTTGTATTGGAAATGGTCATAAGGCGTAGTGGTGTGATCATTGGGTTTACGGCCGGAAAAAGTTACATACTGACGAACGTTTATGGTAGTTCCTACATCGCTGATATTGGGTACAAAGCTCAAGGTTTCCAGACTGCCGGCTATTCTGCCAGGAACCTCATACCAGGCATTTCTATCACTATACCGGCTACCGCTTCCCTGGTTCCTTACACCCATGGTCTGGAATGTTGCCGCCGGCCCGGTACTCTGGCCCGGAGCAACATACATGGTTTTGTTGGTATACGTAGGTACTTCGTCCGAAAAATACGGGCCCAAATCGCTGCTCAGGTAAAACATCCCATCGGGCGGCAACGCTACCTGAGACATGGAGAGCAAGGGTACAAACAGCAGGAAAAGGACTAAAAATTTAATGGCTTTATTACAGAGTATCATGCGCTTAATTTTAGATTGTATAGTATTTTTCGTTTCGCCAGAAGCGAAAAAAATTAATTATATAAATTTTGTGACCAGCAACTCACTAACTAGTGTCGCAATTGCTGGATGACTATTCATTTGGCTTTAGTTTTTATAGTGGTAGATGTTGCTTTTAACAATGTTTTGGTTCTGGTCTTTCACATATCGCAAGCGGCCGAAAACATCATACTCATAGCTGTTTTTCAATCCCTTCATATCAGTGTGGCTGGTCATACCGAGCAGGGTATTGTATGTAAAAGACTCGACCTGGGCAGATGGCAGATTGGCTCTAAGGGTATTTCCAATAGTCTCCACTGCAGCATCTGATGGATTTTTATCATTTCTGAAATCTTCCACAGCCTGAGTACCTCCGAGTACAGCAAGAACCGCAGCATAGTCAGCATTGGATACCTTGGCAACCAGGTAATCTCCGCCATAACCCCAGATGTAACACATGGGAGCACCACCCTCCTGCTTTACAGAAACCCCTGTGCCGTGAGAATCATAATTCAGGAAGCGGATTCTGGCTTCTTCTGTTTCGCTCAGCCTTTGGCTATAGATTATGCTGGGCGCGTATACATTCCCTCCCCAGTCTGCAAAATCTTTCCGTTGATAAATTATCTGGTCATTGTTTAAAAACTGCCTTTCACCGACAATATTTTTAATCATATTCCGGGAATACATTACTGAAAAGACAGCGGCATTTGGACCGGAGATGGCCCTATCCTTCGTATATTCGATTACTGTTTTACGCTCTTCATTCTTGCTGTTTACAATTTTGCTTTCCTTAAGGTAAAATTCCGATTGGTCGTAGGTATTGCTGGTTGTTGTTACTAGGTCTGCCTGACCCGGATGAAAATCTGTAGTTACGCTCTCGGTAAGTTCAGCCCTGCCTGCAAAGGGCGTAAAGCTGCTCATCAGAAAATAATGCGGATCTGCAGTTGGTACAATGTGCGGAATGGTTAGCGCTGTATCAACCCACATGAACTTCACCGGTGCGATACTGATGGATCTGAAATTTTCAACACGTCCAGCCTGGTTGTAATAATCATCTACGCCAAAGGCATAAGTGTTTTCAGTCTTTTTCAATAACTGGTTGGAAGCATTATAGATTTCTTCCTTTTTTAAAAGACCGTAAGACCAGCTCGCATATTCAGTGGGAACAGATGGAAATATGTCTTGAACAATAGGCGCATAATCCTGAAATGAGGTGAAATTTCGTACGGTTTTGCCGATTGAGTTTCCGTTGGA
This sequence comes from Pedobacter sp. Leaf176, assembly GCF_001424305.1. Lineage (GTDB taxonomy): Bacteria > Bacteroidota > Bacteroidia > Sphingobacteriales > Sphingobacteriaceae > Pedobacter. The sequence goes on from NZ_LMPD01000002.1 coordinate 4,524, forward strand.
CGTTGTTTTTTCAACAACTCTCTTATAGGTCACCGGGCTTCCGTTGGCGTATGCAATATCATTTATGCTTGATGAAGTCCGTATTATATAATTATAATTAAAATTGCCCTGGTAAGATGGTTCATGGAATATCTCGGGGTCTTCTTCGTACTCATACTTAACCATATAGCTGTATACCGGTTTGAATCCGAGAGCGCCAGATGAAGTACCGTCCTCATTGAGGTATTCATATTCTTTAACCTGTGCCAGCTGAGTGCTGTTGTCGGTAAAATCAGATACCTTTTTTGCCCTTAAACCTCCAACAAATTCCTGAACGTGGGTTAAAGTAATTGTAGATGTGCCCCCTGCATTGGTTTCTCTCCAGTTGATTTGTGCATAATCATTATATCCCGATAAGTTGGCCGTATAAGCTTTTATAGTATAGGTTTGGTTTTTGACGAGACCGGAAAGTGAAAAAGATTTTGTGATGTGATAAGGATCAGGACTCGGGTCTGTAAAATTTATCTGCTGAGTGGAAATCAAACCATTAGAAGCGTTATAAATTTCAAAAGTAATCGAGCATCCGGAACTACAGCTTCCACCAAGTGGATTAATGGTAATATCAAAATTAGTTGAGGTACTATTTTCTCCCTGAAATAAAAATGTTTGTGTTCCGGAAGGATAGTTGTCGCTACTTACGGATATCGTCGTATTCTGATAACTGTAAGGCGGCAGGGTTGTCGTAACTGTTTCATTTTGTTCCAGCCAATTGTCTTTCGCTCTGTTGGCTTCCATGTCAAAAACGGTACTCCCTCCGGTTGGATAGCTCATTTTAACCATAGAGCCAGCTTTTACCCTGGTTGGATCGGTATCCCTGTTTCCGCCTTGGAATTCCCTGAAATTGCCATATTGCCCGTTTGGCGCAATAAGGTATTCTTTCGGAATAAATGAACCCTGGTTAAAGTTATAATAACCCCAATGATCTTGCTGAACACTGAACTTTGGGGGCAAGACTGCTCCGTTGAAATATTCAAAAGTATAAGGTTTATCCTGTATTTCAGAGGCTCCTCCAATTGGTATTACACTTAACAGCGTCGCCCTGCCCGCTAAAGAATAATCATGGCTTAGCAGGTATCCGAAGCTGGCGTCTCCTTTACTCATTTTTACCTTTTGTAACAGGTAATCGCCATATAAATCCTGGCGCATGGCCGATTGGTAGTAAAAGTCGGCAGCATTCCCATCCGGAAAAGTAATTTTCCTCAAACGCTTACCAAAAACATCAACCGAAGAACCTCCGCCCATACTTGCAGGAAACCCAACACCATCATTATATAAAGGAATTGCATCGGTAGCAGATACGCCATATTCATTTCTGAATGATACGTTATCATAGCTGAAGTCAATAGAATCATTATTGGTTGGATTATAAATCTTGCTTAAATACCAGGATGAGGTATATGAGCTGTTCCAGCCACTGCCATTTACCCTTACGGAAAGTTCGTAATCTTCAAATACATACTTATAGCCATATTCATCTGTTATAATGAATTTAGAAAACAAAGGCTTTCCATTGATGATGTCTGTGAATTTCTCAACTTTAATTTTTGTCTGCTCAAGAAAAAGAATATCTCCATTCTTACCCAGAACGAAGCGGCCACTCTGCCCATTGAAGCTATAGTTAAAAATATCATTCTGGGTATCCACCAGTCCTGCATTCATTCGGTAAAAAGTCCTTTCGTTATTGGCAATTAAGCCATAATTATTACCTTCATTATTATTAACAGGCATTTGTTTATAGAGGAAACCGTCGCCTGGAAGTTCGTCATAAACTCCTCTTACCGTTCTTGATACAACACCTCCCGCATTCAATGCCCAGCCAAGACCTACGTTTGATGCTGTTTCATCTACTTTTATACCACCCAGGTGATAATTCAAAGAAATGTTTATTTGTTTCCCAAAATTTTTGCCTGCCCATGCGTATATTGGCACACTCACAGATGGGATGCCTGTTGATTGCCCGATTGGCATGTTACCAAACTTGTTGAGTGCAGCTGCATTTGGGGCTGGCGGGATGACGTTTTCTAAACTTGGCGTTAGTGAAGCAGTCTGGGCAGAGGCGCAGAAATGGATAAGCATGAGCAGCATGTAACTACCGCCGAAAATAATATTCCTGATGTTAAGCATATGGGTATAATTAGCGTTAAAATTTTTTATTGTAATTGATGATTCCAGTATTCTGTTGGCTAATATCCTCTGCAAGGAGGACTTGCCGAAATCTTTTTGACGATCGATCGGTATCGCTTGACGAACGATCGTTTTCGCGTGACGAACGAAATCCGGAACATTTAAAATCTTCAAATTATCTGTCTATTCAGGCCCGGTCTTAATGCAGTATTCCTGATAATTCCAGCTTCATGGTCAGCTTTCCATCCGGTTCAGTACCCTGCTTTTTATCCCGTTTGATTTCAAATCCGGACGTCCTGCCGATGCCATTCGTTTTACTTATGGAATCCAGTAACCTGGCCATTTGGGGGTAGTTCCCCTTAAAATGATAATACTGTTTTAAAATATGAAGCTTGGTCAGCGTGGTGTCCGTTTGGGCAGTTAACTCAGGGGAAAAATTTATCTCCAATCCCTTGCCCATTGCCATTCCGGAAAGGGATTGCCATAAGTGTCCTTCATAATCCTCAGATTTGATATGGTAGCTTTTGATAACTGAGGTATAGAAATTATGCTTTCGGCTTATCGCCGGAAAAGCGCTGTCCATTTCCCCCGATCCGGCCTGCTCTTTCTTTAAACTGCTGTTTAACCGGAAAGCTGAAACCGCCTGGCGGAAAGAAAAGTTCCAGGCCAGGTAACCCAGCACTAGCATTGCAGCGATTAACAGACTGTTTTTTTTTTTATAGTCGAGATTTTTGAGCATTTAATAGGCAATTAGTAAGTTAAACTGGTAATCTTCAGATTCATTATCCTGGTTAAAACCAAGCAGCTTTACCGATTTAACCCACTTCTTTTCTTTAAGCATAAAAAGCCAGTTGTTTACGGCGGTCAGGTTTCCGGTTTGTCCGGAAATCTTTATCTCAGGTTGTACCTCAGATTCAGTTCCCCTTTTACCTACGCCATTCACAGATACCTCGGTTAAAGACAAAGCAACAGGGCAGCTCCTGGCGATTTCATTGAGGATGAAGCCATAATTATAGCCGCCGTGCCAGTGCATTTTATTCAGTAAGGCTTCGTCTTCCGCGATGCTTTTTTTAAGCAGATCAACCTGACCTGCAGAAGCGGCCTGCGCACCGGCCTTTCCAGCTAAGCCCGCATTTTCAGTATTGTAGTGTGAAAAAACCAAAAAGCTGGCTAGCAGACTCACAAACAAGCCGGTTAAAAACAGGAAGGCCTTTTTCTTTAGCCCGACATTTTGAGATAAATCGACGAATCGAAGATTAACAGAATCCACATCCGCTAATACCAAAGTTAATTTGTCGTGCAGGATGAGCTGAAAAGCCGCAGCATAACTAAGCACATAAATCTCATCTATTGCCTGATCGGCAATTTTTAAGGGAAACTTATTCTTTTCGTCCTGCTGGTAACGATAAGACAGGAGTTTTTTACTTTCCGACAGCGTGAACTGATGGCCACCGAAACTCAATAAGGTATCATATGCATTGAGCAAAGTCCAGATTTGTGATGATACAGATGCACCCAGCGAGCAGGCAAAAACCTTAAAACCCGCCTTGCCAAAAGTTTCTAGTAGCGGATCAATGGTCATTTTACGTGCCAGGTGTACTACTGCGTGTTTATCTCCTTCTAAAACCTGTTTATAAAAGTCTTTAAGCTGAACCCCGGGAAATGCGGAAATGGCGAGCTGCTCCTGCTGAGCATCCGGGCCGGCATCCACCATTTTGTACAAAATTCCTTTGCCACTAAAAACGATGGATACCGGGAAATTTTTCGGTAGCACTTCCAATACCTTCACCAGTGTCCCCTGAATTGTCTTTTTGATTTCTATGTCGATTGTGCTCCCTTTTTTTTTAAGCAGGCAATACCGAGCCTCATAATGCTGCTCCCCTAGTAAAATCAGCTCCAGTCCGAGAACGGTATTTATTCCATCATCCCCTATCATATTAATAAAGAATTACCGGCTTGATGAATACCAGTGTCACCACCTTGTTGTTCGATTTTTCGCGGCTGCTGAAAAGCCATTTCAATATTGGAATCCTGGATAAAACAGGGATACCGGAACCTGATTCATTGCTTTCGGTGCGTTCCAGGCCGCCAAGAACAATCATATCCTCATTCTTCGCCCGGATGATAGAACTGAACTTACTTGTCGATTTTGGAGGCGGCGCATTGAGTGGTGGCGTACCAATAAAATCCGAAATGTTTACAGAGATATTCAGCGTCACCTGGTCATCGCCCGAAACAACCGGTTTGATGTTAATTTCCAGGTTGGCATTCACTTCGGTAAAGGTCTGGGTCACTACCGTCTGCGCGTTAAGTGAGGGTACAATATTCTGGGTACTCTGGCTATAATAACGGGAACTCCCAATACTTAAATTCGCGGAATGGCCGTTTAAGGTAGACAGTTTTGGTACGGAACGGATTTCCACGTTGCTGTTATTTTCAAGGGCGCTAAGCCTTACATAAAAGTTTGGTGTAACCCGGCCCAGGTTGATGGAGTTATTGCTGCCAAGCCGGGAGAGAAAACTGTTTATCGAATTTGCGCCAAAAGTATAATCCAGTCCCGGTAATACGGTTCCACCTGTTTTAATGCTATCCGATACGCCTGCTGAAATCCCCGTCTTAACGGCTTTTCCTTTACGGATATCGACCAGGGTAACCTCTATGAGTACCATAGGCACAACCTTATCAATCTGTTTAATGTAGTTTTCGATTTCATTTATCTGGGGCGCCGAACCTGAAAGCAGGATGGTATTTTGTTCCCTGAATTCCTTTATCTCTACACCTTTTTTCCATTCTGCAGGAATCATCATCTGTATGGTATCGAGCGAACGGTGTTGAAGTTGAATAATGCGGTTAGAACGTAAGCCTTCCAGTTTCCGGTCGCCAATGAGGTAAATACCACCATCCCTTTTGTAAGTATATTCTGTTCCCTGTAGTAAAGCGGTTAGAAAGTTGTCATAGCTAATGCCGTTCAGGTGCGTGGTTACACTTCCTTTGATGTCAGAATAAATAAAATAATTGATATTTGCTTCAACAGATGCTGACTTTACCAAATCGAGAATAGGCGAATTGAGGGCATCTATGGAGATAAGCTTATTGCCTTGCGCATCTTTTTTGGAAGACAAATTAAATGCCCCGCCTGCACCACCCGATGCGCCGGCGGCAACAGGCTTGTTAACTCTTTTAACCGACGTTTCCTTATCTCCGCTGATGTATAATTCTTCTCCTTCTAACAGTGGCTGGAAGAGGTATACATGGTCATTGGTTTTTACGAATTTAAGTTCATTGGCGTAAGCCATCTTTTCCAGCGCCGTTTCAAATGGTGCCGCAGCAATAAAGCCAGTTACTTTTTTTGAAAGCAAATTAACAGGAACCACAACGTTTTTCATCGACAAACGGCTGATTTTTCTGGCCACTTCACTCAGGGAATCATTGTTGAGTTCAAAACTCAGGTAATCATTTGCAGCATTATAGGTTACGCTGATGTCACGGGGTAATACCACTGTTTTAGGCACAGCTGCTTTAGTGACTGACATAATTGAACCAATGATGTTAATGTCCAGGTCGTACTCTTTGGCCATGAAAAGCAGGATATTAAGTGCAGACTCATTTCTAAAGTTATTAAACACTTTAAAGTTAAGTGTTGGGTCAACATTGATGTTGAGGTTATTGGCCTGCGCCAGTGCCCGCAGGAATTCCTGGGCAGTAGCCCCCGACATCGCCATTTGCACTTTCTGGTTTAACCCAGGAACCATAACAGAGACGCTTTTCAGCCGCTCTTCTACCTGGCGTAGCCGCTCCTGCTGAACCAGGTTCTGCCCGAAGACAGTAACAGGACAAAAGTTCAGTATTGTCAGGCAGCAAAAAATTATCAAAAATAATAGGTATCTGTTTTTCATTTATACAGCTAAGAGTAATGGAAAAATTTCTTCCAGTGAGGTTTTACCTTCCGAAAAAAGCATAAAAACATTTTCGGAAAGGGTTTTAATGTTACGTGATTTGAGCAACGGTTCTACCGACATATTTCCCTGTTTAATTTCATGCGCCAAATCGGCATCTACGGGTATCACTTCGTATACCGCTTTTCGTCCCTTATATCCGGTAAAATAACATTCCGGGCAACCTGAAGGTAAAAACTGCGTTTCCAAAACCACCGGTGCCTTAAACTGCCTTGGATATCCGGAACCGTCGAAATCAGCCTTTTTCTTGCATGCCGGGCATAGTAAACGAACCAAACGCTGGGCAATTGTCGTGTTTAAAGTATTGGCAACTAAAAAACCGGGTATGCCCATGTCAATTAACCTGGAAACCGTTCCCCAGGCGGAGTTGGTATGGATGGTAGAAAGCACCAAGTGACCGGTCAGCGCCGCCCGGATGGCCATATTAGCTGTTTCAGGGTCACGGATTTCCCCCACCATTATCACGTCAGGATCCTGCCTTAAAAAGGTGCGCAGCGCCGAAGCAAAACCCAACCCGATGCTTTCTTTTAGCTGTACCTGGTTAATGCCTTCAAGTGTATATTCAATCGGGTCTTCGATTGTTAATATGTTTCGGGTTGTTTTATTCAATAGCTTTAGCGTGGCATAAAGGGTTGTTGTTTTTCCTGAACCCGTTGGCCCGCTAATCAGGATAATGCCGTTTGGCCTTTGCACGCCTTGCATATAATTAAACATGTCCTCCTGGGACAAGCCAAGGGTACTGAGTTCGATGTCTGTACTGCTGTTGCTGAGTAAGCGAAGCACTATCTTTTCGCCATGCAAAGTGGGCAACACCGACACCCGGATATCAAATGCGCCCTGCGAAGGGGAACGGAACTGTATCCGGCCATCCTGTGGCAAGCGCTTCTCAGCAATATCCAGGCTGGCCATGATTTTAATCTTGTTAACTAAAGCCGGATAATCTTCTTTCGCTACCCGGTAACGCTCAATCATCATCCCATCGATGCGGATGCGAACCCTGGAATTCTTTTCAAAAGTTTCGATATGAATATCACTACTTTTCAGCCTGCGGGCTTCTTCTATCAGGGTATTTAAAAAATCCTCCCCGGCAGAAATCGAGGCCATGCCATCACCGGATGAAGCTGCCCCGGAAGAATGGCTCAGGTAATGTGTAGAGAGCAGGCGGCTGATTTCTTCCTTCTCCAAAGTATGGAGCGCTATTTTTTTATCCAGTACCACTTCGAGTTCTTCCTGTAATTCGGGCAAGGAAACATCATCGCCACAGTACAAGCCTAGTGTACCATTCTCCTTTCCATTTGGAATAACCCTATACTGCAAAGCCAGTTCAGCGGGTACCTGGTGTAATATATCTGCCGAAAACTCCATATCCTATCCGATAAAATAATTCCGCAATAAATTTTCTGAGCAAATGTTTATACCTGGATGGCCGTAATCCAAAATCATTAGCATAAGCAGGCAAATCGCCTGGTAACCCGCAAGCGGTATTTTCAAGCTATTTTGCTTTAAAAAAGCATTCCTGAAAACAGTTACCAAAATCACCAATAGTAAACTCCCGACATAAAAAAGCACATAACTCAAAAGCGGCAGGTATATGCTCATCGCCATTAGAAAACATAAATCGCCCAGCCCGAAATAGCCTTTAAAAATATTCACTCTTTTTCCCTTCTTCAATGAAAAATAAATGCTTAAAGACAAAACCTGCAAGACAACAAAGACTGAATTTTGCATGGTCCTTTCCATGGAAATCCTGAAACCAAAATTCAGAAACGTAACCAGTCCGAGGCCGGAAAACAGCAATACAAACAGCCACCAGTGTACTGCCCGGAATTTATAATCTTCCCATGCAATAATCGCGAGCACCACTAACATCAATCCAAAAATTACTAGCATTTTAATCAGGAGTTACTTCCTTTAAATTCTTATCCTGGTCAATTTGCCACACATTATAAACGCCATCGCCGTCAAAATCCGCGACTGCAGTTGCTTTGGCCGAAAACGTATTGTTGCTTGCGCCTGTTACCTCTATTTTATAATTGGCTTTCCCGTCCTGACCGTCAGATGAAAGTTTCTCCTGGATAAAACCAAGCTCCGCTAAATCATTGCTATAGCGGGAATGTTCGTAGAAGTAACTCTGCTCCAGTTTCGCCAGGTGTTCGAGCTGAAGTTTAGCCTCTGTTGTTTTGGCCTTGGTAATCAAAGGCATCAGGTTCGGTAATGCCAACAGCACCAGTATCCCGATAATCACCAGTACAATCAGGATCTCGGTTAAGGTATAGGCATCAATTTTTTTATTCAGCAGTTTGCTCATGGCACAAAATCTTTAGGGTAAACCGGCAAAAACAATCGTTCACCCGCTTAATTCAGCTAAAGCTGCCAAATAATCAAAAAAGAAAGAAATCTATTTGACGAACGATCGTTTTCGCATGACGATCGATCGTTTTCACGTGACGAACGAAAAATAGTGATTTATAAAAAACAACTTAAAGAATAAGTTGAGATGCTCATGTTAAAGCCATTTTTTTCTCAAGGAAACGTATGCCATCATTCCCGTTTAGGTATTCATTACAGATCTTCATCTTGAATTCCATATTATACCGGCTCTGCCATTTACTCTTGCATATTTTTTGAATATCTCTCCATATTGTTTACAATTAGGTAAACTTATTTCAGGACGAGACATTAGGCTTTGCCCAATTCTGGCGCGAGCGTCCCGCTTGTGACTAATTTTATCCGTTCAGATTACGCTCCGCTCAACTCGAATCACTTAAGACTACGGACAGATGGGCTAATTATGTAACTTAAATATTGGTCTTAGCGAGACGCTAAGACCAGGGGGGGCAGCTGAAATGGTCACAGGATGACCTTGCTAAAAAGATCGGCACATCTGCGCCAATTATCGGAAGATATGAACGCGGGGAGATTACCCCATCTATTGATGTGGCCGCCAAGATCGCAGATGCCCTGAGCGTTACCGTAGATTACCTGATCGGGCATTCCGATCATATCATCATGGATAAAGGCTTAGTCCGCAGAATGGAAGATATTGAAGCCCTGCCCAGCGAAGAAAAGGACAAGGTATATATTACCTGATCGATATGGCACTGGCCTATAACAAAACAAAAAAGCCTTTGCCCTTTAAATGCCTGCCATTGCAGTAAAACCCTAAGTTGCGCAGGGTTTTCTTCCTTCGGCCGAAGCGAAGGCAAGCAAGTTTTTCTAGACAGACCTGCCGAAGGCGGGATGTACGTACAAAAACACAACTTGCAGACACTAAACAATAATAGGCTGCATATACGTTTATGCAGCCTATTGACTAATTAGCAAACTTGGCCATGCCAATATGCCGTTTACCATTTTAATTATTTCCTCCTAATCCTTTGTATTCCACGAGTCACTAAGTAAAAAAATGCTCCCCAAGACATCCCATTCAAAATGAGGATCAGAAAGGACTGTTTTCCTGTTGTACCACCTTGATCATAATTAAATGGATAACGCATAAAAAAGCCAAGGACTTTAGTATATAAACTCGATTCCGAAGGACCAAATGAAAACATAAAAAAGCTAGAGGCAATTATCACAATTAAAAACAAAACCGTGAATGCTACTATAAATATTATTAGATACTTGAAATTCATATTAATTTTTTACCCCTTTATCCTTTAACCATTGAACGATTGTGTCAATTAATTTGTTTGCAGCAGCCCCTGGCCTTGCTGCATCAAAATGATGAGCATTATCACCACTCCCAACTGGACTTGGTGAACCTTGTAACCCTCCTTTGATAAAATCATAAACATCTTGCGGATTACTTAAAGCATCTCCTTTTAAATCATATCGCAAGATATTTTTAATATTCTTGTTACCGGAAAGTTCCTTGTATAAATCAGAATTGTCACCAATTGGGCTGCCAATCAATATAAGATTGTCAATTACCTGCCCAGAATTAGCTAATTTCAGTGCTACTTGAGCTTGTAATACACTGCCATAAGAATAACCAGCAAGATTAAACTGCTCTCCCTCCTTTAATGGACTCTTTTTTATATCTTCTTGGTAAGCAGCTACCGTTTTATTAATGGTTTCGTTTTGGACAGGCCTAGTTTCTCCAGTTGAACCAACAAATCTTCCTCCACCAACACTAGCCATAACATTTTCGTAACCAGAATTTCTATATTTTGCTGTAAAGGCAACATCTCCCGCTTTTCCATTAGACATATTAACCCTACGGAAATCATTTATGCCGTGACTATTAAATGAATTCCTCCACCTTTCGATATAATTCCATCCATCTTGGTCATTATTTGCTCCCCCAACAAAATAAACTCTTTTTCCATCAGGGTCAACAGCAACTGTTGGTCTGTTTAGAACATAAGTATACGGACTGTGCCTTTCATACTTCTCTGCTTCCTTATCCACCACATTCCACCTTCCAATAACCGGGTCATAAAACCTAGCGCCGTAATCATATTGTTCGCCTAACTCATCCTGTACTTCCTTGCCATTATACAAATATTTATTATCCGTATTTACAGGCGAAACTGACCTTCTTTTACCAAAAGCATAATAGTCATCCGACTGTAGCCTTCTTACTCCTCCGCCATAAATATCGAAAGTATAACGCACATTTCCTAGATGGTCACTTAAATTATATCTGTATGTATAAGTACCGCCATTGTTCTGCGCCAACCCTTCCTCGGTATGGATAACATCAATCGTATTGCCATTATATTCTATTCCGTTAATGTAATTTCGGATGCTGCCATTACTGTTTTTAGCCAGTTTTTTTCCAGTTGCATCATAAGTATAACTTAAACTTGTTCCGGGCTTATTTGCTGTTACCGGCAGGTTTAGGTAATTGTAGGTTAAACTCATACCGTTTCTACCATCGGTCGTTGCGTTGCCATTTGCATCGTAACCATAGGTATTGGTAACCATTTCTGCATAATGCAACTGGTTGCCAAAGTAATGGTAAAAGTTCGCAGTCCCTCCATCTCGGGCAAGGGTTTTAATGTTACCCATTTCATCGTAGGTAAGTACTTCACTCATACTGCTGCTCACCCCGCTTTTCAACCGGTTCAGCTTATCATAATTATAGGTATAAACATTTGGAAAACTATTTGCGCTGCCCCAGTGCTGGTTCGCGATATTACCATTCCACTGTGGGATGCTGCCATCCTGGTAGTTCAGCTGAATACTAAACTCATTGCTTGTGCTGCTTTTCAGCCAGCCACGTTCATTATAGGCAAAGCCGGTATTTTGCATATCGTTGTGCAACTTCTTGGTTTTCAGCTGCCCGATTTCGTTGTATTCCAGGTGGCTTAAGGTAACTTCGTTCTGGCCGTTGATGCTTTCAAAGGTAGCCAGTTTCCGGCCGGTATGGTCATATTCATAACGGGTGGCAATGGTCGTGCTCGCGCCATTTGCGCCATGCACCCTGGTGCTGCTGGTCAGCTCGCCCGAAAAACTGTAAGAGTTGGTGGTAACATCCGTTCCATTCAACTGATGCTCCGATTTGCTCTGTAATACGCGACCCTCCTCATCATAATAGTTTACCGTGAGCAGCATGGTACCAGTACCCAACGTGGTTATCTTACTGCCCGTGAGCAAGCCTTTGGTCCGGTTGCCTGAAACCTGCCCTGCACCAACGGGTGCACCGAAACTGTTGCCCGGAAAACTGTAATCATCATAATAGCTGATGCTGTGGTAATAGGCAATCGTCTGCGGAAAGGCATTGTTGCTGTAATCGCCGCCTTGTGGCCGCACTTCCCAGTAACTGCCATGGCTGTTCACCGCCGCCTGTAAAGCTGAACGGGCAGTGCCATCTTGGTATAAACCTGTAATTACAGTCCTGCCCAGCGCATCGTATTTGGTAAACAGCCATTGGCCATTGTTCTTCTGTACCTCATCACGGGTAAGCACCACCCGGTCAAGCGGGTTATAAACCAGCTCCTCCCAACCTTTTCCGGGAAGCTTTTTTTCAATTAACCTATTTCTGCCATCATAATGGTAGGCATAAATGAATGCATTGAATGCCACATCCCCTTCATTGAAACTGCTCAGCGCAGCCTGACCATTGTCGTTTACTGCCGGTGGCAGCACATACCTTAAATTACCCAAATCATCGTAAACATAATAAGTACTTAAGCTTTTACTCGCTGTTTCCCAAACCCGCTTTAAAACGATTCTTCCTTCAATGTCTTTATATTCATCTGTCGTACCGGCCAGGCCATCCCCTGTGGTCCAGTTCTCATCTTTTGAAGTGGCTTTGTAAAGTTTCCCCGCTAGATAATTGCCATTTGAATAAGCACCGGTAGCACTTACAGTCCAGAGCTTTACTTCGCTTTGATTGGTGCCATAGTCCAGCTTTACGGTATGGCCATTTGAGATTTGCCAGGCATCTCCGGGAGCGCCTTGTTGTTCCATCCTGTTTAAAGGAGAAGCTTCGAAAACTGTTTCTGCAAAAGGGCTTGCTGTATTGGTGATGCCGCTTGATGCCGGCTGGCTATTATAAAAAGTATTTTGTCCGCCGCTCAGCGCATTGGTGCGATATAGGCCGTTGTTGCCTCCTTCTGAATAAGGCAGGTATTTAAATTTCTCCCGCCCAAAATTATCATAAGCCACAGGCTGGATGATGTCATTTCCCGAAGGACTGGCCTGTACGTTTACCGTTTGCAAAGGCCTGCCCAGTCCATCGATATATTGTATCACCTGGTTTACCTCGCAGACACTTCTGCCATTGTTAACATTCGACGCATTTACACCAGCTACCTTAAAAACCGTACTGAGAACATAGTTCTGGTTGGCGCTCGGTGTAAATGTAGCCGCAAAACAATTCGCATAACTCGCGCCAGTATATATCCTTAAATTACTGCCTGCCGGGGCATAAAAACCGTCTGTTAGCGTCACACTGCCCGAAGCCTTGATTTCACTTTGTCCGCTGTAGGTATTTAAAGTAATGTGCTGCTGCGCATTGACACTTATTAATGCGCATACCGAGGCAATAAGTAAAGTTGTTTTTACTAAGATCTTTTTCATGAGGCGTTAGTTCTTATAGTGGTAGTTATTGCTTTTAACAATGTTCTGGTTCTGATCTTTTACATATTGTAATCTGCCAAAAGCATCATACTCATAATAAGTCGTCATGCCTTTTGCATCCGTCTGAGAAGTCATCCCAACCAATGGCTTATAGGTGTAACTGGTGATAAAAGCGTTCGGCAGGTTTGCTTTAAGTGGCGCTAAGAAAGCATCAACCGCGGCCTTGTCCGGATTCAGCTGGTTACCAAAATTTTCAATGGCACTTACCCCTAAAATACCTTCTATAGTTGCATAATCGGCGTTCTTTATCTCGGCAACAGGATAATGTTTGTTATAGCTGTAAAGATATGATCTGTGGGGAAATGCATTGGCGCTTAGTTGAAGAACGTTACCTTTATCATCATATCTAAAAATGTTGGTCTTATGAACATATCGACTATCTTTAAGAAAACTGGCCGGATTGGAAACGGAAGGCAATGTTCCATTAGGTGCATTTGAGAACTTAAAATCTGGTAAATTGATTTTTTTATCTGTTTCCAGACTATATAGATTATCTATCAAACCCTTTCCACCTAATTTATATTCTACAATTTCACCAGAAAGGATACTGAATTGATTTTCAGCATTAATTTCATAGGAAACACGCTCTATTGGTAGAGTAACTAAATTATTAGCCTTCATATCGTCGATAAAATTTCCTACAGAAGGATAATCATGTGCATACGTGAATATCTTTCCCGAACTATTTCCATTGCTTGATGTTGAAACCGTACGACTTAACTGAGCATGAATCGGATTATCATAATAATTTAATGTAGAGTTAAGGATTGGTGAAGAGCAGTTTTCGAAAAGTTCTTCCGTATTATTTTGAAGATATACCCAAGATGAGATCAACTTGAATGATTGTATAATAAATCTGGCGGGATAAACTCTTGAACCTCCCGCACTATTTAATACATATTCAGGTCTGTCAACGATAATATTTAAACCTAATGCATGATATTCATTCGGTTTAATTGGTAGTGTATAGTGTGCCCCACTTTCCTGATAGTTTTGATAAATATCTGGTGGTGTATAATTAAAATTATAATTGTTGGTTAGTCTCTTAATTAAACAGTAGCTTCCGGGTATTTTTTTAAATGTTTCTGATTTCAAAAGATAACCACTCATCCATTCATAACTTGTGGGCGGTGTAAATGGATAACCATTATAGGGCTTTAAGTCATAAGCAAAAGAATATGTATTGTTTGTGTACCCATTGTTATCAGGGCCTTCAGTATATTTTTGCACTTCTGTATATATTGTATTGTTAAATTGTAAGCCGGTTAAAGGCAGTTTACTCTTGGATGTTTGCAAATAATAGCTACATGTGGTCTCATCAAGCAATGATGTATTATCTGAATTGATTGTATAGCTGTGTTTATTATAGATGTAACGGTATAGCGGTTTATTAAAAACCTTACCACTTGAATATGCAGCGTTAGCACTCTGATTATAGGTGTATCTGCTTATATGAGCAGGTTGAATGGATAAAGCATCATAATCTTTTATAGTTTTAATCCGCAAACCACCCGCGTTTACGTTCATAACTACAGGATTTGCACCTACGGTTTCTGTCCAAAAAATCCTGAAATTTCCCTCCTCAAAGTTCCCGGACTGGTAAAGATCTATTGCATAGTTACCCGGAGATAGAGTAATATATTCTGGTGTTGATCCTGTGCCTGAAAATGCACGGCTATACTGATTATTTCCGTTATGTAATAAAACCGAAAACTGAGGATCGTATGTTCCATCAGTACAATTATAAGTTACATAAATACTGTTGGGATTAACATTCAATGGAATTGTAAAATTAACTGTGCGCGAAACCGGTTGTGGCGAGTATTCTTCAAAATATATACCACTTCCATTCTGTACTGTCGAAGTTCCTGTTGCCACGGTATCCAGATATTGGTTCAATTCATGTTCAAAAACAGTTGTTCCACCTGTAGGATAGGTAATTTTTTCCAATATACCTTTTCTAGTATTTTCCAAAGAGGGGCTTTTATCACCTCCAATTGTAAATCCAAATTCTTGGTCAGCAGGAAAAGTTGAACCGGTTCCATTGTAATAGCCCCAATGATCTGACTGGGTCGAAAATCGATTAGGAAAACCAGCATTACCCCCAAAATAATCAAAGCTATAATCACCTTTAGGCTGCTCTTTTATTTTTTTTAGCTGTAACCTAACACTTAATGGATCTATCTGTGTATTACAATCATAGCTATCGAGGCCAAAATATCCATGAATAAGCTCTATGGTATTAGACACTCCATTTATGTAAACCTCTAACTGTTTCAAGGCATAGGTACCAGGCATGTCTAGACGTTGGCAATCTGAATAAACAAATTTAATCCGATGTCCTTTATTTGAGGTTATTTCATTGATAAACTTTCCGGTGATCTGTGTAGTGGTTTCAGTTCGGGACTCACCCTCAATACCTACACAATTCTGTTGTCCGGGCAAAGTCCTATATCTGGTATAAGATGGAACATTAGCATAAGAATAGTTTTGAGTTATATATGAAATGTTTATTACTTCATTAAGTGGCGTGGTAATATTAGTAAGATGATAGCTAACCGAAAGGCTTGAAGTTGATCCTGACCCCATTTCCTGATGATTAGAATAATTTGTTGAAGAAGTATATATATTCTCCGGTTCTTCATAAAGATAAACCACACCCTTTTCATCCTTTATTCTATACCCAGTAGAGGTCTTTTCGATTAACAATCCATTATGTGGCATAGGGCGGGCAGTTCCATTCTGGGTAAAAAAAAACTTGCCAGCCCGATCAAACATTGAATAATAAAAAATATCAGGTTGAAGATCTGATTTTTGCCCTTGTGATGTACTAGCTCCATGATTTATTGGATTGCCCATCAAGGACATCATTTGGGTGTAATCTGCATTTTCTTCATAAACACCAGTACCTGTTAAGATCTTTTGTGGATTCATTTCCCTGTTTTGTGGAAATGTACCATACGGGGAGTTTACACCAAAATCCGGGAGATCGTAAACGGTACTGGATATCGTCCCACCTGCCTCTAATGCCCAACCAAGACCTATATTCCCAGATTGTTCTTCAACTTTAAGTCCAGAAGAATGATATTTAAGTGTTATTGGAAAGGAACAGTTCTTAAATTCAATTGAATAAAGTGGGACGGTAATATTTGGAATACCGGTATTTTCACTTACCGGAACTTCTAAAAATTTAAAAAGAGAAGAGGCCTGGGGGGTAGGTGGGATAGATACCAATTTACTTTGCGGAGTATTTTGTCCAAAGATCTTCAAGCAATTACCAAAAACAAGTAATAGAATTATCCACTTACTTATTTCCAACTTATTGTGTCTGTAAAAATCTTGCTTATAAATACCCATTAAAAAAGCGACTAATGTAAATCTAAGTTTCATACCATTATTTGATCTAGTTTAATTTTTTCTTGCGGATTCTAATGCGTCAACTGTTTCAGTGTTTTTTATTCTCCTCAATCAGATAAAGCTCAAGCTCTTCTATGTTTTAAGTAATACCTTATTTGTATAGCCCTAAAATGTAATGCTAATTAATTCTACCTCTTTAGTTGATTACATCTCCTACAAGAGTCAAGTTGTTTCATATAGGTTTTCAACTCAGTTAATTCAGGTCAATACATAATTCACCCTGCACCAATTTTAATATACCCCTGGACAGGAAAGACAAGTATGCTGTGCTTGCCAATAAAACCTTTGAACAAGAGAATGGGTATTATTTTCTATACTTTTATTCGAATGTATTTGGAAAGCCAGTATTTAAAGAATCTATTTGACGAACGATCGATATCGCTTGACGAACGATCGTTTTCGCGTGATGAACGAAATTTGCCTTTTTAAAAAAACGATAAAAGCAATTGATTTCCAACAAGAAAAAGGGGCGGTATCAAAAAGATTTACACGGTTTCGACGGGCTAATCACATTTGGAAAAGTCGTCATCCGAACCCGTTTTATCGGGTTAATCGGGAATACTTATGCTATTGCGGAGCGCTTTAAGATTCCTTGCGGTAGGCAGCGCTAAATCCGATGGCCATCAGAAACGGAAAAAGAAATAAATTTGACCTCAACTGCTAGATTTTACATTTGATACAACGTCTTTCTACGCACTTACTCCATTAAAAAAAGAAGGAATAGCTGAACCTCAGCCCATCAAATCGTATTGCTCATCTGGAACATTGGCAGGTACATCGCAATCAGTATAAGCCCGACAGCAAGCCCTAAAAAGATGATGATTAATGGCTCTAATAAGCCACTTATCGCATTGGTTTTATATTCCACCTCTTCGGTATACTGTGAGGAAAGTTGCTCAAAGAAATATTCCAGTTTGTTTACTTCTTCCGCTATTTTTATCATCTGTATAAATTTCAGTGGATAGAAATCGTCTTTAGCCAACGTTGAAGACAAACTGCTCCCGGTTAGGATATCCTTTTCCGCCCGGATGAGGGATTGCTCTATCGGGTAAAAAGTAATCATCTGCTTGACCATGCCTAACGCTTGTAAGAGCGGTGTATTGGTTCCTGTTAACAGGCGCATGGTATTTGCGAACCGGGCCAGGTAAATCTTTTTGACGATATCCCCAACCAGCGGAATGCGCAATAAGAGCAAGGCACTATATTTCTTAAACCAGGCTTCTTTCCGGGAGAAAAAATAAAGGCCAACCAATCCAAAAAGAATAAACAGCAGCAGGTAAATGTAACGGTCGAACCAGTTCGAAAAACTAACAATGAGCGAAGTAATGTAAGGGAGTTTACCGCCGAAACGTTTAAATACGTCGGCAAACATCGGTACCACAAACTTTATCATAAAAAATATGGCTGCAAAAGAGGTACTTAAAACCAGCGCCGGATAGGTAATGGCGCCGACAATCTTCCTTCGCTGGCTAATTTTGCTTTTAAAATATTTTGCAAGCTCTTCGAGCACCTCGCCTAACCTGCCTGTTTCTTCCCCGATTCGGACACTATAAAATTCATAACGGCTGAACTTATCATTTTTCTCCAGCGTTTCCGAAAATGATTTCCCGGCGACGACTTCTTTTTGAATAGCAGCGAAAAGCGCGATGTCTTTGGCTTTGGTGTAAGAACTCGAAGTAAGCTCTAAAGACGTTTTAATATCTATACCGGAGCGTATTAAAGTGCCAAGCTCATTGTAAAAGGCTTCCTTTTTTTTATCCGGTAACTGCCCGTCACCGAAGGAAACATCCCTATTCAGCATATCGAACAGCCCCGGCCCGGCCACTGTTTCAGGAACCGTCTTTTTCTTATTGAAGTTTGAAATGTCTACGGAGGCCATAATTTAATGAAAAAGGTTTTCTGCACTGTATTTTTTTTCTACGCGAATCTTAGCAACGGCTGCTTTATCTAAAAGAATTTCCAAGTCCATTCTGTCAACCGTATCTTTTTGTTCCAGGATTTCGCCTTCGAAAAAGAACTGCAGCCCCGAATAGCTTATCTTGAAAGTGTCGGTGTGTAATTCGGGCAGTTCCCGCAAGATGGCTTTTTCACGAAAAGTATATAGAATGGTACTGCTGTCCTGCTGCATCATTAATCCAGAATCCGTAGAAAGCACGAGCTTACTTTTTAAAAAATCCTTTTCCAATACGTGCCTTAAGGATAAGGCTGCATCTGCGGTTTCATTTTTAAGCTGGAAAGTACGGTAATAGCTGCCGATGATCCCATAGGCTGAATAGCAAATGGAGATGCAAATTGCGGAAAGCAGCATCGCTATCGTTACTTCCATCAGGGTATAGGCCTTAATTTTTTTCCTCATTTTCTTTTTCGCGGTACAATATTTTTAGGCTGCCTAATAATTCTGCCCGGCGGAAGGCTTTTATTTCAAGCCTGGATAGGCCTGGATGAGCAGTTTCCTGCCGGGAAAAATTATAAATTACACTGTCTACCAACAATACTTCTTTTTCTATGTAGCCCTTCGCTTCCACCTCCTTTGCCAGTACATTTAATTCATTTTGCACACTTAGCTTTTTAAGAGATACACCGCCCGAAAGCACATTATTGAAAAGGCCGATGGCTAAAGCAAATAGCACCATAATGATAACCATGGCGATAAGTACCTCTATGAGCGTTGAAGCTTCCAGCTTGCCTTTCTTTAATTCAGCCATTTTAATATTTTATTTTTTCCGGCGTTTTCTTTAAAAATCCCGGAGGAGAGGTAATATTTACTCCTGGCTTTTCGGTTAAAATCTACATCCACCAAAAAGTTTTCGTACAAAGTTTGCGGGGTTTGCATTAAAAAGCGGTTGCAGGCTATTTTTCCATTTACTTTCAGCCCTTTTTCCATTTTAACAAGGCCTGTGGCATATATTTCACCGTTAACCCTGGTATCCTTTCCTAATGATATAGTGGTTTGCAGTCCCGAACGCTTGGCCTCATAGCTGAATAGTACACCATTAAAATCCAATCGGTCGCCGCAGCTTATTTTTACTTCATCGCCCGAACTTTGGGTCCGAATCACGCCTAAGCAGGATGGGTAATTAAATGTAGTACCCTTGCCAACAACAATAGAATCCCTGGCAAAAAGCTGGCAAGCACCCTTGAAGCCATCATCGACCCTGATAAAAGGGGCATAAACCTGTATGCCGTCCAAATTAGCCTCCGCGCTAATAACCAAGGTGGTGTCCGAATAAAGGGCGACATTTCCTGAAAGCGACTGTCTAATAACCGCACCTGGTTTTAGCCTGTACACTTTAACGGAATCAAAAAAAGAGCCGGAGACGTCTTCCCGCCCCAGCCAGGGCATGCCTTGCAGCTCTTTGTCTAAGCCTGAAGAAAGCCTTTTTAACATTGGCTCATCCAGTGCCGGCAAAGTTCTTTTACTTTCCTTTATAGCGCCATATACCAGTTTAGTTCCTGAATAAGGTCTTCCTTCTACATAAGATTGCTTAACCCCTGATTTGGGCAAAACTGCGTCTCCTGTAATCCTGGTATCGCCACTCACGGAAAGTGGGCGGTCTTCATCACTCAGGTAAACTGAAGTCAATTCAGACTCATCAGATTTACCAATGAGAAAAGCCCTTTTTAAGGTATCTCCTGAAATAAAAGATTTCACAAGCGAATAGTCATAAATTCCCCAGTTTGCTTTTTCCAATGCCACGCTATCTGCATTTTCTTCAAACAGGTCAAAAAGTTTTCTACCGGAAAAATCATCCCCGAAAAGCACAAGGCTAATACCCGAATCTAAATTGAGCAGCAAACGGTTAAAGCGGAGTTCCTTTAAGTAAGCACTTCGGTAATGCGCCGCAAGCATGATTAATGAGGCAGATAGTACCGCGATAAAAAATGCCATAACAATAGAAAAATACAAGGCTCCTGCTTTCAGCATTATAGGTTAGGGTTTATTTATTTTTGCTTTCAGTGCTTCGATTTCCTTGCTCTGGACAATTAAATAGAGGGTTAATTCTTCAATTTTTTTCAGAAGCAGCTTATTCATCTCACCCAGTTCAATACCATTAGCTTCAGCTTCCTTTGATGATGGCATATCCGGCAAATGTTTATTTATTTTGATATAAGCATCCAGTTCATTCAATCCTAAAATCTTATAATCCTGGCCGAAGACATAATCCGGCCAGTTAGCCGCTTCCACTTTAATTTCATGTGCGCGGATCTTACCGTTTACCGAGAGTTTTTCTGCTGGTGTATTAGTACCAATTCCAACATTTCCTCCATTAAAAAAACTGGCGCCATTCGTGTTTAGAAAAATGCGTTGCTGCCCGCTATGACTAACCGCGAAACCATGTTGAATGGCTCCATCATTTGTCATCCATTCCAA
Organism: Pedobacter sp. Leaf176; assembly: GCF_001424305.1. Lineage (GTDB taxonomy): Bacteria > Bacteroidota > Bacteroidia > Sphingobacteriales > Sphingobacteriaceae > Pedobacter. Next base: position 25,524 of record NZ_LMPD01000002.1, read on the forward strand.
AACACCATCTACAGAAGAATAAAGTTTTTTATCTTGTGAGTTATGTTCAAATCCAATTCCCCCTTTTACAGTAAGCTTTTGGTCTGGTATTTCAGTACCAATTCCCACATTTCCTCCTGTAAAAAAACTCATTCCATTTGTATTCAAAAAAACCCTATTAAACCCTTGATGGCTTACGGCGAAACCATGCTGCCCAGCGCCATCATGGGTCATCCATTCTAATACACCATCTATAGGAGCATATAGTTTTTTATCTTGTGAGTTATATTCAAATCCGATTCCTCCTTTCACAGTGAGTTTTTGGTTAGGCACATCGGTGCCAATACCTACATTACCCGATGCCGGAAATGCATTTTGTGCATTTGCAGAATAACCCAATAATGTTACGAGTGATATTAAAATAGTTTGTTTCATTTCTATTTTTTAATTAACTGTTTTACCATTTTCTTTAATACAGCCAACTCCTTTTCGGTCTTCTCAATTTTTTTTTGATTTTCAATATTCATTGCTGATTCCGATCTCAGTGCCTTATCTTTTTCAATTAAATGAAGCGTAAGCTCTTCCTGGTTCTTAAGTAACTTTTTAACCACATCACCCAGTTCAATACCATTGGCTTCAGCATCTTTAGCCGAAGGCATATCCGGCAAAAAATCTTATAATCCTGCTCAAAGACATAATCCGGCCAGTTCGCCATTTCCACTTTAATTTCATGCGCACGGATTTTGCCGTTAACGGAGAGTTTTTCTGTTGGTGTACCAGTACCAATTCCAACATTGCCATTCGCATTGCCTAAAGTTCTGAAAGAAAATCCATTTGTAGCATCTATGAATAATTGGGCATAGTTTGCGGCGTCACCACTTCTCGAAGTCTGAAATCTGATTTTATTCTCATCGGCAACATTACTGATTTGCTCAAAATAAACGCCGATACCATCGTGGCCGGAATACATGTAGTTACTATTTATTCCCCATTTTATATTGCCATTTACCTGTAGCCTTTCTGTCGGATTTGTGGTCCCAATGCCCAGGTTACCATTACCACTTATTCTCAACTTTTCTGTTTGTCCTGTTATGTGAGAACCTTGGGTAAAAAATTGTAATGCATAGCTATTACTGCCAGCATTTTCAGTAAAGGTCCTCAAAGAAGTACCGAAGTTTTTATATGGGCCAAAACCTAATGAGTGATCTATCATTGTAACGGATTCATTAGTCTCATTAGCTAAATTCTTTACCAGGATATGTCCATCGCGAACGTCCAGGGAGGCTAATGGACTCTGCGTCCCTATCCCTACGTTTCCATTGGCAGGAAAAGTATTGGTTTGAGCCTGAATGAAAATTGGAAAGAACAATCCTGATAAGATTAAAAATTTGTTTTTCATATACTTTTGATTACATTACTTTTTGCCTTTCAAATAATTAGCCGTAATGAGGTTTAACGCTTTAATGCTTTCTCCACTTCAGCCAGACGTTTAAATATGATCGTCTCTATCAAAGCAGATTTTTGTTGTGCTTCTGTCAATTGAATCACTTTTTTTTGGGTTTCAACCAGGGCCTTATCTTTTTCTATCAAATGCAGCGTCAGCTCCTCTACCTTTTTTAGCAAGAGCTTATTCATTTCACCCAGTTCAATTCCATTTAACTCAGCTTCCTTCGCCGAAGGCATATCCGGCAAATGTTTATTTACTCTGATATAAGCATCCAGCTCCTGTAATCCTAAAATCTTATAATCCTGGTCAAAGACATAATCAGGCCAGTTCACGGTTTCTACTTTTATTTCTTTAGCTCTAACATTTCCGTTCACGGCAAGCTTTTCAGTGGGATTAGTTGTTCCAATGCCGATATTTCCTCCCTGAGCATTTAACAATAGATTTTGTGCACCTACACCGGGTTTAATAGCCTGTATAGACCCGGAATTAAATGCATCCAGGTAACTGAAATAAACGAACTGGTCTGCCGCTGTGCTTTTGATTTTCAGGGCTCCTTTTTCATCCCCATAGCTAGACAATCTCATAATTTCCAATGCTCCGGTTGGGTTAAATGAACCAATACCTACATTACCATTGTCCATTAAAGTAAACCGGTTGGCACAAAGTCCCCCATTCTCACAACTTAGGTCGCTATAAGCCCAGAACTGGAGGCTGTTCCCGTAGTTGCCACCCATGTTATACACCCTCCAGGTGCTCGACGCTGTATTTGCTGTTTTGAAAGGATTTTTCAACTCCAGAACCCCACCTATTGCGTTGTTAACCGAACTGATTATAGCGCCGTTAACCATCGCCGGTCCGTTGATGTTGAGCTTGTAAGGATTGGTTGTTGTTCCAATTCCGATGTTGCCGTTTGGAGAGAAAGACATAAATGGGTTGCCGAGGCTGCTGCCTATAAAGCCGTAATTCATCGTACTTTTACCATTAAGCACCGACCCCGATACGCCAAAACTTATAAACGGGATCGAAAGGTCTTCATTGGTAAAGGAATAGCCCCTGGAGTAGCCTCCCGTGTATCCTGGAATATTGATCTTTGAAGTTATGCCATGAGCTGGGTTATCCAGCCCAATAAGGATATTAGAATCCTGGGCAAAGAGAGTACATGCTTTCGATAAAAGCAGCATGATGAAAATTTTTTTCATATTTATAATATTTATCCTTCGTTCGTTCGAACCCTGCTTAAAGCCGACTGAGCATCTTAATTTCCTATCTTTAAACCATCCTGACTGCCCTACCCAAAGACTTATTAATAATTCAATTTAAAAAAACACATGTGGGGGCGATCTTATTTCTTTCCTGCCTCAAGCGCTTCCAATCTTTGCAGCACTTTTTTTATTTGAGTATCTTTCTCTATTAAATGCAGCGTCAGCTCCTCTACCTTTTTCAGCGAGAGCTTATTCATTCCACCCAGCTCAATTCCATTTAACTCAGCCTCCTTCGCCGAAGGCATATCCGGCAAATGCTTATTCACTTTTATATAAGCATCCAGTTCCTGCAATCCTAAAATCTTATAATCCTGCTCAAAGACATAATCCGGCCAATTAGCCATTTCTACTTTAATTTCATGCGCGCGGATTTTACCGTTTACCGAGAGTTTTTCGGTTGGGTTATCAGTGCCGATGCCTACATTTCCGCCAGCCGAAAGTGTCATCGCATTAATTTTTGTTGAATTGATAACCGTAAAAAAATTAAGGAATCCAGCGACCTGTCCTACGGCACCGCTAAGCAACTTGGCCTCAATTCCCCCAATCTGTTCCTGGACGCTGTTATTTATTACATTTTTAAATACCATGCCGGGACCTTCTCCACCACCCAAATGATCTCTGGAGATGACGAGCTGACCACCATTGGTGTTTCCATTTACCTGAAGTGAGCCGGTCGGATTAACGGTATTAACACCAACCTTTCCATCTGTTTCTAATAAAATCCTCGACCAGGATTGCGCAGCACTATTATTTGTTTTCCTGAAATATAAGTTTTGGTCGAAGAAACTTCCTGAAAATTGCATTGCATAATTAACGACGGTATTCGAATGCCTTACATCCAGCAGGTGCCACCAGGCCGTGGCACCAAAAGGATAATTTACCGGACTGTTTGTTTCAAAAAAACCTGAAGTAGCGCCAGCATTCCCCTGTAATCCGGCATCGCTTCTCGATTGGGTTTGCCCATAACTTAAAGCCGGAAATGCGATTAAGAGTACTAGAATTTTTTTTCTCATAATTTTGTTAGTTTCTTTTCAATAAGGAATAGTCTCTTAAATACACTATTCATATCTGATTCCAGTTGCCCTGCTTTCTTTATGCTTTTTTTCAAGGCTTTATCCTTTTCAATCAGGTGTAGCGTAAGCTCTTCAATCTTTTTCTGCTGTAGTTTTATCATATCGCCAACGGAAATCCCCTCACTTTAAAATCTTATAATCCTGCTCAAAGACATAATCCGGCCAGTTCGCCATTTCCACTTTAATTTCATGCGCACGGATTTTGCCGTTAACGGAGAGTTTTTCGGTAGGATTAAATGTTCCTATTCCTACTTTGCCCATCACTGCAAAACTGTTTACAAAATGGTGTTCTGTCATATTGGCCTCAAAATCCTGGATGTTGGATAAAACTGATGTATTCACCGGTACATTATTAACACTAAAGTTCACAGAAGCCATAGCTTCACCGGTAGATTGCACCCAGCCTGTAAACTGATAACCTGCATTGTGAAAAGCAGCTCTGTAAGGAACCTCTAAAGCCAGATAGGTTTTACCATTGTATGTACAGGTTTTGAGTTTCCAGCTGCCAAAGTCATCTTCTGTCGCTAGCGCAGCTGAAGTCGAAAAATTCGATGAAGAAGAGCTGATTTTTGCAACATTAATCCGATTGTACGCGCCATTCTTGCCCCGTAAAGCGGTAATTGTTCCAACTGCATAATTAAATGCTGAAGCGTTACATTCATGAAGTAAAATCAGATTTTTGGCATAATCGCCGACTCCATTATCTCCTATAAAAATGGTTTTGTAATCGTTAGCGATTGTCGTCACTTGTGCAAAAGCTAAACATGGAAATATAAAGCATAGAACAAATAGTATTTTTTTCATCAACGTTATTTTTTTTCTGTTAATTTTTGAAGTATGCTTTTAATTGCTTTTAATTCTTCCTGTTGTGTTGTGAATTGTTTATCCTGCTCAATTAAGTGCAGCGTAAGTTCTTCCACTTTCTTTAGCAGCAACTTATTCATTTCACCCAATGGAATTCCATTCGCTTCCGCCTCCTTCGCCGAAGGCATATCTGGCAAATGCTTATTCACTTTGATATAAGCATCCAATTCCTGTAATCCTAAAATCTTATAATCCTGCTCAAAGACATAATCCGGCCAGTTTGCCATTTCCACTTTAACTTCCTGAGCACGGATTTTACCGTTTACGGAGAGTTTTTCTGACGGCGTGGCCGTGCCAATGCCTACATTGCCATTTGCATTACCAGTAGTTATGAAAGAAAATCCATTTGTGGCGTCTACAAATAATTGGGCGTAGTTTGCCGCGTCACCACTTCTAGAAGCCTGAAATCTGATTTTATTCTGACTGGCTACATTGCTGATTTGTTCAAAATACACGCCGGTTAAATCCTGTCCGGAATACATATAATTGTTAACCCCTCCCCATTTTATATTGCCGTTTACCTGGAACTTTTCTGATGGATGGGTGATACCAACACCCACGTATCCGTTATCCCATATCGAGAATAAGGGCGAAATATTGTTATCTGTCCAGTTGTAGATATGAAAGCCACTTTCATTGACCTGGTTGGCACCGGAACTGAGTGCCCAGTTTTTTCCCAATGAATTGTTAATGAAAAGTTTGGTTGTATTGGCATTCACATAACCACTTCCGATTTGTAATGATCTTGACGCCACATTCCCCCTCGAGCTAACGGTTTCTAAAGTTTCTTGTCCGTAAATATTATGGACAAATAAAAATGAAATCACTAGATAAATGGATAATTGTTTTCTCATCAGATTATTTCTTTTTTTTTGTTTTCAGAATCAATTGCTTTAATTGCAAAAATTCCTTCTGCATAGCTGATATTTTATTTCCTTGTAGCACATTGACTTCAGTCTCCTTTACGATTTGTTTATCCTTCTCAATTAAGTGCAGCGTGAGTTCCTCTATCTTTTTCTGTTGCAACTTCACCAACTCGCCCAGTGCTATACCATTCGCTTCCGCCTCCTTTGCCGAAGGCATTTCTGGCAAATGTTTATTCGCTTTGATATAAGCATCAAGCTCATTCAATCCTAAAATCTTATAATCATGCTCAAAGACATAATCAGGCCAGTTTGCCATTTCTACCTTAATTTCATGCGCACGGATTTTGCCTTTTACGGAGAGTTTTTCAGGTGTACTCTCGGTTCCAATAGAAACGTTTCCATTTCTATCCATTACCAACAACTGCACGTTACTTCCTTCAAAGCTACCCGCATGTCCTCCGAATGAATTGTCCATTCCGGCAATCTTAAACTTTCCGTTTGAATTGATACCCAATTTATAGCTCGCCACACCAGGCATATGGAAAGATTGCACTGGTGTTGATGATTTTAACTCTAATAATTCCTGGGGGGCGGTAGTGCCTATGCCCACTTTGCCGCCATTCAGATAACTGTCACCATTTATGCTCAAGTAGACACGTTGTTGCCCCTGGTGGCTTATAGCAAAGCCAGGTTTGTATGCAGCTTCATGTGTCATCCATTCCAGCGTCCCATCAATAGGAGAATACAATTTTTTATCTGATGAATTGTGTTCAAAACCTATACCACCCATAACTGTAAGTTTTTGATTAGGTGTATCTGTACCAATACCAACCTTTCCACCAGTTTCCAGTAGAACTTTCGACCATGACTGGGTAGGACTATTGACTGTTTTCCTGAAATATAAGTTCTGATCGTAAAAGCTACCGGCAAACTGCATTGCGAAATTATTTTCCGGATATGAATGCCTTACATCCAGTAGATGCCACCAGGAAAAGGCTCCCGCAGGATAGTTTACAGGACTGTTTGTCTCAAAAAAACCTGAAGTAGCACCGGCATTTCCTTGAATACCTGCATCATTTCTAGTTTGAGTCTGCCCATAGCTTAAAGCTGGAAAAATAACTAAGAACATTAAAAATCTTTTTTTCATCTTTTAGTTAGTTTCTTTTCAATAATGGATAGTCTTTTAAATACAGTATTTATGTTAGATTCCAGTTGCTCTGCTTTCTTTATGCTTTTTTTCAAGGCTTTATCCTTTTCTATCAAATGCAGTGTAAGCTCCTCTACTTTCTTAAGCAACAACTTATTCATCTCGCCCAGTGCTATACCATTCGCTTCCGCCTCCTTCGTTGAAGGCATATCAGGCAAATGTTTATTTACTTTGATATAAGCATCCAGTTCCTGCAATCCTAAAATCTTATAATCCTGGTCAAAGACATAATCAGGCCAGTTGGTCATCTCAACTTTGACCTCATGCGCACGGATTTTGCCATTTACGGAGAGTTTTTCTGCGGGTGTTGTGATACCGATGCCCACATTACCATTAGACAAAAAGGACATAAAAACTTTATGATAATCCTGGCCAATCCAGCCGTAATCCATCGTTGATATACCATTGTTTATCGTACCCATTACACCTAACCCCAGGAAGTTAGAACTATTATCCTGATTAACTATATAATAACCCCTGGCCCAAAGGCCATTTCCGTTGGGAAAATTCGCTTTAATGCGAACGCCCAAAATTGGATCATTTAATCCTGTCAAGATATCTTGCCCCTTTGCTGTTAAAGCAAACGCAACTGCTAAGAGTGAAAATGTTATTATTTTCATATTATTTATTGAATTCTCCGCTTAAGTCCGTTAATTTCAAGTTGCTGTCGCTTTAGTGCAGCCTGGCTCTCCGCCAATAATTTGTGTTGTTCAATAATATATAAGGTTAATTCTTCCAGTTTTTTCTGTTGAAGCTTAATCATCTCGCCCAACGCGATGCCATTACTTTCAGTTTCTTTCGCCGAAGGCATTTCTGGCAAATGTTTATTCGCTTTGATATAAGCATCCAGTTCATCTAATCCTAAAATCTTATAATCCTGGTCAAAGACATAATCCGGCCAGTTGGCCATTTCTACTTTAATTTCATGCGCACGGATTTTTCCGTTTACCGAGAGTTTTTCAGTAGGTATATTGGTACCAACACCTACATTACCGTTTGAAGAATTGATCACGAAAAGATCGGTCGGATTAGCATCTGAATTATAGGGATATTTTGTAATTTTAAATGCATCTTCATTAACACCATTCCAGCCAAAAGAAAGAACAGCAGCTTCCGCACCGCTATGCCCTAATCTAAGTGATCCACCTGCCGGATTATTTAAACTAAAAATATGCAGCCCATTAAGTGGCGAAACAGTGCCAACACCAACGTTACCATTATATAGCCAAGTCATGGCATGCCGGTCTGGAATGTTTGTTTGATTGCTCGCCCCGTTTACATATAACTCTAGTTTAGAACCCCATACGCTCGGGCCACCATGACCAATACGGAATTCAGCTGCCTCCGGATAAGAATAATTAGCTGTCCCGCTTCTGCTCATCCTAAATACAGACTGGCTAGGTGAAACGACATTCCCGGGTTTACTGTCTTCGGCAACATTAATCTGTAGAAGTGAATTAGGACCCGTAGTTCCAATACCTACATTACCCGTTGCAGGGAATGTATTTTGTGCACTTGCAGCATAACCCAATAACATTACGAGTGAGATTAAAATAGTTTGTTTCATTTTTACTTTTTCATTAACTGGTTGATTACCATTTCTTTTAATTCAGCTAATTGCTTTTCGGTCTTCCCAATTCTTTTCTGATTTTGAATATTCATAGCTGACTCAGCTTTTAGTAATTTATCCTTATCTATCAAATGCAATGTAAGTTCCTCTACTTTTTTAAGCAATTGTTTATTCATCTCGCCCAGTGCGATACCATTAGATTCAACCTCTTTCGCCGAAGGCATATCAGGCAAATGTTTATACAGTTTGATATAAGCATCCAGTTCATCTAATCCTAAAATCTTGTAATCCTGGTCAAAGACATAGTCAGGCCAGTTCGCGGTTTCTACCTTAACCTCTTGCGCACGGATTTTACCTTTTACGGAGAGTCTTTCAGTAGGCGCCGTTGTTCCTATGCCCACATTCCCCCCGGCAGCCAAGGTCATAACCATATTAATTCCAGTTTCATCGCGGAAATATAAATTGCCATCCGCTATGTGCGACATAATTCTCCAGTTGCGATTGAATCCCGAAATCCGGAAAATATTTTTAACATCTAATGGGTCTAAAGGATTGGTTGTCCCGATACCGACATTCCCATTAGCCAGAACAGTTAACCGTGATTGGTATTGACTCCCGTTATAATTACCAATACTTAGCCTTCCGGCATAAGAAGATGGTCCCGTTGGAAAATAAATTGTATGCTCATAGGAGTAGCCGCCCATATCCATACCCAAACCGGCCCATCCATTAGGGTCTTCGCTAAGCCCGTACACCTGTAGTCTGGGTGATCCCGAAAAGCCACCCCCAATCACAATTGCCGGCGCGGAAGATTCCTTTTGAACTTGCAACCGAACCGTTGGCGCATTGGTTCCTAGCCCTACATTTCCCGAAGCCGGAAAAGTATTGGTCTGGGCAGATGCGCTATACACGGCTGCAAAAATTAGAACTAGAGAGAATTTAGTCCGCTTCATAAATAATTAATTTGAGGTTTTAACTTTCCTTTTTTCCGTTTGGCCTGCCGTTTTATCTTTTTTCGAGCCGAAGAATTTCCTTAGCAGTATATGCTCTCTTTTGTTTTTGGAGGCTTGCAAAACATTGTGCCTGTAATACTGTACCGTTGTGCTATCTGCGCCGAGGTAAGTTATGAGCTTACCGTTAAGTTTTCCCTCCTTATAATTGCCCTGTTCTGCTATTTTACCATCTAAATCATATTTATAATATTTTCCGTTCAATTGCCCCGATAGGTACTCCATTGAACTGATCAAGGTACCTTTATCTGTCCAGGCTTTCCAGTTCCCCTGCTTTAGACCTTGCTTAAAAATTCCCTGCTCTTTTAATCCTTTCCCTTCATAGAAATCGCTGTATAATCCATGCAGTAATTTTCCGCTAAAGCCACCCTGGGTGGTATTGATGTGGTTATTGCTGTACCAATAATATTTTCTGTCCAACAGCATGCTACCTATAAATTTTTCAGACGGAAGTGTGAAAAAAGTAACCTTATGATCAGGATAATTTACGGTGTGCCGATAATCACCTGTATCAAAAAAATCTTTTGCCGACTGCGCCTTAATTGTGCCCGCAGCAAGGCAGAAAAAACCTAAAACCAAACACTTCAACATGGCTATTTTATTAAAATATATTTAGTGGCCTGCTGATAGCTGACCTTTACGGAATCTCCTGCAAAACGGATAAGCTTAAGCCCTTCGGCACTTTGTCCTTCAGAGAGCATGGCCTCTTTTCCATTGATGTACATGATGGCTACCTTTTGCTTACTCATTGGATTATTGATATATCCTGAATACTTTATTAATGACCAGTTCACAGCAGGTTTTATGCTTACCGGCATAGCTGGAACGATACCTGAATAGGCCCTGATTTCCTGGCTAACCTTCTCCTCGGGAATTGCCTCCTCAACCGAAAAAGGATCCCGATAAGGAGTTGCCCTATCAAAAGTATCGCTGATGTGATCGGTCAGGTTAAAATAATCCACCTTCTTATTTTTACCAGTGAGAACCGGAAAATCTTCTTCCGTATTAAGCCCGGAATATATTTTAGAAAAAATAATTCCCCATACGCCTGCCACACAGACAATTAATAGATAGATCATTTTCTTATTTTTCATTTTACTGGAGGGTAAAAGAGAAAAAACTGCTAAAAGCGCCTTTGTTGCCCGCCTTATCTATGGCCCTAACCCGCCACACGATACGCTCATTTGCATCGCCTGCATCGAAATTTGAGCTGGTGCTCATGCTAAGCAATGGATATCCTGCAAAAAGGGTGAGCGAATCACTTTTAAATACCGAAACTTCATATTTTTCGGCGTCCGTAAGTGCATTCCATTGCAATTTAACCGGCTTTGCTACAAATTGCTTATTTGCAGGAACAGTCAATATGACTTTATCAGGTGGGTTGTTGTCAAAAATCAGGTGGCGTACTTCCGACCATTTGGACAACTGGCTATCATTTTCAGCCCTTGCCCTGAATTCATATTGACCTTGCTTTTTCAACGTGTTGGTGAAACTCAATTGCTCTGTCAATGTATTCAGCACCAGTTTTGTTGAATCAGTGAAACCATTGGTATCTATCTGCAGGCGGTAGCGGGAAGCACCAAAGAGTTTAAGCCACTCATAACGAATTGTGGCATCCGAGCTCACAAAAGTATTTCCGGGCGCTGTTAGCTGGAGGCTTTGCCCGTTTAAGCTGGATGGGTTAATTATCAAACTTCTTAGAAAATAGTCGGTATGGCTGCTACCGTTTTCCCCCCGAACACGCCATTGGTATTTCCCCGGTTCTAAAGTGTAGCTGAACTTATCTGTATAGATGAGTGTATCAAGCACCAGTGCCGCCACACTATCGAAACGGCCGGAGACAACCTGCAGACGGTAAGCAAACGCATCTTCATTTCCTTCCCACCAAAAACTCTGCTTATAGACGTTGCTTTCCAGCTTATCCGCCGGGGCAAGCAGTGAAATTCTTCTGCCCTCCAGGGAGGGTTCAAAAAATTCTTTACATCCGGTTAAAGCTAAAAGCAGAAATAATGCAGCTAAAATATTGATTTTCATAATGCTATATGCCTATGCAGGTTTCCAGTATTCCTTTTTCTATAGCTGCCAGTATAACAAGGCAAAAGAAACTTAAAGACAGCGCAATCTTTGGTGGTCGTAACAGCTGTATGGTTTGTTTGTCCTTTTTAATCATGCTTCTATTTTTTTTTTCTAAAAACGCTTTCTTGTAAGCATTTCCAATAATTATTCTGGCTTTATCCATTCCATGGAGTGTGATTGTGTTGCCTTCTATGGAAACAATTTTATCATCGTTTATGATAAAGGACTTATGAACCCTGCTGAATTCCGATTCAGGTAAGCTGTCTTCCATCTCTTTCATGGTATTATAGCAGGTATAACTGATTCCTTCTTCCATGTGCAGGATAACATAGTTCTGGAGTGCTTCAATGTATAGAAGCTTATCGCACTTGATACGGATTTCCTTAAGACCTTTTGAATCGGCTTTGATAAAAAACGAATCCTTTATCTTATGCCGTAAAGGTAATTTCATACCTCTTGCAAGTTCAGCCAGGTGATTGTACTTATTGATACTCATGATGAATCTTTCATAGGGCAAAGGTTTTAGCAAGTAATCTAGAGCATAGTTTTCGAAAGCATCGAAAGCCTTTAAAGCGCTATTTGACACAATAATAATTGATGCAAACTGCCTGATGCGTGCAAGCCAGGGTTCATAGCTTTTAAGCAAGGCATCGTCCAGAAAAATCATTTCAGGTTTAATTGAAAATATCGGGCTGAAACTTTCAGGAGCGTTAAACGTAAATCCCTTTAATTTCGTAAGTGGATAACTGTCAATGTAATCGCATAACAATTCCACAGTGGAGATTTCTCCAATAACATAGCACTCAATCATAAAGCGGTTCTTTTCTGTTAAAAACGAATAAGTAAGTGAGTCAAATAATATTCAACATGGAAATGCGGAATGCATCGGAGAAAAGGCACTTTTTGGCCGGATATCTTTCTGAGCGTCATAGATTAATTTGTTTAGAGATGCCTAGTTTAATTATAACTTTCACAATACAATATTTTTTTACACAAGACGCCTATTTCACTTGATGAATGTGTCTTATTATGACATTTAAAAATTAAGTACTATCACTATATCTCATGCTATATATAAATACGTTTACAAGCCTAAAGCTGGAAAGAAAACATTAAATGGCAAAATCTATTTGACGAACGATCGATTTGGGCTGACAAACGATCGTTTTCACGTGACGAACGATCTTTTTTCAAAAAAAAATTGTCTGAATCATTGTGGTAAAATAAAAAAATCAAAAAATAGACGCGAATAATAAGGGATAAGCAAATATGGGAATCCAAGCAACCTGGAAACAACATTAGCCCTATTTTGACTTTAAAAAAGATTGTTATTTTAACTTCATCACGAGCAAACAAAAGCATAAAAAAGTCCTTATTTAGTCCATTTTTAGCAGGCCTACATTATTTCACCAATAAGGAAAATTATGGCATGAGGATAAACATCAGCAAACTACCTGATTAGAAATCCTTAGGCTTTAAAGGCAATATTTTGAAAGCCGGTACTTAGCGCATCGGTGAGCAGATCTTTGCTGATTTGAACGAGCTTAAAAAGTGTCCAGCCTTGCTTTCCTCATTTGTTTGGCAGGAAATAGCAAGGGGTACAAAAGCGCTAACACCGATTGATCAATTTCATTGAGCTTCAGGCAAATTTAACGCTGCCGAGCACCATAGGTGGCGAATATTTTCTTGCCCGCTCTGAAATACGGTTTTTCAAGGCGCGCCTGTTCATTAACATTGGGGAATGAAAGTGCAATTCGTTGAAACGTTTCAAAACTTATCATGAAGGAGAAAGCTACAAACTATTTTCAAACCGCAAATAGGATCCTTGCCTATTTCCGGATGAGGTAAATGCCTATCTTGTTCGACTCTCCTTCGAGTCTTCTTCGGAAAAACGGCCTTTAAAGCACCGTTTCTGCAACAAACCCCGAACAACTCCCGAACAAACCTACATTTAACCGGACAAATCCGGACATTTTCGGACATTTTCGGACATTGGGTACCTGTTATGATTTAAATTCGAACCCGGCTCGTACCTTCGTTACATAATCAACGCCGGCCGCCTGATGCTAACGGATTTTAAATTTTAAGAAAGGAAATGAGAACAATAAAAAAATACTGCCAAAGGATGAAGATCATTTTATGCAAACTGACAAATGCTATCAGGCTTTATTGATAACCGTGATTTCACCATCTTTTTCCATGTAAATGGAATCGATTTTCGAAAGATCGTTTGACTGACGGATGCTTCTGACCCGGTGCATGATTTCCTCTTTATTGACCAGGCCCTTTTTTAAATTATGCGCTAAAAACCGGCCATCATTGTAAAGCAGGATTTTTTGTCCGCTGAAAAGACGACCGGTTCCAGGAAAAATGCTGGTCACCCAGGCCAGGACCCGGTGCAGCAATACAATGGTTGAACTCGCTGCAACAACCGGCACAAAAGGCGATGCCCCGACGACTGCACGGCTAAGTACCGCACCGAGCAGTATGGTGATAACATTATCAAGTGGGCTATGTAACCTGAAGGAGCGCCTGCCCGAAATACGAAGCAATGCATAAGCCAGCATAAATATGATGAGCGCCCTGCTGCTCATCTGTATGGCAGTTAATTCTTCCGATGTTCCGATGAGCGCATCAAAGCCTTGCATTGTTACTGATCATTTTCTGCAGTTTGCTCATCTGCATCGGCATCTGATTTAGAAATTTGTTCTTTTTTATTTTCGATGGAAACCTCGCCCGAACTATCGGTATCCGCATCGCTTCCTTCGATTTGAGAAGCCGGGATAACGCCTATTTTCTCTTCACTGTCTTCTTGTTTCTTTGTTGCTTTGTTTTCCATCTTATTTAAACTTAGTTGTAAATATTCATTGTTTTGAATTTATCTCAATCTATTTCAGCAATTGTACAATCAAGCAATTAGTTAGGTACAAATGCTTTTTAGATCTGATAATCAATCATCTCTTTAGCGCTTTAATTACACCCGCAGTAACTAACGCACCGCTTAGATAATACAGCACAGTTAGTACTTTCACCTTATCGTTCCTGGCAACGGTTTTTTCGTTTAATCCCAGCGGCCGAGCCAATTTAACGGCACCTAAACCGGCGCTTAAGCCTAAGGTGATGGCTTTGGTCCAGGTGTATTTACCTCCAGCACCAATTGCGCTATAATATAAGGTGTTGGCCAGCAGGTCGCCGGCTAATGTTGTGGCGTATAATTTTTTATCGTCGTGGATGGGTTTCCCTGCTTTATCCATTATAACATTTACGGCTTCCTCGCCGAGTAAATCAATGCGTGGCGCATCGTCCAGTTGTTTTTTTAAGCCTTCATGCAGAAGCGTAAGACTTAAAGCACCTGCAAACCCGGCGATAAGATTCTGTATATTTTTCATAGCCCTTAATTGATGATGACTGATTAATGAACACAATTTTAACACAGGCGAAAGGCAGAAGGTTTTCTTTATTATAAAATTAAGCTCATCCTTTTGGGCAGCAAAATTTTGTTGCGCACTCAATTTATTGCAGGAAAATACGCGAAATAATAATCGGAAAAACCAATAAGGCGTCTGAATGTTTTATAACCGACCAAATTTGAAATTATGGTAAATACAAAAACTGCGGATAATGATGCCACAAAACAGGTGGCAGAGCCGAACAAAAAGGATCGCACTGATTTCATTAAATTCTTCACCGACGAATTAAAGGATATCTATTGGGCAGAAAAACACCTGGCTCTTGCATTACCTAAACTTCAGCTGGCTGCAACAAGTCCTGAACTAGCTGCAGCTTTAGA
This sequence comes from Pedobacter sp. Leaf176, assembly GCF_001424305.1. Classification (GTDB taxonomy): domain Bacteria; phylum Bacteroidota; class Bacteroidia; order Sphingobacteriales; family Sphingobacteriaceae; genus Pedobacter. The sequence goes on from NZ_LMPD01000002.1 coordinate 40,668, forward strand.
AAGACACGCGGCAGAAACCAGGTTTCATATTGAAACACTGGAGCAGGTATTCACCTTAATTGGTGAAAAAGCAGTGGCAAAAAAATGTGATGCAATGGAAGGCCTGCTTAATGAGGCCGATGGCGTCATGGCCAACACAGATAAAGGATCCATGCTCCGCGATGCAGCGCTTATTCTGGCTGCTCAGAAAATAGAACATTACGAAATAGCGACTTACGGTACACTCATCGTTTTTGCAGAAAAGATAGAAATTAAAGGCATTGCAGCGTTATTAATGATAACGCTGGAAAATGAAAAGGAAACGGACGCAGCCCTGACAGCAATAGCAGAAGCCTCGGTGAACGAAGCTGCATTTTTAGAACAGGATAATCAATCTAATGCGGCTGATAACTCCTTATTCTTAAAACCCAGCGCAAAACAAATGAGCCAGGCTGGTCTGAAGTAAGTCCAGCCTACCACGCATTAATTTTATTGATAAACATGGAAGATTTAAAACCTAAAACCAATCGCGATGGCAGCCACACCAGCCTATGGCAGGATACCATTGATACCATCAGTTATACCCAAGAAAAAAAGGCAGCAGCACCATATGATACCCTGATAGTTGGCGGGGGCATCACCGGATTAACAACCGCCTTACTATTACAGCAACAGGGACAGAAATGCCTTTTAGTTGAGGCGCACAATCCGGGCTACGGCACTACCGGCGGTACAACTGCACACCTGAACACCTTTCTAGATACCAGTTATCCTGAAATTGATAGCGATTTCGGAGAAAAGGCATCGGCGCAAATTGCAGCAGCCGCAAGGGATACAATCAATTTCATAAAAAATAACATTGACGTTTTAGGTATTGATGCCGATTTTGAATTTAAAGATGGTTACCTTTTTTCTCAAAATGAAGAGGAAACTAAAACGCTTGACTCCATTTTTTCTTCTTCGAAAAAAGCCGGACTTGATGTAAGTGAAACGTCGACCAATCAACTGCCCATCGGTTTTGATAAATGCATCTGTTTTAAAGACCAGGCTCAGTTTCACCCGCTGAAATACCTGAATGGCCTGGCACAGGAATTCATCAGGCTTGGCGGAACCATTTTAAATGACACCTTCATTGAAAAAAACGAAGAGAAAAACGGGCTGCACTATGCTTATAGTGCTGATGGCACTTTTACAGCCAGGAACCTGGTTTACGCCACGCACATCCCTCCTGGTGTCAACTTATTATCCTTACGCAACGCCCCCTACAGAAGTTATGTACTGGCGGTTAAACTGAAAGATGAAAATTATCCGGATGGCCTTTCCTACGACCTAAAAGAGCCTTATCATTATTTCCGCAGCCATGAAGTGGATGGAGAAAGACATTTAATAATCGGTGGTGCCGACCATAAAACCGGGCATGATGACCCTGAGGCGGCTTTCGCTGAACTGGAAGCTTATACCCGGGAACATTTTAATGTCGAGTCGATAGCCTATAAATGGTCGTCGCAATATTACGTTCCGGTAGATGGTCTTCCATATATCGGTCAGTTGCCAGGAGATGCGGACCGCATATTTATTGCCACCGGCTATAACGGTAACGGCATGATACTCGGAAGCCTCGCTGCCAAAATCATTAATGATTTAATTCTGGAACAATCAAATCCGCTGGCCGAACTCTTTAATCCTTCGAGGTTAAAACCAGTTGCCGGTTTCAGCGAATTTATTAAAGAAAATGCAGATGTGGCCTATCGTTTTGTAGCAGACAGGTTTGGCAACGAAAACATCGAGTCCTTAACCTCCCTGGCTGAAGATGAAGGAAAAATAGTCGAGCTCAACGGTGAAAAACTTGCCGTTTACAAAGGTAAAGATGGTCATGTTTCTGCATTAAACCCGGTTTGTACACATGCACATTGCATAGTAAATTTTAACCCGGAAGAAAAGTCCTGGGACTGCCCCTGCCATGGCGGCCGTTTTTCTATCGATGGAAAGGTATTGACCGGTCCGCCTAGAAAAGATTTGGAACAGGTAGTTTTTAAAAAGGCTTAAAGTGCTTATAACATGATGTCCGTAGTCAGCCGGTACTCAATCCGAACACTCAAGAAACGGACAGCTGGGCTCGGACTAGCAGTGGCTCCAAAAGTCTTCATTGCGAAGCCGATCCTTCATCGGCTGTGGCAATCTTATTCAATAACTCCATCTAGCGCAAGTCTTAGAGCCCCGGTCTAAGCAAAGGACCGACTTGTGCTTTCGTTAAATCAATAGATCAATCCTTTACCGCTCAATCTGGTGCGAGTTTGTAGCTCATACCCAAATTGACAAACTCTGGCGCAAGCGTCTCGCTTGTGACGAATATATTCAAAAATCAACTAATTACCTTTTAAGCAAACTCTGGCGCAAGCGTCTCGCTTTTGACTATAATATATTCAGAAAACTAACTATTAATCAAATATGAATTAGCATTTGAAACCAAACCTATTATCGTTTGAAGCACAAGCGGGACGCTTGCGCTAGATGGGGGCGAGCTTGTAGCGCGTATCCCCCCATCTAGCGCAAGTCTTAGAGCCTCGGCCTAAGCAATGGACTGACTTGTACTTTCGTTAAATCAACAGATCAATATCTATCAATCCTTTACCCCCTTCATAATCTATAGCGCTACTATACAAATAATCTGACGCAATGCTATCAATCCTACTTCAACTGGATTATGGTGAAGATGCTATTACATCTTAATATGATTTTGGCTAGCTAAGTATTATGAAGGCACAAGTCAGCCAGTCCACATTCCCCTACCCACTAAGACTTGCGCTAGTGAGGCTCGGACTAGCAGTGGCTCCAAAAGTCGTCATTGCGAAGCCGATTCTTCATCGGCTGTGGCAATCCCCATCTAGCGCAAGTCTTAGAGCCCCGGCCCAGGCGAAGGACTGACTTGTGCTTTCGTTAAATCAATCTATCAATCCTTTACTTCTAAGCTGGTGCGAGTTTGTAGCTCATACCCAAATTAACAAACTCTGGCGCAAGCGTYAAATCAATCTATCAATCCTTTACTTCTAAGCTGGTGCGAGTTTGTAGCTCATACCCAAATTAACAAACTCTGGCGCAAGCGTCTCGCTTGTGACTATAATATATTCAAAAAACTAACTATTAATCAAATATGAATTAGTATTTGAAACCAAACCTATAATCGTTTGAAGCACAAGCGGGACGCTTGCGCTAGATGGGGGCGAGCTTGTAGCGCGTATCCCCAACTAGCACAAGTCTTAGCGCCCCGGCCCAACCGAAGGACTGACTTGTGCTTTCATTAAATCAACAGATCAATCTATCAACCCTTTACCTCTTTCATAATCTATAGCGCTACTATACAAATAATCTGACGGGCTTGTCACCAATCCTGCTTCAACCGGATTATCGTGAAGATGCTAAGTACATCTTAATATGATTTTGGCTAGCTAAGTATTATTAAGGCACAAGTCAGCAAGCCCACATTCCCCTGCCTACTAAGACTTGCGCTAGTGAGGGGCTCCAAAAGTCGTCATTGCGAAGCCGATCCTTCATCGGCTGTGGCAATCTTATTCAATAACCCCATCTGGCAAGTCTTAGAGCACCATCTAGCGCAAGTCTTAGCGCCCCGGCCCAAGCGAAGGACTGACTTGTGCTTTCGTTAAATCAACAGATCAATATTTATCAATCCTTTACAAACTCTGGCGCAAGCGTCTCGTTTGTGACTATAATATATTCAAAAAACTAACTATTAATCAAATATGAATTAGCATTTGAAACCAAACCTATAATCGTTTGAAGCACAAGCGGGACGCTTGCGCTAGATGGGGCGAGCTTGTAGCGCGTATCCCCATCTAGCGCAAGTCTTAGCGCCCCCGGCCTAAGCAAAGGACCGACTTGTGCTTTCGTTAAATCAATCTATCAATCCTTTACTTCTAAGCTGGTGCGAGTTTGTAGCTCATACCCAAATTAACAAACTCTGGCGCAAGCGTCTAAATCTGTATTAAGGATTAATCAGAAAAAAAGGCCAGGCACCTGTACTTTTAAGTGAGGTTAAATTAAAATATAACAATGATGTGTTAACAAGCTATCTGCTTAGTGAAGGTTATAAAATCGAACATGGTCATGGTTCAATGGATGATGTCGATTTACTTTGGGCACAAGCGGGACGCTTGCGCTAGATGGGGCGAGCTTGTAGCGCGTATCCCCATCTAGCGCAAGTCTTAGCGCCCCGGCCTAAGCAAAGGACCGACTTGTGCTTTCGTTAAATCAATCTATCAATCCTTTACTTCTAAGCTGGTGCGAGTTTGTAGCTCATACCCAAATTAACAAACTCTGGCGCAAGCGTCTCGCTTGTGACTATAATTTATTCAAAAAACTAACTATTAATCAAATATGAATTAGTATTTGAAACCAAACCTATAATCGTTTGAAGCACAAGCGGGACGCTTGCGCTAGATGGGGCGAGCTTGTAGCGCGTATCCCCCCATCTAGCGCAAGTCTTAGAGCCCCGGCCCAAGCGAAGGACTGACTTGTGCTTTCATTAAATCAACAGATCAATATTTATCAATCCTTTACCTCTTTGATAATCTATAGCGCTAGTATACAAATAATCTGACGCAATGCTATCAATCCTGCTTCAACTGGATTATGGTTACGATGCTAAGTACATCTTAATAAGATTTTGGCTAGCTAACATTATGAAGACAAGTCTGCCGGCCCACATTCCACTGCCCACTAAGACTTGCGCTAGTGAGGGGATTATGGTGAAGATGCTAAGTACATCTTAATAAGATTTTGGCTAGCTAATATTATGAAGAGCACAAGTCAGCCTGTCCACATTCCCCTGCCTACTAAGACTTGCTAGTGAGGCAAGCTACGCCATTTTCGAAACAAAAAAGTTCGAAACATTTTTTTGTTTCGGCAAAATTTGTTTCGAAATCCTGAAACGTTTTTTCCGGAAACTTTTTTTTGTTTCGAGAAAAAACGTTTCCAAATACGGTTAAAAAAGCCATAGCATCATTTTTTTTTCCAAAATCAATTTTGGCAGAATCGTTTTGAAACGAAAATTTTAGGAGAAAAGATTTTTGAAATTTCCATTTGTACACATAATAATACAAATAGGAATGAGATCAATGACACAAATGATACAAGCGAGACATGAGACAAAAGCGCCCTGCAAAATTTATAATATTATCTTTGCGTTATTATGAAAGATTATATTTTCATCTGCTTTATTCTGTTTTCATTGAGCGCTGGCGCCCAGGTTCTGCGTAAAAGAACGACAACTTTAATGGGCGGGCGGTTTGACATCAGCATTGTTGCAGATAGCAGGGAAAACGCTGAAGATAACATTGATACCCTAATTGCCGAAATTTCCCGTATAGAAAATTTAATATCAGACTGGAAGCCAAATTCTCAGGTTTCAGCGGTGAATGATAACGCAGGAATTAAACCGGTAAAAGTTGATCGGGAGTTAATCTTACTCACCGAAAGAGCGGTTAACTTATCAAAAGTTACGAATGGCGCATTCGACATCAGCTTCGCTGCGATGGATAAAATATGGAAATTTGATGGTTCCCTGAAAGAAATGCCTTCGCCGGAAACTATAAAAAAGTCGGTAGAGAAAGTCGGTTATCAAAACATCATTATTGATAAAGAAAAATCGACCATCTATTTGAAGTTGAAAGGAATGAAAATAGGTTTTGGTGCTCTGGGCGAAGGTTATGCTGCAGATAAATGCAGGGAAATGATGCTGGCTAGAGGTATTGCAGCGGGTATCGTTAATGCTTCTGGCGATATGAGTACCTGGGGAAAACACCCCGGTGGTAAAGACTGGGAAATCGGAATTACCAACCCCATGAAAGAGGATACCATTTTCGCCATCGTGCCCATGAAACAAAATGCGATTGTAACGTCCGGAAGTTACCAGAAATTCGTGGAATTTGATGGCAAGCGCTATGCACATATTATTAACCCTAAAAACGGCTATCCGGCTACAGGTTTGATAAGTGTAACCATCATGGGACCGAGCGCGGAAGTTGCAAATGGTTTAAGCACATCCGTAATGGTTTTAGGCGCTGTTGATGGAAAGAAACTAGCTGAAAAATTTCCTGCCTACAGTTATCTTATGGTTACTGATACAGGCGAATTCCTGGTATCGAAAAACAATTCAGCCTTATCGAAAATTAAGTTACCAAAGCGCATTAATAAGTCCATTATTAANTCTTATGGTTACTGATACAGGCGAATTCCTGGTATCGAAAAACAATTCAGCCTTATCGAAAATTAAGTTACCAAAGCGCATTAATAAGTCCATTATTAAACCCCGCCCCTGAACCCTTTCTTCTTCGGAGGAAGGTGCCGGCAGGCGGATGGAGGCTAATCTAATCCATGGTTTTTGGCTCAATAGCATTTTGAATTTGCCACGGAAACACGGAAAGCACATATACAGTTATCTTATGGTTACTGATACAGGCGAATTCCTGGTATCGAAAAACAATTCAGCCTTATCGAAAATTAAGTTACCAAAGCGCATTAATAAGTCCATTATTAANAAAACAATTCAGCCTTATCGAAAATTAAGTTACCAAAGCGCATTAATAAGTCCATTATTAAACCCCGCTCCTGAACCCTTTCTCCTTCGGAGGAAGGTGCCGGCAAGCGGATGGAGGCTAATCTAATCCATAGTTTTTGGCTCAATAGCATTTTGAAATTTGCCACGGAAACACGAAAGCGCAGAAATAGTTATCTTATGGTTACTGATACAGGCGAATTCCTGGTATCAGAAAACAATTCAGCCTTATCGAAAATTAAGTTACCAAAGCGCATTAATAAGTCCATTATTAAACCCCGCTCCTGAACCCTTTCTCCTTCGGAGGAAGGTNAAAACAATTCAGCCTTATCGAAAATTAAGTTACCAAAGCGCATTAATAAGTCCATTATTAAACCCCGCTCCTGAACCCTTTCTCCTTCGGAGGAAGGTGCCGACAGGCGGATGGAGGCCTACTAATAACAATCTGTTAAAATTTGATTCCTGGATTGATAAAATGATAAAGGATGATCTGTATTTTCCCGGCAGATGCGTTGCAATACCAGCAATATATCTTTTTGCATTGAAAGTGAGCCACAAATCATAATAACCGAAGATTCGATTAATTTTTTTGCGATTAAGCCGGAATCGATGCTTACTAAATCACTAACATACTGCTTATTTCCTTCCCTTGAATACGCTACGTTAAGCTTAATTAGTTTCGCTTCTAAGAGTTTCGTGTTTAAAAACTCGTTAAAGGGTTCAAACGCTGATGTGTTTTTGAATCCGCAATATAAATAGCAAGAAATCTTGTCCTTATTTTCATCCAGCATTCCTAAAAAAGGTGCAATTCCGGTGCCGTTGGAAATCATAATAACCGAGGATGCTTTAACAGGAAAATGAAAATGGTTATTCCTCACCACCCTGGCTTTTAGTTTATCAGTTGCATTTAAAGCATGAAGAAAACCTGAGCCCAAGCCATTTTCGTGAAGTTTAACACTCAATTGTATCTTTTTATTAACGACACCGATGGAGTAGAGCCTTTCGCGATGATCTTTTGCCGGATAAATTGCCAGTAAATCGCCTGATTTCGCTTTGAGTTTAGTCCAGCTCTTCAGCTCAATCAGGAAGGTATCTTCAAACCTGGTATTAGATTGAACTGAAAAAGTTTTTAAGCTTTTTGGTTTTTCTTTACCGGTTCCGGCGAAGTCTTCGAATGAAATACCCGATTGCTGCGACCAGGATTCCTGCCATAGCGTTAAATCTTCTGGTGCCCTGTCGTTAACCGTATGAACATCAATTAATGGCGTGGCCCAACTTTTTGCCGACAGATAATTGTGCACATCAAAGGCAAATTTGCAAAAGTCCGGATAGGACTTAGAGCCAAAACCCAATACCGAATAACTGATAGCATTGATTTGCTGTATTTCGTCAATTAGCGGGAGAAACTTATTGGCATTTGCCGGCGGCTCTCCTATCCCATAGGTAGAAGTGAAAATCAAAAAATGTTCAGCCTTGGGGTAAACAGCGTAATCATTCATAGAGGTTATGTACGCCTTTTTACCTTGTTTAATCAACAGTTTCAGAACTGCTGAAGCATATCGGTTTGTCGTTCCGTTTTCCGAGCCAACCAATAAAATATAAATGCTTTCTTCCTTTTTGTATTTATTTTTTATCCGGCTGGATATTCTCTTTATTGTGATAACAAAACCAGAATAGATGAAAAACAGAATACTTAAAGAAGCTATCCCTAAAATAACCGCCCATATTGCACTGCCGCGGCCGGTGTGAATGGTCATGCTCAGGTTATTTGCTAATGCGGAAAACGGGTATTTACTTTCGGCAATAATAACGCCGGTAACCTGGTTTATGGCTACTTCCCGACCCTTAAGGGTTAAGGTGTAATAATCTTCAACATCTTCTGAAAAAGGAAATTCTATTGTTTGAACTTGCGATAAACCGATGTTTTTAAATGACTCGAAATCTTTAATGTTCTTTTGAGGCCCGGATTTAATCTTATCGAAATCTACATCGACATTCGTTTTAACAGGCTTAATTATCCCTAAAGTATTTAACGATAAATAAGTTCCGCTAACCGCGATTAACAAAATGAAAATTAAGGATAATCGGCCGCCAACAGTATGGTAATACTGTGCGGAGCCATCGTTAGGGATTTTAGCCAGGAAGCGACTGATTCCACGCTGGCGTTTTATCGTAAGCATGATGCCGGAAACGGCGATAAGCATCAGGAAAAAGGCCGTCAATCCAATAAAAATCCGCCCGGTTTCGTGCAGAAATAAAGACCTGTGCAGACTGGTCACCCATTGAAAAAATTCGTTTTTCTTTGTCGGCCTGCCAATTATTTTGCCTGTTGTGGGCTCCACATAGGCCTTGACATCGTTGCCTGCTTTGTCAGTGCCTTCAATTAAAACAAATTGGTTGCTTTCTACAGCGATTTTTGTGATCCCAGGATAACTTTCACGTAAAACCGGGATGGCCTGAGCCAGATTTACTGCATCAATGTTTTTCGCTGCATAGGGCTTTAACCTATCCACGACCGGCTCTGCAGATAATATGGCTCCGGTAATGCAAGCCAGTAAAAGAAAAAGAAAAGAAGATACAGCCAGCGCGAGGTGGCTGTATCTCCAGAAATGATTCGTCATTATCCTAAATAGACTTAATTAGGGCTAAAGCGTACGTATCTGATGTATCCTTTCCCATCAGTTTTAGCGGCCAAGGACTCCGTTGTTAAAGGAATTTCAAGATCCTTAACATTGTATTTCTGGTCCTCAACCGCACTTTCGAAACGGAGTTTGTAACCTGTATTAATTTTTGATTTCTCAATATCGATAATTGAAATACCTCTATCGCCACCAGTTAATGAAGCGCCGGTAATTGCACTGATGTTTGATGGTTTCTTCGAATTGAATTTATGCCACTCTTTTAAACTATTGTACCATTTTTTATCAGAACCCAATACATAAAGCGTTTTTTCGTATTGTCCTTTAGCATCAATTAATGAAATTACGATATAAGCACCTTCACCCATATAATTCGTCATCTGGATCATGCATTTATATTTTGCAGCCTGGGCACTCGCCTGATTCGGTTTCAAGAACGCAATTGATAGTACCAGCAAAGAAATTTTTAAGAAATTAGTCATATTTATTTTAAGAAACTGAGTGAAACATTCCCTTTTTTAAGTGATTCATTTTCACTTGCAAGGTCGAAAGCGCTTTCATCGAAACCTGTTTTTGGATCTTTTTTAGCACCGATTGATAAAAGATATTTTAACATTGCATCATCTTTAGAAATCATTGCAGCTTTATGTAAAGCTGTTATACCTTCTTTATTTTTAGCATTCACATCAACTGATAAATCCTGAAAGCGTTTTATAAGCGCGATATCGCCTTTAGCTACAGCCAGGTGGTACAACGTATTTCCATTTTTTTGTGGCGTTGCGATATCGAATCCTTTTGCTTTTAACAAAACCAGTTTCTGTTCGAAATCCTGTGCTCTGGATGGTGCACCTGCAGGGGAAGGGCGACCCGTTTCAGGACTGTAAGACTGAATTAAGTAATAGGCCAGGTTGTTACCGTCTTTATCAACTGCTTTTAAATCTGCACCTTTTGAAATCAGTAAATTTACTACGGCCGGAGCATTACTGTTAACGGCCATAGCCAATGCGGTTAAACCCTTAGCATTCGACTGATTAATGTTTTTTACTTTCGGTAAAATGATGGCAAAAGCGGAGGTATCGCGATTAGACATTGCCGCATTCATCAATACGGTATTGCCTTCCGCATCAGCCTGATTTACATCAACACCTGCCGCAATGAAATGTTCAATCAAAGTATTCTGACCAGCCCTGCGCACAAGCGCATGCAAAACATTTCTTCCATCTTTCGTAATGGCGGTCGGTTTTATTTTAAGGCTTTCCAAATATTCGAAAACTTCCACAGGCGCTGCGCCTCGGCGGGAACCTTCGCTTGCCATAAGAATAGCACCATTATCAACAGGAACACCTTTTGCGATAAGTGCTTTCAGAACCTCTATGTTTCCTGATCTTGCTGCATAACCAAAAGCATTATGTCCTTCAGCATCCGTACTCTTCAAGTCCAGTCCTTTAGATATAAAGTAATCTGTAAGTTTTAAATCTTTATCGTTCCCAATACCCAACAACAACAGGCTTGCTCCTGCACCATTTTTTTCAGTTTTAAGATTAACCCCTTTCGTGGCAAACAACTCATATATTTTTGTATTCTGCTGACCGGCTGAAGCCGCAAAAGTTAATGGTGTAGCGCCATGGCTATCTACCAAATTTAGATTAGATCCCTTCGATATCAGATAGCTGGTAATTTCATCATTTCCACGATAGGCAGCCCAATGTAAATAAATACGCCCATCATGTGTAAGTTTAGAAACCTCATTTCCAGGTTGTGCTAAAAGATATTTGATGCTTTCATTTGGTGCATCGGCATTGATTGCAAGAACAACCGGGTCAAAGCTAGATTGATTAAACTGCGCGGGATTTGCACCTTTTACTATTTCTGCTTTAACTGCGTCTACATTTGGCTTCGACTGCCAGAATGAAGATTCTAAAAGCGTATTCTTTTGTGCATGCACTGAAACTGACCATAACAATGCTATGGAGAATAAGAGTTTTTTCATTTTTCTGTTTATAGTGATGAGGATGTTAAGCTCGGTTTTATTGAGCATTCAAAATTAACAAGAATTAGTCTAAATAAGAACTAATACAGAATTATTTTTAAAGATTTTTTATCATCAGCCATGTCGAATAAAAAAATATAATTTCTCAATCCGTTAAACCGCGCTTTTCGTACCTATATTAGCAGAAGTAAAAACTGCAGGGAATTTTCCCTAAATTAATGAGTTACATAGCTGCTTAAAATGAAATAGTGGTGAAACAAATTTGTTCAACCCTATATTTCAATGAAGTTAAAAGCCAAATTTCCCTGCGCAGCAGCCGGACCATTTTATTCTGAGCTACGTAAAAGAGTTAATAACCACCTGCAAGAAAATCAGATTTCGCCTAACGCAAACTTTAGTATGTGGCTAAAAACAAGCATTTTTCTGTCTACGTATATTTGCCTTTATCTATTCGTTCTTTTAAGCCCTTTGAATTTAATCTCTTTATCGCTGCTAACGATTTTGCTGGGCATGACTGCGGCTTTTGTCGGTTTTAACGTCTGCCACGATGCGATACATGGCTCCTTTTCCGAGTCGAAAAAGGTAAACCGCTTATTGGGCTTTATATTTAATTTCCTTGGTGCAAACCCATATGTTTGGAGCATCACCCATAATGTTGTCCACCACACTTACACCAACATTGCAGGGCACGATGAAGATATTGAAGTTGCTCCAGGTTTGATTAGAATATCCGAAGGCGATGAATTAAAAGGTTTTCATCGTTATCAGCAATGGTATGCTTTTCCACTTTATGGCATCGCTTCTCTTTCGTGGGTTTTGAGGAAAGATTACAAAAAATTTTTCCAGGCTGCAGTAGGAACTCACACAAACAAGCATCCTAAAATAGAGTACTTCAACCTTTTCTTTTATAAAGCGCTTTATTACTTCTTGTTTTTGGCAGTGCCAATGATGGTGATGGAAATCGCCTGGTACCAGGTTATTGTCGGATTCATCATCTTACACCTGGCACAAGGTTTCACCATGGGACTTGTATTTCAACTTGCCCATGTTGTTGAGGGTACCGAATTCCCGCTTCCTGATGCAAGTGGAAACATGCAGGAAGCCTGGGCTGAACATCAAATGAATACGACAGCTAATTTTGCGACCGATTGCCGCTTTTCAGCTTTTTTTCTGGGTGGATTAAACCGGCAGATTGAACATCATCTGTTCCCCAAAATATGTCACATCCATTATGGCTGGATTTCAAAGATTGTAAAAACTACGGCTTTGGAATATGGCCTAAGGTATAATGAAAACAAAACCTTTCCCTTAGCTTTACAATCTCATTTCAACATGCTTAAAAAGATGGGAAGAGGCTAATTTTCATAATTAAACGACGAAATCTTATATCGCCAACAAATTTCTATAAATAATCGGCTAAAAATCCATTTATTACGCTCTAATTATCAAAATAATCATACAAACCCGCTATAATTTATCATATACTAAACAAAATATAAGTTTTAGATTAAAAAGCTCAAAAATCCCGACAAAACACTTAATATTTGGATAACTATCAGGTTTTTAGTATATTTACGACATACAGTAACCATTAAACCAACCGATCTATGAAAAATATTCTATTTCTCCTGCTGACGGTTTTGATTTCTACGGCTATTATCCTTATAGGTTCTGATTATTACGAACCTGAGTTGATTTACAGCACTGTATTATTAATCTGGCTATTTTATTTGTGTTACCAATCTTATTCCGTTAAAAGAAAATACAGCGAATAATCTCCTTGTCTCCTGGGAAAACAATTGACCATTTCATAATGATTAAATATATATAACGATTATTTATATCCTATATTTGGCTTTACCGTTATTTAGCTTTTTTTTTATGAAACAAGGACTTTTAATTGATATGGACGGGGTAATTTACAGTGGCGAAGAACTCATTTTTGGCGCAGATAAATTCATTAACAACCTTATAAAAAATGATATTCCGTTCGCCTTTATGACAAATAATAGTCAGCGGACAAGTTTGGAAGTACGCCGTAAGCTAAAGGGTTTAGGTATAAAAGTGGAAGATAAGCATGTTTATACCAGCGCCATGGCAACAGGAAAATTTCTAAGCGACCAAAGTCCGAATGGCACCGCTTATGTTTTGGGCGAAGGCGGCTTGCTAAGTAGTTTGCATGAAAATGGAATTACCCTTGTTAACACAGATCCTGAATTTGTTGTACTTGGTGAAGGCAGAAATTTCACTTTAGAAATGGTTCAGCGCGCTGTAGATATGATTTTAGCAGGTGCAAAATTCATTACAACCAACCGCGATCCCTCGCCGAAAAAACCGGGATGGAATAATCTGGGTATCGCAGCTACAACAGCGATGATTGAAGAGGCTACCGGAAGGAAGGCTTTTGTTACCGGAAAACCAAGTCCGGTAATGATGCGATCTGCCCGTAAATTTTTAGGCCTTGAAACCTCAGAAACCACCGTAATCGGCGACACCATGGAAACCGATATCCAGGGCGGTGTACAAATGGGTTATAAAACGATTCTTGTTCTTTCTGGTATTTCCACCAAAGACCGCTTGAGTCACTATGCATTTAAACCCGATTTAATTGCCAGTTCGGTCGATGAAATTGAGTTTCCGCTAATTTGGTGGTAAACAAAATAGATACTAACATTTTTAGTAACATTAAAAAAATCGTCGTATTTTTGATTCGGAACATCATATGATGGTTTCAAATCTTAAGAAGAAAACTTGGCCCACGAACATCAGCTTATTCTCGATTACCTTAAATCTACCAATCAATCTATTTTTCTGACTGGCAAAGCAGGAACAGGAAAAACAACTTTACTTAGGCATATCCGGGAAACAACCAAAAAAAACTACGCAATTGTAGCCCCTACCGCTGTTGCTGCAATAAATGCAGGTGGGGTTACACTTCATTCTTTTTTTCAGATTCCCTTTGGCCCGATAATTCCAAACCAGTCTGCTGAGCCGGTAAAATATTCTTCCGAGAAAATTAAGTTATTGAAATGTCTTGAACTGTTGATTATTGATGAGATAAGTATGGTTCGCGCCGATATCCTTGATTTTATTGATGCAGCACTAAAAAGTGTCAAATCCTCACAATTGTCTTTTGGTGGCGTTCAGGTTTTAATGATTGGGGATCTATACCAGCTTTCACCGATTGCCCATGACGCCTGGCACATCCTTAAAACCTATTATAATAGTCCTTACTTTTTCGACAGTTTGGTTATTCGTTCTAATTCACTTACCACTTTCCAACTTGATAAAGTGTACAGGCAATCGGACCCGACATTCCTTGAAATTTTGAATGGGATAAGGGAAAACAACCTTTCAGAAGATTTACTCCTCGAATTAAATAAGAGAAACAAAGTCGATCTTGCAGAAATCCAAAAGGAAGATTACATAACCTTAACCACCCACAACAATCTGGTTACACAGATTAACCAGGAATACCTGGAAAAGCTGGATGGAAAACTCCATCAGTTCAGCGCTAAAATTACGGGAGATTTTCCTAAAGATGCTTATCCTGTTGATGAGGTTTTAGAATTGAAAGTTGGTGCAAGGGTAATGTTCCTTAAAAATGATTCTTCAGGGAAAAAGCTTTATTATAATGGCAAAGCAGCTGTAATTACGGGAATTGAAACCGACGGCATCAAGGTGAAATTCAATGACGAACATACAGAACTAACGGTTGAACCTGAGGAATGGCAGAACATCAAATACAATTTAAATGCTACTGATAATAAGATCACCGAAATAAACACAGGATCGTTTTCACAATACCCCTTTAAACTGGCCTGGGCGATAACCGTGCATAAAAGCCAGGGGCTAACATTTGATAAAGCGATTGTTGACGTGAGCTCCTCCTTTACCCATGGACAAGCATACGTTGCATTAAGCCGTTGCAGAAGTTTGGAAGGATTAATTTTAAAAGCACCCATTACGGCAGATAACGTAATTACTGACGAGCGGGTAATTAGATTTACCAATGAAGCTGTTGTATCAAAACCAGATGCAGCAGCTTTAGAACGTGCATCTAAAAACTATGAATGGACTTTAATTCACGATTTGCTAGATTTTACAGCGATCCAGAAAAACTGGTTGCTGTTAAAAAAGTCGAGCTTCGGCAACAATCCTGGCAACACGGCTTTTCATGAAATTGTCAGTAAAATTACCAAAGTTCTTGAAGAAGAAGTTATTGGCATAGCAGATCGGTTTATTAAAAAAGAATTTACAGGCTTATCAAAAACCAAAGCGGTGAAAGCGGAAGTAGAATTCACCAACCGGCTAAGCAAGGCTTCCAAGTACTTCATTCCAAAATTGGAAATGGTGTTAAGCGAAGCGGATAAATTTAATGAGCTGAATGTTTACATCGATGAAAAAGCAGAAAAAACATTAAACAGAATAAGTGATTTAATCAATGATTTGACCTTGAAATTATCTTTATTCAATTTACAATGGGAAAAGTTTAACATTGGCGAATACACGAAAGCATATCATAAAGCAGGTAGTAGATACGAACCTGTACAAACCGGGAGAAAGCCTAAAGTAATTATCGAGCAAAAAGAAATTTCGAACCTTCAGCTATTTAATGAACTTTTACGAGTAAGAAAAGTCATCAGTGAAAAAAGGAATGTCCCAGAGCACAATGTGCTTTCTGAACAGGCAATACTCTTAATTGCAGCCAAGCTACCTAAAACAACCGATCAGCTTGCTGCAATTAAAGGCGTTGGCATCGGGAATGCCGTAGAAATAGGCAGCGAAATATTAAAATCAGTAAATGGTTACCTTGGAACAAGCGAGCTGTTTTAAAAAGAATTCAATGCCCTATCTACGCTCAAACCGTCACCCCAATTCAAACCGTCTTTCCCGCTCAGGCGGGAATCCTAAAGCACCAAACAGGATAAACCAACCGCTTTAAGATACCTTATCAGGCAAGGAATGACGAGTTACGGAAAGTCACTGTTAATCTCAAACACTCTTCCACCTCAAACCGTCATTCCCGCGAAGGCGGGAACCTTAAAGCGCGATACGGGATAAACCCCCCGCTTTAGGTTCCTTGTCAGGCAAGGAATGACGAGTTACGGAGATTTAAAGTTAATTCCAAAACACTCTTCCACCTCAAACCGTCTTTCCCGCGCAGGCGGGAACCCTAATGCGCCAAACAGGATAAACCAACCGCTTTAAGATTCCTTGGCAGGCAAGGAATGACGAGTTACGGAGATTTACAGTTAATTCCCAAACACTCTTCCACCTCAAACCGTCTTTCCCGCGCAGGCGGGAATCCTAAAGCGCCATACGGGATAAACCCACCGCTTTAAGATTCCTTATCAGGCAAGGAATGACGAGTTACGGAGATTTACAGTTAATTCCCAAAAACTCTCCCACCTCAAACCGTCTTTCCCGCTTTAAGATTCCTTATCAGGCAAGGAATGACGAGTTACGGAGATTTACAGTTAATTCCCAAAAACTCTCCCACCTCAAACCGTCTTTCCCGCGCAGGCGGGAACCCTAAAGCGCCATAAGCAATAAACCAACCGCTTTAAGATTCCTTATCAGGCAAGGAATGACGAGTTACGGAGATTTACTGTTAATCCCCAAACACTTTTCCACCTCAAACCGTCTTTCCCGCGCAGGCGGGAATCCTAATGCGCCAAACAGGAGAAACCCACCGTTTTAGGATTCCTCGTCAGGCAAGGAATGACGAGTTACGGAGATTTACTGTTAATTCCCAAATACTCTTCCACCTCAAACCGTCTTTCCCGCGCAGGCGGGAACCCTAATGCGCCATAAGGGATAAACCAACCGCTTTAAGATTCCTTATCAGGCAAGGAATGACGAGTTACGGAGATTTACAGTTAATTCCCAAAAACTCTCCCACCTCAAACCGTCTTTCCTGCGCAGGAGGAAATCCTAATGCGCCATACGGGTTAAAGCCAACATTTAAGATTCCTTATCAGGCAAGGAATGACGAGTTACGGAGATTTACTGTTAATTCCCAAACACTTTTCCACCTCAAACCGTCTTTCCCGCGCAGGCGGGAATCCTAAAGCGCCATACGGAATAAACCCACCGCTTTAGGATTCCTTGTCAGGCAAGGAATGACGAGTTACGGAGATTTACAGTTAATTCCCAAACACTCTTCCTCCTCAAAACGTCATTCCCGCGCAGGCGGGAACCTTAATGCGCCAAACAGGATAAACCCAACGCTTTAAGATTCCTTGTCAGGCAAGGAATGACGAACTACGGAGATTTACAGTTAATTCCCAAACACTCTTCGACCTCAAAACGTCTTTCCCGCGCAGGCGGGAACCCTAATGCGCCAAACAGGAGAAACCCACCGCTTTAAGATTCCTTATCAGGCAAGGAATGACGAGTTACGGAGATTTACAGTTAATTCCCAAAAACTCTCCCACCTCAAACCGTCTTTCAAGCAATAAACCAACCGCTTTAAGATTCCTTATCAGGCAAGAAATGACGAGTTACGGAGATTTACTGTTAATCCCCAAACACTTTTCCACCTCAAACCGTCTTTCCCGCGCAGGCGGGAACCTTAATGCGCCATACGGGATAAACCCACCGCTTTAGGATTTCTTGTCAGGCAAGGAATGACGAGTTTTTGAAGCATGCGTACCACTCAAACCGTCTTTCCCGCGCAGGCGGGAATCCTAAAGCGCCATACAGGATAAACCAACCGCTTTAAGATTCCTTGTCAGGTGAGCATGATAAAATGCTCTAAAAAGCATCGAACCAAAGTTTCGTGGTTAATAAATCTGCACCCTGGCTGGCTACCGCATTTTTGTAGCTTGCGCCGTTTAAAGATTGTTCTGTGCCGGGATATATAAATCTAACTGGAATCTGTCCGTTCAAAACGGTGTTAACCGAAGCATTCAGTTGAGGATAATCCAATCTCCTTCGCTCTGCCCAGGCTTCTAAACCCTGACCAAAAAGCGCCAGCCATTTTTGCTCTCCAATAGATTTCTTATAATTTGCAGCATCATATTGCACGGATGCCTGAGCAATGTAAGTTGCAGCCACAGCATCTGAAATATTGTATTGTTTTAATGATGCCTTGATTGCTTGCTGATACAAATCAGCTGCGTTTTCCGTTGTAAAACCTCGTGCTGCAGCTTCTGCCCTATCAAAAAGCAATTCCGAATAACTAAAAATTACGGCGGGTGCTTGTGGCAATAAAAAATATGCCCCAGGCTTAGATGTTTTTGCAAAACCTAAAATACTGGCTTCGGAGTTTGTTAACCCGTTCGGAACACCAATATATTCTTCAGGTGTAGCAGTTTGAGTTTTACTTGCATAAATTGGTAGCCTTGGATCGTTAAGCGCAAACAATTTATCTACAATCGTTTTGCTAATGCGATAATCATCTCTGGTTTCGAATAATGCGCTAACCGGATTTTGTTGCGGCGATGTCAGATAATTTAGTTGCGCATTATCGGTATTATCACTTATAAACAAATCGCCATCTGCTTTTATTTCATCCAAAACCGCTTTGGCTTTTGCAGCTTCCTTATCTGCAATTCTTAAAGCAATACGTAGCCTTAAAGAATTAGCAAATTTCTTCCATCGGGCGATATTTCCGTTATAAATTACATCGCCTGCAATTGCTTTTCCGACAGGATCTAAAGTATTCTTCGCAGTTTTTAAATCATCCAGCAAACCGAAATAAACGTCCTTTTGCTTATCGTATGCTGGCGTAATAAATTCGTTTATTTTTCCTGCCTGTGAATATGGAACGTCGCCATAAGCATCTGTTAGCAACAAAAATACCCAGGAACGTAAAACCAGCGCAACACCTTTATAGTTTGGATTTGCCTGTGCATTTCCCAATTCGATTATTTTATTAAAAGCGGTAATGCTTTGCGAATAACCGGTAGACCAAAGTGAGGTAAAACTACTGTTTGAATAAATAAATCGATCTTCTTCAGTGTATTGAATTTTAGACCAATGTTGAACGAACAACAAACTCGAGTTCATTGTATTTGCCGTGCTCCAATAAGCATCGGCTGTATTTTTTATGGCGCCGGTAAGCAGATAATCTGGCTGAGCATTTTCTGTTGCATTCGGATTGATGTTTACCTCATCCAATTCCTTACCGCACGAGGAAACTGTGAAAGCAAAAATGGCCAGTATATATAGTTTATAATTTTTCATTTTTTGGAAGATTAAAATTTAATATTCAAATTAAGTCCGTAGCTGCGTGTTGTCGGATTTGAAAGACTCTCTAACCCTTGTCCGTTGCCCGTGTTAAAAGCAACTTCAGGGTCAATGTCTTCAACATTTCGGTGGATAATCCAAAGGTTGCGACCAACAAGTGATACCGAAACGCCTTGCAGATTTAAAGGCTTTAACCATTTAGATGGCAGGTTATAACTCAATTTTACTTCGCGAAGTTTAACGTAAGAAGCATCGAAAATGTTCGCTTCATCAATTGTTCTGAACGATTTATAATATTGCTGCGCAGGTAAGATTTTTTCGTTCTTCTTACCATCCGCTGTAACGCCATCAAAAATTATCCCGTCATCATAAACTGCAACACCTGCCGGAGCAGTACCGGTAAGCCTGACTGTCCCGTTTGCTTTAACATTGCCTGGATAATAGTATGAAATCCCCCCGTATTCGGCGGCCCTTCCTGGTAATGTTGACGCTAAAACACCTGTATAAGTTCCGGTAGCATATGTTCCATTGTAAATTGAACCACCGAAACTAGCATCAACCAGAACGCCTAAACTAAAGCCTTTATAGCTGAAAGTGTTGTAAATCCCTCCTATCCAATCGGGCGTATATTTCCCCAAAACCCTCTTTGTCGGGTCGGTTTGAGGTGATCCAGTCGCATTTACGACAATACTTCCGTTTGCATCTCTTAAATAGGCATTACCATAAAGTGTTCCGTAGGGTTGCCCTACCGCAGCTATAACCTGTGCAGAATTCGATGCAATTACATAATTCTGCAATAAACCGGCAGCATCCAACTCAACAACTTTGCTCCTGTTAGCCGCATAATTTACATCAATATCCCAGGTAAACTGTTTTTTAACCGGCGTTAAGCCCAACTGAACCTCGATGCCCTTGTTATTAATTTTACCCGCATTTAAAAGCTTTGAGCGGAAACCCGTTGAAGGGCTTACATCAACACTTAAAATCTGGTCATAGCTATTCGTATTATATAAACTTAAATCTAAACGCACTCTTTTATTGAAGAAAACGGCCTCGGCACCCAGTTCTGATGATGTAGTTGTTTCCGGCTTTAAATTTGGATTTAAATCTGTTGCCGAAGTTGTTAATTGAGGACTTGAACCAAAGGGCGCACCAAAAACATAAGTATTTACAGAGCGGTAAGGGTCGGCATCTTTACCTACTTTAGACCAGCCACCGCGAATTTTGGCGTAATCCAGAAATGCACCTTTAATATCGAAAGCTTCAGTTAATACCAAACTGCCATTAAAAGATGGATAAAAATAAGAGCGATTTTGAGCTGCAAGTGTAGAAGACCAATCGTTACGGGCCGTAATGTTAGCGAAAAGATAGTTTCTGAAGCCAACCTGTGCGGAAGCATAAACACTGTACGATTTAAGTCTACTGTAGTTATTCGAAGAAATTAACGGGTCTCTGGAATTATTAAGGGAATATAAACCAGCAACGGCTAATCTTGGCGCACTTTGGTCGTTCTGCTCAATGTAGCGTGAGCGAATGTTGCTTCCCAATAAAGCTTCTAAAGTAAAATCAGCATTCAATTGCTTGTTTAAATTTAAGGTAGCGTCGGTATTGTTCTCATTTACTGTAAAACCATTTTCCGTGTAAGAACCAAAAGGCGTTCCGTTGGTACCATAAGCAATTCTGATTTTCCTTCTGTCGTTATAATAATCTGTTCCAGAACGGAAGTTGAAGTTAAGTCCGTCGATAATTTTATAATTCAAACCAAGGCTTCCGATTATGCGGCTGCGATTTTGAGAAACGGTATTCTCATAGGCTACCCAATATGGATTGCTGTAGTAGCTGTTGTTCCAGTTGAATGTATTACCATTTTCATCTAAATAATTTTTCAATTGATTGATATCTACCTGACGACCAAACCAGGTAAATTGCAACATGGTACTTGTAGACCTTGAGCCACCTGTTCCCGGTAAATTATCAGATGAAAGCTTATTGTAATTTGCATTTGCCGTAACGCTTAATTTGGGCGTTATTTTTAAAGTTGTGTTCAACGAGAAGTTATTCTTTCCTTGTCCCGAGTTTGGAATTACGCCAACCTGTTTCAGGTTATTATATGATAAGCGATAATCAAATTTATCTGAAGCATCGGCTATCGCAATGCCATTATTAAAAGCATATCCGGTTTCAAAAAAATCACGAACATTATCCGGATTGGCTACGAAAGGAACAGCAACACCTTTAGAATAAAATTGGGGGATTAACTGTCCGTTTAATTTTGGACCCCAACTTTCGTCAACACCATCATTAATACCGCCTCCTTTTCCATCAACATAGCTGAATTTACCTTCAGAACCTTGACCGAATGCATTTTGATAAACCGGTAATGTTGCAATTGTTTCAATAACCGCATTTGAATTAAGGGTAATCCCAACGCCTTTTTTCGATTTACCGGTTTTGGTTTTAATCAGAATTACGCCTGCAGCAGCTCTTGAACCGTAAAGTGCCGCGGCGTTTGGTCCTTTAAGCACACTTATCGATTCGATATTATCTGCATTGATATCTGAAATGGCATTTGCATAATCTCTTGCACCACCCGAATTCAATTGAGAGTTATCAACAGGAACGCCATCCACAACAAATAAAGGTTGGTTATTTCCTGAAATAGAGGTTTCACCGCGAATTACTACACGGGATGAGCCCATATCGCCCTGACTATTCGTAACCCGAACACCGGCAACTTTACCAGCCAATGCATTGACCAGGTTTGATTCCTTGGCCTCAGCTATATCCTGGCCTTTTAATTCCTGGACTGCGTAACCTAATGATTTTCTCTGCCTCGAAATACCAAGCGCCGTTACCACAACTTCATTAAGCGCATTTTCACTTTCCTGAAGAGTAATAACAAGCGAACCTGCATTCTTATTGACAAGAACTTCCTGGGTTTGAAAACCGATATAAGAAAAAACAAGCGTATTTTTATCTGCTACGTTAACAGAGAATGCCCCATTTGCATCTGTAGCGACAACCTTTTTGGTTTCTTTCACTAAGATAGAAACACCGGGAATACCTTCCCCATCCGTAGAACGGACCGTTCCCGTTACGATTGAATTTTGAGCCGATAACTGCTGTGCTAGAAAAAGCAAAAGTATGATGATCGGCAGTTTGAATTTTTTGAACATAAAATTTAATTAGTGATGAGTTATAAAATAAATTTTGAGCATAAGAATTCTATGGCGGTTAAAAACCTCCTTTTAAGCGAAAGAAAACTTAAGATTTATATGCTCTGTAAGAGTCTGATAAACACCTGGGCGTTAACAGCGATTACACATTCGGAAGTATCCGCTGGTGAATGAAGAAATAAAATTCTGGGAGTTTTGCTCGTTTGTTTTTTCCATGTGATTGATTTTTTGTGAAAACAACTTATCAGAAAAGCTTCCGGAAAGAAAGCACTTCGTAAATCAGATCGCTCCACATAAATCGTAGAAAAAGCATTATACTGACTTAACTACCCGGCTAAATTGCCGGATGGAATTAGCACCATTTCTATTTTACCAGACGGTTGCTAAGGCTTCAAAGGGCCATTCCCTCCACCTTTCTTGATAAGTAATTTTAAAATAACTTCGGCAAAGATATGACTTATTATATTTACTCTATAGTTTTTATAGATTTTTTTATAAATATTTTTTCTTTGGAAGATACATGGGTATATTTGTCGACCGATTTAGTAGATTAAGTTGTTACAAATGAAAAAAAAGTTATTATATATTGCTTTGGCGATTGCCGCATTCGATTTCTCAGCCGTTTATGCTCAAACAAGTTTGGCATCGAGCGAAACGAAAACCAATAAGAAAGACAGTCAAAAACCAGCTGCCTTTGCTGCAGAAGGTAACTGGCGGGGCGTATTTAAAATAAAAGAAGGTTTAGAAATACCTTTCAATTTTGAAATCGCGGAGAAAGCCGGTGTAAAAAAAATGTTTTTCCGCAATGCCGAAGAGCGTTTTGAAGGCGGAACGGTTATACAAAGCGGAGATTCGATTTTTGTTAAGTTAGATCAGTTTGATAACGAGCTTGCTTTAGGTATAGATAACAACAAGCTGAATGGAATTTTGAGAAAACAAAACGGTTCTGCCCGGGCCACACAGGTTTTTGCAGAAAAGAAAAACTACCGTTTCAACACAAATGGAAAATCCGCAGCAGCAGATTTTTCTGGCAGTTACGATGTTGTTTTCAAATCTCCGGATGGAAAAGAAGAAAAAACCGTTGGTTTGTTTAAGCAGACCGGAAATAAGCTAACCGGAACATTTTTAAGGATAACCGGCGATTCCCGTTATCTGGAAGGTGTTGTTGAGGGAAATGAATTTCAGTTATCGAGTTTTATAGGTTCCTCACCTTCATATTACAGGGGAACATTTAATCAAAACGGAACGCTAAATGGTGAGGTTTTAGGTCTAAGAGGTTCACAGCCATTTACAGGAGTCAAAAATAAGGATGCTGCTTTGCCCGACGCATATAAACTTACTTATTTAAAAGAGGGTTATAAAACCCTCGATTTCTCTTTTCCGGATGTGAATGGAAAAAAGATTTCGTTAAGAGATGATAAGTATAAAAACAAAGTTGTCGTATTAACCATTACCGGCAGCTGGTGCCCGAATTGTATTGACGAAGCTGGCTTTATCGCACCGTGGTATAAAGAAAATAAGAAACGTGGTGTTGAAGTAATTGCTCTGCATTACGAGAGACAAACAGATGCCGACTACGTGAAAAAGGCACTTACCAATTTCAGAAATCACTTCGGTATTGAATACGACCAGGTAATTGCAGGTAAAGCAGACAAGCAAGCCGTTGCAGAATCGTTACCAGCGTTGAATTCATTTTTATCATTTCCTACAACCATTATTATTGATAAAGCCGGAAATGTTGCTCAAATACATACGGGATATAATGGCCCGGCGACAGGAAAATATTACGATGAGTTTGTGAAGGAGTTTAACGAGGAAATAAATAGCTTGCTGGCGAAATAGCCGGTACTTTAAAAAATTAAGGATGTGCGAGTTGCACATCCTTAATAACGTGATTGCAATAGAAACCGCATGTTGCAAAGAAAACTTTAAGCCACAACTTCCATAAAAAGATTTAAAGATATGCTCAAATCGAGTTAAGAAAGATGCTTATGCAAATCTTCTACCCTTTCGCAACCTACCTGATCCATGACCTGCTTAAGTTGAGTTTTAAGCATACCAATGGTATGATTACCGCCATCATTTCCTAAAGCACCAACGCCGTACATAAAAGTACGACCAAGGAAAGTAAAATCTGCCCCTGCAGCAATGCTTCTGGCAACATCAGGACCGGAACGAACTCCACTGTCCATCATCACTGTTAATTTATCTTTGAATTTAGGTGCAATCTGAATTAATGGCTTGATGGAAGACTGGCCTGCATCCAGCTGCCTTCCTCCGTGGTTAGAAACAATAATACCATCTAGCCCCAGTTGAACAGCCATTTGTGCATCTTCTTCTGTTGCTACACCTTTTAAAACCAGTTTACCTTTCCACTTATCGCGAATTGCTGAGATTCTTTCGGTATTCAACCTGCCCGAAAATGTCTTGTTCATGTAAAGTCCCAATTGTTTCATATTTAAACCTTTTGGCATATAGGGCTTCATCGTTTCAAATGCCGGTTGGCCATGGAAAAGCGTTCTCAAGGCCCATTCGGGTCTACCGCAGATTTGAAGCATGTTTTTCAGCGACATTTTCGGTGGCATAGCCAAGCCGTTACGAATATCGCGGGGCCGGAATCCAAAACTAGGAACATCACAAAGAATAACCAGCACTTTGCAGCCTGCAGCTTCTGCCCTATTAATAATATCGTCTTTAATTACACTTTCTGCAGGATGATACAATTGATACCAGGCATTTCCTTGCGTAATTTCCATAATACGCTCTATTGATGACGTACTCACGGTACTTAAAACAAACGGCACATTATGCTCGAACGCAGCTTTAGCTAATATTTCCGGTGCATTTGGCCAGATTAGCCCCTGCAAACCAACGGGAGCAATTCCGAAAGGTGCATCATAAGTATGGCCGAACAGATTCGTTTTTAATGAGGTTTCCTTAAAATCCCTGATGTAAAATGGCAGTAATTCTAAAGCCCTGATGTCATCCGTATTGCGAAATAAATTTACATCCTCGTTGCAGCCACCATCCAGGTATTCAAAAGCAAAACCTGGTATTTTAGATTTCGCTTTGTTTCTTAAATCATCAATCGATGGATAGTCGGCATTGTATTTCCAGCTCATTTTATGTTTTATTTTAGAATTGCATACTGCGTTGAATAGCAGAATAATATTTTAATTGAATGATGTCGCTTGGTGGCATATTTTGATTCCAGGAGTCGTGAATAGCCAACGCTGTTCCGATTGCAGTTGCCTGGGAAACTGAAGATGCATAAACCTCGGTATCAGGAATTGAGGTAGCAAGCAAATGCATATAAATCGCATTTTTACCGAATCCGCCATCTACGAAAATTCGTTTAACACCTTGATTTAATACCAATTTCAATGAATAAATTTGTTGTTTAACCAAATCAAAAATCAATTGGTGGTAAGCTTCTTCTGCAGTTTGGAACATATTTAAATCTCTATCACCAAAAGCTGATTTTTCTGAAAACGAGTTTTGTAAAATTTGATTTTCAGGAATTTTATTTGCTAATCGCAATATCATTCCAGGATTGAATTGCAAATGTTTAAACAGGTATGCTGCTCTATCGAAATGTTCGGCAATACGTTTTAACTGAACTTCATGCTCATACCCGGCAAAAATTCTCGACGCTTTTACGGCCTTTCCTTTGAAATGCATGTAGCAAAGGCAATCTTGCTTCAGTTCTTCCTCCGTTAAAACATCTTGATTAAACGGATTTAAACTTATGCACCAGGTTCCGGTTGAAAGTAATATGAATGGAACTGAAAAATTAGCCAAATACGGAATTAAAGCAGCAGAACTGTCATGTAAGCCCACGCCAACATGAAAATCATGACCTGCAAATTTGGTATGCACCACAGAGTCTGCGGGCGTATATATGCCGAATTTTTGTTCCAAGCTTTCTTTAATAACCCATTTATGGTATTCATTTTTACCGAAATCCCATAATTGAGTATGACAGCCGATACTGGTGATATCTGCAAGCGCTTTTCCCGAAATTAAATAACTTAAATATTGCGGTAAATGTAATGCATATTTAACTTTAGAAAAAACTTCAGGTCTTTCTTTTTTCAGGCGATACAACTGCATACCTGAATTTAAACTTCCTAAAACTGGAGAAGCTGTTTCTAAAGAAATTTTTGCCTCTCCCCCGTATTTTAAATAGAATTCATTTTTTAAATCTTCAGGATATTCTTTAAGGTAATTATAGAGTGGTGTAAGTGGTTCGCCATTTTCATCCAGGTACACGAAACTTGCACCATAAGTTGAAAAATTTATGGCTTTAATATCATATTCCTTTAACTGCATAACCTGATTTAAGGAATCGAAAACAGACGAACGAAGGCTTTCCAGGTTCTCACAAGGCTCGCCATCTTCATCTTTTGTTTCTACAAATCGAGCCGACCGCTCATAAACGATGTTGTAATTTTCATCAATTAGAAACAATTTTTTATTCGTTTTCCCTACATCAAATATCGCTGCAACGGTTTTTGGCATGTTCTCCTCCTTAATTATAAACCTGTTGCAACTGTACCCAAGCCACGGGTTTTAACTAAATTCTCGCGTACGCTAAGCTCACGGTATAAACTAATCGGCGATAAAGCTGCATTGGCTCTAAGTCTTGCTTCGGCAACCAACGCTCTAAAATCACTACGGAAAGTATTTTGTAAAATTTCCTGTGCTTTCGCGACATCATTGTTATTCTGAGCAGCATTTAACGCCTTTCTATCAACCAATAATGCTTGTGCATAGGCAATCATGATGGCCTCAACAGATTGTAATAAATCTTCCAATGGATCTTTAACGTTATGAGAAGCGTCAATCATCCAGCCTAAATCTTTAACATGATTCATTCCCTTTGCGTCCATACCCTCTACTAATTCGTTAAAAATTAAGAAAAGCTGGTAAGGTTTAATGCTTCCGGCCGTTAAATCATCGTCGCCATATTTGGAATCGTTGAAGTGGAAACCGCCTAACTTCCCTTCCATCAAAAGTAGTGCTACAATCTGCTCAATGTTGGCATTTGGCAAATGGTGACCTAAATCAACCAGAGTATATGCTTTTCTGCCAAGTTTCGAAGCATAAAGCAATGATTGTCCCCAATCGCCAACTGTTGTTGAATAAAAATTCGGTTCGAATGCTTTGTACTCTACAAACATTTTCCAGTCCTCCGGTAAAGCGGCATAAATTTCTTGTAAGCTTTCCAATGTATTTTCGAAAGCATTGCGGAAATTTAGCTGACCGGGGAAGCAGGAGCCATCGGCAAGCCAAACTGTTAGTGCATCAGAACCTAATGCAATGCCTTGTTTAATCACTTCAATGTTATGTTCTATTGCCTGCTTCCGCACAGCTTTATTTACATTTTGTAAGGAGCCAAATTTATAGCTGTGAGGGCTTCCTGCCTGATCTTGAAAAGTGTTCGAGTTCATTGCGTCGAACTTTAATCCGTAACCTGACGCCAGCGTTTTTAATGCTTCAGCATTTTGCGGAATATCCCACGGAATATGCAAAGAGATGGCACCACTTGCACCATTTAATGCATGAAGTAAACCTACATCTTCAATTTTTTCTTCAATTGTTCTAGGCTCACCGCCGGTTATTGCAAAGCGTCCAAACCGGGTTCCGCCCGTACCTAAGGCCCAGCTTGGAATCGCAATTTGAAAATCGACAAGTTTTTGAATTATGCTTTCTAAATCAATATGCGACCATTCTTCTTTCAAAAAATTTAGCTTTCGATGATGCGAAGTTATTAGGGCGTCATTATGTTTTTCTATTTGGTTCTGATCGATGTTCATCTTCTATTCGGTTAAACCAGTTTGTAAACACAAACTGTAGTCGGTTAATATACTATCTTACTCGTGAAAAATACGATGATGATACTAAAAGTTATTTCGGCCCGCAATGAGCCACGGGCCTTTTCGAAACAACTTACTAAACTATCTTAATTATCGTACAAATGCCATGGCAACACCACCATCAACATTTAAAACGTTACCTGTCGATTTTTGCAGCAAACCACCAACAAAGGCGAAACATGCGTTTGCAATATCATCTGGTAAAATAATTTGATTTAATAAAGTGCGTTTTGCATAATAAGCAGGCAATTCTGCAACGGTAACGCCGTAAGCTTTAGCTCTGCCTTCCGCCCAGCCACCAGCCCAGATGTTACTATCACTGATTACCGCATCGGGATTTACAACGTTAACACGAATGTTATCGCCACCGAGCTCAGCAGCATTTAACCGGCTTAAATGTAATTGAGCTGCCTTCGCACTGCCATAACCAGCATTATTAGGCCCGCTAACTAATGCATTCTTACTTACAATATTAATGATATCGCCGCCAATACTTTGCTTTTTCATCGTATTTGTTGCAGCCTGCGTAATAAAAAACTGGCCTTTTACCAAAACATCGTATAGTAAGTCCCAGTCTTGCTCGGTATGGTCGCTAATTGTTTTCGAAATTGATAAGCCTGCATTGTTCACCACAATATCAATACCACCAAAAGCCAATGCTGCCAAATCAAAAGCAGCGTTAATATCTTCCTGACTGGTTACATTTAAAATTGCCGTGCTGTAAGAATCTTTACCAAACTGGGCAGCGAATTCCTGTCCGGCAGCTTCTAAGCGTTCAGCATTCATATCGTTTAAAATCACTACAGCGCCTTCGGAAACGAATTTCTTAGCAATCGCTTTTCCAATTCCACCTGCACTACCTGTAATTAAAGCGATTTTGCCGGTCAATGGTTTCGGTTTTGGCATACGCTGAAGTTTCGCTTCCTCCAATAACCAATATTCAATATTGAAAGCTTCCTGATGTGGCAACGAAGTGTATTCAGAAATTGCTTCAGCTCCTTTCATCACATTAATGGCATTGATGTAAAATTCTGCGGCAACTCTTGCTGTTTGTTTATCTTTAGAAAAAGTAAACATTCCGATGCCCGGATATAGAATTACGACTGGATTCGTATCGCGTATTGCCGGACTGTTAGGGTGTTTACAAGTTTCATAATAATCGGTATACATTGCCCTATATGCCTCGAAAGCTGGCTCTAAAGTTTCTTTTAAAGTTTTTGTATCTGATAAATCTGCATCTGCTGTCAAGGTTAAAACCAGCGGACTGATTTTTGTTCTCAAGAAGTGGTCAGGACAACTGGTACCCATAGGGGCCAATCTGGATAAATCATTTGAGTTAATGAATTCTAAAACACGGGCATCATCTGTAAAATGACCGATCATGTGTTGTTTCGAAGAACATAAACCACGCAGAACAGGCGCTAAAGTTGCTGCTTGTTTTTTACGTTTATCAGACGCCGCACTTTCTATTTTTTGTCCGCCAAAAACAGGACCCTTTTTTCCATAATTTTTAGAGAGATAATCCGAACAAATCTCGATAACATCCAGGGTGTTTACATAACTTTCGTAAGCAGTATTGCCCCAGGTAAATAATCCGTGAGAACCCAACATAATTCCACGGATACCAGGATTTTCATCAAGGCATTTTTTCAAAGTCAGCCCCAATTCAAAACCAGGTTTTTTCCATTCAACCCAGCCAATTGTACCACCGAATAATTCTTCAGTTATTTTTTTCCCGTCTTTAGCCGCTGCAATCGCAATCGCTGCATCAGGATGCAGATGGTCGATATGTGCAAATGGCAAGAATCCATGCAAGGGCGTATCAATAGAAGGCGCCTTAGAGCTCAAATCGAAAATACAATGGTTAAATAGCTCAACCATTTCATCTTCGTGTTCCACACCTCGATAAATATTTTTTAAGCTTCTGAGTCTGTCTACATAGAGGGCGGCCAATCCGTTTTTCTTCAAAGTACCTAAATCTCCACCAGATCCCTTAACCCACATCACTTCTGTCCCTGAACCTGTTAAAGGGTCTTTCTCTAATAATTTACATGACGTGTTACCGCCGCCATAATTCGTTAATCGTAGATCTGCACCCAGTAAGTTAGAGCGATAGATTAACAATGCAACTTCATCTCCGGCTAATTTTGCAGCCTCTTCTTCATCCCATAAGTAGCTTACGTACTTATAATTTGTTTCTTTAACAGACATCTATATTTAATATTTACTTTTTAAATTATTTAATTGAATTGCCGTAGCCAACTATAAGTACGGATACGATTATGGTTAAAATACCGACCAAAACGGTTGTTAATGTTTTCTTTGATACACCTTTCCATTCTTTTAAAACCAAACCCCAAACATTCGCTATTAGGATTATGAAAGCCATATGTAAAATCCAGGAGCTGGCGCCATTACCCATTTTGCTTTCGCCCATTCCATAGAAGAAAAATTGCAGGAACCAGGTTGTACCTGCGATTGCAGAGAAGATGTAATTCTTCAGTAATGGTGTGCTTCCTTTCGTGTAATCACCAAAAGTTTTATTGCGGGCATTTAGAACCATACACCAGATAAAGTTAGTAGTTAAGCCGCCCCAAAGTACAACCACATAAGTTACATTATTCTGGAAAAGAAAATTACCCGTTTCAGATGGATTTGCCGCTTTCCAGATTGCGTTGGCGGCATCAGCCATTGGCTTTCCGGCTTCGATACCGAAATTAAAACAAGCACTCAATACACCTGATACAATACCGACAAATAAACCTAAACCAAATTTATACTCCGTTTTAACTTCCATTCCGTGTGGATCGGTAACGTCGGATTTAATTTCTTTTTCTTTCATCATACCTGCCTTACCGCAGATAACAATACCTAAAACGCAAACTAAAAGCCCTAAAAGAACCATTCTACCCCAGCTGGTTTCGATAAACATCGAAAACGTATCTTTACCTGCCTGGGGAAAAAAATCGAAATAAATTGAAGGCAAAACGGAGCCGAGAACCATACAAAGGCCCAGGATGATACTACTGCCCAACGAAACCCCTAAATAACGAACACCCAGTCCATAAGTTAGACCGCCGATGCCCCAAAGAATGCCAAAGAAATAAGTTAATATTAAAGTGCTTCCGCTTGTACCTGCAATGATATCTGTAAAGTTCGGGATTGTTAAAAATGCGGCAAGTGGGGGAACAATTAACCATGAAAATATACCGCCAACGATCCAGTAGCTTTCCCATGCCCAACCTTTAACTTTTTTATACGGAATGTAGAAGCTACCGGAGGCAAAACCGCCGATAAAATGGAAAATTACGCCTAGAATTGCTTGCATATTAATGGTTTTATATTTGGTTTTCGAATGTAGAAATTGAAATATACTTAACTGTTATGTACTGTCATGCTAATCACGAATGTGTTTGTTATATTTGAGGAAAATATCTCCAAAGTTTTGAAATCCGAAGATTTAATAAACCATATTACAATCGATGAATATTCTGCCACGCCGAAATATAAGCAACTAGTAAACACGATTTTATATGCAATTGAAACAGGAAAAATCCAAAATGGAAGCATGTTGCCTTCGATTAACGAATTAAGTTTCGTTTTAGAAATATCGAGAGACACAGCAGAAAAAGGTTATCGCCGGCTCAGAAAACTTGGCGTTATCGAGTCTATCCCGGGGAAAGGCTACTTTGTTATCGATACAGATTTTTCGAGACAACTTAAAATCTGTTTATTGTTTAATAAATTGAGTACGCACAAAAAAATCATCTACGATTCTTTTACAAAAGCTATTGGCGAAAGAGCTGCAATTGACTTATATGTATACAACAACGACTTTTCGCTTTTCAAAAGCCTTCTTAATAATAAAAAAGAGGGTTACACACATTATGTAATCATACCTCATTTTACTGAAGGCGATGAAAAGGCACAGGACGTTATTAATGCGATACCGAGAGAGAAACTTGTCATTTTAGATAAACTCCTGCCGGGAATTACCGGTGAATATGCTGCTGTTTACGAAAATTTTGCTCAAGATATTTATAATGCACTCGAACAAGCCTTAACACCACTGTCAAAATATGAAACTTTAAAAGTTATCTTCCCGAAAAACACTTATTTCCCGCAAGAAATCTTAGATGGCTTTTACAGGTTTTGCCAGCAATATGCTTTCAATCATAAAGTTGTAGATAATATAGTTGATGAAGAAATAAGCGTGGGTGAAGTTTACATCAGTTTAATGGAAGATGATCTGGTTACGCTTATCGAAAGGTTGTTAGCGAAGGGAATGGAAGTTGGCAAAGATGTTGGCGTCATTTCCTATAATGAAACACCACTGAAGCGAATAATTCTAAACGGCATCACGACAATTTCTACTGATTTCGCAATGCTTGGTACTGAAACAGCACATTGTATCTTAAATAACATCCGCCAAAAAATACACGTTCCTTTTTATTTGAATTTAAGGAAATCGCTTTGAGAAAAAAATCAGCAGACGCCTATTTTTATCTACAATTTCCGGGTGATTGCTTTCAGAAATATATGGCGACAATACCATTAATCTACTTAAAAAATTGTTTATTTTTAGAGATTAAGTCATATACAACTGGCTATTTAAACTAATGTGGAAATTAATAATTCTCAAAATGAAACAAAAATTTTTATATATGAATAAATAAACGTTAATTAGACATTTATTTATTGTTATGAGCACAGCAAACTATGTAATTGGCGTAGATTACGGGACAGATTCTGTTCGTTCGGTTCTTGTCGATACCGCAAATGGAAAGGAAATAGCCTCTTCTGTTTTTCTTTATCCAAGATGGCAAAAAGGCCAATATTGTAAACCATCTCTTAATCAATTCAGACAACATCCTTTAGATTATATTGAGGGATTAACCCATACCATTAAAGATTGTATAAACAAAGCAGGCGGCGAATCCATTGCTGTACTGGTTAAAGGAATTTCAATTGATACAACAGGATCCAGTCCGGTAGCTGTTGATGAAACCGGTACGCCGCTGGCATTAAAACCTGAATTCGCGGAAAATCCGAACGCAATGTTTGTGCTATGGAAAGATCATACCGCTGTAAAAGAAGCTGCTGAAATAAACAAACACGCGACGAAATTCCCTATAAATTATTTAAAATATGTTGGTGGAATTTATTCTTCTGAATGGTTCTGGTCCAAATTACTCCACATTTTAAGAGTGGATACGCAAGTAAGAAAAAATGCATTTTCCTGGGTAGAACATTGCGATTGGATTCCATTTTTACTAAGCGGCAAAAACGATGTAAAGGAAATGAAACGCAGCCGTTGCGCTGCTGGTCATAAAGCCCTCTGGGCGGAAGAATTTGATGGATTACCTCCTGAAGGATTTTTCGAAAGTCTGGACCCTTTATTAAAAGGTTATCGTGAAAATCTATTTAAAGACACCTACACTTCTGATGTTTCGGCAGGAAATTTAAGTTCCGAATGGGCTGATAAATTAGGTTTAAGCACAGATGTGGTTATAGGTGTTGGCGCTTTTGATGCGCATATGGGTGCCGTTGGTGGACAAATTGAGCCTTATTATTTAAGTAAAGTGATGGGAACCAGTACCTGCGATATTCTGGTAGCGCCAAATAAAGATATGGAAGGCAAATTGGTAAGCGGAATCTGCGGACAAGTTAACGGCTCCGTTATTCCTGGAATGGCAGGTTTGGAAGCCGGTCAATCTGCTTTCGGGGATGTTTACGCCTGGTTTAAAAATCTGATTAGCTGGCCTGTTAACAATTTGCTTTCAGAATCTACGCTTATTGATGACCATACCGCTCAGGCCCTGAAAGAGGAGCTGGAAAATAAAATCATCGTAAATCTAAGCAAGCAAGCTTCCGAATTACCCATTGACGACTACCCTGAATTGGCCTTAGATTGGTTAAACGGCAGAAGAACCCCTGATGCAAACCAAGAATTAAAGGGCGCCATTACCGGACTGAGTTTAGGCACCGACGCACCAAGATTTTTCAGGGCTTTGGCTGCTGCAACCTGTTTCGGAGCGAAAAGTATTGTAGATAGATTCAAAGAACAAGGCGTACCTGTTAAAGGCATTATTGGCATTGGTGGTGTAGCGAAAAAATCATCATACATTATGCAAATGATGGCCGATGTTTTGGAAATGCCAATCCGTATTCATCGTTTCGAACATACCTGCGCATTAGGTGCAGCAATGTTTGCAGCTGTTGCGGCTGGCATTTATCCGGATATTGAAACTGCAATGGCAGCAATGGGAACCGGATTTGAGAAAGAATACCAGCCTGAAATAAAAAACATAAAAATTTACCGTCAGCATTACCAACAATATTTAGGCCTTGGGCGCTATATTGAAAAGTACAATAAAAAAGATGTTAAACCATACATATCATGAGTAGCTACCTGGATATAAAAGAGCAGGCTTATGCAGCAAATATGCAGCTGCCAAAGTTAGGTTTGGTTCTTTTCACCTTCGGAAATGTTAGCGCGGCAGATCGTGCTAAAGGGGTATTTGCCATTAAGCCAAGCGGTGTTCCTTATGAGGATTTATCTCCGGAAAAAATGGTTATTGTAGATTTTGATGGAAATACCGTTGAAGGAAACTTACGTCCATCTTCTGATACACAAACACATGCAGTTCTTTACAAACATTGGGAAGATATTGGCGGCATCGTACACACACATTCTACCTACGGAACGGCCTGGGCACAGGCGCAAAGGGCTATTCCGATTTTCGGAACTACACATGGCGACCACCTAACAGTTGATATTCCTTGCGCTCCACCAATGGACGACGATATGATTAAAGGAAATTATGAGTATGAAACAGGTTTCCAGATCATGAATCACTTTGAAAGTTTAGGCTTGAGCCATAAAGAAGTAGAAATGATTCTAGTAGGCAACCATGCTCCTTTTACCTGGGGAAAAACGGCAGAGAAGGCGGTTTACAATAGTGCTGTTTTAGAAGCAGTTGCACAAATGGCCATACTAACCGAGCAAATTAACTCGAATGCGCCTAGGTTAAAAGATTCTTTAATAAAGAAACATTACGAGCGCAAACATGGTGCTGATGCCTATTACGGACAAAAATAGGGTTTAAGTATCAGCACTGGCATAGGTTGACTAAAACTGTTGATTATGTATGCCGATTTTTCATCGGGATAAATTGAAAGCAGATTATTGGAACCGATGAGCATTGAATTGCTTGCCGAATAAATAAATAAAATAGCTAAATTTCTAACCACAATAAAATGATTGATTTAAAAAAATTACAGGTTTGGTTTATTACAGGGACTCAGGATTTGTACGGAGAGGAAACCTTAAAACAAGTTGCCATACATGCAGAAGAAGTTGCAAAATCATTAAATACTAACGAAAAAATTTCTGTTTCAGTCGTTTACAAACCAATTGTAAAAAACACAGATGAAATTTTTGAAACCTTACAAAGTGCGAATACAGATGAAAATTGTATCGGTGTTATAACCTGGATGCATACCTTCTCTCCCGCGAAAATGTGGATTAGAGGTTTAAATGTGTTACAGAAACCATTATTACATTTGCACACACAATTTAACCGGGATATTCCATGGAGTTCGATTGATATGGATTTCATGAACCTGAACCAGAGCGCACACGGAGACAGGGAATTCGGTTTTATGGTAACACGTATGCGTAAAGACAGAAAAGTTGTTGTCGGACATTGGCAGGACGAAGAAGTTGCTTCACAGATAGATACCTGGTGCCGTGCAGCCGCAGGCTGGCATGATTGGCAAGGCGCAAAATTTGCCCGATTTGGAGATAACATGCGCTATGTTGCAGTAACAGATGGCGACAAAGTAGAAGCAGAAATGAAATTCGGTTTTTCTGTAAATACCTACGGAATAGGCGATTTAGTTGCTGTAATTAATGCAGTTGATGAGGAGTCGATTCAAAATTTATTAAAGGAATACGAAGCAATATATGAAATAGCAGATGATTTAAAAGCTGGTGGTGCCAGACATTCTTCGGTTTACGAGGCTGCAAAAATAGAGCTAGGTTTAAGGAAGTTCTTAGAAGAAGGTAACTTTAAAGGTTTTTCCGATACATTTGAAGACTTGCACGGCATGATTCAGTTGCCTGGTATTGCTGCACAACGTTTAATGGCTGATGGTTACGGTTTCGCTGGCGAAGGTGACTGGAAAACCACAGCTTTAGTTCGTGCGTGTAAAGTTATGGGCTCGGGTTTGGCTGGCGGAAACGCTTTTATGGAAGATTACACGTACCATTTCGATCCGGAAAACGCCATGGTTTTAGGTTCACATATGCTTGAGGTTGATGCATCATTGGCAAAAGGAAAAGCAAGCCTGGAAGTTCATCCATTAGGTATAGGTGGAAAGGCAGACCCGGCGCGTTTGGTTTTTAATGTTGCTGGTGGTGATGCATTAAATGCTTCTTTAATCGATATGGGCAATCGTTTCCGCTTATTGGTTAACGAAGTAAAAGCAGTTGAAGTAGAACAAGATTTACCAAATTTACCCGTTGCCAGGGTACTTTGGAAACCACTTCCTGATATGAAAACAGGTTGTGCAGCATGGATTTATGCTGGTGGTGCACACCATACGGCTTATAGTCAGAATTTAACAGCGGAACATCTGTCAGATTTTGCAAATATCGCAGGTATAGAGTATATTAACA
This sequence comes from Pedobacter sp. Leaf176, assembly GCF_001424305.1. GTDB lineage: Bacteria > Bacteroidota > Bacteroidia > Sphingobacteriales > Sphingobacteriaceae > Pedobacter. The sequence goes on from NZ_LMPD01000002.1 coordinate 77,781, forward strand.
TCGGCATAGATACTAAGATAAACCAGTTTAGAAACGAGCTTCAATGGAATGAAGTTTTTTATAAATAAAACAAATAAATAACCAAATTAAACTAAATTATGAACAGATTTTCAACGGTCGATTACACCGTTTTTATCTTTTACTTCATCTTGATTTCCGCTTACGGGTATTGGATTTACAGTAGTAAGAAAAATAAAGCTACATCAGGAAGTCACGACTTCTTTCTTGCCGAAGGTTCCTTAACCTGGTGGGCGATAGGTGCATCACTAATTGCCTCTAACATTTCAGCCGAGCAATTTATCGGTATGAGTGGTCAGGGTTTCCAGGTTGGTATGGCCGTTGCCGCATACGAGTGGGTCGCAGCTATTGCATTGATTGTTGTAGCCGTTTGGTTTATTCCGGTTTACCTTAAGAACAAAATTTTTACCATGCCTCAGTTTCTTCAAACGAGGTATAATGAAACGGTAAGTTTAATAATGGCTATATTTTGGTTATTCTTATACATTTTTGTAAACCTGACTTCTATTTTATACCTGGGTTCCATAGCGATAAGCAGCATGATAGACCCTATGTATTTCAAATATATTGTGATTGGCTTAGCTGCATTTTCACTTATCATCACGCTTGGCGGTATGAAGGTAATTGGTTTTACAGATGTAATTCAGGTTATTGTACTAATAGCAGGCGGTTTAGTTACCACTTATATCGCGCTAACCATGGTGAGTGACCATTTCGGGTTAGGGAAAGACGCTATTGCAGGCTTTAAAATGTTGATGAAGGACTCTCCGGACCATTTCAAAATGATTTTAGAGAAACCCAATGCAAATTCATCACAAGAATACGTAAATAAGTACCTGGCTTTGCCTGGTATAGCAATGTATTTTGCAGGTCAGTGGATTGTGAACCTAAATTATTGGGGTTGCAATCAGTACATTACACAAAGAGCGCTTGGTGCCGATCTAAAGACGGCTAGAACAGGTATTTTATTTGCCGGGTTTTTGAAATTGGGTATGCCCATTATCGTGATGTTGCCAGGTATCGCAGCTTATGTTTTACATAGAAATGGTGCCCTTCAACATGAAATGGCCCCAAATGGAACAGTTATAGCCGATAATGCATACTCGGCTGTTTTAACATTTCTACCTAACGGATTAAAAGGATTGTCATTAGCAGCACTTACGGCAGCGATAGTTGCCTCATTGGCTGGTAAGGCAAACAGTATTTCAACCATCTGGACATTAGATATCTATAAAAAATACATCAATAAAAATGCGGATGAAAAGAAATTGGTCGTTGTTGGACGGTTAAGTATTTTCGTTGCAATTGTAATGTCGGTTGTTTTAACCTGGGATGATTTATTAGGTATAGGTGGCGAAGGCGGATTTACTTTTATACAGAAGTACACAGGATTTATTAGTCCCGGTGTTTTTGCCATGTTTCTCCTCGGTATGTTTTGGAAACGCACCACAGGTACTGCGGCAATTGCAGGTTTAATAACCGGATTTTTACTTTCTGTCGTTTTCAATAACTATGCGCCAACCTGGTTTGGACACGAAAACTTCTTGTATACAGCTTACATAAATAAAGATGGTGTTTACGAAATTCCTTTCTTAATTTGTATGGGATTATCGTTCCTGTTTACGATGATAGTAATGGTTGGACTAAGCTTGCTGGGTCCAAAAGAGAACCCTAAAGCATTCGAATTAGATAAATCGATGTTCAAAGTTGCTCCATCTACTTTAGTTTTAATTGTAGTTACATTACTCTTAATTACACTTATTTACGTGAAATTCTGGTAGATACGGTAATTGAATTAAAGCAAAAGGGGCAATTCTCGTAACGGAGATTGCCCCTTTTTTTATAGACTTTAAATGGCTGTCATCAACGTTTCGTTAGGCATGTTAATGTGCTTGTTATAGCCCTTTAAGATTCCCGCATGCGCGGGAAAGACGATATGGAGCGCTATCGTCATCCCAATTTAATAGGAAATATTAATGAATTTGCTGTAGCGCTTTAAGATTCCCGCCTGCACGGGAAAGACGACATAGAGAACAACCGTCATCAATTTAATAGGAATCTTAATATATTTATCGTAGCGCTTTAAAATCCCCCCTGCGCGGGAAAGACGACATGGAGAACAACCGTCATCAATTTTATAGGAAACTTAATTTTTATTGTAGCCCTTTAAAATTTTCCCGCCTGCGCGGGAAAGACGATATGGAGAACAACCGTCATCAATTTTATAGGGAACTTAATATATTTATTGTAGCCCTTTAAAATTTCCCTCTCCGCGGAAAAGACGATATGGAAAATGGCCGTTAGAACTTAAACTTTAAATAATACTAACCATTGCTTTAATCACGCCATTCTTTGGGTCTAGCCATTTTTCAAATTCATTTTTTACCTCCTCAAATTTAACCTGATGCGTAATGTAATTTGTAGGATTTACCAATCCTGCTTTCATCGATTTAATTACGTGTTCAAAATCCTCGATGGTTGCATTTCTACTGCTCATTAATGTCGATTCGCGTTTATGAAATTCCGGATGGTTAAAAATCAACTCTCCTTTTTGCAAGCCTATCAACACGAATCGTGCTCCGTGAGCCATATAATTAATGGCGTTATTAATTGCCCTTTGATTTCCCGTAGCATCAATTACTACTGTGGGCATATCGCCGTTAGTGATATCGCTAAGTTGTTGAGTTACATCAGGCGCAAGCGCATTAACCACGTGGGCAACTTTTAATTTATCCTTACAAAATGCCAGCCGATCTTCGTTGATATCTAAAGCAATCACATTTGCACCAGCAATTCGGGCAAATTCCATCGTTCCTAAACCAATCGGACCAGCTCCAATTACCAGCACAAATTCGCCTGGTTGAATAGCTGCCCTCCGAACACCGTGGGCACCGATTGCGAGAGGCTCCACCAACGCAAGTTCATCATAACTCAAACCTTCGCCGTGCAAAAGCGTTTTCGAAGGTACCTGCAAATATTCCCGCATGCCACCATCTACATGTACGCCACAAACCTGCATGTTAACACAGCAATTTGGCTTGTTCATGCGGCAGGCAATGCATTCTCCGCAGTTAAAATAAGGAATAAAAGTTACAGCCTCACCTATTTCAAAACCTTCAGCGCCATCTGCTTCCACCAACTCCCCTGAAAGTTCATGCCCCAAAACCCGAGGATAATTAAAAAATGGCTGTGTACCTTCAAAGGCGTGTAAATCAGTGCCACAAATACCAATTCGCTTAATTTTAATAATGGCGTGGTCCTTCTTTAACTCCGGTTTTACTGTTTCAGAATATTCGAAAGTACCGGGTGTTGTACAAGTAAGAGTTTTCATTTTTAATTTAGTGATGAGTAAAAAAAACGTCATCTCGACTGAAGCATAGTGGAATGGAGAGATCTGTTGAGATAGATTTCTCGGCTGCGTTGCACTTCGCTCGAAATGACGGGCTGGGTTACGCGTTTGCTAAGGCCCTGTCTAAATGAACATAACCACCATCTACATGAATAATTTGTCCCGTAGTATGGCTCGATTTTGACGACATCAGGAAAGCAGTCATGTTGGCAATTTCTTCTGCGGTTGTCATTCTATTTTCCAACGGGATTTTGGCGGTAATTTCGTCCAATTTAGCTTGTGCATCAGGTAAAGTTTCAATCCAGGTCTCATAAGCTGGTGTCCAACATTCGGCCACTACCACCGCATTAACACGGATTCCGTATTTCAAAAGCTCTACCGCCCATTCGCGGGTTAAAGCGTTTCGGCCACCGTTTGCTGCAGCATAAGCTGAAGTATTTCCCTGACCAGTTTCCGCCGTTTTTGAAGTAATGTTTACTATAGCCCCTTTGCTTTTAATTAATTCCGGCAAGGCGTGATGTGCCATTAGATAATAGTGAACTACGTTCTTGTGCAACGAGGCCATAAAATCTTCGTAGTTGCCACTTTCTAAACCCACGCCATCATTTACACCTGCGTTGTTTACCAAACCATCAATTCTTCCAAATTGAGCTATGATTTCAGCAACAACTTTCTTACAATCATCAGGATTGGATAATTCGGCAACAAATTGTGCAGCCTTTCCACCTTGTTCGGCAATTGCATCAACAACTTTTTGGTTATCGTCGGCCTTCCTGCCAACAACTACTGCGATGGCATTTTCCTTTGCAAAAACTTCTGCAATGCTACGTCCGATACCTTTTGCAGCACCAGTAATTACGATCACTTTTTCTCTTAACTGTAAATCCATATTTTTCTATTTAGTGAATGATTGAATTTTGAATAAATAAATGTTCATCGGCAAATCGCTAAGACATTCCCTCATTCAATCCTCCGCTCACTCTAACATTTTATTAATTACATCTGCCTTTCTTGATTCTGGCAAAACTTTTAAATCTACTAATTTTCCGTCTTTCAAAGTCCCTTCAACCGTCGTTTTATATGGTGCATGAAGTTTGAAATGGACATCCCAATCTTTAGGCCAGGCCGGAAACAAATAAATGCTTTTTCCATCTGTCTGCATTAGCATTTCCTGCAGACCGATCATCCCCGAACCGCCCCAGTTATGGTCTGGAACCCAATCGAAACCTGGCCCCCAGAAAGCGGGAAATCGCCTGCCAGAGTCTTTCAGTTTCGCAGTTGTCAGCTTTGCAGCTTCTGCTGTCAATCCCAATCTCGCTGCAAAAATATTATCCTGTTTCCACCCTACATGACTTCGGAATTTTAAAACGTCTGTATCATATTTGAAAGTATTAATTGCCGTATCTAAACCCGGTTTTCCTATTCCATAAATTCCCCAGGGATAAACCGGGTATAATTGCGGACTTTCGGTGTTGTTAATTCGCTCCCAAAGTTTGGCAGGAGAAATCGTAGCATGACCATTAAACTCCCTGAAACTTATTGGCGGGATGGTTTTTAGCATTTCCTGCCAGTGGGATTTCTGCTCGACAGATAGTTTCGGATAAAGAATCAGCCTTTCCAGAACTGTTTTTAGCGCAGCGATTGTCGAGGTGGAATTGTATGCCATTTTATAAGTCTCTGCCCCAGAACCTGGATATAGAACCAAGTGACCATTGGCGTCCAAAGCCTTTGCTCCTCTTTGCTTCGCCAGGTAGGTATAATGCTCTTTGAAAAATGTAAGGGCGCTTTCAATTAAAGGAAGATATTTTTCAATATTTGCCCCACCATATCTTTCAGTTTCCAGAATCATCATACAAAATTCTAAAACGGTATCCCATTCATATTCTAACCAGGCATTGTATTCCATCCCTTTATTGAAATCAGCAGGTCTTTTCCAGCCATATTCTGCCGGATTTGGCAATCCAAAGTTCTCTAATTGCTCCGTAAAACTTGCTCCATTATGTCCCCAGGAAGCTTGCGTCCTAATCTCCGCATTCTTCAGTAGATTGGAATAGAAATCGAACTGTGGTTTCATCATTTCGAAGTCGCCGCTTTTTAACATGGGCCAGTAAACCAACCGCTGGTTTTGCGCCGTGTGCGTTCCTCCTCCCCAGTTTCTGAAATCAGGAGTGTATTTCAAAGCAGTATCTGTAAGGTGCGGATCATAAGTAAACAAGCCGCCGTTAAACTTGGTAGGGTAATTTCCAAATGCGTTGCAGCCCAACATATACCGAAATAACTGGTAGTTTTTTGATGACTGATTGGCTGCTTCATCTCTTGAGCTGATGTTTATAAAACTCCTTTTCCAGTAATCATTCCACCATTTAATACTTGCTTTTTGATTGTCTTTTTTAATACTTAAACCCTTTTCCCATTCCTGAATCGATTCGGCTTTTGCACTATTTAAAATAATGGAAATATTGGTCGTTCTGGACGGTTTCTTACTTTTCAAAGTCCAAGCCTTAAAAGGCGTATTCAAATATTTTCCTTCGTAATTCCCAGCGGCCAATAAGTTATCTCCCATCATTGTTCCTCCAATAATTAAATTATTTAAAGGATTATATAGTTCTTCTTTCCTGTCAACAAGTCCTTGTTGCTTTACGGCGACGTCGAAAACGGTTTCTGCTTTGTTCTGGTGATAAAATTGAATGGCATTATTTTTATATGAAACCTCGTCTTTAAAAGTCTTTACAATCCCTTGAGGTGCCCATTTATACGAATTCTGGTTGTTTTCCTTGCCTTTAGTTATGCGATCTTCAAACCGCCAGCTTTCGAAACTCGCCTCGGTACTAATGTTTTGATTTGATTTAATATCCAAATGAATAATCGGATTAAAAACATCGACCCAAACTTTAATTTGGGTGTCCAAATTTCCATTAACGCCGAAAACTTGAGCATATCCATCTTTTAGAATTAATTCTTGTTTGAAAGTTTTTCCATCGAAAGGATTGGGACTGAATTTAAGTTTTACCCGCCCAAGCTTTAACAGCGTGTTGTTCTCATCAAATGTTCCGCTACGCGATAAATACAGGTAAACTTCACCTTTTTCTACCCATAAATTAAGGCCAATATCTCCTCCGCCAACCGGCATCGATTCTGACGAATTAACACTTTGGGAAGTCCAGACAACATTAGCAAGTTGTTTTTCTTGAGAAAATGCAGTAGAGGTTGGCAAACACAAAAACGCAATAAAAATTTTTGACCCACTTAGAAACTTGGCAACATCCAAGCAGAATACCGAGAGTTTTGACCATATCAGGAGTGTAAGAACACTTAAGTTCTTAGCCAGAATACTTGATTTACTTAGTGTCGTTTTGGTTAAAATCATTCTTTGTTAATCAATTATAGGTCGTCATTTCAACCGAAGTGGAGAAATCTTTTTGATGAGATTGCTCCCTAACTCTCGCAATAACGTATCGTTAATTATCCCAATCATCGGTGCGAAAAGAAGAAACTGCCAGGCCGTCATTCCCAAATAAATCCCCTATCACGAAATCTTTAAAAGCATAACGAACGGCGACAGGTGTTTTAACCTGTTCTGCTGATATGCTCACGCTACTCCCGGTAATTGCTGCTTTCGCGGGATAAAATTTACGATCTGCGCCAGCCACTTCAAAAAGACTTAACTCTTTACCGAATTCGGTCAAGCCGTTTGCTACATTTTGAAACTTAATTACCGCTTTATTTTTATCAATGGTTAAAGACTCATAAGTTGGACTTAGTGCGCCAAAGCCTTTTATGCCGTAAGTTTGCGCTAGGGCAAGATAAGCCAAACGTTCGCCACCTTGTTTTTTGTTCGCAGGATGAATGGATTTTTCCTCACCGATATCCATCAAAACCGCCATCCCTGAATTAGGAATTTTGGCTAAAGATTTTCGCTGTGCATCTCTTAAAAATGCAGAGTTAAATTTTCCTCCAATGTGGTAAGGTGGAAGCAGTTCATAATTATAGGGAGCAATCTGTGAATAGTAAAACGGAAATTCTCCGTTGTCCCAATTTTTTCTCCAGGAAGAAACCATTGCTGGAAATAAATCTTCATATCGATCTGGTCGCTCGTAGTTAGATTCGCCCTGATACCAAATTGCACCCCTGATTCCGTAACCAATGACAGGATAAAGCATTCCATTGTAAAGTGTTGTCGGCGTTCGGCTTACTTCCTTTATCGCATCGCCTTTGGCTGGTATTTTAACCTCTGGAAATGCCTTTAAATCTTCAGGCGACATCCAGGCTTCAATGGAAGAACCTCCATAGCTATCATTAATCACACCGATAGGTACCTGTAGTAAATCGCTTAATAAAGATGCAAAATAAAATGCCGTTGCGCTGAAGTTGGAAACCGTTTCTGGTGCAGCCATTTTCCATTGAGATGCCTTGCTGTTTTCCTGGCGTTCAATAATAGAAGAACGCGGAACGGTATAAAGCCTGATATTTTTATTCGTCGATTTAAGAATGGCTTCGTTTGAACCCATTATTGGCTGACTTTTAAAGCCTTTCATTGGCATTTCCATGTTCGATTGACCACCACAAAACCAAACCTCACCAATTAAAATATCTGTTAAAACCAGTTTTTCGCCATCATTTAATTCCACTTCATATGGTCCGCCAGCAGCTGGTGTAGCCACTTTTACTTTCCACTTCCCATCTTTATCAGCTGTTACTGAGTAGTTTTTCCTGTTCCAGGATGTGATAATTTTTACTTTGGCCGAAGCCTTCGCCCAACCCCAAATGGCGACATTACTTTGTTGTTGCAAAACCATGTGATCGGTAAAGATGGAGGCAGGTTTAACCGTTGCTGATGCGATCATGCAGCAAGCGAGGTTTAAAAGTATGGTGAGTTTTAGTTTCATTTTTATCAAGTTTTTTTATTTACTAACCGGTAACCAAACCGACATTTCTGAATGCCCACGATTTCCCCAGGCAAAATAAGGTACCAGTTTAATTTCAGCATCCCTGCTATTGTTATTCACCGGGCGGTACAATACGTTTTTCCAGTTATTTGGTTCTACAATTTTAGCATTACCAACCAAACTCATCAGCTCTGCCCCATCAATATTGATTGGTTGCGCAGTAAATTTTGTTGAGGTAGGAATAAAAGCATTAAAGATATTTTTGCCAGGTAAATCTGTTGACTCCAGACAATAAACAATTGGTCCGCGTTTTACTGCAATTTGGTTTCTGTTTTCTTCCACTAAAGGATTGGCCTCAATCAAAGTAGCCTCCATCGGGAGATTCAATTCTATTACATCACCTCTTTTCCAAACCCGATTTATTTCGGCGTACGTTCCGGAAGTGGTCTTAACATTTTCTGCCTTTCCATTAACGCTGATCTGAGCATTTTGAGTCCATGCTGGGATTCTAAGGAAAATTGAATATGGTTTGTTTTCAGTTTCTTTAATAGCGATTTTAATATTTCCATCCCATGGATAATTGGTAGTCTGAACGAGTGAAATCTTACTTCCATCAGCTAATTTAGTCGTTAAGCTATTTCCACCGTATAAATTGAACCACAATCCTTTATCAGAAACACTGTAAGCATAATCACTTACTTCGGCAATGGTTCGCACTACATTTGGCGGGCAGCAATTCGACAAGCCAATGTAAGGAACTCTATCTTTCGACCAGCGTTGTTTGAAAGGTAGATCATCAGATTGCGCCAATGGATTAGTATACAAAAAGTTCTCCCCATCTAAACTTATGCCTGATAAAACACTGTTATGCAAAGCCAATTCCATCACATCCGCATATTTCGCATTGCCCGTAATTTGAAGCATTCGCCAATTCCAAAGTACATTGCCGATATTCGCACAGGTTTCGTTATGGGCCGTAAAATTCGGTAACTGGTAATCACGACCGAAAGCCTGATGAATCTTTTGAACATCAGCCGGATTGTAGGAGGTTCCATCAGGCGAAGTGCCATCATAAAGTGAACCACAGCCACCTGTGATATACATTTTATGCTGGTTCACATCATCCCACATTAAATTCAAAGTTTTCAACAGCGAATCTTTTCCAGTCTCGGCATATAAATCGGCTACGCCAGCGTACAAATAGTTCGCCCTCACCGCATGCCCCATTGCCTTGGTTTGTTGCAAAAAAGGAATTCTATCCTGATTGTCATCCGTTCCATCATCAATTTTGCCTTTAATGGCGATTAAATGATTTGCCAATTCTAAATAACGAGGGTCTTTAGTTGTTCTGTACATTTCTATAACGCCCATATAATGAGATGGACAAATGGCATTCCTGGCCAGTGTTGGAGAAGCCGATTTGTAGAAATTATACAAATAGTCAGTCGCTTTTTTAGCGATATTTAACAAAGTGGTTTTACCTGTTGCCCGGTAATGAATGCAACCAGCTGTCATCAAGTGACCAATGTTATAAGATTCAAAGCTCAATCTATCTTGAAACTGATTTTTTGAGCCTGTTTTACGCTGCTCAATCATTGCTTTCGTGTAGATATAACCATCTTCGCGTTGCGATTTTCCAATCACGACAATGGCTTTATCCATCATTTCATTGAGTTTGGGATTTTTTGTCGACGCATATAAACTTGCTACGGCTTCCAGCGTTTTGTAATAATCCCCATCATGAAAAGATGGTCCTGAATGTGAACCTGTATCTAAGCCTGCAGCAATTTCGAAGTTTTTAAACGCGTGGCTGATTTTCGGATCGTTGTAAATCGCCCACATGTTCGGCACCATGGTTTTCGTAGCAACCTTAAACCGATCGGCCCAAAAACCCTTCGTCCAGGTTACATCAGCCATATTAACACTTCGCAGCTTGGCATATTTACTATTTGATGTGTTAACAAGTGCCTTATCCTGGGCGTTCATAGTGAATGCAGATAAAAGTAAAGTTACCATTCCAAAAAATCCAAAATAAAATCGTCTTTTCGACTGAAACGAAGTGGAATGGAGAAATCTTTGAATTATTTTTATGGTACAGTTCAAAGATTTCTCAACTGCGCTCGAAATGACGATAGTAGAATTACGCTTAAAAAACTGAACCAACGGAACGCTATCCTTTTTAATCACTAACAAATTCCTTATCATTTTTCTTCAATTTGTATATTTACCGGCCCAAACAACCCTGCTGGATTTAAAGGTTTACCCTCCAAACGGAAAGGTGCAGTTGTTTTCGTAATTCTTTTATCTTCAGTTAATTTACTATCCCCTATTAAACGGTTAGCCCAGGTATTCACCACTTCAATTGTGATTTTATTCTCACCTTTTTTTATTGCTTTACTAATGTTTAGTTTATGCGGCGCTGTCCATAAGGTCCCGCAATCTATTCCATTGACTTTCACTACAGCCATGCAGGAAAATCCACCTAAATCAATCCAGGCACTATTTAAATCGCCTTTATAAATGAAACTTTTTGTATAAATGGCCGTTCCAGAATAGTATTTTATTGAACTATCAGCATGTTTAGTCCAGTCGCTTAAATCCTTAAATGTAACTGGCTTTAACGGACCACCAAGAGCTGGATCGAATTGTACTTGCCATGATTTAGAAATATCCTGACTAGTTTTAAACTTATTGGAATTTAGCCCAACTTGCAGTTGAGTTAAACTTGTCTTTTCATTAAAAATTACAAATACAGAGCCATTTGCTGGTAATTGCAAATTCAAGTATGTTCTTCCATCTCTAATTGACCAACTTTTCAAAGCTATTGTATCATTGGTTACGGAGTTGTAGATTTTTGGTACCCTTCCACTTATTCTAAAAGAAAAATTAAAAGCTCTTTCTTTAGCTTCTTGGTTTGATATAAAGTAGATGTCAGACTCTGTCGTTTTTCTATGAACAAATGCTACTTTTTTTGTTGGCCAAATTGTTGAGCTTAACAACATTGATCCTGTAGGGATTTCAGTGATATCCAAATCCTTTTCCAAACCCAAGCTATTAAAATCACTTCCCTCAAAGGGTGCTCTATAAATTTGTCCTAAACCAAGCTTCTTTATATAGATAGGTTTCCCACCACTTTTGAACGAATCGAAATTCCCTCCCCATATTTCATTAACAACTTTATCAAATTCAGTTACTTTAACCTGCTTTTTTCCAATTTGATACATTGGCTTATCTGCTAAAATCACTTTAGCTCCACTTTTAATCAATTCCGATAGTTTTTCAACAATCTCAAAACTCATGTATTGATAGTTGGGGTTCATTTTCATCGCCCCGGGAAAAACCAAAACTTTATATGTTGCGCCGCTTTCAAAAACTACCTCCCCATTTTCCACCTTCGCCGTACTCAAAACATCCGGATTAAAACTATCGTAAGCGTAACCGCGTAGCGGATTTACCCAATTTTCAGGATCCGCGATATTTGCAGAATGCGTTACGCCTGACGGAATCTGACGCAAAGGTTCGCCAACATTGGCTAAACGTTTCTTTTCTGATTCCACTACATCAGCACCGAAAATGCCAGGTAATATTTCTAATAACCGATCTGGCAGAACGGATCGGCGAGGTAGTTCTTCGCCTGTAAAAACAGCGATATCAACAACAGGCTTACCCTGCTGCAACAGGTTTTGTGTTCGCTCCGCGTAGTCTATCCATGCTTTGCCCGCTTTCCACCAGGTTTGGTCTCTTTGAAAATATAAACCTACACCATCTAGTGTCATCCCTGGTTTTCTATCCATCCATGGATTGTGTGTAAAAACGTGATAAACCAATTTGTTAATCCCAAGCGCATAATTCCTATCCTGTAAGGATTTCATATTCGAAGGATTTTCATTCCAATCCATACGAACGGTGGTAAAAGCTTCGGCCTGAATAATATTTTTCCCGTAGATATGTGCACCAGAAATGGCATCCAGCATATCATTTGGCTTATCGTGAGTCGGGCTGTTCAACCAGAATTCTCCCATCGGTACATCCACATTTTTGTAATGCAACAATCCATCGCTCATCATCGTTGGCGCAATGCTTTCAGCGGTAAAAGTTACACTTTGTGCTTTGGCTAATTTTGCCAAGGTTTTGTAAAACTGATCTACCACCAATTCGGAGATGGTTTTACGAATGTCATAAAGAAAATTTTCAGAGACTGCCGCACTTTCAACAGGCAAGCCAGTCATAATTGGCAAGTATGGCATTAAATTGTAACCTCTGCGTTTTTGAAATTCTGCCTTAAATAATGGAGACCAATTCTGACTGCCACATTCCCAACTATCTACATGGAAAACGCTTAACACTTTCCTGGCTATTTCTGGTCCGCCATGTTTTAGCGCTTCACCGTACCAATTATCGAATTGCAGTTTAACGGCTTCGGGATTAAACTTATCGCACTCCAAGCCTTTTCCACCACCTGCTGTTGCATTGGTATGGCCGGTAGTCGTGTGCCCAACTCTCAAAATTGTCCAGCTCAACTCTTCGGCAGGGAACCCCCCTTTCGGTGCTTTCCAGTTTAAAGTTCCATCTGGATTTAATTTATCCGTTAGGTTGATGATTTTATTTAATGGGATACACAGGTCTTTAGCGATTTGTTCATCCGTACTTCTCTTGCTAATTCTCCAAACCGAACCATTTTTCCCTTCAAACTGATTAATTTGTGCAGCTGAACTTAACTCAAGATTTACCAGTTTTAAAGAAGGTTTCCATTTAGCGGCATCCAAATCTTCAGCTCCTGGTTCCGAATCCTTTTTATCATAGATAAACCTGAAAAATTTAGCCGTTGTTGGATTAATAGAATGCGTTACATCTTCGTCGGTATCTTGCCAACCATGACGTGGTGCTTCCAGTCTGCCAATTGATCGAAAGCTTTTTCCATCATCGCTCACTTCAATTGCAAGTCGCTGTGCCTGATAATTATTTCCACTAATTTTAATGGTTACGGTTCTGCAAGTAAATGGTTTTGCAAACTCATACTGAATATAACACGGTTCGTTGGAACCAAAGTTTTTCTTATTTCCAGGCTGAATTAAACCTGTGGCATCAGCACCATTGCTAGCTGTGATTTTAGGTATAACCGTTCTTGTAGAAATGTTTTCGCCCACAGGTGATGGATAAGCATAAACTGCGATATCTTTATAATAGTTTTCGTTCGATTCAGGCTTAGGCAGAATGATTTTTGCAGTTGAGTTATCTACCACAGACTTTGACCAGACTACCTTTTGCATGGATAGTTCGGGTGTAATCCATGGTCCGCCGGCCAATGCGAAACCATCACTCACATGCATTCCAAGTTTTAAGTTTAAACGTTTGGCCTCACTCATGGCGAACTCGACCAATTTCCACCATTCAGGTGTAAGCTGAACGGCTGGTGGTGAATACACGGGCGTTTTATCCGGACCTTGAATACTCATCAAGTAAGCACCCCCAATGCCATTGGCTTTCAGCGCCTCTAAGTCGGCGGTAATACCAGCTTTAGAAACCGCACCTTTTACCCAATACCAAAATACCCAAGGTTTTGCATTTTCGTTTTGTTGTGCATGAAGCTTAAAGCTAAAAGTACAGAACAAAAAGAACAGGAAGATTTTACTAAACACTCGTTTCATTTTGATTTTTTTTGTCGTTGCAATTTTCGATTTTAAGCGAAATGAAGCGTTGCTGCTGTGTTAATGAATTGATTTGTTGCTGCTCCTTGCAATCTGCTTTGTACCATGCCTTCAATTGGAGGCAGGCAATGGCGAATATTTTCTGATCTATTTATGGGCGATTTTATAACCTCTTAATCCGAAATAAAGAATAATTAAATAACAAACTAACGGGATACTGTAACCAATTTGGATATTATCTCCATAATGATCGATGAGGGAACCCATTCCAAATGGTAATATCGCACCGCCAACAATTGACATAATGAGCCATGACGAACCAGGTTTTGTATCCTCTCCTATACCATCGATTCCCAAGGCGAAAATGGTAGGGAACATGATCGACATGAAGAAACCCAAACCGCCTAATGCATAAACGATTACGACGCCACTTCCGGTAATGGCCACGATGCTTAATGCAACAGAAATGACAGCATAAATTGCCAGCAGTTTGTTTGATGCTATAAATTGTAAAAGAGCTGTTCCTGCGAAGCGGCCAACGGTAAATAATAACCCATAAATGGCTAAATATGATGCAGCTGTTTTTTCATCAAATCCACCACCTTGCTGCGCCATTCTTATAAAAAAGCTGGTTACGCAAACCTGGGCGCCTACGTAAAAGAACTGTGCAATAACGGCCCATCGCAAATGTTTATGGCGTAATGCGCCGAAAAAGCTCCCTTTGGCTTCGCCATCAATACTTTTAGTTTTGATTTCGGGTAAATGAATAAAATAAAATATTACTGCAATAACAAGCAAAATAATTCCCAGGGTGATGTATGGGGTTTTAACAGATGCAGCCTCTTCTAAAAAATAGTTGTTCCGACCAGCTTCTGTCATTGCTGCGAGTTCTTCTTTGGTATGCGATTTCCCCGAAAGGATGAACAAGCCGCCAATAAGTGGGGCAACCATTGCGGCCAAACCGTTAAATGAAGCAGCTAAATTTAATCGGCTTGTTGCTTTTGAAGGATTACCTAAAACTGCGGCATATGGATTTGCTGAGGTTTCGAGCATTGTTAAGCCACATCCTATGATAAATAGCGCAATTAAAAAGGTAATATACGATAGGTTATTTGCTGCAGGAACGAAAAGAAATGCACCGAAAGCAAAAGCCAACAAACCAGAAATCATCGTCGCTTTATAGCCCCATTTTTTTAGGATCATACCTGCGGGTATCGCCATTAAAAAGTAGGCAAAGAAAACCGATGTATCAATCAATGTAGATTGACTGTTGCTCAGGTTACATGCCTTTTTTAAGTGTGGAATTAATATCGAATCTAAGTTGTGCGCCATTCCCCAAAGAAAAAAAAGGCTGACTACTAAAATAAAAGGCAACAGGTATTTTTTTCTTGATGAAGGATCGCCCTCAGTTACAATTTCTGGCTGTGTGTTGTGGTTCATTATATTTGGTTTATTTGTTAGTTCATTGGTTCATTAGTCATTGGTTCATTAGTGCATGTCTAACCTATATATTTGTCCGTTTGGTGTTTTTGGCCTTTTTGTTAAGACTATCAATATCAGCACTCAAACCAATGAACTATTGACTAATGAACTAATTATTTTTTCTTTACTACAAGCAAATGGTCGCAGACTAAAACTACGTCTCCATGCTGGTTGATTATTTCTACGTGTTCAGTTACGGTGCCGTATTCTGGTCTTTTGCTATCGCCCTTTTCAGAAATTGTGATTTCTGAATGAATGGTATCACCAATGAAAACTGGTTTTACAAACCGCAGTTTATCGTAGCCTTTGCTCATCGCCTCTGGATTAATTTCTGAAGCAGTTAATCCAATTCCGATGCTAAAAATCATTGTTCCATGGGCAATTCTTTGTTTAAAAGGTTGCGTAGCGCACCATTCTGCATCCATATGGTGCGGAAAAAAATCCCCGGTATGGCCGGCGTGAACCACGAAATCGGTTTCCGTGATCGTTCGCCCAAGCGTTATACGTTTATCTTGCAATTGGTAATCTTCAAAGAATATTGATTTGAAATACATTTTATTATTTTTTATTATAATTCCGTCATTGCGAGTTTTCGATTTTTCATCGAAACGAAGCAATCTCTCTTGAAAAGCAGATTGCTTCGGCTCGCTCATCCCCTGCCTTGCAATGACGAGATGCCTACTTAACCTTCACCCCTCCAATATCGCTCGATTGATAAGCACTCTCCACCACCGCCATCGTTTGAATCACATCCTCAACACTGGTATACAACACATCACTCGAACCCTCGTTATACCTCATCAAATTTGCCATCGTTCCAATAAAAGCTTCCGGAAACCAAGAGCCTTCTAATTTTACCGTTTTCCATTCAGGCGATTTACCTTCCTCTACAATACAATACTCGAACACGTCTGGCACTCCATGAGGATAATCCATTAACAGGCCAATTTTTGCCACAATTGCACCTTTTGTACCCTCCCATTTAATGTAACTCTCCTGGTGGTTTGGTCCAAAATCATGATCGTGGTTGGTATTGATCACCGCATGGAGCGTATCCCCGTAGTCTAATAAAATTGTAGACCGTGAAGATGATAAATTTTTCGCGGGATGTCTCAAAGTTTTTGCTAAAACAGTGTTCGGATTACCCAAAAACGATCTGATCAGATCTACATAATGGATGCTATGGTATTGAATTTCAAGCCTCGGATGAATGATTACATGAGGAAAAATTTCCCATGGCGTTTTAATCGTTACCCGAACTTCCATATCGTAAAGTTCACCAATGAGCCCTTTTTCAATCAGATCTCTAGCTGCACTTACAAAAGGCGCAAAACGAAGTTGAAAATTAATAGCTGCTTTCAGATTTTTTGAACGGCAAAGTGCTAAAATCTCATTTGCCTGGGCAAAATCATCACCCATTGGTTTTTGAATTAATACAGCGCTTCCATCTGGCAATTGTTTGAGGGTTTCAAGGTATTGCTCTGGCATGATTGTAAGATCATAAACTGCATTTGCGGGCGCTGCCGCCACTGCTTCTGCTACAGAATTGTATACATTTGGAATACCAAAAGCATCTGCTAATTTCTGAGCCCGCTCTTTGGTTCGGTTTACGATGCCTTGTACTTCAAAACCCGCGATTTTATAGGCTGGAAGATGCGCATCCGCAACGATGCCACCGGCACCAATAATAATAATTGGCTGCTTTGTTGATGGTAATTGCGGCTTATATTTTATATCAATACTCATTTATCAATTTTATTTATCTGGCTTTGCGCTTCTAAAATTAGCGCTTCACTTGGCGTTTCAGTATTTACCGCCTGCAAAACCATTTGATCAATAATAGCGGCTATTGCCGCCCAGTTTTCTTTTTGTGGTAGCATATTTGCCACCTCGTGCAACATTTCCAGTTTGTGGTAATAAGGAATAATGGCGTTAATTTCCGGATCATGCCAGGTTGAAATTCTGCAGCCAATTCCGCCTTCCAGCGTAAGTTGTTTATCTTGTTCCTGAGCTATAGCAAAGCGAAGAAAATCATAAGCAAGATCCTTATTTTTACTGCCTTTGGCAATGGTGTAAAGCCAGTAAACATTTAACGAAGCAGAATTTTTACCCTCCGCCGCTGGTAACAAGCCAACATCAACTTTTCCTTTCACCTTAGAGTTTGCATCTACTTCACACATCGCTGCAAAACCAAACCAGTTGATCATCATGGCCGCTTCTCCTTGCGAAAAAGCTGTTCCAGCGGCTACCGATTCGAATTCGGCTGATTTTGGATGGATCGCTGTTTTATCATTAACAATTTTTCGGTAGAAATCTAAGCCGCTGATCGCCGCCTCTGCGTTAAGCTGGATAAATCCGTTTTTATCTGTTAGGCTCCCGCCCCTTGTCCACAATTGCAGGCAAAAATCAAATACCGTATTATGCCCGTCAGGATAGCAGGCAAAAATGCTTCCGTAGAGGTTATCATCAGGACGGTTAAAATATTGGGCAATTTGATGGAAGTCTTCCCAGGTTTTCGGCACTTCCAATGGCTTCCCGTACTTTGCCAAAAATCTTGTTTGCTCAAGATTGCTGTCGAATAAGTCTTTTCTGTAAATGAAACATTCTGGTCCATCGTGAAAGGGAAAGCCTACCACTTCCCAACCAAAACGCTGCAATGTTAATAAAGACTTGCTCCATCCTCTAGGAAAATCTTGAGGTTTATTTTTGTTGATGTAAGGATTAAGCACTTCAAAATCCTGATGAGAATAACCTTCTAAAACCCAATCTGTACTGATGTGGGCAATATCAAAATCTCCATTTGCTAAACCTTTTTTTGAAATGGTTTTATCATAGAGTTCGTGCAAATCCATCACCACCATTTCCAACTGTAGGGTGCAGCCTGAAAATTCGCAATATTGATCCCAGAATTTCTGTATGGCGACTTCAAAAGGCGCAAATTTCCGGACAGCTATTTTAAAACGTTCCATTTGGTTATGCATTGGCAATCGTTTTCTGCGTGATGAATTCTTTTATAATCCTCTCGTTGTCCTGACCCAATTTTGGAGAACCTTTGCTGGATATTAACAGTTCACCGTCAATGCGAATTGGGCATCTGGTGGTTTCATATTTATAACCATCTTCCATATTCACTTCCTGAATCATGTTTAATACTTTGAAACCGTCGTGAGTCATCAATGCATTCCAGTTTAATACGTCAGCACACCAAATATCTGCTGGTTCTAAAATAGAAAGCCATTTTTCAGTAGTTTCGGTAAGCAGATGTTCTGCTAAAGCCGCTTTAATTTCGTCTCTTTTATCAAAAGCTTCCTTCAATTCCACGTAATCTTCCAGCTTTTCGCAGCCCAATAACAGACCTAACTGAGGAATTGAACCCATTGCTAAAGCCAGATAGCCATTTTCGGTTTGATAGATGCCATAAGGTGCACCGAGATAAGCGTTGGCATTGTTTCTTTTGGATCGTTCTGGTAAAGCGCCGCCATCATTCATGAAGGTGGTAATGGTTTCAAACTGAAAATCGTAGGCCGATTCCATCATGCTTACCTGGACAAAACCGCCCTCATTTCTTATCGCTTTGCGATACAGACAAGCTAAAAGCCCTTGCACCAAATGCGCACCAGCCAACATGTCCACAATAGATAAACCCATTGCCACAGGCCCGCTATCTGCATTTCCTGTCAGAAATGTGAGTCCGGTAACGGATTGTAGAAGTAAATCCTGACCAGGTTTGTTTTTCCATTCGGTATCAGTTCCATAGCCTGAAACTTCGCCATAAATAATGGTTGGATTTAAGGCACTAACTGAAGGATAATCAAAGCCTAAACGCTCCATTACACCGGGGCGAAAATTGTGGATCATCACATCTGCTTTTTTTAGCAGCTCACGCACCATATCCCGATCTTCTTCGTTCTTTAAATCTACTTCAAAGCTCTCTTTATTTCTATTGATGGCATGAAAAACAGACGATTCTCCGTTCATAATCAAGTTAGAAGTATAGAGGGTACGGCAGATATCGCCAATCCCTAAACGTTCAATTTTGATTACCCGAGCGCCCATGTCCGCCAGCCGTAAACTCGCCGATGGACCTGAAAGAAACTGGCTGAAATCGATAACTAAATAATCTTCAAGCGGTCTCATAATTTTGTCTATTTATCAATGTTGTCATTTTGAGCTAAAAGCGGTCGTCATCTCGACCGTTTGGGAAGATCTTTTCAACTGTGTTCGAAGATTTCTCCATTTCGCTTCGCTTCCAGTCGAAATGACGACCGATTTATTAATTTTATTTTAAGTTGTATTTCTGAACCTGCAGATTCTTCACCGCCTTCAGAATGATAACTGATTAAGTATGTTCCTCTAATTCAAATTCTTTATTAATATCCGACGTATTAAAACCCAATTTGGGCGCCGCCTTCGAGGCAAATAATTTTTCATTATCAAACCTAATAGGGCTTACTGTCGTTTTGATTTTCAGGTCTTCACCCAAATCCAGCTGTTGTTCAATTTGCAAACTTTTATAAGTATTTAATGCAGTAGCCGTTTGGTAATTCAACACCTCTGCGCACCAAATTCCGTGGCTTTCTAAAAGATTAACCCAGTTTTTAGTTTCTTCCTTTTTGAAAGTTTCGGCTAAACGAACAATCAGTTTATCCCGATTTTCGAAAGCTGAACCAGCTTCAACATACAAATCGGAAATATCACATTTAATAATGGTACAAATATTAGGAAGATTTCCCATCGCCATGGCAATATAGCCATCTTTGGTTTCATACATCCCGTAAGGTGCACTTAAATAGGCATGAGCGCTCCCCTTTGCCCCACTTCTGTCTGGCAGTTTCCCGCCATCGTTTAAATAGGTGGTGATCACCTCAAACTGCACGTCTAAAATCGACTCCAGTAAACTCACTTCGACCAAAACACTTTTATTGGTTTTTGCTCTCTTAATTAAGCCGGCTAAAATGCCTTGAGCGAGATGATTTCCGCACATAATATCAGAAACAGAAAGCCCGAAAGGAACGGGTCCATCGGTATCAACGCCCGATAAAAATGTTAATCCTGAAACTGCCTGCACCAATAAATCCTGACCTGGTTTATTTTTCCAGGGACCTTCGTTTCCATAACCGGTTACCACTCCATAAATAATTTTAGGATTGATGGCCTGAACATGATCATAATCCAAGCCTATTTTCTCCATCACTCCGGGGCGAAAATTATGCGTCATCACATCAGCTTTGCTGATTAATTTCCGCAACTTTTCTAAATCATCCGGATTTTTTAGGTCGGCTGCATAGCTTTCCTTATTGCGGTTAATGGTATGAAAAAGCAAGCTATCATCATCAACGAAAAGATTTTTTATTGATAACTGGCGACAGGCATCACCGGTTTTCGGGCGTTCGATTTTTATTACCCGGGCGCCTAAATCTGCTAGTTTTAAGCCGGCAGATGGTCCTGCCAAAAACTGGCAAAACTCTAAAACTAAAAGTCCTTCTAGCGGCCTGTTCATGATAATACCAGAGTTTTAGATTTTTGATACAATTCGTTCATCTTTGATAAAACCCCCATTTCATCTCCACCGTTCATTAAATAATCGCGAACTACATCGCCTGCGTGATCTTGAAAAAACATGGAGCCATGATAACGCGGACGAAGAAATGCCCGCTGTAAAGCCGGTAAAGTATTAAAAAAATAATTGTGACTTTGGCGGTTAACTTCTTCATTTTTCCAGGCTGCTAAATGCCCTGGCTGGCCGCCGTTTTCGAAAAACAAGGTAGATTGACAGGCTGGAGCACCCACAAATTCGACATACTTGGCTGCTACGTCAAGCGCCTCACACTTGGAAGATATCGCCAAACCGGTCCCACCTAAAGTGCTTCTTAAGTTTGTTTTTCCATCCAGGGAAATCATATCGTGAAAATGTAGGGTTTTGCGGGCATATCCGTTTCTTGAATAATTAGAATAGCCATATGCAAAGGGGCAATAAGCAATTTCATCTGTTAAAGTCATCGCTTCATAAACTTGAATTGGATTTCTATTGAAGTTTGCCGGATCCATCTTCGAAGCCAATTCGCGATACATTTCTAAGGCTTTAACACCCATTTCCTGCGACACTACTTCGTCATCGCCCTGACAAGGATCTTCGCCAAGAGAGCAACAGAGTGTGTAAAAGTTCATCAGCACATCGATCGGAATTCCAGCAAAGGCAACTAATCCCCTATCGGCAAGCGCTAATAAGTCCTCGAATGATTTCGGCAGTTCCAAACCTTTATCGGCAAACAAATCTGGTCGGGAAGCCGCAACAGGGGTTGCAGCATCTATCGGAAGTGCCCATAAATGTTCATCATAGAAATAACTTTCGTAAGACTGACCAACCGAATTTCGCTCCTGATCAGTAAGATAATCATCAGAAAGATAAAAATCTAAGGGCACTATCGACTTCGTTTTCGCTGCAAAACCAGCCCAGGGATGGTCGATTACTAGTAAATCAAATCTTTCTGCCAGTTCCTGAATAGAAAAATCGGCAAACTGCTGCAAACTCCTTTTCTCCCAGGCGATGTTAACATTCGGGTATAATTCGGAAAAACGCTGTGCCGTAGCCACCATAGGCAAAAGCCCGCGACTATGATTCCAGGTTATTCCTTTTAAGTTAATTGTCTTCTCCACTTAATCTAAAGTTTAATGTTTTGAAACTGGCCGTCATTGCAAGGCACGAATCAATCTCTTTTTTGCATTGATTTCGTCAACCCTTTGGTATCCAAAACAACCGTTTATACTTGTTGTACTAAAATTTTATTCGTTTTACTTTATTGTTCACTTCTTCTTTTTTACCTTCAAAAGGCAATAGATAAAAGCCGTAATTATAATTTTTTGCCGGGATTTGATATTGCGGCAGTGGTGCGGCAACATCACTCCAACTGTCGTTTCCACCAACGCCCATTTGTATTAAATCGACATTTACAGTTAAATAACCGGCATCTCTTAACTTATTTGTGTGTTTCGCCGCCTGAACATTTTCATCCGTGTAAGGACTTGCACTCATGCTCAGCAGACTATCTGCGATGAAAACTAAACCTCGCTTTTTTGCAGGATTTGAAAAGTACATCCAACGAACATCGGTACGGTTTCCATTTTCCTGCGGAACGGCATAATGCTCCATAAAATCGTTAACAGATTCGTTGTAAATTCCTACATCAGAGCCATAATTTTTGTCGATGTAATTTTCCATCGGGCCTTTACCATACCAGGAAATGTTATCATAATTGCTAAAAATGCCCGTTTGCATGCCTACTTTCGGAATATTCGGTAAACCTAGTTTCACAGTTAAAGCAAAATCGACTTTAATAATACCTGTTGATGAAATTCCATAGCTGACTCTAACTTTTGCACTGTCGTTAATCAGGCTATATTCACTTATAATTTGCAAGCCGGATCCATTTTTTCCATCGAATTTCCCTACCGAACTTGATTTAAATTCCAAGTCATTCTGATACCATTGCTTCAATTTTTTGTTCGATTTCCATCCTCGTTTATCATTATCCGTAAGCGGACGGGTAAAGTGAGGTAGCAGCGGGGCGAAAATTTGCTGCTCACCTTTCCATTTATAGGAAATTAAAGCACCGTTTTTCTTACTAATTCCTATTTCAAAATTTTGTCCAGAATAAATTTCTAAATCTGCGCTCCCTGTATATTCTGGAGGGGTAATTTTATCAATGATTTTAGCTTCGGCCAAACCGGTTAGTGCAAACTGATTTGAGGCTACTTCAAAGCCTTTCTTTGCCCAAAGTTCATCTTTACTTAAAGTGAAATGGACATCAGCTAAATACTCTGAACTCGATTCCATTCTCGGCAAATATTTCGAAATATTCAATAAAGTATCCCTTCCCGCGGCTAAATTTATTGGAGGTAAAACTTTCTGTCTTAGAACGGAACCATCTTTTCGAACGATCAAAGTAACCGTATAAGCGTTCAAATTCTTAACTGCATATCTGTTGGTAATTTTGATAAGCGCCTTGGCTCCGACTGCCAAATCGGTTTGTGCTCCTTGATAAACACGTTTGCATTCGAACATTGCACCTTTCGGTTTTCCATCAGAATTTACAACCCCTTTTATAGTAAAATTATCGAAATACTTTTCGCCAAAATCGCCGCCATAAGCGTAAAATTTATTACCGGCACTATCGGTTTGTAAAATCCCTTGGTCTTTAAATTCCCAAATGGCGCCACCGATAATTCTTGGTGTAGAACGGAAGATATCCCAGAAATCTTTCATGTTTCCAACTGAATTGCCCATCGCGTGTGCGTACTCCACAAAGAAAATCGGCCGATTATCGTCATTTTTTTGCTCTGCCAACATTTTAGGTGTGTAAGTGCTCGGATACATCCTGCTCACGAGATCTACATAAGGCTGGTCTTGCGGGTTTTGTAACCGATGCGAATGATCGTTAGGCTTTAAATAAGCTGGATTGCTTGGATCCATGTAACCATCCAAACGCGGATTTCCCATCGCTGGTTCATAATGTACTGGTCTGGTAATATCAAAATCGTGAATCCATGCCGACATTGCCGCATGGTTTGGCCCGCTGCCAGATTCATTTCCCAAACTCCAGATGATAATACTAGGATGGTTTTTATCACGCATAACCATTCGGCTGCTACGCTCTAAATAAGCAGAAGTCCATGTTGGGTCGTTGCTTAATTTGCCGCCTAAACCATGCGTTTCCAGGTTCGCCTCATCGATTACTAAAATTCCGAATTCATCACATAAATCGTAAAAATACGGGTCCATCGGATAATGGCTGGTGCGAATGCAGTTGAAATTAAATCGTTTAATGGTTTGCACATCTTCTAAAATGTCCTCACGACTTAAAGCTTTTCCTTTTGTCGGATGATGATCCGGGCGGTTAACTCCGTATAAATAAGTCTCCTTTCCATTGATTAAAAGTTTGCCGTTTGTTTTAGAAAATTCGATACTTCTGAATCCGATTTTACAACTCTTAACCTCAAGGATTTTACCCAAACTATCTTCCAATGAAATGGTCAATGTGTAGAGATTCGGTTCTTCATCACTCCACTTTTCAGGATTTTTAATTTTACTTTCGAGCAGACCAAACTTTACGTTATCCAGACGGGGCCAGATTTCGTTGATAATGCTTTCTGCACTCCTTTCCAGTGGCTTATCTAAAACTGCTGCTCCGTCTTTATCAAACAATGACGCTTTGACTTTATAACCTTTAACTTCTTTAGCGGTCAGGTTTTCAATTCTTGGGCGAATGCTTAAAGTGGCATCTTTATAATCCTTGTCTAATTTGGTTTGAACGAAGAAATCTGCAATTCTAAGTTTCGGTTCAGCCAGAAGCATTACCTCGCGATGGATTCCACTCAAACGCCAATGGTCTTGGTCTTCAAGAAAACTTCCATCAGTCCAGCGCATAACCTGAACAGACAGGATATTTTCTCCGGCTTGCAAATAAGGTGTTATATTAAACTCAGAGGATAGGAAACTATCTTCGGCATAGCCTAAAAATTTACCATTTACCCAAACCTTATAACCAGAACTAACGCCACCAAAATGCAAGGTAATGTTCATGTCTTTCCAATTTTCGGGAATAGAGAACGTTCGCTGATAACTTCCAACGCCGTTATAGTCCATCGGCGGATTTGGAGGATTAACCGGACGAAAAGGATAGACTGCACTTTTATAAATCGGTTTATCGTAACCTTTCATCTCCCAATTTGACGGCACTTCGATCTTCTTCCATCCGCTTACGCGGGATTTATAGAAGTCTTTTGGCGCATCATCAGGCTTAATTGCGAAAGAGAAATCCCAGTCGCCGTTCAGTGAAATCATCCTGGTCGACTTATTACGATTTCCTTTTTTTGCATCTTCAATATTCGTGAAAGAATATGCGGTGGCACGGGAAGCATCACGATTGATGCCGCTAATTAATTGGTCTTCCCACGGTTCTTTATTATAGATTTGAGGTGCTTTTTGAACGGCTGTAGGTGTTTTATCAACGAGTTGAGCAGAGGCTTTGTTGCTTGTCAGTAATGAACCACAAAGGCACAAAATACAGCAAGAAAAAGTTTTTAAAAGACTTTTTGTTCTCAGTGCCTTAGTGGTAAAAAAATTTTGTGTCCCCATCATTTTCCCGTATTAATTGTGACTGATGAAGAAGATAAACCCTGTGATGTAGCAGTAAATTTAATAGAACCAGCCTTTTCTGTAGATTGAATAATGGCTAAGCACAAACCATGAAAGGCTTTGCGGTAGCTCGCTTTAAAAGGCTCTAAACTGGCCTGAAAACCGTTATCAACCCCTGCAATAAATCCTACACCTTCTATTTTAAAATCTATCAAATTATCGGCGTTCGGAACCAAATTTCCAGCTACATCCAAAATGCGAACAGTGACAAATGACAAGTCTTTACCATCAGCATTTATATTTTTTCTATCGGCAATCAGCTCAATTTTTGCCGGAGCTCCTGCAGTTTTTACTTCACGAACTAAAACTTCCTTACCGTTTTTTCTGGAAATCGCTTTAAGCGTACCTGGTTCGAAATTTACCTTCCAAAGCACGTGCAAATCATCATTTTGTTTTGATTTTTTTCCCAGAGATTTCCCGTTGAGGTACAGCTCAACTTCGTCAGCTTGATTGTAATATGTCCAAACCTCAACTGGTTTTCCATTTTCCCAATTCCAGTGCGGTAAGATATGCAGAACAGGTTTGTCTGTCCATTCACTTTGGTACATATAATAAGAATCTTTCGGAAAACCGGCTAAATCCACAATGCCGAAATAGGAACTTCTGGCCGGCCATGGATAAGGCAACGGTTCTCCTAGGTAATCAAAACCTGTCCATACGAATAAACCGGAAACGTGATCGTATTTTTTTGCCTCCTTCCACGTTTCTTCATGAGTAGAACCCCAATAGGCCGAAACATTATCGTATGATGACGCAGACCATTCCTTATTGCCTTCGGTAAATTTAGTTTTTCCATCTTTAGGCCAACGGCGAATGGTATCTGCTGTATCGTAAAAACCCCGGGTTTCTAAAGCAGATGTCGTTTCTGTAGCCAGAAATTTTACTCCAGGATAGTTTTTAGGAAAATCTTTATAAAGTTTATGATTGTAATTTAGTCCGTAAACATCAAGTGCATTGGCTTGATAAATAAAGTTCTTTTTCGCATCCGTTTCTGTTAGTGCTGAAATTACCGGACGAGAAGTGTCTAAATTTTTAACAATAGATACCAGCTCTTTGGTAATCGCAATGCCTGTACTGTCAAATTGCTCGCGAATTTCATTTCCAATGCTCCAAAGAATAATAGATGGGTGATTACGGTCGCGTTTTATCATATCCTCCAAATCGCATTTATGCCATTCTCGAAAATTTAAATGGTAATCGTTTTTGGTTTTCTTTTTGGCCCACATATCAAAGGCCTCATCCATCACCAGGAAACCCATTTTATCGCATAAATCTAAAAACTCTGGTGCTGGTGGATTATGCGCAGTTCGAATGGCATTAACGCCCATCGCTTTCATAATTTCCAACTGACGTTCCATTGCTCGCGTATTTATCGCCGCACCTAAGGCACCTAAATCGTGGTGCAGGCAAACGCCTAATAACTTCATCGGTTTGCCGTTTAAAGAAAAGCCTTTGTCAGCATCAAAATTGAAAGATCGGATGCCGAATCTGGTTTCATATTTATCAATTATTTTTCCATTCCGGGCAATTTGTGTAACCAGTTTATATTGATATGGATTTTTCACAGACCACAAAATGGGATTTTTAACCTCGAAAATTCCGTTGATTAATGAACCTGACGTATCAATTTTTAGCGCTTGCTGTACAGTAGCAGAAATTACTTTTCCTTCGGCATTAGAAATGGTATTCGTTACTGCAACGGTTTGTGTTTTTAAGGTTTTATTCTGAACCTGCGTCTGAATTTTAACTTTGCCAGATTGATCTGCAGTTACAAAAGTTCCCCAGTTAGAAACCGAAACTTTTGCTGTCGAGGTTAACCACACATTTCTATATATCCCGGATCCTGAATACCAGCGGGAATCTGGTTGTGCTGAATTATCAACTTTGACAGCGATGACGTTTTTACCGGATTTTAAAAATTTGCCTATTTCATAAGAAAATGATGAATAGCCATAAGGTCTTTTGCCTAAGTATTTACCATTAATCCAGACTTCACTATTCTTATACACCCCGTCGAATTCGATGCTGATTAATCGGTTTTGAAAGTCAGCTGGCGCTGTAAATTCTTTTCTATACCAACCAATTCCAGTTGGAAGTCCACCGCCTTCTGGTTTCGCGGGATTTTTTTCGTCGAAT
Organism: Pedobacter sp. Leaf176; assembly: GCF_001424305.1. Classification (GTDB taxonomy): domain Bacteria; phylum Bacteroidota; class Bacteroidia; order Sphingobacteriales; family Sphingobacteriaceae; genus Pedobacter. Next base: position 105,495 of record NZ_LMPD01000002.1, read on the forward strand.
TTCCCTTCAATGCTCCAATCGTGTGGCAAGGTGAGTCTTCTCCATTTTAAATCGCTGTATGCTGGAGATTTCGCCCCAGGTTCGTCACCTAAAAAGAATTTCCAGTTTTTATTGAAATTTGTTCTGGTTCGAGGGACAGGAGTTGGTTTTACTGGGCGAGTCGTCATTTTGACCGCAGCGGAGAAATCCTTTTGTCCAGCAAAATCAAGTACAAAGGTTTTTCCATTCCGCTTCGCTTCAGTAGAAATGACTGAACCGATTGCCTTATCATGATTAAACACTGACAACGCCGCTATCAGGAAAACCAAAACCCTAAAATTGTTCAACATCTTCATTCTAATTTCCACTTACAAAGTTTACTTTACTTTTGCCTAAATCTTTTGAGGTTGCAACAGCAATTCCGCGTTGGTCTTGTTTGTTTACCGCACAATAAAAATGGTAAACCACGCCTTTATATTTTAGCACAAAAGATTTATGAGCATACAACTCATCATATCTCTCCGATGATTCAATCAAATTATCTCCAGTCCAATCGGTCCAGTTTACTAAATCTTTCGACACAGCAAAACGATTAAACGAACCTTTTCTATCTTGCCAGAAAGCACCAAAATAGAACATCACGTAGTTATCACCAATTTTTTGGATTACCGCATCGCCCGTAATTCCGGCAGGATGATGCACCACAGGATTTTTATTGAAACGCGTCCAATGAACCATATTATCCGAAACTGCCATACCGATTCGCTCGTACCAACGTGTTTTTTTATTGTTGGCTAAAGAATCGCCGACAGCATTGTAATACATCACAAAGCGATGGCCTGTTAATCTTTTCTTATCTTCTATTACTGTACTTTTAAAAAGCTTATTACGATTTTCCCACCAACGTACATCGGCATCAGCGGAAGTTAAAACGGGATTATCCAAGCGATTCCATTCCTGCACAACAGATGGATGTTTTGTTGTGTAAGCCATTCCTATTGAGAGTGGTTCTACCTCATATCCCCTCTCTTTTCCACCAAAATACGACATCCAATACCTACCATCAAATTGATTTACGCCATAGCTTCCACCCCATTTCAGATCCAACAACGCATTGTAACCCGCTTTTTGATTATCATCCCACAAGCCTGTATCTCCGAACGACATCAGCTTGCCTTGATTCTCCCAGTGTATTAAATCCTTACTTCGTGATAAACAGGTTTCGTAACCACGACCGCTAAAAATCAGGTAAGTCATGTACCAGTATTTGCCTTTTCTAAATATGGTCGGACAATCCATTTTGTGTTCTGTATCTTCAGGAACCATAACCAAGCCATATTTATATGGCGTTTTTACTTCCTTATAAATTTTTTCCATTTCATCAGGCGAAACCGGATTTAGGTTTTGAGCATTCGATTTTATAGCCCAAACAAAAAGTAAAAGGATTAAACCTATCGTTCTCATTTGTACTTTAAATTAAATTTATAATAACCCGAACCAATGGAAACTTTGGTTTTCCCGTTCTCAACACCGGCGTCTGTAAATGTTGCATTGTATTCTTCAGCAATAGCTGTTTCTGGCAAAGCCGGAAAGTAAACCGTTGCTTTTGTATTTACCGGAACCTTAACTTCCAGCGTAAATTCTTTATCTGTTTTTCTCCAGGCAGATGAAATTTCACCGTATGGCGAATAGTAGCTTACATTTGCAGAAGTTAAGTTGCCAACTATTTCCGGCTCAATCACAACGTGCTTAAAAGCAACTGAATTTTCCGCCTGACGAATACCGCCAACCCCACTGTAAAGCCATTCCATTAAGTGCCCAAGCATAAAATGATTATTTGAAACCGTTGGAAGTGCCGCCCATGATTCGGTTAAAGCGGTTGCGCCTTTGGCAATTTGCATTCCGTAACCCGGTACGTCAGATCGGCTGTTCATATCAAAAATCACATCTGATTTTCCAGCATCTTCCAAAACACGTAAAACATAACGGTAGCCAATGTCGCCGGCAGTTAAACTGTTTTTCCGATCTCGGATATCCTTAACCAAATTATCGACAACCTCATTTCTATCCTTATCCTCAACCAAACCCATATAAACTGCCATGGCATTAGCAGCTTGCGAACCCGTTGCATATTGCTTGGTTTTAGGGTCGAAAAATTTATCATTAAAAGCTTTTCTTACTTTGACTGCCAATTTTGAATAACTTGAAGCATCTGCTTTTTTACCCAAAATCGTTGCCATTTTTTCTAAAATTTTCAAGTCGTAATGGTAAATGGCAGTTCCTGTAACACCCATTGGTGTTAATTGAGAAACGCCTGGCGATTGCGGCCCCAAATCATACCAATCGCCTAAACCTTGAGACAAAATATGATTGTCTGCTTTGGTAGCTAAATAATTAATGTATCGCTGCATCATCGGATAATATTCCTTCAACGCCTGCTTATCGCCATACCATTGATACAAATACCATGGCAACAAAATACCACTGCTTCCCCATTCAGGCGAGTCGCGAAACATATCACCACCCCATTCAAATTTCACATATTCTGGTGCAATTTCAGGAATTAAGCCGTTTGGCAACTGCGAATTTTTCATGTCCTGCAAAGCTTTTTTGAATAAGGGTGCAGCGTCATAATTGTAGCCAACAGAATTGCCCATTAAATGCAATTGCTCTAACCAACCCAGCTTTTCCCGATGTGGACAATCCGTAAAAACACTAACCATATTACTTCTTATAGACCAGTCAATTAGCTTAAAAGTTTTATTGAACAACTCATTCGACGAAGCGAATTTGCCAACTGGTTCCGCTGCATTTCGAATGTGCAAAGCCTTTAAATTTTCGATTATCGCTTTGTTTTGCGCATTTTCATTTCCTGTTGGAACCGCGCCTTTCACCTGAAGGTATCGAAAACCAGTATAAAAAAACTTTGGCCGCCAGACTTCTATACCATCTCCTTTCAAAACGTAAGTAAAGTAAGATGGTCCGCCGATATTTTTCTGCGTTACCGAGCCGTCAGCTTTTATTAATTCGGCTGGCGTAATTCGAACGGTATCTCCCTTTTTGCCTCGGACTTTCAACTCGATAATAGCTGATGAATTTTGACCCATATCGTAGACCCATTCGCCATTAGCAACAGCTGTACTATTTTGTGCTGTAAAACTATCGAACACTTTTACATGCTCTTCCTTTTGTGCATTTAATTTCGGTCCATCAACCAACAAAGCCGATTTCCATTGCCGGTCATCGAATCCGGCTAAATCCCATCCCTTTTGTTCGAGATTTGCATTGTAATCTTCACCGCCATAAATACTTGAAAATGTAACTGGTGAGGGAGCCGTTTTCCAACTCTGGTTGCTGATGATATTTGCAGAAGTACCGTCGGTGTATTCAACCAAAACACGGCAAATCATTTTCGGATAACCGTATGCAACCTTTAATTTTCTATACCGTTCTTTAACTGGAGGAACATAATAAAAACCATTTCCAAGCATTACGCCAATCGCATTATTCCCTTTTCGAAGCTGTTTGGTAATGTTATACGAAACATACAAAGCCTCTTTATCATATTTTGTCCAGCCGGGCGCTAAAAAGTCAACGCCAACTTTATTGCCGTTTAGAGTCATTTCGAAATGACCTAAGCCCGAAATAAAAGCCGTTGCTTTTTTGATGGCTTTAGCAACAGAAAAATCTTTACGAAACATTGGCAAAATGTTGTTTGCATAGTATTTATCCTTTTTGCCATCCGTTGGAAGCGTGTTCACGTTCGAGTCCACAAGCTTTTCGAAAGCAATCCATTTTGCACCGAACCAATCTTCCGGGTTAAGCAAACCCATTTGCCAAAAAGCATTAGCGCTCCAGGCAGATTGATTTCCGAAACTATCCCAAACACGAACTTTCCAATAATAAGTCTTTGTTGATATAAGTTTAGCACCTTTATATTGTATTTGAATCGACTGACCAGAATTCACTTTTTTTGTATCCCAAACGTCGCCGATATTTTTATTCAGATTAACCAAACTGCTTGAAACCAATAACTGGTAGGCAGTTTGCATTACATTGTGCTTTGATGACAGTAATTTCCAACTCAAATTCGGAGAAACAAAATCGATCCCGATTGGGTTAATCCGGTACCCGCAACTTAAATAAGCAACCTTAATGTCCAGTGCAAAAATTGGAAAACTGAATAAAGAAAGCCAGAAAAAGACTAATATTTTGCTCATTAAATAATTTACACCTTTATGGTATTTTATTTAGATTTATAATTGGTTATCAGCGACAATAGCAATTGAAAGAATCTACTCTTTTCTTCAACCATAAAGCTAAAATTTATGACCAAAGCAAATATTTACCGCTTAATTCAAATATAAATATTTTTTTTAAATATGAAAACTTTTAATGCTTTAGATTGATATCCAATCTTTCTAAATGGTAAAATGAAAAGCATTTTGTATGTTTGAAATTCTAAAATAAGCTACGACCAAATTTAAACCCGCATGCACGAAAAGGAATTGAAATATCAAGCACCTGCCTTAGATAAAGGACTTGATATATTGGAATATTTATCAGCACAATCTATTCCCTTATCCCAAACGGAAATTGCGGTTGGCATTGAAAAAACGCCGAATGAAATTTACCGGATGTTAATGAGTTTGGAGAGTCGTGGTTATATTTTACGTGATGAAGTTTCTGGAAAGTACAGACTTTCGTTAAAGCTGTTTTACCTTTCGCACAGGCATTCGCCGATGGACGAGTTGCGCAAAGCAGCTCAATTTCCATTAGAAGAATTGGCCAATACCATTCGCCAATCTTGCCACCTGAGTATCTTATATATGAACCAGGTTATGGTGATTATCCATGCCAAAAGCCCAGGCCCAATTGCGTTATCAATTGAAGAGGGAAATTTGTTTCCGTTACCTTTAACGGCATCAGGAAAGGTTTTATTGGCTTATATGCCCGAAGGTGAACGCAATGTAACCTTAAAAAATAATGCAGTTTTTAAAAAATATTCAAAGCCACAACAGGAAGATTTTATTAACTCTTTAAAAGATATTCAAAAAAAGGGATCGTATTTCAAAAACAGCGATTCCGTTTCCGGTGTAACCGACATTTCCGTTCCTATCGGAATTGGAGGCAATAACGGTATCATTGCCTGTTTAACCATTTCGATGTTAAATGCTTTGAATAACGATAGGGCGATTGGAAATGATACCATTCTTGCGGAAGCTAATAAGTGTGTTAAAAAGATTGAGCAAAGAATTGGGGTATAAACTGTTCTTATTGTCGTTGCTTGCCTGCCGCAGGGAAGCAAATAACGACCGAACACAGTAAGTTATCCCGAATATTTCAAATTGTAATCTCTGCCTTTCTCAATCGTTATTTCATAAACGCCTTTCGAAACTTCCTTAACTTCTGCACCTTTTACCACAGGCATGGTTTTGCTACCTATTCTTAATTTTCCTGTTCCCACGGCAGACGAAATTTTAATTTCTTTTTTACTGCAGTACAAGGAGACATCGCCATTAGCAGTCGGTACCTTTCCCTCCATCCATTCTAAGCCACCCAAATTTGGCGTAATGGTATAGGTTTCATAACCTGGCGCAGTTGGCTCTACACCTAAATAATATTTACCCAACAAGTAAATCGGACTCGCACCCCAGGCATGGCAAAGGCTTTTTCCAAATGGCCTGCCATACATTTCTAAATGCGCTGCTCCTTTTTTATCTGGATTATATTCTTCCCAGAAAGATGTTGCGCCGAGTTTTAACATTCCACCCCAATAGTTTTTCATTTCTTTTAAAACATAAGGTTGTTCGCCCATAGCACATAATGCCTCCAACTCATAGAAACGCATGTAAGGCGTTGTAATCTTTGCGACTTCATTGTTCAAAAGCACATCTTTTTTCACGGCTAACTTTTGTTCAGGGGTAAAATAATCAAAAAAAATTCCGAACATATTGGCGTAACGCGTTACATTATCCGTTTGCTTACCATCTATCCTACTGTGAACCAACGCGTTTTTATTTTGGTTCCAATACAAATCGAATATTTTGGCTTTTAACTCTTTTGCTTGTTTGTCGTATTTTGCAGCACCTTCAGTATCATTTGCAAGTTTGGCGCACAAAGCCATGGTTTCTAAGCTTCGGGCATACAGTAACTGCTCGAAACTGACTTCACCATCTTTGCTCAGTTTATCTGCCCAATCGATAAAAATCCAATCACCCGGCATCCATTCCAACAAACCATCTTTATTTTTTCTTCCATCAATATAGGTCATTAAAGACTGCATACGAGGATAAATATCCTGTACAAATTTTTGATCGCCTGTAAACTTGTAGTAATCATAAATCCCTAAAAACCAATAGAAAGAGTAATCCATTATGGTATTGATATGGGCCGTAACCGGATCTTTTCCTCGTTGTGCCCATAAGGTTTTTTTTACAGTTGGTGCATCAAAAAACGAATAATAATTCATCAAATAACTCTGGTAAGCATCACCACTCCAAACCCAACGGTCGCGTTTAATGCCATCGATAAAAAATTCACGGGTATTTAAGTGAAAGGTGTATTTAGCTACATCGTAAATTTTATTTAGTTCGGCATCAGATGATTTAAAACTTCCTCTTTCGGTTAATGGCGCATATTCGTAAAGCATGGAGATGGAATCAACTGTTACATTTCCACTGCTTTGACGATTTACATATCTAAAAGCTTTCGAAAGCGGCATTACCGAATCTTTCTTTTGGGCGAGATCAATATCTAAATAATCTAAGGTTTCGCATTTTTCTTCTGATGAAGCCTCTTCAGGCGATTCGCCATAGTATAAACTTAAACGGCCCTTGCCTTTCAACCCGTGTACTTTTATGAAACCAAATGTTTCCCGACCGAAATCGAGCAATTCGCCGCCATCGTTTTTCTTTCGCGAAACTGCGGCCATTGGTTTAACCGGCAATTTAAATTGCGATGGCAACTGATTGGGATCATTCAAATTCCATGAACCTGCCGAAACGAATGTCGTTCCGGATTTGTCTGAAACCTTTCCGCTTTGATCAATCCATTCTTTATCCTCAAAAGTTGAAAGCCATGTGTCGTCTGAGCCAATTGTTTTACCCTGCACAAAAATCGCCGGAACATGTGCCTGATTGTAAACTTTAAGGCTTAATTTATGCTTCCCTGCCGGGATTTGGATCGTTTTAGGGAAACCGGAAATGGCCTGACCATCAATCTTCACATTATAAGTTCCTTCTACAAAAAGCTTAACTTCTTCTGGTTGAGAAAGATTAAATTCTTTATGAAAATCTACCAGAACATAGTGGCTATCCATTTTCCAAAAGACTGGAAAAAACGATCCCCGCTCGGTTCTACGGTTCTGCATCACATTGCTCATGTAGATATCAAAATCACCCGGATACCAAATCCATGAGGCTTTTTGGGCTAAAGCTGGCATAATAAAACAGCTCAAAAATCCCACAATAATTATTTTTTTAAAGGTTTTCATAACATGTATTTTTGCGTGTTATTAGTTGTTGTTATCATCGGACCTCAGACTTCTTTTAATGTCCGTTAAAGAAAATATAAAGTATGACCATGACAATGGCCAATGCACCAAAGGATATCCACACCCTTCGACTTGGCTTTTCGATATTTGCCTTATGTGATTCATTTACGATGTAAACAGATGGTGAACGATCTGCAAGAGAAATAACAATCGACAAAATCATCAGCAAGGCAAAAATCAGGAAGGACAAAACCAGATAATGTGGCCAGAATGTATATTCAGACGATGGCAAGATCCACAGGTAACAAACGCCTATACCTAAACTTATGATTGACCCAATTGAAAGTGTGAAATTAACAGCTTTTCTAGTGGTTCTTTTCCAAAATACCGTTGATAAAAACACGACAGACAATGGTGGAGCAATGAAACCTAAAACGGCCTGAAAAACATCGAACAATTTCAAGCCCTGAATATTATCTATTGCTAATGCAACCAGGATGGCGAAAACACAACCTGCAACAACCGTCAACCTGCCGGTTTTGATAATTTCTTTTGTCGTTGCATTGGGGTTAATTTTTTTCACATACACATCCATGGTGAAAACAGTACTTAAAGAATTAAGGCAAGATCCGATCGTACCCACCAGCACTGCAATTAATACCACGATTACCAGGCCGTTCATTCCAGGAGGAAACAAATTGGTAACCATCGTCATGTATGCCATATCTGCGTTGCCCAGATTGGGATATAAGACGTAACACAAAATCCCGGTCACAATGAAAAGTGGCAAAGAGAGTATCTTAAGCCATCCAATAAAACTGACGCCCAACTGCCCCTGTTCTAAATTCTTGGCTCCAAGCACCGATTGAACCATCGATTGATCGGTGCAGAAGAAAGCTACAGCAGAAACCGGATAACCCAGCAGAATGGCATACCACGGATATTGCGGATCGCTTCCAGGCTGAACGAGGTTCCAGAAGTTTTTTGGTGTTTTTTGATATAGTGCACTTATTCCTCCAACCTTTTCCAGGCCTAAATAGGTAAGTGCGAATGAAACGCAGATCAGTAAAATCATTTGAAAAACGTTGACTTTAGCGATAGCTTTAAGTCCGCCGAAAAATGCGAACAGGCCAGCAAAAGCCACTAAAACGGTAACCGATTGCCACATCGGAACGCCCAAGATCTGCCTCACCAAAACACCACCTGCAAACAAACCCAATGATAGCCATGAAATTAAAATTTTAATCAGGGCATACCACGCAAGTATATTTTGTGTTGAATCGCCGTAACGGTTGCCCATAAATTCGGGCATGGTACTCACTTTAGCCGCCAGATATTTTGGGGCAAATACAATGGCAAGCAAGAATAAGAAGATAAAGGCATACCACTCGAAATTAACCGCCACAATGCCGGTAGAATAACCAATACTTGCAAACGCAACCAACATGGATGGACCAACATTCGTTCCCCACATATTGAAACCAATGCTCGACCAATTAAGTGATTTGTTGGCCAGGAACAGGTTTTCATCTTCGTTTTTCTTCTTCGAGAAACTTGCCCTGTACCCGATAATAATTAAAATTACGAGGTAAGCGGCGACGATAAAGTAATCTAAATTGGTTAAACGTTCTACAATATTTCCCATTAATTTATTTGGTTAGTTTGGTTATCTTTTGCCACGGAATCAAGGAATTCACGGAGCTTGTTTCTTAGTTAGGCTTTCATGGTTAATGTAGGAAGGGATCATAATAAGGTGGCAGTCCGATTGGTTTTAGGATTGCTTCGTACCTCCCAATGACGACCATCTTGACTACTTTCTTATTTCAAATCCATTCCGTGTTTTCTTTGTCTCCATGGCAAATACTACAAGCCAATCGATTCTCTTGTCATATTGTTAGCTTTTAAGATTTCATCAATCTTAACAGGCAAACCAATTTCCATGGATTTATCCATCGCCTGCAATAAGGCAACAGTTCCAATTCCCTCTTTTAAATCCGGATAGGCTGTGAATTTGTTATTAATACTGTCTGCAAAATAATCGAGATAATTCTGATATTCGCCTGCATGATGACTTTGCCCCTCGAAACGGAAATAATGCTTCAATGTAGCATCACCCCAGGTAATGATTTTTTCTTCACCGGTTTTGGTGGTGACAGAATAGCGTAATTCGTGGTAATCGGCCTGGCTTGCTCCTTCTGTTCCGCGGAGAATGCAACTCATTCCACTATCGCGACTTGCCGGTTGTGTAGGCCCAGTATATGCACCGCTTACCCGTGCAATACGGCCATCTTTTGCCTTGAATATAAAATGCATGGTATCAACATTTCTCAATCCGGCTTTAAGGCCGTTGCTGCTCAACATGCCATAACCCATTACTTCTTCAATATCGGGCATATACCAGCGAATAAAATCAACCGGATGACTTAAGCCGCCGTATAACCATTTAAACGATTGTTTTAACGACCAACCTTTTTCCAAAAACCAACGGTGATCGGCATGGTAATGACTTTCGATGGTGATTAGTTCTCCGATTAATCCTTTATCAAAATCCTTTTTCTGACGCATTGCAGGTTCGAAAAAACGAGAACTTTGTCCGACAAAAATTTTTCTTCTTGATTTTTTAGCTAATTCTAACAGCTCATTAGCCTGAGAAAGATCATCAATAAAAGGCTTTGTGCACACCACATGTTTTCCATGTTGCAAAGCCAGCTTGATGTGTTCAAAATGCAAATGATCTGGTGTGTAAATTGCGATCATATCGATTTTATCGCTTGTTAACATATCCTCGTAATTGGTAGTCCAATTTTGAAAATCAAACTCCAATGAGCGTTCCTCGCAAAGCTTTTTATTCGCATCGCAAATTTGAATGAGCTTAAATTTTTTGCTCGCTAATGATGCAGAAATTGTACTTCTGCCCTCTCCTAAACCTAAAATCCCTAATCTTAACATCTTGTTATTTTTTTATTTCTTCAGTCGCCATTGCTCCTACATGCCAGCCGCAAGCAAAAAATGACGGTTACTTATCTATTCAATCGGTTTAAAAAATACCCAAACCTCCCCGGGTTTTGTTCCTGCTATACCTTCCTGGTATTTTTTCATAATGGTATTCCATTCCTCAACCTTCGGATTATTTAATGTCGTTTTCGGATTTAAATCTTCTAGTTTTTTGCCTTTGGGAATACTGATAATTAACATCAGTTGCCTACCATTTTTAAAAATTGCCAGGCGCTGAAACTCGGCATTGCAAAATCCTTTGGATATCTCCGGCCATTTTTCAAATTGCGTTTTATGGTAATCCAAATATTCTTTTTGCATCTTTTCATCCTCAACCAAACTGGCCGACAGCATCACGTTATCCCATTCGGCAACCGGTTTGTCCCCACAGCTTTTCTCTCTGTTAAAATCGTAAAAAATATCGTTGTAGAGCTTAATTTCCGCTGCATTTAAGCGTTTCAAAGTTTGCTGCAAACTTTCTACTTTTAAGCTTGACGTATGAATTACCAATCTGTTATTCCATTTATAGATAGCGCTAGTTAACAGGTTATTTTCTTGTGCAAAATTATCCAAAGTTTGGTTTCCCGGTAACTGATCACTTTTAAATATCAATTCAAAAACAACTGTTTTATCTTCCGCCTGATTGATACCGCGATTTGAATAAGTGCCTTTCTCTTTAAGCAGATACCTGAAGGGCAACTCTAAACCTGCATTTTGTTTGATGTTCTCGGCAACCTTAGGCCCATTGTTTTCCCATACATTACCCGGACCGTTCGCATTTTGAAGATATTTTTCGGTCGGCGTCCAGTTGTTTTTAATGGTAAAATCAGAAGAACCCTCATCCGTATACAAATAAAACCAGTGATCAGGAAGATGAGCAAAAGGTGCCTTGTAAATACTATCGACTACATTTTCGGTAATGAAAGATTCGGGTTGAGCAGAGAGTGTGTAAATCCCTGCAACATCATACATGTGTTTGCCATAGTGATGAATTTTGTTTGCGCTGATGGTGTTATTCTTCATCGCATTTTGCATTTTAGTCCAGCCCCAGCCCATGCTGATCCCTGAATAGGAGACATCACTAATCTCATTATGGAGAATTTTAATGCCTTTCACATAACCTGCACCAATGCCAACAGCACCCCAATCCTCATTGGTAACATCCGTAATCAAATTATTTTCTATCCTTTCATTTGTTGAAATCTCCCGTTTATCTTTAGGATTATAAGGCAAATGAACTTCTGTTGCTTCATCAGAAAACGTGCCCACTAAGATCGCTGAGCCGCCAATATCTTTAAACAGATTGCCTCGAATTAAATTATCTGAGGTTCCTTTCTTGAAGTCTAAACCGGTAGAGGCAAGATGTTGGAAACGGCATTTTTCGAAGCTGATCTGATTGGCAAAATTTACCTCAACAGCGGCTGCCGGCCTACCAACCCAAGCCTGATTTTCCAAACTTGGCTTATCTGGAGTTCCGGGTGTTGCAAGCTTATAAGCATCGAGCATATACATCCCTGCCTGGTGCGGAACGTGGCCTTCCATAGATGGCCTTAACCAGGTAGTGTGTTCAAAAGAAATGCCTTCAAAACGTACAAATGAAACCGGATGATCGATTGTTCCTTCGATTTTCAGCAGGTTTTCTATTGCAGGAGCAATCACCTCTGCCCTTTGCATATTTTCTGATGCCTTTGGCCAATAATAAATTTTATGGTTTTTCAGGTCTTCGAACCATTCGCCTGGCTCATCTAAAAACTGGATGGCATTGGATAAATAGAATGCAGAGTTTCCTGTTTTTTCAGAAATCCAGGGTGCTGGCCAGGGGTGTTCGGATTGAATTCTACTTTCAGGCTGCATGAAAGAAAGCTCTGCAGCATTACCGATTACTTTAACCGATTTTACCCGAAGATTAGCGATTGCCCACCATTGATGTATTAACATTTCCATCCCGGCAAGTTTGCTTAAATCTGTGTTTGGCTGAAGCGGTATTCTACAGGTTTGGTTTTTTTTATCCCAGGATAAAATTCTACCCATGGCCTCTCCATTATAGTTTTTTGCCCGGATCGCCTTAGTTCCATTTACCCAAAGCTGGCGAAATAGCAAATCGCTGACACCATGGTTAGGAAGATCAGCAGCCCATATTTTCTCCAGAGACTTTTTTGGTAATCCTGGAACCGCTCCATTGACCTTTTTCCAACCCTCGATTTTAACCCCACCACTTAAAACAACTTTTTCAGTGGATAAAATCTCTGTTGGGCTATCTTTAGTTCCAGCGTCCTCGGGGCGAAGAACGAGGGGCTCATGTAATTGATAAATGCCTGCACCAACCAAAATTCTTATTCCATCTTTCGTTGACGGATCTTTTAAACGCCTTAATTCACGGGCTTTCCTTATGGCTGCATGAAGTGTTGCAAGAGGTTGTTCCTTATTTCCATTGTTAGTATCAGCACCATTTTTTGCAACATAAATTTCCACTGCAGCAACTTGAAAGTGCAGAAAAATAAATATCAATAAAAAGCATATCCTAATTTGTTTCATAAATTATTTCGCTTGAAAAACGGACTTAAGATAAGTTGTATTGGCACTAAAATTATACTTCACATTTGTGGGTTGGCTTGCATCTCTACTTCTTTCAACAACCAGCCATCCGCTCCAACCCATATCATCCAGCGTTGCCCTTACCTCAGGTAAATTAATCTTCGAATCGTTTTGTAACCAAACTCCATCATCATTTGTAGCGTGAATTTGTATGATATTTTTTCTGCCCAATGTTCTCAATTCCTGCTGTAAATCTCTTCCATTTTTAATCGGATTAGAAAAGTTGAAGTAACTTTTGATGTGTTTGCACCCAATATCTTTGAGTAACTTGAGTTCTCCTTTGGCATCAAGAGCTGTTTCAATGCCGATCACAATACCCGCTTTTGCAGCCATCTTTCCGGCAACTTTTAGTCTTTTTACGATAGGTTCACGCAGTTCAGGGTTTTTAACAAGGTCGCCCTGGACTCCCAGTGGTAAGAAAACCACTTTTACGTTCATCGCCTTTGCTGTGTCCAAACAATCTTGAATCATTTTGTGATAAGTTGGACGTGTAGCGAAGGATTGTGCATAAAAACCCGTCATTGCTAAAGAACAAATTTCCAGATTCAATTCTTTCGCTTGATCAAGGTACTCCTGACGCACTTTCGGGTCGGCCAATTTGTTATCAAAGGTCTCTCTATTTCCCAAACCGCCCATATCGATTTCAAGTCCATCTGCACCCAGCTCTTTGGCAAGCGGCAAGGCACTAATTTTCTGACGTTTCAAAATCATTAAATCAATTACGGCAACCTTGTATCGATCCTTTTTTTCAAAGGCAAACAGCAGTTGATTTGGGATCATCAAAGCGCCGGCTAGCAAAGCAGTGTTATTAATAAAAGTTCGCCTGTTTTGATGTTGCATATTTAATTTATTGTTTAATGATTCTTTGTATTTCAGTTTAAGCATCAACTATGACCGGTCGTCATACTCAGTTTGACTGAGCATCTTCTTGGCAAGGTTTGCCCATGCCTTAAGATTCCCACCTGCGTGGGAATGACGGTAAGGGTAAAGCATTATTTAATTGCTAAATGGAAATAATCTTTCCAGATTCTCAAATCCTATCACCGCATTTTTGGGTAACTTTTCCCCTTTATCTCCAAAAACATAAAGGGCATTTTCTTTTTCGATGGTTACTTCACTTTCGTCATATTTTCCTGCTTTATCTTTTACTAAACTGCCATTTAGTTTGAAGTTTTTAATCAGAAAATCGTAGAGCGCAATACGTTTATTTATCCCAAAATCGTGTTTCTCTGTAGGAAGATGAACATTCTCCACATTACTGCTCACGCCATAATATCCATACATTTTTTGAAGGTAAGGGAAATCATGTTCTGGTGTGTGGGCCGTCCAATCACTACCGTCCGAAACTAAAAGTTGTGGTCGTGGTGCTGCCATTGCGGCCAATTCTACATTGTCCGTACCACCACCGCATTGATGAATAGGCATTCCACTTTCGCAAGGACAACCACCGTAAAAATAGGATGACATCGCCACCACCGGTGCACTCAGTTTAATTCGATCGTCCATTGCAGTCATTAAGATGGAATGACTTCCAGCTCCTGAACCACCACTAATTCCAATTCTGTCGGTGTCGGTTTCTTTAAGCGAAGAGAAATAATCTAAAATTCTTATCCCCCCCAAAGTTTGTACTGTTTGGGCTAAACTCCGGCGGTGATCTTCGTACTTAAACTGCAGCATGGATTCGCCCCACGCAAATAAATCATAGCTGAAAGCCATTGCTCCCATCCTGGCAATCGTGGCGCAACGGAGCTGACAATCGGCTCTGTAGCGCTGTTTTTCCCAATGCCCATCAGGACTGAGAATTACAGGAATTTTGCCTTTAACATTTAGCGGTTTATAAAGCGATCCATTGATCCAAACACCCGGCAAGATTTCCAAAGCAATATTTTCTACCGAATAACCGTTAAAAACCCGTTTCGTCGTAGTGATTGGTTTTGAATTCAGTTTTGCCGGCAAAGGTGACAGTAACAAAGCTTTGTAAAGCTCGGGCTTTATCTCCGCCTTCCGTTTTTCCCAGCTGCTTTTATCGGTATATTTTGTAGCCAGGGTATCCAGATAGGCCCAGCCATCTTTCGGCTCCCATCGGTAGTATTCGTATTCTTTTAACTTGTAAACGCCGGGTTTTTCCTTGTTTACCTTCATATCTAAAGGAGCAAGAACATTTTTTAGTGTTTCATCTACATCGGCACGAAAACGCCATTCAGCGTAGTTGAGCCATTTGTCTTTCACCTGCGGTTCTGAATATTTAATCTGAACATTGAACCGCGTCTGGATTTCTTTTAAAACGTCGACTAATGGTTTTTTGTAAAGATTGTCGGTATTCTGGGTTTGGGCGGATAACCTTGTAAACAACGATAAAAAAACAACAATTCCCATTATTCTCGGCAATAGTAGAAAAGACTGTGAAACTAATTTAAAAGATTTCTCTACTACGGTCGAAATGACGGTTGGAATAAATGCAAAACTGCCTTCTCTCATGGTTCTTCGTTTTTCGTTTCTGTAATCACCGGTGCTGCATAGCCTTTAAGCTCAGGCCAAACGCCATTCTTGATTTTTTTTAGTTTCAACTTGGACGGATCCACAACCACATGTTTTATTTTCTGCCTTCTCCAGGTATAAATGAAATGAAGCATTCCATCCGATGTTTGAATTACGGCAGGATATGAATATTGACTAATTGGTGAATCTTCCAAAATCAAAGCTGCAGACCAGTTTTCTCCATCTTTAGAAACCGAAACATTTAAGGGAGTTCTTGGTCCTTTTGCTAAATCGCCGGGAGGCAAAACATGATTGTAAACCAAAACATGACGCCCATCTTTCATCGTTACTGCATCTGTGCCAGAATTGTTATTCGGCAATGAGGTTTTTGTTAAAGGAGACCAGCTTTCGCCATTGTCTTCCGACCATGATTCGACAATAGCCCTGTTGGCTGTTCTGGCCAAAATTTGCAACTTGCCGTTTCCATGCTGTAAAATACTGGGCTGAATGGCTTTGATGCCATTTTCCGGTAGCGGTCCAACCGTTCTCCATGTTTTGCCATTATCTTTAGTTACCTCAAAATGGATCTTCCAGCCGTCACCTTCTCTACTGGAAGGCGCAAACAGATTTCCATTACTTAATAAAACCGGCTTGTTTTTTACAGGGCCGATATAACCATCTGGAAGCTTTGCAGCATCCGACCAGGTAATTCCACCGTCTTTCGAAGTTTTCATTAATCCCCACCATTCAGATGGTTTCGGACCGATTTTATAAAATAGAATTAAATCTCCTTCTGGAATTTGATATAGAACCGGGTTCCATGTTGGTAACCTTTTCCCGTCAGGCTGAACGCCATTGGCTACTAATACCGGAGCAAGCCATTTTCCATCCACAAAACGACTGATGTAAATTTCAACATCTGGGTTGCGCTCTTTTGTTCCGCCGAAATAGGATGCCACCAAACCTGTTGGTGTTTCTACAATAGTTGCTGAATGACAAGACGGAAATGGTGCCTGATCGTAAAGAAATTCTTGCTTTACTACGCCTTTTTGCCATTTTTCAACTTGCGCATTGGCACTCAATCCTAATGCTAATGCAATTACAAGTGTGATGTATATTTTTCTTTTTAACATAGGTTTTTTATATGAGGTAAATAGAGAATAGAAAATTGTAATAGATTCGAATCCTTTCTATTCCTTATTCCCTGCTTTTCTCTTATTCGCTTTCTCTTCTTTTATCCTTTTGGTATAGGCGCTGTATAGTGCTCTCCAACTGCGACCATTATTGTTTAACATTTGCTCTGACTTGGTTTTGTAAATCTCGAAAATGGCAGAAATCTGTTTCATATTTTTATAATCGACTGCCTGCTCTCTTGCCTGTTTCATAAAAGCCAAAATTTTAGCTTCTTCATCAGCAGTCAAATCCGGAACGATGGATTTGTAACCTTTCATGGTAAAATCGACTTTACCAATGGTGTATTTGTCCAGGATTACCTCTACTTGGTCT
Source organism: Pedobacter sp. Leaf176 (assembly GCF_001424305.1). Classification (GTDB taxonomy): domain Bacteria; phylum Bacteroidota; class Bacteroidia; order Sphingobacteriales; family Sphingobacteriaceae; genus Pedobacter. Next base: position 122,542 of record NZ_LMPD01000002.1, read on the forward strand.
GCAGATAGATTTTTATTTAAGCCATCCATTAAAGATTGATGAATGGTTGAGGGCATAGCAGAATCGGCGATAATTTGCTTATCAAGATCAGTCAATTTGCTTCCCGTAACCGGATTAATTCCGTCCGGAACGGTGGATGAAGGATGGCTGTTATGCCAATCTCTCACGGCCGTTAAATGAACGGCAATCACATTCTCTACGGCTGTTTTTTTAGCAACATCTGTCAAATTTAATGCTGAAACCCACTCCTTCGCTTTAGTTAGAATTTCTGCATTTGCACTAGCATCCTGAGCTTGACTGAAGGAAATTGCTGTGGTTAACAGCATCAACGCCATCATTATTGGTTTTAAAATCTTTCTCATAATTTTATTTAACTATAGGTTCTATTTTTAAGTTGTACTATCAATTTTGGTAATGAAGTCCTGGTTCCTTTTTTATTCTCTTTCTTCCTATTTTCCACTCTCTATTTCCCATTGCCTTTTCCCCTATTTTCCACTCTCTATTTCCCATTGCCTTTTCCCCTATTCTCCACTCTCTAGTTCCCATTAACTTTTCCCTACCTTCCTTCCACAACAAATTCATAATCACCCGAACCAAGTTCATAAATCGCCCGGTTATTTTCCATTTTTATAAATATCAAATCTTTAATTGATTTGATCTTTTCAGACACCTCACTTTTGCTTTTTGCAGGAATATAAACTGTTGCCGTAGTGTTTGGCGGGACGCTTAAATTCCAGTTAAAGGTGTTGCCAGTTTTGCTATAATTGCTTTTGATCATGCCATGAATCGAATTATAACTGGCATTTACAGTATTAAGTCCTTCAATCATTTCAGGCTTCATCGTGATTTGTTTAAAAGCAGCGTTTTCAGATTTAATTCCAGCAAGATTTTCATAATACCAAATCAGTAAATCGCCAAGCATCATCACATGGTTTTGGGAATTCATTTTGGGATCTGCCGTATTACCATTCCATAATTCCCAAATGGTAGTGGCGCCATTTTCTACCATGTAACCCCAACTTGGATAGCTTTTTTGAGTCGCAACCGTATAGGCAAGATCTGGTCTGCCATAATCATTTAAACAACGCATTAACCATTGAATCCCAACCAAGCCATTACTTAAATGCCCTTTATTGGTCACTTCGACGGTGTGGGTAATATTTTTAAAAACAGTCTCTACCTTATCTTTCGGAACCATGCCAAAGTAAAGCGGAATAATATTATCTGTTAAAGCGTTTGTAGCATAATATCCTTGCTGATTATAATACTTTTCATTGAATGCATTTTTGATTTTCTCTCCCAAAACTCCGTAAGCTTTTACATCTGACTCATTGCCAATGGCTTTTCCAAATTGTATCATCAGGTTTGTAAAATGATAATAATAAGCCGTTGAAATTAATTCAGAAGGATATTTTTTATCAGCACTTTTGCCTCGTCCAAATTCAATTGTAATGGGCGGCATACACCAATCGCCATAACTATCTTTTGTTAAAATATAATCCTTCATGTAGCGATCTTGCATATAAGAAAGCCATTTTTTCATTGCCGGATAATTATCGCGAACCGACGATACATCGCCCGTTTGCTTGTAAAGCATCTCTGTTACCAAAAGCATTGCTCCTGGCCAGGTCATGTTATCGCTGTAATAACGCCAGAAAGCAGGCGCAACATCAGGAATTGCGCCATCTTCTTTTTGCGAATTTCTAATATCCTGAAGCCATTTAGCATAAAACCTGCCATTATCAAATAAGAAATTCTCACCATAAGCTACTGCGCCTCTATCGCCCAACCATGGCATACGCTCGTTACGTTGCGGGCAATCAACCGGAATGCCCTTATAACTTCCTGCAATTCCCCACCAGGCATTTTTAAAAATCTGATTGGTTAAGGCGTTCGAAGTTTCAAAAGTTCCAACCGTTTTCATGTTATCGTAAACCATTTTCCCAACGAAATCATTTACTGATGGCTGGTAACTATAGCCCGAAAGTTCTACAAACCTAAAACCCCTGTAAGTGAACGTGGGCTCCCAGATTTCAGTTTCTCCACCCTTTAAAGTATACAAATCTGTACATTTCGCATTGCGAAGATTAGCCGTAAAGAGTTCTCCGTTATCTTGCAGCGATTCAGCGAAACGCATTTTAATTTGCTTCCCTCTTGCTCCCTCAACCTTTATTTGCAACCAACCAACCATGTTTTGCCCCATATCGAGAATGTATCTTCCACCTGAAAGTTTCGAAATTGAAACCGGCTTCAAGGTATTCATCACTTTCATATTCTCATTCATTTGAGCCTTAATCACTCCGCTAGGTTCCTGCACAAATTCCGCTTTCAGCCACTTGCTATCATCAAAGCCTACCGCATTCCAGCCGGACTCTTCTTTTGTTGCATCATATTCCTCACCATCGTATTCGTTATTCGTTCTAATCGGTCCATCTGCAGTACCTTTCCAGCTATTATCAGTATCAATATTTGCCGTGCTACCGTCTGTATAAACAATGTTGATATTCATCAGCATCTTCGGAAAACCAAACGTCTTTATTTTATAAGGCTTTTCATTCTGGCGCATGGCGAAAAAACGACCGTTACCTAAGATGGCACCAACGGCATTTTTTCCATTTTTGATGTAACTGGTAACATCGTAGGTATTGTACTTTACATTTTTGGTGTAATCAGTTGGGGATGGGGATAATACATCGTTTCCCACTTTTTTTCCGTTGATAAAAAGCTCGTACAAACCCAAACCAATGATAGAGGCGGTGGCTGTTCTAACTTGCTTTGTACTTTGAAATTCCTTCCTAAAATATCTTGCCGATAAGCGTGAGTCAGTTTTGATATTATCCCACGGAAATGCCCTGTCGAAGCCAATCCAACCTTTTGGCCAGTCTTTGTAGTACAGTAAGCCCATGGAAAAATAATTTGGTGCTGACCATTCGCTTTGACCTGCGCTTGTCCAGACTTTTACCTTCCAAAACGCCTTCAATCTACTTTTCAATGGCACTCCATTATACCTTATGTGAATTGATTCGGCCGTATTTACTTTTTGCGAATCCCATAGATCACCTTCATTTGCATTTAGTTTTTCTGCGGTTGATGAAACCAATATTTGATAAGCGGTTTGCATCACGTTTCGCTCTTTCGAAATGATATGCCATGCAAAACGCGGCTTTTGAACATCGATTCCAAGTGGGTTTTCGAGCATCTCGCAGGTGGTATTTTGCAAAGAAACTTGAGCCGCCACTTTTGTTAATGGTAGTAACGAAATGCTGATTATCGCTATGTAGATTTTAATGTTCATTTATGTTTAATTGGGAGAATAGAGCGTAGGAAATAGGAAATTGATATAAATAATACTTATTTGCAAACTCACCACAAACCATTCGTTATCTTGCCTATTCTCTATTGTCAGTTTCCTAAATCCTTCTTTAATGAAAAATCAAAATACAAAATCATGTCCAATGCTCTGCTCTGATCCTTATCGAAATCGTAAAATACATGTTTCATTCCCATTGGTCCGGTGGTTTCTGGTTTCTGCGTCTTTGTTCCAATCGCCGAGATTCCATTCATAAAAGAAATGTCGCCGTTTGGAAAAGTCGGGCTCATATTATCCCACTCAGTATCTTTCGATTTTTTTGGTGTAAACAACCTTAAAAATACGTCTTCTCTATCTGTTACCACTTTAAAAGATTGTTGTTTTCCAACAAATTCACACCAATACATGTTGGAATAATAACCTTTAAATTCGGGATATTGCCAACCTGGCTCGCCGGTTGCGGAATTATTATAATCCTTTTTCCAAATGCCAAACTGCTGTCCTTTCATCCTGTTCTTCCAAACCCGGTAAGGCCCATTGCCTTTAAATTCGACACTTTTCATCTCTGTTTCAGGATAAGAAAAGTTTAGTCCGACAAAGGTGGTGAAATAGGCTGAAGGAAAATATTTAACTTCCATCTTTAACCATCCAGATGGGTAGATCGTCCATTGTAAAGTATTCCAGCTTTCTTTCTTATCGAATTTAGATGAAATTATCAGATTTTGACCATCCATTTTAGTGGTAAAATTTTTGAAGTTATTTTCAGCTTCCTGCAATACAGGCCCGTTTGAAAACGGAACGGTACCATTTGCGTTTTTAGCCTGTTGCAATAATCCTGTAGTTTTATTGAAAGTGAAGTCGATACCATTTGCCGACACCTGATACGATTTTGCATCTTCTATTAAACTTACCTTGGATGGCCCAGTGGTGACCACTATTTTGTCTGCGTCGGCTTTTGGTAAGGCAATTGGAAAACTCCAGGTAAATAACTCTTTACCATAAAAATCCTTTATAGTGAGGTAAAGCGCATCAAAACCTCTCCAATCTGCAGGAAGATTGATTTGTAATTTTCCTTTTTCAAAAGGCTTAATGTTTGGCGCATCTACTTTACCAGCCTTAAATTCCGCATCATCACCAAACTTTAGCTTCTTCAATTTCCATTCGTAAGTACATTGATTCAAGTTCGTGAAAGCATAACGGTTCTCCAATAAAAAGGAGCCATCAAAACCTGCGGTCATTTGTCTTTTTTCTACAAAAACTGGGCTCCAAACTTCCTTAATGGTAAAGAAACTGCCCTCCTTTTCATGGTAAGGACCAACAATACCATCGGGACCGTGGTTTCCATCTGTATCCAGTTCCCCATTTTTATCTGTACGAACAACGGCCTGGTCGGCAAAATCCCAAAGAAACCCTCCCGCTGAAAGCGGGTTGTTCCACATCGCATTCCAGTAATCTTCTATCCCAGCACCGTGACCGCCATCCCACATACCATGCAAAAATTCTGTTGGCATTAAAATATTATGTCCATGATCGTAATTTCCTATTCCGTAATTAAATTCCCGATAGTGTGTGGTTTCAAATCCATTAAATACTTCCCATGGATGGATTAACGGACGCTTTTGGATGTCTTCTTCACCAAAAAGATGATCGAGTTCACGGTTGTGTCCACCCTCGTTTCCATTTGCCCAAAATATAATTGATGGATGATTTTCGTCGTTCAGCATCATCTCTTTCATCAATTTCGTGCCGGTTGGCGTATCGTAAGTACCGTGCCAGCCAGCCAATTCATCCATCACAAATAAACCGAGAGAATCGCAAACCTCTAAAAAGTGTGCATCTGGCGGGTAATGCGACATCCGCACTGCGTTCATGTTCATTTCTTTCATAAGCTCAACATCAGCAATGCTGATTTTTTTACTTGTTGTTCTGCCAGATGTAGGATAAAATGAATGCCTGTTTACTCCTTTGAATTTTATTTTAACTCCGTTTACATAAACCCCGTCACGCTCTTTTACTTCGACTGTTCTAAAACCAATTTTTTTAGAAAGCTGATGGATGACTTTACCTTTTTTAATGAGCGAAAAGGTGGCTGTATAAAGGTTTGGAAATTCTGAAGACCAAAGTTGGGGCTGAGGAAACTGCTGGTTTAACGTCAATTTTTGGGTTCCTTTTCTAATCGAAGAAGTAAATTTTTCTCCAAAACGTTTTCCACCTGTGGAAACAAGCTCTACTTCGACTTTGTCAGCATCACCAGTGAAGGCCACTTGAGCGTTTAAATTTCCATCAGCTTTGGCATCGATTTGTATTCTTTCGAGATGTGTTTGCGGCAAAGCTTCGAGATAAACAGGCCTGAAAATCCCGCCGAAAATCCAGAAATCGGCTTTACGCTCTGCTTCATTTACTGATTTATTTGCCGAATGTTTTGAAACCTTCACTTCCAGTAAATTCTCAGCATCAAGTTTCAACAGGTTCGAAATATTATATTTAAACACATAAAAAGATCCCTGGTGCACAGTTCCGGCTAATTTTCCATTTATTTTGACTTCAGTATCCGTCATCGAACCCTCAAAAACAATATTGATTTGCTGGTTTTTCCAGTTGCCTGGAACTTTAAATTTATACTTATAAAGGCCTTCTTCCTTTCCTTTATTTTCCTCCTTGTTAAAACCGTAGTTGTATTTACCAAAACCCTGTAATTCCCAGTTGGAAGGCACCGGAATGCTTGTCCACTTCCCCGAATTTGCACCGGCCGTGCAGAAGAAATCCCAATTTACCGTATTATCATTTCCGGTTCCAGAAAGATATAGCTTTTGCGTTTGCTGCGCATTTGTAGCACCAAACAACATAATCGAAAAAAAGAAAAGTATAGATCTAAGTTTCATTAATTGGTTTTAAATTGACTAGTTAAAGGGTTATCAGTTCTGAATGGCAATGCAGGTAAACCATTACTGTATAAATTACCAGTAGGGTTTTCTGTCCAATTGTAGCGCACTGTTTTTGGATTAGGAATTTCTTTCGAAGAAACGATGATGTCGGTTCCTTTCTGGAATGCTAGTGCCTTTACAAATTTTCCATCTTTACCTGCAATTTCAAATCCTGTGAATTGATCAGAATTACGGGACACAAAATATTTCAAGTGATCAAAACTTAAAACAACGTATGGCATGTAAATTCTTTTTTTCTTTAAAACCGGACCGGAATATTCGATTTTCTGGTTGTATGTTCTGCCTAAAGCTAAAATTGCCAGGCGTCTTCCTACCTCCCATTTGTAGGTAGGATGCAAATCTGCTCCGTTGTCATTTAAATCAGATGTTGCAATCATCCCTGTATTGTGCAAACGTAAAACCTGCTGTTGAGCCTCCCAAAAATTAGGTTCCGTATCTGGTGTGAGCACAACTTTATCGCTCTTTTGCTTGCTATAATCATAAGGTGCAATTTGGACGTAGTAAAACGGCAGTTGTTCGCCCCAGGCCTTTCTCCACAAATTAATTAGTGTTTTAAGTTTGTAGGAATAACTAATCGTTTCATTTAAAAAGCAGTTGGTTTCTCCCTGGTACCACAAAAATCCGCGGACTTTAAACTTGGTTAATGGCTCAATCATTGGTGTATAAAACTTACCGGGGTCGTTCCTTACCTTTTGATTTTTGAAATAGGCTTCCTGCGCAAAAGCTTCTGGAGAAATCCAGGGCTCAATGGCACTGCCAGAAACAGCAGAAGAAATCATGCCAACCGGAATACCCAATTTCTCCTGGATCTCTTTGGCGAAAAAATAACCTACCGCTGAAAATGCCCGTAAAGCAGAATCTTCTGCAACTGCCCAACTTTTATGAATTGAATCGGGTTTTGCTAACTGCTTGCGGTTAACCAGGAAGATCCTGATCTGTTGATTTTTAGCCCTTTCTACCGCATCTGCGGGAAAGCCAAGTTTTTCGTTTTTTGGTTTAGTAATTTTTGCCAGTTTACGCATTTGATATTCCATGTTCGACTGACCAGAACATAGCCAAACCTCACCGACTAAAATATTCGTCAATTCAATTTTGTTAGTGCCTGAAATCGTCATCGTTTGTGGTTGCGCTGAGGTTTTTAATGGCGATAATAACAGAGACCAATTTCCATTTTTATCAGTCAAGGTTTGTTTTGTTTGTCCTGCAAAATTAACCTCCACTTTTTCGTCAGGCGAAGCAAATCCCCAAACGTTGATGGGCTTCTCTCGCTGCAGAACCATATTGCTTGATAAAATTTGCGGCAAAAGAATTTTGGCGTTGGCGGAAAAGGAAAGCACGAGGAGACCTAACACCATGAGAGATTGCTTCATACCTCGCAAGGACGATGTGATAAATCCCAATATTTGTAAGGCGGTCGTCATTGCGAAGCTGGGCTGGTGCGAGCTGAAGCAATCTGATTGATCTAGTGAGATTGCTTTGTCGTTTCTCCTCGCAATTACGGTGTTTGTGGACGAAATGACGGATAATGGAACTAAGCTTTTTCTTCTCCGTGAGGGGGAAGCCCCAAACCCTAAACTCCAAACGCTAAACTTTACTCCCATCCTAAAACCCTTCCGTTCTTAAATATTTGATCAAATAAACAGCTTCTTTCTTCTCAGATTCGCCAGCATTTTTCAAATCGTAAGTTTGATCTGCCGGTGTATCTACGTTTGGGAAGCGACGAACGTCTCCAGTACGGAAAACAATACGCGAAACATCAGGAACGGGTTGAAAAGCTAAACTTAGCGACAATTCCTTTCCATTAACAGTGAGCGAATAGAACCTCGTATGTGCATCTAGTTTCAACTTGATATCGTAGCTTTTTCCAGCTTCATATTTCATGAAGTTTTTGTAGCGAGCACCAGCTTTTCCACTTAAATTTCCGGCGGTATCAAATGTCAAGCGAACACTTGCCGTTCCTTTTGCATCCTGTAATTCAATCTCTAATAAACCGAAGTCGTTTTGCTTCGGTGTAACTGAAAATGAAGTGATTATTTTTTTCGATGCAGGAAATAACCGTTCGGCTTTTGCATAATCAAAGGGATCTTTATCTTTTAATATCAAAGCACCATCTTGCACTTTAACTGGTGCCCAAAGCGGACTATAAATATTCCAGTTTTCGAGCAATTTTGCGCTGCCAACTTTAGCGAAATCATCATCTGCGTTTTCCATAGCCCTATCTTTTACAGGGAGTGGCACCGAAGAGACCCAAATATCTTCTTTGTTCATACTATAAGTTACCCATAATTTGCCATCGGCAGGTTTACCATTGCCTTCGATAATCCCACGAACATACTGTGGACCATAAGATTTGTAATTCCCACCGTATCGCATTGGAGTAATTTCCCCATTAATCAAAAGCAGATTGGTATATTCCAAACCATTTTTGCTGGTTGATATGGCTAAGGGCCACCGGTATTCCGAAGGATTATAAACAGTTGCGTAGTTACCATCAGCAGTTTTCTGACCCCAGATTTTGGCGTTACTGTTTACAAAACCTGGCGCTCGAAAGGCACTTTCAGGCCAGCTTTTTCCGTTGTCAGTGCTAATCGCGGTCAACGCGTTTTTCCATAAACCAACCACTCTTCCGTCAGGTAAATGATAATAACTAAACGCCTTATACTGTTTTTGCAAAGTGATAAGGGGATCTTTCCTATCAGCTTCTTCATTCCATTGCTGCGTCATTAGCTTATTGGCTAACAACTCATTACAAGCGGCAACAAAAGCTTTATTTTTACTCTTTGTGAAGTATGGATATTTGGTGTTTTTCTCCGTGTAACCAGGATTGTAGTGAATAAAATAAATGGGGCCATATTTCCCATCGGCCTGAATTTCGCGAACAGCTCTACCAATTCCATGGCCATCGTTGGGATCATCTTTAGCATCAAAACTGATTGCATAAAAACCAAGAACCAGAAATACATTTTTGCTAGAAACGTAAAAACCCATGCGCTGATGCATTACCGCATCTAAATCTTTAGCCACATCGGTTCTGCCTTCTTTGGTCGTCCCATCGGCAATTCTGTAAATAGGAAAAATTACATCGGGTTTGGTCCAGGTATAACCATCAGAAGAAGATTGCAAAAAAGTTTGCCCTGGCGGAATACTTTCGCCAACCTTATCGCTTAGATATTCTACATAAAATTTATTGTTCCAATAGGCCAACATTGGCGCATGGTTGTACGTCCAGCCAAAATTTTCGGCCAATTCCGGATGCTCTCTATTTGCCCTGAAAGTTTGGATATTGTGAATGCCCATAACCGGCGAAAGTTGCCCATGGTGATAATCGGCATTCACTAAAGTCTTTCCTGTGTAACGTACTGTATCCTGCGCCTGCAATGTTGATGATGCAAGTGCAAATGGCAGTGTTAAACAAAGTATTTTAAATATTTTCATTTCTACTTCAATTATGTCGTCATCTCGACCGTAGTCGAGAGATCTTCTAAACAAGGTCCAAAGATTTCTCTCCGAAATTTCGGGACTACGCTCTGGTCTAAATCACGACCTCAAACCAAATGACGAATCTTTTTCTTGGTGCTATTATGTCTTTGCGTTTACTATTTCTTCAATCCTTCAATCACTTTCCTTTTTACTTTAATAATGGTGCCGTGTTTATGTCCTTCTGGTACCGATACCTCCGAAGTCACGTCTTTAAAGTTTTTAAAATCTGATGTTTTGTAAGCCGAATAAATTTTTTGGCCGTAAGCGTCAAAATAAATCAACCAATCATTTTTCGCTTTAACTACTGTTGGCCCTTCTGTTAACTTCGGACTAAAAGTTTCTGAAACATCTCTATACGGACCTAAAGCATCCTGCCCAAAAGCTACTTTTAAATTCCTGTTGGGTCGAGTATTATCCTTCAACACCAAAACATAATCCTTTACAGCCCGTTTCACAATTACGGCATCAATTACACTAAAACCAGGATCTAAAAACAATTTAGGTTTTGAGAAATTGATAAAGTCTTTGGTAGTAATGCTATACATCCGGTGGTTATTCTCTTCGTCCTCAATACCTTTAGCAAAACGGAATGGAATGGTTGATGCCCAGATGATTACAAATTCGGCTTTTTCGTCATCATAAAAAATTTCTGGTGCCCAAACATTTACCGTTTTAGGCTCACTTTCCATTACCGGGAGGAATTTTTGTTCGCTCCAGTTAATCAAATCTTTTGAGCTGGCATAACCAAAACCTTTGTCGCCTTTCCAGCTGCATGTCCATACCAAATGAAAAGTTCCATCTGGTCCTTGTGCAATGGATGGGTCTCGTAAAACTTTCTGTGTACCAACTTCCGGTTTTAAGAAAGTTTTATTTAAATCTGTCCAATGGTAAGCATCGTAACTATATAAAAAACGTAAACCATCGGTTGCGGGCTCATGGAACGAGGTAAATAAATACCCTTGTTTCGAACAAGACGTTACTACGCACAACGAGAGTCCGATGATGGCTAAACGTAATGTTGATATGAACTTTGCTTTAAACATTTATTATTTTTTATTTTAACTCCGTCTTTCCCGCGTAGGCGGGAATCTTAATGCAATAGCCAAGTAATGGTTGCAATCGTTTTAAGATTCCCAACTAAATTGGGAATGACGAACGCTCTAACAAACCATTTAAGGCTTTGCCTTGAACCTCGCACTAGCGACAAACCTAACTCCTACACCTTATCCAAAACTAAAACCCAATCATTACCATTTGCAGGTTCTCCTGGTGGATTGAATTCTTTTACTCCCTTATTCTCAAACTCACCAATTGTGGTAAATTTTCCGGTTCGTGGATCGTACCATGAAGCCTTCACCTCATCTCCATCTATTTTGCCAAGCTGTACGCTAAAAGTTTTACCCGTGTAGATGTAAAACATTGCGTACTCCTCGCCCCTTGTGGCTAAAACTTTGTCGTATTTTTCACCATTGCTTCCTGCAATCATCGTTTGATCGGGTATCCGATCAAAATAAGAACGAGATAACATTAAGTTTTTCAGAAATTTCATTTGCTGCGCTCCCGGAGCGTTTATCGCCGTAATCCATTGATCTTTCGGACCGTACGCAGGTTTCAAATCGGTTTTTTTGTACATCTGCATCACCGAATTATGGCCATAGGTGTAGCCGAAAGCTCCGGCAAAAACCGACCAATAGCCATATCTTCTTACATCAGCATCGTTCCAGCGTGGCTGGGTAACATCGTGCAATCCTTGCGGAATATCCTCGTACGAGGGTTCACCATCAATGGTAGGCTTTGCTGGCTTCAGTTTATAATCGCTTTCAATGTATTTCCAGTTATCTTCCCCGTAATGTAATTTTTCCTTTGCTGAGGTATCTTGCTCATAACGGCGGTGACCAGATTGAATCATATCAAAATCGTTCCATTTTGCATCGTGAAACCATGCAGAAGAAGCGGTTCTTCCCCTTGGATGGAAAGTGATCAAATGATTTGGATCATTTGCTCTTAACGTTTCGCCAATCGCATTCCAAACTTTCAATCCGTCAGTTCCCTTTATGTCACCACCATTTAACCAGATAATATTCCACTTTTCGCGGTATCTTTTTGCGAGGAATTCAGCATACTTTTTCGCCTGATCCTCATTTACTTTTTTCTCTTTCACATTTGTTCCCCAAACCGGAACAAGCGCCATGTAAAGTCCTTTTTCAGCAGCTTTGTCAACCACATAATCAATGTGATCCCAATAATCGTAAGCAGAAGAATCCCTGTAATCGTTTTGGTCGGTTAACACCGGTTTGGAAACATCTTTGTTCACCAGAGCAGAATCACCATAAATATTTTTAGCGGCCACATCATGCAAAACCATTACCTGAATTACATTGAAACCCTTTTGTTTTCTATCTTCCAGGTAAGTATTGGTTTCTTCGCGATTTAAGCGGCTAAATAACAACCAACCCGTATCGCCTAGCCAGAAAAAGGGTTTTCCATCTCCTGTAGAAAAATATCTACCATTTTCAGAAATTAATAAACTTTTATCACCAAAATGTGGCTTATCCTTGCATCCAAATGTTATGATTGATACTAAGAAAACCAGAAATAGTTTAAATTTTAAATTCATGTATTAAATTTTATTGATGATGATTACCTCATCGCCCGTTCCGACCTTATTTAGTTTTACTATTGCTCCTGCGTTGATTTTTTCTACTTTCAGGATCTTTCCATTCCGGGTATTTAAAACTTTCAAACTGAATCTTCCAGCTACTTTGCTGAGATCGAGATTGATTGATTCGTCTGATGCATTGTACAAAATATAGGCTTTACCTGTATCTTCCAAGCCATACTGCCCGGCAGATTTGCCGTTAGGAAGGAATGCTTTCATGGAAGAAGCAGTACTTAAAAAATTTTTGTCAAACCCTTGAATATTGGAAAGTGAACCGCCGGCCATGAAAGTGGCCCAAGCAAAAGAATCGTAATTATCACCTGAATAGATGACGGCTTTGGCTGGGAATTTTTCCTTATATTCTGAAACCGCATGGTAAACTTCTTCAAACGAAGTTTTCTTTGGTTTCAACAAGCGGGCATGTTGCCTTGGCGCCAAATTGAGGCCGCCTTTAGGGGCATAAGCAGTTCCATCTGCCTGGTAATGCCAATATCTGATATCGATTAAATCGACCACATCTGCCCTTGCCTTATCGGCCAGGATGGCATCTTGAACATCCTTAGTTACACTTAAACCAATAATCGGATGCTTGCCGGTTTCCTTTTCCCACTCTTTAATGGTATCAATCCAGAATTGTACAAAATGTAGAGGACCGGTAAATTCTGCACCAATAAGTTGAATCACGCCAGAATTTCCATCAAAGTTTTCCAGACATTTTCTGATGTATGCTTTGTGGATCGCTTTGCGATTTTCATTGCTGATATCATAAAACTGTTCAGCCATAAAAATCCGTTTATCTCCGGCATAAGGTACAGGTTCTGGAAAACCGGTATTGTTAATGTTGTTGGCTGTACGCCATGGAAAATCGGCATAATGGGCACCTGCTTCTATAATATTATGCTGAAAATAGTTTTGATGAATCAAGACCAGACTTTTTTGATCGGCAAGATTTGCAAAAGTTTTTAGCCTATCCCAATACCAAAGATTATACTTCGTAATGTCATACTTACTCAAACCGTCCCAAGCCTTTTCCTGTCCGCTACGGGCGAAAGGCAACTCATAAAATGGCGCCCAAACTTCACCGTCCATCCTGCGAATGCGTTCGTGATCATCTCTCCTTCTATCGTACCATAGTCCATAATTATGATCTAATACTTTAACAGAACCATTTTGCATAGAGTCGGTAATTTCATTCAAATCATCTGTAAGGCCATTTCCTTCACGACCGGGAACGAAACGGGTAGCGTGGAATTTAGTTTTCTTCAAACCATACGGACGGGCACTTCCATTCCACCAGGGTACATCCTGGCGATTGCCCACTATCACTTCGCTACCACGAACCAGCCAACCATTTTTAATAGTCATCGCCGCTGCAAGGGAAGGTTGAATCACTTTCTCCACGCCAATTCTATCGATGCTTTTTGCCTGATTTATGTCTGTAGAGATTTTATTTCTTTCTGTTGCCGAATCAATATATTCGGAAATAGTTAGTGCAGGTTTATAGGCTAACTTGGTTAATTTTTGCGCTACGTCAACAGGTGGGCTGCTCGAAGCCTCTGTTTCTACCGGAAGTAAAAATGTCCTTCCCTCAACTTCATTCCCTATTCTATCTTTGAGTTGTGCATAATACAAACTCCTTGGCTGGATTTGTTCGTTCGACATGTCCCAATAACCATTTCCAGAAAATTGTGCCCATGTTCCAAACGCCCAGTTTTGAGCCGTTGGTGGCTGAGGATTATCAACCCTTGCTGCGCTGCACTGCCAAAAAACACTATTGGCAGCGCTCCAACCAGCACCCTGCCCATCCTGACCTCTGTTTAAATAACTTAATGCTTGCCCATCGATGTTTACGATATCAAACAAAACACCGGATGCCCAGCTATCAATCGTACCGCTGAAACTAAAAGGCAGATACGATTGGCATTGTACAAAAACATTTGGTCCAGGTGCACAGAAGCCTACGGCAAAATCATGGTAACCAAACTCCGCATACAATCTTTGAAAAAGCGTTTGCTGTCCTGTAGTAAAAAAGGTATTTCTTCTCTCTCCACCGATCTCTGAAATCGGTGCAAAAGATTTGCAATCTTCGACAGTAATCCGTTTTGAAGTTTCTAAAACGTTTACCGCTGAGCCCGCGAAGTGTTCAAAAACAACTTTTCGCACCCAGGCATCTTGCGCATTCTCCAAAGAAATGGCCGTCCAGCGATGGTATTCATCTTTAATATTTTCTTTGTGATAATCGGATTCTATTTTTAAATTTTCAACTCCTGCATTGTTGATTCTTCCATTCCATTCATACTTTGAAACGGTTGCACCACCAAATTTCGCATCTAATGCAGTGGTAAGCGGCGCATCAAGCGTAATTGTAGAACCATTTATTGCCGTGATCTTTCTCTCCCAGCGGATATCTCTTGTCCCCGGTTTCCAACCCAAAGCACTCTCACCACCGCCAAACTCAGTCGTTTTTAAGGTTTCAATCCATTCTTTTGTGGATGGACGATTAATCAGGATTTGATCACCAACTTTAAAACCATTAATACTGGATAAAGTGAGCTGATTTGCATTTACAGGAACATAGTTATTGGTGATGGCAACTGGGTTTTGTTCTGACTGATCATTCTTGCCTAATATTCTAATTACTCCGATCCGATCTAAGCCAGTTGCAAAAATTTTCGTGCCACCAGTGCCAAAGCCACTACCACGAAGAACCACACCTGAAGCAGAAATTTTTAGTGTTCCTGCCACTTCATAAGTTCCTTTCTCGAGTAAAATAGCACCACGCAAACCATCTTTTCCGATAGGTAACTTTGAAACATAATTAATGGCAGATTGAATTCTTATTGTGGCATCTCCTTTCGAAACGGGAACCACCACTCTTATTGTGGCATCTGGAATCGCTTTTTCACCAGCCATGTAACCTGCGTAAGAAAAATCAGGAATGCGATTTCCCTCGGCATCAGGCGTATAAGCCAATTTGCCATCCTTGCTTCTGTAAAGCGGTTTGGGTGGTTCTACTGGTTTTGTTTTTTGAGCAAAAGAAAAACTAGTCAACAGAAAAAGTAAAGCCAGTATAGACAGTACTTTAGAATGATATATGTGGTTAGTTTTTGCCATAATTTAATTTTTGACCGCTAAGGCACGAAGACGCAAGGATGCATTTCTTTTAATGTTTCCATCATTGCGAGAAACGAAGTAATCCTACTACTTTCGCTATTGAACCCATAGCTTTAAGATTGCTTCGTGCCTCGCAATGACGATTTCCCTATGGTCTCACTTTATTGATATCAACCAAACTATTTAAATACACCTCGATATTGGCATAGCCTGATTTCGAGATTTTTGCTGCGTCACTGGCATCATTAGGGTTCAAACCATTTTTAGTTTCCCAGGCATCCGGAATCCCATCTTTATCCAAATCAAGGTAAGCTTTACCTTTGTATTCGGGATAACCGCCAACTTGTGCAATATCAGAAATAATTCCTTTTTTGTATGAATCAGCTGGCAAGCGGCGTTTAACATAATTCTGTGTAGCCGGAAGCTTTCCATCTTCTACATGCTCAATTTTACCTGTTGATACCTGTTTAACGATACGCTTGTCTACCGCATCACGTACGGGTAAAGATGCACCAGCATTTGCCAAAACATAATCATATGCTTTTTTGGTATCGATGATCGAAATTTTAGCCATTGGAAGTGGTTTGTCGCTTCGAATAGAATCTAACAACTTTTGCGTTTCACGCTTGCTTTCAGGCTGAACGCCACCATCCCAATTGTTTTTGGTTACTTTTTCATTGCCTTCCACAATATTTCCTGTTACGTAAGCCTTGCCAAACTCATTTTTAAACCTGATATCTCTTCCCGATTCTGGCTTTAAAATGCGATAAGAAATTGGCTGACCGGCAGGCGTAATCGGACCTGGTTTATAATAGTTGTTTACGAAACTATAAAATGAAGCGTTATCGCCACCATCGGCACTTCTATTCCACCAGTTAAAAATTACGTTATTCGCGAAACCAAAATCGCCGTACATCCCAACAGAAGGGTTTCTTGCAATGTTCGAAGCCCAAAGGTTACGCATGAAGGTAGAATTCAAACCGCCAATAGTACTTCCGAAGGCATGGTTATAAGTATCTAAAGCTTCAGAAAAGATAGAATTTTGAATGGTCACATTCACTGTTGGTAATTTTTCTGGCTTAGAACCGTCTTTGGCATCATAAACATGGCGGTAAATCGACATGTTTTCATCTAATCCCCAACTTGCTGAAACGTGGTCGATCATGATGTTTCCAACAGGATTGCCGCCGATAGCATCATCTCTACGAGTAACATCAGTCGCACCGCGGCGGAAACGCATGTAACGAATGACCACATCGTGCGTATTTATCCAAACCGATTCGCCCGCTATACAAACTCCATCTCCAGGTGCACTTTGACCAGCAATGGTGATGTATGGGGCCCGAATAATCAGGGGTGTTTTTAATTTGATAATTCCAGCTACGTTAAACACAATGATGCGGGCACCACCTTGCTCGCAAGCTTCACGTAAAGTTCCTTTACCTGAATCTTCCAGACTAGTTACTACATAAACCTTTCCCCCGCGGCCGCCAAATGCATAGGCTCCACCACCTTCAGCACCTGGAAAAGCAACCATTTTTGCCTGAGGTAAATCACTTGGTTTTGCAGCCCAGGGAATGTAAGGTTTTCCTTGCTTAGCCTGGGCATCTACGATAGGTTTTACTTTTAGAAACTGTCGTTCCGATTGCTCTTCAATACTTTTCAAAAGTGAATCGGCTCTTTTTTCCATTGCATCGGGTATAACCGGATATTGCGCAAAAGCAACATTTCCGATACCACATAACACAGCAATGCTAAAAATAGAATTCCACTTACGCATATTAGTTAGGTTTTACAGTTGAAACGTTTACAACGCTGTTTAAATAAACTTCGATGTTTGAATAGCCACTTTTCGAAATTTTTGCAGCATCAGATGCATCTTTAGGATTTAATCCGTTTTTCAATTCGTATGCATCTGGCATGCCATCATTATCAGCATCTTTGTAAGGTGTACCTTTATATTCCGGATAACCACCCACTTGACTCACGTCGGTAATAATACCCATTTTGTAAGAGTCTTTTGGTAAGCGACGGTGCTCGAAATCTTTCTCTGGCAACTTCACACCCTCAATAAAATCAATTTTACCAGTTGTAACCTGTTTGATTACCCGTGTATCCACCGGATCTCTTTTTGGTAAATTAGCCCCAACATGGGTAAGTACATAATCTTTGGCCTGTAAAGTTGGTAAAATGGTAATTTTTGCCATTGGGAAGGGTTTTTTAACCCTCATTGCTGCGAAGTATGGAGAAGCCTGCTCAAATGTCATTAACTCCCCTTTTTTGTCTTCAAGCTGCACACCACCATCCCAGTTATTTTTAGTTACTTTATCATTTCCTTCGATAATATTTCCTTCTACGTAAGCACGGCCGAAAACCACATAAGGCAATTTACTACGACCGCTTTCTGGTTTTAAAATCCGGTAACTGATTGGTTCTTTTAAGTTGGTAACCGGTCCGGGTTTGTAATAGTTGTTTACGATATTGAATAAGGCAGTATAATCTCCCCCATCTGTAGAGCGGTTATTCCAGTTGAAAACCACATTGTTGGCAAAATTGAATATTCCATTCCAACCAATTGAAGGGTTTCTGGCACCATTATCGGCCCAAAGGTTACGCATAAAAGTACAATTTTCACCACCTAACGTGCTACCGAAAGCGTGATTCCAGGTATCTAAAGCTTCAGAGAAGATGGAGTTTTGAATGGTGATGTTTACCGTTGCTAATTTGTCTTCGATTTTACCAGTGCTATCGTTATACATGTGGCGGTACATCGACATATTCTCGTCTAAACCCCAACTTGCAGAAACATGGTCGATCATGATGTTACCTACCGGATTTCCACCAATCGCATCATCGCGGCGACCGACAAAAGTCTCGCCCCTTCTGAAACGCATGAACCGAACAATTACATCGTGTGTGTTTAACCACACCGATTCTCCAGCCACACAAACCCCATCACCAGGAGCGGTTTGCCCCGCAATAGTGATATAAGGTGCACGAATAATTAATGGCGTTTTTAACCGAATGATACCAGCAACGTTGAAAACAACGATACGGGCTCCACCTTGTTCACAAGCATCGCGTAACGAACCCGGACCACTGTCGTTCAGGTTTTTAACTACAATAACTTTTCCACCGCGACCACCAAAACTGTAAGCGCCGCCACCTTCAGCACCTGGGAAGGCGATAATTTCTGATTGAGGCAAGTCAGTTGGACGACCAGCCCAGGGAACATAGGGTTTGCCTTGCTTAGCTTCCTGCTCGATAATGGGCTTAGCTTTCTCCCAAGCAACATCTGATTGATGATAAGCAGCTTTCATCATCGAATCTGATGCTTTTTTAACATCAGCAGGAATGTTGGGGTATTGCGCAAAAGAAGAATTTGCGGAGAGCATTAATGCTGTTGAAACCAACAGATTTAAAAAGTTCTTTTTCATTTGTGTTTTGCTCGTTGAGGCACCGGGAAATTACGCCGTTTGTAGATTTCGAAAGCTGCTAAAGATTTCAAAATGCTTGGCTCTATATTCGTTAGCACCTTCGGTTATAAATATTGGTTAGATAGATAATTTAAAATTTGCAATCAAACAAAGGTTTTCAGTGCACTAAGCTAATTAAAAATTGATGTTTCTCAGATCAGTAAGCACATTTCAAAATAGCTTCAATTTGCCCCGAAAGCCACGCTACAAGATAGCGATTAAATTCATATATAAATGTAACATTCTTAAATAAAAAAGGAAGCAATTAAAAAATTGCTTCCTTAAACCAAATATAAAAAACGTTCGATGCTAATAAAACGTGCCTGCCTATTTTAGCGGGTCGAAAGTACCTGCACCTTTTAAGCTATTCCAACCTATTGTTTGCTCCAAGTATGGCGAAGCGCTCAACATATTTTCGTTGATACCAAAAAAGTAATATTGTGGATACCAGGTAAATTTCCAGTCGGCCGGATTTGTTCTATCCAAATCATCTTTTACTGTAATCACAAAAACATTATCGTAAAGATAGTCTAGATACGCGGCGTAGTTCGCGCTACCATTTGCGGTTGGGTAAGTAGCCGGATCCCGATCAATTACTGGAGCATTACCGGTTGCCGGCTTGATAAGCGGATCGGTAGTACCAACATACTTAACGCCGGCAACAGATTTAACTGTAATGAAATATCCGGTTCTACGGGTTCCGTTTAAAGGTTTTATTCCTAATCTGGCCGCTGTAGGCGAATTCTCTTCAAATAACATCCAACGTCTTAAATCAAAGAATCTTTTGCCTTCATAGGCAAATTCAATATTCCGCTCTTTTAGAACAGCACCAAACAATTGATCTCTGCCGGTTAAACCTGACAAACCATAAGCGCCATCTAAATTTTCCACGCCAGCACGCTCTCTTATGGCTTTAATACCATCTAAACCTTCAGCCAGTTTGTTTGCGCCAATGGCCGATTCGGCAAGATTCAATATCACTTCTGCGAAACGCATTTCCATAAAATCAGTGCCGCTTTGTTGAAAATTACCATTGGTGTTTGATGCCCCCGGGTCAGTTGCTTTACTAATGTAAACAGCGCTGGCATTTGCACCCTTGGTTTCGGTTGTTAAACTAGGTATAGTTTCTGCAGCAGTTCTATACCATTTATAAGTCCATTGTTTAAAATTCGTATTTCCCGCATATGGCCAAATTGCACCATTGTATACAAATGTTTTGTAAAATCGTGGGTCTCTGTTTTTGTAAAATTTCTTTGTATCATAAGCGTATGCAGTGGAAACTCCCGGCATTTTTCCATCCCTCATTGGGAAAGCATCTACAATCTCCCTAGTAGGTGATAGTGATCCATTACCGTTGATTTCCCTGGAACGGGCTGCCTGCTCCCATCCGTTGTTTTTTGTTGTATTACCACCGATAGCGAGGTTATTGAAACCATAAACAATAACTGCCTCCGGATTATTAACTTCAGAAAACCACATATTACCCCATGCAACACCATTGGCTGTACCGCCAGTTTTAAAAAGACCACCTCCATTTGCTTCTAATAATGTTTTGGCAGCTAAGTTAGCCTGGTATGCGGCTTCCCAACGGGTAACATCATCTGTGCGGTTAAAAAGCGGGCTGGCCCAGGTTAATAACACCCGCCCTTTTAATGCAGCACAAGCGCCACTGGTAATGCGACCCCAATCCGAGTTAGACCATTTTCCAGGAAGTAATGATTGTGCCAAATCAAGGTCGGCAACGATTTGTTTAATACATGCCGAAGTAGAACTGCGGGGAATCTGTAATTCTGTGCCATCACCACTAATTGGATCCTGAGGGGTCAATGCCAGCGGCACACCACCATATAGACGAACTAAATCAAAATACTGCCATGCTCTCCAGAAATACATCTGACCTTTCAGTTTATTTCTTACATCCTCCGGCAAGCCGTATTTGTCTATTTCGGCAATAAAAATATTGATTTGCTTAAGCCTGGTGTAAGGATTATTAACAATACTTGTGGTTAACCTGGCACCAAGGTAATTCAATGCATGTGCATTAGTGTAGCTTATAGACGCCCAAACTTTGTTAAAATCTGTCTCTCCAGCAAATTCATCCGTAGTCCTAGCAAAATTGTCGTTATTGGTTGCAATGTTCCAGGATAGGGATTGCGCATTATTCGCCGGAAGAAATAACCCGTACACATAATCAACATAGCCCTGGGCAAGTGCTGCATCTTTAAAAACTTCTTCATTATAACCAGCTAAGTCTCTTTTCTCTTCAAGAAAAGCATCTTTACAGCTGCTGGCAAGAATAATTACAACTGTAATTAAACCTAATATCTTATTTCTTTTCATCTTAATAGATTATTGAATTTTAAAATTTTAATGTGCTTACAAAGTCAAGTTAAGACCAAATGAGAAAGTTCTTAAGTTTGGATAAGCATCCCAGGCGCCATCCGGTCCTTTATAAGTGTATGGATTGTAAAGATTTGCAGGGTTTAAAGCGGATACGAATACCCTTGCATTGTTAATTTTAAGTTTTTCTACAATGGTTTTTGGTAATGTATAATTTACGTTAAAACTAGGAATACGTACCCTGAAGGCGCTCACTTTATAAAAATTAGAAGTAGGCGTTAAGTTTATATCTGCAAAATTCGGATTTGGCATTGTCCCTTGCGGATTGATTTGGGGATCATAAATATTACCCCAGATATTTGGCAAACTCGTAAAATTTCTGGCGATTGACGTGTTTAAAGCTTTCCTTTCGTCAATTTCAGCCCATCCACCAAACGAACCCGCTATCACCGCGTCTACGCTGAAACCTTTGTAGCCAGCTTTTAAAGTAATACCGAATCCGTAATGATTGCTGGCTTTACGTGATAACTGAATTTGATCATTCTCGTCAATTATTCCATCAGGACCTGCAAAAGAACCATCTGACTGAAGTTGACCTCTTACATCTCTGTAATATAAAGTTCCTGGTCTGAGCTGCGCAGAAGGCGTACCAAAAACCTGGGTAATTTTATACTGATTTACGTAATTGGTTACCTCATCCTGGCTTTTAAACATGCCTAGATAATCATAACCCCATTTACCATTATCAGATGATTCGCCTGGTTTAGCAAGCCATGGTTTTAAGTTATCATTTGCATTAAAATTACCAATTTTCACCTTATCATCACTCCAGCCAAAGCGTGCACTCACACCATAGTTAAAGTCCGAACCAATTTTGTCGTCCCAGGATATTCCAAGTTCATAACCAAAATAATTTGCGGAACCGAAGTTAACCGAAGCAACTGTACCACCAATAGTAAAAGGCAAACTTGCAGTTGGTTCAATTAAGATATTTCTAGCCATATTATAATAGCCCTCTATATTTACGCCAAGGCGATTTTTAAGCAATTTTGCATCAATACCAACATTATTCTTGTATTCTGTACTCCATGTTGCGTCTCTGTTTGGAGCAGCTTCCATTTTGAACCCGGTTGTTGCGGCGCTATTTCCACCAAAAACACCACCTTTTCCATCCTGAAAGGTATAACGCTGACGCCATAACCATGCTTTAGTCTGGTCATTTCCCAATACACCTACAGCATATCTCAGTTTCAAATAATTTATAGCGGGTACTTTAAAGAAGCTTTCTTCCGATATAACCCAACCAACAGAACCTGAATAAAATTTGCCCCAATAATTCTCAGGAGCAAATTTAGTAGACGCGTCAGTTCTAAATAAAAATTCTGCCAGGTATTTATTTGCGTAAGCATAGTTTGCTCTACCCACGTAAGATAATGTACCCGCTTCGTTTGCTGAAGTAGAACCATCAATTGCACCTGTTGCCGAATTAAACTGACCATTTGTTGCCGCAATAGGGCTTGCTTTAAAAACCACTTGCTGACTATTCTCGGATTCAGATTTCTCAACGGTGAATAATCCACTTACTGAATGCTTACCAAAATCGCGGGCATAATTAAGTACAAAGTTAGTTTGTTCACTTTCTTGGTTTGTATTTGAATAATATAAACGATCGCCGTTTGTAACGCGAAGCGAACTCAAAACTGTGGAACCTTCGTAGATATGTTTATTCTCCCCCAACCTGTTAAACTCATAAAGCGTATAAAAAGTACCGATTTGATCGCCAACTGAGTTTCCTGTGTTTCTGGCATAGGCCAACCTGGCTTTCAACCCTTTAACAAATGGCAATTCATACTCTGCATAACCATTTATCGTGAACAAATTGCTCTTAGTTGTAGCTAGATTATTTAAACGTTGAATTTCCCCGAAATGATACCTCGATAAATCGTTTGCTCCCGGCAGTCTTACCGGTAAACCATTGATATAATCCGGCACGTATCTTGGCGCCAGAAGCAAGTTTTTGTAATCATCTTCCCCGCCTTCCCCAGAAACCTTATTAAATGTTTTTACCAAATCGCCGCTGTTTCCTGAAACCTGTAACCCGACTTTAAAATTTGTGGCAACACTAACATCAGTCCCCGCACGAAAATTCCATCTGTCATAGTTCAATGTCGCCAGGTTTCCGGTTTGTTTATTGTAAGAAACATTGGCAAAATAAGTTGCCCTGTCTGCACCTCCGCTAACACTCAACGTATGCCTCATGTCATATGCTGATTTCCATGCATCTTCAAGACGATCGTAATCGATGTTTCTAAAATGATTCAGTTCGTCTTGGGTAAAAAAGTTATCGACTCCGGGTTGCTTATTACCACCATTTGGACCATTCATAATGTTCATATATTGTGCAAACTCGTAGGCGCTCATCATTTTCGTGCGATAGGCCTCATCGTTAACAGCGTATGAGCCACTATAGCTGATACGCGGCTTACCAATTTTACCACGTTTTGTAGTCACTAAAACAACACCATTACCACCTCTTGTTCCGTAAATTGCTGCCGATGCATCTTTAAGAAACGACATGCTTTCAATTTCTGATGCATCAAGGTTTCCAAAGTTTGTCGGATCTGGTTTTCCCTGACCATCAATTTGAATAACCCCATCGATTACGTATAATGGATCAGTACTTCCTCCATCTTTCGAAAAAATTGTATTTGGATTTCTAATGGTTATTTTTGCTGGCGTACCCGGACGTGCAATACCACCACTTACACCTACGCCTAATAGCCTGCCACTCAATGCAGCAGCAACGTTTGTTCCTGGTAAATCCTCAATTTCAGCAGCTTTAATATCGACCACTGAACCCGTTAAAGTTGTCCTTTTTTGAGTTCCGTAACCTACCACCACGACATCATCTAGACTTTTATTATCTGATGTCAACCGTACGGTGATGTTCGTTTGCGTCCCAACGGTTAACTGTTGCCTTACGTAACCAATATAAGAAAAAACCAATACATCAGCATTGGATTTCACCTGAATTGTGTAAACTCCGTCGGCATTTGTACTAACATTACTAGGAATGCCTTTCAGACTCACGTTTACCCCAGGTATTGGCGAGCCATCTGCAGCATCGACAACTTTCCCCGTAACCCTTCGGTCCTGGGCAAATAATATTGTGCTTGCCAGCAGCGTGAACAGCAAGGACAACGAAAGTTTGCGTAAAAATTTTAAGTTCATATTTATTATTTGGTTAGTTTTAAATGCTGTCTTTTTACCCAAAGCATTTATCCGGTTATCAATGATTTATGGTTTTTGCTATTTCTGAATGTTATTGAGGATCGTTTTTCGCGGGCATAAGATAAGCTAAATGTATATCAGCAATGTATGCAGCAATTGTTATGCGAACAGCTCATTTATTGGTTACGTTTATATGTTGGTTAGAAAAGTAAAATACTTTTAAAATTAATTATGGGTAATAATTTTCAAAATTTAATCAGCAATAAGTATCAGTCTTTCAGGGTGTAACTCAGCGCCAGATTTTCGACAATTAATTTTAATCCAAGATAAAACAAAATTCATATATAAATGAAATATTCTTAAATAAAAAATTATATTTTTTTTCCGCACACATAATTCCTTTAATTTAATGGTTTACAGGCTTCTCCGAATTTGCTTTTTCTTTGCGTCTTTTCTCCCATTCCACGCCCTCTTTTTTCAAATCATAGCCGGCCGCCGACAGGTAGTTGTTAATACGACCCTTATACTTACCAAACCATGCATGTTTTTTATCTGACGATTCTGCATCAATAGCGTGTTCCCTGGCCTCAGTTAACCAAATTAGAATTTGTTTCTTTTGATCTTCAGTTAGGGTCAAAATTTCTTCCTGATAAGCCTTATATGTTATTGGAAGTACGTTGTAAGTCATACCGTTTTTTACACCCTCAATTTGCTCTGGCGTTAAATATTTAGAAAGTTTGCTCAGGTATTTTTTGTGTAACTTCGTTAAAGCAGCTTCGGTACTTCGATTCTCTTTAGCAATAGCGGTGTCTCTGACAGCTTTATCATCCTTATTTTTCTGTTTGATGTCTTTCAACTTAGAGTCACGGCCAGCATAAATATCATTCAGATTACTATACTGATCTCTTATCACA
Source organism: Pedobacter sp. Leaf176 (assembly GCF_001424305.1). GTDB lineage: Bacteria > Bacteroidota > Bacteroidia > Sphingobacteriales > Sphingobacteriaceae > Pedobacter. The sequence goes on from NZ_LMPD01000002.1 coordinate 148,011, forward strand.
TTCCTGACTTTCTGCAATTTAGAAGTGTCTGTTATAGATAAAGTCGCAACAATTTTATCTGCACGCTCCGTTATTGTTTTAATATACTTTGCTTTATCATCCTCAGAAACAGTGTTTTGCCCAAAAGTGCCGGCAAAATTTGAGAGCATTATAAACAAAATCAGAATCGATAATTTCATCACTTTATATATTTCAATTATTAATCAATAAGATGTACATCACCACAAAAATGAACTTTTAAGCCAAGTTCATCTAAGGCCGCCGCTTTAATTCTGCAGGCTTGGTGGGCACTTGCTTCGTCATTTGTATAAACAACCTGTATGTGATTTGCTTTGTGCCTGGCCATAAGTTGATCTCTGCTAACCCCTTTCAAAACAGCATGCATAATCGGCCATTCGGGAGTTGTATTATTCCAGCGTCTTTGAGTTTCTTCTGCGGGCAAAGCAACCACCTCACCAACTCCTAAGTCGCAATGCAACTCGTTATTTGAAACGTAAACACGACTCCAAACGATAAAACCGGGCTTACTAATTCCTTTCAAGGTACCCCCGCCCAGCCTGAAATACATAGGGGGCTGCCTGTCGCTGCTCGCACCCTCATAACCACCGATAAAATGTGCTGCAGGCACGGCACCTGAAATTAAGAAAAGCCATACAAAATCGTCAATACCTTCTCCTGTATAATGTTCGCCCCAGCGGATATCGTGTAATGTATTTTCGCCGGTCATTCCCAGTTCTTTCCATAACTCATAAGTCAATAAAGAGTCAAGTCCGGCGCATTCATCCACTTCATTAAAATGGGGAAGTGCCCGTTTTGGATAAAGTTCTTTACCACTTTTCGAAAATGCCGGCGGACGGTCTCCATTATTTAATAAGCCTTCTACCAAATCGCTGGCCACGGTCAAATCTTTTAACCCTTGCTGGTATTGAATTCCAATTGTATCGCAGCTAAATTCATCGGCTATACGCAAGGCTGCAATGTACATTTTGCATTGCAATAAAGTTTGCGACCGGGTTAATTCGGTTTCTTCATCAGTACCCCAGTTAAAAGTCATTCCTTTAGCAAGCAACCAATCTAAAACGCTATTGGCTTCTTCATTGGTAACCTCTAGCATCGCGGCATAAAGTGCCGACTGACTTAGTCTTTCTTTAAAAAATCCGGTTTTATGCAACAGTTCATCGGGCACAATGGCATTATACATACCCATGCAACCTTCATCAAAAACGCCCATTATCACTTTGCGTTCTTTTAAAGCAGATGCGAACGCCTTACCTTTTTTTTCATCAGCCGATGGAATGTTAGAATTGCTATAGCGCTTAACATGTTCTTGATTATGGCTAACCTTCCCGGTTGCCAACCATTCGCGCAAGCCTTTGGCAAAAAAATCATCTGTAAAATCCAGGCTCCAAAGTGTGCTGTAGTTGATATCTGCTTTAGTTAAGCAACCGTTCAAATTCAGCATACCAACTAAGCCTGGCCATTGCCCACTCCAGTTTGCAACAGTAAGTATCGGACCCTTATGAGTTGTTAAACCTGCAAAAACATGGTGAGAGTACTGCCAAACACTTTCGGCTACTATTATTGGCTTGTTGGGATCAATACTTCGAAAGATGTCCATACCCATTCTTTGCGAATCTATAAAACCATGTTTCTTTGTTGAGTTATATTGATGAGCACGTTTCACAGTCCAACCGGATTGTTCAATCGCATCTGTCAATTTACTTTCCATTTCCACCTGGGCTGCCCAGCAATTTTGATTTGCCGAAAGCCTTAAATCGCCACTGGAAACTAATAGAATTTCGCTTTGTTTAGCTGGCATTATAATTCATTAATAAACAAACTATTTGTATAAAAAAATTTGTTGGTCTATATTTTGGTCGTCGCCTAAGTGGCTATATACAAAACTCTGCAATCAATATTGGTATTTAATGAAACTTTTTATCAAATTAATATAGGATATTATCATAATACAAGCTAACTTTAGTACTTTATGCTTATGATGTGCTAAACATTGTATTTTTAACACTAACCAATATTCCGATAATTAATGAAACCTCATTTTCATAAAGTCCCTGTTACACTTCAAAGCTCTTTCAGTATTCGTCATGATATAAAACCAGACTTCGGCAACATCTGGCATTACCATCCGGAGTTGGAATTACACTATGTCATAAAGGGTGAAGGTGTTCGTTTTATCGGAGATAACATCAGCAATTTCGTTCCCGATGAAATGGTACTTTTGGGTGAAAATTTACCGCATACCTGGCGTTGTAAAGATGAGTATTTCCAGGGAAATCCTGATTTAAAGACTGAAGCGATGGTTGTCCATTTTTTACCAGATTGCCTCGGAAAATACCTGGTTAATTTACCTGAGGCCTACCTTATTCCTAAACTGTTCGAAAAAGCTAAAAGTGGTATGGTAATAAAAGGCGTCGCTAAAGAAAAACTAATTAATTTGATGAAATCTGCAGTAGATGCGACGAATCTCGACAGGATTATAATTTTGCTTTCCATTTTAAAAACCCTGGCTGAAACAGACGAATATGAAACGATTGTAACCAGCAAAAACACTTTCTATCAATCTAACGAATCGGAAACACTACGAATCAATAAAATCTGCACCTACACGCTAAGCAATTACAAGAAAGATATTACGCTCGAAGAGGTTGCTTCACTCAGTAATTTGAGCGTCACTTCGTTTTGCAGGTATTTTAAACTTATGACAAAGAAAACTTACTATGATTTTCTTATTGAAATCAGGGTTAGCCATGCTTGCCGGTTTTTGATTGAAAACAAATTGCCTACCGAAATGATATGTTTTGATTGTGGATTTAACAATGTATCAAACTTTTACCGACACTTCAAGAAAGTTACCGGAATGACTCCTTTAGATTATAAAAGGAAGTATTTAAATTAAATAATTGTTGTAAACCTCATATGTTTTCTGGTATGAGGTTTACTTCCATTACTTTAAATATAAACCTCTATATTTAATTCGTTCCTTAATGCCGTATAATCATCAAATAATTTTTCAACACCTTTTATCACGTCGGGCGTAAAACTACCCACATCCCTTCTGGTAAAGGTAGAAATATCCAAGCCTCTTTTTTGAAGAAAATATTTTGACACAACCGGATAAACGTTGTGCATCACATCCATATTATCGATAAGAAACTGTTGAACAATTTGAACTTCTTCAGTTAATGAGGAATCATCATAATGATCGCAAAGCCAAACAATTAATTCAGGAAAATAATTCCCCTGTATGCAGGATAATCCGGCAGAACCTGCTTTTAGAGATGCTACTGCATGAACGATGTAGGCATCATATAAGCCAAACTTGTGGCCTTTTGTAAGTTTCAACTTTTCCTCAATTTGTGATAAATCTAGACAAGTATCTTTGTGATAAATTATCCTGCCTGTATTGACGAAACTACTCAATTGCTGAGGTTTAAGTACGCGTTTGTAAGGAACAGGGCATTCATAAAATCCTATTGGAATCTTATTTGTTTGATTGAGCAAGTCGAAAACACGCTCATCAAAAATTTCGTCTGGTTCATTTTCATCTGCCAGTAATCCAGTAATTGCAATTACAGCTTCAACACCCAAATCACTAACTTCTTTAACAAAATCTGCCTGCTTTACAATTGGACCGCCGAAAGTTCCCGTTGCCACAACCGGAACAGCTCCATCAACAACTTTTATAACATGTTTTATGGCCTGAATCCTTTCTCTATCAGTCAATTCAAACATTTCGCTGGAGAGGCAATTCGCAAATAACCCTGAGGATCCAGCCTGCAAATAGATTTCAGTAAGTTGAGTGAGTGCAGTATAATCGATATTTCCGTTGCCTAAAAAAGGTGTGAGCATTACCGGGATGAACCCTTTCTGTGAGTTTTCCATTATTCTAAATTGAAATTTTTTATTTTAATATTTTGAATGCTGTTAGTTAAGTGGCGCTAGCCGACAGATTTTAATTTTCTATTTTTAATTTTCGTCAGGATGATACCCATTAAAAAAATGGTCAGTGTGCCAACCACGATTATCATATTTTTATGCAATGGATTCCTCAGCAATTCATATTGCGCTGGCAACAATGAAGACAATGTCATCCAGATTATGACTACAATTCCAATCATCGTAGCGATTATCGCCTCATGGTTTTTGGTTTTCCGGCTTACAATGCCCAATAAAAACAAGCCTAACATACCCGCAGCAAAAATCCCTGATAGCTCCCACCATACATCAAGAATGCTTTTAACTCCAATCATTGCAATTCCTGCAATCATCCCTAGTAAACCAAAACCAACAGTTGCAAAGTGCAAAAGCGAAAGATTTTGCTTTTCGGTGACACCAGGCTTGATGTAGCGCTTGTAAATATCAACCGAAAAAACGGTTGCCGAGGCATTCATTCCAGAACTTATGGTACTCATCGCCGCAGATAAAATTGCCGAAACAATTAAACCAACCAAGCCAATTGGGATTTTGGTAACCATAAAATGAGGCATAATTTTATCGCCATAATCTGCCGGCTGCAAAGAACTTTCCATTCTCAAAATCTCGTCTGCCGATGAATGAATTGGCAACCTTTCCAAAGCAACCTGATGTTTAATTGATTGAACTAAATCCGGGTTAACTTCATAATAAGCATACAAGCAAGATCCTATAACAAAAAATAATAGGGACGCCGGAATGTACAGCCATACACATAACCAGATAGATTTTGATGCTTCCTTACTCGATGAGGCCGTATGGTAACGCTGAATATAATTTTGGTCCATTCCGAAATTATTCAGATTGATAAAAAAGCCATAAAGTAAAACTACCCAGAACGAAGAATTAACAAAATCGGGACTGAAACTGCCCAAGCTAAATTTACTTGCTGAATTGCCAATTTCTACGATTTTAGAAACGCCGCCCGGCATGTTTGTGATAATGAGATACAAAATGAGCAGTGCGCCAAAAGTCTTTACAACAGCCTGCACAACTTCTGTCCAGATTACCGCCTCTATCCCACCTAAAACAGTGTAAAAAATGATACAAATGCCCATAACTATCATAATCATTTGCATGGAATAACCTGTTAGGGCTTGCAGGCTTAAAGCAATTCCGAAGAATATTGAACCCATTCTGGCGAGCTGAGTAAGTAAAAAACAAACTACAGCATAAAGCCTTGCCCAGGCACCAAAACGGTTTTCTAAATGTGTGTATGCAGATATCTCTCCGGTGTTACGATAGAAAGGAACGAAATATTTCGAAGCAATCCAAGCTGCAAGCGGCATAGAAATACTAAATACAAAGGCATTCCAGTTGCCACCAAAAGCTTTACCCGGCACACCTAAAAAGGTATTGCTGCTTAGAAATGTCGCATAAATTGATAAACCTATTGCCCATCCGGGAATGAGGCCCGAAGCCTTTGTAAACTGCTCGGAATTTTTATTTTTTCGCGAAAAATAAACCCCAACCAATATCATTCCAACAAGATAGATGAAGATTATAGCAAGATCGAAAATAGGTAGACCCCTCATTATCAGTTGGCTCGTTTATTAATTTGGTAAAACAAATATCCTTTACTAAGTACAGCTATTAATATAAGATTTTGACCATATATTGTATCATATTATCCTATTGAACATCCAAAGCGTCGATATAAAGGCCTTTACTTTCAGTAGCTATAATGCGCAACTTGTAACTTCCTGCATTTATCATGCTCCCGGTGCTGGTATTATAATAATTCCATTTGCCTTGTTTTGTAGGTGCGAATTCGGCTTTTTCGATTTTCATAACCGTTCCATCTGCAGATAAAAATTCCAGCTTTGCTTTCAAAGATTCATTAAAAGGATTGTGATATTTAATGGTGAGCGAGTAAGTATCAGCCACACCAACTCCCATTGAAAACTCTAAAATTCCTCCCTCTGGAGATTTAAAAACAACCCTTTGTTTGCCAATAAAATCTTCTTTTACGATTTCCTTTCCTTTTAAAACAGCGTCGACTGCCTTATAGCTGGTCAGAGTTTTTAGATCGTAAGCTGGCTCTAAATTACTTGGGGGAACAAAGGCAACAACTGAAGCATCACCTTTTATTTCAATGCCAGAACCTTTCGAAAAACGTTTTCTGAATATTTTGAATACCTCTCTGTTACTATTTTCGATGATGGTCTTAGTATCTTCAAAGCCTGAGTATACGATTGAATCGGCATTTTTTAAACCGACGAAAACATCGGCTTGCTGATTCATTTTAAAACGAAAATCAGAATGCTTCTCTGACATTTTTATCCATTCTACACCAAATAAATTTGCTGGCAGATACATAAACTCAGCTTCATTTTTCAGGTACTGTTTATCGCCGATATCCAGCCAACTTGATAAAATATGATCATTGTTAGAAAGAAGTTCAACAAGCGAAGTAACTTTTGGAGCAACTTTAATTGTTTTATTCAGACTTGCTACGGCAATAGCCGAGATAAGCGCTTGCCCCGCCTTGACTTGTGGAAAAGACACCGTTAACTTCCCTCCTTTAACGAAAACTTTAACCGTTTTTTTTAGCAGTGAATTTGTTCCGGCTTCTCTCCAGATGTCTAAATCTTTTAATACCGTTTTATTATTAATGGCTACATCAAAAAGACGCATTTTCTCTGAATTAATTCCTCCACCAACACCTAACCAAGGTTCTATGAAATACATTTCAATAAGGTATTCTCCATCTTCTGGAATATTGAAACTGAAAGTCAACTGATCTCTCCCATATCTAAAAGTTTGAAAAAGTTTCCAATCTTGAGTTCCTTTTATTGGTGAAAACGTTCTTCTTTGACTTGCAAAAAAATCTGGAATACCTGGAAAGGCTGCCGTCCAGGATGATGAGCCGTAGTTTGTATTTTTAGTAACTTGCTGGTCTTTTAACCAGAGATTTCCGTGCACATCTTTATATTCTGAACCGCCACAATTTAAACGATACAGGTAATTATAGTTTTCGACAGGTTTTAAGATTTTAGTATCCGTAACCAGCTTACTAAAATTGGGCGATTTGGGCAGGCTGTTTAAAACGATGTAATCTTTTGCCACCGCTTTTCCATCAACATAACCAACTGCGTAAAGTAGATTATATTGAACATCAGGTTTATTCCACTGAAAATGCGTACCGACTTTTCCACGGCTTATTTTTCCTAAAGATTTATTATCAACATCATTAAACAACTCCACTTCATCACAATTTGAATACACAACTATGCTGTCTTTTACACCCGGCTTCGACCATCGATTTGGCCAGGTGTGCGAAACGATGTAAGCCATCGGATCGGTTTGCTTTGGTGCATAATTCGACCTAAACAGGTAATAAATGTCGGTTGGCTCTTCCCAGGGTGTAAACATCCCTTTGTAATTCACCGGGCCTATTCTATCTAAATCCCGAAGACCTTCTCCACCCTGAACCCGACCCGGATTATCATGCGAGCTATAAAGCCAAAAAAAATGACCTGCTGTTTTATCTTTTACAGAATCGGCCAGCCTGACTTTTGTTTCCATAAGGCTCGCCATGCCGTTTTCGGTATATCCCTTTTCGCTTGCGTTTAAGCTGTGTAAATCAATTGTCCGCCAGGCGCCATACTCTCCTATTAAAAGTTGTCTTTGCAAATCGTCCCCATAGGTTAAAGGATTGCCTCCATAGGTTCCTGTCCAGTTTTGCGGTACATCCCAATCCGTTCCTTTACCACCATTACAAGTGGTTACCTTTCGTTGAGATGACGCCGTTGGATCTAATTTTCTTATCAATTCGGTACATTCTTTGGCGAAATCTTCGGGAAGTGTGCTCTCATTTTCTAATCCCCACAAAACTACTGCCGGACTATTTCTTCGTTCCCTTACCCAGTCGGTTAAAAGCGTTTTGAAATTTTTTCTGAATTCAGGTGTATCGTACCAGATGTGTGCAGCCATTTGGGTCCAGCATAAAACACCAAGTTTATCCCAATAATCGGAATACAGTAAATTATGAGGTTGATGCGCATCGCGAAAGGCATTAAAGCCCGCCGATTTTATTTGCGTCACACGCGATTTTATTTGTTCAGGGCTAAAAGCATGACTTTGCCCAATCAAATGTTCGTATTCGGCAATTCCATTGATAAAAACCGGCTTTCCATTCAAAAGAAATACTTTTTGATTTGCCTTATCTCCAATCGGCCAACTTACCCAACGAATTCCATAAGGGGTTTTTACTTCGTCAATTACTTTTCTATCTTCTAAAATGGTTGTTTTCAAAGTGTAGAGATATGGATTTTCTAACGACCAGAGTTTAGGATTTTGGATTGCATCGGTCTTCATAGAAAATGTAATTTCCTTACCCGGAGCAAGGTTTTCTGAATGTTTAACTTCTTTTACAACCTTCCCGTCATTATCTAAAAGCTGATTTAAAATCACCAGTGATTTTTGCTTGTTGCTATAATTCTTTAAAGTGTTTTCGATGTTTATAATGGCAGATTTCTCAGAGATTTTATCATCATTCCAGATATGGATTCCGAACGGCTGAATTCTACTTTCGTTAGTTACGATTAAGTGAACGGGACGAAAAATACCCATCGGCTGAGAACCTTCAGAAAAACCTCGTTCTGTAGAACAACCGCCATCCACCCATGGTAAATCCTGAATATTTGCAGGGTGGTCCGCCCTCACAGCTAAAATATTACGCTGGTTATTAAGCTTGATAAACGGCGTTATATCTAAAGTAAAAGTAGTTCTTCCACCAGCGTGGTAGCCTACTTTCTTGCCATTAAGCCAAATGGTTGCATACGAACCAACACCTTCGAAATAAAGGAAGAATCGCTTACCTTGTTTAATTTCATTGCTTTTAAAAATTTTACGGTACCAGGCGTAGCCATGTTTATTGCCATGTAGCTTTCTTTGATAACCTTCATACTGGTCCCAATTATGCGGAACGTTTACGCTTTTCCAACCATTGATTTCATAACTGGAGGCCTGGAATCCATCATATGCTCTGATGTTTTTCTCATCTGCAACAGTTTCCCAATCGGAGTTTAAGGGGATATCTTTTCTGACGGAAACTTGTGCGTGTACGCGAATCGCTAAAAAACAAAAAATTAAAAGAAAACACCTCATCATAACATTTTTAAATCTCCATTAAGTTTATAAATGCCGCCAACTCTTGTATCGAAGCTAATCGTTTGATTTTTATACACCATTTTACACCGGCCTCCTGAATTTGATATTATGGTAAGCCCATTCAATTTACCATTCTCCCATCTAATGTTAAGTTCAAAACCACCTCTTGCACATAACCCTTTCACGTCCCCGAAAGGTAATGCAGCTGGTAAAGCAGGCAAAATATCGAGATAGCCTTCATGACTTTGAGCTATCATTTCGGCAATCCCTGCGGCGCCACCAAAATTTCCATCAATTTGAAATGGCGGATGGGCATCGAAAAGATTTACATAAGAACCGGAACCGTTGCCCGCAGGTTTTATCAGCATTTTAATCAATTTCATGGCATGGTCGCCATCTTTGAATCGAGCCCAGAAATTAATCTTCCATGCAAGGCTCCAACCTGTTGCATCATCACCACGGTACAATAATGACTGCTTTGCCGCTTCCATCATTTTTCTATCCTGACTCCAGGTAATATCATCTCCGGGAAAAACACCCCATAAGTGCGAAACGTGTCTGTGTTTATTCGTAGTATCGTCCTTATCTTGAAGCCACTCTTGCAATTGTCCAAATTTGCCGATCTGATTAGGTGCAATTTGCCCAACTTTTTCTTCCAATGATTTTCTTAAAGCATCATCGGTACCTAAAACTTTTGATGCTTCAATGCAATTTCTGAATAATGTTCTGATAATCTGGTGATCCATGGTTGGCCCTGCAACCAATCCCCCATTTTCCGGCGAATTAGATGGCGTGCTTATCAGCCAACCGGTTTGAGGGTCTTTTACTAAGAAATCTTCAAAAAATAAGGCGGCAGCTTTCATCAATGGGAAAGCTTGGGTTTCCAGAAATTTTTTATCGCTGGTAAATAAATAGTGTTCCCATAAATGCTGACTTAACCAACCTCCTCCTGAAACCCAAATACCATGATTTGAGGCATTTATTGGTGCAGTGCCATTCCATAAATCTGTATTGTGATGCAAAACCCAACCTCTGGCGCCGTAATATTCCTTTGCAGTCGCTTTGCCAGCAAGCGATAGACCTTCAATTTTTCTGAACAAGGGCTCATTTAAAGCTGATAAATTTAATATTTCTGTGGGCCAGTAATTCATTTCCAAATTAATATTGGTCGTGTATTTACTATCCCAAGGAGGTGTTAATAAATCGTTCCAGATTCCCTGCAGATTTGCAGGCTGCGTTCCTGGCCTGGAACTGGAGATTAGCAAATACCTGCCGTACTGCATATAAAGACCTGCAAATGAAGCATCATTTGAGTTGGCAAATTTTTCAAGTCTTTCATCAGTAGGCAAGTTTTCATTAGCTGATGAACCAAAATCGACGCTGAACTTATTAAAATAAGATTGGTATTCTTTTAAATGTTTTGCTTTAATATTTCCAAAATTATCTTTTTGAACAGCCAGCTGATGAGCTGAATTCTTAAGTCCGGGATTTCCTGAAACATCATTTGCATTGCTGAAGTTAGTCGCCGCAGTAAGGCAAAATGTTATTTCATCTGCATCGCTTATTCTAATTTTATTGTCTATTATTTTAACCGACCCATTTTTAACCTCTACAGTTAACCAACTTTCACCCTTTAGCACCCCATCTTTTACCTGAACATTAAGCGCAATCGAATTTTTGCTTAACGTTTTAACTACCGTTTTTCGGTGAACGCTTGATAGATCTGCTTCCAAACTCAATGCACCTGATTTACTGGTAGTTAAATGTATAAAAATTGCCTGATTTGGTTGACTGGCGAAATATTCCCGTTGATAGTTTATTCCGTTTGATGTATAACTGGTTTTGGCAATCGCTGTTTCCAAGTCAAGCGAACGCCTATAATTTGTTATTGGTGTTTTACCATGATTAAAAGCCAGATTTATATCGCCAAAAGGCTGATAGCTTGCCTGATATTTTGGCACTGCCGGTGGGTCTTCATTCTGAACTTTGTACCTCCATTTCTTAACTAACGAAACGCCATTTTCAATTGTTGAGCCTTGCGGATAAATTCCAATATGTCTTTTAGTATCTTTAAAACCGGCTATCCCACCTTTATCGTAATAATTTAGAACCTGGACGGCGATGGTATTTTCTCCCGCTTTAATCAGTTTAGCCGGAATGGTATATTTTCTTGGTTCAAGGTTATCGGTATTTCCAACCAATGCTCCATTTATGTAGGTAAAATCCTGATCGCGAATTCGGTTTAAATCCAATACTAAATCTTTTCCAATCCAATCGTTGGGCACATTAAAAGTAGTTCTAAACCAAACCGCACCATCGAGGTTAGCTAAACCAACAAGTTCCCACCCTTCATAAGATGGAACCTGAATGGTTTTCCAGCTCTTATCATCATAATTTTCGAGCGCAGGATTTCCCTGGATTCCTTTACCGGAACGCATTTCATTGACCCACTTTGCCCTATAGCCTGCTTCACTTTGAAGCCCCATAAATTGGGCTTGCGCTAAGTCTTCGGCTTCTTTTTGTTTTCCTTCAAAAAGCAATTTTCTTATTTTCGGTAAATAAGCTGAAGCACTTTTTTTATTGTAATTTCTTGGTTTCCCGGTCCAGAGTGTTTCTTCATTGAACTGAATGTGGTCATTTTCTACGCCGCCAAAAATCATTGCACCCAATCGGCCATTACCGATTGGCAGCGCATCAGTCCACTTTTCTGCAGGTTTGTTGTACCAAAGCGTTGTATTATTTTGTGCAAAACCGTAGAATGAGGCCAGCATCATTACCAAGAGTAATGTTACTTTTTGTAAACCAGATTTTAAACTTCTAACAATCATAATATCATCGATGAATGATTACTGACCTTTATCGCCAGAAATTACGTTAACGTCGCCACTTACTTCTTTCTCTTTAATAACACCATTCTGAGCATTTTTGAAATTATTATTCCCTATAGAAATGCCTTTAGTTTTGTCGCCGCTTAGCCTTAGAAAAGTTGTTGTACCGACAACAGGGAATGAATTGTATACAAAAACTTCATTTACATTTTTTAAGTCAATTACCGCAGATTTTGCGATTGGCGTGTAGGTTTTGACATTATCGATTGTAAGATAATTTACGTTTGAGGCATAAACAGCTGATCCGATTTCTGTATTAACCTGAACATTATGAAACTCAATTTTATTGGAATTCGTGATACTGAAGCCTGTTTTGGCTTCCATATTGATATCACTGAAAGTAACATTTTCTATCGGCATTTCTTCAAGGCCATTTAGATAAGCAGCCTGATTTACCTGGCCAGTAATATTACTGAAATGAATGTTTTTAAACTTTGGAGTACGTTCCGAAACCGGCTCAGGATTAGTTTTAGCGTACTGCATATCTAAAACAATTGCTTGCTGACCAATATTTTTCATAACGATGTTGCTGACTCTGATTTCTTCCACAACACCCCCACGTCCTCTGGCGGTTTTGATTCTTATGCCGCGGTCTGTTCCATCGAATACACAATTAGAAATTGCGATTTTCCGAACATCGCCAGACATTTCGCTACCAATAACTACACCACCATGCCCTGACAACATCGTACAATTGGTAATGGTGTAGTTTTCTGCCGGAACAGCCATCTTTCTACCCGGCGCATCCTTACCAGATTTTATGGTTATGCAATCGTCACCAACGCTAATGTGACTGTCTGAAATGTGTACATTTTTGCAAGATTCCGGATTGATACCATCTGTATTCGGAGAGTAAGGATTGTTAATTGTAACTGCATGAATTTTCACGTTTTCGCAAAACTCAGGGTTGATGGTCCAAAAAGGTGAATTTCGAATTGTTATTCCATCTATAATTATGTTTTTACAAAACATGGGTTGTATAAACGGCGGACGAAGGAAACCTCGTTTCATCTGCTTTGCATCGTCAGGTAAAATAATATCTTTATTAAGCTCATCAAAAGTATGTTGCCACTTAGAACGAGTCTGCCCTTCTTTATAACCTTCAACAAAATCCCACCATTTTTTACCGTGTCCATCTATTAAACCCCGGCCGATTATTGAAATATTTTCTACTTTATAAGCATAAAAAAGAGGTGAAAATGAAGTTACATCGACGCCCTCATACCGGCTTTTGACCATAGGCAAATAATCATCAAAATTATCACTGAAATGAAGCTCGGCACCTGCATCTATAAAAATAGTAATGTTACTTTTTAAGTGAATAGAACCTGTTAAATATTTTCCGGCAGGGAAATAAACCGTACCGCCACCAGCTTTTGAAGCCGCGTCAATTGCATTTTTTATTGCTGTTGTGGCTAATTTGCTACTATCATTTTTTGCGCCGTACTTTAAAACGTTATAAAAAGATTGGGCGTTGGTTCTTAAACCGAAACTAATCGCCAGGACTAAAATTAATGCCTTTATAATCTTGATGGAATACTTCATTAACTATTAATTTATCTTAGTTTATCTCAATTTAACTTTTAAGGGCTTCAAATCCTTGCCTTTGTAAATCTCTTTTCCATCAGCATAAATAAAAAATCCTTTGCCCTTTTTATACTTATCGCCGGTTTTATCCCAAATAAGTGTTATTGTTTTGCCATGATAAGAAACATTATCCAGTGTAAACCAATCCCATTTTCCTGGCGGGATAAGCGGAAAAACCTCCAAAACATTATCCATTCTAGGCTTTAATCCGATTAGATCGCTGATAACCAAATCGCAAAAAGTTGAATGGTTGTAGAAGCTGCTTCTGGGGTTATCACCTTTCAGCCATACGCCATTTTTTTCATCCTGATATTCACCAATATATGGTTTTCCGTTTTTTTGATGCGATAAAGCATATTGGTGAAGTTCATCATAGAAAACCCCTGCGGTCATTTTACCATGATTTTTGTAATTTACCAATAAGTTTGAAAGACCTTTAAGTGTTTGCGAACTTGCAAAAGGCCATAAAGCGCCATCCCATTCGCAGCTGTGGCCTGTTCCACGCGTTCTAAACGTTGGGTTTCTACGCTCCGCTGTAGTTAATCCCCAGGGCGCTTTAAATCCTGCTGTATCTAACAATTGGTCCCAGGCTTTAGCGTAGATACTTTTATCATCAGGCAGATTGAAATCCCATGGTGTAAAGCCAATTGCTTCGCGAACATTTGCCAGGCCTTTTTTTGCAAGTTTAGTTTCAAAAAAAGAGGATTTTGAATTCCACAGACTATCCTGAACCAGTTTTTTTAGTTCTGCGGCTTTTTGCTGATACTTTACTTTTAAAGCTTGTTCTTTTAATAAATCTGAAATGCTCACTAACGCTTTGGCATTACCGTACATATAACTATTTATGGTCGGCCGACTGTTCTGGTCCTTTCTCGAACCACTAATTGATTCTTCCATTCCATCTTTAACATCGTGCTGCCAGAACAAACCGCTTTTCAGCCGTCGTTCTTTCTCCCATTTGTCATAATCGGCATCAAGCGCCGGCAAAATATCTTTCAAAAAACCTGCGTCGGGTTTTACCATATAATTTGCCAAAACGGCATCATCAACCCAGCTGCTAAACTGATGAAAACGTTGTTTAGTTTGACCTACATCAGCCTTGTATAACCAAAAGTTAATGTATTCTTTGAGGTATTCGTTATTTTTCAACCAACGTCCTTCGTAAATATGATGACCTAAAGCACAACTAATGGAATTGTATTTCCCGGCATGTTTTACGGGCTCGATAAATTCTGTAAAAATAAAACCCTCCGGAGTTTTAACCAGATGCTTACGAAACGACCACCAACGGTAATAATAGTTTTTTTCAATTACCTCATCCGGACAGTCAAGTAATGGAACATTCTCAGATAACCAATGGTACGATTGCACATTCGGAACAAAATTTTTGACCGCTTCAGTGTCTATTGAATTAAAATATTCAACGTAATTTTTCAGTTTCGCTTTAAGCGGAACCGGTTTTTGCTGTGCAAAGCCTGTCGCAGTAACCAACAAACAAATTGCAGTTATAAATTTTTTCTTACTCACCATTATTCAAATAACCAATCAATATCTTTCCCACGACCATCTAATCCCGCATTAAAAATTCTCAATTCCTGCTTATCATCAATAAATCCCAATACCAAACAGGCGCCCTTTCCCAATGTTAGCGTGTGCGATCCTTCGGCGAATGAATAAGCATGGATATTTACCGGAGCAAAACCATTTACAACCAATGCATTCGAAATTTTTATTTCAGATTGACCGTAGTTATTTGCGCTGGCATCTATCTCCAATTGCGGAGGCAGTAACGTTTTATTATCTTTTTGATTAAAATAGCCAACCAAAAGTTTAACAGGAATTTTCGTACTGAACTTGATTTCCGTTCCATTTTTAATTTGCTTCTCTCTTGATAACTTTAGTCCTTTCAAGCCGATTAATTGCTCAGCTACTTCTTTAATCTGAGAGGTGGTATCAACAAATACCCGAACGTTTTTATCGACAATGTAGCTTTCTATAGCAGTAGATAATATTTTTACATCGGCATTTTTATAAGGAATAACCTTTTCGATAGTGGTTTTTTTGATGGATTTCAACGAGTCTATGCTATGCTTAAAATGATTAAGTTCATTCGTAAACACTGGCATCATTTCTTTCCAGTGGATAAATGTTTTATCAACACCACGCATCGGAATTTTACGCTGCTTGGTTTGCATACTGTTGGCGTACAGGTATTCGTTTTCTGTTAATTTGGTTAGCTTACTGTAGTAATCCAGACTTTTTTGCAAAAAAGGCAGGGCCTTTTCCAAATCAGAAACATCGTTGGAGTATTTAAATCTTAAAATCCAAAGTGCCGCTTTTACCTTTTCTGCGTAAGAATTCGCCAATGCATCGTAGCAATACATGTCGTTTTTTAACCTTCTAAATTCTGCAGTATCTTTCTTTACCGATGCTGAAGCCTCATTAATTGATGCAATTGCTTTTTTTCCATGGTCGATAACCTCTTTTGCAATTTGCAGAGGCGTTTCACCGATGTGGCCTTGTTTTTTCCACTCCTTTTCAGCGTAATCGATTATCATTTCTCCTTCCGGAGCTTCGGATTCATACATCAAGGTAAACAAGCCATAACGAAACGGATTAATCAGTTGTGTCATTAGCATACCTAAAGTAAGCGTTTGCCTGTTACCATCTGTAATTCCATACCTACGCAAAAGCTTTGGTGCAATTTCTCCTGATTCCTCGTAAGCGTTTAAAATTGCTTTTCCTGCTGACAAGTCAGTTCCATACTTGCTGGCCAATTCGTTCCCCCAATAATTAATTTCACCTGCCCTGTCACGTTGGCTATTCCAGGAATAACGCGCCCATTCTTTGTACCAAATCCAGTCCCTGTCGATTTGCAATTCACGGTTTCTAGTTTTGTCAGCCGTATAAGGCCAGTCCCAATAACTCGCCTGCGGATATAAATGCAGGCCTTTTGCACCGTAAATTTTATTCATCGCCTGCACCGATTTTTGAATAAAATCTGCCGAACCATACCGAAAAGGTTCGAGGTTTGCCAGGATATGCACGTTAGAAATGTTAACCGTACCTATTGTAGCCAGTTTTCTATTCAGTTCGGCCCATGCGCCACGCGGTTCATAAGTTGTGAGTGCCTCGCCATTAAATTTATTCTCAGTGTATAGATTTTTATAAAGTGGTAACGCAGCTTTCATAACTGCAGGCGCATCCGTATCGTGAGCCCGCAAAACAATTGGCGGTTCATTTTTTATGCCTGCAGCTTTTAAGCCATCTTTAACACCCGGGATAATTGTTTTCGTAAACCATTCTATATCATCTTGTCCAACGCCTTCCATAGCTTCACCAAGTGCAACCATCAAACCAACGTTTGGATATTTTTCTACAAAGGCAGCTATCGATTTTCGTGTATAATCAGCTATTATGGGGATAATTGGGCGGTTTCTGTCCTGGGTTTTCAGTCCGTGTTTATCTGCGAAAGGTTTTGGAATGATGATATTGTAAAACATTTGTATCACCCAAATTCCCCTTTTATCTGCTTCAGCAGTCAAAAACCTAAAAATCTCTTCATTCTTTTTAAAAGTGGCATCATCAACCTCAACCGCATAAGGATAATCTTTCAATTTAATCAGCGATGAGAATGGGTGCCCATTCCACAAGTAAAGAGAATTGAAACGGTTCTCAACCATCATATCCAGGTATTTGATCCAAAGTTGTTTATCATACAGCCATGGAAAACTTTCTGGTGTATAGGGATATTCATAAACATCATGACCAGGCAAATAATCGGTTTTTTGTAAACCTATGCAAGTTCCCCTCATGACCATTTCCGGACGGTCAGCTAATTCGATTTTATCAGGAATTTTTCCTTTTGCTTTTATTTGTTCAATTAATTCCAAGCAAGCATACAAAGTGCCGGAGGCATCAAAGCCGATAACAAAAAGTTTATCATTTGTGTAAGAAATCACAAATCCTTCTTTACCTGAATTTTGAACTTGTTTTTTAACAGACTCCGGAAGGCTTTTCGCAATAGAATTATCCTGAAGCTGACCAATTATTATCGAACCCTTTTTAGCAGTGAATGGTAGCTTTGGATTCATTTTTTTTAATGAAGCCTGAAGGCCAAGCTTTTTTAAGGCTTTCAAAACCTTCTCCGTTCCAAAACCTACACGCGGGTTAGTAACAGCAGAAACAATAACAGTTTTTTCATCTTTAATTCCGCTCATCGACGCAACTGAGACAAATGGAAAAATTAAAGTACAGAAAATAAAAATCAGATAGCTTTTCATTTAATTGGCTCTAGAACAAACCTTTTAGTAAAGGTTGTGAATTACATTTGGTTAAAGTATTATTTAAATATAAAAATATTATTCAAATATAAGTAATATCGCAGGTTGATTTTGTAAAATTTCTGCAAGGTAAAGCCGTATACAGGCTCTAAACAGCCAATGACAATATCAGCTACTATTTTGATAAAAAGTTAAAATGTTTATTCAACAATAAACATTTTATTTGTAAACGAATCCATCAATAAGTGATTAGCAAACCAGCCTAACCAGATATTTCATCAATAAAATATGTACACATTTATAAATAATATTTACTTTAAGGCAAAATATAAAATATGTTTTCACTACAAAACAAACGAGCAGTAGTTACAGGTGGCGGAAGCGGGATTGGTAAAGCAATTGCAACCATTCTTGCAAAACAAGGCGCTGAAGTTCATGTAATTGAATTAGGGACTGAACAGGCCGATAATACTTTAACTGAAATTGAGACATCGGGTGGCAAAGGTTATAGCTACGCATGTGATGTATCTGATCATGACGCCGTTAAAAAGGTATTTGACATGATTGGAAAAATAGATATTTTAGTTAACAACGCAGGCATTGCCCATATTGGTAAGGCAGACACCACAGAAGAATCAGATTTCGACCGGGTGATGCGTGTTAACGTGAAAGGGGTTTATAATTGTTTATATTCTGCCATCCCTAAGTTAAGGTTATCAGGTGGCGGCGTTATCATTAACATGGCTTCAATTGCATCATTAATCGGATTGCCAGACCGCTTTGTCTATAGCGCTGCAAAAGGGGCAGTAAAAGCAATGACCATGAGCGTTGCGAAAGATTATATTGGTGAAAATATCAGGTGCAACTCAATTTCTCCTGCAAGGGTTCACACACCTTTTGTTGATGGATTTTTGCAAAAAAACTATCCTGACAATATTCCTGAAATGTTCGAGAAACTTTCAAAAACGCAACCAATAGGCAGAATGGCAAAACCAGAAGAAGTTGGTGCCCTTGCTTTATATTTATGCAGCGATGAAGCTTCATTTATAACAGGTTGCGACTACCCTATCGACGGTGGTTTTACAACATTAAACAACTAAATATAAAAACGATAAAAAATTTAAAATGAAATTAATACGATTCGGCGAGGCAGGTTTTGAAAAACCAGGAGTTATCATAAATGATAAATATTATGATGTTTCTTCACTGGTTACCGATTATAACGAGGCATTTTTTGCAGGCAATGCAATTGAAACGTTAGCTTCTGATATTAAAACTGCAAATCTTCCTGAAGTGGATAAAAATGTACGTTTAGGTGCTGCGCTTGCCCGTCCATCGAAAATAGTTTGTGTAGGATTAAATTATAAGGATCATGCTGCTGAAACCAACGCACCAATTCCTGTGGAACCCATTTTATTTTTCAAAGCTACTTCGGCGATTGTTGGTCCGAATGATGATTTAATTATTCCTAAAAATAGTAAGAAAACCGACTGGGAGGTGGAACTTGCAATTGTTATCGGCAAAAAAGCGAGTTATGTAAGCGAAGAAAAAGCTTTGCAGCATGTCGCCGGATATGTTTTGCACAATGATTACAGCGAGCGTGCATTTCAAATAGAAAGAAACGGACAATGGGTTAAGGGAAAAAGCTGCGATACTTTTGCGCCAATAGGGCCATTTATTGCAACACCTGATGAAATCAGCGATGTGCATAACTTGCGCCTTTGGTTAACGGTTAACGGCAAGACATTGCAAGATGGCAATACTTCAAACCTGATTTTTAACGTGCCTTTCATGGTTTCATACATCAGTCAGTTTATGACACTTTTACCTGGCGATGTAATTACTACCGGAACGCCGGCAGGTGTTGGTTTAGGTCAAAAGCCTGAACCTTGGTATTTAAAAGCAGGAGATGTTGTTGAATTAGGAATTGATGGCTTAGGGAGCAGCAAACAGGTGGTTAAGGATTATAGCGGAAATTAAAATGAAAAGGCATTGCTTTACGCTTGATTTAATTGATGATGAAAAACTGATTAAAACTTACAAAAAGTTCCATGAATCTGTTTGGCCCGAAATTAAAGAAAGCATCACATCTGCCGGCGTAAAAGAATTAGAAATCTATCTTTTAGGTACGCGTTTATTCATGATCATGGACGTGGATGATTTCTTTTCCTTTGAAGCAAAAGCACAATCAGATTTGGAAAACGAAAAGGTTCAGGAGTGGGAAAAACTGATGTGGAACTACCAAAAAGCATTACCGGGTGCAAAACCAGACGAGAAGTGGATGTTAATGGAAAATATTTTTAAACTCTAAATACGTACTTATGATTGATGCGCACGTACATTTTTGGAATTTTGACCCTGTAAGAGATTCATGGATTACGGAACACATGAATGCCATTCGTAAGGATTTTACCCCCAAAAATCTTATTAGACCGTATAATGATTTACAGATTACTGGTTGTGTCGCTGTTCAGGCTAATCAGTCTGAATCGGAAAATGACTTCTTGTTAAGCCTGTCCGAGCAAAATGAAATTATAAAAGGCATTGTTGGCTGGGTCGATTTGAAAAGCGAGAATTTAGAGGAACGTTTAAAATATTGGTCGGCATTTAAAAAGATAAAAGGCTGGCGCCATGTGCTTCAGGCAGAAAAGTCAGATTTTATCCTCTCTAAAGACTTATCCGAAGGCATAAAAGCTTTAAAAAAATACAATTACACTTACGACCTTTTATGCTATCACAATCAGCTTCCTGACATCATTAAACTTGTAGATAAAGTAGCCGACCAACTCTATGTTTTAGATCATTGTGGCAAGCCCGATGTTAAAAGTCAGGATTTAAAAACATGGCGTAAAAACATTAAAATCCTCTCCCAAAACCCAAATGTATATTGCAAACTTTCCGCGCTTTTAGTGGAAGCAGATTGGAAAAACTGGAAAGAAGTAGAGATTTTTAATTGCTTCGATGTAATATTTGAGCATTTCGGAACGAATCGAATTATGTATGGTAGCGATTGGCCAGTAGTTTTACTAAGCAGGCCTTATCCCGTTTGGTTTAATTTGGTCAATAAATATGCATCAAAGTTCAGTATTCAGGAAAAAGAAAATATTTTCCTGAATACTGCTTCTTCATTTTATAAATTAGAAAACAAGATTTTACTTTAAGAATTTATAAGTTGTTGTCGTTTTGTAAACATCACCCGGCTTTAGCACTGTGGAAGCAAAATTCGTGTGGTTAGGCGCATCTGGAAAATGTTGTGTTTCTAAACAAATTGCCGAACGATGTGGATAAGATTTACCCCCTTTTCCATCTTTATCTTTACCTGTTAAAAAATTACCACTATAAAATTGAAGTCCTGGTTCGCTGGTGTAAATTTCCATGATAATTCCCGTTACCGTACTTTTAACTTTCGCAATTACCTTATTATCATCATGTTCATTCAAAGCGAAATTGTGGTCGTAACCTTTTCCATAAGTTAACTGCTGATCTTTATCTTCAATGTTTTTTCCAATTGTTTTTGCTGTGGTAAAATCAAAAGCCGTACCAGCAACTGGCTGCAATTTACCAGTGGGGATCAGTGTTGAATCAACCGGAGTGTAAGCATTTGCATCAATATACAGTTCATGATCAAGGATTGTTGAATTTCCTTCCCCATTTAAATTGAAATAAGCATGATTGGTTAGGTTAACAACCGTTACTTTATCTGTTGTTGCCATATAGTCAATTTTCAAAGCATTATCATCCGTTAATGTATAAATCACTTTAACATCGAGTTTTCCCGGATAGCCAGCCTCACCATCTTTTGAAGTATACATTAATTCCAAATGCTGTGCATCGGTTTGCTTTGCATCCCACACTTTAGAAAAGAAGCCATCGTTACCTCCGTGCAATGTATTTACCCCGTCATTCAATTGGAGTTGATATTCCTTGCCCTCAAGTTCAAATTTACCCTTTGCAATCCTGTTTCCATAACGGCCGATTAGCGCACCAAAAAAAGGCTCTCCTTTTTTACGGTAAGCGCCAACACTGTCATAACCCAAAACGACATCAGTTAACTTATTATTTTTGTCAGGCACTAAAAGGGATACCACTCTTCCCCCATAATTTGTTATAGAAACTGAAGCCCCCTGTTTGTTTTTTAAAGTATAAAGTAAAACTGACTTACCTTCTATTGTAGCTGTATAACTTGACGAATCTGTTTTGACTACGTCCGACGAATTTTTTTCTGCGGCTGGATTACAGGAAAATAAAAAAGCAGATATACATAATGTAGTTAAGGATATTGCAGAAAGACATTGTTTTTTCATAAAAAGATTTAATTTGGTTGAAGCTAAATTAAGAAATAATTAACGTTATTAAAACGAATATTGTGGTTATTTAATTATACTTGATAAAGAGTCTTACAACATTCCAAAAAATCACATATTTTAGCCAGCGATATGCAAATTTCAGATTTTAGGCCCAAAGCATTTATTTTTGACTTAAATGGCACCATGATAAATGACATGGAATACCACACTGATGCATGGCATCAAATCATCAATAAGGATTTAAACAAAAACTTATCTTATGATTATGTTAAAAAAGAAATGTATGGCAAAAATCATGAAGTTTTAGAACGCATATTCGGTAAAGGTTATTTTACAGCGGATGAAATAAAAAAACTGTCATTCGATAAAGAAAAACGTTACAGGGAAACTTACTTTCCAAAACTCGCACTAATAGAAGGACTCGGTAATTTTTTGGAAACAGCTAAAAAACAAGGCATTTTAATGGCTATAGGTTCGGCAGCGATAAGTTCCAATATAGATTTTGTTGTAGACGGATTAAAAATTCGATGTTATTTTGATGCTATTGTTAGTGCAGACGACGTACAGATGAGCAAGCCGGATGCAGAAACTTTCCTGAAATCCGCGGAAAAGCTTGGTATTAGGCCGGCAGATTGCATAGTTTTTGAAGATGCACCAAAAGGTGTTGAATGTGCTTTTAATGCCGGAATGAAATGTATTGTACTTTTAACGACCCATGATCAGGAAGAATTTAATGAATATTCAAATATCCTAGGCTTTATCGAAGACTTCAACGAACCAAATTTAAAAAACGTTCTTCTAAAATGGTAAAATATTTTAATCAAAATCCGGTTCTAGTTGCCGTAGACTGTATTATTTTTGGTTACGACGGCGAGCACCTGAAACTTTTAGTTATAAAAAGAGCCATAGAGCCCGTCAAAGATCAATGGAGTTTGATGGGCGGTTTTATCGGACCAGATGAAGATTTGGATGGTGCCGCTAAACGAATCTTACTTGAATTGACAGGACTTCATGATGTATATCTCGAACAATTACATGCTTATGGGCAACCCGATAGAGATCCTATTGAAAGGACCATTTCAGTGGTCTATTTTGCTTTAATCGATATCAATAAGTACAGCAAACAAATAAATGATCAGTACCATGCGGAATGGTTTAAGCTAAAAGAAGTACCCGAATTAATTTTCGATCATACCATGATGGTAAAGGCAGCGATGGATAAGATAAGATATCAAGCTGCCCTTCATCCAGTGTTATTTGAATTGTTACCCAAGAAATTCACAATTCCGCAGCTTCAAAACCTGTATGAACAGGTTTATGATTTACCGATAGACAACAGAAATTTTATTAGAAAAATTACAGCCAGCGGCTTATTAATTAAACTAGCTGAAAAAGATAAGTCAGGCTCGCGAAGAGGTGCATTTTATTTCAGGCTGGACAAGCAAAAGCATAAAGCACAGTTCCAATCTTTTCTAAGTTTTATTTCAAAGCCAAAATAGCATTAATTTATTCGCCTGAATTCAACTGCAGATATCCCTTTTGTTTTTTTGAAATTACTAGCAAATGAATTTGCCTGTTCAAAACCAAGTATTTCTGCAATTACGGCCATAGAGTAATCTGTGTGAATCAGCAGTTCTTCGGCTTCGCGCATGAGTCTTGCATATAACAGTTCAGGCAGATTTTTTTTAAATGCCTTTTTAAGGAAAGCATTTAATTTTCTTGAACTCATTCCCATGCCGGCAGCATAAAATTCGGTAGACCTTTCCGTCTTAAAATATTGTTCTAAAATAGCCTTAAATCTTAAAACCTGCTGTAATTCATCAACTGTTAAATCCATTAATTCTGCATTCAAAACAGCTGAAAAGCCAAGAATTAAAGAAAGATATTGAGCAAGGTAAGAAACATCGCGTTTTGCAAGAATTTCTCTTTTTAGTTGTTCTAATAAAGTAAATGCCTTTTGGGCCTGAGCATTCGTCAAATCTTTGAAAGATAGAGACATAAACAGATTCCTGGATTGAGCATCTCTGTGTTGCAACAAAAATTCCGAATACAAAAGGCTGCTAAAACTAAGCCAGTAGGCAGACGTAATTTCAGCCTCCAAACGAATGATACCTTCTTCGGGAATGAAAAATACGCGACCGGGTGAAAGTACGTAATCGCCAGAATTCATACACAACAAACCTGAAGCTTCCTTGATGATAAGGAGCCTTATTGGAAATTCTGCACTTAACGCCTTATCCTTTTTGAATTTTCCCTTGATATTTTCAAGATGTAACATTATATCAAAGTATCTTATTTATTTAGACATTCTGGATCTTAAAAGAATTACATCTCAATGTACACATTTTTTTCTAATGTATGAAGCTGCTATTTACATTGACAATAGTCAAATTAATTCGATAATCCTAAACTGCCAGGTGAATAATTCCAATATTTTTTTTTAAAAAAAACACTTCTTAATCTGTAGTTTTAATATTACAAAAATAGATAAATTATCACAAAATTAAAACTATATCAGTATCATGGCGTTATTAAAGGCTTATGAGAAGAATCACAGTTATTCTATTTTGCTTATCTTTAATTTCTTGTAAGAAAGAGATTCCCCTTCCAGATGTCATTAAAATGGACGTTTACAACTCAATAATAAAGCATGCAAACCATAACGAGCCAAATGTACTTAACTGGTACGTAAGGAAGGCAAATAAAGGCGGCTATTTCTATACCTTCACAACAAAAGATGTTAAGGACTTCAGTGACTATAGTTTTTATTATTCAGAAAATTTGCCCAAAGACATTAAAGGAAAATTACCTGTAAAAGAAATAGTAGTATGGATTAATCAGTTAAATGGTGATTTACTATTTGATATAATCGGCAAAACCGTTTATCCAATTGTAGAACAATAAAACTAATTTCATACTTTCGCAGCCCAATTAAACAATACCACTAATTTTTGAACGACTGCGATGAGTAAATTTTTATATGGAATTGATTTTGGCACGACCAATTCCGCACTGTCTATCTTTGATGAAGATAAAAAAGAAATCATTTCTACCATCTCCATTCCATCGCTTATCTATTTCAGACACGCCTTAACATCTGCTGATGAAGGAAACTGTGTTGTGGGTGAAAAAGCAATAGAAGAATACCTGAATGACGGTATGGAGGGACGGTTCATAAAATCGATTAAACAGATTCTTTCCAGAACTACCTTTACCGAAACCCGGATTCAGAACAAAAGGTATAACGCCTCAGATTTAGTAACGCTAATTTTAAAAGATTTAAAAGAAACTGCCGACAAGATAATTGGGTTTAATTGCACAAAAGCTGTAATTGGCCGACCTGTTTTCTTTGATAATGATGATAATCAAAAGGATACGCTTGCTCAAACTCGCTTAAAAAAAGCAGCGGAAACTGCGGGTTTTATTAATGTACGATTTCAATTTGAGCCCATCGGTGCGGCATTTGCCTACGAAAAAACAATTAGCAAAAAGGAAAAGGTTTTGGTTGCCGATTTGGGTGGTGGCACTACAGATTTCACTTACCTCATTTTGGACCCCGAAAAAGTTGGGGCAAAAGATCGCAAAAATGATATGATTGCATCCGGCGGAATCTACATAGGCGGAGACAGTCTTGATTCGGCATTCATGTGGGAAAAAGGAACACCTTATTTTGGAAAAAATACACAATATGAGGCCACCCGCGGACAAATATTAAATGTTCCTAAATCACTGTTTGCAAATATTTGCTCTTGGGATAAAATGAATTTTTTTAACGGCCAGAAAATCCAAAAAGATATCGAAGACTATTATTATTTCTCCGGTTACGATAAAAAATTTAAAAACCTTATCACGCTAATTGAGCATAATTTAGGTTATTCCCTCTTTCAATCTATTGAAAGAACTAAAATAGAATTATCTGACAGCCAATCGTCTGGTTTTAAATATTCTAATTTGGGCATCGAAATTAATGAGATGATTACGATAAATGAATATGATGCCGTAATCAATAAAGATATTCAAAGAATTAGTGAATATATGGACAAATTTTTGCACACCCACAATATAAATCCCCGGGAGATAGACTGTTTGTTTATGACGGGCGGAACATCTATGGTAAAGGCCATCCAAACATTATTCAGAAATAAATTTCCTCACATCCCAATAAACTCAGGAGATAATTTTAAAAGCGTAGCTATAGGCCTGGCTTATAGTGGCTATTTATTCGAAGATGATTAACTACCCCTGGAATGTTAAAAAGCCTATGCAAAAGAATTTGCTAAAGCAAAGGCAATCAATTACATCAGCCTAGATGATCTAACAATCAGCCTTTTTTTCCACCGCCAAAAATTACACAGAAAACGCTAAAACCACCTGCGATGAAAACAACGCCAAGTATAAAATTAAGTGTATCGCCCATTCTGTAAGGTATATTTTATAAATGACATTAAAAAGACTAAAAGATTTTTTTCGTATTCTTAATTGGAATAAAATCACCTTATCTATGACAACCCTTTTTTGTATCTGAATAGAAACTAAAATAGAATGGTAAATACTGTTTGATTCGTGCTATAACTTTTTAGTGAAAATTCAAACCCGTGATTGAGCAAAATTTCCCTTACTAGCGTTAAACCAATACCTTGCCCATCTTTTTTTGTACTGAAAAAAGGGCTGAATAATTGTTCTGCATTTTCCTCGGATATGCCCCTTCCGGAATCGGTGATTAACAGTTCCCGACGATTTGGATTCAATTTTATGGTTATCAGTCCATGCTGTTCGATTGCTTCAATAGAATTCTTTATGATATTAATTAGCGCCTGTTCCATCTGCTCGGCATCCGCTGAAATGAAATAAGTACTGGTAGGTAACTCCAAATTAAATTGAATACTTCTTTCGATTGCAGGAAAATGCATTAAATCGGAAACTGATTTAATGAGTTCATTTAAATCGATATTTTTCCGGTTTGCCTTAGGAAGCTTAACTAAATCAGCAAAATTGCGCATAAAAACATTCAGGTTCTGATTCCGGTCAATAGCGATTTTCATAGCATTTTTGAGCATCGTTTCTGAATCATTCTGCCATAATTTTTTGTGCGCTAAAGCGGTATTGATAATTGAATTAACGGGGCCAACGGTGTTATTTACCTCATGAGCCATCATTCTGATAACCTTACTATACACACCTTTCTCAGCGGCGAAAATCTCAGCAGTAACCTCTTCCATCATTATAAAAATACGCTCAAAACCTCTGTCAATAAACCTTGATTTTTGAATTTTATAAGTATGTAATCCATCAGTACGAAGCATTTTAGATGTTCCGGTTGGCATTGGATGAATTTGCTGGTTGAGTACATCAGGATTAGAAATTAAAATCTCTGTGGCTTTCGGGTTTATTTGTTTAACCTGTTTATCAAAGTCCAATATTATAATTCCGGTTGGCGATGTTTGAATCAATTTCTCAAGAAAAAAATGTTGTTCTTCCTGCTTGGTTCTTTCTGTCCGTAACTCATCAATCATACGGTTGTAAACATCAACCAGTTCATCAACATCTTTTTTTCCTGTCGATAAGAATTTAACATTGAAATCCCTATCCTTAATAGCTGAAATACCTTGTTTTAAATAAGTAAGCGGACTAATTAACTGCTGATAAAGACTTATTGATATGACTACAGATACTAAGATAAAAACTTCCGCAAGCAAGAATATGAGTTTATGTGTTTCAAAAACAAAATAGCTCATCACCAGACAAATGACATGAAGAATAACAATAAACAGGATATATTTAATCTTCAGTTTCATTAAACGGAATTTGATGTTTTTCTAAGCGGCGGTACAACGCGTTACGCGTGATACCTAAAGATGCAGCAGCTTTTGTTATTCTATTTTTATGAAAGTTCATGGCTTGTTTTACCATTTCAGCCTCCATTTGCTCTAAAGTCATGGTGCCAACGCCCGGCAATTTTACTTTATCATTTTTCAAAGGGGACAAATTCAATTGAGATTGAAAATCATCGATTCCCAACTCACTTTTAGTACTGATTAAAACGGTACGCTCAACCAGGTTTTTCAACTGGCGAATGTTGCCGGGCAAAGGCAATTGTTGCAGCCAGCGCAGGGAATGGGCAGCAACCGATAAATCTGGCCTGCCATAAATCTCTTTCAAGTTATCAATAAAGAAATTAACTAACAGTGGAATATCTGACGGACGTTCTCTCAACGCAGGCAAATGAATATTGATTAAATTGATGCGATACAACAAATCTTCTCTAAACAAGCCTGAGGCCACCATTTCATTCAGATTCCTATTTGTAGCACAAACCACTCTGGTATCAACCGTTTTAGTTCGGCTGCTGCCTAAAACTTCATAAGTTCTATCCTGCAAAACACGCAACAATTTTACCTGGCTTGAGGCTTCTAAATCGCCAATCTCATCAAGAAAAATCGTTCCCTTATTGGCCATTTCAAAACGACCCATCCTATCAAAACGCGCGTCGGTGAAGGCCCCACGAACGTGACCAAACATTTCACTCTCGAACAGAGAAGAAGAAATACCGCCTAGGTTTACCTTTACGAAAGGTTTGTTTAACCGATTGCTGTTTTCATGTATCGCCTCGGCAATTAATTCTTTACCGGTGCCGCTTTCGCCGGTAATTAAGATAGATGCATTTGTTGAGGCCACCCGGCCGATGGTTTCCAGAATACTTAAGAGGCTCGTATCTTCACCTATTATTTGTTTAAAACTATATTTTTTATCGAGTTCTTTTCTGTTTCGGAGAACTGTTTTTTTCTCTTTAAGTTGAAGCAGCGTTTCTACGGATTGAAGCACATAATCATTATCCCAAGGTTTGTTTATAAAATCATTTGCGCCTAACTTCATTCC
The DNA here is from genome assembly GCF_001424305.1 of Pedobacter sp. Leaf176. Classification (GTDB taxonomy): domain Bacteria; phylum Bacteroidota; class Bacteroidia; order Sphingobacteriales; family Sphingobacteriaceae; genus Pedobacter. The sequence goes on from NZ_LMPD01000002.1 coordinate 177,060, forward strand.
CCTTACGGCAAGCTCAATACTTGCCCAACCTGTTATTAAAATTACGGGAACAACGCTGTCAAATGTTCTGATTTTCTGAAGTAAACTCAAGCCTTCCGTTCCTGATGTATCAATAGAAAAATTTAAGTCTAAAATTACAAGTTCAGGCTTTCGGGTTGCAATCACCTCGAAAGCCTGCATTGCATTATCAGATGTGACAACCTCTTTACCAGTTCTCTGTAAAAGAAGTGAAAGTGATGTTCTTACCGCTAAATCATCATCAACAATTAATATCATATTCAAAGTTAAGATAAGTTATTCTTCATGCAATGCAACGGCAGGATGAATACCCGCAGCTTGTTTTCCAGGATACAAGGAACAAATAAAAACTAAAACATAAATAAAAAGGACAGATAATAATATTGCGATGATATATACACTTGCCGGAATATCAAAAACATTTAATAGCGGGAACTGAATAGCAAAAAAACAACCTACAGCTAATGACATGGTGGCGAGTATAATGGCCTCCATAACAAGTTGATAAGACACAGAATTTCCGCTTGCCCCAATTGCCCTTCGCAAACCTATCTCGCCCCTGCGTTTATTTATATTATACCAAAGAACCCCAAACAAACCTAATGCTACATTAATTATTAGGAAACTTGCGACGATGATAAATAGTAGTACAGGGATGATCGTTTCTCTATTTCTTGCATCACGCATTTCATCTACATGTTGAATTTCTACTGCACTGCGCATCATGGTTGCCATAAACTTATAAAGCTTACTTTCAAAAGTAGCATCAGCGGTTTCTCTAACTTTTATTAATAATGTACTCGTATACTTTAAATAAGCAGTATCAAGCTGACTAAACATAACATTATTCCCGGGCACAAAATCGCCGTTTGCCTTATAATCATTGACTACACCAATTATTTTCAATTTATTTTTATTGTCGAAATCGCCGATTAGTTTCCCCGCCCCTTTTATTGTTCCAAACAACTCTTTACTAAATGTCTCATTAATTATAATCCCTTTATCTTTGCTAACTAAGTCTTCCTTAGAAAACCATCTTCCGTCAACCAAGCCAACATTCCATACTTTTTGATAGTCCCTGCCAACATGGAAGTCACTGATATTATTGAATTTCTTTCCGCCCTGGCTTAATCCGGCACTCATAAAACTATCCGAATATGGATAATTCGGACTTGAAAAACTAACCTCTTCGATTTCAGGCATGGCCTTTAATGCTTTGTTCAGATTTTCATAAAAGATACTCAAAGTGTCAGGATTTTTAGACAATTGGCCACCGCCATAGCCAATTGCCCAAACCCTGTTATAATCAAAACCAAGTGGCTTTGTATAATTCTTATAATAATAGGTTAAGTAGGAAAAAACGGCAAAAACAACCAGAAAGGAAATTAGAATTTCGGTTAGGAAAAGGAAATTTTGTTTCCTTTTATTCCATATTAATTTAAACAGATGCTTATACATAATGGTATTTTTATAGGGGCTTAAGCCTTTAACGCTTTAACAATATTTAATTTAGACATTCTCCAGGCCGGATAAACGCCAGAAATTAAGCCAAATAACACACAGTTGAGCAGGCTTAAAAATAATACCGTTAAATTCATGGAGAGATTGAAATTTGGAACATAATCTGATTCGTTAATCAGGTAAATCACCAATATGGAGAGAAAAATACCGATGATTCCGCCAATAAACGTGAGGATTAAATTCTCTACGATAAACTGGTAAACCAAGGTTTTGGACGATGCACCGAATGCTTTCCGCACACCAATTTCTGAAGACCGTTCCATAATTCTGGTAATATTGATGTTAACCAGATTAATGGTCGGCAGCAACAGGAAAAGTAAAACGAAAATGCTACCCAACGTAATCACTTTTGCCACGCCGTTACTGGTCGAGTTTCCCGCCATTCTCCGGGTAACGCTCGTTTTAAATTCATCTGCATTGCAATATATACTATCAAAGTCTGGTGGAATCGGAACTTTTTTCATCATTTGAGCAAATTCGTTCTTCATTTTTGAAACATCACTTTCTGTACGCGCTAAAAGCACAGCATTATATTGGCCCATTAAGCCTGTTTCCTGACTATCTTTAGAAAGTGAATAAGGCAAGTACATACCGCCGGTAAAATTGCGAGCGGAACCCGAAACGTCATCCACAACACCAATCACACGGTAATTAATATTATCTGCAGAAATGTATTGGCCAACGACCGATTTTTCATCTCCAAAATATGCTTCTTTGGTTTTTTTTGTAATAACAGTAACCCTGTCAGCACTTTTAATTTCTTTATCTCCATAGGCTTTACCCTCCAGAAATTTATATGCCAAAACATTCCAATAATCTGCATTGGTATATTTGTAATCTATTACCAGTTTCTTATTGTTTACATAGGCATTTGAAGATTTCTGACCAGATGAAATGGCCATTTTATAAACCGTTTTTAATTTAGAAACATAATGTTCAAAAAAATAAAACGACAGGTTACTCATGTTCACCCAACCCTCCTTGCTATTTTTTATTTCTATACGCTCTACATAAAGTGATCGATTTTGATTGTAATCGGGATAGCCCGGGTTAAACATTTTATCTACCAGTGCAGTGGCTACCATTAAAATGGTTAACGTAAGGCTGATACCAAATAAGCTGATGAAGGTGAAGAATTTCCTTCGTTTCAATACAGCTATAGCGATTTTAAAGTAATTCTTTAGCATAATTTTAGTTTATTGAACTTGAGAACCATCAAATAAACGCACCAGCCGATGGGTTTTCTGCGCCATGCTTTCATCATGAGTAACCATTACAATCGTAGTGCCTTCGTTTTTGTTCAGGTTCATAAGGATTTCCATTATTTCGTTTCCCATAGCACTATCCAGGTTTCCCGTGGGTTCATCGGCCAAAATAATTTGCGGCTTACCCACTATAGCCCTGGCAATGGCTACGCGCTGCCTTTGCCCTCCGGAAAGCTGTGTTGGAAAGTGTTTCAAACGGTTACTTAGACCAACTTTTTCCAATGCTTCAGTTGCCAGTGCTTTTCTTTCCTTTGGTGATGAAGTACGATATAAAAGCGGCAATTCTACATTATCAAGCACCTGTAAATCATTAATCAGGTGGTAACTCTGAAAAATGAAACCCAATTTTTGGTTTCTGAAATTGGCCAGTTTTTTATCAGAAAAACTACTGATGTCCTGGTTATCGATTTTTATATTGCCTTTAGATGGCTCATCGAGCAGGCCCATAATGTTAAGCAACGTACTTTTACCACAACCTGATGGCCCCATTATGGATAGAAATTCTCCCCTTGCAATATCTAAACTGATGCTGTTTATCGCCAGCGTTTCTACCGTTTCGGTCCGGTAAACTTTCTCAATGTTTTGTAAGCGTATCATAATGTATATTTAGTAATTAAGATTTATTAATAAGTTATTTTTATATTTTTTTCAAAGTCATAAAGCGATAAATACCGAAGTTGATAATAGGCACCCCAGAAATCGCGAAGCGATGAAACATAATCTCTCTTAGCCCTGTCATTTTCCTGAAAGGCAATGCTTAAATCGGTTATGCTCAGGTTTCCTAAAACATAACGCTCACTCGCAATCTTATACTTTTCAGCTGCGATTTTCTCTGCTGCGTTTGTTAGTTTAATCTGCTCTTTCATCATATTAAAAAGCGTTACCTGTGTTACAATCTGCTGCTTAAAAGTCTGTTTGTCCTGTTCTACTGCGTAGGTTATAAATTGTTCGTTTGCCTGAGCGGTTTTAGTCCGCGATTTAGATCTTCCCCAATCCATTACCGGAATGGAAAGCTGAATTTCTATCGATTGTTGATTTTTAGGATTACGATAAATATCGAAGGCCGTTAAACCAGCGTTTGAGAAGCCCAGATTTGCGTTTAAAGTGGCTTTTAAACCATTATCCCCTCTGGCTTTTGCAACGTCTCTTTTGGCTTCAGTCAATCGGCGGATAAAACCAATAGCGTCAGAACGGTTTTCAAAAGCTTCAGCTAAAACCTTTTCTGTAGCAACAGACATATCTGCAACCACCTGAGGCATATTTAATTTAATTCTGTCTGCACCTTCAATGCCTGTATAACTCCGAAGGTTTAATGTTGCTATTTCCACATCGCGTTTGGCGGTTCCAACAGCTTTTTGAGAATTCAAAACCTCTAATTGAAGCTGTAGTATCTCATTTTTCGAAATTTTTCCAAGCTCAAATTTTGTATCGGCAATCGTGAGAATCCTCTTTGTATTCGAATAATTTAATTCTGCAATATCGAGGTTGACCTGTGCCAGTAACAAATCGAAAAAGTATTCCGTTACTGTTATGGAAATTTTCTCCTGGGTTTCGATATAAGTTTGTTTGCTTTCGTTGTATTTTAATGGCGCTATCTTTTTATCCCATTTCAAACTGTTGAATTGCAAAATCGGCTGCGTATAACCAATTCCATACGGTATACCATTATAAAGTACATTATTTCGATCGAAATCGTCAAATCTTTGCAATTGTGTCGTGCCATAAACTGTTCCACCTGTTGCCGCAATACTCTGGCTAAAATTTAAAGTTAGTGAGGAATTGTCATAATGAACAGGTTGGAAAAGTATCGTTCCATTGGGTTGCTGTACTTGCGTATAGGTTTTGGTGTAACCAGGTAATACCCCCTCTAAAGCTAACTGAGGCTGGTAATTGGACTTGTAAGTTCTCCATTCCCAATATTTTGTTTCCTTAACCGTGATGGCTTGTTTCGCAGCAATAGAATTTGCCTTAGCCATTTCAACAACCTGAGGCAAAGTGAGTTTCAAGGTATCTATTCTGGCAATTGCAAAACCGGCCAGATGCAACATCAATATTAAACCAATAAGTAATAACTTTCTCATTATCTTAATTACTTATGGTTACTGTTTGCGAATTTTTGTAATCGCCCATATCCGACGTTATGACTTCATCTCCGGCTTTCAGCCCACTTATAATTTCTACATAATCGAAATTACTTAAGCCCGTTTTCACTATCCTTTTTTCGGCGACGCCATTTTTTAACACGAATATTTCTTGGGAGTTGGAACCGTTAAATGCTGGTCCGTTGGCGACCCTTAAAACACCATTTCTTGTCGATGTTACCAGGAAAACGTCGACTTTTTGATTGGGACGTAACACTTTGCTATCCTTTTGATTTAACTGAATATCAAAAGATACAGTGGCGTTGCTTACAGCGGGTGATATATTAACAACGGAACCACGGAGCTGGGTATCGCCGATCCGAATAACCGCCGCCATGTTGGTGTGGATTTTATCTAAAAGGTTATCAGACATGCTGCCTGCAACTTTAAAACCGCTCAAATCGGCAATTTTAACCAGAGCATCACCTTCATGTACGCTAGAACCAATGTTCTTGTTAACCCAGGTAATTACGCCAGGCCTCGTTGCAATTACATCAGCCAAATCGAGTTTACGTTTCAAAGCATTTAATTCATTTTTCTGGATTGCCAAAGCAATTTCAGCTTCCCTGATTTCGATTTTCATGGTTTGCTGTTTGCTTTTAATTTCGTTTTCGAGCTGAAGTTTTTCTAAACCGGCAACTTTTAAATCAAGCTCAGCACGCTCCACATCTTCTTTTGTGCCACCGCCTGCTTTAAGTAATCGCTTTGCAGAAGCAACTGCATCCTTCAGGTTGCTGATTCGTAATTGTTTAATGCTGTTGTTAGATTTAATATCGTAAAAACTCTTTTCCAAATCCAGTTTCAGCTTTCTTATCTCATTTTCTTTAGATTCCATTTGGAACTGCAATTTTCCATAATCAGCCTGACTAACTGATTTATCAAGCAATAAAACCGATTGTCCTTTATTAACTTTATTACCGGCATCCATTAAAACATTTTTAATAGATGCACTTATCGGACTTGTTAACACCTCCTCAAATTCAGGAAGTACTTCACCGGTGGCATTGATGGTATTTTCTATGATGCCGGTTTCTACTTTAGCCGTGGTGATATCTGCACCCGTTAAAGCGGATTTGAAATAATAACGGATTAACAAAATGCTGATCACTAATGTGATTAAGATTATAAAAATAATGAGGTAAGTTTTCTTCTTCTTCGCTGATAAAACTTCTTCTTCAATGAGTTTGTCCATTTAATATTTTTTAAATAGGCCTTTACAAGCGAAGTGCCAACATTAATATATTGAAAATCAATAGTATAGCGATTTATAGAAATAAATATTTGACCGATATCGAACATTCTGTTTGTTATCGAACGCACATCCACAAAAAAATCATGATCAATCTTTCTGCAGAAGATTATCTTTGTAAAATGAAGAGATTGAATAGTGAAACCTCAAATGAAGAACTGCTGGATGTAAAAAAGGGTGATATGGTTACCGACACATTCAGCAAAACCGGACTGGTAGAAGGTATAGAAGTTATTGAGGATGCTTTATACCGGACATTCGTATTTCATTTGGTTACTGGAAGAACAATAACAATCAGAAAATAAACGATTTAAAAATGATAATCAAAAATAATATCTACTAATACGCCATGTTACTTATCGATAAGAACACCCCAACATCTACATTATTAGAAATTAACAAAGATCATCATATTGGAAATAAAAAAGGCGTTAATGGAACCGTTGAAAAAGTTGAAATTAGTAATGACGATGCGTTTTGGCTGTTCCTCTTCCATTTGACAGATGGAAATCTGATAGAAATAAAGAAGATGAAAAACATTTGTTAATGCAAACTAAGTTTTTTTGGGAATTTAAATTAAAAAAATAATTTTATTGAACATCTTTGTGGCTAATAAAAATGCCATCCATGCAAAATATTAAAAACATCATTTTTGATTACGGAAACGTAATTTTCGATATCGATTTCAGAATAGCACAAGATTCATTTAAGAAATTAGGAATTACCGATATTGAAAACTTTTTCGCCCATAAGGCGCATAATCAATTATTTGATGATCTTGAAACCGGAGCGATTTCACCGGCTGAATTTAGGGCTGGCATTCGAAAAGCTGCAAATAAACCAGAACTTACAGATGCACAAATTGACGAAGCATGGAATAGTTTGTTAATCGGCACCATACAGGAAAACCATGATTTGTTGCTTAAAGTGAAAGAAAAATACCGTACATTTTTGTTAAGCAACAACAATGAAATCCACTACGACTGGATAATAAACTACCTGCAAACCACCTTCGATCTGAATAATTACGACGACTACTTTGAGAAAGCTTATTTCTCGCAGCACATGAAATTGCGCAAACCGAATACTAATATTTTTGAACAGGTTCTTAAAGAAAATAACCTGAACCCTGCCGAAACTTTATTTATTGATGACAGTCCGCAACATATTGAAGGTGCAAAAAAAGTGGGGTTAAATACGCTTTTAATGACTGAAAAACCGGCACAACTGGAATCGTTTTTGAAAGCTAACGGAATTTTGTAAAGTAAGTTATGGCAGAAAAGAGGTTTAAATCGCTTAAGGAATTTTATCCATTCTATTTATCAGAACATGTTAATACAACCTCTCGCATATTACATTTTATAGGTACAGGTTTGGTTTTATTAGCTTTCTTTACCGGATTTCTGTTTCATGATTGGCGATTTTTCTTAGCCATGCCAGTTGTGGGTTATGGTTTTGCATGGGTTGGCCATTTCTTTTTTGAGAAAAATAAACCAGCTACGTTTCAATACCCCGGCTACAGCTTAGCCAGCGACTTTATTCTTTTCTACGATTTACTCAGTGGCAAGCAAAGTTTTGTGGTCAAAAAAAGCTAGTCAATTATTCAAATTCGTTGATTAAACCAACGGCAATGATTCATAAAGTCACTCTTAATTTCTGCGCCGTCCATTACAGGATAAATACTGCAAGCCCTCTAACTTGTGATCCTCTTTGAGGTTTTACCACGGAAATACAGAAGACACGGAAAAGAATGTATACTATAGCCTTCTCCTTTTCAACTCCCTTTCAATCAAACCCAACTCTCTCCCTGTTTGACCGGCAACTGATGTATTTTCCTGTGCCCTTCTGAACAAATATGGCATAACCGCTTTAATAGGCCCGTATGGAACATACTTCGCAACATTGTAGTTCGCATCGGCAAGATTAAAGCTCAGATTGTCACTCATACCCAGAAGCTGTGCGAAATATACGTGATGATGGTTATGGGCTACTTTTTTCTCATCCAGAAGATAAGTCAGCAAGCGACTGCTTTCTTCATTATGTGTTCCACAAACGATGGCAATTTCCTCAATATGGTCTACGCAATATCGCAGAGACTCATTATAATCTCTATCCGATGATTCTTTATCGGGTTGAATTGGTGATGGGTAACCCATTTCAGCTGCACGTTTGCGTTCCTTCTCCATGTAGGCACCACGAACCATTTTCACACCTAAAATAAAACCAGCGGCTTTGGCAATCAGGTGGTCTGCCTTCATATCAGCCAATTTATCGTGGCGATACATTTGGTAAGTATTGTAAACGATAATGCGTTCCTGGTTAAATTTACGCATCATGTCTAAGGCCAATTCATCAATTGTATCCTGAATCCAGGTTTCCTCAGCATCAATCATGATCGGAACGCCCTTATCATAAGCCGTACGGCAAATCATTTCACAACGCAGTTTTACTTTATCAAACTCTGCCTGCTCATCGGCCGTTAAAGTTTGTTTTGTATCCAGTTTTTCTAACAAAGCAAAACGGCCAATGCCCGTAATTTTAAAAACAGTAATTGGAATATTGACATCGCCGTCGGCACGAAGAATGGTTCGGATAATTTCCTGACAAGTTTCATCGAATACGATTTCTTCCTCCTCGCCCTCAACAGAATAATCTAAAATGGTTCCAACCCCACCTTTGGCCAGCTGGGCTATCGCCTTATCACATTCGGAAATGGTCTCGCCACCACAAAACTGCTGGAAAATGGTTGCTTTTATGGCGCCTTGAATTGGTAAACCGATATTTAAAAAGAAATTAGTTATTGGCGGGCCAACCTTAGTTAAAAAGTTGCTGCTAATCATTTTAAACAGCCAATACGCCTTTTTTAATTCTGCATTGGTTTTTTGACGAAAAGCAACTTCTGTATTATCGAAATTGGGTTGTTTATTGGGGATTGGGTCAATCATTTAGTATGTAATAAGTCAGATGGATGCAAAATTATAAAAAGCATCCATTCTACGAACGTAAAACCTCGAAATAATCGTATTTTTGCAGCAAAATGATACAATTCAAATTAGAAGGCGAATATATTCCGTTAATCCAGCTGTTGAAAGCCACCGGATTAGTTGGTACCGGCGGTGATGCTCAGGCTGCCGTGATGGACGGCCTGGTAAAATGTAACGGAGAAGTGGAATTTCGCAAACGCTATAAAGTAAGGGTTGGCGATATCATCACTTTTGAACAGGATAAAATCGAAGTAATATAATGCAGACTTTAACAAGTGCAGGCCATTCGCTTTATTTCGAAAGCAATTTAGAGGCCTTGAAAACCCTTTTAGAAAGTAATCAATATAGTAAAGTTTTTATCCTTGCTGATGAGCATACCAGCGAAATCTGTTTACCGGTTTTTCAATCGATGATGGATGATTTTGCTGATTTTGATTTAATCGAAACCTCTGCGGGAGAAGAAAATAAAAACATCGATTTCTGTATCGGCATCTGGAAAACCCTTTTAGATTTCGAGGCCGACCGCAAAAGTTTGATGATTAATTTAGGTGGCGGTGTAATTACTGATATGGGCGGTTTTATTGCGTCAACCTATAAACGCGGTGTTGATTTCATAAACGTCCCTACTACCCTGCTTTCACAAGTCGATGCCTCTGTTGGAGGCAAAACGGGTATCGATATCGATAACGTCAAGAATATGGTAGGTACTTTTACCTTGCCGCGAATGGTTTTCATTGAAACAAAATTTTTGGAAACTTTGCCTGAACGTGAACTTTTATCGGGTTTTGCCGAGATGATTAAACATGGTTTAATTTACGATAAAGCTTACTATAAAAAATTAAAATCAACGGATTATTTAACGCCATCGGCAGAGGATATTTATCGTTCGGTAGAAATTAAGAACGAGGTGGTAACCATCGACCCACATGAAAAAAACCTGCGTAAGATTTTAAACTTCGGCCATACAATTGGTCATGCTTTGGAAAGTTACTCCTTGGCAAACGACGAAAATCCCCTAACGCATGGCGAGGCAATCGCTATTGGCTTCATTTGCGAGGCAGCTTTATCCATCAAAAACAGTGGCTTAACAAAAGAAGAATTAAAAGACATCAGCGATTATATTTTATCGCTGTATCCAAAATACCAAATTAAAAAAGAAAGCTTTGACACCCTTTTTGAGCTGATGCAGAGCGATAAAAAGAATGAGGATGGCAATATTTTGTTCTCGCTTTTAGAAACAACAGGCAAATGTACTTTCAACTGCCGTGTAAGCACAGCCGACATTCGAAACAGTTTAGATTATTATAACAGCTTATAAGATGAAATTTACCGGAAGTGATATTTCTGTTGGCGGATTATTTGGCTTTGTTATCGTTTTAACTTTAGTTGAAATGTATTTTAGTTATGCGCATGACAAAAAACTATACACCAAACGCGATACCTGGACCAATATCTATTTAATGATCGCAGCGGTGATCATCAATTTAGGGATGAAAACGGCTACCTTTTTTCTGCTCGAATATTGCTACCAATTCCGTTTGTTTCAAATCTCCAATGTTTGGATTTATTGGTTGGTTTTAATTTTAGCACAGGATTTCCTGTACTGGTTTCTACATACGGTTGGCCATTATGTTCGCTTTTTCTGGGCGATGCATGTTACACACCATTCATCAGAGCACTTTAACTTAACAACTGGTTTCCGCTCAACTGTTTTTGAACCATTGTACCGCGTGTTTTTCTATTTGCCTTTGGCATTTATGGGCTTCACGGCAATGGATATTCTTTTTGCTTACCTGGTTACGCAGATTTATGGTAACCTTGTACATACACAGTATAAAATCAACTTCCCTAAATGGTATGAATATGTTTTCGTAACGCCATCGCACCACCGGGTTCATCACGCCAGTAATGTGCGTTACCTGGATAAAAATATGGGTATGGTTTTAATTCTTTGGGATAGATGGTTTGGTACCTTTCAGGCTGAATTGCCAGAAGATAAAATAAAATACGGTCTGACTACGCAACCAAAAGATACCGGCCCGGTTAACATTATTTTCCATGAATTTATCGCCCTATCTGCGGATGTTAAAAAAGCCCCGACTTTTATGGATAAGGTTAAATACATTTTCAATCCTCCAGGCTGGAGCCACGATGGAAGCACGAAAATTGCGAAAATAATGCAGCAGGAATTGCATGAGGCGGAAGCGTTGGCAAACAACAACGTTAAAGATTTTGATGAAAAACAAAGAACGCTAAGTTCGACTGGATAATATTAACGGCCTGTATTTTACAGGCCGTTTTTTTTGTTAAAGCGGATTTTGGAAATGGTTGATTCTGCACCACGCTCGCCCCCTCTTTGCGGAGGCGAGGGGGAAGATTTTTCCTATCTAATAAAAAATCTACAAACTCAAGCACCACCCCTTCAATTCCCCCGCCAGCGGGGGATACAAGGAGCATACCTGTAAATCGCCTAACAATCTCAATTATCGACAGCCTTTAAATGATGTTAAACTTCCATTTCATACCCATCTCCAAAACAGTCTAAATCAAAAAAAATTAAATTTTATTAAAAATATTTCAACTTTCCTATTGACAAATTAAATTTTGTTATTACATTTGGCTCATTCAAAAACGAAAATGAAATTATTCAACACATATTACTTTGGTTACTTTTACTATTTTAGTAAGAGCCGGGGCTAATATGCAAAATGATAGATAACAATATTAAAATGTATAAAAAAGTCCCGGCAAACAGCCGGGACTTTTTTGTTTTACGCAAAAATGGAAACGATAAAACGAGTAGCAATTCAAGGTATTAAAGCATCTTTTCATGAAGAAGCAGCCTACAAGTTCTTTGGTAAAAACATTGAGACGGTAGAATGCAATTCCTTTAAAGAAACCTGCGATAAGTTAGAGAAAAATGATGCCGACTTCGTAGTGATGGCTATCGAAAACTCCATTGCTGGTAGCTTATTACCAAACTACACCCTCATACGCGATTATGGTTTCTCGGTAGTCGGGGAAGTTTATTTGCCTATCCAATTGCACTTAATGGCGCTACCAGGCGTAAAGTTTGAAGATATTAAAGTGGTTACTTCTCACCCCATCGCCATCCGTCAATGCATCGATTTCTTTTACGATTACCCGCATATTAAAATCGTGGAGAGTAATGATACTGCGGCTTGCGCAAAACGTATTCAGGACGAAAAATTGACCGACACAATGGCAATTGCAAATAACTTAGCCGCAGAACTTTATGAACTGAACATTCTGGAACGCCGTGTTGAATCGAATAAGAAAAATTATACCCGTTTTCTTATACTCAAGAAGGACAAAACAGATGAGGGTAAGAAAATTAACAAAGCATCAATCTGTTTTCAGGTTGGCCATAAAGCCGGTTCACTTGCAACTGTACTAAATATTTTCGCAGAACAGGATGTAAGCTTAACAAAAATACAATCTATGCCGGTTTTAGGTAAAAGAAACGAGTATTATTTTTACGTCGACTTAGAATGGCCAAGCACCGAAAAATACGATAAGGCTGTTCGAAAAGCATTAAAATACACCTCGAACTTTAATATCCTAGGAGAATATTTAAAGAATGATAAAGTATAGATGAACTACGATTTTAGAATTACGAATCAGCAACAATAAAGCAATAAACAATCGAATTAAAAATATTACAAGCCATAAATCATGAAACTTAATTTAAACATCCAACCTTTAAACACCTGGTTAAACGTTAACAACGAACCATTAATCATCTCCGGACCATGCAGTGCCGAAACTGAAGAACAATTATTAACTACTGCACATTTATTGGCCGCAACTGGTAAAGTATCCGTTTTAAGAGCCGGTATCTGGAAACCTCGTACGCGCCCGGGAGAATTTGAAGGTATTGGAAGTATCGGTTTAGAATGGTTAAAACGTGCTAAAGCAGAAACTGGTTTACCAACTGCTGTTGAGGTTGCAAATGCAAAGCATGTTGAAGAGGCTTTAGCTGCAGGTGTTGATATCCTTTGGATTGGCGCACGTTCTACCGTAAATCCGTTCACAGTTCAGGAAATTGCTGATGCTTTAAAAGGTCATAATGTACCTGTGTTGATTAAAAACCCGGTTAACCCTGATTTACAATTGTGGATTGGTGCAATTGAGCGTATCAATGGCGCAGGAATCACAAAAATTGGTGCTATTCACCGTGGATTTTCTTCATTCGAGAAAAGTTCTTTCCGTAACGAACCGATGTGGGAACTGGCTATCCAACTGAAAACTTTATGCCCTGATTTACCAATCATCAACGATCCAAGTCACATTTGTGGTAACCGTGAGCTAATCCCATACATCTCTCAAAAAGCTTTGGATTTAGACATGCAGGGTTTGATGATTGAATCTCATGTTGACCCATCAGTTGCCTGGACAGATGCTAAGCAACAAGTTACCCCAGCTGCTTTATCAGATTTGGTAGATCGCTTAACTGTTCGTGAACCTGAAGCACCAAACGAAGCTTTCGCTGATAAATTAGCCGATTTACGTAAAAACATCGATAAAATTGACGATATCTTACTGCAAAAATTAGCTGAACGCATGGCAATCGTTGAGAAAATCGGAGAATACAAACGCGATAACCAAGTTACGATTCTGCAGGTTAACCGTTGGGATGCCATCATTAAAAAAGGTCATGCTTTTGCCAAGGCTCTTAAATTAGATTTAAACTTCACAGAGAAATTCTTAGAATTGATGCACGGCGAATCTATTCGTAAACAAACTGAAATTATGAATGCTGGTAAAGCTGCACAAGGAATTGCTGCTGAGCAACATAATGAAGTGAAGGCCTAAATAAGCTGAAAGACCAAAGTTTAATGACTAAGTAAAAAGCAAAGTCTAACACAACACGTTATCGAGAAGTACGAAGCAATCTTAAAACGACAGCTTGAAAGCTAAACTCTAAAGATAACATCAGCGCAAAAATAAATTTTATAAACGAATCACGTTCCCTCTCCTTTGGAGAGGATTAGGGAGAGGCCAAAAATGTCAAAAAACGCCTTAGTTTCTTTCAAAGGAACCAAGAATATTAATACGGAAATCCAGTTAACAGGCTCGAAAAGCGAATGCAATAGAGCATTGATAATCAGTGCATTAAGCAACAAATTGGTTAAAGTAGAAAACCTGTCGAATGCTGCTGATACGGTAACATTGAACGGAATTTTAAATAATCTGGAAGAAGAGTTAGAAGTAGAAATTGAGGAATCTAAAACAGTTGACGTTGGCCCTGCGGGAACGGCAATGCGTTTTCTTTCGGCCTATCTTTCTGCCAAAAATGGAAACTTCCTGTTAACAGGCACCGAGCGGATGAAACAACGTCCGATTGGTATTTTAGCTGATGCCCTAAAAACAATAGGGGCAAATATTTCTTACGCGGAGAATGATGGCTTTCCACCGTTAAATATTATTGGCCCATTAAACCAGAAAACTGCTGAAGTTAAAATTAAAGGAGATATGAGCAGTCAGTATATTTCAGCATTGCTGATGATTGCTCCTATCCTACCTCAAGGCTTAACTTTAGAGATCGAGGGTGAGCTGACTTCAAAACCGTATGTAGATATGACTTTGAATATGTTGGCTGAGGTTGGTATTAAACATTCATGGGAGGGCAATTCCATTTCAATAAAAGCGCAAGCCTTTAAACCAGGAACTTTAATTGTAGAGCCTGATTGGAGCGCAGCATCTTACTGGTACAGCATTGCAGCTTTGGCTGATGCCGCTGAAATCAGTTTACCTGCTTTAAAAGAAAAAAGTTTACAAGGCGACAGTCAAATCCAAAAAATCATGAAGATTTTTGGTATTGCGACAGAAAAAACCGAAAAAGGAATTTCCATCAGCAACTTAGGATTAACCTTAGATACTAAACAAATTCTTGATTTAAAAACTTGTCCTGATTTAGCACAAACTATCGTGGTTATTGCTGCTGCGTTGGGTAAAAATATGTCATTTACGGGCTTAGAAACGTTGAAAATCAAAGAAACCGACCGTATTGCCGCTTTACAGAATGAGCTTGCTAAAATTGGAGTAACTTTAAGCGAAGATAATCTGGTTTATACGCTTAATACTGATGAATTATATTTCCCTGAGAAAATTACCATTGCAACCTACGAAGACCACCGTATGGCCATGGCTTTTGCGCCGCTTGCACTATTAATCAACGAAGTGGAAATTGAAGAAATGCATGTAGTAGAGAAATCTTATCCTTATTTCTGGGAAGATTTGAAAAAAGCTGGCTTTTTAGTAAAAAGTATTTAGTATAAAGTATCAAGACTGGATGCAAAAATCGCAACTTAAAATCATTTTTACTAAGAAAAATCAATCTAACGACTAAATACTAATTACTTTATACTTACAAAATGGCAGGCAACTCATTCGGACAACTATTTTGCATAACCACCTTTGGCGAATCTCATGGTGTAGCCATTGGGGTAATTATTGACGGATGTCCGCCGCGATTGGATATTGACATGGATTTTATTCAGTCAGAATTGGATAAGCGTAAACCTGGTCAGTCGAAAATTACTACGCAAAGAAAAGAAAGCGATACAGTTCAAATTTTATCGGGTATTTTTGAGGGAAAAAGCACGGGGACACCGATTGCTTTATTAATTCCAAATGAAGACCAGCGTTCAAAGGATTACGGTCACAATGTGGATGTTTATCGTCCAAGTCATGCGGATTACGTGTACGATGCAAAATACGGCATTCGGGACCACCGTGGTGGCGGTCGTTCATCGGCCCGTGAGACTGCTGCCCGAGTTGCCGCAGGTGCAATTGCCAAATTGTTTTTAAAGCAACAAGGCATTGAGATATTTGCCCATGTAACTTCAGTTGGAACCATCGAGGCACCAAATTTAGAAAGCAACGATTTATCAGCTTTGCTAGAGATTCGGGAAGAAAATATCGTTCGTTGTGCAGATCCTGCGACAGCAAATGAAATGATTGCATTTATCGATTCAGTCAGAAAAGATGGCGATACTGTTGGTGGTAAAATAGGCTGTGTAATTAAAGGCTGTCCGGCCGGCCTAGGCGAGCCGGTTTTTGATAAATTACATGCGGATTTAGGTAAAGCCATGTTGAGTATCAACGCTGTTCATGGTTTTGAATATGGTTCAGGTTTTGCTGGAAGTGAGTTGAGAGGTTCTCAACATAACGATAGCCCCATCCCAAACCCTTCCCCAAAAGGGAAGGGCTTTATTACGGTTACGAACCATGCCGGGGGCATTCTGGGTGGCATTTCCAACGGGATGGACATTACTTTTAAAGTCGCTTTTAAGCCCGTTGCCACCATTATGCATAACCAACAAACCATAAATGCTGCCGGTGAAGCGTCAGAGATTAAAGGTAAAGGCCGTCACGATCCTTGTGTAGTACCCAGAGCAGTAGTAATTGTAGAAGCAATGGCGGCACTGGTTTTGGCCGACCAATTTTTGAGAAATAAAGTTAATGTGATATAAATGTTGGTCGTCATTTTCGACCGCAGTGGAGAAATTTTTGGAAATAACTTGATTTAAAGATTTCTCCGTTCCGTTGCACTCCATCCGCTATTTATCGGATCGAAAAGACTGCATTTCTAAATCATAAAACAAAAAAAACATGACGAGACTTCTGCCTTTCCTCCTTTTATTCATCAGCTTAGACGTTTTCTCTCAATCCTACCACGAGCAAATCGTTAAACATCGCGAAAACTACAAACAGGATTTTATCAAAGAATCTAATTCGCCTTTACAAGAAAGTGATTTTCAGAATCTTCATTTTTATGATGCTGACAGCAATTACAAGGTGATTGCTGAAGTCAAAATTTTGAAAAATGAAAAGGTTTTCAAAATGCCAACTTACGATGGTACAAGCAAGGAGTTTTATCGCTATGCGAAAATAAATTTCAGTTTAAACGGCAAAGCAACTATCATGACTTTGTACAAAAGCATCGCCCTAGCTAACAATCCTGCTTACAAAGATTTACTATTCCTTCCGTTTACTGATGAAACCAACAAAAAAGAAAGTTATGGCGGTGGCCGCTACATTGATTTAAGTTCAAAAGAAATTGTGAATAATAAAATTGAAGTCGATTTCAATAAAGCTTACAATCCATATTGTGCATACAGTGAAGGTTACCGTTGTCCGGTACCTCCGGAAGAAAATGATTTACAAATGGAAATTAAGGCGGGCGAGAAAAATTATACTGGCGAAAAGAAACACAGGCGATAAACCATATCAGCCTCAAGGATAACTCAATTCACAAAACCAACTTCAAAGGCTTCTCCCTGCTTGCGACAGGCAGGCATTTCGCTAGGCTACATCCAATAGCTGTTGGATCGACAGGAAGACTTTCATATGAGGCAGTTGCAGATATAAATCTGTTTTATAAATAAATTAAGTCTTGCTTTAAAAAAGCGCAGGAAATTTTGCAGGATTTGTATCATGCATCATCTGGTAAATAACTTCTATTACATCATCAGCTGATGGTTTACTGAAATAATCGCCGTCAGAACCGAACGGCGGCCTGTGTGCCTTTGCAGATAATGTTTGAGGTTGTCCGTCCAGATGAAAGTAGCCTTTCTGATTTTCTAAAACCTGTTGCAGAATATAGGCTGACGCACCACCAGGAACATCTTCATCAACTACTAAAAGCTTATTTGTTTTTTTAAGGGACTCAGCGCAAATGTTGCCTATATCAAAAGGCAATAAGGTTTGAGGATCTATTATTTCAACAGAAATACCCATAGCGGCGAGCTCTTCTGCAGCCTCCTGAACAATCCTTAATGTAGAACCATATGATATTACTGTAATATCAGTTCCCTTCTCCAAAACTTCGGCTTTTCCTAGTGGAATGGTAAATTCACCAACATTATTAGGCAGTTTTTCCTTTAAACGGTAACCATTAAGGCATTCGATAACTATAGCAGGCTCGTCGGCCCTGAACAGTGTGTTATACATGCCCGCTGCTTGCGTCATGTTTCTAGGCACACAGACATGCAAGCCCCTCAACGCACCAAGAATCATGCTTATTGGCGATCCGGAATGCCATATGCCCTCCAAGCGATGGCCCCTGGTTCTAACGATAACCGGGGCTTTCTGTATGCCTTTAGTGCGATAAGAAAGGGAAGCTAAATCATCACTAAGAACGTTTAATGCAAATATAAGGTAATCTAAATATTGAATTTCGGCAATTGGTTTTAAGCCGCGCATGGCCATGCCAATACCCTGCCCCATGATTGTCATTTCGCGAATACCCGTATCGGTCACCCTCAATTCGCCATATTTTGTCTGTAAACCGGCAAAACCTTGGTTTACGTCCCCAATGTTTCCTAAATCTTCACCAAAAGCGACCAGTCGCTGGTCACGGGCAAAATTCTCATCAAAACATGCATTTAAAATCTCGCGTCCATCAACCACCTTAGAAAACTCATCATAAATTGCATCCACAATGGAAATCTTTTCAGGACTATCATTGCCATTCGTATGCAATTTAGAATTATACCTGTTGTAATTTAATTTGTATTGGCTTTTATACCAGTTTACCAGTGCATCCCGCTCTGCCGAAGGTTTTCCAGCAGACAACCTGATTGCTTTACGGGCAGCTGTAAAAATTTCCCGTCGCTGTGCATCTGCAGTAGCAGCGAGATGAGAAGAAATTTTAGCCAGTTCAGGTTGGTTTCCTACCATTGCTGAGATGTAATCGACCACCAGCTTTTGCTCGGGTTTCATACTATCCAGGAATTCATTCCAGGCTTCTTTCTGTGCATTGCGAACAAAAATTTTCGCATTTTTTTCTATTTCTGCAATTTCCTCCTCTGATACAATTGCAGAATCCAGCATCCATTCGCGCATTTTTAAAATGCAGTCATGTTCATTTTCCCAGCTTAGTCTATCTTTTGATTTATATCGTTCATGAGAACCTGATGTGCTGTGACCCTGGGGCTGAGTAAGTTCTGTAACGTGTATTAAAACAGGTACGTGCTCCTCCCTGCAAATGGTTATTGCTTTTTCGTAAACTTCACACAATGCAGGATAATCCCAACCCTTAACTTTGAAAATTTCGTAACCCTGATTTTTTTCGTCACGCTGAAAACCCTTTAAAACCTCAGAAATGTCCTCCTTTGTTGTCTGGTATTTTGCGGGAACAGATATGCCGTAAGCATCATCCCAAATGGAAATTGCCATAGGAATTTGTAAAACGCCCGCAGCATTAATCGCTTCAAAAAAAACGCCTTCTGAGGTGGACGCATTGCCAATTGTTCCAAAAGCGACCTCGTTGCCGTTAACAGAAAAATTTTTTAAATAATCTAATTCCCTGTTGTTTCTGAACAATTTTGATGCGTAGGCTAAACCAACCAGTCGGGCCATTTGTCCTCCGGTTGGCGATATGTCCGAAGAAACGTTTTTAATCTGCATCAAATCATTCCAGCTTCCGTCTTCATTAATAGATTTGGTTGCGAAATGGCAATTCATTTGTCTGCCGCCGGAAAAAGGATCGGCACCCTCTGTAGGATTGGCATACAATTGCGCAAAAAATTCCTTAATTGTAGAAATGCCAGCTGCAAATGCAAAAGTTTGATCACGATAATAACCGGAACGCCAGTCGCCGTTTTTGAATGCTTTAGCCATGGCGATCTGAGGAACTTCCTTTCCGTCACCGAAAATACCGAACTTAGCCTTCCCTGTTAATACTTCCCTACGCCCTAAAACACTGGCCTGTCTGCTTTCGTATGCCAATTTATAATCATTAATTACAATGGATTTAAAATCATTAAAACTGAGCTCAGAAGTATCTATAGAGTTGGTAATCAATTTTTCATTTAGCATGCAATCAAATATTGGTTGAGGCAAATATATGGAAAATTAAAAGTTTGCCTTTATCCTCAATTGTAAAATTATATATGGATTAATAAAAAATAAGTGGAATAGTTTTTGTTTCATCTTATAAATATTAAATTTGTTTTAATAATTTAAACACGATTTCAAAATAACAATATGAAAAAGATCTTAGTATTATTAACTATGGTAATGGGCTTTGGTTTAATTGCAAATGCGCAATCCAAGCCTGCTGAATTTAAATTTGAAGCTGAAACGCATGATTTCGGTAAAATTACAGTTAATAAGCCTGTAACCTACGATTTCAAATATACAAATGTTGGCGAAGAGCCGCTAATCATCACTAAAGCAGAAGCAAGTTGTGGCTGTACAGTTCCAAAATATACAACTGTTCCTTTGAAAAAAGGTGAAACAGGAACTATCTCTGTTACATTTAGTGCAGCAGGCGCACCTCAACCTTTTACTAAAACAGTAACTGTTACATCAAATGCTAAAACGCCTGTAAAAGTACTTTACATTAAAGGTGAAACTGTTGCTTCAGCATCTAAGTAAATTTTAAAACAATAATATTTGAAAAGTCCCGGTTTTTAGCGGGACTTTTTTATTTTTGCGCCATGCCGAAAATTTCACAAAAAGGTTTGCAGATGCCTGCATCGCCAATCAGAAAATTAACTCCCTTTGCTGATAAAGCAAAAAAAGATGGTAAAAAAGTTTTCCACTTAAATATAGGCCAGCCAGACATTGAAACACCTGAAGGCATGTTAAATGCCATCAAAAACATTGATTTTAATGTCTGGGCATATACACCCTCTGAAGGTACTTTAGCCTACCGTGAGAAACTAACCGAGTACTATAATAAATTAGGTTACGATATCAAGCCTGAAAATATATTGGTTACGGTTGGTGGTTCAGAAGCCATAACAATCGCCATGCAAACTTGTGTGAATGAGGGCGATGAAATCATTATTCCTGAACCTTTTTATGCAAATTACAATGGATTTGCCTGCATGAGTAATGTCATAGTTAAACCCATATTATCATACATTGAGAATGGTTTTGCATTGCCACCGATTTCAGAATTCGAAAAATTAATTACAGCGAAAACCAAGGCCATAATTATTTGCAATCCGAACAATCCAACCGGATATTTATATTCCAGAGAAGAATTAGAAGCACTAAAAACACTTTGTACGAAGTACGATTTATTTTTATTTTCTGATGAAGCCTACCGAGAATTCTGTTATGATGGACGGGAATTTATTTCACCAATGCATTTGCAAGGACTGGATGAAAACGTTGTAATTATGGATACGGTTTCCAAACGCTATAGTGCATGCGGAGCTCGTTTAGGTTGTTTAATTACGAAAAACAAAGAAGTTATCGCTTCAGGTTTAAAATTTGCACAGGCTAGACTGAGTCCGGGTATGGTAGAACAAATTGCCGGAGCAGCAGCTGTTGATACGCCGGACAGTTATTTTGAGAAAGTGAATACCGAGTATACGCTTCGTAGAGATACGTTGGTTGGCCGCTTAAATAAAATTGATGGTGTTTTCTGCCCAAATCCGGGTGGTGCATTCTATGTAGTTGCAAAGTTCCCGATTGATGATGCGGACAGATTCTGCCAGTGGATTTTAGAAGAGTTTGATTACGATAACCAGACGGTTATGATGGCACCAGCGACCGGTTTTTACTATACACCAGGTTCCGGTAAAAACGAAGTACGAATGGCCTATGTATTAAACACAGAAGATCTGAACAAAGCAATGGACTGCCTGGAAATCGCTTTACAGCAATATCCGGGGAGAGCTTAATTCAAAAAATACACTAAAAGGCCTTCTTAATCATTTAAGAGGGCCTTTTTTGAATTCAAGGGTTCCGGGCAATCTCATGTCCTAACTTTAATGACACTTACCTTTACTAATTGATCGATTTAAAGCCTCCGCCAACTTGCGGGAAGGGCATTAAGGTATAGCTTTACCTTTGTGCTCCCAGTGATCTTTTAAGACCTCACCTGCGTCATTAAATTTCAGTCTTCTGGCATACCTTTCGCCGCGTATGTGACCATTCTCGTCCTTTACTCCCATAAAAAGTAAGATCGGACGACCGCCCTCATCGGTTTTGAATGCGATGTCATATCTTCCAAATCTTTTTTCAATTAAAGATGATGGCTCATAAGTCTTTGCCAATTCGGCTAACATTCGCTCTTTAAGTTTCATAAAATCAGATTAATCAATATAGACTAGTTTATCTTATATAAAACATATTTTTATTTACGCCCGTTTTTGCAATAAATACGCAAAATAACCTGTATTTACACGGATCAAATGACAATTCGCAAATCATCAACCCTATCTTCCTATGTGGATTTCCCTAAATAAAATGCGTATTTAAAAAACTCAAATGGGTATTTACGAAATCTGTAACGTTTTTCATTATGGTTAGCTTAGTTTCATAATCACTTGAAGAAAAACATTGTTAATTTTTAGAATCTGATTCGTATCAATAATATTTTCAACATCGATTAAGTTATACCGGATAATACGATGCTAGGATAAACTAAAAAGGGTATTATAAATTATGCACGATAAAATTGAATTATGGAAAATAATAAAAAATTGAAAGATAGGCCAGAAACGGTAGATGCTTCTGGTACGCCTGTACGCAGACCAGATGAAAATATAATTGATGGTGCAAACCATGATGACCAATTGGAAAATCTCCAGGCAAATGCAGCAAACAAGCCGGTAAACCATGAAGATGAAACTGGTGTTCCGCCGAACGTAGGCAGGGAACCAAGAGACGGCGATCGGAACGGCTAGATCCACATTTGTAAACTTAATATTTTTAGAGATGAAACAGAGCAGCGACAGTAAATCTATTCCGATGACCTCTTTTTCGAGTGGACATGGCCACGAAGTTTTGCCAGATGTTTATTATTATACCAACCAGATTGTTAATGTAATTATGCTTGGTTTTCCAGATAGGGATTGGGTATTGGTAGATTGCGGCATGCCTGGCTGTGGCGATGAACTCATAGAAGTGGCCGAGCAACGCTTTGGCATAAACCATCCACCCAAAGCGATATTGCTTACTCATGGTCATTTCGACCATGTTGGCAGTATAGTATCTTTATTAGAAAAATGGCAGGTTCCGGTTTACGCGCACGAGTTTGAATTTCCTTACCTTACCAATAAAAAGGCTTATCCCGAACCAGATGCAAGTGTAGAAGGGGGTTTGCTGGCCAAATTATCAGGCTTGTATCCGCATGAGCCCATAGATATCAGCGAATTCCTAATAAGGCTTCCTGCTGATGGAAGTGTACCTGAAGCAATCGGCTGGCATTGGATACATGCTCCGGGGCATTCGCCAGGGCAGGTGGTTTTCTTTCGGATAACCGACCGGATATTATTATCTGCTGATGCATTTATAACAGTAAGACAGGATTCCTTCTACAAAGTTCTTGTTCAGAAAAAAGAAGTAAATGGTCCGCCAAGGTATCTGACTACCGATTGGATTGCAGCGGAGGAAACCGTAAAAAAACTTAGGGATTTACGCCCCGCAACTGTAATTTCTGGCCATGGACAAGTTATGAAGGGTGCACAACTCAGACTGGAGTTAAAGAAACTGGCCGAAAATTTTAAAGCATTAGCCGTACCTGAACACAGTAAATTCGTATAACATGTTTAGACTTGATACAATAAAAAAGGAAAGCTTAAAATAAGCTTTCCTTTTTTATTCTCTATTATTCGGGTTATCTATGATACCTGGTCATGCCCTTCCGTTTTTACTATTTTATTATATACCCCTAATAATAAAAACGGTGCGGCCCATTGTCCAACAAAGAGTGCGTTATGCCTGTGACCAAGGCATTTCAAGGTTAGTGACACACCCATCGATGCCAGGGCGGCCCATAAGAAAACGTCTGATGGCAGTTTTGCAGTCTGTTCTTCAATGGCATGCGCAACTTTCCCTTCACTGTGCTGTTGATTTTGTGTTTCCATAATTTAAGTTCATTTTTTAAAATCAAATTTGTGTTTCATCGTCATCGGTTAATTCATCATCAACTGAAAGGTCATTTTCGCCAATATCACCTGAATCATCTTCGGCACCATCGATTATAGAATCTTCATCATCTATATTACTTAAATCATCGTCATCATCGAGGATTGTACTGTCATCTTCGGTATCAGATAAATCATCGTCGTCATCTCCAATTAGTGGTTCATCAATATCATCGTCAGATTCTTCTCCTGGTCCGGGAAACTCAGACGTTAAACTGTCTATAAGATAGTTTGAATCCACTACATTTGTTTGGTAATCCTGAACGTCGTCAAAATTCACCTGTGTTTCATTTACTTCAGTTTTCATTGCTATTTCTTTTTGAGGTTTAAGTTTTTATCTGGTAGTTAAAAACTATTGTAAAGACAAAGCGTATTAGAAAAAAGTTCTTCTAAATTTCAGATCAGGTATTTTTTATTTTATTGGTTATAAATACGTTAGCCGGGTCTGTAATAAACCGCACACGTCGTATACGATATTTTAAAATCAGTTATCAATTTGTTTCTTATTAGAAACATTAGCGATGCATAAAACATAAATGGCAGATGAAAACTTAGACTACTTCTTAATAGAGTCATAAAATTCTATTGACCGCTTATCATTGTTTTTTCCAGGCCAAATTAGTCAGAAAACTAAAGCTATTTCATTCTCATACAAAAAGCTTAATTATGATTAAACCGATCGCCAGTAACGATCGGAACGTGGCAACCTCATAATCGCCTCGCTACAAATACGCTTTTTTTTTGGGTATTCCCCTATAAATAATGCGTAGCCAACGAACAAACTTTTTTAAAAACGACTTGGTTTTTTCTATCACATTAATATATCTATAAAATTTTATGAAACGAACAGCCTATAGGATATTATGCCTGCTAGTTGCGTCAGGCAACATTAGCCTAATCACCGCATGTAGTCCTTCTACACGAATTACGGGTTCATGGATTGCGCCAGAGGCAAAAGGCAAACCAATAAGTGGTAAGAGCGTTTTTATTGCTTCGCTAAGCCGGAATATCGAACTCAGAACAACACTCGAGGACGCACTGGCCGAGGCGGCAGCAGCAAGAAATATTCCGGCAATAAAAAGCACTTCACATTTCAATCCTGAGTTTTACCAAACTACCCCTTCAAGAGAAATACTGGTTTCAGAGATAAGAAAAACGGGTGCCGGTTCCATTTTAACAGTGGCCCTTATCAACAAAGAAAGCGAAACCCGTTATGTACCGGGAAGCGCCACTTATTCACCCTTTACTGCTTATCGATGGTACGGCGGTTTTTATTCATATTTCAATTACTGGCGAACTGCATTTTATGATCCGGGGTATTATGTAACTGATAAAACGTATTTCATGGAAACGAACGTATACGATGTTCAATCCGACAGGCTTATCTGGTCGGCCCAATCAGAAAGCGTAAACCCCGGGACAATAGAAAACTTTGCTCGCGTATATCCGAAAATTTTAATCGATAGAATGATCAGAGATGGTTTGCTGCCTCAGCAATAATTCACCTCGCCTAAACAAACTAATATGAGAATTTTCTATATAATACTGTTGCTATCGTTGTTGGCCATTACAAAATTATCTGGCCAAACACGAACCATAACCGGCCTGGTAACCGACCGGGCAGATGGTGGGCCAATTCCAGGTGTATCCGTACGTGTTGCCGGAACAACAACCGGTGTGGCGACCGGGTCTGATGGTCGTTACAGTTTAACTATTACTGCCGGTCAGGCCACTTTACAATTCAGTTCTGTCGGCTATGCAGTCTTAAGTATCCCGGTTGGGAATTCGAATATAGTTAATGCAGCACTTGTAGCCAATAACCGTGAGCTGAATGAGGTAGTTGTTACCGCAAACGCCATCCGTAGGGAAAAGCGTACCCTTGGTTACTCGGCACCAACCATTAACAACGCAGAACTGACACAGGGGCAAAACCCTAATGTTATCAATTCTTTGACTGGTCATGTGGCCGGGGTTAATATTACGACAACCTCAAATACACCCGGTGCTTCATCGAGGGTTGTACTTCGTGGCGGTTCATCAATAGCAGGAAATAACCAAGCCCTGATTGTAGTGGATGGTTTCCCGATTGATAACTCAAGTGTAATTGGCGGTGGCTCTTCGTTAAGTAGTGTGGATTTTGGTAACCGCGGCAACGACATCAATCCGGAGGATATCGAATCAGTTACCGTTTTAAAAGGCCCGGCCGCCGCAGCGCTTTATGGCTCGCGGGCATCAAACGGAGCATTAATCATCACCACCAAAAGCGGTAAGCAGGGTGCAAAAAAAATGGAAATTACGTTCAGCACTTCGAATGCATTTTCATCTGTTTTAAAGCTACCGGATCTGCAGAATGAATACGGCCAGGGCTACTATACCAATATTGATGCGCAAGGAAATGCCAGCTATTACAACGACCCAAAAGAAAACTGGAGTTGGGGGGCACCTTTCACAGGTGAGGTGCAGCCATGGGGACAACAGATAGATGGTACGCGTTTAACCAAACCCTACCAGGCTTTTGAAGACAATGTCCGAAACTTTTTTGAAACCGGCTTTAGCACCGACAACAATCTGTCTTTTTCTGGCGGCGGGGAGAAAACAAGTTTTTTCTTAGGCTTAAATTCACTTAATTCGAATAGCATATTTCCTGGCAATAAGGATGTTTACGACCGTTACAATGTTCGTTTTAACGGTACGGCTGCTTTTTCGAATAAGTTTAGTGCCGGGATTGCTTTCAATTTTTCTCATATCAACAGCAACCAGGTCGCCGGCGGACAAGCCGGTGGATCGGTCTACAATAATGTTTTACAAACGCCCCGTGATATTCCATTGCAGGATTTGAAGGATCTAAATAATAAATTCTACGGATATGGCTACACGGATTCAAACGGAATCAGGCAAGATGATCGCTACGGCTATTATGGTGCCTACACGATGAACCCTTACTGGATTTTGGCAAACTACAATAACATCAATGAGGTAAACCGCATAACCGGAAATTTCAATATAGGTTATAAACCGTTCGATTGGCTCGATATAAAGGAACGTGTGGGTATTGACACTTATACCGACAGGCGCAGGCAGGAATCGCCAAAATATTCGTTTGTTCCGGCTGATGAAGCGGGAAATTATTCAGCAAGCGCCAATCCCGCTATAAATAATGGCTCTTATCAGATAGATCAGTTTAATGTAAATGAACTGGTTCACGATTTAATGATAACAGCAAGCCATAAATTCGACGATAATTTCGAAGGTTCATTAATGATTGGCAATAACATACGCCAGCGAAATACATCTACAAATAGCCAGGCAACTAATGCCAGCGGGGGCCTCGTTGTTCCTGGCTGGTACAATCTGGCAAATAGCAATGGGCCAATTAATGTGATAAGTGATTATTTAAGTAAGCGAAGATTAATAGGCCTTTATGCTGACTTAAATTTATCATTTCGTAAGATGCTTTTCCTCGAAGCTACTGCACGGAACGACTGGTCTTCGACCCTGCCAGCTTCAAACCGCTCATTTTTTTATCCAAGTGTGAGTTTGTCGTTTCTTTTTTCAGAATTACTTAAAGATAACGAGGCCTTCGGCTTTTTAAGTTACGGAAAGCTTAGGTCGAGCTATGCCCAAGTTGGTAATGATACCGATCCTTATCAGCTGATGACGACCTTTTCGCGGGCGGAAATCATCGGTGGGTTTGGAAGCACCACTTTTCCCTTTGGCAATGTAGCGGCTTTAATGGCAGGTTCTACTATTGGAAACCCTGATTTGAAGCCAGAAAAAACAAATTCTTTTGAGGTTGGTACTGAACTAGGCCTATTCAATAACCGGCTGTCAGTTGATTTCAGTTATTATAGCAATAATTCTAAAAATCAGATTCTAAGCATCCCTATACCAACATCTACAGGTTTTGGGTTTAGTGTAGTCAACGCAGGCGAGGTTAGAAATCGCGGCGTGGAATTAAGTTTGAGGGGAACCCCGATTAAAACGAACAGTGGTTTTTCGGTAGAGCTTTTTGCAACTTACACGAAAAATAACAGCGAAGTTGTAGAACTTATGCCAGGCATTGAGCAGGTAACCATTGGCGGCTATTCGGGCATGTCTATTGTTGCTGCAGTTGGCCGGCCTTATGGTGAGTTTTATGCCGTAAATAATTTACGAGATGAAGAAGGCCGAACGGTTATCGACCGACAAACGGGGATTCCGTTGCAAACACCAGCAGCGGAATATTTAGGTAGCTATAACCCGAAATACCAGGCTTCGATTGGAACGAATATCCGCTATGGCAATTTTTCTTTGTCGGCTTTATTTGATACAAAGCGCGGCGGCGTTTTCTATTCCCGAACCCGTGATATTACCGGCTTCAACGGTACATCGGCCGAATCTGGCGGGCCGCGTATAGGTGTGCTGTTTCCAAATTCTGTTTATAGAGATGCACAAGGTAACATGGTGGTCAACACCACTGCAACCTATAACAAACAAGATTATTACTCTGATCTTGTGGCAGGTCAGCATATAGTTGATGCTTCTTTTGTGAAACTCCGTACGTTATCCATTTCATATCAATTCGCAAAGTCATTTCTAAATAAAACCCCGTTTGGGGCGTTAAGCGTTGGTTTGTTTGGCAATAATTTATTTATCTGGACACCAAAATCAAACCAGTTTGCCGATCCCGAAGTCAATTCAGCGGGTGCAGGCAATGCCCAGGGATTTGACTACACCGCCCAGCCATCGGTAAGAAATTATGGTATCAATTTAAGAGCATCATTTTAAAATACGATTATGAAAACGAACCAATTTAAAACTTACCAACTGACGGTAATGGTGCTCGCGACCATTTTAACGGTGTCTTTCTACAGTTGTAAAAAATTCCTGGACGTAAATGAAAATCCAAATAACCCTGTTAATGCATCACCGCAGCTATTACTGCCTGCCGCAGAAGCCGCTGTTGGACAGCTGGTTGGAAACAACTTCCAAATTTATGGTAACTTTTGGGCACAGTACTGGACCCAAAGCCCATCCTCATCACAATACCGAACCATTGATCAGTATCGGGTAACTAACACCAATTTCGACCAACCATGGATCAATATTTACCGATCTTCGCTCGAAAATCTGCAGCTTATCATCAACAGCAATACGCCTAATGCCGAGCACATAAAAGGTATGGCATTTTTGTTAAAGGCATATACTTTTCAGCTTGCGACTGATGCTTTCGGCGATATTCCACTTACTGAAGCCTTGCAGGGAAATGTGATTGCTAGCCCGCGGTATGAAAGGCAGCAAGTAGTATACGATAGCATTTTTAATTACATAGATCGCGGAATTATATTATTAAGTGTTGCAAATGCAGTTTCACCGGCTTCGCAAGATCTGCTCTTCCAGGGCGATGCTGGTCAGTGGATTCGTTTTGGCCGTACCCTTAAGCTCAGGGCATACCTGCGCCTGAGCCAGGTTTTACCAGCCACCGCTCAGCAGGGCATCGCGCAGCTTTATAGTACAACCGGCGGATTTTTAGAAAGTGATGCAGCCCTAAACTACGCTTCTACAGGCGGCAATGAAAACCCACTTTATAATGAAACCATTGGTTTAGGAAGGACACAGAATATTGTGGCCAGCACTACAGCTGTTAATGCCTTTTTACGAAATCAGGATCCACGACTGTACAGGTTTTACGATGTTTTAGCGGGCGCCGACACTATTTCATCAATACGACAGGGCAGCTATAGCACCAACACCGACAAAGAGGTTTCGCCACCATCGGCTTTGGTTGGTGGCAATGCGATAAACACGGCTTCGGCTACAGCCCCGGTTAAACTTATTTCGGGTGCTGAAAGTTACTTTTTACAAGCCGAGGCCGTAGCCAGAAATTGGGCTTCCGGAAATCTGGCAGCTTTATATCGGTTCGGCGTTCAGAGCAGTTTTAGTGCTTTAGGCATTCCGGACGTAGCTCCGGCGTATCTGGCAAACGCTCCCGACGCCGTTCTACCAGGAACAACAGCAGGTAATATCCGTACCATAATCTTACAAAAATATTATGCCATGTGCGGTTTCCAAGGTTTCGAGGCATGGACCGAATGGCGCCGTACAGGTTATCCGGAATTTTTAGTTACCTCAGCAGCGTCGACCATTGGCGGCGGCCGTATGCCGCTCCGTTTCCTTTATCCAAACAGCGAGATTACAACCAACCAGAATTTTCCGGGTACGACCCTAATTTACGAGCCAGTTTGGTGGGACAAATAGCTGCAGTCTTTCATGCTCCGATTTTAATACGGTATCTATGAGCCGAATACTGAAAATGGGTTTTTAAATACCCGTTTCGCCATTTTAATATTCAAATTAAATTTCGATTAATAAATTTGTAATGTCTTTAAACATCTGGATGGGTGTGGTTTACAGTTAATGAGAAGGGCGGACATCCCTAAAAAGGTGTTCGCTTTTTTTCCAGTTAATTATAGGAATCATGCAACCAATTTGGTGAAAATCCCATTATATAGAATGGTAAAAAAATAGTCGTTAAATCGATAGTAATTAATTTTGACTTACGCTTTAAATTTGAGAAAAATGAATTATCCAATTAGGTTAGTTTCACTATTATTATTTTGTAGTTTGTTCATTGCCTGCGGGTCCCCGGAACAAAAGAATTCTGCTGTTCAGGACTCTGTTGCAGATAAAACGGCAACCGACAGTTCACGACTGGATTCTTTTGGTGGAGACGGGACTGCAAAAAGCAGAATCGGCACCGCAGAAGACAGTACCAGCATGGGCACACCCCCGGAACCTCAGCAATAAAGCACATTGCTGTACCGCACTTTGTAAGTTCTTAATGCGCAATTATCTTATCCCATCATGTCTAAACTATTTGACCAACTTACCTTTATCTATTGGTTTCGCCGAAGATTGATTAACTATGTGGCAACGCGATAATTCCCATTCTGGGTATTTAAAATAATTAAAATATACCGCAATTTCGGTACGGAATTATCCATTGTCTGAATTCAACTCAGATTTCTTGCTCATCGCATTAAAAACAAAGCATGCGATTGATAGGACTTGGTGTCTAAAATAATTTTTATTTCCCAGCAGATAGCTAACTGTCCGCCATTCTCTGCTGATCTCCAGAACTGGTCGCCAAAATTTCCTGATTAGGAAATACTTTAAAAAGTTGATGATCTGCTTCCGGTTATTGTTCTCCGGGCGCCACAAAATCCAACACTGTTTTCTCTGGCAAATTTTCTTTACTAAGTTTGAATGGAATCCAAGTAATTCTTGTATAAAACTTCGTTCAGGGTCATACGTAACATCATATACCTTGAATCATATATCTTATAAGATGGTTTGAGATTTAACGTAGGATTTAATAATCTGAAGATTTGACCTGAAAAGTAATTGTCATTACAAAACTAAGTGCATAGCTTAGCGTCAATGTAAAAACCATTTGTTATGATGATGAAAAAATTTTCAGAACTTTTCTGGAAACAAATGAATACCTATTTAAAAATCTTCAATTTTTTTTTTTGGAAGCGTTACGTTCATAAGTATCTCCATTAAAAAGTAAATGTGTATATATTATTAACCCCAGTAAAAATTAAAATATGTATTTATTAGGCATTGATGTAGGTACCTCTTCAGTTAAGGTTTCGGTGGTTGATGCAGCCAGTCAGCATTGTTTGGCAATGTCACATTACCCGGAAAACGAAGTGGAAATTAAGTCTCTGCAAGCAGGATGGGCAGAGCAGTCGCCAGAAGATTGGTGGCAGAATACCCAACGGGCAATCTTAAAGCTCAACGAAACAGGCTTATATAATCCAAAAGACATCAAGGCAATCGGCATTGCTTACCAGATGCATGGATTGGTCGTCGTCGATAAAAAACAGCGTGTTTTGCGCGACAGCATTATCTGGTGTGATAGCCGGGCGGTAAAAATTGGGGAAGATGCATTCAATAGCATCGGCCATGAAAGATGCTTAAGCCATTTACTGAACGCTCCGGGAAATTTTACCGCTTCTAAACTCGCCTGGATAAAAGCAAATGAGCCTGAAATTTACCAAAATATAGATAAAATCATGTTGCCCGGTGATTTCATTTCCATGAAACTTACGGGAGAAATTACAACAAGTATATCCGCCTTATCCGAAGGAATTTTCTGGGATTTCAGAAACGACGAAATATCCCGTGATGTAATGGAATATTTCGGAATTGATCGCACATTAATTCCTCAGGTTAAGCCGCTTTTCTCCGATCATGGCTATTTAAAAGAGGGAGTGGCAAGCTTGCTAGGACTTAGCGTGGGTATCCCGGTCGCGTATAAATCCGGCGATCAGCCTAATAACGCACTTTCATTAAATGTGCTCAGACCGGGCGAAGTTGCTGCAACTGCAGGCACCTCAGGTGTAATATATGGCGTTAGCGATAATTTAAGTTACGATAAACAGTCGAGGGTTAACACGTTCGCACATGTAACTTATGCTCCGGAACAGAAACATACAGGTGTACTTTTATGTATCAATGGAACAGGAAGTATGTACCGATGGACTAAGCATAATTTTGCACCGAATCTTGAGTATAGTGAATTAAATAAGATGGCCGCTTCCGCGCCTATCGGCAGTAAAGGCATTCGAGTGTTGCCTTTTGGAAATGGTGCAGAGCGAATGCTTGGAAACAAGTTTACTGGAGCTCAATTTCATAGAATTGACTTAAATACACATACCCAAAGCGATATATTCCGTTCGGTACAGGAGGGTATCGCCTGTTCTTTCCGATATGGTTTAGACATCATGCGCGAAAATGGAATTGAACCTAATGTAATCAGGGCTGGCCGTGCCAATTTATTCCTTAGCGATGTTTTTGCACGCGCCTTCGTAGATTTAACCGGGGTACCACTTGAGCTTTATGATAACAATGGAAGTGTGGGTGCTGCATTGGGCGCGGGAATAGGCGCAGGAATTTATAGGGATCCGGGAGAGGCTTTCTGTAAACACGAATTAATCCGACGGGTTGAACCCCAGCAACAAAGCCCATATGAACAAGTCTATACGGACTGGAAAGAAATTTTAGATAATACAATCATTTAATAAAAAAAATTTAAAGCGATGACAAAAATAGTTACAGGAAGCCAAGAATTCTTCAAAGGGATAAACCAGGTTCAGTTCGAAGGGTTGGAGAGCGATAATCCATTAGCATTCAGGTGGTATGAGGCAGACAGAATAGTTGCGGGCAAGACCATGAATGAGCATTTTAAATTTGCCTGTTCTTACTGGCACTCATTTAATGGAAATGGCAGCGACCCATTTGGTGGGCCAACACATTTCTTCCCTTGGGAAACAAAAACAGATCCTATTGAGCGGGCTAAAGACAAGATGGATGCGGCTTTTGAATTCATTACTAAAATGCAGATGCCATATTATTGCTTTCATGACGTAGATGTTGTCGATTACGGAAATGACGTAGCTGAAAATGAGCGCAGACTGAATATCCTGGTAGAATACGCGAAACAAAAGCAAAAGGATAGTGGTGTGAAGTTACTTTGGGGCACTGCAAATTTATTCAGTCACAGCCGTTACATGAATGGCGCCGCCACAAATCCAGATTTTCATGTGCTTGCTCACGGCGCTGCGCAGGTAAAAGCAGCAATCGATGCCACCATTGCGCTTGGAGGTGAAAACTATGTTTTCTGGGGTGGACGTGAAGGCTACATGAGCCTACTTAACACGAATATGAAAAGGGAACAGGAACACCTGGCCCGATTTTTACATACCGCAAAAGATTATGCCAGAAAACAAGGTTTCAACGGTACTTTCTTCATTGAGCCTAAGCCATGTGAGCCATCTAAACATCAATACGATTACGATGCAGCAACGGTTAAAGGATTTCTTCAGCAATATGACCTACTCGCTGACTTTAAGCTGAACCTGGAAGTGAACCATGCCACCCTTGCAGGCCATACCTTTCAGCATGAACTTCAGGTAGCCGTAGATAATAATCTTTTAGGCTCAATTGATGCGAACAGAGGTGATTATCAAAATGGCTGGGACACTGATCAATTCCCAAATGATATCAATGAACTCACAGAATCGCTGCTCATCATACTCGAAGGTGGAGGTCTTCAGGGAGGCGGGGTTAATTTCGACGCTAAAATACGCAGAAACTCAACCGATTCTAAAGATCTCTTTTATGCTCATGTTGGTGGTATGGATATTTTTGCTAGAGCATTGCTTACGGCAGATGCAATTTTAACAAAGTCAGACTATAAAAAAGTTAGAAGCGACCGATACCGGTCTTTCGATGATGCACATGGGGAAGCATTCGAAAATGGAAAGCTTTCATTAGAAGAATTAAGAGACATCGCTGTACAAATGGGTGAACCTGCTTCGATAAGCGGACGACAGGAATATCTGGAAAATTTGATAAATAGATATATTTAATTAGCGATTAGAGGAATGTCCATAGTTTTTAGTCCGGATTGTCTGACCAGGCAATCCGGAGGACTCCCCTGTTCTGCATCATAAATCAACAAACAGTAAGAACCAATCATTTGATAAAATGGTAGAATCCTTTAGTTATTTAATATCCATAAGAGAGGAAATGCATCACATAGCTTCAAAAATAATTTTCTGCTGAACGCTCACCTCCCTATAGGCAATCAGGGCTTTTCTGATTTCCTTAATACAAAGAAAAAAGTTGGTCTGAGTAAGCAAGTCAACCTTTGTATTAGGTCTTTCAATCTAAGGAAGCCCCCCGGCTAGCGCTTCATCTTCGCGATAAAGAAGACATAACGTTCAGACCTTATGTTTTAAATATAACCTTAAAGTAAATCGTTATTATAAGTAAAGCCAACTAGTGCGCATCATCGCACCGGTCTGTATAACCCTGAAATAGAAGAATACTTTTTAATAATTTAAAAACGACCAGCAAAATTCATCGTGCCTGAAATTTTTGATAATATAATAGTGCTCATAAGTAATACGTCACTGATTGTCGCACAAAAAATCTAAGAATTGCTCAACTTATCCTGTCCATTACGGATTAAGTTAATTGCCCTGTTCCATTTATCATAGACTTTAATAGGAGCACTGTAATCGGGTATGTCAAATTCCCAAGGTATTAAAACTTCAATATCATCCCTTCCAGAAAGTTCGGGTATCCACCGACGGATAAAGTCCTGCGCTTTATACTTATTTGCTTGGTGAACGGGATTGGTGTACCAAATTTCAAAGGCCTGCATATGCCAGTTCATCCAGTTTGAACTTACATCATAATCGATTAGTTTGGATTCGAAATACGCCGCGCCCCAGGTCCAGTTTATCCTGAGGTCATGTATAAGATAACTTGCACAATTTACACGTCCTCTGTTGCTCATAAACCCGGTCTGGTTAAGCTGTCGCATGTGCGCATCGACAAATGGAATACCAGTTTTTCCCTGGCACCATTTCCTGAATTCAGATGGATCATTCTCCCATTTAAATTCCTTGTTTTGATAACCTTTCGTATGGTATAAGCTATTGCCAACGCGAATTGCCTTAAACGTAAAATAATCCCTCCACACCAGTTCGAAGACAAGCCACCAGGTGCTCTGGTTTTTTTTTACCTGTTCTTCATATTCCATTACTCTTTGATAAATTAATCTAGGTGATACGCAACCCAACGCCAGGTATGGAGAAAATTTTGAACTGTAATCCAAACCATCTGACCGATTTCTGCTCCACCTATATCCTGTGAGCAGTTCGGATTTGAAAGTATAATATTCAATCCTTTTCAATCCAGCATTTTCCCCGCCAATAACCAAAGGTTTTGAGTTTTCATAGTCACTTTTTTCATAGCCGTAAAGTTTATACGAGGGGAATCCAGTAGATTGTACTTTATTTTCAAATTTAAATGGCTTAGGTATATCAAAGATATCCCGGGGAGCAGCGGATTTCCCTACCGCGATTCTGTAAGCCTTGCTAGTGAGCGGAATTTTGTCAATTTTGAAAGGTATATCCTCCTTATGATAAAGCGTTTTACCCCAGAAAAAGTGAAAGCGGGTTTTTGGCAGTGCTTTCGTCAGGTCATCTACCAGTTGCATTTCGTAGCTGGCATATTCCTCTTCCGCATACACATCCGTTATGTTAAATTCCTCGATCAGCTTCGGTATAGTAATCATTGCAGACACTTCCCCAATAACGAGATGGCCTCCTAAGGCTTCAAGATTGTCCTTTAAATCAGTTACACATTGCTCCATGAATTTGAAACGGACGATATCATACCTTGGGAAACCGTGAACTGACATTTTAAAATCTTTCTCCTCAATGCAATAACAAAACAAGAGTGAGTCACATGCCGATTGGGCTCTTATCAATGCTTCGTTGTCATGTAGTCTTAAATCATTTTTAAACCAGACCAGACCGCATTTTTCCATACCCTATTACTCGTTTGTGTTGCTATTCAACAATTGTTCTGGACTTATGTTTTCTTCAATCTTGAATAGCTTTATTTTAGTGTATTTGTCACAACCCTTTTAAGGGAATCTGAAAAAATTAAAATGTGGCGAACTGAACCCTGTCTACACAACCAACTTTATTAATTCTTGAGTAAGAACCTAAAAGAAGTGCGGGTTTTGAACGTAGAAAATGATAAATTTTATAGATTTGAGGCTATATTCACTACATTATGCTTAAAAACCCAAAACTTATAATTACAATTTTTCTTATCCTGTTGATCTCTTTTATTACACTTGGTGTTTTTATCTCCCTTAATCCAATTACTCCTTTCGATATTAAAGTTTCTCAGGATGTACAGAAATATCAGTCAAAATGGTTGGATTACCTCATGCTTTCAATTAGTGTATTTGGAGAACTACCCTGGTCTCTGGTTTCCGTTTTAGTGGTTGCTGCAATTTTTTATTTTAATAAGTTTAAAAGGGAAAGCTATTTTATTACGTTAATTCTTTGTTCCGGCTTAATCATATTGGCCGTAAAGAATTTAATTAATAGGCCACGGCCAACAAGCTTCTATGTACGTTTAGTAGAAATCAATCGATTTCAAAGTTTTCCAAGTGGACATGTATTATCTTATGTCCTGTTTTTCGGTTTCTTAATCATTTTAATGAAAAACTTAAAAACCATACCAGCAGTATGGAGGCGTTTAGTCATTATTATATCCATATTCCTGATTGTAATGATCGCCCCATCCAGAATTTACCTTGGCGCCCATTGGTTTACGGATACTTTAGGAGGTTTTTTCTTGGGCTTAATTTGCTTATATCCCCTTACCTATTTTTACCTGAAAAAGAAAAGTATATAATTAACCATGGTCTACCATACCTCATGCGTATCTTGATATTGATGTTTATGGCTAGGATTAAAGCCAAAAATTTTAATCAATGGG
Organism: Pedobacter sp. Leaf176; assembly: GCF_001424305.1. Classification (GTDB taxonomy): domain Bacteria; phylum Bacteroidota; class Bacteroidia; order Sphingobacteriales; family Sphingobacteriaceae; genus Pedobacter. Next base: position 214,515 of record NZ_LMPD01000002.1, read on the forward strand.
CTAATTATAATGAAAATACATAAACAGCTTATATAATGGCTACACTACAGTACAAAGTGCTTAATACTTAAATTTGAATAAAATACTAAAAAGCAGGGTATTTATACGCTATTTAATTGCTTTAAAAACAGAGTTACCCAGAAGAATAGTAGCCTAAATAAAAATATGGGGCATTTATAGACCAATAATTGATTTGGTTTAAACTACTAATTATATAGTCATGGTATAAGTTTTGTTAAACAATAGGTACCTAAAACCTATAAAAACATGACTGCATTCGAATTTAACCACCTAGTAAATGCGCATTCAGTTTCACTGAAATCGCACGCATTAAAATTTACAAATGACATCGAAGATGCCAATGATTTAGTTCAGGATACATTAGTTAAAGCCATTAGATTTTACGAAAATTTCCAGGAAGGAACAAATATTAAAGGCTGGTTGTTTGTTATTATGAGGAACACTTTTATTAACAACTACAGAAAGATAGCTAAAACAAGGGCATTGATAACGCAAACGGACGAAATTTCCTCAATTAATTTAGCGCATAGCGCGACAAGAAATCATGCTGAAGGAAAATTTGTAGTGGGAGACATCAATAAAGCATTAGCAAGTTTACCTGAAGCATATCATACACCTTTTGTACGCTATTTTGAAGGTTACAAATACCATGAAATATCTGATATGCTCCAAATTCCACTTGGAACCGTTAAGACCCGGATATTTGTTGCCAGAGAAATGCTGAAAAAGTATTTAAAAACCTATGCTAAAGACGAGCGTGGCTAATAATCATTTCCTGATTTCTATTAAGGTTCCATCCATTACATAATTAAACAGTGAATCCATTTCATCATTTTTTAATGCAATACAACCATTCGTCCAATCTTTAGAATATAATCTTTCGGGGCTTGTTCCATGTATTAACACATTGCTACCTGGTTTAAGCCCCTTTTTCATAGCCCGTTGTTTATCTGACGCATTTGGATAAGAAATAAAAAAGCTCTTGTAAAATTTATCTACCCTCTCAAATTTCATATCGAGGTGATAAATACCTTCAGGCGTTTTTCTATCTCCCTCAAACTCCTTGTTACCCAAAGGCCTCCCCCCTAAGTTAATGTTGAATTTTAAAACATCCACACCTTTTCTTTTCACATACATTTTTCGAGTGCTTTTAACCACAAGTATGTAATCGGCCATAGAAAGTGTGTTTGCTATTTTTCTCAACTTATCCTTAACGTTATTTGAAGTATCTGGATGTTTAAAAGCAATAAATCTGTTAGATCTGCCAGGAGCTAAATCATCTTTATTTAGCGAATCCAGGCCGGTTTTGGTAAACCGCTGTAACCTCCATTTACCATCCTCAGTGTAAATTACAGCTACATTATCAAAGACAGGTTTAATATATTCTCTAAATTTGAGTGGCTTATTATTAGCGTCGAAAACAATAATCGTGGTATCTAAATCGGATGGCAATAATTTAATCATGCTATCATCCCATAAAATTTTTGGACCATTAGCTGCAAATTGACCTGACTTATCTAGCTTGCAAGATAAGAGCAGTAATGCAATAAAAGTAACAAAGAGGAAACTTAGATATCTCATAAAAAAATATTTAGAATAAATATAATTTATCGGCGGCTTAAAACCATCATAATTTATAATAAACAATTGGATTTTGTAAGTTTGCTCTACATTAAAAAGCTATGCATTTTAAACCCAAAGCCCTTCTTTTCGACCTTAACGGAACAATGATAGATGATATGGACTACCATAATAAAGCATGGTATCAAATTCTAAATGACGACTTAAATGCGAATATCAGTTATGAGGAGGTTAAAAAACAGATGTACGGCAAAAACGATGAGCTGCTCAAAAGGGTGTTTGGAGATGATTATTTTACTCAAGAACAGCTTGATGAAATTTCTATAAAAAAGGAAAAAATTTATCAACTGGGCTATGCTCAGGATTTATCTTTAATAGCGGGTTTGGGCCAGTTTCTAATTAATGCAGAAAAATCAGGCATGTTAATGGCGATCGGTTCCGCAGCTATACCTTTCAATATCGATTTTGTATTGGATGGATTGAATATACGTTCCTATTTCAAAGCGATCGTTAGTGCTAACGATGTAGAGACCAGTAAGCCAAATCCTGAAACCTTCTTGAAGGGCGCTGAAGCATTAGGCGTTCAGCCTGAAGATTGTTTAGTTCTTGAAGATGCACCTAAAGGGGTTGAAGCGGCGTTGCGTGCCAATATGAAATGTATCGTGTTAAGTACAGCACATAATGCAGAAGAATTCTTAAACTATCCAAATGTCTTAAAAGTAGTTTCAGACTACACCGACCCTATTTTCACTGATTTAATAGATTAAAAGCATTTAAAGTTATCAACAGTTTTCAACAGGTGTTTATAATTTTTTTATGTAAAAAACCTTTCAATTCATAAATTGTTGTCATTAAAGTTTCACCCTAAAAATAAGTCCTGTGAGCGGGGCATCCGCGAAGGGCAGGCACACCATATCAAAGCATTGAACCAGTAAGAAAGCCTTGCAAAAGCAAGGTTTTCTTATTTATCTTAAGATAAAGATCGTCCCATCATTTTTCAATTTATAGAAATATTTTTTCTGACTTCCCGAATTTATGATTTGTATCTTTGAAACTTCGCCAAATTTGCCATTCTGCAGGGTTATTATATCCCCTTCCTTTATACGTTCCAATTCCCAGGTCGGCGTATTCGAATTAACTTTTTTTATGACCATAAAAATTTTTAAATGTTCTGATTTGAGCATATAAAAATTGCAGGTTAAGAAATAACCTGCAATCCTCTAAATTAATCACGCTTTCAATCCTGATAAGCTTTAATGATTGACACTAAATTATATAAAACATTAAATATTAATAAGGTATGAATAAAGTGAATACCAGAATGATATAGCAATCAATAACTATTCATGTATAATGAACAAAATATTGAAAATCTCTTGTCGAGTCAGAAAATAAATTTAAATACAATAACGATTATTTGGGAATTGTAATGTAGAAGGTGCTGCCCACATGCTCTACACTTTCAAACGAGATTGTTCCATCGTGCAGATTTACAATCGACTTAATGATGGCCATACCCAAGCCCCAGGAGTCTTCTCCATGTAAACCTTCACGCATTGCTATGCTAAAACGTTCGAACAAAAATGGCTGCAAATGGTCTGGAATGCCGATTCCATTATCACTTACCATAATTAAGACGGTTTCACCATTGTCTTTTACGACAACTTTTATATTGCCATTTGCATGTGTAAATTTAATTGAGTTGGATATCAAATTGTTAATCACCTGCATAAACTTCATGCTGTCTATCTTTGCATAAAGTTTTTTATCAGAACTTACGAATTCGAAATTTCTAAATAAATTTAATTCTGCATGCTGATAAAAGCCAATCACGTCTTTAATTTCCTTAACTAAATCTGTACGTTCTTTACGAATTTCAACTTCCGATGATTTTAAGAATTCGTAATTGATTAAATTTCTAATCAAAAGGATATTGCGCTCACACATATCCTTTATAAATGTTAATGACTTAAGGATCCTTTCCTGACCATTGAAAAGTTTATTGTTTAGCAAGTCAGAAACTGCCATACTAATCATTGCCAAAGGTTCTTTCAAGTCATGAGAAACTATTTCCAACGCAGTATTCTTGCGTGCATTAATTTTTTCGATATGGAAATTGTTATGTTTAGCTACGCTAACGTCTTCTACTATTCCTGCAAGCTGCGTCAGCTTTCCATCCATCATGATCGGGTAAGTGCTTACGCGTAGATATTTTATCTGCGTCTCGCTGCAAAAAATCCTGAATTCATATTTACGTGGAACATCTTCACCAATACATTCATTATAGCAATCTAAAACATGTGCTTTATCTTCATCATGAATGAATTTTAAGAGCGACGAAGGATCTGTTTTAACATAATCAATCGCTGTATCGCAAATAACTTCGAATGCTGGACTTAAGTATGAAAAATAATTTTCTTCAACGTTAAAAATAAAAAAAATGTCTCTCGATGAATTACCAATATGGCAAAAGAGTTCTGGATTTAATTCGGTCATGATTTTTTACTCATTTAACAACAAGCAATTAAACATCAAATTTAATCATTTTTTTAAATGATGGTTATATTAAATTCGTGTGGCAGGATTATTAATTAAATTATCTTGCATTATTGACTTCCAGCCAATGCCCGTCGGGATCTTTGAAATAGATTTGTTTGACGCCATCCACCCTTAAAGTGACTTCCATTTTTGTACCGGCCCAATTTTCAAATTCTATATTCCTGGTTTTTAATTTATTTATAAAATCATCTATAGAAAATACGCTGAAGCATAAATGCGCATTCTTATCATAAATTTCATTAGGCCTGGCCCCTTCTATTAGATGTAGCTGACCTGCATTTCCAAGACTAAACCAGGTGTGCTTATTATCGTGGAAAGGCTCGGGTATTTGAGCTAAATCAAAAACGCTTTTATAAAAATCTGTCGAAACGTTCAATTCAGCTACATAAACAGCTATGTGATTTAAAACTGCTGCCGACTTCTCATTTTTCTTCTGAGCCATAGATTTCTGAAAAGGAAGTATAATAGTTAAAATGGATATTAAATAAGTATAAAATTTCATTATCTTTTTTTTAGCAAAAATAGGATTAGTAGGCTCTTAAGGCTTTCAAATCAATTAACTCTTTATTCTGCCAATAAGGCAAGTTTCGTCTCATTTAATTTAACCTGCTCTTCCTCCCCCAAAACAGGAAATTTCGAATTTAAACTCCTCAATTTTTCTTCAATAATTTCACTTATTGCTAAGCGGGCGAACCATTTTTTATCAGCGGGAATAATGTGCCAGGGCGAATCTTTAGTATTTGTTTCGTTAATCGCTTCCTCATAGGCTTTCATATAATCATTCCACAATGCCCTTTCTTTTATATCCCCTGAAGAAAATTTCCAGTTTTTTGAGGGGTCTTCTATCCTATCCAGAAATCGCTTTTTCTGTTCCTCTTTGCTAACATTCAGAAAAAACTTTAATATCTGGGTTCCATTTGCGAGTAGATGTTCTTCAAAATTCCGGATACTTTGATAGCGCTGTTTCCAAAAATCTTTATCTATATTTTCCAAAACGGAATAACCTGGAATGTTCTCGCTTAAAATATATTCTGGATGTACTTTACAAACCAAAACGTTTTCATAATGTGACCGGTTGTGAATGCCTATTCGCCCTCTTTCCGGCAGAGCTTTATAATGCCGCCACAAAAAATCATGTTCGTATTCTTCAGCAGTTGGTACTTTAAAGCTAAAAACCTGGCAGCCCTGTGGATTTAAACCGCTCATAACATGTTCTATCGCGCTATCTTTCCCTGCTGCATCCATTGCTTGAAAGATAATCAGAAGTGCGTGAGTACCGGACGCATACAGTTTTTCCTGTAGCCGGTTAACCTCAATTTTTGACTTTATCAGGGCATCTTTAGCTGTTTCTTTATTATAATCACCTGTATAATCAGTTTTAGCCTTTTTTATAGAAAAGTTGTTAGTCCCACGTACAACCAGGCTTTTAAATTCGTTCTTCATATTCTAAATCGCACAATCAATTATTTAAATATAGACTAAAAAATAAGTAAATTTAATACGTTAATTTGCATTTATAGTTTTTTATATTTAACACCAAAGCATTTTTCAATACATCATCTTAACCAATATGTTTAAAGAGATAAAAAACAAGTACTTACGTTATTCGGCAATCAGTGTTTTTTTTATAATAATATTCTTCTCTGCGCTTCAACTTAACTTTTTATGGCTATTTGGTTATTCACCAAGTTATCATGACATCAAAATACCTACATTGAGGGTCGGGTCTGAGTTATATACATCGGATGGAAAACTTATCGGAAGGTATTTCAAAGAAAACAGAACTCCGGTTAACTATAGTGAAATTGCGCCAAGCGTTTTAAATGCATTAGTTGCAACTGAGGATGTTCGCTTTTACAAACACTGGGGTATCGATGTTCAGGCGGTGGGACGGGCTGTTGTTGGTTTTGGTAAAGACGGTGGCGCAAGCACCATTACTCAGCAACTAGCTAAGAATTTATACCGCACCCGTTATAATAAGTCTCAAGGATTTCTCTCAAAAATACCTTTGGTTAGAACAATTGTATTTAAATTAAAAGAGTGGTTGACAGCTGTTAAACTGGAATCAAATTATTCCAAAAATGATATCATCACCATGTACTTAAATACGGTTTCATTTGGAAATAATACTTATGGAATAAAAACGGCCAGTCGTATTTATTTTGATAAAGAAGCCAAAAATTTGTCAATCAATGAGTCTGCTTTGTTGGTCGGAATGTTAAAAGGAACGTCGTATTATAACCCAACAAAGAATCCTGAACGAGCTTTAGTAAGGCGTAATACGGTGTTAAATCAAATGAACAAGTACAAGTATTTGAGTAAAGATAGTTTAGCTGAATTGTCGAATTTACCGATCAAACTCAAGGAAGGTAAAATGGAGGATGGTAGTGATGGCGACTCTTATTTGCGTGCAGCAGTTGCAAAATACCTGGAAAAATGGTGTAAAGACAATGGCTACGATTTATATGAAGATGGCTTAAAAATATACACAACCATCGATTCAAAACTTCAGAAATATGCTGAAGAAGCGGTTCAGGAACAGATGAAAACATTACAACGCAGGTTTTACAGCGTATGGGGTAATGAAGATCCCTGGTATGATTCTGAAAAGCAGAAAGTAGATTATCCGGATAGGGCAATGAAAAATTTACCGATTTACGGTCTCCTTCAAAAAAAATTTCCGGGCAGTCCAGATTCGGTTTTAGCATACTTCAATAAAAAAAAGAAGATGCAAATCTTTACTTATAAAGGCGACAGGGATACGTTGTTTTCGACCATTGACTCCATCCGATATTATGGTAAAATTCTGAATACAGGAATGATGACTATGGAACCCGCAAGTGGCAAAATTAAAGTTTGGGTTGGTGGCATCGACCATAAGTTTTTTAAATATGATCATGTAAATCAAGCCAAAAGACAAGCTGGTTCGACTTTTAAGCCGTTTGCTTATTTAACTGCTTTAGAACAGGGTATGAATCCTTGTGATAAGTTTACAGATAAGCCTGTTAAGATTGCTTACCAAGATAAAGGGCAAACTAAATACTGGGAACCAAAAAATGCGGATTACAGCGTTAGCTACCGGGATATGAGCTTACGCTGGGCCATGGCCAAATCGGTAAACACAATTACCGCACAGGTAACAGAAAAGGTAGGTTGGGACAATGTAGTCAAGTGGGCACATGAGTGTGGTATCGATAGTCATTTAGAATCTGTACCATCTGTTAGTTTAGGCTCCAATGATGTTTCCGTTTACGAAATGGTTAAAGCATACAGTACATTTTTAAACAAAGGTGTTAAAACCGACCCAATTTTGGTTGAAAAAATCACAGATCAGGACGATAACGTAATTGACGACTTTAAGCCAAAAACTAAAAGGGTTTTAACAGAAGAAATTGCCTGGTTAATGTTATACATGTTCCGCGGCGGGATGGAAGAGCCTGGTGGTACGTCTCAAGCTTTGTGGGAATGGGATTTATGGAAAAAAAACAATCAAATTGGTGGCAAAACCGGTACATCGTCTGATTATGTCGATGCATGGTATATGGGAATTACCAAAGATTTGGTTACGGGCGTATGGGTTGGTTGCGACGAACGTACGGCACATTTTAAAAACGGAGAACAAGGTGAAGGTTCGAGAACTGCATTGCCTATTTTCGCGAAGTTTATGGAAAAGGTCTATCATGATCCAACTTCGGGTTATACCTACGGAGCTTTCCCTAAAGCTACGGTCGATATCACGAGAACAATCAATTGCCCAAGTCCAAGAATTGTTGAAGATACAACATCTGCCGATAGTGTTTTAGTAGATTCGACTGACATTGCAGATCCTTCAATTCCCGAAACTGCAACGCCGATACAACCCACAGAAACTGAAGTAAAAAAAGACGATAAAAAGCCGGAGCCTGAAACACCTGTCCAGCCCGCAGTTGTACCATTAACCAAAAAAGAAGAACGGGACCTAAAAAGAAAACAGCGGCAGGAAGAACGTGAGAAAAAGAAAAACGGCAATAATTAGTATAACTACTGATTTTCTTGAAAACTGTTAAATAAAAATAGTGATTTGAACAATCGCTATTTTCTATTTACAATAATATTAGTTCAGTTCATAATTATACTGCATAAATCAAACTAAAACGTATGAAAATAAGCGTTACTATTTTAAAGCAATTTATAACTGCTTTGCTTTTAACTCAACTCTCCTTTTCTGTTCAGGCGCAATATTTTGGCCAAAATAAAGTAAGGTACAAAAACCTCGATTTTAAAGTGTTACAGACACCACATTTTGAAATCTACTATTATCTCAAAAATGAAAGCTTATTAAAGAAATTTTCTCAGGACGCCGAAACCTGGTATAAAATGCATCAGGAAGTTTTCAGGGATACATTTTTAAAAAAAAATCCAATAATTCTTTACAATAACCACCCTGATTTCCAACAAACTACAGCACTTAATGGAGAAGTAGGTGTTGGAACAGGCGGTATGACAGAAGCTTTAAAAAACAGGGTAATAATGCCCGTAATGGAATTAAATAGTCAGACCAGGCACGTACTGGGACACGAATTAGTACATGCATTTCAATATCATTTATTACTTGAAAAAGATTCTATAAGCCTGGAAAATGTTGGTCAAACACCCTTATGGATGGTTGAAGGCATGGCAGAATATCTATCTATCGGTAAACGAGATGCATTTACATCAATGTGGATGCGTGACGCTATGCTCAACCGGGATATCCCATCATTAAAGGATTTAACGAATTCTAATAAGTATTTCCCATATCGGTATGGCCAGGCATTCTGGACTTATATAGGATCTCAATACGGCGACACAACCATTGTTCCTTTGTTCAAAAACACTGCAAAATATGGTTATGAGAATGCAATAAAGTATATGTTCGGTTATGACGACAAAACATTATCAGGTTTATGGAAAAATACGATAGACGCTCACTATAAGCCGATGTTAAAGGCTGATAGTTCACAAATAAAAATCACAGGAACAAAAATAATCGATAATAAAAATGCAGGAAATATGAATGTTGCACCTGCTATCAGTCCCGATGGAAAATATGTCGCTTTCATGTCTGAAAAGGATCTATTTGGTATCGATTTATTCCTCGCAGATGCTAAAACGGGAAGAATAATCAGAAAACTAACCAGTCAAATCTCAAATGGACATATTGATGATTTTAACTTTATTGAATCTGCGGGCGCATGGTCTCCTGATAGCAAACAATTTGCATTCAGTATTTTTAGCCAGGGTAAAAACCAGATGCTGATTATTGATGTAAGCAATGGATCTACTATATCTCAGACGGCTATGGGGGCGGTAACACAATTTGGTAATCTAACATGGTCGCCTAATGGGAAAGACATCGCTTTTTCAGGAATGGTTGAAGGTCAGAGTGATATTTTTTCATATAATCTGGATACGAAGCAAGTAACACAAATTACTAACGATATTTTCTCAGATTACGCACCAAGTTATGCTCCCGACGGCACTAAACTCGTGTTTTCTTCAGACAGGGCTGCTATTCAAAATAAAAATATTACCGCAGTAAACCCGATAAATCTAGCGATATTCGACATTGCCTCTAAAACAGTCAATAATCTTAACGTATTTCCAGGCGCTAATAATCTTAATGCTCAGTTCTCTCCGGATAGTAAAAATATTTATTTCCTGTCTAACAGAGATGGTTTCAGAAATTTATATAAATATACATTTGCGGATAATTCTGTAGACCAACTGACTGATTATTTCACAGGTATCAGTGGTATAACGGAATTTTCTCCTGCCATTTCAGTTTCACAAACAAACGATATTATTTATAGCTATTACCGCTACCAGCGCTATACGCTCTACAATGCAAAGCTAGATGGCTTTAAATCAAAAAAAGTTAATAACCAGGAAGAAAACTTTGATGCTGCCATACTTCCTCCGATGGAAAATATCGGTGTTAACATTATCAATTCCAACTTGAATAACTTCGAAAGATTTGAAAAAATTGTAGCCGATTCCATGAAAACCGTTCCTTACAAACCTAAATTCAGGTTGGATTATCTAGCTAATAGTGGTGTTGGCGTTTCGACAAGCCGTTTTGGAACTGGTGTACAAGGTGGAATTATCGGTATGTTTAGTGATATACTTGGAAGAAACCAGATTATAGCTAACCTATCTGTTAACGGTGAAATTTATGACTTTGGGGGACTAGTTGGCTATATTAATCAAAAGAGCAGAATTAACTGGGGCGCCGCGGTATCTCACATTCCTTATGTTTCAGGTTTCAGTTCTTATGGTTTTGAGAAACTCCCTAACGGAAATACAACTACAGATGCCGTTAATTATCGATCCGATATCATCAGAACTTTCGAAGACCAGGTGCAGCTATTTGGTTCTTACCCTTTCAGCAAAATTCATCGATTTGAGTTAGGTGGGGCATTTTCACATTATAGTTATCGCATCGATAGATATAGCAATTACTACAGTACAGACGGCTATTATCTTGGTTCCGAAAGAAGTAAACTGTCAAATGAACAAGCGTCAATCGATTATGGCGTGCCATTTAATTCCTTTACCTTATACCAACTGAATGCAGGTTTCATAGGAGACAATTCAATTTTTGGATTAACTGCGCCACTTGATGGATTCAGGTATCGGGTTAGTGGAGAACTTTACTTTGGAACATATAAATTTTCAGGAGTTACAGCCGATTTACGAAAATACTGGCGAATCAAGCCAATAACAATCGCTGCCCGGTCGTATAATGTCTTAAGAATCGGTAATGACGCAGATAGGTTGTATCCAATGTATGTTGGATATCCTTACTTAGTCCGTGGTTATGAAGCCAATTCAATTTACAAAAATGGCTCTTCATCTATAGGAAATAATTATGATATTAACCAGTTAAGTGGAAGTAAACTGGCTGTATTCAATTTTGAAGTCCGTTTACCATTTACAGGTCCGAAAAAACTAACAGCCATACCTTCAAAGTTTCTATTTACAGACTTAAATTTATTTTTCGACGCAGGCGTGGCCTGGACAAATGATACAAAAGTCGCCTTCAAAGGTGAGCCGACTTATACGTTTACGCCAATTTTAGATCCCAACGGACAGGTTGTGGGCACGAATCAAACCAGCAATGAAAGGGTTCCGGTGATGAGTGTCGGAATTTCATTACGCGTAAACGTTTTTGGTTATTTCGTATTGGAACCCTATTACGCGATTCCATTTCAACGTAAGGATGTTAAAACCGGGGTGTTTGGTTTAACCTTTGCTCCCGGCTGGTAAACGAATTGTCATAACATGGTTTAGAATTGAACCTTAATGATTAATTTAATTATGATATGACTTATGAAAAGGATACTTTTCCTCATTATGTTATTTTTCAGATTATCGGGCTTTGCCCAAACTGTAAAAGAGCCACTTAATAATCCGAAGGAATGGTCGCAGGCTACACAACCATTTAGAATTGCGGGTAATCTTTATTATGTTGGTACCTACGACCTGGCTTCGTACCTGATAGTAACCAATGCGGGAAGCATATTAATAAACACTGGTCTGGCCAATTCACTACCTATAATAAAACAGAATATAAAAAAACTGGGTTTTGATTATAAATCAATCAAAATATTACTCCTAACGCAGGCTCATTTCGATCATACCGGTGCTTTGACAGCGATTAAAAGGGAAACCGGTGCAAAACTTTATGTTGATGATCAAGATGCGGATATTCTTAAAACAGGTGGCGCAACTGATTACGAAATGGGAAAATATGGTGTAACTTTTAAGCCTGTTCAGCCTGATGTTCTTTTGAAAAATAATGATAAAATTAAATTAAGTAACACGGTTTTAACCATGCTTCACCATCCAGGTCATACTAAAGGTTCATGCAGTTTCCTGTTTAATACAAAAGATAAAAGTTCAGAATACAAAATTCTGATTGCTAATATGCCTTCTATAATTACAGATAGAAAATTTTCAGACATAGCTTCCTATCGGAATATTGAAAGAGACTACGCAGAAACTTTTAAGGCAATGAAAAATATCGATTTCAATCTATGGGTTGCTTCGCATGCAAGCCAATTTAATCTTCACGAGAAACGTAAACCAGGAGATGCTTACAATCCAAAAGTTTTTATGGATAAAAAATTATATTTAAAAAACCTCCAAGACCTGGAAAACGATTTCAAAGAAAAAATAAAAATCGACTCACATTAACTGCAAAATGGCTTGTCTCAAAATACTTGACGTTACCACAGTTGTTGAAAAGACTTCAAAAATCGAATTTTAAAAAAAGTCCGACAGGCTCCTTGATAAATTCAAAAATAAATTGATTTGTGAGACTGCTTCATACCTATTTTTAGGAGAAATACCCCGATAACTTAAGATAAGCTATTAAAAGCAATATTAACCTGATTGGTGATATTTCTATGCAATAAGATATTTTCAAAATCCAGACCAACTGTTAAATCTATCCAATCCGGATTACATGATCTAACGAGACGCTCTTTTTGCATGCGGGTAAATCTGCTAACCAATTTAAAACGGTTCAAAGCCTGTGCTTCTGTTTTAAATTCTTCAAAATAAACCAAACGAGTTAATTGTTTGCCATTATCGAAAAATAAGTTTGGCATCTGCTTATAAAAATCTAATGTCTTAATCAAATCTGAACTCATGCCAACATGCATGCTTGTACGATTTCTATCCGTAACAATGTAAACAAACTTTTTCATAATGACCTGTTTAAAAATTAAAACTAAACTAATTAGTATACCTACTTGCAAATCAAAATAATATTACTAACTTTATGAGCATAAAATTACTAATTATTTTAGTAAAACCAAATTTATTTTAAAATTTATTTTTATGTCAAATATTTCGAATAATTTAAAGTACCTAAGAAAGAAAAAAGGCCATACACAACAAGGGTTCGCAGACATTATGGAAATTAAGCGATCGCTTATTGGCGCTTATGAGGAAGACAGGGCCGAGCCGAAATATGAATTACTAAAAAAAATAGCTGAATATTTCGACCTAACCATTGATGAATTCATAAACGAAAAGATTTCTGACAGCTGGAAACCTAAACCTAAAAGTTCTGGTTCTAATCTGAGGGTGCTAAGTATTTCAGTGGATGCGAATGACAATGAAAATATAGAACTCGTTCCGGTTAAAGCAAGCGCGGGTTATTTAAACGGCTTTTCCGATCCTCAATATATAAGTGATTTACCTAAATTTCAATTGCCAATTCCGGCTTTACGTCAGGGAACTTTTCGCGCTTTCGAAATTATGGGCGATAGTATGCTTCCCGTTCAACCAGGAAGTGTCATTATCGGTGAATATTTAGAGAACTGGAGTGAAGTAAAAACCGGAGAAACCTATATCATAATCAGTAAAAACGAAGGCGTTGTTTACAAACGCGCAGGAAATCGTTTCAGGGAAAATAAGGACCTTAAATTAATCTCAGATAATAAAGTTTATGACCCGTATACCATCGCTGCAGACGATATCTTAGAAATATGGAAAGCAAAGGCCTATATATCTACATCGTTGCCAGAACCTACACCAGACCCTACAATTGAAACCCTGACGCAAATGATGTCTCAAATGCAAAAGTCGATTTCGCAATTAAACAAGAATTAACATCTTTTAACAAAATAGAATTAAACCTGCAAGCCATTTTGGTATCTATTAGTTTAAACACATAACAATGAAAAAACTAATTTTAACTTTGGCGGTTGCAGTGATGGGTTTTACTGCAGTTTTCGCCCAAGATTCGACCAGGAGAGCAAGAAGACCAATGGTAAACCTTACTGCTGAACAGCGGGCTGAAAGAGCTACCGGGATGATGGAAAAGAAACTAAATTTAACTGCAGCACAAAAACAAAAAGTTTACGCAGTTGAGTTAGACCGTGCGAAGAAAGCTGATGCTTTTCGTAATGAAGACAAAGCCCTGAGAAAAGCCAGAATGAAGGATCATAAAGCAGAATTAGAAAAGAGAAAAGCTGATCTTGACAACATTTTAACTAGTGAACAAAAAACTAAATTAGATGCTTTCAGAGCCGAAGCAAAAGAAAAAGGGAAAAAAATGAGGAGCGGAATGGAACGAGGTAGAAAAGATAAAGCACCTGTAGTTTCGAATCCACCAACACAAGGTTAGGCATAAATTATTTGAAATAACGAAAGCGTTCCATAAAACGGAACGCTTTCGTTATTTTTGGCAAAATGAATAAAATCGAACGATGTATTGCAAATAAACTGGATCTAAGAAAATCCGATTTATCCATCAGGAAACTCAGTACTTACTTCCCTCCTATAGATTTTTGTTCCAATGATTACCTTGGCTTCGCGCACTCTGTAGCGCTAAAAAATCTTGTAGAAGAGCAGCTTGGACAAATAAATAACTATAAAAATGGTTCGGGCGGTTCTCGATTGCTGAGTGGAAATACGATTTACATAGAGGAAACCGAACAGTATATTGCCGATTTCCATAGAGCAGAAAGTGGTTTAATTTTCAATTCTGGCTATGACGCTAATGTTGGCCTGCTTTCGAGTATTCCTCAGCGTGGCGATACAATTATTGCCGATGAGCTTATCCATGCCAGTCTGATAGATGGCTCGAGATTAAGTTACGCAACCAGGTATAAATTTCTTCACAACAACATAATCGATTTAGAGGAAAAAATCAAAGTAGCCAGAGGAAATGTTTTTGTAGTGGTCGAAAGTGTTTACTCGATGGATGGCGATTTTGCGCCTTTAAAGGAAATTTCGATGATATGTGAAAAATACAGCGCAGCATTAATAGTAGACGAAGCACATGCAGCAGGTATTTTTGGGGTACAGGGCAAGGGCCTCGTTAGTCAGCTATATTTAGAAAATAAAGTTTTTGCCAGGATTGTAACTTTTGGTAAGGCAATGGGCGCACACGGAGCGATTGTTCTGGGTAGTGAAAATTTACGAAGTTATCTAATTAATTTTGCGCGCTCGTTTATATATACCACCGCAATGCCTATTCATAACATCATTTCGGTCAAGTGCGCATACATTTTACTTCATAAAGTTAATCCCTCGACAATCTTAGATAAGATTGAACTTTTCAGAAACTTGGTTAAGCAACATGCAATCACTGCCATGGAAAGCCAGAGTACCATTCAGGGCGTTATATTTTCCTCAAACGCAGCGACTAAACTGGCTGCCTCGAAGCTACAATCAAAAGGTTTTGATGTAAGAGCCATTTTAAGTCCTACGGTTCCCGCCGGAAAGGAGCGCTTGAGGATTTGCCTGCATAGCTATAATACTGACGAACAAATTAAATCACTAATAGAACATTTAAAAGACATACAAAACAATGGCTAAATATTTTGTAACTGGTATTGGAACCGGAATCGGAAAGACACTAGTTAGTGCTGTACTAACCGAAAAACTGGAAGCAGATTATTGGAAGCCAATTCAATCGGGAGACCTTGAGCTTAGCGACAGTCTGACGATTAAGCAATTGATAACGAATAAAAATACATTTATTCACCCTGAAAGCTACAGGCTGAATAGCCCATTATCTCCTCACCAAGCAGCAAAACTAGATAACATTGAAATTGCAATACCCAAAATTAAGATTCCTGAAACGGATAATCACTTGATAATAGAAGGCGCCGGGGGGCTAATGGTTCCGTTAAACGAAAAAGAACTTTTGATAGACTTGATAAAAGCCTTAAATGTTGAGGTAATTTTGGTGTCTCAGAATTATCTTGGCAGCATCAACCACACTTTAATGTCGATAAATTTGCTTAAACAATATGGTATTAAGATAAAAGGCCTCATTTTTAATGGCGTTGAAAACTCTGAAACACAACGTTATATCTTACAATATAGCAACGTTACCTGCTTAGGTTATATTCCGCTACTTGAAAATGCAAACAAGGAAAACGTGAAGATATCAGGTCGTTTATTGTCTCTTTAAATAATCATTCGCTATAAGGTAATCAGCCCATACTTTGTAGCCCTCAGGAATGAGATGTAAGCCATCTTTTGTTAAATTAGCCTTTAAACGTTTATTATCGTCCACAAAAACCGGATATAAATCGATTACAGTTACATCTTTTGAGGCCAGCTTTCTTATTTCATCATTCAGCCAAAGAATGTGATTATCCTTACCATAATGATTTTTAAACTTTTCGAAGGATGCGTTAACAGGTAAAAGTGTAGTAAAGTAAATATGTGTTCTCCTTGAACCATTTCTAACTCTGGCAATTATTGTCTTATAATTACGAACAATAACACTATCAGGAATATTTCTTGAAATATCATTTATACCAATCAAAATAAACAGCTTAGCAGGCTTTCTATTTATAACCTCTTGCAGCCGTTCCAAAACACCGAATGTAATATCACCCGAAATTCCCCGGTTTTTTGCTTGTGGTAAGCCTAAAAGTTTAGCCCAGTCGGTTCCAGCGGTTATGCTATTTCCAAGAAATATATATTCTTTTTTAGTTTTAGGCTCTGCCTCGAATTTATTAACTAATTCAATAAATTTACCAGGGCGATAAGTGCTATCCCATTTGACGATCTGAGCATCTGCATTCGATATACAAAATGCAGTGGTTAAGCAGGCTATTAAGAAAATCTTATTCAGGAACAACTTCATATAGTAAATTTAATTAAAGATAATTATTTTGATTGAATCAGCACATCTGGATAATCGGAAATTATCCCATCGACACCCAATGCCCTTAACGCGTTCATGTCTTCTATTTTATTAGCCGTCCATGGGATTACCTTCACACCATCATTGTGTGCTTTTTTCACCAGTTCTTCAGTAACCATCTGCAAAACCGGGCTTAAAATAAATGGTTTATAACCTAAATCCGCAATATTTTCCTCGTAAGATTTCTTATTTGCGACCAGGAATGAAGTTTTTACATCTGGATATTTTTCGTGAATAAGTTGAATTGTTCTTTTATCAAAAGACTGAATTACCACATAGGGCATTATCTTTTTCTTTTTTATGACACCCATCAATAACTTAACAAAAACTTCAGGTTCCGGATTGGTTATACCATCCCCTTTTGCATCGCACTTCGTTTCAATATTATAAAAAAATTGCTTTCGTTTATTAAGCTTTATGTCTTTTTGTACAGCATCGATTAATTCTTCCAGCAAAGGAATGTGAGTTTTAATTTTTTGCTGACGAGGGAAACCAGCCAAAGGTTTTGTTCCCAAATCGAAAGCTCTTAACTCCCTATAATCCATTTGAAAGATGGGATACCTTTTAGCGTCTGAAGCCGGAATATCTTTTCCATCGGGCGTAAGCATAAAACCCGGGCTTAAATAATCGTCGTGGGTTACCACAACCTTGCCGTCCTTAGTAATATGCGTATCCATTTCAAGAGTTGTAATACCTTCAATTTTCATTGCATTTTCCATAGCGATGATGGTATTTTCCGGCCATAAACCTCTCCCACCACGATGTGCTTCTGCACTAAAAGATGGAAATTTTGGAACTTGTGCATTCGCTCCAAATGTTAAAGCAGCCATACAAATCACAATTAAGGATTTCGAGATTTTCATGATGTTTTCTTATTAAATTAAGCAGTAAAATCAGCCTCAAACTTTTCTCCAAATCTATCAGTTGCTACAACTTTTACCTTTTTAATTGATGGTTCGAAATGTGCCACAAATAAATGATCTGTTTTGCTTGGCTCGGGAAATGTTCTTCCCGCGGGCAATTTATCACCCTTATATAAACTTACTGATAAAGGGTCATAGCCTTTCTGCTGTTCTAATGCACCCATGGCTTTTCCATCTAAAAAGTATTCTACTTTCCATTCAGGATCCCAGTTCCAGACGTTAGCTATCAGTCGCTTCTGGTTTGTTAAATCATCGACATAAATATGAATTTGTTCTTTTTTTGATAAGCCTGTTGGCTGATAAAACCATTTCAATTTAGTGCCATCAACTTCATAAACACCGTAACCTCTTGGCGTACCATCTTCACAAATTGGGCCTGTCCACCAAGCGCCGCAAACGGCACCATGATTATGTTCGAAAATACCATTGGTTATTACATTTCGATTGTAGTGTGTATGCCCGGACATAATGTGAACATTCGTAAATCCGTTTAAAACCGCGTAGAATTCAGCGTTATTTTTTACCGCATTATGTACGGGGATGTGAAGATTAATAATAAGTAAAGCATCTTTCGAAACAAATTTCAGATCTTTTGCCAGCCAATCTAATTGAGCCTGGGAAATAAATCCATCATAATTTCTTTCGGTACCTAAATAACGAACATCATCCAAAACTACATAGTGCGCTTTACCTCTATTAAAAGAGTAATATGTTGGACCGTAGTGTTCCTGAAAAGTTTTATCTGAAGTCTCATCACCCCCCATTCTGTAATCCATATCGTGATTGCCTAAAGCCTGGAAAAACGGAATGCCCATTTCAGTAACTGCTTTATTATAATCGGTAAACAATTCATGATTATCCCAGACAATATCGCCAACGGTAATTCCATGAACTGGAATTCTTGAATCCATTGACTTAATCATTTTTATGGTATCAGGAACTGAAGTCTCCATCATTTGTGCAACGTCCTTTTTATTTTTTACCTGCGGATCGGCCCAAATGATAAAATTGTGCCGATTATCATTTTGTTTTAACAATATTAACTCAAAATTTAGGTTGGTTTTTCCCAATGCGCTTTCGTAATGTTTAGCAATGTAACTTTCAGTTTTAAACTCGTAGCCTGATGGCGTACTTATCCAAACAAATTTTGCCAGTGGATTTATATCAATTGCATAATTTCCTGATCTATCAGTTTGAACAACATTGAAGCCATCAGAAACAACCACATTTGCTACGCCCTTACCCTTACTGGTAATTTTACCGGAAATTTTGTTATCTAACAGGTTGGTAAAAGAAAACGACTTTAGGCTTACGAAAAGTGTCGTTCCTAAAAGAGCAGATTTCTGAATAAAGGATCTTCTATTCATTTTACGTATTTGAAGAATGATTTAAAAAAAATCATCGGCTAATTTATTTAGCCGATGATGATGTGATTTAATTTACAATTGTTGTGAAACCAGTTGCAGTTTCAATAGTAGATAATGCGGAAGAACCAGTGAGGGCAATAAATTGAGCTGTTCTTCCTGTACTCCATAATCCTGTTTTAGCATCATATACACCCCCAAGAGTAGTGAAGTTTCCTGTGGTAGAAGGAAAAGAAAATTTGCTTGTATTGGTTCCTGCTCCATAGAATGCCACGGCTTTTCTATTTTGAATGGTGCTGTATTTATCTGTATTGGTAATTCGATAACCGGCTTCCGGCGGTCCGGCAGAATAAACAGCACCATTACCGCCATACATAATTACATCGAGCGGAATACTGTTTCCATCTACCTTAGTCCCTTCAAATACCGCAATACCCGCCACGTTTCCACTATTAGCCAAAAGGTTTGCCGTTGCCGTGCCGAAATCTGCGCCGTTAACCGTAGAATATTGTGTACTGCTGATCCAAACAGCCGATGAAATATCTGTTGAGCCCGAACCCCAAATGTTCTTATTACCGCCAACATAGCAAAACTGGCCTTTTTTAACTGTACCCCTTGTAATATTGATTTTATAAGTTCTTACACCACCTAAAGCCCAACCTGTTGCAGGTGCGACCAAAATACCAGCGTTGTTGCAGGTAACTATTGAATATGGGGTTGCTGCAAAATCGATATCCCTTGTAGCCTTAAATTGGATGTATTCATAATTATTATCAGGTCCACTAGGGTCGGTTAAGTAACCGGTGATAACTAATGCAGATGGCTTTATAACTGCAAGTGGAAATACATCATCGAAAATGCGAGGCCAAAGTTGTGGGCCGGTTGGTGTATTGAAAACAATTCCCGTAAAATCGGCAAATGGTGTTAATTCTTCATTTGCAAACGTTGCGGTAGTCTCCGTATGCAAAGTCGCGGTTCCATATCCGTCGTTGATGGTTTTATTGCCCACGAGTTTCTCTCCCGTAGCAGGCACAGGATTTACATTTCCTTTGCTTATCGTAATTAATGTACTTTCATAAAATTCCGGGCGGCTAGCCAGGGATGCTGTACTTACTGCTCTGGTGATTATTGGTCTACCGGAAGCCTTTTTTTCAATATTAGAAGCCAGGACACCAGAAAGCTGCAACATTCCACTCACCTTCTTTAGTGTAGCCCCTGTAACCCTCACATGAACGGAATCTCCAGGAACAAATTTTGCAGCATCGGCACCAATGTTAATGGCCATACCTCTTAACGAATCGATTCCGCTACCTGCAATCCGGCTGTTTTGAACAATAAGTAAACCAGAAGGGGTATTATTTGCCGTTTGATTGGAGATTACAACGCCTTTAATAAAATCTGCTCCTCCTAAATTTTCAGTATTTAATGTTAAATCTGCATTCTTGAATAGTTTGCGTAAATCGAAATTAGAGATATAAGGGCTCACCGATACGCCGACATAATCGGTTTCGCGTTTGCATCCAATCCAAGTGCCACAAAACAGAATTATCGCACTGATATAAAGTATTATCTTTTTCATATTATTTTTGATATGATTAAGGTTTTTGCCACCAAACCAACGTATTAATGTCATCAGCTCCCTGAACGGCAACTGCATTTTTATAGCTTGTCGGATTGGTTGATTGTGTAACTAACGGATAATTTAACCGGGAAGGCATTTTACCTCCATTTGCTAATCCCGTCCCTTTTGGTAGAAATGGATGGCCGGTTCTTCGATATTCAATCCATTGCTGAAAATCGACCAGGAACATTGCATAATATTTCTGTAAATGAATTAACTGCATTTTACTTGATGAATTTATTGCCGAGTTTTCCAAAGGAAGATTGTTATTCCAGTTAATATCTGCAGCAACAACGTAGCTGGCAAGCGCTGGATCGGATACAGACGTAAACCGTGTAGGCAACCAATAATTGATTGCGTCGGCAATACCTTTCAAATAATAACTTTCACCGGTCCCGGAAATCCAGCCCTTTGCAGCGGCTTCAGCCAAAATAAAGTCCACCTCCGCACAATTCATTATAATTCCCGTATAAGGATCGGTTTGCAACGTAACCCCTGCATTTTGTGCGTCGGAATAAAAATAGGATTGTTTTATTATAGAGGTACCGGCATCGTAACCGCTTGGTACGCCAATCAAACCGGCAGGTCCAGGTGCGATGCCCAATCTGCTTACGCCATTCACGCCAAAAGTCGTATTTACCCGCGGGTCGGCCCAGTTCGCCAGGTTACCAATAAAAAAGTTCGTAATTGCTGGAGTTCTAAAATCCACCGCACGCACGCTAATCATAAAGGGGGACGAATAAACGGACGTACTACTGTTGGTACCGTTCCAGAGAATTTTGGCGGTATGCGTATTGTTTTCCATTATTGGATAATTACCCTTATTGGTTTCCGCGATTTCCTTAATTTTGGCAATAGCTTGAGTACTAACTTCTGATTTGCCTGAAATCCTTAGCAACAACCTTAAATACAATGAATTACCAAATCTACGCCATTTATTTATATCACCCTGATAAACCGGGTCGCTGCTTGCCGTTATTGCTTTTCCTTCAGACAATAGCTTATTGGCTTCTTCCAATTTGTTAAACAAATCCAGATAGATATCTTTTTGTTTATCGAAAACCGGTTCATAAACCCCTTCTTTTCCCTGGTTAGCCTGGGTATAAGGCACATCGCCATATACGTCGGTCAGCAATTGAAATACCCAGGCCTGAGTGATTAGTGAGATGCCTTTGTAGGATGCGTTTAATGATTCGGGTTTGTTTGCAATTGTATAAATATCACGTAGATTAGTTAGTTCAACATACCAGGCATTCCAGGTATAATCTGCCCATGTACGTCTTACATCATACCTGAAAACTTTACCTTCGGCATCGCTGATATCAACTGTTACCTGCATCAACTCGTTATTAAAGTTTCGGTTTCGCACCATATTCGCTGATAACACATCTACCAGAGCAGGCGCTAAAAGCTGGCTTGCCGAAACTGCGGATTTACCTATCGGATCAGTATTGACCTCGTTAAAATCTTTTTTGCAAGAGAAAGCAAACAGGCTGACAACTGCTAGTAATATATATATTGTTCTTTTATTTATCATTTTCATAATATTCTCTTTATAAACCTACAACTAAACGTACACCATAAGTTCTAGTAGCGGGCAGCTGTCCAGTTTCAAAGCCCTGTACGATATCTGTTCCTGATAAAGTACCAAACTCCGGATCGAATGCCGGCCATGGCGACCAAATAAACAAATTACGTCCATACGCACCGATTGTTAACTTGGTAAAACCAATTTTCTTTAAGAAAATCTGACCAAATGAAAAAGTGATGTTTGCTTCCCTGAATTTTAAATAATCTGTCCTGAAAACACTTCCTTCAGCCTGATCTGAACCGTAAAGTGAAGTGTAAAAACTCTCGAGATTTGTTGCAACAACATCGTTTGGACGGTAGGTACCATTAGCATTCTGAATTACGCCATCGCCTGTTACACCATTATATCTGCCTGGCAAGGTTAGTTTCAATTTGCCAAGTGCAGCCATTCGTGAGAATGTAAGTGAGTGTGCAACGGCACCGAGTTGAGCATCAAATAAACCATTAACACTGAATTGGCCATAAGTTAAAGTGGTGCCGAAACTGAATCTGAACTTGGGCATGGTATTACCCAGATAAATCAGGCCCGCTGATGTTTTTGCATTTCCGGTAGTAGCATCATATACAATCTGACCATCCGGCGAACGCAAGTAACCATTACCATACAAATCTCCCATACTACCTCCAACATTTGCCACAATCTGGCCGCCACCCAATGCACCCGTTCTCAACACAACTGAACTATCTGCAAGTTCAACTATTTTATTGCGGTTAGCTGTAAAAGTTCCCGTTAATTCCCATTTAAATTTACCTGCCTGAACCGGCGTACCGTTTACAGCAAGTTCAATACCTCTGTTTTCAACTTTACCAACGTTAAAGACAGCCACATTATATCCGGTTGCCCGATCCACAATCCGACTCAGGATTTGATTTTTTGTATTACCTAAATAGGCTGCAAAATCAAAATTTAAACGATTTTTAAATAAGCGTAGTTCTGTACCAACTTCAATTGTGGTCGTTTTAAGTGGCTTAAGATTTGGATTTGGTAAGATTGTGGGATTTGTCATGGCGCTATCAGGATAGATGCCATTAGATGCGAGACTATAATTATACGCGGTACGGTAAGGTGTAGTCCCACCGCTACCGACCTGTGAAATTGAGGCCCTTAATTTGAAGAAACTAATCTGAGATGGCAATTTCCAGAAATCAGAGAGTACAAAAGATGCACTTGCAGATGGATAAAAGAAGCCGACATTATCCGTTCTGAATGGTGTTGCTAAGGTACTACTCCAATCCTGGCGACCTGTCAGGTCCAGATAGAGGTAGTTTTTATAACTTAATGATACAGCAGCGTAAAAACTGTTAATTCTATAACGGGCAGTATCCGGAACCGAAACTAATGGATTTGCGTTGTTGGTTAAACTATATACACCGGGTATAACCAAACCATCGGCGCGAAGTTCAGATTTGCTGTATTGATTACGCATCTGACTGCCACCCACATTTGCAATCATTCTTATTGATTCTGATATTTTTTTATCATATTTCAATAAAAAATCAGCATTTACTTCATATGAATTGATGTCCTGCAACCGGTAAGAACCCTGGGCAAATTTATTACCTGCGGCATCCCATGGACGTTGGGTTTCACGAATATCATGGTTATAGTCAATTGAACCACGAACCAGTAAACTAAGTTCGTCTGTAAACTTATAATTAGCCTGCAAGCTACTCAAAACACCGTTTCTGCGTTGTTTATTTATATATTGTTCAGAAATTGCATAAGGACTTTCGGGATTAGTCGTAGTAATGTTTACAAACTGAACGTTTTCTTTACCAGGCGCCCAGTAATCGCGATACCAATCCGTATTAACATTAGGCTGGGCAAACATGAACCAGTACATCAAAGATTGATTACCGTAACCGGTGGCAGGTAAATTATCGCTATGCCTGTTATTGTAAGCTGCTTTAAAGTTAATATTCAATTTTTTGGTTACATCTGCATTGGCAGAAAAAGCAGCTGAAGTGCGCTCCAAACCAGTGTTTGGAACAATCCATTCATTACTTCCATGGCTAGCAGAAAAACGCATACCTACTTTCTTATATGTTCCGTCTAAACTAACGGAGTTTGAAGATTCGAAACCGGTTTGAAAAAAGGCATCAACAGGATTATCATAAGCCATCCAGGGCGTTCTGTTTAACGCTTTTGTTTTTGTAAGTGGGTCGTATTGATAATACATTCCACCGTTTGCAAACGGTGCTCCATAGGTAGCACTGGTACCGTTTGTACTTGGACCGTCTTCAGTTGTACCATATGAAAAATAGGAAACACCGAATTGGCCTTGTCCATATTGATTTTGAATATCAGGACTTTTGCTCACCTCTTCCCAGGTACTGTTGGAAGTAAATGCAATGTTAAGTTTTTTACTGTTTTTACCGCCAGACTTTGTTGTGATGATAATTGCACCATTTGCGCCACGTTGTCCATAAAGTGCCGAGGCACCCGGACCTTTCAGAACGGTAACACTTTCTATATCATCAGGATTTAAATCGTTCAGCGCGGAACCAAAATCCGGAGGCATTATATCTCCGGATGTACCATAAACCCCGCCTGATGACGCAGCAGTACGTCGGGCAGAACTACTGGCTACAACACCATCTATTACGATTAAAGCCTCATTATCACCAGTCAGATTATTCTCTCCCCTTAAAATAATTTTATTGGAGGCAGCAGGCCCGCTGTTCCTGACTAAATTTAAACCAGCAACTTTTCCAGATAAAGACTCAGTCCAGTTACTGGCAACGGCGTTTGTGAAAGCACTACTATCTACTTTTGTTGCAGCATATCCTAAGGATTTCTCCTCACGTTTTATGCCCAAAGCCGTAACGATAACTTCATTTAACTGACTGGAAGATGATTTCAGACGAACGGTGAAACTATTCTCGCTTTTTTCAACAACCCTCCTCACAGCCGTGTAGCCCAGCATATTAAATACAATTGTTGTACCTTTAGGAACAGAAACGGAATAGTTACCATCATTATTTGTAGCACCTAATGTCTTTTTATTGACATCTGTGAGGGTAACACCAATTAAAGGCTGGTTATCATCTTCATCCAGAACGATTCCCTTTACAGTAATATTCGGTTGCGTTTGTTGCGCAGAAACATTATTGAAACAAGACAATGTGGTAAATAATGATAAGGTTAAAACTTTAATCCAACATCGGTTTAAAATAAAAATTTGATTGTGCTTTTCGAAATTACCAGGAATGCCTCCCGTTACTGGCCACACCCACTGAAATCTGGATTTCTTCTTTGTAGAAATTTCTTTCATAATTGTTATATCCGGTTAGTATTATAGGAACTAATTAATTAAGTTATTTGAATCCGGACGCCGGCAAAATAACCTCATCAACATTAAATAAATATTAACTAACCGTTAAAATTATGAAAACAAGGTTCGTAATATTGCGTTTTATTAGCTTTATATTATTTAATGTTTCTTAATTAAAATTAATAAAACAAAACGAAACTAAAAACAATTTAACAAAATCAAAGAGTAGAATAGTGGACGGGTGCTAAGGAGATGAAAAAAATACAGATTCCTGATGTATGTAAAACAGAATATCGTCCAAATAGACTACAAAATCACTGTTTCTATAAAAAAAATAGACGGTTATAAAAAGTCGGTTTATTGAGTAATAGTTTTGTTACCCTTAGTTTAAAATTAAAAACAATACGAAACATTTGGATTGTAACAATAACATGCAAAAAAAATCGAAAGAAAGGGAAATGCTTAATTTCTGTTATTTCTGTACTTCAATATGTATTTATTGTAAAGCGAACTTAAAGCAAAAGTTCGTTCTATGGTAATTAATCCAACGACTGGAAAGATCAACAACTCAAAAATATTAAAGACATAGAATACATATGCAAAAACGAAAATTAACCTGAAACATTCCAGGTAATAAACCCACTTACGTTGCTCTATAAGCGCACCTATATTTATTAACGTAAGCATAACAAATATTAATATAGAAGCAGCAGTTAGCGGATAAATCGACTCAAAAAACATAGTTGTTACGGTTAGAAGCATAACTGTTAATACCATCTGGAAATTAACATAAGCTTTTAATTTTATCTTTTTGTCTTTCGTCTTATTCTGTTGGTATTTAAGTTCCAATTGAGGCCTGATATTTTGATCCATCAATGCAGGGCTACCAAAAACAGCATTCCATTTACTTTTAAATCCATCCGCACGCTTATACGCTTCTAAAATCTCAAGGTAATAATGAAAGTGCTGCCATAGAAAACTATAGCTCTTAATCGGATGGGTTAAACCATATCTTGGCGGCTCCTCCTCAGTTTGGAATGTTCCAAAAATTTTATCCCAAAAGACAAATACATCACCATAATTTTTATCAAGATACTTTTCATCTGACGCGTGATGAACACCATGAAGCGACGGCGTAATAAAAATATGTTCTAACCACCCGATTTTACCAACAAGCTGAGTATGCGTAAAAAATGAATACGCTCCATGGGCCAATAAAATCACAATAATCATATTCGGATGGAAGCCTAACAGGGGCAAAATACACCAAAATACATTTCTAAAAAGGGCCTGAATTGTTGTAATTCTTGCGGCAGCGGTTAAATTAAACTCCTCACTCTGGTGATGAACAATATGAGCAGCCCATAAAAAATTTATCTCATGGCCTAACCTGTGGTACCAATACCATACCAGATCCGTAACAAGCAGCAAAAATATCCATATATACCATGTATTCGGGATTTCAAAAATTGCATAATTCGTGTAAATCCAATTATATACCTGATAAAAGCTCGCCGCTATAAACAAGTTAAGTAACCGTTCCGCAATACCAACACTAAAATTTGCAACCGAACTCTCATATTTAAATACAGAACGCCTCTTTTGCTGTTGAGCCAACTTGTACTCCATAAATACGAAAAGGAAAAACGCTGGAATTGCAAATGCGAGATAATTTACTGTGAACATACCGTGCTTTTTAGCTTGTGACAATACAAACTTAAAAATATAATAGTAAATCTATAGTTTAAATAGATTATTTATTTACACCGAAATTACCTCTAATCACATTTTATATTTGTTGTTCTGATTTATTTATAGAACTTCGACTTATTAAAAGCATAATTATGGCAACCAAAAAACAAGCTGAAAATTCCAATATTTTGTCTATTGATATTGGTGGTACAAGTATTAAGACTGTGTTATTAGACGAAAATGGGAATATGTCTTCTGAATACCTGAAGTTAAAGACACCCGATGGCGCCACGCCAAAAGATATTCTTTCCGGCATTGTTGAACTTATAAAGCCTTTTCCAAACACTTACGACAAAGTTTCAGTTGGTTTTCCTGGTTATGTTAAAAATGGAATTGTTAAAACTGCTCCGAACCTCGCTAAAAATAAATGGGAGGACATCGATTTAGGACAGCGCATTGCAAATACGCTGAATAAATCTGTAAGATTAGTAAATGATGCAGACCAACAAGGACTAGGTGTTGTTGAGGGAAAAGGATTTGAAATCGTTTTCACTGTAGGTACAGGATTCGGAACAGCCTTATTATTCGATGGCAATCTGCTTCCTCATCTTGAACTTGCCCACTTTCCAATAAACAAAGAAGAAGATTATGACGATTACATTGGCAATAAAGCTTTTGAAAAAATAGGTTCTGAACGATGGAACAAACGCTTAAAAAAAGTTATAGAAATTTATAAAACGGTTTTCAACTATGATACTTTATACATAGGCGGAGGAAATTCAAAACAGATCGATTTTAAACTTGAAGATAACATTAGAGTTGTTTCCAACCGGGATGGCATTAAAGGTGGTGCAAAACTTTGGAAGTTAGCGGATGGAAATAACATCACCACGTTAACGCCAAAGAAATAATTGAGCGTATTATTACAATCATTTAACAGCGCTAAATGAAAATATTAATTTGGAAAAACTAAATTTGGCATATATCAAAAATAAAATGACAGATAACAATTCAAAACAATATAAATTGGGCATGATAGGTTTAGGTACAATGGGCCGAAACCTTTTGTTAAACATGGCTGACAAAGGCTTTTCGGTTACAGGATATGATAAGGATCATAAAATGATTTCGAAACTGGAAGAAGAAGGTAAAAATCACAATCTTAAAGGTTTTAATGATATAAAAGATTTTATCAGCAGTATAGCAACGCCAAGAACCTTGGTTTTATTGGTACCTGCCGGACCTATTGTAGATAGTGTTATCGCAGAATTGAAGCCCCTTTTAACTAAAGGGGATATTATTATTGATAGTGGAAATTCACATTTTACCGATACGAACCGCAGAGTGGATGAACTGGAGAAAGATGGCTTGCATTTTTTTGGAATGGGGATTTCCGGTGGTGAAGAAGGGGCACGATTTGGACCAAGTATGATGCCTGGCGGCGATAAACAGGCTTACAATGTTGTAAAAGACATTCTTAATGCCATCGCTGCTAAAGTAAACAACGACCCTTGCGTAACCTACATTGGACCAGGTGCTTCCGGTCACTTTGTTAAAATGGTGCATAATGGTATCGAATATGCAATCATGGAATTGATTGCTGAGGTCTATGGAATCCTAAAAAATGGCCTGGGTTACAGCAATGACGATATTTATAAAGTTTTTAAAAAATGGAATGAAGGCAGGCTTCAATCATTTTTGATGGAAATCACCACGGAAATCTTTGTTTTTAAAGATGGTGATACCGGAATGGATTTGTTAGACCAGATTAAAGACGAAGCCCGTTCAAAAGGAACCGGAAAGTGGACTTCAGAAGTTTCAATGGAATTGCAATTACCAATCCCAACGATTAACGAAGCGGTTTCTAACCGGGATTTATCTAAGTTCAAACAATTACGCGTATCGCTTGAAGAAGGCTTTGGAAAAAAAGACACTAAAATTGATATTACAATTGAGGAACTGGAAGATGCATTCTATTTCTCAATGATTAGTGCCTACGCACAAGGAATGCACTTATTAGTTCAGGCTTCAAAAGAATATCAATATGATCTAAAATTGCAGGAAATCGCTAAAATATGGAGGGGTGGCTGCATCATCAGAGCTAAATTCCTTGAGGATATTTACCAGGCTTACGAAAAGAACAACAGCCTTGAACATCTGTTTGCCGACGAGGGTGTACAAAATATTATAAAAGGGACCCTTAACGGAACACGCAAAACAGTTTCAGCCTGTATAAATGCGGGTTTGGGCATACCGGCTTTTGCCTCTACCCTAACCTACTTTGATACCCTTACAACTGGCCGTATGCCTTCAAATTTAATTCAGGCACAGAGAGATTTCTTCGGAGCACATACGTTTGAGCGCATCGATCAGGAAGGCGTATTCCATGCCGATTGGAATAAATTATCTTAACTATCCGATTAAAAAAACAAAGATGAAATCAAATACCGCATTAAATCCAACAATATTCGTAATATTTGGAGGTACAGGCGATTTAAATAAACGCAAGCTTGCCCCTGCGCTTTATAACTTATTTATTGAAGGCTATATGCCTGATAAATTTGCTGTCATTGGAACCGGAAGAACTGAGTTTACCGACAACAGCTATAAAAAGGCTTTAGAAGATGCTGTAAATGAATTTTCCCGGTCTGGAAAAGTCAATAAAGAAAAATGGGAAGCGTTCGGAAATACCATTCACTATTGCCCCACAGATTTTGCTCAACCGAAAACATTTGAAAATTTAAAAGCAGCAGTAGAAAAATACCAGAAAGAATATGGATCAAATACGCAGGTAATTTTCTATTTAGCGGTTGCCCCTAATTTCTTCCCTGTTATTGCCGAATGTTTACAAAAGTATAAATTAACGCAAAACGAAGACAACAGCCGGATTGTAATCGAAAAACCTTTTGGTCATGATTTAGAATCTGCTAAAGAATTGAACAAACTTTTAAGTACCATCTTCACAGAGAAACAAATCTATCGCATCGACCATTACTTAGGAAAAGAAACCGTGCAAAATATGATGGCGTTCCGCTTTGCAAACGCTTTATTTGAGCCTTTGTGGAATCGTTCTTATATAGACCATGTTCAGATATCAGTAACAGAACAGCTCGGCGTTCAGGATCGCGGAGGCTACTACGAAGGTGCGGGAGCTTTAAGGGACATGATTCAAAACCATTTGCTTCAATTGCTGTGTTTAATCGGTATGGAAGCGCCAATTACCTTTGATGCAGATGAAATCAGAAACCGAAAGGTGGAGGTTTTAAAAGCCATGCGCCCCTTTTCTTCAGAAGATATCCGTTTTGGAACCGTTCGCGGTCAGTATAGCAAAGGTTGGGTAGAAGGAAAAGAAGTACCTGGTTACCGCCAGGAAAAAGGCGTAGATCCCCATTCTAATACGGAAACTTTCGCGGCCGTTAAATTTCATATTGATAACTGGAGATGGCAAGGCATTCCGTTTTACCTTCGCACAGGAAAAAGGCTGAATCAAACTTCATCCCTCATTACCATACAATTCAGGGATGTTCCTCATCAGATTTTCTCTTCAGACGTTACTGAAAACTGGCAGCAAAACAGGTTGGTGATCAGCATTCAACCGGAAATGAGCATACGCATGCAGGTTCAGGCAAAAAGACCTGGCTTAGACATGGTGCTCAACCCTGTTGATATGGTTTTTGATTACAAAGGTACTTACGAAGGCGATACCCCTGAGGCTTACGAAACATTATTACTTGATACCATGATGGGCGACCAAACGTTGTTTATGCGCGGCGACCAGGTGGAAGCGGCCTGGGAATTGGTAATGCCGATATTGAACACTTGGGAAAGCAAAAAATCAATCAATTTTCCCAACTACCCGGCCGATAGCTGGGGCCCTGAGGAAGCGGAAGCACTTATCGCAAGAGATGGATTTCATTGGTTTAACCTGCCTTTAAAGAATAAAGAATAAATTTAACTCATCAGCTCGAGGTACAAAGCGATCTTATCACACTAATAGATAGCGATTGTTAAAGATTGCTTTGTACTTCACAATGACGTTACCAAATTAGATATGAATCTACTTATTTATAAAACACCGGAAGAATTAAACCAGGATTTAGCCGACTATGTAATTAAAATTGCTGAAATGGCAATTGAAGAGAATGATCGGTTTAATTTTGTTTTGACAGGCGGTAATTCCCCAAAAGAATTATACAGAATCTTATCCATAGATTGTAAAGACAGAATTGACTGGGAGAAAGTCTATTTCTTCTTTGGAGATGAGCGAAATGTGCCGTCAACTGATGATAATTACAACGGTTTAATGGCAAAGAAATATTTCTTTGATAATTTGAATATTGCCCAGGACCATATCTTTTATGTTGATACGACCTTAGCACCGGAAAAAGCTGCTATTGAATACAAAAAAGCGATTGATAAGCACTTTGAAGGTAATGATATTGTTTTTGACTTGATTTTGTTAGGTATGGGCGATGATGCACATACAGCTTCTATCTTCCCACATACAACATTAGTTAAAGACGAAGAAGTAAATGTCGCATCGGTTTTTGTAGAAAAGCTAAATACTTATCGTATAAGTTTCACTGCACCATTAATTAATAAGGCGGAAAACGTAGCTTTCCTTGCCTTTGGAGAAAACAAAGCAAATGCGTTAAGCCACGTAATTGTGGATAAACAAAAAGATTTCGATACTTATCCTGCACAGCTGATAGATCCCATTGATGGAAAATTAACCTGGTTTGTCGATGAAGCAGCAGCGAAATTAATCGAAAGTTAACTAAAACCGATAAGTTACGAAGAAATTAATTTACCAGATATTTTATAGAGAAAAACGGAATAATCTACTCGATTATTCCGTTTTTTTATTCTAAAAAATGATTTATGAAGAAGCTTCTTAGATATCTATTCAGACTCAGTTCAATTTTTCTTCAATAAGGAGATTAATGATACCATCTGCCATACCGACTTTAGGTACATAAATCTGTTTAATCCCCGTCCATTTCATTAAGGTTAAATAAATTTCACAAGCTGGAATAATCACATCCGCTCTATCCGGATTTAATTCCAAAACTTGTATTCTTTCTTTCAATGAATAGCTTGTTAATCGATTGTATAAGGCATTTAACTTTTGCAGGGACATAGGTGCGCCATCTTTTTCATCGGCCATGCGGAAAAGCTTATTTATATTACCACCCGTTCCGATACCAGCAAGGTGTTTATGGGCTTTGGTATGCTCTTTAACCCAATCCTTCATTTCGTCCCACGTTTCCTCCTTATCCTGGTTATCGAGCATTCGTATGGTACCGATATTAAAAGACTTTGATGCTTCAGGTATACCTTTCACAAAAACCGAAAGCTCTGTACTACCTCCGCCAACGTCTATATATAAGTAAGTTCTGTTTTCATCTAAATTTTGTTCAATGTGGTTAGCATAAATAATATTAGCTTCACGTTGTCCTTCAATAATTTCGAGCGTAAGATTGGCTTCTTCCTTAATAAGATTAACAATTTCCTGTCCATTTGAAGCTTCACGCATTGCGGATGTGGCACAGGCCAGGTATTCGGTTACATGATAAACATCCATTAAATTCTTGAACGCTACCATCGTTTTCACCAAATCACCTGCTTTTTTTGGAGATATTTTTTGATCTAGAAATGCATCATCACCCAAACGTAAAGGCACGCGAATCAAGGTATTTTTTTTGTATTTGAATAATCCGTCCTGTTTACTGATATCAGCGATAAGTAACCTCACCGCATTCGAACCGATATCGATAGCTGCATATCTTAACATATTATTGATGCTTTGTTCTCAGGTAGTTATAAATATCAACCTGTGCCCGTGTTTTTTTACTTAACCTGTTTTTATGGTACCTATTATTATTCTGTGCGTTAATCTGCCTTGACTTTGTATTGTCCTGCAGCTGCAAATCAATGATATCCTGAATTTCTTGTTTCACATCCGGATCCAGAACCGGAAAGCCAACCTCGACCCTATGCTCAAAGTTCCTGCTCATTAAATCGGCAGAAGACAAGTACATATCATTTTTGCCATTATTACTAAAGATATAGACCCGGGCATGCTCTAAAAATTTATCTATTATGCTGATGGCAGTAATGTTTTCGCTAAAGCCTTTCACGCCGGGTACAAGGCAGCAAATCCCCCTTATTATAAGTTGAATCTTAACCCCTGCATTACTCGCCTCATAGAGCTTACTAATAATTCCTTCATCAGCTAAACTATTAACCTTCAAAAGTATATATGCAAGCTTACCAGCTTTTGCATTCCTTATTTCCCTGTTAACAAAATTAATAAGCCTTGATCTGCTTTCCAATGGAGAAACAATTAAGTGCTTAAACCCTTTAGTCACTGTTCGCTTTGATAAGGCATCAAAAAGCTTTACCAAATCGTTGGTAATCTCTTTTTTTGCTGTAAAAATACTGTGATCGCAATACAATCCTGCAGTTTTCTCATTAAAGTTTCCTGTGGCTAAATTAGCATAGTAAACGGGCTTATCCTTTTCGATTCGCTTAACCAAACAGATTTTTGAATGGACTTTATAATCTGTTAAACCATAGTTAACTTTTACGCCTTCTTCCATTAACCTGCTCGTCCAGAAAATATTTGCCTGTTCGTCAAACCTGGCCTTAAGTTCCAGCAACACAGAAACATTTTTTCCGTTTTTTGCTGCGTTTATTAAAGCATTAATCACTTTTGAATTTTCGGCCAAACGATATAACGTAATTTGTATATCGGTCACTTTTGGATCGATTGCGGCTTCCCGCAGAAATAAAATGATGTAATCGTAAGACTGGTATGGGAGATTAATGAGATAATCTTTATGGCTTATTTTGGCAAAAACACTTTGCGTACGGTGCAAACCATGAACCTTTAAGGGTATATTTGGTGCGTATTCCAGTTCCTTACCACCAACGTTTGGAAAAGCAATAAAGTCACCGAATTTATGATAACGGTTGCCAGGAATTAAACTTTCTGCTTCCAGCTTCAACTTATTCACCAAAACGGTGAGCATGTTCAGGGGCATGGCTGAATCATAAAGCAATCGCATTGGTTTACCTTTCTTTCTTTTTTCTAAGCTACTTTTTAAATCTTCAATAAATTTGTCATTGATATTTTTATCGATATCCAATTCCGCATCTCGTGTAAGCTGAATAGAGTAGGCCTCAAGATTATCATATGAAAAAATATAAAAGATATCATCCAGGCAGTATCGAATAATATCTTCGGCAAGAATAATAAATTTAAGACCGTTAGTTTCAGGCAAAACAAGAAAACGCGGCAAGTTTGGTGGAATTTCAATTAAAGCATATTTCTCCCTAACCTTTGTATCTTTTTTGGATAATTTGACAAAAAAATACAAAAACCTGTCTTTCAGTTCAGGAAATGGTTTATCCATATCCAACATGATTGGGACAACGTTGGAAAGAATCTTATCACGGAAATGATTTTTTACAAATTCACCCCGACCTACATTCAACTGGGTATCGTTGAGAATAAATATCCGGTTTTGCGCCAATTCATTAATTAAGGTCGCCTGAAAAAGCTGTTCAAATTTACGTTCCTGCCTTACAACAATATTTTTAATCTCATTGAGTATTTTCTTAGGATTAAAACCCAGAAGTGCTTTTGCCTTTTCGTTTAGATTTGTTAATCGGGTAATTGTTGCTACCCTCACCCTGTAAAACTCTTCGAGGTTGGAGGAAAATATCGACAAAAACTTGATCCGTTCGATCAATGGCACAGTCTCATCAGCTGCTTCCTGGAGAACACGTTCGTTAAAATATAACCAGCTTATTTCGCGATTGAAAAAAGGAATTTTCTTTTTGCTCATTTAAAAAAATAAAATCCCCGCATGGCAGGGACGCTCAAAACTGCAAATTAATTTGTTAAGTTGGTGTTAAATAACAACTATAATAATATTAATAAATTATTTAGTTATTTTGCTTTCGTTGGTTTCTTAACTGCCGGTTTTACGTCAGAAACCGCCTTATCTGTTGCGTCCGCAGCTTTCCCAGCTTTGGGTGTATCCTGCTCCGTTTTGGAAGTCGACTTTAAACCAACTTTTTTAACTGATGGTGTGTTTTTTCCAACAGTCAAGGGCGCCTGCTCTTTAGGTTTTGTTAAAACTTTTTCTGCCTTCTCCTCTGTTGCAATAGCTGCTACCTTAACACTTTGAACAACTGGGTTCGCTTTAGAAACCGCCTTTTTCACGACTTTTTCGGCTTTACTGACTACTTTGTCAGCAGGTTTTTTATTTTTTTTCTCTACTTTTTTCGCAGACTTTATTAAGTCGTCTATTTTATGCCCTACATCTGCTTTAATCACTGTAAACTTTTTAGTTAGCTTTTTTGCTACCCTCTTACTGGCTTTCCCGATTTCTGAGCTTATCTCCGAAGCATCGTGACCCAAACTTTTAACAACTTCTAAAAATTGAGTCGTTAAAGATTCTTCCAATTGTTTTTTGGCTTCTTTTTTAGTTATTTTTTTTTGAGTGCCTGGCTTAGTGGTTTTCATAATATTTTTCGTTTTTTTGTGCTGATGGTAATTATCTACTAAATCTACTTATTTTTTTACTTTTAAAGCCAAAACTATGCCTTCTTTTGATATTGTAAGTAAAGTTGA
Source organism: Pedobacter sp. Leaf176 (assembly GCF_001424305.1). Taxonomy (GTDB): domain Bacteria; phylum Bacteroidota; class Bacteroidia; order Sphingobacteriales; family Sphingobacteriaceae; genus Pedobacter. The sequence continues at coordinate 250,485 of NZ_LMPD01000002.1, forward strand.
TGCGCAAACACTTGACAATGCGGTTAATAATGCGAAAAAGGAAATCCTGAATCGCTTCGATTTTAGCGGTTCTAAGAGCACCATCGATTTGGATAAAAAAACAAACGTGATTACCATTGTTACAGAAGATGATATGCGCTTGAAAGCGATAGAAGGCTCTATTATTTCCAGGATGATGAAACAAAATTTAGATCCTAAAAGTTTAGACTTTGGCGATGAACATCAGGCTTCAGGTAATATGATTCGCAAGGAAATTAGCATTAAAGAAGGTTTAGATAAGGAAGCGGCAAAAAAAGTTGTCGCCAAGATTAAAACAAGTGGCTTAAAAGTTCAACCCTCCATTATGGATGATCAGGTTCGTGTGACAGCAAAGAAAATCGACGACCTACAGGCTGTGATCAATCTTTGTCGTAATGAAGATTTCGGTCAACCGCTACAGTACATTAATATGCGTAACTAAGACTAGGATTTTAGGATTGCAAGATTAAATTTCGACAAATACTCCATCATTGATGAAATTAGTACAATTGAAATGATGATGATAGTATTCCGTGTTACATTTTACCTTTTACATTTTAGCTATGGAAATAAGTGAAAACGGATTTATATTTTCGGATAACAAGGAACTTCTCAAAATCAACGCTGTTCATCATTTTTTAAGTAAGGAATCGTACTGGGCAAAAAACATTCCATTAGAAACCGTAAAAAAATCAATTGAAAATTCACTTTGTTTTGGCATATATAAAGATAATGAACAAATAGGGTTCGCCCGCTGGGTAACAGATAAAGCAACTTTCGCTTACTTATGCGACGTTTATGTAACACAGAATTACCGCGGTTTGGGCTTATCGAAAAAACTTATGGCTTTCATGATTTTTCACCCCGATTTGCAGGGATTACGCCGCTATCAGTTGGCAACTTTAGATGCTCATGAATTGTACCGCCAATTTGGCTTCTCTTCGCTAAAAAATCCCGAAAGGCAAATGGCAATTGTTGTAGAAAACATTTACTAAAAAGAAAGAGTTTAGCCAACTATATCCTGCTGAAAACCTTTTTACGGCTTTCTTGTTTTCTAATCAAACAAAATAAAAAACGATGAAAAAGATATTCTTAGGTGTAGCCCTTTCCGCAATCATAACTCTTCAGGCTTGTCAGGAAGCAGATAAAAAATCTTCTACCACAAAAGACAGCGTCTCAGGTGATACGACTATGGTTAACGGTGTTCATGTTGCGGGATCAGAAAGTACTGAAACTGCATTAGATGATGATGGTGCTACGTTCTTAAAAAAAGCAGCTGTTGGTGGTATTATGGAAGTTGAAGCAGCAAAAATTGCCCTCACAAATGCAAATAGTGCTGAGGTAAAAAATTTCGCACAACAGATGCTTACCGACCATACAAAAGCAAACAAAGAACTAAAAGATTTAGCTGCAAAAAAGAAAATAATTACGCCCGATGCTTTGCCTGCTGATGAACAAATTCACATGGACGCCATGAAAAAGATGAATGGAAATGAATTTGACAAACATTATGTCGCCATGATGGTTACCGATCATGAAAAAACGGTTAAACTTTTTGAACAAGGTAAGCAAAATAAAGATGCATCTTTAAAAACCTGGGCTACAAATACTTTAGCTGTAATCGAAGGCCATACAGAAAAAGCAAAGCAACTCGCTTTAAAGGTCAAATAATAAATAATTTAAAAGTTAAGTAAAGCAGAATTCATTAAAACGGATTCTGCTTTTTGTTTACTCAACAAATCAAAATCAATTGTTCCGGGAAAATCATTTTCGGTTAAGTTTTTATAATTAAGAAAATTAAACCTATATTTTGCCGTTAATTAACAAAAAAACACAAATGAATAAGCGTAAAATTTTTAATATACTGCTGAGTTGCGCAGTTATAATTTTGTCACCGTTTCTTGCTGTTGCTCAAAAAGCGAACTGGCAAAATCTGGATTTGAAGACCGATTCTGTGTTCGGAATCAGCACTGAAAAGGCCTACAAGGAACTCCTTAAGGGTAAAAAATCTACAAAAGTAATTGTTGCTGTTAATGATGGTGGCGTCGACGATAAACATGAGGATTTAAAACGGGTAATGTGGGTTAACACGAAAGAAATTGCCGGCAATGGTAAGGATGATGATAAAAACGGATACGTGGATGATATCCATGGATGGAATTTCATCGGAGGTCCTAAAGGTTCTGTTGATCATGAGACCCTAGAATTAACTCGCTTGGTTCGTCGTGATATGGCGAGATTTGCAACTACGACTGATGCAAATGTTGCAGAGAAAGATAAGAAGGACTACGAAGCATTTAAAGTGATGCGTTCTGATTTAGAAAAACAACTTGGTGAAGCTAATGCAAATTTAGCAGGCTTAACGGGTTTCAAAAATGCGATGGATGCTGTTGTAAAAAAAATAGGAAAGGCAAATCCAACCGCTGAGGATTTTGCAAAATTTAAACCTGGATCTAATGCGGATGCCCGTATTCAGGAAGTTTTATCAGAAGAGCTAAAAAAAGGCAGCTTTACTGATTTCTATGCCGACCAGATTACCGAAGGCTTAAAATATTATTCAGAAAAAGCCAATTACAATTTAAATCTCGATTATAACCCGCGCGATGTTGTTGGCGACGACCCGAATAATGACAACGAGAAATATTACGGAAACAATGATGTGAAAGGTCCGGATGCGATGCATGGTTCACATGTGGCTGGCATTATAGGCGCCGACAGAACAAACAAACTTGGCATCAAAGGTGTGGCAGATAACGTTCTAATCATGGGCGTTCGTTGTACACCTAATGGAGATGAACGCGATAAAGATGTTGCAAATTCCATTCGTTATGCGGTTGATAACGGCGCAAAAGTAATAAACATGAGCTTTGGAAAAGCATACAGCTGGAATAAAGCTGTCGTAAATGAAGCCATGAAATATGCTGCGTCGAAGGATGTATTAATTGTTCAGGCGGCAGGTAATGAAAATAAGGATATTGATACCGAAAATAACTTTCCCAACCATAAAGATTTAGATGAAAAAACGATTGCATCGTGGATTACGGTTGGCGCTTCAGGTCCTAATGATAATGAAACCCTTAAAGCAAGTTTTTCAAACTTTGGCAAAACCCAGGTCGATGTGTTTGCGCCAGGAGTTAAGATATACTCAACCGTTCCGGATTCTAAATATAAAGACTTAGATGGTACAAGCATGGCTTCACCCGTGGTTGCAGGTTTGGCTGGCCTCATCCGTTCTTATTACCCAAAATTAACCGCAGCACAGGTTAAAGAAATTATTGTGAAATCAGTAATTAAAGTTAACCACAATGTAGACTATTCTAAAGGTGAAGGTCCTGATGCGCCAAAAGTTTCTGTTCCTTTTGCTGATTTGTCGATTAGTGGCGGAGTAGTTAACGCTTATAATGCGTTAAAATTGGCTGCCACGTACTAAAGAAATTCGAAGAATACAGTTAGCCCAAATATTAAAGGCGAACCAAATTGGTTCGCCTTTAATATTTCGCAATTTCAGCATGTTAAACGCTTGCCAGAATTTTGTCGGGTGTAATTGGTAAGGTCCTGATTCTTTTTCCTGTGGCATTAAAAACAGCATTGGCCACGGCGGCAGAGAAACCAATTAAGGCAATCTCACCCATACCTTTTGCGCCCATCGGATTAATATGCGGATCAGGTTTGTCGATAAAATGAACCTCGATTTCAGGCACATCTGCATTTACAGGAACATGGTAATCTGCAAAATTATTATTAATGTACCTTCCATAACGGTGGTCTAAGATAGCCTCTTCTGTTAAAGCCATTCCGATGCCACCAACGGCACCGCCAACCATTTGGCTTCTGGCAGTTTTAGGACTGACAATTTTCCCTGAGTCGCCAACTGATACGATTTTATCAACCTTCACTACCCCGGTTAAACTGTTTACCTTTACTTTGACAAAGTGAATGGAAAAAGAATACATCGAATATTCTTCACGTTCCTTACCGGCCTGGCTTTGTTTCGTAATTTCAATAGATGGTAAATTGTTTTTCTTTAATACATCTACAAAATTTGAAGTTGCATCCATATTCGAATTAGCAGCTAATTCTGAAATTGTAGATTTCAAGCTTGAACAAACATCATTCACAGCCGATCCAACGGTAGAAAGAGTAGCCGAACCTCCCTGACTTGGCGCAGGAGGTAATGAAGAATCGCCTAATTCAAATTTGATTTTATCTACAGGAATGCCTAATAGTTTACTTGCAATTAAAGTCATTCCGGTTCCCGTTCCAGGGCCTATATCGCTGGTTGCGCTTTGTAAAACCAATGTTCCATCGGCTTTCAAAATCCCTTTTACACTGGCTCTGCCCCTGTTCGCATTGAAAACACCAATACTCACCCCATAACCCATCTTCCATTGTCCGTCAACTAAACTTCCTGGTTTATTTCTACGTTCTTTCCAACCAATTTTCTGAGCACCAATCCGGTAAGCTTCTTTAATATTTTTGTCTGAAAATGGCTTGTTTCGCTGTTGGTCCTTCTCCGGGTCATTTTTAATCCTGAATTCAATTGGGTCCATATCTAACGCGTGGGCCATTTCATCAATAGCGCTTTCCAATGCAAAAGCACCAGTTGCCTCACCTGGTCCGCGCATCCAGATGGGTACGCTTAAATCCACTGGAACGACCGTGTATTGGGTATTTACGTTATCGCACTGATACATGAACTTCGCCATATTTACAACACCTTCTGTGAAGTTTTCATAAACGGAGGTTTCACCAAAAGCTCTATGTGTTATTCCTGTTAAAATTCCGTCTCTATTGGCACCCAAACCAATAGTTTGTACAGCCGCGGGACGATTGCCGACCATCGTAAACATCTGCATACGCGTGATCACTACTTTCACCGGTTTACCGATATGCCTGGATGCCATAACAGTAGCAATTTCCAAAGGCCAGGTTCTTAAGGCCATACCAAAACCACCACCAACAAACTCAGAATTTACCTGAATATTCTCAATTGGAATTTTAAAAACATTAGCAATGGTACCTTGCGTCGCTTTTACACCTTGCGTTTTCGCGTAAACGGTTACCTGATTATTCGGTCGCCAATCCGCAATTATACCGTGCAATTCCATTGGGTTATGCGTTTCGATTGGAAGGTGGTATTTTGCCTCAATTTGAACTTCAGCAGTTTTATAGGCGTTTTCTATGCCTCTCTTATAATCTGGCTGGCCTTGAAGTTTTTTAGCTTTTGCATCAATGACAGCCTTCTCAAAATTGGTATTAAAATCTTCTTTTGCATAAGTAGCCTTAACTAATGATGCAGCATATGTTGCCCGTTCGAAAGTATTTGCAACTACGATCGCTATCGGCTGTCCGTTAAAAAAGATTTTATCTGTATAAAAAATCTTCATTGCAGGCCCGCCCTCTTGTTCGTACGCGGGAGCTGCTGGTTTGTTTAAATGCGATAACACAGAAATCACGCCGGGTGCTTTTTCAGCAGCTTTCGTATCGAGCGAAATTATTTTACCTTTAGTAATGGTACTGGTTACTAAAACGCCGTAAGCTAATCCGGGCAATTCATATTCCGCGAAGTATTTAGCTTTCCCTGTAACCTTGAAAATGCCATCTACACGGTCATTTTCATCTTTTAAAAGTCGTCTCTCCATGGTTAAGCTTTAGATTTTGCTATGGTTAATGCTTCAATAATTGAATTGGGAGCCATTTGGAGCTTGAAATCATTTTCTCCGAATCCTTTGGCATCAGTCATTGCCAGTTTTGAAGCTTGTTCAAAGTTTTCAGTTGTTGCCTCTTTCCCCTTCAAAAAGTTTTCTGAAGCCGTTAAGCGCCAGGGTTTATGTGCAACGCCACCCATCGCCAGGCGAACGTCAGTTATTTTGTTATCCGAAATTTCCAATGCAGCAGCTACAGAAACTAACGCAAAAGCGTAAGATGCCCGATCTCTAACCTTTAAATAATGAGAATTTTTAATAAGATTATTTGTCGGGATTTCCAAACGAACTATCATTTCATCAGCTTTCAAATTATTGTCTAACTGAGGCGTATCTCCTGCCAGGCGATGAAAATCTTTAAATAACATTTTGCGTTCACCCTTGGCGTTTGCAAGCACGACAACACTATCCAAAGCCGTTAACGCAACACACATATCGCTCGGATGAACAGCTATACATTTGTCTGATGTACCTAAAATAGCATGCATTCTATTGAAACCGCCGATTGCACCACAGCCCGAACCAGGCTGACGTTTGTTGCAAGGCATTTCGGTATCGTAGAAATAGCCGCAACGTGTTCTTTGCATCATATTACCACCAACTGTAGCCACGTTCCTTAATTGAGCAGATGCACCAGCATTTAAAGCCATTGCAAGTAGAGGGAGTTTTTCTCGTATCAATGTATTTTCTGCAACAGCTGTATTTGAGGCCAAAGCACCAATAATAATTTTATTACCAATAAGTTCAATCTGTTTTAAAGGAACATGGTTAATATCTATTAATTTTTCTGGTGTGGTAACCCCTCTCTTCATTAAATCGACCAGGTTTGTGCCCCCCGCCAGAAACTTAGAATTCTTATCCTTTGCCAATAAAGATAATGCCGTTTTTACCGAAGTGGTTCTTAAATATTGAAAGTTTATCATGCCTTTTTTCCCCCTTTCGAAACCTCAACAATTGCGTCAACTATATTTGGATACGCACCACAACGACAAATATTTCCACTCATATATTCACTGATCTCTGCTCTCGAACTTGTATGCCCCTCATTTACACAAGCGACAGCAGACATGATTTGTCCCGGGGTACAATAACCGCACTGAAACCCATCATGTTTAATAAATGCAGCCTGCATAGGATGTAATTCTGTTCCAGTTGCCAAGCCTTCAATTGTAGTAATTTTCTTTCCCTCATTCATTACCGCGAGGCTTAAACAAGAATTTACACGCTCCCCGTCTACATGAACGGTACAAGCACCACACTGACCATGGTCACAACCTTTTTTAGTTCCCGTTAAATGAAGTTCTTCACGCAGATAATCCAAAAGCGTTACCCTCGGCTCAATAGATGTTGTATAAGCTTTATTATTTACGGTAAGATTAAGCGGAATTTTTTCGAAAAGTTCGGCAAAACGCTCATCAGCCTGGTTTTCTGCAGCTTTGACAGCCACTGATGGTGTTAAGGCGATGGCGGTAATCAGGGAGCTTTTCTTGAGAAAATCCCTTCTTGAATCGCCCAGATTTGGTTCCTTATCAGATGATTGCATAGAATATGTTTTGAATTGTTGTTGCTCTTAAAGTTCGTCAATCTAAATCGTAAATTACCTTAATTAAGAAATTTAGAATTATTCTATCCAGTAAAATTTGTGTAACCAATTCCCATGCAGAAAGTGTAAGCAATCTAAGCCGGAATTCAACAGAGGTTGAGAAATTTACCGTCAGAAGAGCAGATTCAAAGGTTTTAAAGTTGACCTGCATTCCTGTGATTAAAGAAGAATCTCTTTATAACAAAATAATTTCGTAAATGTTAACTCAATTTCTATTTTTATCAAATGGAAGATGTTAAACCGCTACCCGATTTATCTGCAGAAGAACAACGCGTTTTAGGTTCGTTAATGGAGAAAAGTAGAACCACGCCTGATTATTACCCTATGACTTTAAACAGTTTAACCGCAGCGTGTAATCAAAAAAGTGCTAGAAATCCGGTAGTCAATTATGATGAAGAAACCGTTATACTCACTTTAAATTCCTTAAAAATTAAGGGCTTGATATCCACTGCAACAGGCGGTTCAAGCAGAGTGATTAAATACAAGCATAATCTAGGTATTGTTTATCCCCTGGTACCATCAGAACTCTCTATCCTTTGCCTTTTACTCTTACGTGGACCATTAACTCCTGGGGAAATTAATAGTAATTCTGGCCGACTTTATGAATTTGAAAGCATTGAGGAAATCTTGGAGCAATTACGAAAACTGTCTGATGAGGAACCTGCTTTTGTACAACTTTTGCCAAAAAAACCTGGTCAAAAGGAAGCAAGATTTATTCATTTGCTCGGTGAACAACCGGAGGATGAAGAACAACAACCACAAACAGCACAGTCAATAATTTCCCATTCGAATGAGGAATTAGAAAATCGTATCACCAAATTAGAACAAGAGGTTGAGGAATTAAAAGAGCTGGTTAGCCTTTTAATGGACAAGTAACGCTATAACCCTTAAGTTCACATTTGGACATCCAATAAAAATACATTTGAGCGGCATCCGAATTGACCTTAAAGGCATTAACATGAAATGAATTGCTGCCAATTCAACTTCGACGGCGAATTATGCTGATCGCTTTCTCAAGTATTTCATCGACACCTGCTTTTAGCCCATCTATGGTCGGCCTCACTTCATAGTCAATTTTGACACCAACGCCCTGGGAATTTGTTTTATCAGGGTAGAACATCCCAATACCCGATATTGATGTGGTTACGCCACCAGGTAAAGGAATTTTAGATACACTCCCATCTGCCGTCTGCATTTATCCTGTTCACCTTACCTGGTTTAACTTTACGATAGTATCAGTATAAAAATTAAATACCTGTTAATCTTAGACTTAAAATCCAGGTGTAGCATTTAATCCTAATCGATCGTTTTCGAACTAAAACTGATACGATGAAATTAAAAATTATTATACCGGCATTGCTAATAGCACTTGCAGGCTGTAGTCAAAAAGTACGTACTATAAAAACAGAAGAATCCTCTAGTACTTCAAGAGATTCTTTATATGTTACCCTATCGAGCGTAAATATCATAAAGGCCGGACAAAAAGTTAATTTAAGATTTGTCATACATAATGAAAACTCAACTGGTAAATCTTTTTGCAAATGGCATACCCCGTTTGAGCCATTGATGAGCAAATATCTTGATATCAAAGATGAGCAAGGAAATGAAGCTGCATATACCGGACCAATGGCAAAGAGAATGATGCCGCCGCCGATAGACAGTTACCTAACGGTAAACCCAAAGGACACCCTCGTTGCTAATGTTGATCTTCGGAAAGCTTACCAACTGGAAGCAGGAAAAAAATACACGGTTCATTATAACTCCAGCGCCATAAGTGGATTAAAAATCTCCAATAATGCAATTTTCACAATCCAAAATTAGAATCAAAGTCAAAATAATAGATTTTCTGGATTAATGCAATAACTTATGATTGGTTATTGGCGGTAAAATCAGTAATAAATTACTTCAGCTATCGATTGGCCTTAAACGTGATTTATGATTGAAATTTCGAAGTTATTCCTGGTTTCAATCTCAGCAGAAAAAAGGCAAACTGAATGGTCAATCCCATGATTTTGGAAAGTTTGCGCTATCTACCATTATCTACATACTACAGCACCGATAGCTGTAAACTGGTCGCAGCGTATTTAAAAATAGCTTCACTCAGATAAACATGTGCCATTTATGATGTTCTATGGAAATAATATGAAAGTTTAGTTTAGCCATTGGATCCATTCCAAGAGCTAATCTAATTTCATTTCCGGCACTTCACCTTCTATAACCAACCTTCCTAAAGTAGATTGTCTGATATGGTCTATGCTAACACCAGGCGCACGTTCCAGTAATCTAAATCCACCCTCGGGCAATACATCAAGTACGGCGAGCTCGGTTACGATTTTTTTGATGCACTTTACACCTGTTAATGGTAAACTACATTTAGGCAATAATTTACTTTCCCCTGCCTTATTCACATGTTGCATTGCAACAATTATATTCTTCGCAGAGGCAACCAAATCCATCGCACCTCCCATTCCTTTTACCATTTTTCCGGGAATTTTCCAATTGGCAATATCTCCGTATTCAGAAACTTCCATCGCACCTAAAATAGTTAAGTCAACTTTCTGAGCCCTAATCATGCCAAAACTCATCGCGGAATCAAATATAGAGGAGCCCGGTAAAGTGGTTATGGTTTGCTTTCCGGCATTAATCAGATCGGCATCTTCTTCGCCTTCAAATGGGAAAGGCCCCATACCTAATAAACCATTTTCAGATTGTAATACGATATTAATGTTCTTCGGTATATAATTTGCAACGAGGGTTGGAATTCCAATACCCAGGTTTACATAATAACCATCTTTTATTTCTCTAGCAATACGTTGTGCGATTTCTTCTTTTGTAAAAGCCATTCTATAAACGAGCGGTTTTAAAATTGATTTGATAAATTGTTAATTGATTTATTTTTATATTCCGTGGTTAATGGTGATGCGGCCAGAATTCTTTTTTCATAAGAACAAATAAACCATAAACAACAAACATGGAGTAATGAACTACTGCGCTTTTCTGACAGTTCTTTGTTCAATCCGCTTTTCGTAGTCTTTTCCCTGAAAAATCCTGTGAACATAAATTCCTGGCGTGTGAATATGATCCGGGTCCAATTCACCTGCCTCAACAAGTTCCTCCACCTCTGCAATGGTTATTTTTCCTGCCATAGCCATTACCGGATTAAAATTCCTACTGGTTGAACGGAAAATCAGGTTACCGGCAGTATCGCCTTTCCATGCTTTAACGATTGCAAAATCGGCATCAAAGGCATATTCCATTAAATAATCCTTTCCATCAAAATTTCTTACCTCTTTTCCTTCGGCTACCTCAGTTCCTACACCCGCAGGCGTGAAAATTGCCGGCATCCCGTAACCTGCTGCTAGGCATCTGGTTGCTAATGTACCTTGTGGAATTAAATCTACTTCCAGTTCCCCACTCAAAAGTTGTCGCTCAAACTCTGCATTTTCTCCAACATAGGATGATATCATTTTTTTAACCTGGCGTTGCTTTAGCATTCGTCCAATTCCGAAATCATCTACCCCAGCGTTATTCGAAATACAAATTAAATTTTTAGTTTTCTTGATCACTAAAGCATTAATGCAGTTCTCCGGAATACCACATAAACCGAAACCGCCCAACATAATGGTAGCCCCGTCAGGAATATCCCGAATGGCTTCCTCAGCTCCTGATACAACTTTATTTATCATTTTACGAATTTTTGGTTAGGCCTCTAAAATACAGAAAGCAAATAGCTTTTTAAAACTTAAATGGGTGCCCGGCGGTAATTGCTATAAAACACCTTTGAGGAATAATAAATTGGAATTAATCTAAATTACTCTACCTTTGTAATCAGATGTTTAACGAAAGAGATAACGGAGATTTCAGAATCCCAACCGACCCTGAATTTCAAAAGGGAATTGGCTTTATATTTAGTTGCACAGCAGAACACAAAAAATGCTGCGAAAAATATAAAAAAGGTAAGCGTTGTAAAAAATGCCCAGGTAAGGATAAAAAATAGTTATTTATATATTTCTATAATTTTATCATCATTTCCATTACTGGTACAAACATATATTTTACCTTCCGGGGACACACAAACATCCCTCATTCTACCATAGGCATTTACATAGAAATCTTTAGTTCCGTCAATTTTTGTTTGAGCATCGTCCAATTTAAGCTGCATTAATTTCGTGTTTTTTAATACTGCCAGCAACAAAGAATTTTTAAACTGCGGAATATAATCTGAATTGTAATAGGCCACACCACTTGGAGCTATAGTCGGTGTCCAGGCAATTAAGGGTTGGGCGATGTTATTTGCGGAACAAAAAGATTGCTCAGCAGCCTCATTGCAAAAGCCTTTGATATTTGGCCAACCATAATTCCTGCCTTTTTCGATGACATTAATTTCATCATCTGAATCTGGACCATGTTCTGACGAGAATATTTTATTACCAACCTGCACTAAACCTTGAGGGTTGCGGTGTCCGTAAGACCAAACAGGATTATTTGCATATGGGTTATCAGAAGGAATAGAGCCATCCAGATTCACTCTTAGAATCTTCCCTGAAGTTGAATTAACATTTTGAGGGGTGTTAGTATCAGCAGCATCTCCTGTTGAAATAAAAAGCTTTCCACCAACAATTAATAATCTCGACCCGTTATGAATTGAAGACGCACCAATATTATCGATTATTGTTATCGGATTCGTAAGTGCCCCACCAGCATAAGTATAACGGACAATTTTTTCCTTGTAACTATTTCCGTAATTGTAAGCTACATATACCCAGGGATTTGTTGAAAAATCAGGATTTAGTACAATCCCAAGTAAACCGCCCTCCCCATTCTCCCGAACTTCAGAAATGGTTAATAAAGTCGAAGTTTGACCGTTGGCTGGATTTAACCGGCTAATTTTTCCGCCCCTTTCTGTATACCAAATAAAGCTGTCAGGTCCATAAACCATCCCCCAGGGAAAGCGTAACCCTGAAACAACTACCCTGTTCTTCAATTCAACATCAGGCAGATTACCGCCGTCGTTTCCACCATTATTATTTTTTTTGCAAGTTGTAAACAATAAGAGTACAACAAGGGATGTAAAAATTGCTTTCATAATTGTAACGTTTTCATAATAACAGCGTTATGGCAATATAGTTTTAGCAGAAACCCCGCTCCTGAATCCTTTTCTTTTGGAGAAAGGTGCCGGCAGGCGGCTAAAGGCTAATTTAAATAAACATAAGTGATTCCATCTCCGCCTCTATCGGCATGTTCATCCTCCATTCTGTTCACCTGACTGTATTTTTTTAGGTATTCACGAATCATTTTCCTTAAAATGCCATCACCCTTACCATGAATCAGTTTGATAGATGGAAAACCGAGCATAATGGCTTTGTCTAAATATTTCTCAACTTCAAAAAGTGCATCCTCAGTTCTTTTTCCGCGGAGATCCAGTTCCGATCTAAATCCCGAAACGGCTTCATTCATTCTTCCGGCGAAAGAACCAGCACTACTTTGCGCCACCTTTTTTGCTTCTTTATTACTAATTTTCTGCACGCGGTTCTTTTTAACATTCGAACGCAAATCGCCAATTGCTAATACCAATTCATTTCTGTTAATTTCAAGGACAGTCCCAGTCGTTTCACTGTCAATAAATTTCACCCAATCCCCTACTTCTATTTCTCCACCAACAACAACAGGTTGAGGTTTCGGTTTCTCTTTAGGAACCGTATTTTTAGTCAATTCCTTTTGAAGATTATCACGCAGTTCTTTGGTAACTGCCTTATCGGCTTGTTTTTCCTTAATTTCAGCTATGGTATTTTCTACAAGCTTATTAGCATTCTTTATAATATTCTGAGCTTCTTGTTTTGCTTCTTTAATCAAAATACGTCTATTTTCATCGAGGAAAGCCCTTAGTTTTTCATTTTCGGCAACCAGGTTTTTAGCTTTATTTTGTTGATTTGCCAGACTGACCTTAGTATCATAAATCGTCTTCTTTTCACGTTCTAAATCAACCAACATGGTATCTACCCTATTTTGATTTGAACCCGTTTTTTGTCTAGCAAGTTCAATAACTTCTTTAGGCAAACCAATGTTCTGGGCAATTTCAAAGGCATAAGAACTTCCGGGTTTACCCATTTCCAAAATGTACAACGGTTTCATTTTCGAATTATCGAAAAGCATTGATGCATTTTCCAGTCCTGAGGTATTACCTGCAAAAAGTTTCAGATTTGAATAGTGTGTTGTAATTACGCCGCGGACTTTCTTGTTATTTAAAACTTCTAAAACAGCTTCAGCCATTGGCCCACCAAATTGTGGATCGGTACCCGTACCAAATTCATCAATTAAAACCATTGTTCTTGAGGATGCATGTTCCACGAAGTAGCGCATTTTCTTTAAATGTGCGCTGTATGTACTCAGATCGCTTTCGATAGACTGGTCATCTCCAATATCGGCGAAGATATTTTCAAATATACCGACTTCAGAATTGGCATCAACGGGGATTAACAAGCCTGTTTGTAACATAATCTGTAACAACCCAACCGTTTTCATACAAACAGATTTCCCCCCCGCATTCGGGCCAGAAACCAAAACGACACGTGTTTCGGCATCGATATGAATGTTTAGTGGCGTAACGGTTTTCTTTTCTATAGCAAAAGAAAGCGTTAATAATGGATGTCTTGCATTAATTAACTTCGTTTTGGGCTCCTTTAACAAACCCGGCATTTCAGCTTCAATATCGAGGGCGAACATCGCTTTTGCCCTTACGAAATCCAACTTTGTTAAAAAACCATGGTATGATAACAGCAATGGAGAATATGGTCTCAATTCATCTGTCAATGCAATAAATATCTTTATGATTTCTCTGCGCCTATCGAATTCTAAGTCTCGAAGTTTATTATTAAGTGCGAAAACCTCTTCAGGTTCTATATAAACCGTTTGTCCGGTTGCAGATTCATCGTGAACAAAACCTTTAAGCTTTCGCTTATTTTCGGCCAAAACAGGGATACACATCCGGCCGTCACGAATCGTTAAACTGCCGTCGGCAACCCAGTTATTTGCAATGGCTTGCTTATAAATAGAATCCATGCGTTTACGCACATCCTGTTCAGCTTTAGAAATGGAGGCCGTAATTTCCTGTAATTCTTTTGATGCATTTGGTTTTATTTTCCCCTTGGCATCAATCACATTTTCAATTTTCCGAAGGATGTTTTTTTCTATCGGCAAATGCTCAAATAATGCTTCCAAAGTTGGGTAAACCTCTACCCTTTCTTCAAAAAATCTCAATACAGAAAATACCGTCTGAAGCGACGTGTAAATCTGAAACCATTCGTCTTCCTGCAAATAGGTTCCTTCAACACGAATCTTTTCTACGAGCGCTTTAATATCAAAAAAGCTATTTATTTGTAGCGGTTCCTGATTTTGCAAAATGCTTTTAAACTCATTAGTCTGACGAAGAAATTTGTCAATCTGGTCAAAACGATTCATTACCTGCATTTTCTGCACCATCGCCTGTCCCATCGGACTTAAACAGTGCTTACTTATTAGCTGCCTGATTTCTAAAAATCCTAAACGTTCTAAACAATTTTCGGGATATAACATACTATTTAACTGCAGGGACAAATTTTCTTTTTGATTTAGCTATTGAATCGGCCTTTTCCATGGCTTTTTGCTGTTTCCCTAAACGTTGGGCAATACTCTTATACATCTTTTCCAAATCTTGAGGATGTTTATAATAGTAATTCATACTTTGCGCATATTTTGCAGAATCTATTCCGAATTTTTTATAAACACCTTTATAATATGCAGCAGCTACTTTTCTTGATGAATCTGCCATTGCTATCATAGAAATATAGCCATCAGCTACATGTATATCATATAATATATTTTGCATTTTATCAGGAGCAATAATGTTCGGTGGCATTTTTTGCCTACAACCAGCTAATGCAACCAGGGCCATTACAGCACATATCAATCTTCTCGTTTTCAATTTAAAATATATTTATTGCCCAAATTGCGGCAAGGTTATTAATTTTACACAAAAATAGTTATAAATGAGCATAGCTGATAATCTTAAACAGTATAAAAGTGAAGTGGAATCTGACGGCGTCAAGTTGATTGCTGTTTCAAAAACACAAACTACCGAAGCCATTTTGGAAGCTTATAGCGCCGGACAAAGAGTTTTCGGCGAAAACCATGTTCAGGAAATGGTTGATAAGCATTCCCAACTTCCTCAAGATATTGAATGGCACATGATTGGTCATTTACAAAGCAATAAAGTTAAGTACATTGCGCCATTTGTTAACCTGATTCATGGTGTTGATAGCCTGAAATTGCTACAAGAAATAAATAAACAAGCGGCAAAAAATAAACGTGTTATAGATTGCCTTTTACAAGTTTATATTGCAGATGAGGACACTAAATTTGGCTTAGGACACGACGAGATAATCGAACTTTTACGCTCTGATGAATATGCAGAATTTAAAAATATCAGGATAGTTGGTTTAATGGCGATTGCGACAAACACCAAAAATGAGAAACAAATTGCTATTGAATTCCATGAGTTAAAAGTATTTTTCGATGGGTTGAAGGTAAGTTTTTTCCGTAAAGACGACCATTTTAAAGCGCTATCAACCGGCATGAGTTCAGACTATAAAATTGCAATTGAAGAGGGAAGCACGATGGTTAGAATAGGAAGTGCCATTTTCGGGAAAAGAATTACCAAACATTTTAAAGCCGATGTTTCGGCAAATTAATATAGGAGATGGACTTAATTATTAGAACAGCAGTTGAAGACGACTGTGCGAGAATACTGGAACTTATAAATGAACTCGCGGTATATGAACGCGCGCCTGAAGAAGTGACGGTAACTCTTGAACATTTTATTGATGCCGGATTTGGGGAAAACCCGATTTGGAAGGCATTTGTTGCAACGGTTGATGGCGTAATTGTAGGTTTCGCACTTTATTACACTCGTTATTCTACCTGGAAAGGTTGCCGTTTGTATTTGGAAGACTTTATTGTAACCGAAGAACACCGGGGTAAAGGTATTGGTAAAGTGCTTTTTGAAAAGGTAATCGAAGAAACAAAAAATGGCAATTATAGCGGAATGGTATGGCAGGTTTTAAACTGGAATGAACCTGCAATAAATTTCTACAACAAATATAAAGCTCGGCTTGAAGAAGGTTGGTTAAATGCATCTTTTTCTAAAGAGCAGGTTAATGAATTTTAAATTATGGATATTTTTAAATTCGGTGGTGCCTCTGTTAAAGACGCCGATGGTGTAAGAAATTTGGCCAATATTGTTCGCAATTATAAAAAAGGCGAATTGCTAATTGTAATCTCGGCAATGGGAAAAATTACCAATAAGTTAGAGGAGCTCACATTTGCTTATCTGGCTCAATCTGATAAAGTACATGCAATTCTTGACGAGGTTAAACATTTTCATTTCAACTTAATAGAGGAATTATTTGAAGAAAAAGCAAGCGCTGTATATGATGATATAGCCAATACATTTGTAGAAATAGATTGGTTGATTGAAGATGAGCCTGAGAACAATCCAGATTATATTTACGACCAGATTGTCTCTATCGGCGAAGTTGTTTCAACCAAAATAATTGCCGCCTGGTTAAATGAAAGCAACAATAAGGCACTCTGGGTTGATGCAAGAAATTACATCCAAACTGATAACACCTATCGGGAAGGAAAGGTGGATTGGGATAAAACAAAACAGATCATTCAGAAAGATCTACTGCCTCTGATACATCAAAATATTATTGTAACACAAGGCTTTATTGGCGGCACGAGTGAAAATTATACAACAACTTTAGGCAGAGAGGGTTCGGATTATTCGGCAGCAATTTTTGCATCCTGCTTAGATGCAGAAGCTCTAACCATTTGGAAAGATGTTCCAGGCGTGTTAAATGCCGACCCTAAATGGTTTGATGAAACAGAAAAAATCCCCCAGCTTTCTTACCATGATGCAATTGAATTAACCTATTACGGTGCAACCGTTATCCATCCAAAAACGATAAAACCCTTGCAAAATAAAGGGATTCCGCTTTTCGTTCGTTCATTTATTCAACCGGAAGGTAGCGGAACAGCTATTACAAAAGACAATAATCCATTACCTGTCCCCTCCTTTATTTTCAAAGTAAATCAGGCCCTTATTTCGATTTTTCCAAAAGATTACTCTTTTATAATTGAAGAAAACCTGAGTAACATATTTGAGCTTTTTCATCAGCATAAAATCAAAATAAATACGATGTTAAACTCTGCAATTAGTTTTTCAGTTAGCGTGGATGACAATGAAGTAAAGATTGCAGAATTAACTCAGGCACTCTCGGCGCAGTTTACAGTGAAATACAATAGAGGTTTGGAACTTGTAACTATTCGATATTATAACCAGCAAACTATTGAAAGAGTTACAGTTGACAAAGATATTTTACTTGAAGTAAAAAGCAGACATACTTGCCAAATGGTAATGAAAAATAAAGCTTAAACTTATTTTTTATTGCTCCGCGGCAAGAAATATTCATAAATAAACCAACTAATCAAAAGGGTTCAAGATGAATCATTAAGGCATCAGCACATAACCTGACAAATGAATAGAAAAATTTTAGACAAGGCAGTACAAAATTATATTATTTCACATTTGAGTGCAGATGTAAATACGATTGCTTTAGCTAAAAGTCCTTTCGCCGGTATAAGTTCTGCTGAACTCGCAAACCAGATTACAGCAAAAAAGAAATCAGAAAAAAAGTTACCTACATGGTTTATCAAGGAGTGCATTTATTATCCTGCTGCACTTTCCATTGAGCAAACATCATCTGAAATTACAGCAAGATATAAGGCAAAATTAGTTAAAGGAAAGTCCTTAATTGATGTTACTGGTGGGTTTGGCGTTGATGCACTTGCTTTTGCAAAACATGTAGAGCAGGTTATTCACTGCGAGATCAACACAGAACTATCCGAAGTTGCGGAATATAATGCTGGAATATTAGGTTTCAGAAACATTAAATTTAAAGCTATTGACGGACTTGAATTTATCGAAAATTCAAAGAATAAATTTGACACAATATATATCGACCCTGCAAGACGTGCTGAAAAAGGTAAAGTCTTTATGCTAAAAGATTGTACGCCAAATGTAGCAGGCAATCTTGATTTGCTCCTTTCTAAAACGGACCGCATAATTATTAAAACAGCTCCCTTACTAGATATCTCAGCCGGCCTCTCGGAGTTAAAGAACGTTAGTGAAGTTCATGTCCTAAGCATCAAAAACGAGTGCAAAGAATTGATTTGGATAATTGATAAAGGATTTACGGCAGAACCAAAAATTATTGCGACGACTTTAAATCAGGAAGAGAAGGAATTTATTACGCTGAAAAATGAGTTTAGCGATGTTTCCTTTGCAGAAGTAATCAGTGCAGAAATGTATTTGTATGAACCCGATACAGCACTTTTAAAAACAGGCGCATTTAACTCAATCGGCGTACACTATAATTTACTTAAACTTCACCCGCAAACTCAATTATACGTGTCAAATCATATTCAAAAGAAATTTCCTGGAAGGATTTTCGAAATTAAAGAAATAATAACCACCGGAGATTTAAAAAAACAAAAATCATTGGTAGGGAATGTTATTGTCAGAAACTACCCTTCAAACCCGGAAGAACTGGTAAAAAAATACAAAATTAAGCCCGGCAAAGATGAATTTTTAATCTTTAGCAAGAATAGCCATGGAGAAAACATAGTCCTAAAAGCCTTAATAATTCAATATTACTAAAGCTGACAATTCATAGAAAAGCTTTATATGATGTCAAAAACTCTAAACTTTTTTCACGTTTACAGCTTGCAAACCTTTTCTTCCCTCTGCTATTTCGAATTCTACCTGATCATTTTCTTTTAAGCTTTCGATGCCGCCTATTACATCTTTGAAATGCACAAATAAATCTTTATTGTCTTCCTGAACAATAAAACCAAAGCCTTTTTGAGTATTAAACCATTTAACTTTTCCAGTAGCCATATAAAAATTAAAAATTGCGTAAAAAAACAGGACCCATATCGCCTTGCTTCTAACTATTCACAACTAATTTGAATTTATATTTAAAAAAAATGCCAAATAAGCGCCAATCTCAAAACAAAACTATCAAATATAATAATTTATAGACATAATGCATCCTCACTTTAGTTACGTAGTGAGAATTATGCACCATCCGTAGCATAAAAATCATTTATTTGGCTGAGGTGTTGTGCGCAAGTATGGTCTAACCACGGTATGGCCTTTTGGAAATTTCTCAGGTATATCTCCAGTTTTAATGCTATTCACGACTATAACATCTTCACCGTCTTGCCAGTCTGCAGGTGTAGCAACACTATAATTTGCCGTTAACTGCAGCGAATCAATTACCCTTAAAACCTCATTAAAATTCCTGCCTGTAGAAGCCGGGTAGCTAATAATCAATTTTACCTTTTTATCAGGACTGATAACAAACAAAGACCGAACGGTTAGCGTTTCTGATGCGTTTGGATGAATCATGTCATAAAGATTTGCAACGGTTCTATCCGGGTCGGCAATTATTGGAAACTCTACAGAAGTATTTTGTGTCTCATTAATATCATTGATCCAGCCTTTGTGTGATTCGGCAGAGTCTACACTAATGGCAAGAACTTTCACATTCCTCTTTTCAAACTCACCTTTCAATGCAGCTGTACGACCCAATTCTGTCGTGCAAACAGGTGTGTAATCTGCCGGGTGCGAAAATAAAACACCCCAGTTATCACCCAGGTAATCGTAAAAATCAATTTCTCCAATTGATGTATTTGACTGAAAATTTGGTGCAGTATCGCCTAATCTTATGCTCATAATATTAATTTAATTAATGCAGACAAATTTAATAAAAAGTATATTAAAAAGATAGACTTTATATATAATCAATAAAATTGTAAGGCATAAAAAAAACCCGAAGGGCTTAGCCTTCAAGGTTTAAATATTAATTTGTTTGGGTAATTAATAAACTTTAATCATGAACACATAGTCCTGCAACCTCTCTATTTGTTGTGTACGCTTTAATCCTGATAATAAACTTTTCTTGTTTGTTACCAATTTCTTACCTAAAGAATCTTGAGGAATTGCACTCATGGCCTCTAAAATAAATTTCGATTTTATAGCAAAGGCTGCACCTTCAGTTTGATCAGGTTTACCGCTGATGATGCCGACTAGATTACCGTTGTTATCTAATAATGGCCCTCCGCTATTTCCAGGGTTCACCGGAATGGCAACCTGATATTGAGTTGTATCGCCAATAAACCCATTTTTAGAGCTTACGTAACCTTCTCCCAATACAGCGTCATCTTTTGAATAGCCAAGCGTATACACATTTTCACCAATACTGCTGCCACCTCTTTTAATCGTATAAGGCAATGATGACAGATAAGAAAAATTCTTATCACTAACCTTTAAAATCGCCATGTCATATTGGGCATCCGTATAAACTGCTTTAACCTTAAAAGACTCACCTTTACTATTCTGTACGTAAATAGAATCGGCACCATTAATGACATGTAAATTGGTTAAAATATAGCCGTTTGTCGAAATAGCAAAACCAGTACCACCATACCGACCTGGATTTCCGGCCTTATTAGGAACAGCATTATTATTTGTGTTAATCTTTCTGATTAAGCTGTTCTGCGTTTTTAGCGCATTGGTTACCTGATTACTTAATTGAACGTATCTATCAGTCTGCTGACTGTTGTGTTGTATTGAATAAATAGAAACTAATGACAATATAATAAATGAAGCGGCAACTGCGATTGCAGATTTGTGTTTACGCCATAATTGAACGATACGGGACGGATGAGGCGCAACCTCTGCAACAAGACCATCAACATCTATTTCTGAATGAATTTGCTCTAATTGCTCTTTTAAAAGCAATTGTTGTGCGTATTCCTCCATTGTATGTAAGAACACTTTATGTGAAACAACTTTATGATCTACAGCTGCATCTTTACGTCGCAACTGTTCAAAAGCCTCAGTTTCCTGTGGATTGAGTTTACCTAAAAGATAATCTTCAATAATTGCATCTAACTCTAAATCGTTTCTCATCTCAATTATTAATGTTGAAAAAATATTTTCTTTAACCTTTGCAGGCACTTATACTTTTGTGTTTTTGCATTATCTGTATTAGTATAACCAAATTTTTCACAAATATCCTGCATGGATAAACTATGTATGTAAAAATCCTGAATAATAGTTTTACAGGGTTCACCCAGATGTTCCAGAGCGGACTGCATTTTAACAAAAGCGGCATCCCTTTCTTCATGGCGTTCTATGTCATCCTCGACCACAAACACATCTTCATAATCAGTTATATTTCCTGACTTCCTACTATTTAGACTCAATTTTTTCAGCCAGATACGACGACATACCGAATAAATATATGTTTTTAACTTGCTGCTGAGTTCGAAATCTCCTTCTTTAACTTTATTGTGTAAAATAATAATCGCTTCCTGATAAACGTCTTTTGCATCATCCTCATCACCGTTATTATTAAGAATAAATTGCAAAATCATCGCAAAATGTGCCTTGTATAACTTATTTAATGTATCTGCTGAGTTATTTAGAATACCTAAAATAAACTCTCTATCTGTTGGAACTGAACTCTTTAAATCCTTATTCACCAATTAATACGTTTTTCTGTAAATAGTAACCCAATATTAGATAAAAAAATATTTATAGCTACTAACTTAAGACTAAATAGTATCCACACCGAAACGGTAACCTGCATTTAAAAAAATATTTTCACTTTTTTAAAAATTGTTGGGTTACCTTTCTACCTTTGCGGCATTAATGATAAATTAATTAATACTTAAAAAAATCAAAAATGAAAAATTCATTCAAATTAGGCTTTTTAGCTTTAGCATTATCTTTATCAGTAGCAGCTTGTAACTCAGAGAAAAAAGCTGAAGGTGCTGATACTACTGCAACTGATTCAACTACAATCGTTACTGATACTACTGCAAAAGATACTACAGTAACTGATTCAACTGTAAAAGATACTTCAGTTAAAGTAACTACTGAGAAAACTGAAGTTAAACACTAGTTTACCTTTACTTATAGCAAAAGGCTTTGGGTTTTCTTAAAGCCTTTTTATTTTTTTTATTTTTTTTGGGTTACCTTTTTTAAAACCCGGTATAAAGAGTAATTAATAAATAAAACAAAAAAAACTCGAATATGAAAAATGCATTCAAATTAGGCTTTTTAGCTCTAGCTTTATCTTTATCAGTTGCAGCTTGTAACTCAGAAAAAAAAGAAGGTGGTGCTGATACTACTGTAACTGATTCTTCTACAATCGTTACTGATACTACCGCGGTTGATACAACAGTAACTGATTCTACAGTTAAAGACACAACAGTTAAAGCAACAACTGAAAAAACAGAAGTAAAACACTAGTTTTAAATTTATTTTATAGAAAAAGACTTTAGATTTTATCTAAAGTCTTTTTTTTGCTCAAAAAACGTTACTTTTTTTACTATAATTGTGTTGATATTAATTAAATAATAAAAAACCAAACAAAAAAATCAAAAGAAAATGAAAAATGCATTCAAATTGGGCTTTTTAGCTTTAGCTTTGTCTCTATCAGTAGTTGCTTGTTCGGAAAAAAAAGCTGAAGGTGCTGATTCTACGGTTGTAGATTCAACTGTTGTTGATACAACTGTTAAAGACACAACTGCAAAAGATACTATGGTAAAAGATACCACGGTAGCGGACACAGCTAAAAAATAGTTTAAGGTTATTCATGAAAGGCTTTGATTTATTTCAAAGCCTTTTTTTGTTTGCGAACAATTCTTTCGGTCACTTACCCCACAAAATCCATCAATTGTAGTAAATTTGCGGCATAACTATAATACTCATAATGAACTTGACATCGCTACAAGCTATTTCACCAATTGATGGTCGTTACAGAAAGACAACGGAGGGTTTGGCTGCTTACTTCTCAGAGGAAGCCCTGATAAAATATCGCGTTTTTATTGAAATTGAATATTTTATCGCGCTCTGTGAAATTGACTTGCCCGGCTTAGAAAAATTCGATAAAACCCTTTATGCTGAATTGAGAAAAATTCACCAAAATTTTTCTGAAAATGATGCACTTGAAATTAAAGAAACAGAGAAAGTTACCAACCACGATGTCAAAGCAGTTGAATATTTTATTAAAAGTAAATTCGATGCTTTAGCTCTTAACGATTACAAGGAATTTATCCACTTCGGATTAACCTCCCAGGATATTAATAATACCGCTATACCCTATTCGATTAAATTGGCTTTAGCCGAGAGTTATTACCCGGCAATTGAATCATTAATCAACAAAATCAATCAACTGGCTGTTGAATGGGCAGCCATTCCAATGCTTGCACACACACATGGTCAGCCTGCATCACCTACCAAACTGGGCAAAGAATTTCTGGTATTTGCAGAAAGGCTTGCTATTCAACTTCATAGTTTGAAAGCAATTCCCAACAGTGCAAAGTTCGGCGGTGCTACAGGAAATTTCAATGCACACCATATTGCCTATCCGCAAGTTAACTGGATTGATTTTTCCAATAAATTTGTGAATGAAACCTTAGGCTTATCAAGAGCTCAATACACCACACAAATTGAACATTACGACCAGTTTGCTGCACAATGTGATGCCTTTAAACGCATTAATAACATCATAATTGATCTGGATAGGGACATTTGGACTTACATATCAAAAAATTATTTTAAGCAAAAAATCAAGGCTGGAGAGATTGGCTCATCCGCAATGCCACATAAAGTTAACCCGATTGATTTTGAGAATGCTGAAGGTAACGCCGGAATTGCGAATGCATTATTTGAATTTTTTGCTGCAAAACTTCCAATCTCACGTTTGCAAAGGGATTTAACAGATTCTACCGTTTTGAGAAACGTAGGTGTACCAATTGGGCATACCTTAATCGCCATTAATTCAACTTTACGTGGCTTAAATAAAATTCTTTTAAACGAGACTGCTTTACATGCAGATTTGGATGATAACTGGGCAGTTGTTGCCGAGGCGATACAAACGGTATTGAGGAGAGAGAACTATCCAAATCCATACGAAGCCTTAAAAGAATTAACAAGAACAAATTCAAAAATCAATGCAGCCAGCATTGCTGAGTTTATAGAAGGATTGCTGGTTTCTGATACAGTTAAAAATCAGTTAAGAGCCATAACGCCATTTAATTATACAGGCGTTTTTTAGTTAATTAAATTGACGCTAAACAGACAGCTTATAAAAGTTTAATTGGGCAGTATTTGTTAATTTTGTTTATTATAAATGATTAAGACATGACCATTAACGTATATACAGAACAAACGCCTAACCCGGCAACCATGAAATTCATGGTTAATAAATTATTGATTAACGGGAGCGAAGATTTTGCTACTAAAGAAAGTGCGGAGCATTCTCCTTTTGCAAAGGAACTCTTCAAGTTTAATTTTGTTTCCGGTGTATTTTTTGCCAGTAATTTCGTTACGATAACGAAAACTGATGACGCAGAATGGGCTGATATTGAGGCTATATTAAAAGAATTTGTTAAAGGTGCTGTTGAGTCCGAACTTAAAATAAAAGACGCAACTGCGGAAGAAGCTCCTGCATTTGAAGGGTCTGAAACTGAAATTAAGATACAACAGATTTTGCACGATTATGTTCGTCCTGCAGTTGAGCAAGATGGTGGTGCAATAACTTATAAATCTTTTGATGAAGGTGTTGTAACCGTAGAACTTCGTGGTTCTTGTAGTGGTTGCCCATCATCTACAATTACACTTAAATCTGGTATCCAGAATTTACTTCAGAGAATGGTTCCAGAGGTGACGGAAGTAGTTTCCGAAGCATTATAAACAGCGAATTTTCAAATTATAAGGAAGCCCGCAGTAGCGGGCTTTTTTGTGTGTATGCATGCCCATGTTCCGCAGATATGGTTGTCATGCCGTATCACTTAAACCTTCAAGCATCTACAAAATGTGGATTCAGCGGGAAATTTAACATGATTTGCGTCCAAAGCGAATATTTACTGTCGGCAAATGCTTAAAGTTCCCACAGAATTCGCTGAACACGCAGAATAATTTAATCTTTGAATTATTGATTTTGAATCTGCGAAAATCTGCGGATTCAGCGGGAGAATTAATATGTATTTTGCGCCTGAGGCGAATATTTCACTATCTGCAAGTGCTTAAGGCTCCCGCAGAATTCGCTAAATACGCAAAATAACTTAACCTTTAAACTATTGATATTGAATCTGCGAAAATCTGCGGATTCAGCGGAAAAACTAATCTGTTAATTAAAGTACTTCTTGATAGAAGCCAGCATTTCAGCAGTTAGCTTCCCATTGGTGGCAAGAATTTCCCTTTTAGTAAAATATTCATTTCCTCCGGCAAAATCAAACACCTCTCCTCCTGCTTGCTGAATGATGAAGCATCCCGCCGCAAAATCCCATTGTTGTAAATTGAATTCAAAGAAAGCGTCGAAACGACCACAAGCAGTATATACCAAATCTACTGCGGCTGCACCAATCCGGCGAACGCCGTGACTTTTCTGCATCATTTCCGCCAACAAGTTTAGATATTGAGGTTGCTTATCAAATTGATAATATGGAAAACCTGTTGCCAACAAACTTGATTTTAGATCCGGATTAACAGAAACCTGAATTTCCTTTTTATTCAGAAATGCACATCCGCCTTTATAAGCATAAAACATTTCACTTCTGTTTAATTCGTAAACAACGCCTAAAACTGGTAACCCGTCTTCATAAAGCGCAACACTTATTCCATAAGCCGGAATTCCGTGTATAAAGTTTGTTGTCCCATCCAAAGGATCGATTATCCATTTGTAAGTTTTACCTTCTCTACTCATGGTTTTCTCCTCAGTAATAAAGCCTGCGTCAGGAATTAGTTTTTCAAGGTTTTGAACGAGTTTTAACTCTGCGGTCTTGTCTACATAGGAAACCATGTCGTTCAAGCCTTTATACTCGATTTTATTTGCATCAAATTGCATTGCTTCCTTACGGATAAAATTTCCGGTTAGCTTTACAATTGAAATGACTTTATTGCATAGTAATTCGTAATTCATGATAGATTAACAACAAACCGATTTAGGTTGTTGAGATTAAATGAAATTATTGAGAAATTAGGCGAGTTTGTTTTTATTTCTGAGTGCATAAATGCTTAAAGCAATACCACCGATAACAAGAAACGTTGAAATCATTTCTGCCTGTGTAAATGATAAACCGAAAACATGGTATTTTGAATTTACGCGGATCAACTCGATAAAAAACCGCTCAACGCCATTTAATATCATGTAAATACCAAACATTAAGCCAGGTGCTTTTATTTTATCGCGAATGCTCCATAGAAAAGCGAATAGAATCAAACAAACAATAACCTCATAAAGCGGCGTTGGATAAACACCCTCCGCAAGTTCGTTGCAGAATTTTCCCGTGCATCCTGGAATTGGAATGCCTTCACCAACTACATTATTCGGATATTTGTAAGACCATAACCAATCAGGCAACCAGGAAAACGGCTTTGGATTTGGATTAACAATTCCCCAATCTCCATCTCCGGATAGATGACAACCAATCCGCCCTACGGCGTAAGCAAGCATCATGCCCGGTCCGCCTACATCGAGCATATGCAATGGTTTTATACCATGCTTTTTAGCTATAAATAAAACTGCTGCACCACCACAAATTAAGCCGCCGTAAAAAGTAAAACCACCGGCAGATAAGATTCTCTCTATTGGATGTTGCACAAAATCATCCCAATATTCTAATTCATCAAAAATTTTGGCCCCTAAAAAACCACAAACTGCCGCCCAAACAATGAGGTTACTCATAATTTGATAAGGATGAACGGTAACTTCAACCTCCTTAGGTTTAGGCAACTGAACTTTATTTTTCTCTTTGTAATCCCAATAAGCAAACAAACCACCTAAAACCAATCCGCCGATTATATTTCCTTTTAGGGAAAGTAAAACGACTTCGATATTATCAGCAGCAAGCTGGTAGTTCGTGATTAAATAAAAAAGTTTATAACCAATGATAAAACCGAATAAACCATTTAAAATAAGATCGCTTGTACTTGCTGGTAGCCCTAACGTTACTTTCTTTTTAAATGAATGAAGTATGCCTAATGCTTCTTTACGTTTCAACTCCTGAGCAAAGGCCCAATAACCGGCCACGAATGCTAAAGCTACAAATAAACCAAATGTCTTAAATGGAAGCGGTAAGTCGATACCAAAAAGGTACTCTAAAAAGTGTGAAACGGTAGGAAACATACAAATAATTTGAAGCGAAGATAGTAAAGAAAGCGTAAAGCTGAAAGGTTAAAGCAGAAAGCTCAAACACCAAAGCAGAAAGGACAAAGCGTAAAGACCAAAGCGGAAAGGCTAAAAATTCACGATATGTAGTAATCGAATACTCAAATCTTGATACATGATACTTGCTACCTGACACTTACCACCTGATACTAAAATGCTAATGATGGGCATAAACCGTTTCAAGTTCAGCAACTTCAACTTCCCCATCCGCAGTTAATTCCAAAAGTTTAACACTTTTTAATTCATTAACCATTATCGGGTCGTACTTGGCACGAACTTTTACATAGTTTTTCGTGAAACCATGCATGAAGCCCATTTTCTGGTCTGCTTCGAATAAAACTTCAGCTTCAGTACCAATTTGAGACTCATAAAAAGCCCTGCGTTTTTTATCAGATAAAATATGGAGCATTTTACTACGCTCGTTGCGTTCGCTTGCTGTAACAACGCCTTTCATTTCAGCTGCGGCAGTTAACTCTCGTTCTGAATAAGTAAACACATGCAGGTAAGAGATATCAAGCTGGTTGAGAAATTGATAAGTATCAAGAAAATCTTCCTTTGTTTCGCCGGGAAAGCCAACAATAACATCGACTCCAATGCAACAATTCGGCATAACCTCTTTAATTTTCCCTACACGTTCTACATATAAATCTCGACGGTAACGTCGACGCATTAAACCTAATATTTTATCAGAACCAGACTGTAAAGGAATATGAAAATGTGGGACGAAACGTTTCGAAGTTGATACAAACTGAATAATTTCGTTGCTTAAAAGATTAGGCTCTATCGAAGAAATCCTTATCCGCTCAATTCCATCTACTTCATCCAATGCTTTGACCAAATCGAAAAATTTATCCTCTCTCTGTCCATTACGAATTCCAAAATCTCCAAGATTTACACCCGTTAAAACAATCTCCTTAACACCACTTTCCGCTATCATTCTCGCACGATTAACAACATTCTCAATTGTATCGCTGCGACTGGCACCACGAGCTAAAGGAATAGTACAATAAGTACAAGGGTAATCGCAACCGTCCTGAACCTTTAAAAAAGTACGGGTTCTGTCACCGATAGAATAAGAGGCAATAAAATTATGATTCACTTTTTCTATATTCTGCTGATGAACAATTGCTTTCGGATTTTTTGTCAAATCTGAAATGTATTCAACAATCCTAAATTTTTCCGCAGCACCCAGAACCATGTCTACACCTTCTATTTCTGCAATTTCCTGAGGCTTTAACTGCGCATAGCAGCCGACAATGGTAACATATGCGTTAGGCGCATATTTTAATGCTTCTTTTACGACTTTACGACACTTTTTGTCCGCGTGCTCAGTAACTGAACATGTGTTGATTACATAAACGTCTGCTGCATCCTGAAACGCAACTACAGCATAACCTGCGTCAGTAAATAAACGCCCGATGGTAGACGTTTCTGAAAAGTTTAACTTACAACCTAAAGTATAGAATGCGACTTTTTTCATTTAGCCTGCAAAGATAATTAAAAATTAGTTTTCAGTGGCGATTCTCGCTCACCAACTCAGTTGGTAATTTGTCAATTTAAGTTAACTCCACCTGAAAATCATTAATTGATACTATTTTTCCTGCCAGCGATAACTTTCCAAATCGAAACCTGCGATATCCAAAACACGGTTAACGACAGTTTCCGCTACTTCTTCGATTGTTTTCGGCAGACTATAAAAGGACGGATTTGCCGGGCAGATAATTCCCCCTGCTTCAGCTATAATTTTCATATTATTTATGTGAATTAAGCTAAATGGAGTATCACGGACAACTGCAATTAACTTCCTTCGTTCCTTGAGTACAACATCAGCTGCTCTGGAAATTAAATCATTAGAGATTCCATGCGCTATTCTGCCTAATGTACCCATAGAACAGGGCACGATTATCATGGTGTCATATTTAGCGGAACCTGAAGCGAATGGCGCATTAAAATCATTTTTGTTATAAAATGTAAAATTATAATCGCTGTAACCCTCGTTTCCAAGCTCAAACAGCCATACGTCTTTTGCGTTATCGCTCATCACTACTCCAACTGCTTCTATCTGTCCATCCAGCTCAGACAATTTATCGAAAAGCAGTTTTGCATATATTGAACCACTGGCACCTGTTACGGCAACTATTATTTTTTTCTTTTTCATTATGAAACAAATATAATGTTATACCAAATAAAAAAGGGCCGAATACAAGTATTCGACCCTACATCTACCTATGAAAAACATACCCTCGAAAGGGTAAGAACAAATATATATATTTTTTTAAAAAAAGCTTAGGCTGAACCATCAAATTGTAACAAAAACATAACAATTTTTCCCAGACACACATATGTAACTGATTAACAATTAATTAATTTTAAAAATAATTAAAACTTTTTAACCTATAATGTGTGCGTATCCTATAATATATTGATTACCGATGGTAATTAGTATAAGTAATAAGACAAAACCGGAATCCGTTTTTCATCACTTGTCCGTTTAATTGCGGGATGGCCTAATAATCCAATCATCAGATTTGCAATTTTACAAACTGCCGTAATACAATTGCGATGTCATACTATAAAAAAGAAGCTACATCATATCAAAAATTCTTAACAGGTGTTATTAATGTTATCGAACAAGATAATACCTAAATATGCCTTAGCCCGCAAAGCTTAACAAAGCTAGTTTAATGATGATGAGCCTCTTTTTATATGAATAGAACTATTGTTTTGGTGCAGAAGAAGTTTCTGGAGCCTTACCAATTAATTCCATAAATTGATCCAATTTAGGTGTTATTATGATTTGGGTACGCCTGTTTTTAGATTTCCCGGCTGGTGTATTATTATCTGCTATAGGATTAAACTCGCCCCTGCCCGCAGCCGTTAATCTTTTAGGATCTACAGCATATTTGGTTTGCAATACCTGAACAACAGACGAGGCTCTCAGCGCACTTAAATCCCAGTTATTTCTAATGTTTGTTTGGGCAATTGGAACATTATCTGTGTTACCCTCAATCAACACATCATAAGTATCGTAATCTTTAATAATTTTGGCGATCTTGCTCAAAGTTTCTCCTGCTTTATCAGATACTTCATAGCTACCAGATTTATAAAGCATGTTATCTGCCAAAGATATATACACTACGCCTTTTAAAACCTGTACATCGACATCGCCTAATTCTTCTCTGCTTAACGAACGTGTTAAATTATTTGTTAACACCATATTAAGTGAATCACTTTTATTCTTGGCATTAATTAATTGTTTGATGTATTTATTGGAACTGTTAATCTCATCAACCAATTTCGAAATATTAACATTTCCCTGGCTGCTGGAGCTTAAGCATTTGTTTAGCGCATCCTGCAACGCCGATATATTTGCTTTTTCGGAAGCGATTTGTTCCTCCAAACTTTTAACCCTGCTATTTGAACCTGTAAGCTCTCTCTGACTATCCTGATATTTATTGCTTAATTCCTGATTACGCTCACGAAGTTTAGCATAAGTTGTTTCTAATTCGGCATATTTTTTATTGCTTACACAGCCCGATATGAGCACTAAAGCAAAAAACGCTAAAGGGATTGACTTGTAAAATTTCATAACTTATTATTTTATTAATATTTTTAATTTAATATTGACTTACAACAACCGATCCCTTTTAATGTTTTTCTTGAATATAGGGGTATAGTCACTTTTTATTCAGACAGTTACCCGTTTATGTTCAATTATTACCTGAAAAATTACACTGGAAACTTTATTTTTTTCAAACTACATGTCAATAAAAAAACGATTAAACTTCCTATGATGGAGGTACCATTATTAAAGCTTTAAGCCGAGGGATAAAGAAATTTTAAGTAAACGGCAAAGCTGAATCTATTTTAATATCAAATATGTCATAAGCAACAGTGTATAATAAATTCTTAATATTGCCTGACTAAGATTTTGGCTTAAAATATTTAATCTTCAATTTCAAGTTCGTTTTCTTTTGTTTTAAACACACAATTGTTTTATTTTGCGGTTCAATAAGAACAATTTCATTTTTATCTTGTTCGCAAATACTAAATCAACCTAAGGCCTGAATTATAATAATACTTTTTATGACTAAAATTTTTATTGGCGGTTTAGCAGACAATATTCAGGAGATGGATTTAGCCATTCTGGTAAGTCTGCATGGGGAGATAGATACAATTAAAATTGTTAGGGATAGAGCAACCGGAAGATGTAAGGGATATGCTTTCCTGGAGATTCCAAAACTTACTGACGCCAACAATATTATTTCAATGCTAAACGGAGAATCTTTCAAGGGAAATATACTAACCATTAAGATAGCAGAGGAAGGCGCTATGAAGTCGCCACCTAAATTCAATAAATACGCTGCGAAAAAGATTTCCCGGTAATTATCAATTCAAAGGTATCCATTAGTCTTATTCCTTATCTGGTATATATTAGTAAATTATTTTACTGAACTATCCAGTTCATCTGTTTAATGATGAATACCAGTTTATCGGATGGGAACGTAAGCTGATTCCATCACTTTCAACATGGTATAATATGATTGGCACAGTAAAATCCACAAGCTTCTCAACATGATGTGATAAGCTACTCAGGAAATCGATGCTCGAAATTCCTTCTTTGAGGTGAACATAAATTACCGTAGCAGTTTTAAATTCAAATCGTTCAATTTTTCCCGGCCATTTGGATTTGATCTTGTTCAGGAATGCAGTGATTTTCTTTCCGTCTTTTAAGGTATCCATAAGTTTAAGATTTGATGCTTTAAATTAATGATTTATTTAAATTTAAAATCACCTGTAACAGATAGAATACAAAGCGCACCTAATAAATTGCTACTTAATTTCTATCCATGTAGGCCCGTGGTCGCTTGTCTTCTCCCATCCTCTTACATTTCTATCAACGCCTGCGGCAAGTAACCTTTCTTTAAGTAAAGGGCTTAGCAAAAAATGATCAATTCTTAAACCCGCATTTCGGCCGTATGCATTACGAAAGTAGTCCCAAAATGTGTAAATCACCTCATCAGGATGGAGCGTTCTGAGGGCGTCGGTCCAGCCCTGAGCCACTAAATTATGAAATGCGGCCCGAACTTCAGGACGAAATAAGGCATCATTAATCCAACGTTCTGGTTTATAAGCATCTATGTCAGCAGGCATAACGTTATAATCGCCAC
The DNA here is from genome assembly GCF_001424305.1 of Pedobacter sp. Leaf176. Classification (GTDB taxonomy): domain Bacteria; phylum Bacteroidota; class Bacteroidia; order Sphingobacteriales; family Sphingobacteriaceae; genus Pedobacter. The sequence goes on from NZ_LMPD01000002.1 coordinate 283,327, forward strand.
AAAGCACAACTGGTAAATTATATTCCAAAAGTTTGGATGCATGATTTGTTAATCGTTCAAACCAAGCCAATTTATAGTCGAGTTTGGGGCCGGGAGCTGGATTTCCATTGGGTAAGTAAAGACAGCCTATAACGACATCATCAATCATCGCTTCAATATATCTGCTCTGCATATCTTCATCATCCCCTGGCAATCCCCTTCTCAATTCTTTGATTTCCCGGCCTCTTGCTAATATAGCAACGCCGTTCCAGCTTTTTTGCCCATGCCAAATGGCATTATAACCTGCTGATTTTATTTCCGCCAGAGGAAATTTTTCATCCGGTGCTTTTAATTCCTGTAAACAAACCACATCGGGCTTAGTTTCCTCTAACCATCGTAGAAGAACGGGAAGCCGGCCATTAACGCCATTCACATTGTAACTAGCTATTTTCATCATATTTTCTCAAAATGTAACACTTATTATTAATCTGAAAGGATTTTGATCTGCAATTTTATGATTATGTCGCACATTTCTTCTTCTCATCGTATAAGTGAAAAAAGTCTTCTAAAATAAATGAAAAAAAAGACATTAATCGTACTACAAGCGATAGCCGCTATTTTATTTATACTTACGGTTTTTCATGCTTTTTTTATTTAGGCATTAAACCGATTAATAAAAGAAAATATTGTGGACGGAGTTTTTCGGAACTCTATTGAATTTAAGCGCTAATTTTGCAATTACAGCGAAAATGGTATTGGTATGTCGATGATTGTTTTTTTAAGAAAAGATATCCAGGCATTTAAACTTATTTGCAGCGAAGGCAGAAATAAATTATTTACCAGTTTTTCTTAATTCTGACTCAACCTTATCTATGAGTGCCCTTTTTGCTTTGTCGTAGGTTGACATGCTGGAAAAATCGTTAATAATATCAGAAATACTTTCATCAGCCTCGCTTTCCGACATTTTTTTAAAATCCGTTGCTGCTTTGTAGGCATCCATATCTCCAAATCCTCTAAGCTGCTTTACCCGGCTTAAAAATGTTTTAAGGTCTGTTTTACTTTTCCCCATTAACACAAAAATAGAATTATTACTCATTAGTTATACAGAAATGAGCATAATGTTGCCAACATTTTTTTTTTAATATCTATTTTGATAGACTTCTATTGTTAATTCAAGTCCATGAACACGAAAAGTGTAAAATCGATTTACATTAATGTTGAAAACTCTGTAATGTTGAAATGTGCTTTTAGAAACTACAGGAAACACCAGGAACAAGATGCTCAGGTTAGAAGTTTCTTATTACCAGATAAATTGATAAGATAAAAATAGGTGCCGGAAAAGTTAAATTAAACACCTAAAATCATTTTAAATATTTAATCCCGATTTCTAGTAAGATTAAATAAATAATTGATGATTTAATTAATTTATAGCGAGCCGTATAAAAAAAAATTTTAGGGCTATCCTATTGAAGTGCCACCTATTAAAAAGACAAAAGATTTAAAGAGCCCGGAAATCACCCATTATGAGACATCTACATGTAGTCTATACGTTGAGTGCAGCAGGGTTTCTTTAAATCTTTAATCTATTTCATTATAAATTATTTTAAGTCGAATCTGTCTAAATTCATGATTTTATTCCATACCGATACAAAATCATATACAAATTTATCTTTAGCATCCGAACTTCCGTAAACTTCAGCAATTGCTCTTAATTCTGAGTTTGAACCAAATACCAGGTCGGCGCGTGTGGCTGTCCATTTCGGTTGGCCTGTACTTCGATCGCTACCTAAATAAACTTCATTGTCATCTGAAATCGATTTCCAGGAAGTATTCATGTCCAACAAATTAATAAAGAAATCATTTGTTAATACGCCCGGATTATTAGTGAAAATTCCGTTTTTAGAACCATCATAATTGATGTCGAGTGCCCTAAATCCTCCTATAAGGACTGTTAATTCGGTTGAGGTCAAGGTAAGCAAATGCGCTCTATCTATGAGCTGCTCTTCTGTAGAAACGGAAAGCTTTGAATTGCGATAATTTACGAAACCGTCGGCAAGAGGTTCAAGATAACTAAACGATTCCACGTCGGTTTGTTCTTGTGACGCATCCATACGGCCAGGTGTAAAAGGAACTTTTATGTTGTAACCAGCAGCTTCAGCAGTTTTCTCTATTGCAGAACAACCGGCTAAAACAATTAAATCAGCAATGGAAACTTTTTTACCATCCAGTTGTGAACCGTTAAATTGCTGCTGTATTTTTTCTAAAACATTTAATACTTTCTGCAGTTGAATAGGATTATTTACGGCCCAGTCTTTTTGCGGAGCTAACCGGATACGTGCACCGTTTGCGCCACCTCTTTTATCGGAACCGCGGAAGGTTGATGCGGAAGCCCAGGCTGTTGATATCAATTCCGTAATACTTAAACCTGAAGACAGAATATTTTCTTTAAGGTTTTGAATATCAATGTCGTTTATTAGAATATGGTTAAGGGTGGGGATTGGATCTTGCCAGATCAATTCTTCCTGGGGTACATCAGGTCCTAAATAACGGGATAACGGCCCCATATCGCGGTGTGTTAATTTAAACCATGCACGGGAAAAAGCATCAGCAAAATCATCCGGATTTTCGAGGAAATGCCTTGAAATCTTTCCATATGCAGGGTCAAATCTCAACGATAAATCAGTCGTGAGCATAGTTGGCAGATGTTTTTTAGAAGCGTCGAAGGCATCAGGAATAATGGCCTCAGCATTTTTCGCCTTCCACTGATGGGCACCTGCCGGACTTTTAGACAACTCCCATTCAAAACCAAATAAGTTTTCAAAAAAATTATTGCTCCACTTAGTTGGCGTTGTGGTCCATGTCACCTCCAATCCACTCGTAATTGTGTCCGCACCTTTTCCTGAACCATAACTGTTGTTCCATCCGAATCCCTGGCTCTCGATTCCGGCAGCTTCAGGCTCTTTTCCAACATGTTCAGCAGGTGCAGCACCATGGGTTTTGCCAAAGGTATGCCCTCCTGCTATCAAAGCCACTGTTTCTTCATCATTCATTGCCATGCGGCCAAAAGTATCACGAATATCCTTCGCAGCTAAAATGGGATCAGGATTTCCGTCAGGTCCTTCAGGATTCACATATATCAACCCCATTTGTACGGCGGCAAGCGGTTTTTCTAAATTTCTTGTGTGAACAGCCCCATCTGCGTCATCATCACTCACTAAAACACCATGTGCTTTGTGTGCACCGTCGGAGCCATGCGCATACCGGACATCGCCACCTAGCCAGGTTTTCTCTGAACCCCAGTAAACCGACTCATCCGCTTCCCAAACATCCTCCCGACCACCTGCAAAACCAAAAGTTTTAAAACCCATCGATTCTAGAGCTATATTTCCGGTGAGAATCATCAAATCTGCCCATGATATTTTAGAGCCGTATTTTTGTTTTATCGGCCATAGTAACCGGCGCGCTTTATCTAAGCTCACATTATCTGGCCAGCTATTAAGTGGCGCAAAACGCTGTAAACCGGCGCCCGCGCCGCCCCGGCCGTCTCCTACCCGATAAGTTCCGGCGCTATGCCATGCCATTCGGATAAAAAGACCACCATAATGACCAAAGTCTGCTGGCCACCAATCTTGCGAATCTGTCATCAGTGCATGAAGATCACGCTTCAAAGCATCCAAATCAAGTGTTTTAAAAGCTTCTGCGTAATTGAAACTTTTATCCATTGGATTCGATAATGAAGAATGCTGACGTAAAATATTTAGTTTTAACTGATTTGGCCACCAGTCATTATTCCTGGTACCGCCTCCGCCTGCATTGTGCTTCATGCTTCCGTTATGAAACGGGCATTTGCTGATGTCATTTGATTCATTTTCCATATTTTATATTTTAATAATTTTCGTTTATGAATTACATAAAATTAGGTTATTAATATGAAATTTATAATCATTAAATTCTATATCGAAATAGTTAGAGTCTATTATGAATTTTTGCTTACAACGAGAAGTTATAATTTCTAAAACCTTTGAGTGGCGACCCGCTAACTTTTTGTGTATGCAAACCCTTTAACATATCGCATACATTTTAAAAATAATCGTACAAATAACGTTTATTACATTAAAAATTTTATTTTTATCATAATATTCTTTCCAAATAGTATTTATGAAATTAAATCCCAACGTACGATACGTACTCTATTCAACCATTTTGTGCATGTTGATTCGTCTTTTTAATGCTGACTTACATGCCCAAACCGTAAAAACCATTGCGATTAATACCGACAAATCAATTGCAAAAGTACAACCAAATATGTGGGGTGTATTTTTTGAGGACATTAACTTTGGTGCCGATGGAGGCATTTATGCTGAATTATTGAAAAACAGATCTTTTGAATTTTCCAAGCCATTAATGGGCTGGGCTGTGCAACGGGAAAAAGCTAATGAAGGTGATATTTTAGTCGTAAATCGTAAAGAAGAAAACTCGGCTAATCCGAGATACATTCAGGTTAATACTTCAAATGGAAATTTAAGTTTAATAAATGAAGGCTTTAAAGGTATCGGTGTTAAAAAGGGGCTTCGATATGACTTTTCGATGCTTTATCGCCTGAATACACCTGGCATAAGGTTACGTTTGCAATTGGTATCTTCCGATAACAAAATTATTGGGGAAGGAACTCTGGTGCCTGAGCAGTCTGTTAGTGGATGGAAAAAGCAGGCAACAAGCTTTATAGCTAAAGAAACTGATGCTAAAGCAAGGTTCACCATACTATTTGATGGTAAAGGACAAATAGATATGGATATGGTATCGTTGTTTCCTGGCGATACCTGGAAAAACCGCCCACAGGGTTTACGTGCCGACATGGTTAAAATGCTTGCAGATATGAAGCCTGGTTTTATACGTTTTCCAGGTGGTTGTATTGTTGAGGGCACAGATCTGGCAAACAGGTATCAGTGGAAAAAAACAATCGGTCCGATTGAAAACAGACAACTGCTTATGAATCGTTGGAATACAGAATTCGCACACCGCCCTGCGCCCGACTATTACCAAAGCTTCGGACTGGGCTTCTTTGAATATTTTCAACTCGCAGAAGATATTGGTTCTGATGCACTTCCAATCTTAAATTGCGGTATGGCTTGTCAATTCAATACCGGCGAAGTGGCAGCTTTAGATGAACTTGATCCATACGTACAAGATGCACTCGACCTGATTGAGTTTGCAAATGGCGATACCACTACCAAATGGGGGAAAATGAGGGCCGATTTAGGCCATCCAAAACCATTCAATTTAAAAATGATGGGCGTCGGGAACGAAAACTGGGGACCGCAGTACCTGGAACGCCTTGCTATTTTTACAAAAGCGATAAAAACGAAGTACCCTGATTTTAAGCTTATAAATAGTTCTGGCACGGACCCTGAGGGCGATCGTTTTAACCTGTTAAACACCTCACTTAGAAATTCAAAGGCCGATCTCATAGACGAACATTACTATCGCTCTGCAGATTGGTTCCTGAAAAATGCAGGCCGTTACGACAATTACCCAAGAGAAGGTTCTAAAGTTTTTGTGGGTGAGTACGCCGTTCATGCCGATAGAGAGGTGATTGGAAGCAATAGAAATAATTGGCAAAGTGCATTAGCAGCTGCTTCTCTGATGACAGGACTTGAGCGAAATGCAGATGTGGTACAAATGGCATCTTATGCTCCGCTTTTTGCACATGTCGACGCATGGCAATGGGCGCCGGATATGATTTGGGTCGATAATCTAAAAACTTACGGAACTCCCGATTACTACGTTCAAAAGCTTTTCTCTACCAATAAAGGAACAGATGTAATCTCAGCAAAGCTTGATGGGAAAAACATCACTGGTCAGGATGGCTTGTATGCTTCAGCAGTAACAGATATAATTACTAAGGAGTTAATAATTAAAATTTCCAATACAACAGAAAAAGCACAGAAAGTCACTTTCACACTGGACGGAAAAAAGAATTTTAAGAAAAATGGGTACTTAGATGAAATGGCCAGTAATAACCTCAATCAATTGAATTCTTTCGAAAGTCCGGATGCAGTTAGTCCGAAAAGGAAATCCATTGTCGTTACAAATAAAAAGCTGCAGCTTACGTTAAAACCCTATTCATTCAGCGTGGTTAAAATCCCATATTTAAAATAGTATTTCATGAAAAAAATTTTATTATTTATCATCATATGCCTAACATTCCGTGCGACCGCCCAAACGGATGTTAAGTTGACAGTACAAACCGCAAATGAAAGGGTAATAAGTAAACATATATATGGACACTTTTCCGAACATTTAGGCCGGTGTATTTACGATGGGTTCTGGGTAGAGGAAAATTCCACGATTCCCAATAAAGGCCGGATAAGACTTGATGTAGTTGAAGCGTTAAAAAAAATAAATATACCGAATCTGCGCTGGCCGGGTGGCTGTTTTGCCGATGAATATCATTGGAGAGACGGCATTGGCCCTAGAAATGAGCGACCAAAGATGGTTAATACGAACTGGGGAGGTGTAACAGAAGATAATAGTTTCGGCACACATGAATTTCTGGAACTTTGCGACATGCTAAAATGTGAGCCATATGTTGCAGGCAACGTTGGCAGCGGAACAGTTGAAGAAATGGCTAAATGGGTAGAGTACCTCAATTTTGATGGTGTTAGCCCAATGGCCACGATTAGGGCACAAAACGGCCGGAAACAGCCATGGAAAGTGACCTACTGGGGCGTAGGCAACGAAAGTTGGGGTTGCGGAGGAAATATGACACCCGATTACTATACTGATTTGTATAAAAGATATGCTACTTATGCGAGAGACTATCCCGGTAGTCCGTTGAAAAGAATTGCCAGTGGCGCAAATGGAGACGACTACAACTGGACCGAAACCTGTATGAAAAAAATAGGTACCGGAATGTGGGGGCTCACCTTACATTATTATACCATCCCAACAGGTAACTGGAGCGCAAAGGGATCGGCAACAAACTTTAATGAAGAACAATATTTTAATACCATGAAAAATTGTTTGAGAATGGAAGAGCTGATTACTAAACATTCTGCCATAATGGATAAATACGATCCAAAAAAGAAAGTAGCACTTGTTGTGGACGAATGGGGCGTCTGGACTGATGTAGAACCTGGAACAAACCCAGGTTTCCTGTACCAGCAGAACAGCCTGCGGGACGCACTTATAGCGGGAACAACATTAAATATTTTCAATAACCATTCCGATAGGGTAAAAATGGCAAACCTGGCTCAAACCGTTAATGTATTGCAGGCACTAATCCTGACTGAAAAAAATAAAATGATCTTAACCCCCACATACCATGTTTTTGATTTGTACAAGGTTCATCAGGATGCTAAATACCTTCCAATAAAGTTTTCCAGTCCTGAATATATAGTTGGAAATAATAAAATTTCTGCATTGAATATTTCAGCATCTCAAGATTCAACAGGAACTATACACATCTCCCTGGTAAATTTAGATCCGAAAAACAAAATTTCTTTAACTACAGATTTAGATGGATTAAAATGGAATACGGTAAGCGGTCAAATCCTAACTTCAGCAGAACTCACGGACGTTAATACGTTTTCCAATCCAGATAAAATACACAATACAGCATTCTCAGGGGCGAAAAAATCAGGCAACCAATTGAAAATTAATTTACCCGCACAATCTATAGTTGTACTCACATTAAAATAGAATTATTTTGCTGAAAAAGATCCCCATAAAGACCATTTTAGGCAAAGAAACCATTTAATGAAGCCATATAGAGGCGCTGACAACTAAACGTTATAAATTTAAACAATAAAAAAGCCGCCCTAAATTATCGGGCGGCTTAGCGGGATGTGACTAGGTAGTCTGTCGAATAAGTTCAACAGACAGCCTTCTCGAATTATTTTTTAGGTTTCGGCGACATGTAAAAAATCAGCTTTCCTCCATTTGTTATGTCAGTATGTCTAATCTGGTGATTAGTAATTTCCTTCCCATTAAGGAGCACTTTATGAACGTAAACATTTTTATCACTTTGATTAACAGCTTCTATCGTAAATGTTTTACCATTTTCCAATTTCAAAATTGCATTGTTAACCAATGGGCTGCCTAAAGAATAAATATCAGAACCTGGTGATACAGGATAAAAACCCATTGATGAAAACATGTACCAAGCGCTCATTTGTCCGCAGTCATCGTTTCCGCCCAGCCCATCAGCTGTAGGTTTATATTGCATATTTAATATATGACGGATTTGCGCCTGACCTTTATAAACCTCATCAGTCCAGTTGTATAAATAAGCGACATGGTGCGCAGGTTCATTGCCATGAACATATCCTCCGATAATACCTTCACGGGTAATGTCTTCGGTATGTGCAAAAAACTCATCCGGCAAATGCATACTGAACAACGAATCTAACCTGGCTGCAAATTTCTTTTTACCACCCATAAGTTCAATCATTGCGGTTGGATCATGTGGCACAAAAAAACTATAATTCCAGCTATTACCTTCAATAAATCCCTGTCCTTCAGTATCTTTAGGATCAAACGCCTTTTTAAACGTCCCATCAGCTAATCTCGGGCGCATGAATCCGGAAGCACCGTCGTAATTATTTCTCCAGTTGTTAGAACGTTTAATGAACTCGTTATAAACATCGGTTCGGTTTAATTTTTTGGCCAGTTGTGCAATCGCCCAGTCATCATAAGCATATTCTAAAGTATTTGACACGGATACACCACTTCTTTCAGCAGGGATGTAACCCAAATCCATATAATATCCTATTCCTTCGTAGTCGCGGTGCTTGGCCGTAGCAATACAGGCGTCTAAAGCTTTGTTTGGATCGCCGTTATATGTTCCTTTTATAATCGCATCAGAAATTACTGAAACACTGTGGTAGCCGCTCATACACCAGTTATCATTTGCATAGTGTGACCAGATTGGCAGCATATGCAAACTGCTTTGGTCGTAATGCGCCATCATCGATTTAACCATATCGTTACTTCTACCTGGCTGCATAATGTTGAAGAAGGGGTGCAAAGCACGGTAAGTATCCCAAAGTGAAAAGGTAGTATAATTTGTAAAACCCTCAGCTTTGTGAATGCCTTGGTCTAAGCCCTTATATTCTCCATTTACATCCGTGTACGTTGTCGGATTGATAAAAGCATGGTAAAGTGCCGTATAAAAATTGATTTTATTAGTATTGGATGTTGTAACCTGAATCTTGTTCAGTTCTTTGTTCCAGGTAGATTGTGCTTGTGTTTTTACGTTATCAAAATCCCATCCTGATATTTCAGCACGCATATTTTGCAAGGCATTTTCCTGACTTACCGGAGATAATGCAAATTTGATTTTTACCTGTTCACCTTCCTGAGTATCAAAATCGAAAAACATTTTTATCTTTTTTCCGGCGATTTCAGGAAAGTTCTTATCCTGATTAAACTTACCCCAAAAGCCACGGTAAGCCTGTTTAGGGTCGTAACTTTTACGTCCGTAGCTTTTAAAAGGTTTAGAGAAGCTCATGGCAAAATAAACTGTTCTTGTTCTTGCCCAGCCATTTGTTTGGCGATAGCCTGTGATTAAAGTATCGTTAACGACTCGAACATAGGTCCAGACGGTTTTATCATCATAGTTGTAAATTCCGGCCATCAGATCTAAAATAATATGCGATTGATCTGATTTAGGAAAAGTGTATCGATGCATTCCTACCCTGTTCGTTGTTGTAAGTTCGGCAGTAATATTATCATCATCCAGTTTAACTTTGTAATAACCCGCTTCTGCAACCTCATTGGCGTGTGAATAAGCAGACCGGTAACCTGATTTTGGATCGGATGCAGTTCCGGGATTCATTTGCAACCTGCCTTGTGTCGGCATAATTAAAAAATCGCCCAAGTCGGAATGTCCTGTACCGCTAAAATGCGTGTGACTAAAGCCTGTTATTGTTTTGTCTTCATATTTGTATCCCGCACAGTATTTATAAACATCGCCATTATATTTACCATTTACTTCATATGACAATGTATCTGTTTCTGGGCTTAATTGTACAGCACCAAAGGGCACAGTTGCCCCAGGATAGGTATGCCCCATTTTTGACGTACCAATTATGGGTTTTACAAACTTTACCAGATTCTGTTGCGCGGATGCTGTTAAGGCAGCAATTAAAAGCCCCGGCAGCATAAATTTTTTAATCATGTTAACTTTAAGTTTAACTTTATTTATTATTTAATGGAAGATATCAACTTAAAACAAATCTATTAAAATTCTCTGCTAAAACGTTTAACCAACACAAAAAATACAAATGGCTTTTTACAAGTGGCTGACCAGTATTAAAGAAAATGAGGTAAATAAACCTTATTTTTGCACATTATAGTAAATAGAATGAGCAAACACGGTAGAATTCTGGTAGCCATGAGTGGCGGGGTAGATAGTTCAGTAGCGGCAGTTATGTTGCATGAACAGGGTTATGAAGTTATCGGATTGACTATGAAGACCTGGGATTATGCATCTTCCGGTGGTAGTAGTAAAGAAACTGGTTGTTGTTCGCTGGACAGCATTAATGATGCCCGTACGCTTGCTGTAAATTATGGCTTTCCGCATTATATTTTAGATATACGTGATGAATTCGGTGATTATGTTATCGATAACTTCGTTGATGAATATTTGGCCGGCCGAACACCGAACCCTTGCGTTCTATGTAATACCCACATTAAATGGGAAGCCCTATTAAAACGTGCCAATAAATTGGATTGCGAATTTATTGCGACCGGCCATTATGCGAACATTCGTCAGCAAGACAGTGGGCGTTATGTAATATCTAAAGGTAAAGACGAAAATAAGGATCAATCTTACGTATTATGGGGCGTTTCGCAAGAAAATCTTTCGCGTACAAAATTTCCTTTAGGGAGTTTTGCCAAATCAGAAATCAGGCAAATGGCTTTAGATATGGGACAGGAAGAATTGGCGAAAAAATCGGAAAGCTATGAAATCTGCTTCGTACCAGATAATGACTACAGGGCATTTCTAAAACATAAAGTTGAAGATTTAGAGGACCGGGTTGCAGGCGGCAATTTTATTTTGAACAACGGCATGGTGGTAGGTCAGCATAAAGGTTATCCTTTTTACACCATAGGTCAGCGTAAAGGACTGGGTGTGGCTTTTGGAGAGCCCATGTTTGTGACCCAAATCTTGCCTGAAAGCAATACAGTCGTTTTAGGTAAAGCCGAAGAACTGGAACGCAGAGAAGCAATGGTTCGAAATATCAATCTCATCAAATATGCGAGTATAGAAGAGCCAATGAGCGATGTAATTACTAAAATTCGCTATAAAGATGCGGGGATGCTAAGTACTATCGTTCAGGAGAAAGATAAAATGCGTGTGGTTTTCGATCACAATGTATCTGCAATTGCGCCTGGGCAATCTGCTGTTTTTTACGAAGGAAACGATTTGTTGGGTGGCGGCTTTTTAGTTTAATCAGCGTAAGCTCCCATCTTTAGAAGTAACATTTAAAATGTAAAAGGACAACGGAAACTATTTTCCATTATCCTTATTACATTTTTTTATTGCTTAAAGATTCTTTGTGATTGCCTCATCAGTAGGCTTGGTTTTTGAGCGGAAACGGTGAACAAGTTCGCCTTTTTCGTTAATCAGAAATTTTTCAAAATTCCATTTAATATCACCTTGTTCTTCAGTATTGGTTTGACTAGTAAGATATTTAAATAACGGGTTTATGTCCTCACCTTTAACACTACTTTTTTCAGCTAACAAAAAGGAAACATTATATTTACCGGTACAGAATTCTTTAATTTCAGCGTTTGTGGAAAATTCCTGTCCGCCAAAATTGCCTGCCGGAAAACCAATTAATACGACTTTTTTACCATACTGTTTTTGAAGTTTTTCTAAATCTTCATACTGAGGTGTGAAGCCACATTTTGAGGCGGTATTAACAATAAGAATTTTCTTGCCTTTAAACTTAGATAATTTAATTTCTTTGCCATCTATGGTTTTAAAGCTGAAATCGTAAACATTTTTAGGCGGTGTTGGCACCAAAAAATTTAATAAAATTAGGATTGTGTTTATCATCGTTTTTGTTTTAATATACGAATATATACACAAATAGTTTTCGATGCTGTATTTTGGTTGTCATTAAATTATAAATCTGAAAATAGTTCAGCAAACTAAATCCCAGATAAGAACGTTTTAAAAACAGATCAACCTTGTAAATCCTGAATGAAATTTTTCTACGGCTTTTTATTAGTCCTATTTGCCCAAAACACATTTGCCCAAAAAACATTTTTATTTCCAAGGATAAAAGCACTGGGCAATTCAGTTAAACAGCTTACCCCCATCGGTTGGACAATGCTACAGAAAGCTACCGGAGACTTGAACAACGATGGCACTGATGATTTGGCTGTCATATTTGAATCTAATGAAGTTACGGATGAAATAAGGACTTATGGTGATAATAATTCGGCTATCATTAAAGAAACTCAAAAGCCCCGTATTCTGGCCATATTTTTCATGGATTTTGCTTCGGGTAATTACCATTTATCTATTCAGAATAATGATTTCATATTAAGATCCGGGGAAGGCGGCAAAATCGGAGAACCCCTTAACCCAATATCCATCAAAGATCAGCAATTATACCTGCGATTTCAAGGGGGATCCGAATGGCGCTGGGAACTGGGATATACCTTCAAATATGAAAAGAAAGACTGGTTTTTAACAAGTGCTATAAACCTGTATTTCAATCAAAACACCGGCGACATGACGGAAAGGGTTTACGATTTTAAAACCCGCGAATTATTCACTACCACAGGTAACCTCCACCAGAGGGCGATTTCTAACCGAACAATAAGTGAAGTGTTATATTTTTCTCAATTGAGGACATTTAAAACTTTTAAAAAACCCTGGGCCTGGGAAATTATGCCTGATGTTTATTTGTGACCATCAGTCGTCATTGAAGTCGTCCTAAAATTAGATTACATCGCAGGATTATCTTATTAAGATTGCCTCACGCCTTGCAATGACGCATAAATTTGAACTATTCATTAGATATGCTGTGCGATTACAAAACCACTTGCCCAAGCCCATTGAAAATTATAGCCACCCAACCAGCCTGTAACATCTAAGCATTCTCCTCCAAAAAACAAATTCGGTATTTTTTTACATTCCAGCGTTTTAGATGAAATTTCACTTGTATCGATGCCACCACGCATTACTTCAGCCTTATCATAACCTTTATCACCAGCCGGTTTAACCCTGAACTCATGTATTGTTTGTTCAATCAATTGGATTTCAGTACTCGTTAGGGAAGCAACGTTTTTAGTCAAAGGTAAAAACTTGTCTAAAGCATCTGTAAATTTCTTTGTATAAAAACGGTTCAATAAGGTTGATAATAGCGTTTTCCCATTAGATTTTCGTTCCTCATTCAAAAGCGACACTATATTCTGATGTGGCAATAAGTTCAGTTTAATCACTTCACCCCTTCTCCAGAACGAAGATATTTGCAAAATTGCTGGTCCGCTTAAACCCCAGTGTGTAAACAAAATATTTTCTTCGAAGGACTGTTCACCATTACTCACTTCACAAAACACAGAATTTCCAGATAATTGGGCGAACCACTCTTCGTCTTTTCCAGTGATGGTTAAAGGCACCAGAGCCGGGGCCGTTTCCACAATTTTTAAATCGTGCTTACGTGCAAATCGTAATGCAAAATCTGTTGCTCCCATCTTTGGAATTGGTAAGCCACCAGTCGCGATAACGAGTTTTCCAGAAGTTAAAACGACCTCTTTACCGTTTTTTTCATAGGTAACCATAAATCCTTCTGTTAGTGTTTTAATCTCTTTGACATCAGCATTGCAACGGATTTCCTGCCCAAAATCTGCACAAATCGAAGTAAAAACCTGAACCACATCTCTGGCATTTTTATCTTCAGGGAATAATTGCCCTAAGGTTTTTTCCTTGCCGCGAATACCATAAGTTTCAAAAAAACTGATCGTATCATCAACCGACCATTGTGTAAATGAAGATTTGATGAAATGCGGATTAGTGGATATAAATTGTTCAGCGGATGCGAATTGATTAGTATAGTTACAGCGGCCACCACCCGAAATCAAAATCTTGGCGCCGGGCTTATCATTCTTTTCAAGCACAATTACTTTCTTTCCGAGGTAGCCGGCCTGCACGGCACACATTAATCCGCATGCACCTGCACCAATAATTATTGCATCAGCATTCATCGATAAATTTATTATGGTTACTTTTGTGCAAAAGTAGCATTATTTTCAAGCGCATGGCAAAACAGATTAGCGAATTAAAATTAGGTATTTTAGGTGGCGGACAATTGGGTAGGATGCTCATCCAGCAAGCCATAAATTACAATGTAACTTCATTAGTTTTAGACCCAGATCCTGATGCACCTTGTAAACACATCGCAAACTATTTCGAAAACGGCTCAATAACTGATTTCGATACCGTTTATAACTTCGGAAAGAAAGCAGACATTATCACGATAGAAATTGAAAAAGTGAATATCGAGGCTTTGGAGCAATTAGAGAAAGAGGGAAAACAGGTTTTTCCTCAGTCGAGGGTAATCCGCTTGATACAAGATAAAGGTGTTCAAAAGCAATTTTTTAAAGAAAATGATATCCCTACTTCTCCTTTCCAAATTGTAAACACAAAGGAAGATATGGAAAATAGTCATATTCCTTTTCCATATATCCTGAAACTTCGGAAGGATGGCTACGATGGCAAAGGCGTTATGAAAATTAATAATGCAGGCGATTTAGACAAAGCTTTTGATGCCCCCTGTATCATCGAAAAATTAGTTGATTTTGAAAAAGAAGTGGCTATAATTGTCGCCCGCAATTCCAACGGTGATATGAAAACTTTCCCGATGGTTGAAATGGAATTTAATCCTGAGGCCAATCTTGTTGAATTCTTGATTTCGCCTTCCACTTATGCCGAAAGTTTACAACAGAAAGCCGAGAACATCGCCAAAAATATTGCTTCATCAATGAATATCACTGGTATTTTAGCAGTTGAGATGTTTGTTTGCAGTGATGGGGAGTTGCTCGTAAACGAGGTTGCACCTCGTCCGCACAACAGCGGTCACCAAACAATCGAGGGCAACTATGTTTCTCAGTTCGAACAGCATCTACGTTCAATTTATAACCTACCTCTGGGCGATACGTCGAGCATTACAAACGCCGTTATGATAAACCTGCTTGGCGAAAAAGGATCGGATGGTGTGGCTAAATATGAGAACTTGGAAAAAATTTTAGCGATTGATGGTGTTTTCGTTCATCTTTATGGAAAAAAATACACTAAACCGTTCCGAAAAATGGGACATGTAACTGTAGTTGATATCGACCGTGAAAAAGCCATCGAAAAAGCGAGGTACGTACAAAACACATTAAAAGTGATCGCGTAGAAGATCAAAGAGTAAAGAATAAAGGACAAAGAGCAAAGGCTTAGAATTTTAAGTTAAGACATATAAAATGAGTGCTAAAGTTGGAATTATCATGGGTAGCAAATCTGACCTGCCTGTTATGCAGGATGCTGCTGATGTATTGAAAGAATTCGGAATCAGTTATGAAATTACGGTAGTATCTGCACACAGGACACCTGAACGAATGTTTAACTATGCGAAAGAAGCACAAAGCAGGGGATTGAAAGTTGTAATAGCTGGTGCTGGCGGCGCAGCACATTTGCCAGGCATGGTGGCCTCCATTACAACATTGCCCGTTATTGGTGTTCCTGTTAAGTCTTCCAATTCTATTGATGGTTGGGACAGCATTCTATCCATTCTACAGATGCCAAATGGTATTCCGGTCGCCACTGTAGCCTTAAATGCCGCGAAAAATGCCGGTTTACTAGCCGCACAAATTTTAGCAACAGCCGACGAATCTTTAACTGTTAAAATGCAGGAATATAAAAATGAATTGAGGAGAAAAGTTGAAGAAAGTGCAGATAGCTTGTAGTCTGAGTGTTCCATATATATTTGCGAACCACTAAAAGTATAATCATCGGCCTTCAGGCCAGTATCATTTAATTCAAACTTGGGTCTACCGGAAATTTACTTACATGGGCATATTTCGGACCCAAGTTTACAATTACATCTCTCCACAATTTTTCATCATCATTTCCAAAGATAATATCAGGATGAGAAATATCACTGACCATCCACGCGTTCTGGTCTAATTCCCGTTCCAGTTGTCCATTATCCCAACCAGAATAGCCCATAAAAAATTTGATTTCGTTTTCATCAATAGCATTTGTATTAATGAGGATTTTCAGCGTTTCGAAATTTCCACCCCAATAAATCCCGTTTCCGATTTCTTCTCCACTTTGTAATTTATCGTAAGCTCTGTGAATAAAGTGTAAAGTATCTGCAGCTACAGGACCTCCAAAATAAATCTGGTTACCGGCAGCCCATAAATCCTGAATTACATCTTTTAAAAGCAAATTACCAACCTGATTTAAAATATAACCCACAGTGCCCTCATCTCCGTGTTCAGTTAATAAAACAACAGACCTTTTAAAATTAGGGTCGGCCATAAACGGTTCTGAAATAAGTAAACGGCCAGTTTTGGGTTTAATGTTGTTAAGCATGACGATAATCATTTGCAGCACCATAAAAGATGCCTATTTTTGTTTTATGCAAGTTACAAATGAAATTCTACAAAACCTGCGCCAAGATTACAAAAGCGCCACGTTAGACGAAGCTGACGTAGATAACAATCCGATCGCCCAATTTCAAAAATGGTTTAACCAAGCCGTTGAGGCCCAGATTTATGAGCCCAATGTAATGACTTTGGCAACAGCAGACAAATCAGGAAGACCCGATGCAAGAATTGTGTTACTTAAAGGCGTTGATGAAGATGGTTTCAGATTTTTTACCAATTATTTAAGCGCTAAAGGTAAAGAGTTGAAAAGAAACCCTTTTGCTGCCCTGGTTTTTTTCTGGCCTGATTTAGAACGCCAGGTAAGAATTGAAGGAACTGTTGAAAAATTGGACAAAGAAACTTCTGAAGCCTATTTTGGTACACGTCCGGTGGCTAGCCAGATTGGTGCTGTAGCTTCACCTCAAAGTCAGGTTATACCAAACCGAACTTTTTTAGAAGAAAAATTTGACGAACTAAAATCAAAAAGTGAAGGCAAAACAATCGCTAAGCCCGCACACTGGGGTGGCTATATTGTTAAACCAACAAGGATAGAATTCTGGCAAGGGAGAAGAAGCAGGTTACACGACAGGATAAATTTTGAGTTAATCAAAGGCAGCTGGATTAAGTCAAGATTAGCCCCATAGAAATATAATTTAAAATAATATAGAAAAAAATAGAGACCGGCCATCCGGCTAAGTCCCTATTTAACTAATTATTATTAACTTAATTCACGAATTATTTATACTGAGTGATAAATAAATTTTACATTAAAATACGAATCAACAGTAATATTTTTAATACATACAATTATATAAAAATAGTATTTAAATTTATAATGGTATTCTAATCAGGTTAAAAAAAGATTAAAAAAAATCAAAATAAGGCTATATTACCACAGCTGGATTGAACAGATAAATGAAAATAATGAAAAAAATATCAATCATTGGTTCCGGAACAATGGGAAACGGTATCGCACATATATTTGCTCAATTTGGATTTGAGGTAAATTTAGTAGATATCAATAAAAATGCTTTAGACAGGGCGATACGAACAATAAGTCAAAATCTTGACAGACAAGTAATCAAAGGAGCGGTAACTGAAGAAAAAAAATCGGAAACCTTAAATAACATTAAAACCTTCACCTCTATTGAAACTGGTGTAAACACCGCTGATTTAGTTATTGAAGCTGCCACCGAAAATACAGAACTGAAGCTTAAAATTTTCAGAGATTTAGATGCCTTTGCTCCTGCTGAAGCAATTTTAGCGTCAAACACTTCATCAATATCAATCACACAAATTGCAGCAGTAACAAACCGTGGTGATAAAATAATTGGAATGCATTTCATGAACCCTGTTCCTGTGATGAAACTAATTGAAGTGATCAGGGGCTATCAAACGAGCAAGGAAACAACTGAAAAAATAATGTTGCTTTCAGAAAACCTTCATAAAATTCCCGTTGAAGTACATGATTATCCTGGTTTTGTGGCGAACAGAATTTTGATGCCAATGATAAATGAAGCAATTTATACTTTATATGAAGGTGTTGCCGGTGTTTATGAAATCGACACCGTAATGAAACTCGGCATGGCACATCCAATGGGTCCGTTGCAGTTAGCTGATTTCATTGGCCTGGATGTTTGCCTGGCCATTCTTAAAGTTTTGTACGATGGCTTCGGAAACCCAAAATATGCACCATGTCCTTTACTTGTAAATATGGTTGCAGCGGGTAAAAAAGGCATTAAAACAGGTGAAGGCTTTTACCAATATATGCCAGGCTCGAAAGATTTGATTGTTTCCAACAAATTCAAAAAATCCTAATTTTTTTAGCATTTAATTTTATATTTGCTTTATGAATGAAAATCTTGATCCGGAAGCAAGCAGTTTAACCCCTACGGAGCGGGATATTGAAAGGGTTTTGCGTCCACAGGCTTTTGAAGATTTCACCGGGCAGGAGAAAGTTATGGAAAATCTCCGGATTTTTGTTCAGGCGGCAAAGCTTCGTGGTGAGGCTTTAGATCATGTTTTGCTCCACGGCCCTCCTGGTTTAGGAAAGACCACATTATCCTATATCATAGCAAATGAAATGGCTGCCGGTATTAAAGTGACATCGGGCCCTGTTTTAGATAAGCCTGGTGATTTGGCTGGTTTGCTTACAGGTTTAGACACCGGCGATATTTTATTTATTGATGAAATCCATCGTTTGTCACCCCTGGTAGAAGAATACCTGTATTCGGCAATGGAAGATTTTAAAATCGACATTATGCTGGAAACCGGACCAAATGCACGCTCTGTACAAATCTCTTTAAATCCTTTTACCTTAGTGGGTGCAACCACCCGTTCCGGTTTATTAACTGCGCCACTGCGCGCCCGTTTTGGTATTAATGCCCGCTTGGCATATTATGATGCAAAACTTTTAACTACGATTGTACTACGTTCTTCTGATATTCTTAAAACACCTATAAGCGATGAAGGGGCCTATGAAATAGCCAGGAGAAGTCGCGGAACGCCTCGTATTGCCAATGCACTTTTAAGAAGGACCCGTGATTTCGCCCAGATTAAAGGGAATGGTACTATCGATACGGAAATTGCCCGCTATGCTTTAAATGCACTTAACGTGGACGAACATGGATTGGATGAAATGGACAATAAAATACTGGTAACCATTATTGATAAATTTAAAGGCGGTCCGGTAGGTTTGAAAACAATAGCAACTGCAGTTGGTGAGGATGAAGGTACTATAGAAGAAGTTTATGAACCATTTTTGATTCAGGAAGGTTATATCATGCGCACTTCGCGTGGCCGTGAAGTAACTGAGGCAGCGTACAAACATCTTAAAAAGAATTATCCGGGCCAGACTGGAAAGCTGTTTTAGGTATTTCCCCGGATTTAAATGTAAGCACTACACGTATAGCTAATCACAATTCCATATTAAGTTATTGCCACAGATTTACAGATTAAATAAAATTTGTAAATCCGTGGCTTCAATATTATTCCAAAACATTTAAACCCCTATTCCGTTGATTAAATGTAAAACCAACAAATTATGAATATTGAATTACGCAAGCTAACGCTTGAAGATTATGCCGATTTAAGGGAATCAATGATTAAAGCCTATGATAGCATGGGCGGTTCCATCTGGCCAAAATCAAGTATTGAGAAACTCTTAAAAATATTTCCTGAGGGCCAGCTTTGTATTGCTGTGGACGATAAAGTTGTAGCCTGTTCCTTAGCTATTATTGTAGAATACGACGAATACGGCGATAGACATACCTATAAATTAATAACCGGCGATTACTCTTTTACTACGCATGATCCAAATGGCGATACATTATATGGAATCGAAATTTTTGTACATCCGGAATTTCGCGGACTGCGCTTGGGAAGAAGGTTATACGAAGCGCGGAAAGAGCTTTGCGAAAGCTTAAACCTGAAAAGCATCATTGCCGGAGGCAGAATTCCGGGCTATCATGCCTATGCAGGTACTTTAAGTCCGAGGCAATATATAGATAAAGTAAAAGCAAAAGAAATTTATGATCCGACGCTAACCTTCCAGATTTCGAATGATTTTCACGTTAGGAAAGTATTAAAGAACTATCTACCGGGAGATCACGAATCGAAAGAATATGCCACATTGATTGAATGGAATAACATTTATTACCAAGGTTTGGATGCATCTGCCCGCTCCGCAATGACCATTCGTTTAGGTTTAGTTCAATGGGAAATGCGGCTATTTCCAGACATGTCTGCTTTCTACGAACAGGTTGAATTTTTCGTTGACGCATTAAGTGGTTACAAATCAGATTTTATCATGTTCCCTGAATTGTTCAATACGCCATTGTTACAACCTTATAACCATCTCCCGGAAATTGAGGCCATGCGAAAACTGGCCGAAAAAACGCAGGAAATTGTTGATAAAATGCATGAATACGCCTTAAGCTATAATGTAAATATTATAACAGGCAGTATGCCCTTGCTCGAAAACGGTAAACTTTATAACGCTACTTATTTGTGCCATAGAACGGGCAAAATAGACGAATACCGTAAAATACACATCACACCAAATGAGCAAAAATATTACGGAATGATTGGCGGCGATAAGGTCAAGGTTTTCGATACAGATTGCGGAAAAGTTGGCATTCTGATTTGTTATGATGTAGAATTCCCTGAATTAAGCAGGCTCTATGCCGACCAGGGTATGCAGATTCTATTTGTTCCGTTTTTAACAGATACGCAAAATGGATATACAAGGGTTAGGCATTGTGCACAAGCCAGAGCTATTGAAAATGAATGCTATGTGGCTATTGCGGGTTGTGTTGGTAATTTACCGAAAGTAAATAATATGGATATCCAATTTGCCCAGTCCGCGGTATTTACACCATCCGACTTTGCTTTTCCAACAAACGCTGTGAAAGCTGAAGCCACACCAAATACTGAAATGGTATTGGTAGTTGATGTGGATTTGCACCTTCTTGATGAACTGCACCATTATGGAACAGTGAAAGTATTAAAAGACAGAAGACGGGATTTATATCAAACCAAATTATTGAAATAAAATCTAAAAAAAATGCCGGTCACATCACTAACCGGCATTTTAATTTTACTAAAGCTATTATTTTCTCATCGCAAACCAAACGATTAAACCAATAATTACGGCAATCGGCAAAATCCATTTAAGTACCGACCCCGCCCCGTTTTCATCTTTTTCTGTAACTGCTGGCTTTGCCGGTCCTGGATCTTCTTTATGGTTTTCGTAATCTTTTTCTATCGGTTTTGGAGCTTCTCCACTTTCCGTATGTTTTGGATCTATGTTTTCCATTATTAAATTATTGCGTTAGATGAACCCGAAAGTCTTCCGATGTAGACGAATGAAGTTCTGCGGCCATATTAATTATTTTAGCTTTCAGAACAACAACAAGCAATTAGTCAAAAGGTTTTTGATTGTAAGCCTTATCTTTGCAAATAATGTATAATAACTCTGCGAGATATAGTAGGCTAATTAAAGATGAAGCTATTCGGCTTGGCTTTATGGCCTGTGGCATTTCTAAAGCAGAATTTTTAGAGGGGGAAGCCCCAAGATTAGAAAACTGGCTGAAAAGCAATCTCCATGGCGAAATGAAGTACATGGAAAATTATTTTGATAAACGTTTAGACCCACGCCTATTAGTTGATGGAGCAAAATCGGTTATTTCTCTGTCGCTTAATTATTATACAGAAGATAAGCAGGCGGATGCTGATGCACCCAAAATATCAAAATATGCTTATGGTCAGGATTACCATACGGTTATAAAAGATAAGCTAAAAACCTTAATGTTATTTATTGAAGAACATATCGGCGAGGTATCTGGCAGAGCCTTTGTTGATTCAGCTCCTGTTTTAGATCGGGCATGGGCACAACGTTCAGGAATTGGATGGTTTGGAAAAAATGCAAACCTCATCAGTAAGCAAAATGGTTCGTTCTTTTTTCTTGCAGAACTGATAGTCGATTTAGAGCTGGATTATGACCATCCTTTTCAAAGCGACTATTGTGGTACCTGTACAAGATGTTTAGATGCCTGTCCTACAGATGCTATTATTGCACCACAGGTGGTTGATGGCACAAAATGCATATCTTACCTAACCATTGAACTAAAAAATGAAATTCCAAACGAGTTCAATGGTAAAATGGACAACTGGATGTTTGGCTGCGATATTTGTCAGGATGTTTGTCCCTGGAACCGCTTTTCAAAAGCCCATACTGAACCCGCTTTTAAACCAGAAAATGGCTTACTTGAATTAAATGCACAGGAATTAACAGAAATTACTGACGAAGTTTTCAAAAAAGTTTTTAAAGGGTCTGCCGTTAAAAGAACGAAATTTACCGGATTAAAGCGAAACATTGATTTTTTGAAATCGTAAACTAATTTTTGAATACGAATAAAGATACCACTGAAATATCGCTATCTTGTTAACAATAAAACATCGAAAAATATTTAAGCCTTTTAGTTTTTTGGATTACAATTAGTGACCAACTTAATAGCATAATTTGCATTTAGCGGTTCGTTGGTTTGTGCCAGGCGCTGCGAACCTGTATTTCCGGGGCATGCAATATCACCTGCCGCATCATAAATCAACTTATTTCCATTGGCTAACAATTCTTTCGGAACATATACCTGTACTTTCGTTATCGAATAACCAGAAGGGAAATAACGAACGTAATAACCATCAGGATGTTTTGTCCATATACCGCTCGGCACATCCGCTCTGGGTGGCGCCATTCCCGCAATGATGGCATATTTTTCCATATCAGCGTAAGTGTAATTACCTGAAGAAACCAACTGGCGAATATTATTTTCTGCCTCAAAGACGGCTTTAATTCCTGAAGGAAGCTGATCTTTAGCTTTCTCCATTACATCAAAAGGTAAAATGCCCAATGCCCCACCCTCTAATTGGGTTAATTGTGTTGTCGTTAAAAGTTTCAAGGCTGTTAGTTTTATCGTTCCGTTAAAATCAGAAAACTTGGTTCTTGCTATAATCGCCCATAACAAAGCTTGTATATCATGCTGATCAACTTCCGGATGTTTTTCTGCACTTTTTAAAACGGTAACAACAACTTCTTCTTTCGGACCTAAAACAGGCGCAAACATATATCCGTCGCCTTTCGATGGCGCAAAAGTACCCGCTTTTAAACAATAACTTTTATTCGTCATTTCGTAAAATCCTTCACACAACACGTAACCTCCGTCAGGATTTTTTGGCAATAGATATAGCGGTTGAAACTTTGCACCTGCATTAAAATCAGGCATTTTCTCTCCTTCACGATTTACGTCTTCAAAGGAGGTTGTGATTGCTGCCGGTTGCTTTAGGAATTTATCAACTCCGAGGGCCTTGGCTCCCTGAGCCGTTCCAACTTTTAATAATTTATCTTTTAATCCGCCGAATTGGGCTTGAGCGGTTAATCCTGAAGCTGCGAAAAGCAAGAACAGGGGAATAGATTTTAAATTTTTCATCATGATTAGATAGGCTCCACAAACATAAAAGTTTTAAGGTTAAGTTTATATTAGTTTGCATTATGTTTTACATCATAAAAACTAAAGTTTTCATTCACAATAACTTAACAAATTATCAGAATTAAGTTTTGTTATTTCGATTATAATTCTGACATTTGAAATATTATTTGGTAGATAACTAAATAAAAGTCAATCTTAATCAGATTGATTTATAAAGAAGTGGCGAGAGACTGGCTCTGTGACCCACTGGCAACCCTCAGAAGAGAAGGTGCCAATTCCAGACCGAATAACAGGTGTTATTTGGAGATATAAATTAGAAACTGATGAAAAAACTAAATCTTCAATCGCAACGCGACCTTAATCTGAGCCTCAAACCGGTAAAAAACTCTTTTGTTATATCGATTTGTTTTGGAATGCAGGTGATTACTTGTATGTGCTGTTGCATACAGTAATTTAAAAATCTTCCTCTTTTGTTTCTTTTTTCAAATTGGAAGGTCCCGGTAAAGCGGGATACGCCCTAAAAATTATCTTGATTCAGGATTATAATTTTACAACCAGAATCTGATGACTAAAGCATTCAAAAATTCACTCAATCAATCATTTAGAATTATGTCAATCTCATATAAATTTGAAACACTACAATTACACGCTGGTCAGGAAATAGATCCAACAACAGGTTCAAGAGCGGTTCCAATCTATCAAACTACGTCTTACGGATTTAAGAATGCGGAACATGGTGCCAATTTATTTGCACTAAAGGAGTTTGGAAACATCTATACCCGTTTGATGAACCCAACAACGGACGTTTTCGAAAAAAGAATCGCCGCATTAGAAGGCGGTGTTGCGGCTCTGGCTACCGCTTCGGGTCAGGCAGCACAGTTTATTGCGTTGCATAATATACTGGAGGCAGGTGATAATATAGTGTCATCATCACATATTTATGGTGGAACATACAACCAGTTTAAAGTTGCTTTTAAACGTTTAGGTATTCACGTTGATTTTGCGAATCCCGATGTGCCTGAAGAGTTTGAGAAACAAATTACTGAAAAAACAAAAGCCATCTATCTGGAAACTATCGGAAATCCTGCATTTAGTATTCCGGATTTTGAAAAAATTGCTGCAATTGCAAAGAAATACGACCTTCCTTTTATAGTAGATAACACATTCGGCGCTGGCGGATATTTGTTTAAGCCGCTCGAGCATGGTGCAAATATCGTTGTGGAATCCGCTACAAAATGGATTGGCGGACATGGAACCAGCATCGGCGGCGTAATTGTTGATGGAGGAAATTATAACTGGGGAAATGGGAAATTCCCACAGTTTACTAAACCATCCGAAGGTTATCACGGATTGGTTTTTAATGATGTTTTTGGAATCGGTGGGCCATTTGGCAACATCCAATTCATCATCCGGGCCCGTGTTGAAGGGTTAAGGGATTTAGGTCCTGCCCTTTCTCCATTCAATTCATTTCTTTTATTACAGGGGCTCGAAACGCTATCGCTTCGTGTACAACGTCATGTAGACAACGCTTTGGAATTGGCGACATGGTTGGAAAATCATCCGCTGGTTAAAGAAGTGCATTATCCAGGTTTGGCAAGCAGCAAATACAACAATCTGGCAAAAAAATATTTAAACAACGGTTTTGGTGGCGTTTTATCATTTGAGTTAAACGGCACTAAAGAAAATGCTACGCAAGTTATTGATAGTTTAAAACTAGTTTCTCACCTCGCAAATGTTGGCGATGCCAAAACTTTAATTATTCAGCCATCGGCAACAACACACCAACAATTAAGTGAAACAGAGCAATTGGCTGCAGGCGTTAAACCTAATGCTTTAAGGGTTTCAGTTGGTATTGAACACATAGACGATATCAAAGCAGATTTTGAGCAGGCTTTTGCTGTTATCGGCGCTCAAACAACGACCGAAAGATTATAAGCTTAAACCAACAGATTTTAGTTAAGATATCACTTTTATAATGAGCACAGCATCCACATACAGTTATCCCAAACAATTTAAATTAGAAAGCGGAAAGAGTATCCGCAACCTGCAAATCGCTTACCAAACTTTTGGAAAGCTAAATGCTAATAAAGATAATGTAGTTTGGGTTTGCCATGCCTTAACCGCAAATGCCGATGTTTTCGAATGGTGGGAAGGTTTGTTCGGGCAAAATGCATTGTTCAATCCCCAGGAACATTATATCATTTGTGCAAATGTTTTGGGCTCGAATTATGGAACAACAAATCCTATAAGCACAAATCCAGTAACTGGCTTACCTTATTATCTATCATTTCCGCAGTTTACCATTCGCGATTTCGTTTCAGCACACCAGTTACTGGCTAATCATCTGGGAATTGAAAACATAAGATTGTTAATCGGTGGATCTCTAGGCGGTCAGCAAGCTGTCGAATGGGGAATAATAGAGCCAGCTAGAATAGAAAATTTAATTTTAGTTGCTACAAATGCCGTTCATTCTCCGTGGGGAATTGCATTTAACGAAAGCCAGCGTTTAGCGATTACAACCGATAGAACTTTCTATGCAAATCAGCCTGACGGTGGTAGCAAAGGCTTGAAAACCGCTCGCAGCATCGCCCTTTTAAGCTATAGAACTTACCATGCCTATGGTAATACCCAATTAGAAAGCGTGAACGACAAAACTGATAATTTCAGGGCATCTTCTTACCAAAATTACCAGGGAGAAAAGTTGATAAACCGGTTTAATGCTTACAGCTATTACTATTTGACCAAAGCGATGGATAGTCATAACGTTGGTCGAAATCGTAAATCGATATCAGAAGCTTTAAAGTTAATTAAGGCAAATACTTTAGTTATCGGAATTGAAAACGATTTCTTATTCCCGATTTCGGAGCAGAAATATTTAGCTGATAATATTAAGGATGCCGAATTTGCAACGATATACTCTGAGTATGGCCACGATGGATTTCTAATCGAGACGAATGCCTTAACGAACATCATCGGAAATTTCATTAAGGAAAGCAAAAACAAGAAGATAATTAAGTTACAACATACGGCCTAAGCTTAAAGCGAAAAGCCCAAGGCAGAAAGATTAAAGTAGAAAGCTAAAGAACAGAGAATTAAATAACAGTTAATCAGCCACGGAACGCTGAATCGCGGAAACTAAAATCCTGTTCATTATGAATCTGTGTTTTTGTGGCAGATTAAGATAAAATATAAAACAATATAGTGGCGAACTCACAGGCATCTAATCTTGATACTTGATACCAGCTACTTGATATTATTAAAAGCACATGAGTAAGAATTTAAAAATTGGATTATTTGGTTTTGGAGTCGTAGGACAAGGCTTATTGGACATCATTCAAAGCCAGAGCCTTAACCTTGAAATCGTTAAAATTGCCATTAAGGACCCAAGAAAGAAACGTACATTGAACAAAGACTTGTTCACCACCGATAAAAATGAGATTCTGAATAATTCAGAGATTAATACGGTTGTAGAATTGATAAATGATGCCGATGCCGCTTATGATATCGTAACCAATGCATTGAAAAACGGCAAAAACGTGGTTTCGGCAAATAAAAAAATGATTGCTACGCACTTGAATGAGTTGGTGAACTTACAACAGAAATACGGTACATCTTTACTATATGAAGGCGCTGTTTGCGGTAGTATTCCCATCATCAGAAACTTGGAAGAATACTATGACAACGAGCTTTTTCACGCGTTGAGCGGCATTTTCAATGGTTCATCGAATTACATCTTATCTAAGATATTTAACGAAAATCAAAGCTACGATTCTGCACTAAAGGAAGCTCAGGATCTGGGATTTGCAGAAACCGACCCAATTTTAGACGTAGGTGGATATGATCCAAAATATAAGTTGGCGATTGCTACCGCACATGCATACGGCCTGTTTGTAAATCCAGATGCTATATTAAATATTGGAATTCAAAATCTTTCTCACCATGACATTAAATATGCCAGAGAGAAAAACTTAAAGATAAAGCTAGTTCCAACAGCCCGTAAGGTCAATACTAAAGATATTGTTACCTATGTTTTGCCAAAACTGGTTGCTAAAGATGATTTCTTATATAATGTAGAAAATGAATATAATGCAGTAACCGTTCAGGCCGCTTTTGCTGATAAACAGTTTTTCTTTGGCAAAGGGGCTGGTGGTCACCCGACCGGTGCTGCCGTACTTTCTGACATTGCCGCATTACGTTATGATTATCGTTATGAATATAAAAAATACCACTCGGAAAATGGTGTAAAGCATACGGAAGATGTTCTATTGGAAGTTTATCTGCGTTATATTGATGACGATTTAATTAGCCTGTTAGCCTTTGATAACATCAGCGAACGCTATGCTGCAAGCGAATACAAATACGTAATCGGTACAGTAAAATTAGAAAGCTTAATTAACAACCGTGATTTACTTTTAGATAAAGACGTATTTGTTGCCTACACAGGCAGGCAGATTTACCGGCAGGAACAGGTTGCTGAAAATGTATATGCGGCAGAATTAGCTGCGCTTTAAGAATTTTTTAAGGTTAATTTTTTTATTTGTTTTGTTGTTAAGCGCAAAGGCTGGAGCGATTCCGACCTTTGCGTTAATTGCTTTCCTTAACATATTTCTCAACAATTACCCTGTCGATACCTTCCTTTTCAACTTTTTCCAAACCTGTTTGAATCAAGGTATCCTTTGCTAAACTCAGTTTAAAATCGAAGGTTTTCCCTTCCCAGTTTTTATTTTTATAATACGTAAGGTGCTCTGTATAAGTGCTGCCATTTAACAGGTAAGTTCCGCCTCCGGCATCAAAGCCTGTACTGTCTTCAGGGTTTTTACTGTGTTTTAGAAAAGCGAAATGGGTGTCGTTGATAATCTTAATCATATTGAAATTCGCGAGGTAATTAGTTATTTTACCTGATTTTCTATCCGTAATAGTTCCTGAAATTAATTTCCAGGTGCCTTGAATATTTGGTTGATTGTTGGCCACCTGATGTGTCTTTTCTTTACAGGCATACAATAATGTAAAAGCGATAAAAAAGAAAAATTTTATTTTCATATTTTTTGAATTACTTATCCTCTACCAGCCAGTTCAGTTAATTTCCGCGCTAAATCTTTTCCTAAATAACCATCAATTATTGCATGCACAACATATAAAATCGGGGTCATTAATATAGCAACAAAAAACTTATATGTATAATTGACCAATCCGATAGCAGCCACCATTTGCCAGCTATAATGGTATTGAGGATTCAAATAAAAAGCAATAAAAATAACCACAAAACTATCGATAAGTTGCGATATTATAGTTGAACCTGTTGCTCTTAACCAAAGCGACTTTTCTCCTGTTATTTTTTTGATCCGATGAAAAATTAAAACATCAGCAAGTTGTCCAACGATGAAAGCAATTATCGAACCGACGATAATCCACATACCCTGTCCAAAAATACCTGCGAAAGCATTATTCATGTTCAAATCTTCGCCATTTATATTTTGATGTATCCAGAAATCTGCAGCGCTTAAATGCATAGAACCCCAAACGACTAAAAAAGCGAAGGCAATTAAAATAGCGGTTAGAATAGATAAAAACCTGACTTGTTTTACTCCGAAATACTCGTTAATGATATCAGTCATAATAAAAATGATTGGCCAGGTTAATACACCAGCAGACATTACAAACGAAAGATTCGGCACACCAAACAAATTGATGTCAAACTTTTTGAAGCCCAGTGTTTCTTCAACACTGAACAACTTGACACCGATAAACTCTGATAGTATTGCATTTGCCACAAAAAAACTTCCCAGGATGAGAAGTAAACGGCTTTCTTTAGTTTTAAAAGTCATAAGGTATAAATCTAAAAATAAATCAAATCAGATTCAGCTTTTCAACATTAATTTTTAATATCAATACTTTTTACAATCATTCGACCTTAAAAATAGTTTAATAACTTAAATCTCCTAATCTTTGCAACTCCAAAACCGGAAATCTTAATGGCTAAGAAACAACACTTCTATCTCATATTAATTTTAGGTTCATTAGCTGCGCTCGGACCTTTTTCGATTGACATGTATCTACCGGGTTTCGTAGACATCGCCGATGATTTGAAAAGCACAGAATCTACAGTGGCATTATCCTTATCCAGTTTTTTTATTGGTATTTCGGCCGGTCAACTTTTGTACGGGCCCTTACTTGACAAGTTTGGCCGCAAAAAGCCTTTATATTTTGGTTTATCACTTTACATTCTTTCATCATTTTTATGTTTAGCGGTCACCGATGTTAACCAGCTTATTGTTTTACGTTTTGTGCAGGCTATTGGTAGTTGCGCTACCGCAGTTGCTTCTGTTGCCATGGTTCGCGATTTATTTTCTGTGGAGGAAAGTCCGAAAGTCTTTGCCTCATTGATGTTGGTTATCGCAGTTTCGCCAATGCTTGCGCCGACCGCCGGTGGCTATTTAATTTCAGCTTTAGGATGGCAATATGTCTTTGTATTTTTGGGTTTTATGGCTATACTTATACTGCTCGCATCTATTTTTAAATTACCTGAAAGCTATAAACCCGACCCAAATTATTCTTTAAAACCTAAGCCGATACTAAACAGCTTTTTAACAGTTTTGAAGAACCCGCAATTTTCGACTTACGCTTTAATCAGCTCGATCACTTTTTCGGGTTTATTTGCTTATGTATCTTCATCGCCGCAGGTTTTTATGAAAATTTATGAAGTAAGCAAAACTGGCTACGGATGGATATTTGCTCTGTTATCTGTGTTTTTCATAGGATCTAGTCAGATAAATAGTTTAATTTTAAAATGGTTTACCAGTAAGCAGATTGTAACCCGTGCGCTAATAGCACAATGCTTATTCAGTTTAATATTCTTAGTTTTCGCATTAAACGATTGGCTGAACCTGTATTCAACAATTGGTTTTATCGCTCTATTTTTATGTTGCTTAGGATTTATTAATCCAAACGCAGCAGCTTTATCCCTTGCACCGTTCAGTAAAAATGCTGGCAGTGCATCAGCTTTGATGGGTGCACTTCAAATGGGGTTAGGTGCATTAGCTTCGGTAATGGTAAGTTTATTCAGCGAGCATTCAGTTGTTCCGATGCCACTAGTTATGACAGCTGCTGCCTTTATCGCTCTGATTTGTCTATTAGTTGGCAGGAGGTACATAAAAACAGAAATTGAGGCATCATCTGAAGCAACGGTTGTTGGTCATTAAATTATAAGAAGTATTAGTCAAGCACAACTTTAACTATCCTTTTTTACCACCTAGATACCTGAGATCACTATAGCTTTTTTTTATCATAAGTATAATTTAAGCACCTGACTTGAATACTTACATCTAGTCATATAGTATCATTATAGGTATGAAATGTGCAATAAGATCAGAAATTAACCGGGAAAGGTTTATTAGCGATTAACTATAAATGAATAATTGGCCTGCTTAGGTGTCTCAGGTGGTTAACAAAAAAAGTTCAGGTGTTTCCAACTGAACCTTTCAAAAAATTCTTTATTCAAATTGAGAAAGAAAATTATCTTAAATCAACAACTTCAACGCCAGGATATTTTTTGGCATCGAAAGCAAACGTGGTTTCCGGTATTTTTACATTAGGTGAAAAAGTTTTCACATTGTAAGTGTATTTATTTCCATTTTTATCGAACAAAACAACATTAGCAATTTGTTTAGCCGCTTTATCTATACTTAAACGCACTTTAAAAATTGATTTCTTTGTATCAGTAGGTGTCAAATCAATCATTTGATACGTTTTTGCACCTACTTTTTGATCTCCTGTATAAACATATTTAAAGCCTTTTTCATAAACAGTAAAAATTTTAGCAGGATTTATTGCATCACTATTTGGATCAATGCTGCTTACCTGCACTTCTTTGTCTTTTTTGAGATAGGTCCATTGGCTTTTGCCGTCGCTGAATAGTTCCTGATTTGTCATGGCTACCTTGTATTTATTAGAATTCGCTTTAACATAGAGCGTACCCTGCTGTGTTTCTTTCACCTTTGCTTTCGGGTTTTCTAACGTGAAAGTAAAATCGGTTTTAACAATATTGTATGACTTGTATTTTTTACTTACTTCTGCCAAAATAGCTTTGGCTTTTGCATCTGTTTGAGCGTAAGTTGATGTTGTAAATGCAACAACAACCATTAATGCTGAAATTAATTTCTTCATGTGGTGTATTTAATTTTCTTTGAATGTTAGAGTAGATTACTAAGCGTTGGTTTAATCTAATTCTTGTCGTCCATACTATTCAAGAATTGTTCCAAAGAATACTCGTCGGGATATAAAACTTCACGAGCCTTACTTCCCTCAAACGGACCAACGATACCTGCTGCTTCCAATTGATCGATAATTCTGCCAGCGCGGTTGTAACCTAGCTTTAATTTGCGTTGAATCAATGAAGTAGATCCCTGTTGGTGTAATACAATAAGTCTTGCAGCATCTTCAAAAAACTTATCCCGTTCGTTCGGGTCAAAGTCTGCTTTACTACCTTCTCCAGCCTCATCAATGTATTCAGGCAATTGATAGGCATCTGAATAACCACGTTGATTGCCAATAAATTCAGAGATTCTATCAACCTCCGGCGTATCAACGAAAGCACACTGTAGTCTGATTAAGTCGCTACCTGTAGATAAAAGCATATCACCACGTCCAATCAACTGGTCTGCTCCGCCACTGTCTAAGATGGTCCTAGAATCGATTTTTGACAGCACCCTGAACGCTAACCTGGCAGGGAAATTGGCTTTAATGGTACCTGTGATTATATTAACTGAAGGACGCTGCGTAGCAAGAACCAGATGAATACCAATTGCACGGGCCAACTGTGCTAAACGTGCAATTGGTGCCTCAACCTCTTTACCTGCTGTCATCATCAAATCAGCGAACTCGTCTACAACAAGTACAATGAAAGGCAAAAATCGGTGTCCGTTATTTGGATTAAGCTTACGCTTGATGAATTTATCGTTGTACTCTTTTAAATTTCTAACCTGCGCATCTTTCAATAAATCATAGCGTTGATCCATTTCGATACAAAGAGAATTCAAGGTATTAACAACCTTTTTAGTATCCGTAATAATCGCATCAGCTTCTCCCGGAAGTTTAGCCAGGAAATGACGTTCAATCCTATTGAATAAAGTCAGC
This sequence comes from Pedobacter sp. Leaf176, assembly GCF_001424305.1. Lineage (GTDB taxonomy): Bacteria > Bacteroidota > Bacteroidia > Sphingobacteriales > Sphingobacteriaceae > Pedobacter. The sequence goes on from NZ_LMPD01000002.1 coordinate 316,077, forward strand.
TCAACCTTTTTCGGATCGACCAACACAAATTTGAGTTGGGCAGGATGTTTCTTAAATAACAGTGAAACCAAAATAGAATTAATACCGACAGACTTACCCTGACCTGTTGCACCTGCTACCAGTAAGTGAGGCATTTTAGCCAAATCTGCGATAAAAACCTCATTACTGATGGTCTTACCTAAAGCAATCGGCAAATCCATCGTATTTGAAGTCCACTTCTCTGTGTTAAGGATACTACGCATTGGAACCATCTCCGGATGCTGATTAGGTACCTCGATACCAATTGTACCTTTCCCCGGCATTGGCGCTATTATACGAATGCCTAATGCCGCTAATGAAAGCGCAATATCATCTTCCAGGTTTTTGATCTTTGAAATTCTTACACCAGGCGCAGGTATAATCTCATAAAGCGTAACGGTTGGACCAATCGTAGCCTTAATCTTATCGATTTCAATGTTGTAATGATTAAGCGTTTCTACAATTTTGTTCTTATTAGCTTCCAGTTCCTCTGCATTTACTGAAATTTTATTGGTACCATAATTCTCTAACAAATCTATGGTTGGATACTTATAGCCGGCCAAATCAAGCTTTTCATCATAATTTCCAAACTGCTCAACCAAATCTTCCGATTTTTTTTCTTCTTCGGTCTTCTCGATTATAAAAGTTGGCTCTTTTTCTTCTTCTTCAATTGCTGACTCTACCGTTAAAGGCATTGCAGACGCCATAGCCGCCGAGGTTGCTAAAGGTAAATTAGTGGCTAAAGGCGATAAGTTTACAGGCGCAATTACCTCTTCCCCGTCTTCCTTTGCCTCGTAACGACTTGGTTGTATCACCACGTTTTGTTGTCTGCGCTCGCTATTCAATGGTGTTTTCTCACGCACCGGGAATTCAATTGGTTCTGATGATTCTTCAACTTCTCGATTTTGTGCAAACCGCTCACGAACCTCGTTTACATAATCTGGTGTTTCATTATCCAGGAAGACTTCCTTTTGTTTACGTTCGGGAAATTTAAAATCGATGTTATAAGCGATAATTAAAATTGTTAATCCGGCAAAAGCGATTAATCCAGCTACTCCGGCTGCACCAATTTGAGCAGCTAGTAATTTATTACTCCAATAACCAAACTCCCCTTCAACATAATGTGGTGATTCAGACCAGAAACTATGAGCAAAGCCTAATGTTAATGAAATAAATAATAAAAAGAAAAAACTGTAGCCTAGTGTTTTGGAGATAGAGAGAATTTTGACCTTAAATAACAACCGGTAACCGATAATAAAGAATGCCAAAACAAATAAAAAAGAAGCAATGCCAAACCACTCATAAATAAATTGGTGTGACAATAGGGCGCCAAATTTACCTAGCCAGTTTTGCACAATAGGAACATTAACGCCCGAATTTTTGAGTTCTTCAGTTGTTTTAAACAGGTTTGACCAACCTCCGTTAGCGTCGATTACATAACTCTGATCATCTTGCCAGGTAAATAAGTAAGACGTAAAAGCAATTAAAAAGTAAAGGGAAAGTATAACAAAAAACAGACCTACGATTTTCACAGCGCGCCCGTCCTGCAAGTCAAAACTTGGCAAATATTCTCTTCTCTCTTTAGGAAGGCGACTTGAAGCCCCTCTCCCCGGTGCATTTTCAGCGCCTTTATCTCTGAATGTATTGGTTTTAAACTGGTTTCCCCTGGCCGCCATTTTCTATCCTAATAATTTAATGTTGAACAAATATAAAATATATAGTTGTATCTCCTGCGTTTTAGAGCAGCCTTAAATTAATAAAATTAACAGCCAGCATTAAACCTTAAACAGAAAAAATTGTCTATCAATTAACAATACACAAATTGTTACGTTTTTCAAATGAAGCGGATTTTGTTTTAGGTTTATCCCGTTTTACCTGGAGAGGTAAAACGGGATTTTTATTATAAAAGATTTTCTTAGTAATCTTAAAGATGCAAAAACACGTTTTGTTAGTTACCTCATTCTTTCACATTTTTTCACCAAAAATTTCTGCACGCTATTAATTTTTCGTTAATTTAAGTCGGTTATTTGGTAAAATCATATGAACATAGCGCAGCTCGAACAACAAATAGAAGCAGGGAATTTAGAAGCAGTAAAAGAAATTTTGCTTCAAAACCCAGAACTTGCAAACATCAATACTTCTCATAATGTTTCACCTTTATTGTTAGCTTGTTATTACAAGAAACAAGAAATCGCAAATTTAATTGCAGAGTTCGCAGACAGTCTAACTTTATTTGAAGCCTGCGCAGTCGGAAAATTTGATGCTGCAACTTTACTCATTTTTCAAAATCCTGGTGCAGTTAACGAATTTTCTGAAGATGGTTTTACACCGTTAGGCCTAGCCTGTTACTTCGGACACGAAGATTTGGCCAGATTTTTAGTTCTAAAGGGCGCTGATGTAAATCTGGCATCCAAAAACGGATTCAATGTTTTCCCCATACATTCAGCGGTTGCGGCAAATAACATTAACATTACAAAATTACTTCTCGATGCAGGCGCCTATCCAAATGTTTGCCAGAAGGCAGGCTTGGCACCCCTGCATACGGCTGCTCAATTAGGAAATATCGAGCTAATTATTCTGCTTTTAGAACATGGAGCCGAGGTTAGTTTGCGTATGGAAGGCGGAAAACTTCCAGCTGATTTAGCGGCAGAAAAAGGCTTTCGTGAAATTGCAGAGATTTTAAGAGAAGATTAACCCCCTAGCCCCCTAAAGGGGGAATGAAAACCATGTAGCAAAGACTATGTGCAAATGAACGAATGCCGTTTATAGACAAAGTCAAGCACACATTTACAAAAAGAAAAGTCTTTTAGAGAGAAAAGACTTTTCTTTTTAAAACTGTATTTCACATTAAAGACAAAGAAAATTTAAGTGCATTATACAAACGGTAGAATGGAAAGCCCCTTTAGGGGTTTGGGGTTTACTCCCAAATTCTCAACCTCATTTTTTTCATATAGGTTCTGATATCTAAGACAACTGCAGCCAGAAAATAAAACAGTATTGGGAAACCTACAGCTAGAAAAGAGGAATAAATAAAAAACAAACGCACCCTTGCTGTACTCATGTTAAGCTTATTTGCAAGGTATGTAGAAACTCCAAAACTTTGCTGCTCAAAATATGTGATGATTCTTTGGAACATTATAAGCTTATTTAAATCCTAATTCAATATAAGTTGAAGAAAGCGAAATCCTTAATCTAATTTAACAATAATAATTGGTTAAAAGTTTACTTGGAAGCGCGGTTATTCTAAAATCAATTTTTCAAAATCCTGCCTGTTTTCATGTTTTATAAATAGAGTCTGCTGTTCCTCTAAACCAGAATACTTCTTTTTCAAATCATTTTTGAATTTTTCAATATCAACTCCTGCATGCAAAATCACCGTTAAAGCATCAGCATTGCCTCTAACTTCGATAATTTCATCAGGGTAAAGTTCCTTAAGTTCGTGCGGGAATTCCATAATGACTAAACCGATAGAAAAGTATAAAGTTTGATAAATATTAAACAATTAAGCTTGTTTCAAAATCTTTAATCCAATTCCACAAGATAGGCATTTTTTCTCATCACAATAGTGCTTTTTCAAATGCAAAATTCCTTGTGTTGTAAAGGCATTATACATTAATACGCCAGCCTGTAAAAACCTGTCGGTTATTGCGTTTCGTTCCGGCGGCAAACTTTCCAGCAATTTAATCGCTCTGTTGATATAAAATTGTGTTCCGGACTGTTTGCCATAAGTAAATAAGAACAATGCAACCGTGTTTAATAAAATATTATCGACTGACGCTTTGCCAATTTGGATGTTAACACCATCTGTTTCTTTCTTAAAATGATAGTGCGTTTTCCAATAAACATTTACGGGCAAATTTTCGAACAGCTCGCGAAGTTCAGCAACGACACTTATGTCCAGCACTTTAGAAAATAAATGATTTGCTTTTACAATTAATGCAGCGAATTGCGCCAGGCGTAGTGTTGGAAAGTTCTGCGGGCGCATCCGCATGAATTTCCAAATCGAAACGTCGATGGGCTTAATGTTATATTTTTTCTGTAAAAATTCAAATTCCTTTTTCAATCGAACAGGGTATTCTTCTACAAATTTCTCATTCAAAAAGCCGGCTGAACCGAAAATCAACGCCTCGATTTGTAATGGATTAACTTTATGCTTTCCATATATTTGTTGAGGAATCGCTTTCGCAACGAGTTCAAAAGGTAATGCATTTATTTTAAAACCAAAATTACGAGCCATAAAACGATAGAAAGTTTCGTCCCAATTTCCATTCAACTCTTTTAGTGTCTCTGATACAACATACGTTTTTTGCTCAAATCTTTCGAATAATGTTCGTGACACAAATGAATCGATAATCAGTTTATCGACGGTTTTAATCTGTGCTTTACAAGGAAAATCTGTTAACGTAAGAAACAGTGTTTCGTACTTTTCAATCAAATCTTCAGCAATCCGGTTTTTTAGTTCCAGCACAGGTAAAATTGAACCATCAATTCTTTTAATTTTTACATCATTTTCATAAACCACATGAAGAATTACATTTTCATAACTCGAATCGCTTTGATGGTTATGCCTTAACCAATCAGAAGATTTAATGTGAATTTCTAAATTCCCTGCCCAAACTGTATCGCCTATCTGTATTTTAGAATTATTAAAATCCGGTCCGGCATTTTTGTTTAGAAAACCCTGATGTATGATCTTCAGACTTTCGCCATCAGCAGTTTTCAGCTCATTGTTGTCAAACGACCTGAATTGCCAAACATAATGCAAAAAATCTTCCGAAAAATTCATACTTAAAGATAGGGAATATTCCTAAAAGTTTTAGAAAAAACTAATCGTCCTGCTGAATTTGTTTCAGCATCTTATTTTATCTGACCCACAATATATTCATGGCGATGCCTATACACTGTCAACCTATAGGATCGGTCCTCTTCCTGTAATTCGTGATAAAAACACCAGCAATGATCAAAATTGTTGCTACGATTAAATCCACATCAACATGCTCATTTAAAATTAACCATCCCAAAAATATTGCGATTACTGTATTAAAATAAGTAAGTATCGACACTTCAGATGCAGAAACTTTTTTCAATGCATAATGATAGCAAAAATATCCTAAAACGGAACCAAATACCGCAAGGTAAACCGCAGCAAAAATACTTTCAGTCTTCCAGGAACTTACATCTGCTGTGCCAGAAAAAATCAAGGCTAAACCGAATTGAACAATAGCAGAGAACACGAACTGATAAAAAAGATTCAGGAATATATACTGGGGTTTTCCGCTGTGTTTTTTCGAATAAATAGTTCCGATTGTCCAACCGGAAACAGCTATTACAAGGGATAAAATTCCATTTCGGTAACCTGGCTCAAGCAAGTCGCTAATGCCATCCCTAAAAATGAAAACAATACCGAGAAAACCAACAAAAACACCTACAAAACCCTTTAAACTGGGTTTTTGAATCCCCAGGAAAACACAACCCAGAAAGACCAAAAGTGGAGAAGTGGCATTTATCAAAGAAGTTAATCCACTTGGAATTGTTTTTTCGGCGACGGTTGTCATGCCGTTTGCAATAACAACCATTAAGATTGAAAGTAAAATTTGTCTCTTAAAACTGCTCCAGCCAATCCACTTCAATTCTTTCTGTTTTATCAGGATGATCAGAATAATTAAGGAGGCAATCGTTTGGCGAATGGCCGTTACGTACCAGGCAGGAATGCTTTCTACGGCGACACGAATACCCAAATAAGTTGTTCCCCAAATCAGGGCGACGCCGGTTAAGGCAAGTATGAGTTTTAAATCTATTTTGGGTTTCATAGTAAGGGTAATATTTTAACCACGGATGGACACAGATAAACGCAGATGTTTCAAGGATTAATAGGCGTTAATCATTCCTGGTATTTTCTAAATTCAGGGTAAAAAAAATTTTAATGTTAATATTAAACTTCAGCTATTACAGATAAACAAAGATATTTGAAGATTAATAGCCATTGACCATTCTTTTTATTTCAATACGAGGTTTGGCGAAATTAATAATCAAACCACAGCGTTTATTACAGGCAGTTAGGTAATTCATTAATTGAGCCTGATGAATATCTGTAATCATCGTAACAGTTTTCAATTCAACCACAACTTCGTTTTCTACAAATAAATCAGCAAAATAATCTCCGACAACTTGATCGTCGTAAAAAACTTGTAAAGCATGTTGTTTAATTACATTTAGGCCAGTTTTTTTAATTTCAATGAATAGCGCATTTTCGTAAACCTTTTCCAAGAAACCACATCCCAAAGCATTTGAAACCTTATAAGCGGCTCCAATTATTTTTTCTGTTATTTCATTTTGGCTCAACATCCAAACAATATAGGAATATTCTCGAATTTATACCCGCCTTCAATCTGTGTTTATCCTGTCTATCTGTGGTTAATTATTGAACTAGACCAATTCAGCAGTAACCAGTATTTGTTCCATTTCTTTTTGTAATTTCATAGCCTCTTCCCTGGCCTTTTCTGCAAAATCTTCGCCACTGCCTGCATAAATAATTCCGCGTGAAGAGTTGATTAATAATCCGCATTGCGAATTCAATCCGTATTTACAAACTTCCTGTAAATTACCGCCCTGTGCTCCGACGCCAGGAACCAAAAGGAAATGATTTGGCACCAACTTGCGTACATCTGCAAATGCAGCACCTCGGGTTGCGCCAACAACGTACATCATCTGCTCATCAGTTGCCCATTGTTGCGATGTTTTTAATACTTTTTCAAACAATCTATCTTTGCCAATTTCCTGTAATTGAAAATCGGCGTGGCCTGAATTTGATGTCAACGCCAACAGGATAACCCATTTATCTTTAAACGTAAGAAACGGCATAACAGAATCACTTCCCATGTATGGGGCAACCGTAACCGAATCAAAACTCATCTCAGAAGATTGTGCATTAAAAAAAGTTTCTGCATACATAGCAGAAGTATTACCGATGTCGCCGCGCTTGGCATCCGCAATGGAAAAAACATCCTGGGGAATGTATTTAAATGTTTCAATAAGTGTTTCCCATCCTTTTTTGCCATAACATTCATAAAAAGCAGTATTTGGCTTGTAAGCAACACACAAATCTTTAGTGGCATCAATAATTTGCTTATTGAACTCCAGAATAGGATTTTCGTATTTTAGCAGGTGCTTAGGGATCTTATCCAGCGAGGAATCCAATCCAACACATAAAAATGAACGCTTTTTTTGTATCTGCTCAAAAAGTTGTTGCTTAGTCATATAAGGGCTTATTTGCTGCAAATATGGGTTTTTTTTTAAGTTTTCATAAAGAAGAAATAATCCTCACCGCAACTATTTTTTAAACATTTTAAACTTTTTCTTGCAGATTACGTTTCAAATACATACAATTGCACCATAATTCCTCAACCGTTTATCTGAATATCCCAGAAAAATTTATCAAGACTTGTTTTTTGTTACCATTTTTTGAAAGCGATTGCCGCTTTGTATTTAGCTTATAAACAATTTATGAAACATTTGAGTACATCCAAATAACCAACTCATTTAGTTTTATAACCTTAAAGAATTATGCTTAATTAACCGCCGGGCTTGCACAATTTATGTATTTAGGCCTATGCAGATTTATAACAGGACATCCGTTATAAGTAAAAGAAAAATTTCTTGAAACATATATATTTAGAATGTTTAGCAAAACAGAATTAAATGATAAGCTCACACCAGAATTACGTGAGCTTGCAAAATCTTATGGCATTGAAGGTGCCGAATCCCTCAGAAAAATTGATCTTGTTGAAGTGCTTTTACATCAGCAAGAAATTATAAATGCTGCTAAATCCGATGCAGACCCATATAGTGAAAATGAGCCTATCGCTGTAGCACCAATACCAAAAACGAAAACTGCTAAAACCGAAAAGGCACCGAAAGTTGCTGCTTCAGCTACTTCCGTTTCCAGCCCGGAGAAACCAGTAAAAAAAAGAGCAAGATTAAGTAAGGATGAACCTGCAGCGCCTATCGAAAGACGAAGAGATTCGGTAACTTTATTTGATGAGCCACAACACCAGCAACAACCTGAAAGACAACCAGACCGAATTGTGGAACCAGAGGATGGCGGCACCAAACCAATTTCTGCCTTAATTGAGGAAAGTGCAGAAGTGATTCCGGCGGCTCCGAAACAAAAACAAGAACCAAGAGAAAAGCAAGAAAAACCGCAGCGTGAAGATAATCGCCAGCAAAAACAACCTGGAGGTGGAAATCACCATAAAAACGAAAACAGTTATTCTAATTTAGATTTCGATAATGTAATCACTAACGAGGGGGTTTTAGAAATTATGCCTGATGGTTACGGTTTCTTACGCTCTGCTGATTATAACTATTTAACTTCTCCTGATGATATATACGTATCACAATCACAAATTAAACTTTTTGGATTAAAAACCGGCGACACCGTAAAAGGTAGTATCCGTCCACCGAAAGAGGGCGAAAAATATTTCCCATTGGTTCGTGTCGAAACCATTAACGGCAGAATCCCTGCCGAAGTTCGCGATCGTGTTCCATTTGATTATTTAACACCACTTTTCCCGACAGAAAAATTGAATTTATTTACGGATAACAGCAATTACTCTACCCGTATTATGGATTTATTTACGCCGATTGGTAAGGGACAACGTGGTTTAATTGTAGCACAGCCGAAAACAGGTAAAACCAATTTACTGAAAGAAGTTGCCAATGCGATAGCTAAAAACCATCCGGAAGTTTATTTAATTATTCTATTAATCGATGAACGCCCGGAAGAGGTTACGGATATGGCTCGTAGCGTTAGAGCAGAAGTTATTGCCTCTACCTTCGATGAGCCAGCTGAACGTCACGTAAAAATTGCCAACATCGTTTTAGAAAAGTCTAAGCGTTTGGTCGAAAGCGGGCATGATGTAGTTATCCTTCTGGATTCAATTACCCGTTTAGCCCGTGCTTATAACACAACTGCACCTGCATCTGGTAAAATTTTATCAGGTGGTGTTGATGCAAATGCATTACATAAGCCAAAACGTTTTTTTGGTGCAGCCCGTAACATTGAAAATGGTGGTTCCTTGACAATTCTGGCTACTGCATTGACGGATACAGGTTCTAAAATGGATGAGGTTATCTTCGAAGAATTTAAAGGTACTGGTAACATGGAGTTACAATTAGACCGTAAATTATCGAACAAGCGTATCTTCCCGGCTATTGACATTACCGCATCAAGCACACGTAGAGACGATTTATTGTTAGACAGAGACATTTTACAGCGCGTTTGGATTTTACGTAACCACCTGGCAGACATGAATAGCCAGGAAGCAATGGAATTTGTACAGGCACAGATAAAAGGCACAAAAAGCAACGAAGAATTTCTTATTTCGATGAATAGCTAGTAGAGTGTTAAAAGTTGAAGGTTTAAAGTTGAAAGTTTTCGAAATGCGAATCCAGCCACTTTAAACTTTTAACTTTGTACTTTCAACTCAAAATAAATGAAAAAGCATATCCCTAATGCGATTACCTGTGCAAACCTTTTTTCTGGCTGTATTGGAGTCGTTCTTGCATTTAAGGGCGACTTACAAATTGCAGCATATTTCGTTATTCTTTCTGGTATTTTTGATTTCTTCGATGGAATGATCGCCCGTTTATTGAATGTAAAATCAGCAATTGGGAAAGATTTGGATTCTCTCGCAGATATGGTAAGCTTTGGCGTCCTACCCGGGGTTATCATGTTTCAGCTTTTTAAACTGAGTGATTACACTTCGGCTTATTTGCCGTATTTAGGTTTCTTAATTACAATTTTCTCCGCTTTGCGCCTGGCAAAGTTTAATAATGATGAAAGGCAAACCGAAGATTTTATTGGGCTAAATACGCCGATGAACACACTTTTCATCTGTTCATTACCTTTTATAGGCATCGACTATCCCGCGGTTATCGGATCTACCATACTGCTTGTTTCCATTACTTCGGTTACAAGCTTCTTACTGGTTAGCGAAATAAAAATATTCTCTCTGAAGTTTAGTGATTTAAGCTGGGCAAAAAACAAAATCAAGTTTATTTTTCTAATCTTATCGACGGTTTTAATTGCCGCTTTACAATTCGCAGCAATTCCTTTTGTGTTGGTACTCTATATAACCATGTCTGCCTTACATTTCAGAGGAGTAACACCAGATTAACTGCCATAAAATCTATTTGGTATTTGCGTTATTTTATATTTACCAGCACATAGAGCACCGTTGTCGATTAAAAAAAACATAATTTAATTACAACTTGTTCACTTCTAAATTGTCGGAAATATTTTCAGCCATTTCTAAAATGCTTTTGCCTAAAACGGGATGATTTATATCAGGAGCAATTTCTGCAAGCGGTTGCATAACGAATTTTCTGTTTTGCATGTGTGGGTGTGGAATTTGAAGTTTTCCTTCGATATTGATAACTTCATTTCCGAACAAGATAAGGTCGATATCTATCAACCTTTCTCCCCACTTTTCCTTCCGGATTCTGCCTAATTTCCGCTCAATTTCCAGCGCCTTGTCCAGCAGTTCTAAAGCACTCAAATTTGTACTTAAGGCAATCGCCTGGTTCAGAAAATCAGGTTGATTTACTTTCCCCCATGCGGTTGTTTCATATATAGATGAAATGGATACAACTTTTCCAGCCTCCTTATTTAAAAATTGAATCGCCAGCTCCAGGTTTTTCTTTCTGTCGCCCAAATTTCCACCCAGTAACAAATAAGCAATTGTATGCTCTAATGCCATATTTAAACTTTGTATTTTTATATCTTTACGCCACAAAATTAAAACATTTAAATGAGAGATTTTTTTAAGTATTTATTTGCATCAATGTTAGGCTTTTTCCTATCTGTTGTAATCCTGTTTTTTGTTTGCTTCATTATTATAGTTGCTGCCATTTCGTCGATCGATGATGATAAAACAATTAGTGTGGGTACAAATTCAGTTCTGTATCTAAACCTCGATCAGGCCATAACAGAACGTACACCAAAAAATCCTTTTGGGAATCTTCCCATTGTAGGTGGTGAAGAAAAGGATGGTCTCGGTTTAAGTGATCTTTTAAAATCCATACAGCGGGCGAAAACCGACGATAATATAAAATGCATTTACCTAAATGTTAGCAGTCCGAATGCGGGTTTTGCAACCATGCGCGAAGTTAGAAATGCATTAATAGACTTTAAGAAATCTCATAAAAAAATATTGGCCTATAGTGAAGTTTACACCCAGGGTGCTTATTACATTGCATCAGCGGCAGATAAGGTTTATTTAAATCCGGAAGGGGCGTTAGAATTCAAAGGTTTTAGTTCTGAGTTAACTTTTTTCAAAGGCACGCTCGAAAAAGTTGGCGTGGAAATGCAGGTTATTCGTGTAGGTAATTACAAAAGTGCTGTCGAGCCATTTATTTTAGACAAAATGAGCGATTATAACCGCAAACAGGTTACGGCTTATGTAGGGGGACTTTACAATACTTTTTTAACGGATATTGCACAAACCAGAGATATTCAAAAAGACAGTCTTTACAGCATTGCTGACAATTATAAAATCAGGGCACCTAAAGATGCTTTAAATTTCAAGATGATTGATGGCCTGAAATATAAAGACGAAATACTGGAAGAACTAAAAGCACTATCAGGTAAAACCAAAAAGCAGAATATAAGTTCAGTCTCTATAAATGACTATTTAAAAAACAATACAGCTGCCGGTTCCGGGAAGGATAAGGTAGCCGTAATTTATGCGAATGGAGAGATTACAGGAGGAGAAGGCTCTGATAACCAGATTGGTTCTGAGCGAATTTCAAGGGCCATTCGTAAAGCCCGTTTAGATGATGACATCAAAGCCATTGTGCTTCGCGTGAATTCACCAGGTGGCAGTGCATTGGCATCTGACGTAATTTGGAGAGAAATTGTTTTGACAAAGAAAGAAAAACCGGTTATTGCCTCATTTGGTGATGTCGCGGCATCAGGTGGATATTATATTGGCTGCGCTGCTGATAGTATTTTCGTTCAGCCGAATACCATTACAGGATCAATCGGTGTGTTTGGTATTATTCCAAACTTCCAAAACCTAATGACCAACAAACTGGGCATTACATTTGATGGGGTGAAAACAGGTAAATATGCTGATATCATGGCAACTAACCGTCCGATGACGGAAGGTGAAAGATTTATAATCCAAAATGAATTAAATAGAATTTACAGTGGTTTCGTAAGTCGTGTGGCCGATGGGAGGAAGAAAAGTAAAGCTTATATCGATAGCATTGGCGGCGGTCATGTTTGGATTGGAACCGACGCCGTTCAAATTGGGTTAGCCGATAGAATTGGAAGTTTTAACGATGCAATAAAATCTGCCGCCAAAAAAGCTAAGCTTAAAAACTATAAAGTGGTAGAATATCCTGATGTTATCGACCCTTTGAAATCTTTATTAGAAGAAAGTACAGATAAAATTAAAACCTATTATACAAAACAGGAATTAGGTGATAATTACATGCTTTACCAGCAAATGAAAAAGGTTATGGCTAGTTCCGGGATTCAGGCCAGAATGCCATTTGAAGCCGTAATAAAATAATTTTAATACTAGATGGAAGATGGAAAACGGAATACACCGTCATCCATCTTCTATTATCATTTTCCATTCCCTATTTTCTATTACTTATTTGCCATTCCCCATTTTCTATTACCTATTTGCCATTTCCTATTTTCTATTACTTATTTGCCATTTCCCATTACTCTAACTGTTTCCACTCCGGGTGTAGCGTTAAATAAGTCCCATTAACGGATTGATTCTTCGGATGAACGGTTATAGAAACACTTTTCCTTTTAAAAATTCAAATCCGATTCCATCCTTTTTAACATCATAAATGATAACATTATCCTTTTGTTCATTTATATAAGCCGAAATCCGCTCCATCGTCGGGAATTTCAATCTTGTATTAGATTCTTAAAACCCTGTTGTAAAACCATCCTGCGTTTTATATTCCGGAGATGTAATCCGAATTTGTTTTACATCTCTCACACGCATCGAAGTATCTTTGTACGAAGCGTAAATTGCGAATTCATTCCGCTGCCCGGATGTTAAATCCTTACTGTACCAAATACCCCAGGCTTTGCCCATTGCGGCATCGCCATCATCTGGCCGACCTAGTTTAGCACTTACTTTATTCATGTCTTCGCCTAAAGAAATATCACCTACTGAACGACCGGGACAATTAGCAAGCCCGAATCCACAATCTTATCAGTTCCTGCTGCAACCGATGCAATTGAGTCAATGTTATTACCGGAATTTTGGGAGGATTGACAAGCAGCAAATCCGATGAACAAACCAAAGCCAAGAACTTTTATATTTTTCATCCCTGCAGAACAACGCCTCAATAAATCTGTTTGAAAAATTCGTAAGCTAGAATTTTTAACGCTTTATTTTCTAATTTTACAGCTTATGGAGAATAAAACCATCGCCCGTACTTTACGCCTTCTATCACAGTTAATGGAATTACATGAGGTAAATCCGTTTAAAATTAAATCAGTAGCAAATGCTTATTTCAAGGTTGATAAATTGCCTTTTGCTTTAAAAGATAAACCTGTAGAGGATATTGATAAAATTGATGGAATTGGTAAAAGTCTGGCGGGTAAAATTATTGAGTTATTACAAACCGGCGAACTCAAAGAACTAAACGATATCATTCAGCAAACGCCAGAAGGTGTTGTCGAAATGCTCGGTATTAAAGGAATTGGGCCGAAGAAAATATTAATCATCTGGCGTACGCTTGGAATAGAAAGCATTGGCGAGCTCTATTATGCCTGTAACGAAAACCGCTTAATTGAGGCTAAGGGGTTTGGTTTGAAAACACAGGAAGAAATAAAAAATGCAATTGAATTTAAACTGGCGGCAAACGGACGGTTTCTCTATGCTCAGGTAGAAGGATTTGCCAATACATTACATGATCAGCTGGCAGAATGGTTGGCAAAAGTCGACAAACACTCATTACTGGCCTTTGCAGGACAATATCGGCGGGCATGCGAAATCATTGACGAGCTGGAACTTGTTATTGGTGCTGAACAGATAGAATCCGTTAAGGTTAACCTGGAATCATTTGAGCCACTTTCATTAATTGCCGGCGAAGATGCATTTATTACAACAACAGCCACCGGTATAAGAATCAAAATTTATGTAGTAAACAAATCTGATTTTTACCTGGAATGGTTTACATTGACTGGAAATACGGAACATGTTGAAAAAGTGCTCAAACTAGCAGGTGATGGTCCTTTTTCAAACGAAGAGGAAATTTACAGCAAAGCTGGATTAGCTTTCATCGAACCTGAACTTCGAGAAGATTTTGATGAAATTGAAAAGGCTGCAAAAAATGAACTTCCTAAGCTGGTTACTTACGAAGATTTAAAAGGTAGTTTGCACAACCACTCTACCTGGAGTGACGGCGTACATACGCTAGAACAAATGGCTGTTTATTGCAAAGAAACGTTGAATTTACAATATTTGGGCATCTGCGACCACTCAAAAACTGCGGTTTATGCCAAAGGATTAAACGAACAACGCGTTTTCGGACAGCATCAGGAAATTGAGGAACTGAATAAAAAATTAGCACCGTTCAAAATATTCAAAGGAATTGAAAGCGATATTCTGAGTGACGGTTCATTGGATTATCCGGATGAAGTACTGAAAACTTTTGATTTCGTTGTTGCATCTGTGCACAGCAATTTACGTATGGATGAAGTTAAAGCAACTGCCCGTTTACTGAAAGCAATTGAAAATCCATACACTACAATTTTGGGCCACCCGACGGGCCGGTTACTACTAAGCCGTGCGGGTTATCCTATCAATTACAAAAAAATTATTGATGCATGTGCTGCAAACAATGTCGTTATTGAAATCAACGCAAATCCGCTACGGTTAGATCTGGATTGGCGCTGGCAACGTTACGCGCTGGAAAAAGGGGTTTTGCTTTCTGTTAATCCTGATGCACACAGAACAGAGGGTTTCCACGACATGCGTTACGGTATTTTAGTAGCCCGCAAAGGCGGCTTGAGCGCTGACAAATGTTTAAACGCATTTTCTCTGGAAGAAATAACAGCCTATTTTGATGAAAGAAGTTTAGCGGTTAGCGGTTAGCGGTTAGCGGTTAGGAAAAACAAATTTTTAACAACAAGTTTTAATCCTAACTTAAAAGTCTGTGCAATCCATAAATCTGCATAATCACCCCGAAGGAAATAATCTATTTAATCTTTTAATATCTTTGTCCCATGATAAGTGAAATTGCCAACCGCATATTTAGTCAGGTTATCGCAGACTACCACCAGTTTGATGATATTGACCATCCGGTTGAAAACCCATACGATGCTGAAAGTTTAGAACACCTTCTTTATATTAAAAACTGGATTGATACCGCACAATGGCATATGGAAGATGTTGTTCGCAATCCTCAAATCGACCCTGTTGAGGGCTTAAACTGGAAAAGACGCATCGATGCACAAAATCAGGTGCGTACGGATATGGTTGAATTTATCGATGGCTATTTTTTAAATCTTTACCAGGGAATTATTCCATTGCCAAACGCGAGAATTAATACAGAAAGCCCGGCATGGGCAATAGACAGGCTTTCAATTCTGGCTTTAAAAATTTCCCACATGCAGGAAGAGGCAGAAAGGGAAAGTGCATCAGCTGAACACCGCCAGCAGTGCCAGACTAAACTCGACATTTTATTATCCCAACGCGAAGATTTATCGACCAGCATTGATGAATTGTTAACGGATATCGAGTCCGGCAAAAAGTATATGAAAGTATATAAACAAATGAAAATGTACAACGACCCAAGTTTGAACCCGGTTTTGTATAGAGAAAAAAGATAAAGGAGCAAAGAATAAAGACAAATACTTTGTTACAGAGAGGAACCATCAATAAAGGCATGTTAACAGAAAAAATTATCGTTTTACGCTTTTCGGCTATGGGCGATGTGGCGATGGTCGCTTCTGTTTTAAAAGAATTTTCTGAGCAAAATCCATCAATAGAAACCGTAATGGTAAGTCGGGCGGCTTTTAAACCATTCTTCGATGGAATTGAAAATCTGACTTTTCATGCCATTCAACCTGAAACCATTCACAAGGGAATTAACGGACTGTACAAGTTATATCGGGAACTCCGAAAATATAAACCGACTGCAGTTGCCGATTTACATGATAATTTAAGGAGCAGGATTGTTTCTACTTTCTTCCGGCTGACGGGAACCAGAATCAAACGCATTGACAAAGGAAGAGTAGAGAAAAAAGCGTTAACACGTTCCGTCAATAAAATATTTAAACAACTACGCCAAACCGTGGAACGTTATGCCGATGTTTTTCGGGAACTCGGTTTCGATGTCAAATTAAACCACAAACTCAAAAAATCTCCGCTGGAGATTCCTGCCAAAGCTGGAAAATTTTTCAGAAATAAAGCAACCAAAAAAGTCGGCATTTCCCCTTTTGCGCAACACATTTACAAAGTTTATCCTTTAGAGAAAATGGAGGAAGTAATTTCTTTATTGAGCGCTTTGGGCTACGAGCTTTTTATTTTTGGTGGTGGAAAAACCGAACAGGCAACTGCTGAACAATGGGCCAGAGCTTACTTTAACACTCATAATTTAATCCGAAGTTTTAGCCTCACAGAGGAGCTTGCTATTATATCCAACCTGGATTTAATGCTGAGTATGGATTCCGCCGGTATGCACATGGCTTCCTTAGTTGGTGTTCCTGTAATCTCGATTTGGGGACCGACACACCCCTATGCAGGTTTTTTAGGCTATGGACAATTGGAAAGCGATTGCATCCAAATTGACCACCCCGAAAGACCAAATTCTATTTATGGAAACAAACCATGTCTATGTGGTGTTGCAAGTTGTATGGATTTAATTGATCCTCACACAATTGTTGATAAGATTATAGAAAAACTAAATGGCTAAACAATTATTACTGGTTCGTCACGGAAAATCGGATTGGGGAAATGCAGATTTAAAAGATTTCGACCGACCGCTAAACAAACGTGGCAAAGAAAATGCGCCCGAAATGGCAGAACGTTTGATAAAACGTGGTTTTCATTTCGATTTGATGGTAAGTAGCCCGGCAAAGCGTGCAAAATCTACGGCAAAGTTTTTTTCAAAAGCTTATCAGGCTGATGATATTCAATACGAGGCATCGATCTATGAAGCCAATACCAAGACGCTGTTAAAAGTTGTAAATGGCTTGGATGACGAGGCCGATACGGTTATTATGTTTGGACATAACCCGGGTTTTACAGATTTAGCCAATGAACTAAGTGATGCAGGTATATACAATATTCCTACTTCAGGTATGGTGTTAATGTCTTTTCCTTTTGATTCGTGGACAATGGTTAGCAGAGGAACTGGGGAATTGGTATTTTTTGATTATCCGAAGAATAGTGATGAGATGTAGCTTTTTGCCAAAGAAACACGGAATACACGGAAATTGAGGAATCGTCATTTCGACCGTAGCGGAGAAATCTTTTTCTGCTTGTCGGTAATGACTCTTCCAAAGATCGCTCCATTACGCTGCGCTGCAGTCGAGATGACGAATAAAGTTTCCGAAAAGCAGCTTCCTTTTTAAATAAACCTAATAGAACGGAAAGCCCAAAGTGAACAAAGAGCCAGGAAATGAAGTAGCAAGAACGAAAAATCAAAAGAACCTCTGAACGCCCGTCCCAAAATAAAATCTAAATCGTAACTCTGAAATCGTAATTTTTAATTTATATTTGTACCATAAATAACGAAAGTCCGGCAATAGACATTTCGGTGAATTCATAACCTAATCTCCTCTGGTTATTTCATAATTCGTATCGCCGGAAAATTTATCCATTAAATTATCTGTACATGAATTTTGATTATAATACGACGCGCAGCCATTTGATTTTATCGGAATATGGCCGCAACGTTCAGAATATGGTGAAGTATATCTGCGAATTGCCCACTATTGAAGAACGTAATAAATATGCCCAGGCGGTTATCGACCTGATGGGATTTCTGCAACCGCATTTACGTGATGTTGCCGATTTTAAGCATAAACTTTGGGACCATTTGCACATTATATCTGGTTACCAGATTGATGTGGAAAGCCCTTACCCGAAGCCTTTGCCTGAAAATGCCTTTAAAAAACCAGAACCACTTCCCTATCCTCAACAACGAATTACCTACAAACATTATGGTAAAACGGTTGAGAATCTGATTGAAAAAGCCATGCGCGAAGAAAATCCTGAAAATAAAAAAGCGATGGTTCAGGGAATTGCAAACTTTATGAAAATGGCTTACGTAACCTGGAACAAGGATAATGTAAGTGATGATACGATCATTAAAGATTTGAAATACCTTTCAGGCGGCTTATTATCACTTGATGAAGGTGTTAACCTGGCTAAAGTTGAGTTCAGGGCACAAAATCCTCGACAGAATATTAACAACAACAGAGGTCGCAATAATAATAACAACAACAATAACGGAGGCAAAAACCGTCAAAACAATAATAACAATAACCGCGGCCGCAACAACAATAATAAACCTAAATATTAATTAAAGGGTTAATGGTTGAAGGTAGAGGGCGAAAGGTTAAATATTACCAAATCTTGATACTCAATACTTGATACCTGATACCTGATACCCATTACTTGTTACTTACTACTTGATACTAAAAAATATATGAACGCATTTGAAATAACAGGCGGAATTAAATTAAAAGGCGAAATTACTCCCCAAGGTGCCAAAAATGAGGCTTTACAGATCTTATCCGCTGTTTTGCTTACCGAAGAGAAAGTAACCATCAGCAACATTCCAGACATTAAGGATGTAAATAAATTAATCGAATTATTGGGTGATTTAGGAGTTATAGTAGAGCGCATCAATAAAGACACATACACTTTCGAGGCCAAAAATATTGATTTAAACTTCTTCGAATCTGACACCTTTAAAGCTAAAGGCGGCGGTTTACGCGGTTCAATTATGATTGTTGGTCCGCTATTGGCTCGTTTTGGCAAAGCTGCAATACCTAAGCCTGGTGGCGATAAAATTGGCCGCAGAAGATTGGACACCCATTTTATCGGTTTCGAAAAGTTAGGTGCTAAATTTGTATACGACAGCAAAAAAGCGTTCTTTAACGTTGATGCAACAAATTTACAAGGTGCTTATATTTTGCTTGATGAAGCATCTGTTACAGGAACAGCAAACATTGTAATGGCTGCAGTTTTGGCTAAAGGTACAACTACAATTTACAACGCAGCCTGCGAACCTTATTTACAGCAACTATGCAAAATGCTAAATCGCATGGGTGCGAAGATTTCTGGTATTGGTTCAAATTTATTAACCATTGAGGGTGTTAAAGTTTTAGGTGGTACAGAACACAGAATGTTGCCTGACATGATTGAGATTGGCTCTTTCATTGGTATGGCGGCAATGACTGAATCTGAAATCACGATAAAAAACGTTTGTTATGATGAACTTGGAGTAATACCTGAAGTTTTCAAGAAATTAGGTATTAAATTAGAACGCAGAGGCGACGATATTTTTGTGCCATCGCAAAAGCACTATGAAATTGATACTTTCATTGATGGTTCGATTCTAACCATTGCCGATTCGCCATGGCCGGGCTTTACGCCCGATTTATTGAGCATTGTTTTGGTTGTGGCGACACAAGCGAAAGGAAACGTTTTAATCCACCAGAAAATGTTTGAGAGTCGTTTATTCTTCGTGGATAAGCTTATTGATATGGGTGCTCAGATCATTCTTTGCGATCCGCACCGTGCAACCGTTAATGGAATCGATAAAAAATACCAACTTCGCGGCATCAGCATGACTTCTCCTGACATCAGAGCTGGGGTATCCTTGCTAATCGCTGCATTATCAGCTGAGGGCAAATCAACCATTTATAATATCGAACAAATTGAGCGGGGTTACCAGGACATTGATACGCGTTTACGCGCCCTGGGTGCGCAAATTAAGCGTGTAAATGCAGATGCACCATCTCATTAAGCGGAAAGATAAAAGCTGAAAGGCTAAAGGTGAAAGACCAAAGCTTAAATAGCACTAAGCAAAAACGCCCGGATAATAATTTATCTGGGCGTTTTTTTGGCTTCTCGTCATTGCGAGGCACGAAGCAATCTTTTTAGCTGTAAGTATTAAACCCAAAGCATTAAGATTGCTTCGTGCCTCGCAATGACGACCGTTTTAGACTAGATATATCTTAGGATTAACTGCATTTCCACTTCTCCATTTCCTATTATCTATTTACTATTCCCCATTTGCAATCTTCCTTAACTAACCAGATATCGCATTTATAACATCATATTGGGTAATAATTTCAATTTTCCCAGATTCATCCTCAACCAGCACGGCAGAATTTTCTTTATTAATCAATGATGAAATTTTGTCAATTGAGGTGTTCAAATCAACAAAAGGGAAAGTCGCAGTCATGATTTCTGAAATTGGTGCTGATTTCAAACCAGGGTTTTCCAGTAAAGCCGACAAAATATCACTTTCTGCAATTTTACCTACAATCATGCCTTGCTGGGTTACCGGAATTTGAGAAATGTTCATCGACTTAATTGTATTTATGGCTTCCAGAACAGATTTTGTTGCATCAAGCGTTACAATTTCTGTCGCTTCTTTTTTAGCCAAAATTGATTTTGCCGTTAATTTTTCATCCTGTAAGAAGCCCCGTTCGCGTAACCAGTCTTCATTATACATTTTGCCCATGTAGCGGCTGCCGTGGTCATGAAAAATAACCACAACCACATCTTCAGGCTTTAATTTATCTTTCAACTGGATTAAGCCACCGATTGCCGCACCGGCAGAGTTTCCTACAAAAATTCCTTCTTTACGGGCTATATCTCGGGTCATTAATGCTGCGTCCTTATCCGTTACTTTTTCAAATAAATCAATAACATCAAAGTTCACATTAGCCGGTAAAAAGTCTTCACCGATTCCCTCTGTGATATAAGGATAAATTTCGTCCTTATCAAAAATGCCGGTTTCCTTATATTTTTTGAAAACCGAACCATAAGTATCGATTCCCCAAACCTGAATGTCAGGATTTTTTTCCTTAAGGTATTTGCCAGCGCCGGAAATTGTTCCGCCAGTACCCACACCAACAACTAAATGAGTGATTTTACCTTCAGTCTGCTCCCAAATCTCCGGACCGGTTTGTTCATAATGCGCAGCTGTATTTGCTAAATTATCATATTGGTTTGGTTTCCAGGAATTCGGAACTTCACGCTCTAAACGGGAAGATACTGAATAATAAGACCTTGGGTCCTCAGGTTCAACGTTCGTAGGGCAAACAATCACTTCCGCACCAAAAGCACGCAGTGCATCCACTTTTTCCTTTGACTGTTTATCCGTAGTTGTAAAAATACATTTATAACCCTTAATAATAGCAGCCATAGCCAAACCCATACCTGTATTCCCTGAAGTTCCTTCAATGATGGTGCCACCAGGTTTTAACTTACCACTGCGCTCGGCATCGTCAATCATCTTCACCGCCATACGGTCTTTGATCGAGTTGCCAGGATTAGTCGTCTCTATTTTCGCCAGAATAGTTCCTGGAATACCTTTTGTTATTGTATTTAATTTAACCAGGGGCGTATTGCCAATGGTTTCTAGAATGTTATTGTACCACATAATACAAAATTAAGCAAAGGCATTAAGTATTTTATGAACAATATTTTATTTGAAACATAATTTTGAAATTCTACAATTTTAGAAATTATATTTTATAAACTACCAGAATGATGGGCATTATAGATTGATTATTGGGCGAGATATGATATCGAAGAAATTTATCAACCTTTATCGACTACTTTTAAGATACCATTAAGGAATTAGGACTCTTCTGATTCATCAGATTGATTACCACTACCCTCGTTTTCAGAAAATGTTTTAGCCTTTTCATCAGCCGAGACATTATTTTGCTCATTGGATTCCAGGTTCTCCTCCAGCCGGTCATTCCATCGGTCCAGACCATTTTCAGCACTTTCATTGCTTTCCTGATTACCTGCGGTGTTTTTAGGATCTTCCATAATATTTTTAAATAGGAACATTTCAAAGAAATTAAAGTTTTAATTTAATCCATCTACAGGTGGTTTTTTAGCTTCCTTGAATTCCCTTACACTTTTACCGATGCCCTTCATCAACTCCGGCAATTTTTTACCGCCGAAAATTAATAAAACAACAACACAGATTAGAATAATTTCAATTACCGACATAACTTTTCTTGTGAATGTACAACAAATTGCCAATAATCAATTTAAAGGCACAACATTAACTTTCAAATATTTTGAAAATGATTATTACAAAATGATGATTAACAAAACCTGCGGGAGAGAAACAAGCTCGTGATATAAACGTTATACTTGTAAAAACAGCTAATATGGCAACTGCTCAACAAATCCGTCAGGCCTACCTCGATTACGTTTTAACTAATAATGAAAAACCTAAATCGGTTTACAGCTTTTCAAAAAAAATAAAGATTACCGAAGCTGAGTTTTATCAGTTTTATGCTTCATTTGAAAGCATCGAAAAAAACATTTGGTTCGATTTAACTTTTGAGACCATTACAAAGATAAAAGAACAGGATGTCTGGTTTCAGTATTCTGCGAGGGAAAAAATGCTTTCTTTCTTTTATAGCTACACAGAAAATTTAAAAAACCAGCGAAGCTTTGTTATTTACAGCCTGAAAAATTATAATGGAAAATTTTCCACACCTAATGTTCTCGCCGGCGTAAAACCAATATTCGAAAATTTTGCTGAAGATATTATTAACGAAGGCCTTGAAAGCGGGGAGCTTGCTGAGCGTAAGTTTTTAAGTAAAAGGTATAAAGATGCCTTATGGATTCAATTTGCTTTCATTATAAATTTTTGGATAAATGATGATAGTGATGGTTTTGAAAAAACGGATGAGGCAATTGAAAAGGGCATTAATGTAACTTTCGATTTATTTCAGCACTCTCCCATTGATAATTTATTTGAGTATGGGAAGTTTTTGAGCAGAAATGGCAGGTTCAAAGAGCGTATGGGATTTTAAAAGATGAAGACACAAGATAGCATTCCGGTAACCAAAGTAGAACGTTCCGCAAAATTTGTTAAAACTGGTTTCCAGATTGGGGGAAACTACATCAAACATTATTCGAAAAAATTATTCAATCCTGAAATGGATAGAGCCCAGTTGAATGAAGACAATGCAACTGATATTTATAAGTCTTTAAGCGAATTAAAAGGCAGCGCTTTAAAAATAGCCCAAATGCTCAGTATGGATAAAAACATACTCCCAAAATCTTATGTCGACAAGTTTACCCAATCGCAATACAACGCGCCGCCGCTCTCCGGACCGCTGATTGTAAGAACTTTCACCAAGAACTTCGGTAAAACGCCTGATAAGCTATACGATAGCTTCAATATAAATTCGACAAATGCAGCGTCAATAGGCCAGGTTCATCAGGCTACTTTGAACGGAAAAAAATTAGCGGTAAAGATCCAATATCCCGGCGTAGGCGATAGTATTTCTTCCGACCTGAAATTAGTCAAGCCTTTCGCTTTTCGCCTGCTTGGAATGTCGGAAAAAGAACTGAATATTTATATTAAAGAAGTTGAGGAGCGCTTGCTGGAAGAAACGGATTACGAACTGGAAGTAAAACGTTCGATAGAATTTTCGGAAGCTTGTAAAAACCTTAATAACGTTGTTTTCCCAAAGTATTACCCTGAAATGTCCAGTAAACGCATCATATCAATGGACTGGATTGATGGGTTGCATTTGAAGGAATTTTTAAAAACTAATCCATCTCAGGAATTAAAGAATAAAATTGGCCAGGCTCTATGGGATTTTTATAATTTCCAGCAACATGAATTGAGAGCAGTACACGCAGATCCTCATCCAGGCAATTTTATGATTACGCCCGATGAGAAACTAGGTGTTATTGATTTTGGCTGCATCAAAGAAATGCCTGACGATTTCTATTACCCATTTTTCTCCCTGATCTCCACAGATGTTATTCTGGATAAGCAAAAAACGATTGATGCTTTCCGTAAGCTTGACATGATTCATAAAGAGGATACAGAAACTCAAGTTGAATTTTACTATAAATCCTACAAAGAGATGATTGAGTTATTTGCAAAACCTTACATCAATGAGTTTTTTGATTTTAGTAAAAGTGAATTTTTCGAAAAGCTGTATGAATATGGCGAAAAAATTTCCCGAATGCCAGAATTTAAACAAGCCCGTGGTGTTAAGCATTTTATATATGTAAACAGAACTAATTTCGGCCTTTACACCATCCTTCATGATTTAAAAGCCACTGTGAAAACGAGCACCTTTAAACCGGCTATCAAGGAAGTTTAGGCATTTTTCTTCACCACTTCTATCATATGATCTAAATCGAATGGCTTTTGTATAAAGTCGTCGGCTTTATTTTCTTCCGCAATCTGCGGTAATTTTTCAGATGTGGAGGTTAAAACGGCGGAAATATCCTCCGTCTCGGGATTAGTTTTTAATTCTTTAATTATTTTGGAACCTTTCTTTTGTCCTTTAATATTGTCGTCAATAACAACAACATCGGGATCAATCTCATCAATTTTTTCTATGGGAGCAGTTGACAATGACGCAGTTACTTCAAAACCTTCTTCATCCAGTACTTGGTCCATAATATCCAGGATGTCTTTATTATCCTGAACCAAAACAACCTTTTTCTTCATAAACAGCTGTATTCAATATTTCTTTAAATATAAGAAAAAGAACCGTTCACTCATATACCCATTTTTTTGCTTGAATGATGACATTACCATTTGGTCTGATTTTTAAACCTGTTCGTCGATTAGTTATTGATGCTGGTATAAAACGAAGAATTTAGCTGCAACGTTTTCGGATGATTGGCGTCTTATCTACAAACAATCCAAAAACGAAATTTAAAAACATTAAATAGCAGCATTATGAAAACCTCAATCAAAACCTTAATCGCAACATCTCTAACAGCAATCGTTTTAACCTCAACTGCTTTCGCAACCAGCGTAATGGCGGCCGAGCAAAAACCTACTACTGTATCCGCATCAGCAACTCCCTTTAAAAGAGTTATTGTTAAAGGAAATGTAGAAATTACTTTAGTTCAACGACAAAACGAAGGCGTAACCTACGCAGATGATAATATCGGAAAAGCAAAAATTACGCAGGAAGGTAATGTATTGAGAATCACGTCGGCCGATAAAGATGTAGCAAAACTGGTTGTTTACGTGAACGACATCTTCAGAATAGAGGCATCTGAAAATGCAGTTGTAAAAACCAACGGTAAAATAAAGTCAAAATATCTCCAGATATTCCTGAGCGGAAATGCACAGGCTGACATCAATTCAGCTACTGAAGGATTATATACTGTAATCTCAGGCAACTCTGATTTAAAATTAAGTGGTTCCACAGATAACCACACCTTGATAATGGGTAAAACGCCTAAATTAACAATCAACAGATTCGCTGCTTTGAAAACGAATATCAGTTCAGCTGAATCAGTAGTAACCGAGATCGCAGCTTTGTAAAATAAACCGACTATATATTTTTTAAAAGCGACGGATTTTATTCGTCGCTTTTTTATTTCAATCTTCAGAATTTCTTCAGAATGGAAATGTAATTTGCGCAAAATTGCTAACCAAATGACGAATCTATTCAAGAGCAGGTACAGTGTTCTTTTTGCTTTTTTATTTTATTTTGTATTCTTCTCTTTTCTCATAAGAATCATACTATTCATTGCATCAAGCCGACACGTTAGCTTCAGTTTCATTGAGATAATTAAAGTTTTTGGCACAGGATTATTTTTTGATATTGGTACCGGGCTATTGCTGTTATCTTTTTAT
The DNA here is from genome assembly GCF_001424305.1 of Pedobacter sp. Leaf176. Taxonomy (GTDB): domain Bacteria; phylum Bacteroidota; class Bacteroidia; order Sphingobacteriales; family Sphingobacteriaceae; genus Pedobacter. Next base: position 341,976 of record NZ_LMPD01000002.1, read on the forward strand.
GCCTTGTTTTTGCTTGTCTTACCCAATACAATTTATCAAAAAAGATGGAATAAGGTGTTTACACCAGTCCTGTTTTTTGTTTTTGTTGTTATCACTTTATTTTCATTTTTCGCTGAACTAACTTTTTGGCAAGAGTTTGAAAGCAGGTTTAATTTCATCGCAGTAGATTATTTGATTTACACTTACGAAGTTATTCACAACATCAATGAATCGTATCCCCTGCCTTTGCTGATAACCTTAATCGTGTTTCTGGCATCATGCATCACCTTTATATTTTTTAAATTAAAAATATTCAGAACGAATTTTGAAGATACAATTTCTTTAAAAAAAAGAAGTCAGGTTTCACTCTCATTAATTTTAATAACAATTACTTTTAGCTTTATTGTAAAAAACAGCTGGGCAGAACACGGAAATAACCGCTATGCAAATGAATTAAGTAAAGCTGGGATTTATTCTTTTTTTGCGGCTTTCAAAAACAATGAATTAAACTACCAGGATTTCTACAGCTTAATTAATGATAAAAAAGCGTTTGAATTAATCAGAGGGGAACTCAAAGAAAATAACAGCAACTTTTTGAGCAGGGGTTTATCAATCAAAAGAAGGATAAACAACGACAAATCAGAATATAAGCCTAATGTGATTACGATCGTAATCGAAAGTTTGAGCGCTGACTTTTTAGCGCATTATGGAAATACCCAACACTTAACCCCTTTTTTAGATTCAGCAGCAAATCACAGTATTTTTTTCAGCGACATGTATGCTACAGGTACGAGGACGGTTCGTGGTATGGAGGCTTTAACACTCAGCATTCCGCCAACGCCAGGAAGCAGCATTGTCAGAAGAATGGATAATGAACATCTTTTTTCCGTTGGCCATGTATTTAAAACAAAAGGTTACATAAACACCTTCTTTTATGGCGGCGACGGCTATTTTGACAACATGAATCATTTCTTCGGAACTAACGGCTACGACATTGTAGACCGGGGAAGAAAACTACTTGATGAAACATACGACGGAAGCCGTACAATCATTCAGGATAAGGATGTTACATTCGAAAATGCCTGGGGAATATGTGATGAAGATATTTTTAACATGGTAATTAAAGATGCCGATTTGAAATACAAAAAAAGTCAGCTGTTTAATAACTTTGTTATGACCATGTCAAACCATAGGCCATACACCTTCCCTTCGAACAAAATTAATTTACCTTCAGGTTCGCGGGAAGCTGCTGTTCGGTATACGGATTATGCTATCGGAAAGTTCATAGATAAAATTAAAAACAGGCCGTGGTTTAAGAATACGGTAATTATTCTTGTAGCTGATCACTGCGCAAGTAGTGCTGGAAAAAATGAAATTGACATCTCAAAATACCAGATTCCGTGTATGATTTTGAACCTGAAAAATTTGCCTGAAATGAAGGTTAATAAAATGACCTCTCAAATAGATTTATTTCCTACACTATGGAGCCTTTTAGGATGGAAATATACAAATGGTTTTTTCGGAAAAAATGTGTTTGATGCAGCCTACAAACCAAGGGTAGTGTTAGGTACTTATCAAAAGCTGGTGTACATGAGAAATGATAGCGCTGTGGTTTTGAGTCCGCACCAAAAAACAGAGAGCTTTATTTACGACAAATCAAAAAACGAACAAAAAAAGACACATTTACCAAAGTCTTTTACTGATCAGGCTATCGCAAATTATCAAACGGCTTTTGAACTTTTTAAAAGCGGAGGGTTAAAGCAATAAGAGGGAAATATTTTCCCTCTTATTGCTTATTTAATACTTAAATCTTCTTCTTCTTTTAAAGTTTCAGATTGTTTTCTTTTGGCTTTATTTAAATATTTAACGCCAACGCGCAGGGCTTTTAAACCTGAAACGCCTTGTAGTTCTTCCAAATCAAGCTGTTCCAAATCATCGTTCAACAAACCCTGATCCTGTAAATATTTAATGTATTCGAAATATTCTTTAGCTTCCTCAGCATTAAAATAAACCATCGCTATTTTATCTGGTTGGGTTAATCGTTCCGAAGTGCCTTTAATCAATACTTTATCTATTCGTTTTTTTACAACTTCATACCTAATATTGTAAGCGCCTTCTACATCAAACCTACGCTCATCATTCCTGAAACTGATGTCAATTGAGTTTGAGTGGATAAACACCAATTGTGTAGTTTCCAGCGGCCTTGGCATTTCTCCTATTAAGTTTTTGGATAAACGGGCTATCTCCACCATCGAAGTCAATTGCCACAAACGGATGTTTTTTAAATAAAGTAGATCGAAAGGTTTATTCGGTGCAATATCCTGACCAATGTAAATGTCGTATTCCACGCCGTCGGTTCTGAATTTAGCAAAATAACATGGATAAGAAGACTGAAGGTTCGCCTGTGCAGTTTCGAGGTACTGACTCACTTCCATATTGATGGTTTGCATCGAAACTTCAAGTTTTCGTCTGTTTTCATAAAACAAGCCAGTTTCAGGGCGAATTTCCGAAAAATAATCATCGATGATTTCTGCTGTATCAGGATGGTTCACTTTAATTACAGAAAAGAAAGGGTAAACTTCGGCAGCTAAAAATTCATTAAGCAACATTTCTTCATTACTTGATGCCACATTACTGATGCGAACAATCCAGTCGTTGCAATTAAAAATAAGCTTATCAATAAGATCCAGGTAAACAAATTTTCTAAGACCTTTCAATGTTTTAATAATGTTCAACAGATGAACATGCATATCCTCTTTCAGTGCCTGGTTACGCTCGGTTGTAGAATTACGGATATCGACCGCACCAAATAAAGGGTACATGTTTTTAAACATCACCGTTTCTATCTGGGTATGCTTTTTATTTTTCTTGTTTTGTTGTATAAAGTGCCATACGGCCTCGTTAAATTTCCACTGTACAGAAGGTTGCAATGCAGTAAACTTATCCATTAAAACGGCATCCATTTTTGCATTAAACTCCTCAATACTATATTGAAAGAGCTGACCAATTAAAGGTAACGCAGGACGCAACCGGGATAATAATTTGTCATCTACGACAACCTCCTTGCTTGAGTACACTTCCAGCACACCTGCTAATTGTTTATTATAATAAATAGGTAAAACCGAATAAGAACAAACACCCGCGGCTTTCAATACACGTAGAAAAGGATCTTTAGCCATCTGATCCTCGTTAATTGAACTCACGAAAATCGGACGGGGATCTTCCTTATATTTATCAACAAGAGAATAAAAAACTTCCTCTTCCATGTTCGATGCCTTCGCCGAATTAATGAGCATGCTTTGCGAAAAATCCTGATTATCAAAGACGAGCTTATTATTAACCGTTAAGAAAGGCATCAGGCCAAATTCAAAATCTCCGTTTCCACTAAGGGTTTTTAGTGCCTGGGTTACATGGTTATAGGCTTCAGTTTGATAATTATGATCAACTAAGGCACTTCTGATCCCCTCTATAGCATGCTGTAAGGTTACGTCGGTTATGGAAATTACACTAAAACCTTCAAAAGTAAATTTCTTTAAGGGTAAAACTTTAGTGAGATAGTCTATTTCACTTCCATCCTGAAAATGCTGCGCGAGTACCTCAAAATCCAATTCAGGCAAAGTACCTTTATGTTGAATGTCGATAAACTGCGTATCGTTTTGAATGTTGTAATATTGGGTGAGCTTATTCTCCGGGTTAACATGGGCATAGATAATCTCATTTTTTAAAACAGAAGTGAAATTATAAAATCTATCCAGAATTAAATTATAGATGAATTTTAAATGCTTTACTTCGGAAGGATCATTATTATTATCCTTGTTAACTTTATTTTTAGGGTCGTGATCTTTAAAAAACTGGTAAAACGCATTTGTGCTAAAGAAAATTTCATCGGGTACAGGTGTACTCAATGCCCAGAATAGTTCGTTTTCATTTGCCATTAAGGGCGTTAGAATTGTAAAAATTAACTCTAATGTTTCCTTATGTTTTGATAATTCCTGTGCAGTTATATTACCGAGTAAAGCGTTTTCTTTTTCGATCTTCTCCAATAAAAACCTATAAAACTCAGACTTAACAGTTTTTTCGGTTTTAAGCCTGTTTTTCAAATAGTTCACTAAAGGTCTGAAAGACAAGTTTGATTCTACCTGGCAATGAATACATTCATTTTTATGTATTTGTATTACATTGGTATTCATGAGTATATGTGTTTTATAGACGTAAAATTAATAGTTAAAAATAATATAGTGTACAAAGATACAAACAGCCCAGGCCATATATAGTCTGTAAAACGTAATACTATTTTTACATCTCCTATATATACTTACGCTTAAAACCTTCTTTTAGTTTAAAAAAATCTGATTTTGTTACGGTTTTCTAAAAATTACGCACTCAATACCTGAAATTCAGCGACACATAAGGGTACCAGCCATCGCTCGAATGGCCCACTACAAAACGGACAACTGTTAATGATGCAGGCGCAAAGTAGACACCGCCGCCTACACCATGATGCCATGTATCAGAACTCTGATTCCTAGTCCATACCCTGCCCACATCATAAAATCCCAATAAGCCAACCTGACCCGGAAGTACATAGCTAACCAAATCTCCAAGTTTAGCCCTAAGTTCCAGGTTATTATAGAAACTGTGATCGCCGGCAAACCTGAATTGACGGTAACCGAGTAAGTTCCCTTGTCCGCCTAGAAATTGCGACTGATAAAACGCCGGTTTCCCTACCGTAATACCACCACCAAAACGGTCGGCCAGGATAAATGCTTTACGTCCATCCAGGTTTTTAAACAATGCAATGCTTGCCGTAAACTGCCCGAAGGAATTTGAATATTTGTTAATTCCTTTATAACCCAGCAATTTAAAATCTACATAACTACCCAGTGTTGGCAGTAAATCATTGTCGCGGGTATTATTCGTAAAATTAACAATTGCACCTGCAAACATCTTTTCATTGCGAACATTTAAGCTATCTGAAGAACCCAATGGCGCGCCACTTGTAATAAATCTGCCCTCATTATCTTCCTGGTTTAACTTATAATACTGAAATGATGGGCCCACACTAAACGTTGATTTCGGCCTGCGCCACCTGATAGAAGGATCGACCTGGTAAAGGTTAAATCTCGCCCTGTAATATCTAATTTCATCGCCATGTTCATCAAAACGCGTATCATTACCAACGCCAAAGAAGTTCTGGGTATTGTTCGGTGCATAAGCATCGGCTTTAATTAAAAAATCTGCCTTGCCTAACGCTTTTAACCATTCGCCTCTGTAATTAAACCTGAATGCCTTCGTAGAAAAAGAATGTAGAAAAGAAACCGTTTGTGAATTGCCGTAAGGCTGTTTTCTGAATCCGGGATTCGTTTGTTTGTAAACTAATCCAAGTAAAATTCCATCATCATTATTGTAACCAGCATTTAAATTATATGATCGCCTGCGGTACATATCTTTTGGAATGTAACTGAAGTTTGATGTATCATTAGAAATAATTTTCCTGATTTTATCATCATCATCACCTTTGTAGGTTGCTTTATCTGTCCTGCCATAAAGTTTCACCGTACCATTGCTGTTTGCAAAATCGTAAATTTTATTTCCCTTACCACCAATAATTCTGATTTTGATAGCTGATGTTTTATTATTCAATATCAGACTATCGTTACCATTATGCATGTAAATTCGAATTTCTTCAGTCACTTTTGGATCGAAGACGCGGTTAAACAGTTCATCTTTTATATTTCCTTCCTTGGAAATTTTATTGATTTTAACCTTTAAAGCTTTTTCAGGTGCATCTGTTACCTCAATAAGTTCATTTTTATTGGTTACTTCAATATCGACAATCCTGTTGAAAAAATGGTAATAATCATCCATCAACTTTGGCAGTTTAGCGATCCGGTTCCTCATCTGCGCGATGAGCGCATCGTGGTGAAGCGAGTAACTGGGTTCAGGAAGTTTCCTTAAAGCTTTTTCAAATACGGCATCATTGTAAAGCGAACAAAACTCTATTATCGTTTTGTCCCATTCGGCTTTGCTGATGTTGGCTGTCCAGCGACTACTGATTTCGCGGCCTTCCCATAAAAACCAATTAATATCTTTAATATCCCGTTCATAGCCCTGCATCATCGGTAATAAAGAAGAAGACTGCGTGTAGCGTTGTAAGGCGCCGTCTGATCTGAAAAAGACCTGGTCCCTATCCCGGGGAACCGGAACATAGTGTGAACCGCCATCCTTTTTGGTTTCTTTCCATCGCCATTGATCCTCGTGCCTGTCCCAATCGCCCAATAATACATCAAATGCCCTGGCCCTAAGCCATGCCGGCCCATCTAACGTATTATCGTTATCATCCGTTAGTTCTTTATCCATTTTTGGAGAACTGTCTGATTCACCCACCGGTTCACGCTCCTCTAAAAGGCATAAGGTATTTGCAAAGGCAGATTCATATTCTCCAAGGTTATCATCAGGCGAAACCCATCCGATTATGGGGTTGCTATGCGGAATACCAGCGGCTTTTGCCAGTTCCGGCACTACTAAGGCCGAAAAAGGATGCTGTGCCGACATGTTATCCTTTATGATATCCTTGGCGAAGGTTTGCCTCAACTGTTCAGGCAAAAGCACTTCCGGAAATTTCTCCACGCTGCGTAAAACATACTCCTTGCCGTTTTTGTCTTCCAGTCTTAACGACCTGGATTGATTCCCTCCGCCCCTTTGCGTTGCTTTCAAGCCACCCGCTATTTGCGAAACCCTTAAAACCGGAACTTTGGTTTTTTGTGCATATTCCTTTCTGTAATTTTCCCCGAAAATGTAACGGTGGAAACGGCCAACGCTATCGTACTCGGGCTTAATGCTGACCATTATGCTATCCGCAACAATGGGCTTATCCCGGTTTCTTATCTTTTGATTAACAGTTTCAAATTTCTTGGTATAGCTGTAAACCTGATTTACGCAGGTATCTGCATAAACATAATAGGTATAACGCATATCGTTGTTCATTAACTGATCGGCAATAACATATCCTTGCTGCATCTCGTGAAACAACGATGTTTTACCCTCCTTATTCGGAGAAACCTTTGAGCCGGAACCGCTAACGATCTGCAACTGCTTGCCTTTTATAAGCTGTAATCCATGTTCATGGCCCGCCACATAAGTTACATTGGGGTAATCACCAAATACGCCGGTAACCGATTTTATCAGGTCTTTATAAGCTGGGTGATTTAAATCTTCAGGGCTCAGTAAAGTGGAACGCAAAAGCGGATAAACAGAGCCAATAACTGGCATTGGGATGTATAGATTTTTATTCAAAGAAGTTAAAGGGAAAAAGTGATTGCGCAGGTTAAAATAACCACCATGCGGACCGTAACTTTGAAAAGGATGGTGTGATGCCAGAAGGATGACTTTACCTTTATTTTTTTCCAGTAAATCTTCCATTTTAACTAAAACCTCATCTTTAGTCCGGCATTCGCATTCGCCGTTCGGATTGGATTTATTGTAAGGAAAGAGCCACCATTCGCTGTCGTATGCAATTATGGTTAATTTATCTGTTAAATTTATGGCCACCGGATCCGGGCAGCCATTTTCAGGGATGAGTTTTAACAGCGGGTCATTCTGCTGTTTTAAATAATCATTCTGTGCTTTAATCTTCGCTAAACCTTTTGGTCCGGATTTGTCCCAATCGTGGTTGCCAGGAACAAAATAAACCGCAGCACCTTTTTCCCGCATGGGTGCAAATTGCGATTGTAAAATTTTCTTAGTGTCTTCCTCTTCCAAACTACCCGGCAAACCCATTCCTGTTGGGTAAATATTATCACCCAAGTAAACAACGGTGGTTTTTTTGGGAATGATTTGCTTAGCAGCATTTTTTAAATCCTGCATCTGGGCGGGATTCATCTCACCTGCATCGCCAAACAATATGACACGGTATTTTATGTCATTTTGTGCGAATGCGATTAAGTTGATGAACAGAAAAAATATAGATAGCGTAAAATTTTTAATCATAATGTTGGATTAGGTATACCATATATCAAGGTATATGGTTGTATATGAGGCTGTATCATTAATGGTGATTTACCCGAGCATTATCAAGTTGAGCTTGTTGAAACGCTTTGTTAGGCATTTAAACATTCCTTCGACAAGCTCAGGCTGATAATTCTATATTCATAACACAGCCTCAAATCAATTACTTCTTAAGCTTAAACTGTAAAATATCACCTGAAGCTAATGTACCACCCTCATTGGATATGTACAGGTTGCTATCCTTATCAAAAGCAATACCTTCAGGTTGATTAAAGTTACCGCCTTTTAATGAATAAGTTGCTTTAATTTTAAAATCGGCATCGGTTATAACCAGCATCTTGTTTACTGAAGATAAAATATACCACTCCCCTGTAGCCGGATTTTTCGCTAAGGCGGAAGGCTTAAATTTAACTTTTTTCTCTCCGGAAAGCTTTTCTAAGTCATCAAATGACAAGCTGAATTCGCCTGCAGGCTTTAAAGAATTATCCGCACCAAAATCGAAAGCATAAATACTGGTAGCTTTATTTTTATCGTCAGCCTTGCTGGCTTTAGTCAGAATGTATACTTTACCCGCTTTCTCATCGGCAGCTAAACCTTCGTACTCCGCCTTTGGAACCAAATCTTTGACTTTAACCACATTATCAACCTCTGGCTTGTCAATCCCTGAAAGTGGAAAAATATGAAGCTCGCCGTTACTTTTAAGTACAATAACCTGGTTTTTCAGGATGGCTAAATCTTCATAATCGCCTGTGCCAGCAAATTTTGTAAACTTAGATGCTTTGTCGTTCAAACCTAGATAAAACAAATCCCCATCTTCATCCTGAATGGCAAAAACCTGTTTGGGATCGCCATTGTGAAATGTAATGCCCGAAATTTCGAACAGGTTTTGAGGCATATTGTATTTAACAGGATTTTCAAGGTCGTAAGGCAAAGCAGATTGCGCTGTTTCTTCCTTAACTTCCTTTTTACTGTTTTTATCCTTTTTTTCCCCGTTCGCACATGAAATACAAAAGAAAGCCAGTAGTAAGGCGGAAAGCACAGAGCTGGTATACAATTTAAAATTTTTCATCGGATGTTTAAGCTAATTTTTTAAAAATTCGTAAATATCGTGTTGTGATGCAATAAGCGTTCCATCCTTTTTAACTGGGATGTTATTCATTTGCGCATCAATAACAACGGCTTGTACATTGTCTTGTTTCTGGATGTCGACCAAATTCAAAATTTCGGTCTTAATTTTCTCATCGTAAACCGGAAAACAAACCTCGATCCTCCGATAAATATTACGGTTCATCCAATCGGCAGAGCCGAGATACACTTCCTGCTTACCTAAATTATTGAAGATAAACACACGGCCATGCTCCAGGTAACGATCGACAATGCGGATAACTTTAATGTTTTCACTAAGGCCTTTTACGCCGGGAATTAACCTGCAAATGCTACGAACCAGCATCGTAATCTCTACGCCAGCCTGCGAGGCTTCATAAAGTTTATTGATTAAAACTTTCTCCTCCAAGTTATTTAATTTAATCGTAATTGATGCCTCATGGCCAGACTTTGCATGGGCAATTTCCCGGTCAATCCATTCGATAAATTTTTGCTGGAGGTTAAATTGCGCCACTAAAATATGTTCGAATTTTATCAAATCTGCTGAGGAAGGCTTAACCCTTTTTGCCAGAAAAATAAACAGGAGCTCAATTTCCCTTAAAATGGCTTTATTCGCCGTCATCAGAATATGATCAGTGTAAAATGCAGCCGTGCTCTCATTGAAATTTCCGGTCGCCAGTAAACCCGTATACAGCATTCTATTCCCGGTTTTACGCTTAACCAGTGCAACTTTTGCATGAACTTTCAAGGCGGTTACGCTGTACACAATTTCAACGCCCTGAGCCTTCATCTTCTTTGCCCATTTAATGTTGTTTGCTTCATCGAAACGGGCTTTGAGCTCCACCAATACGAAAACCTTCTTGCCATTTTTTGCCGCACTTATCAGTGCATTGATGATTTTCGAATCGCTTGCCACGCGGTAAATCGTCAGGTAAATTTCCTGAACATCCGGATCGATGGCTGCTTCATTAAAAAAACGTAAAACGCTGTCGTAGCTTTGATAAGGCGTATGGATGATGATGTCATTTTTTACAATCTCATCAGTTAAACTGCCATTTACAACATCCGTATTGCATAATTTCGGCCAGGATGCATTAGAAAGTTTAGAATTGCTGACCGGAAATCCCATAAAATCTTTAAGATTATGGTACTGGCCGCCTTCCACCATATTGGCTTTTTTAAGGTTAAAAATCTTCTTGAGTAAAACCAATACATTTTTAGGAATGCCCGGCTGGTGAAGAAAGCGGGTAGCAAGGCCCGAATCTCTTTTTAAAAGCTGGGCTTCTAATTGTTCTGACAGGCTTCCTGAATATTCATCTTTTAAGTCGATTTCCGCATCGCGGGTAACTTTAAAACTAAAACAACCGGTTATCTCGGCATCCTTAAAAATTAAATCCAGGTGAAACCGAACAATATCGTCCAGGAAAACCACGTAAGTTTCGTCTTCCAGTTCAACTTTATAAAACCTGGCTAATTCATTTGAGGGTATATTTAAAATAACAGACTGCTCATTGCCTTCTTTATTCAAGGTGACCAAAAAGTATAGTGCATTATTTGAAGGGAAAAAATTCGTTTCCGAAGTAAGGGACACGGGTTGCATAAACGCCAGAACCTGACTTAAAAAATACCGGGTAACCTGTTTTTTTATGCCAGCAGGAAAAGGTTTTCCGTAAACCAGGTTAATGTGATTGGCCTTTAATTGTGGAATAATGTTTTCCTTTAACGTTTTTCCATAACGCTGCTGCTGATCGGTTATGAGTGCGTTTGCCGTATTCAGTAAATCGGCTTCGATTTTAATATCGTTATCCTCCCGGTTACTTAATTTTTCGAGGGCCAGCAAAACCGGCATCCTAACGCGGTAAAATTCATCTAAATTGGAGGAAAAGATAGACAGGAATTTTATTCTTTCCAACAGCGGAACCGTCTCCCGCTCCGCTTCCATTAAAATGCGCTCGTTAAATTTGAGCCAGCTTAAATCCCTGTTAAACAAAGCTGTTTCTGTTTTTTGTCCCATTAAAGTTTACCGTAAGCTGCATAAGCCACAACAAATGCTAAAACTGCGGCAATTAAACCAAACATAAAAATATTATAGGCCAGCCTGATTAATTTATACTTTCTACCCAAAACAACGCCTTGCGAATAAACATCTGTAATTAAAGTGCCGTATAAAAAATCTTTATCGTTCATTACTTTAAGCATGCCATCGGTATAGGAAGGGAGCGACATCTTATAAAAATTGCCGAAGAAAAGCAGGTTAACTTTTTTGTTATCCATATCCTCCGGTGTAAAAACGCCCGGTGGGATGGCTGGTCTGGTCGATAAAATGGAGACGACAACACAGGTTAAGCTCACAATTAGCAAAATAAAGGTAGGAATAATCAAGTTCCCGTGATCTTCCAACCTTCTTAAGAGTAAACTCACTATTAAAGAAAGCATAATGGAGTTCACGGTAATTAAAATGTGTGCTTTATTATCGGCCATGTCGCTTAAGCGCTGGTTGTTCGCTGAGGTGATTCGGAACATGGTTTCAATGCCTTTATCAGGCCGTTCATCCTTATCTTTCTTTTCCTTTTTGTCCTTTTTATTTTTTTCCTGAACGATAACTGCGGGCGTTGTCAGTGCCGTTGGTGCTTCATTGAAATCCACCTGTTCTTTCTGTTCGGAAAGCTTATTCTTTATTTTATCGATGTTCTTTTGTTTCTGATCGTCGAGCAACAACCTGACATAATCTGTATGGTAATGCTGCGATTCGAGAAACTGAATGTCTTTTATGCGCCACTCATTTTTACTGATGTCTTTACCGTAAATTAATTCAGCTTCCTTATGCATCAGTTTGCCTTTTTTCCTGAAATCTTCGTTACCCAAATGAAACAGGTCCGCATCGCACAAAATGTTTTCCAACTGGTTCGTCGGTTTTTGAGGGATTTTAGTGCTCAATATGGCATTTGAAACCTTAGCCCTTATCTCCTCTTTTACACCAATGGATTCTAAATACTTGTTGGCAAGTCCGGCCCCCTTAACTTCATGATTTAAAGCGTCTTCAAAATAGCCGGTGTCATGAAACCAGGCCGCAGCCGTAATGATAAAAAAATCTTCATCGCTTAACTGATAATGATTTGCAATCTGATGGGATGCTTTTACAACATCTTTGGTATGCTGAAGGTTATGGTAAACCAGTCGTGAATCCTGGTGGGTATTAAAATAATTGATAACGTGTTTTTCTACATCTATTTGTAGCTGGTTATAATCCATGTGGGTGTTTCTAATTAATTGTTTGATGGAAATTATTCCTGACAGTGCCAAACTCCGTATTTGCTATAAAATTACGTTAAATTTCATAAATTAAGATTTACAGCGGCATCAAAGCAAAGGAATAAATAATTTACAATAACGACAACTATACTATTTTATTCATGTTTTTGTTTTAGAAATTGGTAAATACCTGAGAATGAAGTTAAAATAATATTTTTTGAAATTTAGTTAAAAATTTTTCCAAAATCGAAAGCAAATTTGTAACATTGCAATCGCAAAAAACGATGTTTTTTTCGGGGCCTATAGCTCAGCTGGTTAGAGTAGAAGACTCATAATCTTTTGGTCCCTGGTTCGAGCCCAGGTGGGCCCACTGCTTAAAAAGCCGTTTTTCGATAAGAAAATCGGCTTTTTTTGTCTGATTCTATTTCCAGGCCATAATTTTCGTATTTAATTCTTTAAAATACCAAAACCCCATTGTAATTGGCCTTGTTTTATTGCAAAACTCGCCTGTTATTGGTTTGTTTTGTTACAAAATGTAAGTCAATATGGGTTTGTTTTGTTACAAACGCAAAAATTAATCCATCTATGTCATTTAAAAGAAACATTGAAAGTTATCTTAATAGTTGGAAATTAAGTGATATCGTAAGCCGCTCATCATAAGAGGTGCACGACAGGTTGGGAAAACGACACTGATTCGAAATTTTGCCAGAACTTATCAGTATAAAATTATACTCAATCTGGAAAAGCTTGATGATAGGCATTATTTTGATGATGTTCAAACGATTTTAGAAGCGTTGTTTTTAGCACATGCTATCCCGTCGTCTGCTATCTCTGATACGCTTATTTTTATTGATGAAATTCAGGAAAGTCCTAAAACAATCCAGTTATTGCGCTACTTCTATGAAGAATTGTCAGAACTTCACGTGATTAGCGCTGGTTCTCTTTTGGAGTTTGCAATGCAAAAGGTACAAAGTTTCCCAGTGGGTAGAGTGGAATTCTTATACCTTCATCCTTTTCAAGAATACCTAAAGGCTATAGACAAAGAAAATCTGTTAAAATACTTACTGTCTGTTCCGGTAAAGCCCGTTGCTCATAAATTGTCAATGGATGCTTTTCATCGTTACGCAATTATTGGTGGAATGCCGGAAGTAATCAAGATAGATATAGAGCAACAGAACCTTTCAGACTTGCCAAGGACGTATGAAAGCATTTGGGGGACATATAAAAATGATGTTGAGAAGTACACCTCTAATGATACTGAAAGAAAGATTATTAAACATCTGATGGACACTGCTCCACTTTATCTTGATGAACGTGTCAAATTTCAGTCGTTTGGAAATTCCAATTACCGATCAAGGGAGGTAGGAGAAGCGTTCAGAACACTTGATGATGCTAAAATAATCCGATTGATTTATCCCACAACAGATTTACGTCCACCTTTAAAAACAGACTTGAAGAAATCGCCGCGCTTGCAGTTTCTGGATACTGGTTTGGTTAATTATTCTCTTGGAATACAACTAGAAATGTTAGCTATGAACGATTTGAATAGTGCTTACAAAGGCGCCGTTATACCTCATTTAATAACACAGGAACTTATATCTCTTCAAAGTATATCAGCACATAAGCCAAATTTCTGGGTTAGGGAAAAAACGCAGTCAAATGCAGAAGTTGATTTACTTTTTACATGGAAGGATTTGGTTATTCCTATAGAAGTAAAATCGGGAAGTACGGGGAGTCTGAAATCACTTCACCAGTTCATAGATGCTGCTGATCATCCTTATGCTATACGAATGTATGCAGGCAATTTCAATATCGAGAAAGCAATTACACCGGGTCGAAAACCATATTTACTTATGAATTTGCCTTATTATGCTGGTACCGTCCTGCCACAGTATGTGGAGTGGTTTGTTCGGCAGGAACTTTAAATTTTGCTGTCTTTCCCGACCAAATTTTTCTTGTTCTTTCCACTCCTAACTTTCGGAGTTGGATTTAAAACATTTGGAAAAAATAGGTTTTAAAGCGGTTCTTAGTATTTTCTTAGAAAATAATTGAGCTTACACAATTTAAGACCGCAATTCAAATTTACAATAGATTTTATTGGCACAAGTCAAAAACACGCACCAGCACAACTTATCTAATTACAATCTGCTCGCACTAGCAGGCGTATTCCTATCATTTATAAATTTGCCTCGCAAACGACAAAACAAACTTCTGTGTGCTAAGAAAGCGCATTGACAAATAAATTTGCGTAACCATTTGGTAATATATATATTTGTAACCGAACGATTACACGATTTTTAAATATCATAAAATGAGACGAGATGTATTTCAGGCAATTTCTGATCCCACCAGAAGGGAAATTATCAATTTACTCAATACAAAGACAATGAATCTAAATGCTGTTGCTGAGAAATTTGATATCAGCAGACCAGCAATTTCTAAACACATAAAAATCCTGGTGGAGTGCGGATTGATTAAAGTTAATTCGGTTGGGAGAGAACGTTTCTGCGAGGCAAAACTCGAAAATTTAGTCGAGGTTTCGGATTGGATTAGCCAATACAAAAGGTTCTGGACGGATAAATTAGACGCACTTCAAGCGCATCTGGATAAAAAATGAAATTAATTAAATAAAAAGCAGATGGATAATCATACAATCGTAATCGAACGACTATTTAACTCAAGTAAAGATAAAGTCTGGAAGGCCTTGACCGATCCCGATGAAATCAAAGATTGGTTTTATGACTTTGGAGACTTTAAAGCTGAAGTTGGATTTAAATTTCAATTTTCCGGAGGTCATAAAGATGATGTTCATTATTTGCATTTGTGTGAGGTAACTGAAGTAATTCCTGGAACCATGCTCAGCTACAGCTGGAGGTACGAAGGCTATCCCGGGATTTCAATCGTAAAGTTCGAACTTACAGAAGAATCCGGCAAAACCTTGCTGATCCTTAAGCATACCGGGATAGATACCTTTCCTAAAGACAATCCCCATTTTTCGCTGCTTAATTTCAAAGATGGATGGAATCAACTTATAAACAAATTATCAAAAAGCCATCCCGAACAAAATAATTATGAACTAAACACGATTATTGAAGCGCCGGTTCATCAGGTATTTAAAGGCATCACAGAAGAGATTCCTTCATGGTGGACCTCCATGTTCGAAGGTGAGTCTAACAATATTAGAAATGTCTTTACCGTACGTTTTGGACACGCCGTTTTCAAAACCATGCTTGTTAAAGAAATAATTTCTGATAAAATTATTGTCTGGGAGGTTATCGACACTTTAATCGATTTACCAGAACTTGAAAATAAAAAAGAATGGCTGCATACAACGATAGAATGGCATATATCAGAACAAGCGGGCAAAACAAATTTATTGCTGAAACATATAGGACTTACACCCGATGTTGGATGTTATAAGATTTGTTCAGATGGGTGGCATTCCTTTGTAACCAGCTTAAAAGCCTACCTCGAAACTGGCACCGGAACGCCTTTCGTTGGCAGTTAGGCCATTGTTTAAACAAGCAAATTATTCAACTTGCCTAGCCAATAAGAAGTTTCAACAGTGACCTAATGTGTTGTCACAACGTGCAAATGCTTATACAATTAAAATATAAAACTAAAAAAGCTAATAAAAGTTAAGCACAAGCGGGACGCTTGCGCTAGATGGGAAATATAAAACTAACCTAACCTAAAAAATAAAATGGATATTTTAGCACCAAAGTTTCAAGCAGGCGTTTTACTTGCAGCAGGTTTATCTACAATCTGTTTATTTGCCTTTTGGTGTTTTGTTGGGATGTCCGAATGGTGGTCGGTTGTTATAGAAAAGAAAGCGAATAATTATATATTTAACGGTAATCCCTGGTATTATGAAAGCGGGCGGCTTTATTCAAAAGTAATGTTAATTGAAGGAATAGTGATGCTAGCGTTAACTTCATGTGCCATTTATTTGGTCTTTAAGAGAAAAAAGACTGTTTATTTCTTACTGTTATTAGGTATTTGCTATTCCTTTGTAAGAATAGTGTATGGCCAGGAAGTATAGCCTAGCTTATAAAAAATCCTGGTCCTCCTTCAATTTTCTGATACGCTAAAAAATTTCCCATCTAGCGCAAGTCTTAGAGCCCCGGCTTAAGCGAAGGACCGACTTGTGCTTTCGTTAAATCAACAGATCAATATCTATCAATCCTTTACCTCCTTCATAATCTATAGCGCTACTATACAAATAATCTGACGGGCTTGTCACCAATCCTGCTTCAACCGGATTATCGTGAAGATAGTTAATCCGTTCTTCAAACATATTGAGATGCGGATCCAGTTGGATAGGATGGTTATCCTGTCGCCAAAATTGAAAGTTTTTATTATTCCTGTTTTGTTGCCCGGCCTTTGAAAACAGATAAAGCATCCATTCACGCCTGCTTTCCATCGTGTTTTCTTTTATTTCTTTCAATATCCTGAATGATGAATATTTCTTTAAATCACGCATAATATCAGGCAATAGATAATCTTCCCTACTGCTTATAATTAAATGAACATGGTTGCTCATAATTACCCAGGCATGCAGGTTAAGACCCTTTTCCTTTCTACAATAAGATAAACTTTCCAGTAAAAGATCTCTGTAAATTGATCGGGTAAAAACATCAATCCAGCCTACCACAGCAAAAGAAACAAAATATATTCCTGTTGGTTCATGAAACTTATATTTTGTACTCATGCTTAAATATAAAAGGATTATAGCAGATCATCAATTCATAAAAAAACGGCTAAGTACATCTTAATAAGATTTTGGCCAGTTAAGTATTATGAAGGCACAAGTCAGCCAGCTCAAATTCTCCTACCCACTAAGACTTGCGCCAGTGTGGGGATTTCTGACGCATATCTTCAAAACGAATTAAGTTTTCGAAAAGTTATTATGTCTCAAAAATTATGAAATTTGAGATTGCAATTCTAAATTTTCTAAATGGCTTTTATTTTGGTACGAGTTAAAAACGCGTACCAGCATAACTTATCCAATCACCTTATGCCTGGACTAGCAGGGAATATGTTGCGGATAAAATATAGTTCAAAGATGAAAGATATAACTATAATGGCAGGGTAAACCAGAATAAGCTACCCTCGTTGATTTTGCTTTCTGCTCCTATTTGCCCGCCATGTTGTCTGATAATCTCTGCACAGATGAATAGGCCCAAGCCAAGCCCCGAATATTTGCTGCCAGCTGAATTGACCTGATAATAGCGATCAAACAGATATGGAATCTTATCTGGCTGTATACCATCCCCTTTATCGATAACCTCCACACGAACAAATCCTGGAATAGCCACCACATTTATAGTGATAAGCTGACTTTGTGGGGCATATTTAATTGCATTAGTGATAAAGTTATTTACTACTTGCTCAATGCGGCCCTCATCAGCTGTGACACATATGTTTTCGTCGCCAATAGTACTAATCTGATAATTATTCTCTAAACGGAGGTGATGCACACATGCACCAATCATATCGAAGACATTAAATATTTTTTTGTTTAATTTCAGCTGACCTTCGTTCATCTGGCTGGCATTGAGCAGGTCATCAACCATTTCGGTGACTCTTGAAACACTATGGTTGGCTTTATCGATCAGGCCCGACATTCGCTCACTGGTTTCGGCCTTCATACGCTGCATAAGCTGAAGAACAGCTTTTAAACTCGTAATCGGTGTCTTGAGTTCATGGCTTGCAATATTAATGAAGTCATCTTTTTTCTTAAGTTGCCTGACATGTTCCTCAACATTTGTACAAGACCCAAACCAGTTGGTCTGATCTCCGTTTTTTTCGACGAACAAGGCTGCCTTCACCCGGTGCCATTCATAATTCCCATCTCGGTTAATGAGTCTGATGGTTTCATTTAGCTCCATGCCTGTAGACTGACTCTTATACCAGCTGCGAAGCAGGTGTTTCAAATCTTCTTTATGAACCTTGGAAAGGACAAATAAAGTTCTTGTTTCCTTTTCTTCACAATCGAAGTATCGACAAAAACGGGCATTGACATAACTGATTCGCCCTGTGGATGACGCCGTCCAAATCATCTCCGGAGCAAGGTCTGCCATGAACTCGAGTCTTTTCTGTTCGTTTTCTGCCAGGTTTTTTGCCTTTAAGAGCTCTTTTTCATAGTTTCGGCGCTCGGTAACATCGGTAACCACGACATTAATCGCCCGGATGTTACCGTTCTGATCAAGGATAGTGTTTGCGTTCAGAAGCACAGATAGTGGAGTTTTGTCCTTTCTTAGAATATCATAGCTGAGTTCCTTTACAATGCCATCAACTTTCAGCATAGGAAAAAAGAACATCTCAAAATGCATCTGTCCTCCTTTTGGTAGGAGCGTTGAAAAACGGGAATCAAGTAAGTTTAATTCGGTATACCCTAACCAATTCAGCAAGGTCTTGTTTATCTTAAGAATTTCTCCTCTTGGTGATAGGGAAAAGTAGCCACATGGAGCGCTATGATATAACTCATCTGTATCAATGAGGGTTTCCAGTACCTGTTTTTGCCGTTCATCGATTTGTTAATGGAATTGTATTAGTTGATGAACGCTTTTATGGCACGAATTGTTTCCTCGGGCTCACTTATGTGCGGGCAGTGTCCTGTAGCATTTAACATAACAATCTCATTACCGGGAGCATGTTGATGAACATATTTCCCGACGCTGTTTGGTGCGATAATATCTTCAGCACATTGTAGAGTCAGACTTGGTATTTTAAGTTTTGATAGATCGGCCCTGTTGTCAGAAAAAAAAGTGACCCTTGCAAAGTCCCTGGCTACTTTGGGGTCTGTTGAACAAAAGCTCTCCGTCAAAAATCCCCCCAAGGCAGGTCTGTCTGCATTGCCCATAATCGCAGGCGCCATCGTACTTGACCAGCCAAGATAATTACTATCCATAAATTCAAATAGATTTTCCAAATCATCTTTCTCAAATCCACCTATGTAATCGCCGTCGTTCAGGTACCTCGCGGAAGGGCCTACGAGAACGAGCTTGGAGAAGTATTCCGGCTTTAAATTTGCTGCCAAAACGCCGATCATGCTGCTTACAGAGTGACCAATAAAAATTACATCTCTTAAATCCAATGCCTCACATATTTCAAGCACATCCTGAACATATCCATCTAAAGTGCTGTATTTGGCTGAAATGTATTGATTAATATCTGACTGACCAGAACCAGTATAGTCAAATAAGATAACCTTATAGTCATCTATGAAGGCATCTACAACAAACTGCCACGCATTCTGGTCACATCCGAAGCCATGAGCGAAAAGTATCACTTCTTTTCCATCTCCTGTAATATTTACGTTGTTGCGAATTAATACAGACTGTTGCATGCGTAATTTAACTTAAAAATTAGCTAAAGATAGAAAAAATACACAGTCGATAAAGCCCTTCCATCATCGATATTTATTCCCCATCTAGCGCAAGTCTTAGCGCCCCGGCCTAAGCAAAGGACTGACTTGTGCTTTCGTTAAATTAACAGATCAATATCTATAAATCCCCCCACTTCATAATCATAAAAGAATTATAGCAGATCATCAATTTATAAAAAAAACGGTTAAGTACATCTTAATAAGATTTTGGCCAGCTAAGTATTATGAAGATACAAGTCAGCCAGCCTACATTCACCCTGCCCACTAAGACTTGCGCCAGTGAGGGGTATGATAGAAGCAAGATCAAGTTTACCTCTTAAATAGAATACGCAGGTACTTTTTCTAAAAGATATTGCATTAGAATTTAAGGTCTTTATCCCTGAAAGTTCTGGATGCTTTGATCTCTTCATTAATAACTTCAGCCGATTTGCCTTCAGGGAAAGCACCAAATGATTTAAAAAATGCTTTTTCCTTGGTGTCCTTTTCTTTCTTTAGTGATCTTGACAGACGTTCTATTAGTTCCAGTTTGGTAAATGAATCCAAACCCTCAAATAAGGAAGAATATGTGTCTATAATATTTTTCGTCGCAACTGTCATTACTCTTAGTTTAACAAGCATGTTAACAGAAAACTGCTCTACACAAAAATAACAATAAAATCCATAACCTTTAAATTTGATTGGGGAGATTAGGAAAAGTAGAAGTGAAGTATTGTCAAGACATTATATGGCTTGGTAAATTGTAACTACCGTATAACAGCCAAATTTTGAAGACCCCAGTCTGGCGCAAGCGTTCCGCATCTAGCGCAAGTCTTAGCGCCCCGGCCTAAGCAAAGGACTGACTTGTGCTTTCGTTAAATTAACAGATCAATATCTGTCAATCCTTTACCTTCCTCATAATCTATAGCGCTACTATACAAATAAGCTGACGGAATGCCACCAATCCTGCTTCAACCCAGGGAAATCGCTTTAACTATTCTCTGATAATTCTTCCTCTTTCTGCGCATGCCTAAGCATTGTGTTTGCCACGGAAACACGGAAAAACTTTAATCTCCTCGTGATTTCTGTGCTTCCGTGTCTAATTAATTTTTACAAATGTTTTAAAAGTAATTTCCCGTTGCTTCAACCGGTTATGGTGAAAATACTAAGTACATCTTAATAAGATTTTGCCAGCGAAGTATTATGAAGGCACAAGTCAGCCAACCCACATTCCCCTGCCCACTAAGACTTGCGCCAGTGCGGGGTAGCTGCTAAACCGGCAGTTTCATTATATTCATAACACTCAACAGCATTACACCAGGCATCGCAGTCTGACAGCCAATCATAAATCATTTTATATGCGGCAGTAATTTCGGCAGAAAATTTTAAGGTTGCGCCTTCAAAATCCTCATCCTGAAAGATGTAGGCATTTAATCCAACATATAATAATTCAGAAAGATGCGCCACATCAAATTGGCCAACAGCTTGTAGGTGATAAGCCGGATTTATGGCATAACGCTGAAAGGTTTCTTCATTGGCCAAAAGTTTTGTTTTGGTAAGCAGGCTGATGATATTATTTACATCATAAAGGGCGTTGGCAATGGTAATGGGTTTGCGTTTGCCAGAGCGCGGATCGGGCCCGATAGCTGCGCTAAGCATTTCAGTAAGGAATTGATTCACTTCCGATAAACTAACCATATCGAAATAGGCTTCAATCAGTTTCCGGAATTCTGTTACAGCTGCTACCTGATTTGGGAACTGTGTGTTTGGGTTTTTACAATTGTTGTTCTGCATAACATTTGATAAAAAAGTTCCTGAGTGCTGCAGAACAACAATTAACTCTTTTCAGAGATATTGAAAGATGCGGGTCTAAGCCGCTCACTCAGGAATATTGCGAAATTTTTAATTTATTTATGTTTCTCCGATTAAGTTAAAAGATATTGTTAATTACTGTTCTGCACAACTAAGATAAAAACAATAAAATAATTAACGAAATTTTTTTGAAGAATGGTGCACAAATGAAGGCAGTTCTATACTTGCCGTTGATAGTTTTGTACTTGCAGTTAATAGTTCTATCAACGCAGTTAACAACATTATGCTCGCAGTTGATAGTTCTATACTTTCAGTTCATAGTTCTATACTTTCAGTTCGCGACATTATACTTGCAGTTGGTAGGTTTATGCTTGCAGTTGATAGTTCTATCAACGCAGTTAACAACATTATGCTCGCAGTTGATAGTTCTATACTTTCAGTTCATAGTTCTATGCTTGCAGTTCACAACATTATACTTGCAGTTGATAGTTCTATCAGCGCAGTTAACAACATTATATTTGCAGTTGGTAGTTTTATACTTGCAGTTGATAGTTCTATGCTTGCAGTTCACAACATTATACTTGCAGTTGGTAGGTTTATGCTTGCAGTTGATAGTTCTATCAGCGCAGTTAACAACATTATACTTGCAGTTGATAGGTTTATACTTGCAGTTGATAGTTCTACCAGCGCAGTTTAAAAACCCCATCTAGCCCATCTAGTGCAAGTCTTAGAGCTCCGTCCTAAGCAAACGACTGACTTGTGCTTTCGTTAAATCAACAGATCAATATCTATCAATCCCACCACTTCATAATCATAAAAGAATTATAGCAGATCATCAATTTATAAAATAGCTTAACGCGGCTAAGTACAGCTTATTAAGATTTTAGCCGCCTAAGTATTATGAAGGCACAAGTCAGCCAGCCCACATTCCCCGCACACTAAGACTTGCGCCAGTGAGGGGCTTCATACCCTCAAGTTATAAGTTTCTCATTAGTTATTTAAAATACCATCTAGCGCAAGTCTTAGAGCCCCGGCCTAAGCAAAAGACCGACTTGTGCTTTCGTTAAATCAACAGATCAATATCTATCCATCCTTTACCTCCTTCACAAGCTATAGCGCTACTGTACAAATAATCTGACGCAATGCTACCAATCCTGTTTCAACCGGGTTATGGTAAAAATGCTAAGTACATCTTAATAAGAGTTTTGCTATCTTAGTATTATGAAGGCACAAGTCAGCCAGCCCACACTCCCCGCCCACTAAGACTTGCGCCAGTGAGGCTATCGATATTCTAAATATTATAGCATTTGCAATGCCTCATTCCAAACTAACCTATTATCTTCAAATAAGTTAAGGTCAAAAGAATTATGAGTTTCTGTCTAGTCATAGAATTCTGAAACTACGATTTTTATGTAGTTACCTTCAATTAGATTTAGATAATTTTGAAGAGGTTTTTAGAAATATAATATGAATTAAAAAATTAAGCATAAAATGGTGTTACATGTTTACAATTTTAATAATTATCATTGTAATTTAAATAACGCTATTCATGAGATTAAGAAATGTAGAAATACTAGAAAATGATTCCAATAAGAAGGGTGATCTGTTTGGAAGATTAATGAAAGATCTTTTCCACACCCTTGGGTACGATGAGCCAAGAATAAATATTCATAAATCTGGTAGAGAAATAGATCTAAATTCTTGGCATCGTACTGAAAATAAGGTCGCAATTGCTGAATGTAAAGCCCATGCCGCGACCATTGGAGGAGCTGATATTAATAAATTTGTAGGGGTTATTGATGCAGAAAAAAGAAAACTTGGGAAGTCAGCCAATCCTGATGCAGGTCTTGTTGGTTATTTTATATCAGTTTCTGGTTTTAAGGAGACCGCTATTGAGCAGGAAACCGAGTTCAATAATTCTAGAGTAATTTTAATAAAGCCAGAAAAACTTGTTGATGAATTGATAAAAGGAAAAGTTCTTGTTACCTATGAAAAAGCAATTTTAGCTGTATCTAAGTATGTTAAAAATTTGGTGCTTTTTGACCAAATGGACTTATTAGCATATGATAAAGGATGGATTTGGGCAATATACTTTTCTTCTTATACCTCACAGAATATTACTCATGTTGCATTTGTTCATGCAGAAGGAAAGCCCTTATTGAAAGAATTAGCGGAAGAGATTATTTTAAAAGATCTAGAATCAAATAAACTTTTTTCAGATTTGGAGCTAATAAATGCTGAAAACCATGTAACTGATAATCTTAGGGAAACTTCTGAAAAATACTTCAAATATCTCGATCATGAATTGGGAGATATACATTTTGAGGGGCTCCCTACGGATAAAGAAGCTGGTTCTGTTAGAGTAAAGCTTGAAAATATCTTTATCCCATTACACTTTACGTCTTCTCAAATGGAAGGCGAAAAAGAAGGTTTGAAAAGACGTAGAAATATACGTGAGAGTATAGGTACATTGTTGTCAAAGAACACCCGTCTTGCTTTGTTGGCGAAACCAGGCGGCGGCAAGTCAACTCTTATTAAGAGGATAGCAATTTCATATGCATTTCCTGAAAGAAGACAAAAAATTAATGATGGGTTACCAGAAATAAATTGGTTTCCTATTTTTTTAAGATGTAGGGAATTAGGAGAAAAGGTCAGTTGGAGTATAACAGATATAATTCATGCTATTCCGGCCAGAGCTGAAATTCAATCATGCACTGAAGGATTTAAGCGCTTAGTGTCCAACTCATTGCAAAATGGTACTGCACTACTACTGATTGATGGCTTGGATGAGATAGCCGAGGATCAAAATAGAATTATTTTTATAAACCAACTTAGAACTTTTATTGCCACATATCCCAATATAAATATTATAGTAACGTCAAGGGAAGCAGGTTTCAGGGTAGTGGCTGGTTCTTTAGCTTCTTATTGTCAAAAGTATGCTGTATCAAACCTTAATAGTTTTGAGATTCAAGAATTATGTCTAAAATGGCATACAGCGATTTTAGATGATTCTGAGAACACAAAAATTGAGGCAAATAAATTAAGTGAACTTATTTTGAAAGATAATCGTATCAAAGCTTTAGCTGAAAATCCGTTATTGCTAACCACTCTAATGTTTGTTAAAAGATGGGCTGGATATTTACCAACCAAGAGAAGTATCTTATATCAAGAAATGATAAAATTGCTTCTTGTTACATGGAATGTAGAGGGGCATGAAATTTTAGATATAGAGGAAGCTGAACCCCAACTTTGTTTTGTAGCTTATTGGATGACAAAAAATGGAAAGCAAACGATAACAGGCGACGAACTTAGCAAGTGTTTAATTGATGCAAGAAAACAACTACCAGAAATTTTAGGATACACAAATATTAGTCCTGCAGAATTTATCAAAAGAGTAGAATCAAGAAGTAGCTTACTAATTCTTTCTGGGCATAAAAAGGTAGGTACGGGATTAATTGCAGTTTACGAGTTTTTACATTTGAGCTTTCAAGAATATTTAACAGCTAAAGCAGTTGTAAAAAAATATCTTCCTATGGAAGAAATCAATCTAGAAGTCGTTGATATTTTAAAAGCTCATGTAAACAATGAAAATTGGAAAGAGGTTATACCTCTGGCTGCTGTATTACTTGAGAGAAATGCTAAAGAATTAATAAATTTCCTTATTGATGAATCAAAAGATATTGCTGAGAATGCAGAACTACACGAAAGAAAGACAGAAAAGTTGGCACCAACCCTACTGTCATTATGTTTAGCTAATGAAGTTCAAATAACCCCTGATCTACTTAACAAAGGCTTAGAATGGTTTTCTAAGAATACATATAATATATTAGATAACGGAGTAAATGAGATCTTACTTAAGAACAAATTTGGACCAGCTTTTAGAAGAAAAATTTTTGAGTGTTTTTTCTCTGAAACTGATGAAAGGTATATTTCTGAATTAGGCTCTACTCTTGGGGGTATTTACTTGTTTGACTTATTTGCAGGGGAAAACACAAGAATTTATCCGCAAATTTTATCATTACTTAAAAATGAGCAATATGATCAACAATGTTGCGGTTCTCTCGCATTGATGGTTTATGCATTTGAAATATCACTTCCGTCTAACCAAAGATCTAAAGATCTTTCTCCCCCTAAAGAGCTGTTTGAGCTGGTACTTGACCTTTTAAAATTCTCAACAAATCGACATTTGTCTTTCTCATTGTGTTGGGCAATTATCTGGTCGGCTAAATCAAAAATTTTG
Organism: Pedobacter sp. Leaf176; assembly: GCF_001424305.1. Classification (GTDB taxonomy): domain Bacteria; phylum Bacteroidota; class Bacteroidia; order Sphingobacteriales; family Sphingobacteriaceae; genus Pedobacter. The sequence goes on from NZ_LMPD01000002.1 coordinate 367,736, forward strand.
CCTAAAAATCTAACTCAAGCATTTGTTGATGCAATTTTATTCAAATGGTCTATTGAAAAAGAATACCATTTATATAGAAACGAATGTTGGGCGTTATGTGAATTACTTAATGAAAATTCAAAAATTTCTTCTTCACAAAATATTATTGAGCTGGAAGCAAGAATTGGAGCAGCAAGAACCAGTCCTAGAAATGAATTTGACATTAAATTATCATTTACTCTTGGATTATTACTTGGGGAAAAAATTAATGAGAATGATTTATCTGAGTTTTTTACAAAGGAAGTTGGTGGCGATATTGATTCAATTGATAAAGATGATCCAATCTTAGGATTTATTAGAAAGTTTAAGATTAAAATTGAAGACTCAGAAATTGAATCTCCATTCTAAAGTTTAACAATTTGCATTTTTACCTTTAGGGGGTATATCATAAATTAAAAAGGTGAGAACCATTGCTTAATAAAAAAAGCATATTAATTGATACTAGAGGGAAGCATATGTCTTATCATAATTTGAATCTTATTACTCTTTGTATTTCGCCTTTCTTATTTCTAAGTAAATATCCTTTAACTTAAGTTAAATCTGTAATCCCATCTAGCGCAAGTCTAGAGTCTCGGCCTAAGCAAACAACCGACTTGTGCTTTCGTTAAATTAACAGATCAATATCTATCAATCCTTTACCTTCTTCATAATCTATAGCGATACTATACATTAATCTGATGGATTGCTAATAGTCCTGCTTCAACCGAATTATGGTAAAAATGCTAAGTATATCTTAATAAGATTTGCCAGCTAAGTATTATGAAGGCACAAGTCAGCCAGTTCACATTCCCATGCCCACTAATGATTTGCGCTAGTGAAGAGCTTATTTCAATTAATAATAATATTAATCATTTCATTATCAACACCTCCCCAGTCTGGCGCAAGCGTCCCGCTTGTGACTAATATATTCAAATTTTCAATGAAATAAACATGGATCATGAAATTCTATGCTAAACAAGCTTGTAATGTATATAGAAATTGCAAAGCTTATGCAAGTAAAAATATAAACCTAAAAAAAATAATAAAACTTAAGCACAAGCGGGACGCTTGCGCTAGATGGCGGGGCCTGCAAATCTCAATCCTGCTTCTCCCTCAATCTTTCATGCGTTAAATTTTTATTCAAATTATTCCAGGAGAAACATTTTCTACAGAAACTTTTTTTTTGTTTCTCGTAAAACCGTTTCGCTTTAACCAGGAAGGAATATGGAGGGCATTTTTGAGGTCATGCAACCATCTTGTTGATTTGCAAATGTTTTAAATATCACTTACCTTGCGCCTACTTGCACGGGGTGCTTTTGCTGAAAAGCGAGGCTGAGATGATACCCGATAAACCTGATACGGATAATACCGGCGTAGGGATGCATGGCCAGGATTGTTTATCAGCAGCATTGTTGCCGTTCAATAAGAAAGCCTTGTTTCTGCTACGTTCCCCGTAGCAAATGGAAGCAAGGCTTTTTACATTTAAATACCTTTTGAAAATGGAATTGAAGCAACAGGGCGATTTTGGTTTGATGACCAAAAAGCTCACTAACTGGCAGGGACGAAAAGAGTGGTTTTTTAACCGCGAACACACCGACACTTACGAACAATGGTACGAAGGGCGCTATAAGCGTGCGGAAGTATGGCAGAAGAAGGTAATGGCACAGCTGCTGGGTAAAGACCCACGGGTGAAGGAGTTACTGGAATTTGGCTGTGGCACTACGCGTTTTACCCGCTGGTGGCAGGAGATTGGCATCGAAGCGACAGGTGGCGACCTCTCCCCTTTTATGCTGGGGCAGGCGGTGCATTTATTTAAAGGCGACCTGGTAAATGCCGATTCGCATTACATGCCCTTTAAGGACCATACCTTTGATGCCTTGGCTTTTATCACCACCTTCGAATATTACCGTGATCCGGTTAAAGTGATACGGGAAGCCGCCCGCGTGGGCCGGCATGGTATCGCCTTCGGCATGATGAACCGGAATTCACCTAAGGTACTGCGCCGCAGGGTACAGCAATTATTTGGTAAGAACCCATTCTATGTAACGGCGACCTTTTATACGCCAAAATTATTAACCGAAAAGATACATGAAGCCTTGCAGGGCCGCAGTTACAGCCTGGAATGGACTTGTACCGGATTGCCTGAATGGTTCCCCGTGCAGCAGTGGAGCGTGCCGGTAGGCGATTTTTTCGGTTTGTATGTAAAATTTAACGATTAAGAGCGCATGTCTCAATTTTCCGGAAAAATATCGGGCGGCGGTTTTGATGAACTGATTTTACCACGGCTGGGCTTCGCCCGCTCCAATATCCTGCACGGACCAGGCTTCGGCGTAGATGTATCGGTAATTGATATTGGCAACGGTACCGGCCTGGCGATGACGAGTGATCCGCTTTCCCTTATTCCATCCTTAGGACTTATGGAGTCGGCCTGGTTGTCGGTGCACCTGATGTCCAACGATATGGCCACCACCGGGCATTCCCCGATGTACACGCAAATGGTGCTCAACCTGCCGCCATGGTTAAGCAATGAGGAATTTACCATTTACTGGGAGTATGTTCATCGTTATTGTAAGGCAATCGGTGTGGCCATAACTGGCGGACATACCGGCAGCATTGAAGGTCAGCACTCCACGATTGCCGGAGGCGGCACCATGCTGCTGACCGCGCCGCTGAACGATATCCTTGTGAGCAGTAATGCTAAAGCCGGTGACCTGATCATCGTAACTAAGGAATGCGCCCTATCTTCGGCAGCCATTTTAGCCATGAGCTTCCCGGAAACGGTACAAAGCAAATTGGGTAAAGAAGTTTACGACCAGTGCTGCGCAATGTTTCACCAAACCTCCTCCTTACCAGACGCCCTGGCAGCAGCCTCAACAGGCATGGTTAGGGCCATGCACGATGTTACCGAAGGCGGTGTGCTGGGCGCGGTTTATGAAATGAGCAGGGCATCGGACCTTGGCGTACGAGTCGTTAACGAGGCTTTACCTTCGGGTAAGGCTCAACAAGAGGTAACCGGCCTGTTCGGTATCGACGAACGTTACTGTATTGGTGCAGGCTCAATGGTGATGGCGGTGCGGCCCGAAGGCGAAAAACAGGTATTGTCGGCGCTTGCCGATAAGCAGATCAAAGCCACCGTAATCGGCGAGTTTACAGAAAGTATCAAAGGCGCACGATTGGTTGCGGAAGGCCGGGATGAACCCATGCCCTATTATGAAAAGGACCCTTATTGGGCTGCTTTTTTTGGGGCCTTAAAAAAAGGCTGGAAATGACGGACAAGCTAAAAATAACCGGAGGCGTTTACCTGGTGATCGATCCGGCTATGGAAAGTTCGCTGATGCTTGCCAGACTGGAAGCTGCTTTAAAAGCGGGCATCAACGCTGTACAGCTATGGAACCACTGGTTACCCGGATCAGATAAGCAGGCCTGCGTTGCCGCCGTCTCCAAAATATGCCGTTTTTACCGGGTACCACTGCTCATCGATAACGACTGGGAATTGCTGATCAGCACGCCCGAACTGGATGGGGTACATTTTGATGCCCTGCCCCCGGATTACGATGATATAAAACAAAAAGTAGCGAGATCCTTTATTGCTGGGATAACCTGTTCAGGAGACCTGGAAGTGGTACGATGGGCTGATAAAAATGGATTGGACTACATCTCGTTCTGCGCCATGTTCCCCTCCGCCTCCGCGGGAAGCTGCACGATTGTAATGCCATCGCTCGTTAAAACCGCCGTTGAGCTGACCAATATGCCTTTATTCGTTTCAGGCGGGATTACGCCTGAAAATATGCTGTCGCTACGGCAACTGACACCCTTTGACGGGGTGGCCGTGATCTCCGGTATTATGAGCGCAGCTGATCCTTTCACCAAAGTAAAATTATATCAAAACGCATTAAGTTAACAATTTATGAAACTAAATACCATAGCCAAATTGTGCTGCCCCTTCGATAAGCAGGACCTGCAATTACAAATACTCACACAGGATATTGACCAGAATGTGATTGAAGGTATCCTGAGCTGCGGCAGCTGTAAGCGAAATTATCCCATTATCTACGGCGTACCGATCATGAGCCCGGATGAATACCGCCAGATCGCTCTGGAACAGCCGGTCGTGGATCGCTGGAAACTGGAATACAACCTGGACCCGGTAAAGTTGCTGCCTTAATAAATTATAAGGAAAATAACTCTTATACTGGTCGTAGCGTCCCGCTACGATCTTATATTTGTCCAGTTATTGACATAATTGCTCCGTAAAAAGCTTTCTCGACTGCGCTAGAAAGGATGGGCTGGGAAAGCCTTCTGCCTCGCCATGGTGCGTGTCCTCACGAACCATTAGTATAGTTTCGTTTCGTGAGGACACGAACAGAGGCACCATAAACTAAATAAAAATTTAATTACCTTGTTGGTGGCTCACCAACCAGCCTAAATTTCATCTTCTTAATTTCTTCATATAAATTAAATTATAGGCCGGTTTTTCGGTTGGTGAAACAAAAACTGATAAATGAATAACTTTCAATGGGAATATGGTTGCTGTATCCCTTCAATCCACTGTTTCTGTCAACATAGCCAGCTCGAAAACACCATCGTAGAGACAACTATTAGCCATCGAATTTCAAAGGATATGGCTTTCCGTCACGTGTTATGTAGTCCAATAGATTCCATATATATGATTTTTTTCGTATTTTTAAACAATTTAAATTAATGCTACATGATAAAAAAAATAATTACAGGGCTCCTGCTGATGGTGAGCCTGTCCCTTACTCTGCATGCACAGGATTACACCAGGCCGGAATTATCTTTTAAAATTTATCCCGGAACCATAACAACTCTTGATGGAAAATTGCTCAACGGTTATATTTTGAATGGTAATAACATAGACAATCAGAAAGAGTGCATTTATTATTCGGACTATCGTGATGAACGGACGCGCAAACGCTATAAGCCGACCGAGTTAAAAGGATTTTCTGTAGAAAATCAACAGTATAAAAGCATGAGCTATAGCGGCACGCTGAAATTTGGTAAAGCGGAACAACATTTTGTATATCTCTCCAAACCAGGTGCAATCTCAACCTATATTTATTATAGCCCCAATGCGCAAATGCTTTGGGCAAAGGGTGATGAGGAACCCGTAAACCCATCTTCTCTTGCTTTATCATTTAGAAAAAGCATCCTAAAATTAATTAACGACGACGCTGAACTTGCCAAAAAAGTAGACGGCAAAGAAAAAGGTTATGGTATTCTAAATATGGAAAGTATTATTAATGAATATAATACCCATGTGGAATTGAAAAAACAGTAACAATCAATACTTACTTACAATCTACATGAAAGCAATAATTAAGGCAATATCCTGGCTATGCTTCACATTTTTTTGCAACGCTATTTATGCGCAAAAACTGAAAACTGAAAGCATCATCTATAGTTATAACCGTCTGCCTTCATCGTCTCTGAAAGGCGCGAGGAATTACCAGGTCAATATCGAAGCCGCGTACGAAACGAAGAACAAACAGTTGCTTGATGATTACCATACGCAAAAAAAAATGGCTCAATCTAAATTCGACAAAGAAATGGCTGCCTATTCAGGTTTACAGAAAGATGCTAATGAAAGGTACGCTAAGGCAATTACCGAATACAATAAAAAAAAGCTCGGGACTAAAATTCTTGAAAAATCTCTTTTAGAAAGTGGTAAGCCTCAACCTGAAATCATAGCGAAGCCTTATCTTGAAAATATTGACCCTCCAAGACTGCAATCTTCCTATGATTATCAGACACTGGCAGATACTTATATCCAACTAGATGGTTTTCAGAAGGAAAAAGAAAATGCAATAAAAATTTTAATCCTGCTATATGGTTTCGACAATACCGTTCCCCGAAACGTCAGTGAGGAAGATAGCCGTTTAGTATTTGCAAACGGAAGTTCAAGCACAAAAAAAATAATTTCTTACCACAATGAATTTTCGTACCGTCATCCTATGGCTGTTAAAGTTTATGATCCGGCAGGAAAAGAAATTTTGAGCCTTACCCCGCCTGAGCTTAATAGTTATAAAATTTATAAATCTCCAAGCTCTGACCGGTACACAACAGTAAATTCTGAGCTACTCATTAAAACAAACGAAGAAAAGATACTCCAGGAAAATTTTAAGTTTTTAAGTAACCTGCTTAATGACCGGTATGGTTATTCCAGTGTGAAAAGGACGGTTAATTTGTACTACATAAAAAATGCAGACGATAATTATAAAGACCTCACTACTGCATTCAATGAAGCATCGTCTGGATTACTCCTGCTGCAGCAGGACGAGCTCAGCGCTGGTGTGAAATTAAATAAAGCCTGCGCACTTTGGATTTCTGCGTTAAAAGAGGCTGATTTCAATAACAAAAAAAGCCGGATTAATAAAGAAATCGCAATGGGCATCTATTTCAATCTACTGGAAGCTTATTATGCAACCGGCAATGTCCGGGAGGGCCAGATAAACCTGGAGAAAATAAATGTCATGAGTATGGCTAATGAGGATAGAAGAATAAAGCTGGACTATGATATCAGGTTCGCCGAACTTAAAAAAAGACAATCACTAAATTAAAGAACGTTCAAATGAAAAACTACATCTTATTATTTCTATTTCTTTTCAGCATGTCTTCCATTGCTCAGATTAAAGCTATCCAGGGGAGCAACAGTTCAACATTCACTGCCAGTAAAGATGCTGAATTGTTAACATATAAAACAGCAAAAAGCGATTATTTCGTTTTCCAAAGAACGGAAAAATTCAATAAAATAACGACACTCATCAGTGTTGATAAAAACGGGTTGTTGGGCAGTCCAAAGGAAATCATGGTCAATCCGGGCGTTATGGGCAACATGTCCGGACTAACAAAGGTTGTCGCGATTGGTAATGGTCCGATTGCATTCACGGATAACCAGAATAAAAATGAAGGCATTAACAGCCTCACAGCAAGAACAATTGATGGGGCTGGAAATCTTTCTTCCACAGGCCAGTTAATTGCAACTATTCGTTATACAAAAATCTTAAATGCAGGCAGATTTAGAATTGCAATTAGCCCAGATAACAAAAAACTCGCTGTATTGGCGATTAGCCCACATCAAAAAGACGTAGCAGACGAGATAGAATACTTTCTGTTTGATGAAAACCTCAAAGAAACGTCAAAGGGAAAGTTCAGCTTTCAGGGCTTTACAAAAGAACTTTACATTGATGAATTTTTCATTTCCAATAACGCTGATTTTTACCTTACCAAAATTGAAAATGATAAAACCTATCGGTATCCGGTTCTGCTTCAGTTTTCAGAAAAAACCGGGCCAAGCATTATACCTGTAATGATTTCAGATCCAACTATAAAAAATATGAGCTATACCAGTAAGCTAAATCCTAAAGGTGAGTTGATTATAGCAGGCTATACGCAAACAAAGAGTACATTTTCGGTCGGAGACCCCGCAATTGCAGGAACCTGGACATTTAATTCAGCTGTACCCAATGAAGTAAAAACTTTTAAATCTGAAAAAAAGATTACCAATCTTGTGGCGAAAGACTTACAGTTTAACGGAGATACCTTTTATTTGCTGGGAGAACAATATAAGTCAGAGATGGATCGCGCAACATCAACGCAGTTGGCTCAATATACTACAGAGCGAAATACCAGCCTTAAATACCAAAATATTGTTGTTACGGGCTACAGCCCTGATGGTAACAAAAAATTTGAAATGGAACTTAACAGAAACTGGAATGGCAAAAACACAGGCTATGATTTAACCTTTGCTTCAGGAATCATAAATAACAAACTCACCGTAATTTATAACGATCAGTACGGCAAATACGTTAATGATCCATCCCGAACTAACCTGAAAGTACCTGTTGCTATATCTATTACCAATGATGGCTTGATGGAAAATCCCATAAACTTTGCAAAACCACTCGATGTTGAACTTAGTTCATACACAATGCTGCCTGCTTTTTCATTTAATACGAACAATAAAATTATTCTACTCTCTGCTAATCAACAATCCGTCAAAACGGTAAGTTTTATGGTGCAATAATTATAATTCAACTTCCAGGCAATTTTTTCCTGAAAAGAAATTATAAATTTTAGAACTATGGCTTTTTCATGTAGTGTTACGAGTTAAAAACTCGCACTAGCACAGGGAAAACTCCCCTCCTTATTTCAAGGAGGGGTTGGGGTGGTTCATCAACTATTCCTGCCCTTCTACTGGTGCTTTTCCACTTAGCTAAGCTTTAGCACTGTGTTCCCGTTCTACTCCAACCCGGCCTACATCCCGATAGCTATCGGGATTCGGAATGCATTATCAAAGCCGGTTCGGCCCAGGACAAACAAAATTCGTAGCGAGATGCTACGAACAGTATCAGAAATATGGCTTTATATTGGTACGAGTTAAAAACTCGCACCAGCATAGCACTGTTGAATCATATAACCGGATTCCATGTTGGACATGCATCCGGATTTTCCATCCGCTCTCCCCAGTCATTCATCGCTTTTAGCACCGGAATCAACGTTTTGCCCAATTCGCTCAGTTCATACTCTACCCGCGGTGGCTTTTCCATATAGCTGTGCCGTATGATCAGGCGGTCTTCTTCCAGTTCTTTGAGCTGCTGTGTCAGTATCTTCCGGGAAATATCGGGCATTTGTACCGCCAGTTTACCAAAACGGATTTTTCCAACAGTAAATATCCTGATCAATACGATGGGTTTCCATTTCCCGCCGATGTATCCCATCGTGCGTACCACGGCGCAGTTGTCGGGGTTTTGAAGTGCTTTTCTCATTGGTTACCTTTATGTTACCACTATTTGCCTTTAGTTTCATCGGGGGTAACCACTAATATCAGGCAGATTCCAGAATGATTGGTCAGGCTTTAGTTTCTTTGCGAAACAAAAGTAAACTAATTTCAGGAATATGGATAATCAAGAAAAAATGGATCAAAATCTCGCCAGCAAAACCGCGCTTGTAACTGGTGGTACAAAAGGGATAGGCAAAGCGATTGCAGCCAGATTAGCAGCGGCAGGTGCTACCGTGATCATTACGGCACGTAATCAGCCGGATGAGGCAGATTTGCCTTATCACTTCATTTCAGCAGACCTGTCCCGGCCGGAGGATGTAACCCGGGTAGCAGAAGAAATTACGGCACAATTTGGCGGCGTAGACATCCTGATCAACAACATGGGTGCAAACACTTTTCCGGGAGGTGGCTTCAGTACACTAAGTGATGAACATTGGGACCAGGCATTTCAAGTAAACCTATTTTCTTCTGTCAGACTGGACAAAGCATTGCTTCCCCAGATGCTGGCCCGCAAAAATGGTGTTATCATTCACATCTCCTCTACCAGCGGCCAATTCCCAATATGGGAATCTACCATGGCGTACAGTTCGGCCAAGGCGGCCCTGAATGCTTACAGCAAAACCCTTTCAGACGAGGTGGCGCCACAGGGCGTGCGGGTTGTAACGGTATCGCCCGGCCTCAACAAAACCGAAGCCATGTCCAGCTTTCTTAATGATCTGGCAAAGAATGCAGGAATTTCAGTGGATGAAATGACGCAGAATCTTTTCAACCGTGTGGGCGGTGTACCGCTGGGCAGAATGGCCGGCCCGGAGGAGACTGCAGAACTGGTGTACTTCCTCGTTTCTCCGAATGCCTCTTATATCACAGGCACAAATTACCATATCGACGGGGGTAATTTTCCAGTAGTGCGGTAACGGCGTTCAAACCCCGCTGGGCCTGCAAACCCTCCTGTGAAAACCGGAGGGTTTTTTCTGTGCAGAGCTTCATCCAGATGAATTTTTGTTAAATAATTTTCCGAATTAAAAAAGGTGGTAAAATCCTCGAAGGATCAAAGGAGATTTCAACGACAGCATCCTATGAAGGCTTAGGAAACCCTGCTGTTACTATAGGGTGGTTAACTACATGCTTTCTTACTTAAAGTTCTGTTTCGGGGATGGAACAGAACAAAGGAACCTGTTTATTTTTGTGGTTTAAAGGCCGTTTATTCGTAATTTTTTCGGATAGCTATATGTTTCATTAGGATCACCAATCAATCAACAGGTGATTCGCTAAAGTTAATTTTCTTTGAAGATATTGCCCAGAAAATCCATAATAAGATGCAGATGAGCAAAGCCGCATCCGGATAGAAAAAGGAGGTAATAAATGCCGCAAGATAAGTTGGGAAACCATAGAGGTAGTTGTTTCGAAGTTCCCGGATTGCTGTATCACTAATTCCCGGACGCAGTAATTTTTTATCGCTGCTAGCCTGTTGCCACAGCAAATTGAAAGCAAGGTTAACCAGTACAAACATGCCCGTATAAATGGTAACCGAAAGCTGCTTCGAACCGCTTAAGTAAAATCTGGTTAGTAGTGCGCTCGGGAAGGAAACAAGCGAAACCAGGAACAAGATAAGTCCGTTGGCGAACATGAGCCCTGTGTTTCGCTTGTAAATCTGTTTGAATACTTTGTGGTGGTTAACCCAAACAATAAAAATGCTAAAAAAGGAAATAATAAAGGCGACATAACCTGGCCATTGTTTTTTCAACGCTTCAAGTAAATGAATAGAAGTATCCCCCATTTTAAGCTCAGGGATATGAAGTTCTAGCACCAGCAGGGTAATCGCAATTGCAAAAACACCATCACTAAAAGCCTCTATCCTGGCGGTTTCCTTTTCCATATTCTACAAGCTAATCGTTAAAAATTAACTTATTAACCTGCTCAATTTCATGTTGGGTAATGGTATGCCCCATATTTTGGTAGATGATTTCGGTGACCCTGGCGCCCATGCTTTCGAGCAAAGCCGTACTTTCTTTTACCCTTGCTACCGGCACGTGCATGTCGGGGTCGCTGCTGCCAATAAAAATTGGTGTTCCATCAAAATCGCCGTGATAGTTGCGATGGTCTACCACCTCACCAATTAGGCCCCCGGTAAAGGCCACAACCCCACCGTAACGACCTGCGTGGCTGGCAACGTAATCTAAAGACAAGCAGGCACCTTGCGAAAAACCTAAAAAGTAAATCTGTGATTTTTGAAAGCCTTCACTTTCGAGGTATAAAACCACATCGTTTATTAGCTTTAGCGAGTGAGAAAACGACGGCTCATTTGCTGTTCTCGGCGCTAAAAATGATTGCGGATACCAGCTGTTTCCAGGTGCTTGCGGCGCAACAAGGGCAAAAGAACCTCCATTTAGTTCTGTAGCCAGCGATAAAATATCTTGTGCATTGCTACCGCGGCCATGAATCATAATCAGCACTTTTTTTGCCTCGCTGATGCTCAGACCCGATTTTATAATTTCTTTCATTCCTATTCTTCGTTTATTTTATTCCAGATATCCTTATACAAATCTTCGTGCCGCTTAAACTGGATATGCACATAAGGGCACATTGGAATGACCATTAACTTGTTTTCGCGAACGTAGTTGACCATTGCATCTAGCAATTGCTTCGCGTAACCCAAACCCTCTTTTTCGGGCTCTACCTCCGTGTGGTAAACCGTTAAATTTGTTCCTTCGATGTCAAAAATCATTTCACCAACTTTCCCATCCTCATCATAAATATCGAATGAACTTGGCTCGCCTTGCTGAGTGTTTAATTTTACCTGTGCCATAACCTTTAATTTAATTTTGGAAGTAATTTATTCAAATCATCCCGTAAATGCTCATGTTGGTGTGGCAATTTTAAATGCATTCCCAATTCATTTAAAGGCTCATCAACGGTAAAGCCTGGATTTTCTGTTGCAATTTCGAAAAGTACCCCTCCCGGTTCACGGAAATAAAGTGAGTAAAAATAATCGCGGTCTATTTTCGGGGTAATTTGCAGGTTTTTACTCAAAATCTGCTCTCTCATTTCCATTTGTATATCTTCATTTTTTACTCGGAAAGCGACGTGGTGGTTTGTGCCTGCAGCATTTCTACCACGGTGGCCAGATGGAACTTCGAGTAAATCGACAATGGCCGCATTTTCAACCGTATCCGTAATAAAGCGGTAACGATTTCCCTCTTGCGCCAATAAGCGATAGCCAAATAAATCGGTTAAAACTTTTGCTGTTTCATCAATGCTTTGCAAGGTTAAGGTGGTGCTATGAAAACCTCTGGTTGCGGTATCTTTTTTGATTTCACTGGTTTCCCAAGGCGCTCTGCTATCGGCAGTTTTGGGTACAATTAAGCTTAACGATAAGCCATCAGGGTCTTTAAATGCCAGTACCTGCTCATCGAAACGCTCTACAATTTCTTTGGTTTTTACGTTTGCAACGCCAAATCTTTCCAACCAGAATTCGTGGCTTCCGGCAGGTACCGAATAACCAATTTCAGTTGCCATTCCAACACCCTCAGTACCCGGGCCGATTCCATCCCAGGGGAAAAAAGTAAGGATGGTACCCGCATGGCCAGCTTCATCGCCATAGTACAAATGATAAGTTCCTGGATCATCAAAATTCACCGTTTTTTTAACCAATCTTAAACCCATGGTTTTCGTATAAAAATCGAAATTTTGTTGTGCATTGCCTGCAATCGCGGTTATGTGATGCAGACCCAAAATATTGTTATTCATAATTTTAGTATTTTTAGTAATAAATTATTTACCTGCCCTGATAAGATTTATCTATTTGCGGTAAGTATTCGGTATGTGTTTTAATAAAATTTGAGACAAAAGGACAATAAACCATGACCAGTTTTTTATGTGTTTTTGCATAATCAAACGCGTGTTTAGCCAGGGCGGATGCAAGGCCTTTTCCAGCCAGTTTTTCGGGCACAAAAGTATGCATGAAAGCAATATTCTTTTTGTAAAACCGGTACGTTAAATAGGCAATTTCGCCCTCCACCTCGATTTCAAATTGTAAATTGACTTCGTTATTTCTGATACTATATTCCTGATTTTCCATTGCTGTTTCATTAATGCATCAACTGTGGTTTTTATTTACTCTTTTTATCGCCACCAACTAAGATTTAACTTCTGTTGATAAAGGTTTGGAAACATAATAGCAGATGACCATGGCAACTCCCGGCAATAAAATGCCACCAAGGCCGAAAAGCCTGCCAACCCATGCGCCGAGTAAACAGCCTATCAAAAAGCCTCCGAGCGTAACTAAGCCCTTGTTTACGCCTGAAAGGAAATCGGCATTCTTAAACCCTGAATTACAGAAGGACCTGATATCGAGTGCAAACTGCGTTACATTTCCCGTCATCATAGTGGTTGGACCGAATGTTTCTTTTGCAAAAAGTTTTCCGAAAGCATTTTGTAAACCCATGGCAAAAACCACAATCATGGTTACCAGGTACATTGGCCAGGTGATTTCGCCATTTTCAATGTAGCCAAGCGAATAAGTAATTATACCGGCCAGTAAAAGGATAATGCCCTCACACAAAAGCAGAAAATGCCTGTTCGAAAACCTTGCTGATATCCATCCGCCAACCATTACCGACAGCATAAAAACCGGGAATGTTAACAGTTTAATCCATGCGTCGCCCTCCGAACCCTTAATCATCTGGTAGGCGAACACGATAAAGTTTCCGGTTACATGTGCCGAGAAAATTTTATCTGCGGCTACAAAAGTTATGGTATCGCAATAGCCGGCTATGATGGTTAAAACCAGCGTTACGAACCAGATATTATTCTGTTTTTCTTCCATTTTGTTTAAGATAAATGTGCCCTTAACATCCAGGCCATGGTTTCATGGGTTTCCATTAAACCTGTAATGTAATCGCTTGTTCCGGCATCTTTTAGTGCATCGGCATAGTTATCAATGTTTTCTCTTAAATGGATTAAAATGCTTTCATGGTCGGCAAGCAATGTTTTAATATAAGTCGGCGCATCGTTGTTACCGCGATCATCTTCGGTTAGATGTGTTAGTTCTAAAAATTGCTTAAGCGATGCCGGTGCATAATGCCCCAGCTTGCGGATACGCTCTGCCACGGCGTCGACAATATCTTCTAATTGCGTGTATTGCTCCTCAAAAAACTTGTGTTTATTGTAAAAATCCGGACCAACAACATTCCAGTGTGCTTTCCTGGTTTTTGTATATAAAACGTATTCATCTGCAAGAATTTTGCTTAACGAGTGCGCAACCTTGGCAAGGTTATCTGCGCTGATTCCAATTTTAGCCTCCATAATTTTGATTTGTTTAGTATTAATTAAAAATGTGATTAAGTAAATAATTATCAACTGAAAAAGTTCCCGGGCCAATTACCCATAAAAACAGCATTGCCAGTGTGTACATGTAAGGCACATCGCGCACTTCAACTGAATCTTTTCTGTGTACTACGAAATAACCAATTGCAGTTACCCCTATTGATGGTAAAAGAAAAACCCGTGTTCCAACGCCCAAAGCAACAAGAAATGGCACTACCGTATCAGAAAAAGTTGCTACCAAACCATTTAACTTATCAGGCAAACCCAAAGGATTTGGTACGTGCTCTTTCTCGCCGTTTTGAACACGAAACTTTTTCATGCCGTGAACCCTGAACAGCTCCAGCATAAGCAGCACCCTAAAAACTAAAACTGCCCAATTGTTTACCTCTGATCCTAAATCTGAAGACAGCAGGTATTTTATAACATTTTCCATAGGTTAAAAAGCAAAGCATGAGCAACCCAATGCACCCCAAAAAGCAGTGTAATTATTGACCGGCAAATTGCTTGTCCGCACCGCATCGTGGTTATGATTATGAACATTACAGCTGCCAACACAAGAATGTACCATCGCAAGAACCGATGCCGCTCCATTTAGCCCTTTTGTTTTGCCCTGCTGATTGGTTTTGTGCGTGGATGCAGAGTAATAACCATTATAATTGTTGGTTGGCGACCAATCTGGCAGAATCGGGATTTTGGGCGGCGAAAAGGAAGAAAAATCACCTTTGGCATATACAATTTTGCCATCGACTACAGTTAAATCTGATTCGATACTTTTTACTTGTTCATCGGAAACTTCGAAATAATCGTGATTTAAAACGGCTAAATCGGCAAGCATTCCGACCTGAATATCGCCTTTCTTTTGCTGCTCATTGGAAAACCAGGCGCTGCCTCTGGTGTAAAGTTCCAAGGCAGTTTCCCTGCTAAGAACGGTTTCCTCATTGTAGATCTTTAAGCCCCCAATGGTTTTACCCGCCGTTAGCCAAAACATCGATACCCAGGGGTTATAACTACTTACCCTTGTCGCATCAGAGCCACCGCCAACGGGAACGCCCGTTTCGAGCATCTTTTTAACAGGTGGTGTTTGTAAGGCTGATTTCGCCCCGTAGCGTTCGGTAAAGTATTCGCCTTGATAGGCCATTCTGCTCTGAATCGCAATACCCCCGCCTAAAGCTTTTACGCGTTCTATATTTCGCTCGTCAATCGTTTCAGCATGGTCGAATATCCATGGTAAACCTGCGAAAGGAATATCCTGGTTTACTTTTTCAAAAACATTTAGAAATCGGCCGATGCTTTCATTATAAGTGGCATGCAACCTGAATGGCCATCTTTTTTCGACTAGCAAACGCACAACACGCTCCAGTTCCGGCTCCATATTATCGGCAAGGTCTGGTCGTGGCTGAAGAAAATCCTCAAAATCGGCTGCTGAAAAAACCAACATCTCGCCTGCCCCATTATGGCGATACATATCATCGCCCTGATACAATTTTACGGTATTTGTCCAGTTGTCGAAATCTTCGAATTCCTGCTTTGGGCGTTGAGTAAACAAATTGTAAGCTATGCGAACAGTAAGTTGTTTCTGTGCATTCAATTCATCCACAACTTTATAATCATCGGGAAAATTTTGAAAACCACCACCGGCATCGATTACGCTGGTAATGCCAAAACGGTTCAGTTCTGTCATGAAATGACGGGTAGAATTGACCTGATGTTCGTGGGAAAGTTTCGGACCTTTTGCAAGTGTGGAATACAAAATCATGGCATTCGGACTGGCAATAATCAATCCTGTAGGTTCACCATTGGCATCCCTTTGAATTACTCCGCCCGGAGGCGCAGGTGTATCTCTTGTATAACCAACAGCCTTTAATGCGGCCCTGTTCATAAAAGCCCTGTCATAAAGATGAAGAATAAAAACCGGCGTATCCGGCGCAATGGCATTAATTTCCGCTAAGGTAGGCATGCGTCTTTCGGCAAACTGAAACTCCGACCAACCGCCTACCACGCGTACCCATTGCGGCGATGGCGTTATATCGACCTGCTCTTTTAACATGCGCAAAGCATCGGCAAGTGACGGCACACCATCCCAACGCAGTTCCAGGTTAAAATTCAAACCGCCACGAATTAAATGGATGTGTGAGTCATTAATTCCTGGAACCACACGTTTTTTATTTAAATCTACAAGCTTTGTATTCGAGCCCGAAAATGCCATCACATCGGCGTCGTTACCAACAGCAACAAACTTTCCCTCTTTTATGGCAACGGCTGTAATTTTTCCCTGATGTTTAGCAATGGTGTGTATTTTACCATTGAACAAAATCATATCTGCGACTATCATATTTCTCCGTTTTAATCATTAATTTTTTATTGCCGAAATAGCAGCTTGAATGCCCTCGCCGGCAGTGGTAAAAAAAGCCGGACCAGCTAAAAGAATTACTTTTGAGATTGGTTTTAGAATCACCATTTGCTTGTCTTTCAACCAAAGCTGGGTACGATAAGCTTCGAAAATTCCTTTAACTACATTACCGGCAACTAATGCCGTTGGCGAGTCAATACCGGCATCTTTCAAATCGCTTGCGAAGGAAAAATTGCTTACACCCAGTTTGAGAGCCTCTCTCATGGCAACACTTCCAACACCAGTCATTAATTCCGGCGTAAATTTATTTCTATCTCCAAGACCGATTAAAAGCAGGCGTTTACCACCAATAGTGCCTTTGGGAGGCGTAATTAGCAATGTTTCATGAGCATGGCCCAAAAATTTTCCGCTTTTGCGTATTTCAGTCAGTAAACCTTTCATATCCTGGTCTAAGTGCACCAAGCCATTTAAGGCTGGCGGAAGTGCTGGCGGTGTGTTAAAGATGTCGCCCTCGGTGTATTCGAAAACACAGGCAATCTGTAAATCGCTCACCTGTGCCGATGGTCCCTGAACCACACCTTCAATGGCTATTCCATCAACTGTACCCCAAACTTTGGCCGTTCCAATTGCCGTGGTGGTTTGCGCAAATGCTGCTGCTCCTGTAATCCATACAGAAATTATAATCAGGCTTATTGATTTTGTTAGTTTCGTGATGTTATTTTTCATGTTCTTATTTTTAAAATTTGAATGATACCTGGGTATTAAAAAATATAGAGTTATCCCATTGCGGTACAATGTCTTTAATGAAATCGCCAACCTTGAAATATTGACCTCCGCAACTAAATGAGAATTGATTATTGAATTTATAATCTGCACTAAGCAAATAAGTTGTACCGATAAAGCGATGATCGGAAAGCGAACCGGCTGTATTAAAATTTCCACTCGGGCGATAAATACCATCACCTAAGGCATACCGCCAGTTAAAAACCACGTCGGCCTGGGCACTTAATTTATCTGTTAATTGGAGCGTTACGTATGGGTGTAAATCAATTAAATTTGATGGTCCGATAAGTGGATTAAAACCAAAATAACCACCCTTTGGGTACAAGGGATTAAAGGTTTGCAGTTTTCCATCGCCCGCAATTTTATCGCCCGAGATGTAGTCATTTCGTAAATTGATTGATGGCCTAAACTTCATTTCCTCAAAGGTGTAACCCAGCTCAATGGCCATTGTCCAGGCCTTGATATCGCCCTCGCCAAAATTCCCGAACTGATATGCGGCCTCTAAATTATAGATAAACCCACCTCCATTTTTCCAATATCTCGTTGCCAGTGTATGCCTTATTTCCTTTTCCGTCCCCTCTTCAAATTCTGCATTATCTCTTCTGATACCTAAATAATAGAAATCGAAATTTCCGCCTTTCGGGATGATGAGGTTTGAATAAGCACCCCACAAATTAGCCTGATGGCTTGGACGATTATCAAAAACGCCAAAATTCACTTCATCAGCCTCTAATACAAATACATCAATAGCGAACCGTGGCGTCGCGTACATTAATTTAGCGCCCGTAAAATACTGGCGGACAGTGGTTCCTTCTCTTACTGAGATCAATCTTCCCGAACCATAATTTAGCTCTTGTCGCCCGACTCTAACCGATAAAGTATTTGACGAATCTTTACGTATTTTATATTCT
Source organism: Pedobacter sp. Leaf176 (assembly GCF_001424305.1). Lineage (GTDB taxonomy): Bacteria > Bacteroidota > Bacteroidia > Sphingobacteriales > Sphingobacteriaceae > Pedobacter. The sequence goes on from NZ_LMPD01000002.1 coordinate 385,923, forward strand.
GCGAACAGATTCTGAACCGCAAGCCGGTCTTCATCTACCGGCGAAGGACCATATTTGCTGCCGTTCTCTAAGGCACTGTTTAGCTGAGCAAAAAAACGAAGCCCTTCTCCAATATTCAAATCGGCATAAAGCGAATAACGCTGCAGAAAAGATTTGTTAAAACCCTGGTCTTTTATCCAGTCCTCGTTTACTTTACCACCAAATTCTTCTCTGATTTCGCCACCTAAGCTTAAGTAAACTTTTTTATTGGCTGAAAGCGGCAGGAACTTTAGTGTATTGTAAAAGTTCCTGCCCGAATCTTTCAGCTTGCTATAATCCTCATCGTAGCGCATTAGCTTAATGCTTTGGCCAAATGCCACTGCTGTTAAAAAGCAGAAACAAATGGTTACTTTAAGCAGCTTACGGGGATAATTAATTCTCATTTTATAATTGTGAGAATTAGTGTTTAACCATTTTGTGTGCGTACTGAATGCCGATTCCATAACCTGCACCGTATTTTTTCATCAAATCGGTTACCGGCACATAAGTCTCTGTTCTGGCCCAGTCTCTTTGCAGCTCAAGAATGTATTGTACAGATGTAACTGGTTTTGCACCGGCATGTACCATTCTCTGAATTGCTCTTTCATGTGCTTCAGTGCTTACATCGCCGCAAGCATCGGTAATAACAAATACATCATATCCCTCTGATATTGCCGATAAAGCCGGACCAACAATACACACGCCTGTCCAAAGGCCCGCCAAAACGATTTTCTTTTTTCCCGTACCTGTAATCGCTTTGTAAGCAGGCTCATCTTCCCAGGTATTCATTGAAGTTCTATCGATATAACCTGAAGTAGCCTGAGGATAAAATTCTTCAATTTCAGGAAAAACAGGGCCAGCAAAAGATTCTTCAGCAACTGTGGTTACAATAGTTGGTACATTAAAGATTTTCGATGCGCCACAAATAATGGCCACATTGGTGCGAAGTTCGGTAATGGAGATACTTTTCGTTGCAAAAGCCATTTGTCCCTCAAAATCGATCAATACTAATGCATGATTTTCCGGAGATAATAAGTCTGGTGATGGTTTCATAATAAATTATTTTTGTTTACCCCACTGTTCCAAGAAACATACCACCAGACAATACACTCAAAAACAATTACTTACGAAAATTCTGTAAAATTTGTTTAACCATATATCGTCGATTTACGAAACCAGAACCCGAATTCGGCAAGAGAAAGCTTTTGCGATAACATAGCATAGGCCTGAACATTGAAATTTTAAAAACAAACGATAAAGGGTTTTACAAGGAGGATATAATCACCTGATTAAATAGCATATTAACGAAAATAAGCGAAATAATAAATGTATTTTTATTCATTTAATCATCTAATTATCAGTTAATAAAAATTACATATAGCGAAATTTCGCTACTTTTTTTTTATGCGTCAAAATGAGTATTTAAAATTATAAAGCCTACTTTAGCGGAATGAAAAGCAAGGGTAATTTATTCGAAAATGATAAGCATAGCGGCAGTAGCGCTGATGATCACTTATCCCTTGCAAACGAAAATGTCGTTTTAGCGAAAAAGCTCAAACAGAAAGAAAAGGAAAACACAGTACTCTTATCGTTGAGCAATTCCATTGCTTCAATCAGAAATAAGCATGACCTTTTTAAGGTAATCGACCAAAAACTCAAAAAACTATTTTCTTTTGATGATTTTGTTATCTGTTTAATAAACGAGGACAAGGAAACACACAGCGCTTTCGTTTACAATCAAAAAGGAGATTTCCCAAAAACTGCCGGGATTCCACCCGAATCGTCAAGAAAATATAGTCTTGACGACGGCATGTGCAGAGCCATGATTTCAGCACAAAAACCTATCGTTTTTAACGTTGAAGAAGTTCTTACCTGGAATGACGCGCCCGCGTGGCTGGCTTTTTGGCACAATAGAGGCATTAAAGAAATGATCGGTTTGAAAATGATCGATGCCTCCGGATGCATTGGTTTCTTCTATTTATATAGCAGAAACCTCAATAGCATATCGAACATTTACTTCGATCTACTCTATGGCATTTCCCTTCAGATTTCAATAGCGATTTCGAACATCCTGGCGAATGAAAAAATTGAACGCCAGCTCAATGAAATTAATGAATACAAACAAAAGCTGGAAGACGAGAAAAGCTATTTACAGGAGGAAATTCAGCAAAAATATAAGCATTCTGAAATTATCGGTCAAAGCGAATCGCTAAAGGGAATTTTCCATTTGATTGAACATGTGGCCAGCTCGAACAGCACCGTGCTCATTTTAGGCGAAACCGGAACCGGAAAAGAACTTATTGCCAGGGCAATTCACAATGCTTCGCCAAGACAAAATGAGTTGATGGTTAAAATTAATTGCGCCGCACTGCCTTCAAGTTTGGCAGAAAGCGAACTTTTCGGTCATGAGAAAGGTAGTTTTACCGGCGCAACAGAACGTCGCATCGGCAAATTTGAGCTCGCCCACAACGGCACACTTTTTTTAGATGAAATTGGGGAATTATCGCTGGAATTACAGGTAAAGATACTCAGAGCGCTCCAGGAAAAAGAAATTGAGCGTATTGGCGGCAAGGGTATAATTAAAACGAATATCAGAATTATTGCCGCCACTAATAGAAATTTATTAAAAGAAGTAGAAAAGGGAAACTTTCGGGCCGACTTATACTACCGCTTAAATGTATTCCCAATTTCTGTGCCCCCACTCAGAGAAAGACTAGAAGACATAGCCCAATTGACGGCACATTTTATTGGGCGCATTTCAAAAAAAACCGGTCGCCGGGTAATCGGGATTTCAAAAAGTGCATTAAACAAACTCATGTTATATTCATGGCCGGGAAACATCAGGGAATTGGAACATTTAATAGAAAGAAGCATTTTACTTAGCCCGGACACTGTCCTAAAGGATATCCACCTTCCAAAAATTGATAGAAATGAGCACGTCAGCATCGGTGACGAGCAAAAAATAAAGACTATCCACGAAAACGAACGAGATCATATACTTTCGGTATTAAAACGCTGTAAGGGAAAGATATCAGGTATTGGCGGCGCCGCCGAAATGTTAAATATACCAGCAACAACGCTAAACTCGAAAATAAAAAAATTAAAAATTAAAAGGGAACACATTCTAAATAAGTAATCGTCCATAATGAGATTTAACCTATTGCTAAAAAATTCACCTGCTAATCTTTACATTAAAAAAATGTTGATTTGCATCAGTGTTTCCGCTTTAATTCTTATTAAAAACAATTCGATTTACGGCCAAAACCCATCAATGAACAGGGAAACAAAGGACTCTGTTCAGAGATTAACTTCACTTCTTAAAGAATCGAACCCGGATACCAATCGTGTTAAGTACCTTAACAGTCTCGCCAAACACTTCCTCAAACAAGGCACGAATGAAGGCAAAAACTTAGCCAACGCTTCCAGATATCTTAAACAAGCATTGTTGTTAAGCAAACAAATCAATTCAGCAAAAAGCGAATACAATACGTTGATGGTTTATGGCGGATTTTACGGCGAGCAGCATTTAAGAAATAAACAAAGTATTGTTTACGAAAGGGCCATTGCAATTGCAAAAGCAATAGGCAACAAACGTTTGGAGGCGAATGGCTGGTTTGTTTACTACAGAAATGTACCCGATACAACGTCGGATTATAAAAACAAGACCTTTTACCATAGGGCCGTCAGGGCATACGAATTATACAAGGAAGTCGGGACAACTTTTGACGAAAAATATAGGGAAGCTACCCTTTTAAAATCAATGGCCGATTTCCATCTGGAGGAAGAGCAGTTTGATTTAGCTATAAAAGAACTCGCTGAAGTTATCGCACTGGATAAAAAATTTAAACTTCCGGACTTGCCAATGGCATACGACTTACTTTCGGCTGTTTATGAAAGAAAGGGAGAACTCAGCAAAGCGTTGAATTATGCGCTTTTAAGTGTAAAAACTGCTCAAACAAACCGTGAAGAAGTACTGGACACCTATCTGAACCGCGTTGGATCGGCATATGAAGCAATGGGTAAATCAAATGAAAGTATTGCCTGGTATAGCAAAACTCTAATCCGGCAGGACAAAAAAGACCCTTACCGCTTTGTTACTGCATATTCAATTGCAAGTCAGATGATAAAATTAGGCCAGGCAAAAAAAGCATTGTCAATTCTCGAAAAGACCTGGATTGAAGTTAACGATCCCTCCAGCGGACATGAGTGTTTTATGTTTCTGGGATTTGGAGAGTGTTACACGGCACTAGGGAAATACGACATAGCCAAAAGATATTTCGATAAATTACTTGAAGATTCTAAATTAAAAACTTACTCCAATACATTTCAAACCTCTATTTACTTTTCAGTAAGTGAATATTATTTTGCCAAAAACCAGTACCAGCTGGCCCTGAAGTTTGCCGAAATGGCAAGGGAAAATCAGATAAGCATGACTTTGCCAAGGCAAATTAGGTTAAATGAAATTCTATACAAAATCGATATGTCGACAAATAAGCCGGCAGAAGCAATTGTTCGCCTGCAAACTTTTCATAAACTGAGGGATTCTATGCTGAGCCAGGAAAATTTAAACGCCATTGAAAGGTTGCAAATTGAGTTCCAGGCATCACAAAAGGAAAACGAAAATGAAATCTTGCGGAAAAAATCACAGCTGCAAAGCCAGGAGCTTAACCGTATTCAGTTAATTAAAAATGCAACCATAGCCGGCTTAGCTTTTTTAACCGTCGTACTAGCATTAATCTATGGCAGGTTTAGGTTAAAACAGAAGCTTCATGATACTTTGTTAAGGAAAAAAGCAGATATAGACCTCGCCTATGCCGAGCTGGAAGTAAATGTTAAACAAAAAAACAAGCTGATTGAAGATAAAGAAAGTCTGATAAAAGAGGTTCACCACCGGGTTAAAAATAATTTACAACTTACCATGAGCTTGTTAAACAGCCAAAGTTATTACCTCGAAGATGCAGCGGCTATAGAAGCAATAAGAGAAAGTCAGCATAGGTTAAAAAGCATTGCCTTAATCCATCAAAAACTCTATCAAACAGATACGGTATCAACTATAAACATCCAACCTTATGTTGTAGAACTGATAGAATATCTTAAAGAAAGTCTTACTGATGATAAAAAAATAAACTTCGAGCTGGACATTTTGAACCTCGAACTGGATATTTCAAAAGCCGTTCCTCTCGGTTTAATTATCAATGAAGCCATAACGAATATTTTCAAGTATGCTTTTCCAGATGACCAGTACGGAAAAATTGAAATCAGTTTGAAAGAAAAGGAACCTAGCCTTTATCAGTTGATGATTAAAGATAACGGCATAGGCTTAACACCGGATTTTGATTATGAACAAAGCCCCACGCTGGGTTTAACATTAATGAAAGGATTAAGTGCACAGATTGATGGCGTTTTTAGAATGGAAAATAACGGAGGTGTCCTGGTAAGCCTAACTTTTGAGAATACACCGGAGGATGTAAAGCTTTTTAACGAATAAATGATGATTAAAAGAATTTTGATAGTTGAAGATGAGTTTATTGTTGCTCACGATTTACAAATGATTTTACAGCGCGCAGGTTATCAGGTAGCTGGCATTGCCAACTCGGTTAAAAACGCCCACATCATACTCGAAACTCAAGCTGTGGATCTGGTGCTTCTTGATATATACCTGAAAGGCAAACTTACGGGAATTGATTTGGCTCATGACCTAATGAAAAGGGAGATTCCCTTTATTTACATTTCAGCTAATTCTAACGAAAAAGTGATGGAAGCAGCAAAATCTACCTGTCCATATGGTTTTATAGTAAAGCCATACCGCGACCGTGATGTGCTGCTCAGTATCGATATTGCAAGGTATCGCAAAGAAAACAGCAACAATATGAAATTGAGCAGCGAGCTTTTCATGCAGGATTTTATTATCGATATTTCATTAAAGTCGTTAACCTGGCAAAAGAAAATCCTTGCCATTGCCAGTGCGTTTCAGCCCTACATTCCTTTTGATTTTATTGCCCTCTCCGGTATCGCAAAAGATGGTAAACGCTACAGTGAAATTGGAATTACCAGAAAGCACTTCGATCAGTATGACATGTTTAATGTGGATGAGTTTTTGACCTATACCGGTTTAAGTAAAAATGAGTATAACGAACTAAATAAGCTCGTACACGAAACCACAGCCGATTCGATTTACATTGGCGGCGACTTTGAAGCCGTAAAAAAGGCCGCACCAATGAAAAATCTTATTGCCGTTACCTACAGCCTTAACGCAAATATGGTCAAAACCTATCACCTTGAAAATGGCGACCAGATTAGTTTTTCATTTTACAGCAGAACGGAAAACATTTACCAGCCTGCCCACATGGAATTACTCAATTTCCTTTCGGGCACTTTAGAAAAGAAGCTCGTTCACATGATTGAGATGGAGAAAGCAGATGCTAAAGCGACAGAAAAAGGACTTGCTACGGGCGGTAGCAAACCAACTACCATAAAGGCTTTCGAAAATATCATTGGTAAAAGTACCGCGTTGCTTAGTGTTTTGGATAAAATTAAAATTGTGGGGCCAACCGATACATCCGTGTTGATTACCGGAGCTAGCGGAACAGGAAAAGAGGAGATTGCGAAGAGTCTGCATCGCTTATCTCACCGAAATAACAAACCCATTGTAGCGGTAAATTGCGCCGCTTTGCCGCCCGATTTGGTCGAATCTATTTTATTTGGACATGAAAAAGGCTCATTTACAGGAGCCATAAATACGAGGATCGGAAAATTTGAAGAAGCCGATGGCGGCACTATTTTTCTTGATGAAATCGGAGAAATGCCTTTCGATTTACAATCCAAACTGCTAAGGGTTTTACAGGAAAAAGAAATTGAACGTATTGGCGGTAGAAGACCTATTTCCGTCGACCTTAGAATCATTGCGGCTACAAATCTTAATTTAGAAAAGGAAATCACCAGGGGCAGGTTCAGGCTCGATTTGTTTTACAGGCTTAATGTTTTCCCGGTTCACATGCCAACACTTCAACAACGAAAAACTGACATACCCTTGTTGATTGATTATTTTGTACAAAAACATGCCAATGCCGTGGGTAAAAACATTCCGGAGATTCCTCAGGATTATATTGACAGGCTAATGCACTATGATTGGCCAGGCAACATCAGAGAACTGGAGCACGTTGTTCTGCGTAGTATACTGCTTTCCTCAAAAGGCAAACTAGACGCAAGTCAGCTGGAAATCGATCCATCTGACGCTCCAAGTACGCAAAATGGTATAAAAACAATTATCGATAATGAAAAAGAACACATTATGAAAGTTTTAGACCTATGTAAAGGAAAGATTGCCGGCAGCGGTGGTGCCGCAGAATTATTAGGCATACCAGCAACGACACTGAACTCTAAAATTAAAAAATTGAATATAAAACGCTTGTAGCATACTATTAACAAACGCTACTATCAATTAATAATGGTTTTGAAACACGCTCTGATGAATAACATGAAACAAAAAATCCTGATTGTAGAAGATGAATTTATTGTTGCTAACGATTTGAGTCTGATGCTCGAAAAAGCGGGCTACCAGGTTTGCGGCATAGCACCATCGGTGGTAAAAGCATTAGAATTAATTGCCGCAAAGGAACCATCGTGGGTTTTGCTTGATATCTTTCTGCAAGGCAACGAAACCGGAATAGATTTGGCAGCGCAGCTTACTAAAATGAATATCCCATTCATATATATATCCGCGAATACCAACCAAACGGTTTTAGAGGCTGCAAAGGCTACCCTGCCCTACGGATTTCTTGTAAAACCTTTTCGCGAGCAGGATTTGATGGTTATGCTGGATATTGCAGCGTACAGACATGAGGAAAATTTAAAATATGCTCAACATGAAGCGACATCAGTCACGAAACAAATTGAGCTTATCATTCAAAAAAACGAATCAGGTTTTGAAAAACTAAAGCAAATAAGCAACGTTTTGCAAACCCTTATCCCATTTAACTTTCTCTGGATTACCAGATCCAATCCGAAAACAAGCGCAAAGGACATTAATATTATACGCTTAGCTAATGGAAGTTTCAACATTCTGAATCAGGAAGATTTATTAAAGGAAACCAATACTGCTAAACGCGATTTTAAAGCCTGGAATAACGCAGCCATTGAGCACAATGGAAAAGTTATATTTAACGGTTACGATTTTAGGAAACTAAGAATGAATTCGTTGTGGGTACAATCCCTTTCAGATAGCTACAATCTGGAATCTGCCGTTTTTACCGAATTCAAAAGAGATGAGGAAGTTTTTCAGGCCATATTCTTCCATCAATTATCAGCCATATATACCAATACACATCAGGCAATCATCACTCAATTAAAAACTAGCCTGACACAAGTTGTTGATAAAGTCATCTACACAAAAGATGCTGTAATTGAAGTGCCGAAAACTGCAATCAACGGCACGGATAGAACAACTGTTAAACAAAAACCCGCAGCAGAAATCTTTAAGGGCTTCGATGGTATAATTGGCAACAGCCATTTGTTACAAAGTGTTTTCAAAAAAATCGAAGCAGTTGCTCCAAATGACACATCGGTGCTCATTTTGGGAGAAAGCGGAACCGGGAAGGAAAGGATTGCACAAACGATTCACAACTTGTCGTTGCGTAAACACAAGCCTTTGATAACCGTTAATTGCGCAGCCTTGCCGCTGAGCCTTATCGACTCCGAACTTTTTGGCCATACCGAAGGAAGCTTTACGGGTGCAAATGGCAAACGCATCGGCAAATTTGAACAAGCAGATGGTGGCACTATTTTTTTGGATGAGATTGGCGAATTGCCATTAGAGGCACAAGTAAAATTATTAAGGGTGTTGCAGGAAAAAGAAATTGAGCGTTTAGGCGGAAATTACACCAGGAAAATAAATGTTCGCATTATTACGGCGACCAATAGAAACCTCGAAAAAGAAGTTGCTGAAGGCCGCTTCCGTTTGGATTTGTATTACAGGTTAAATGTCTTCCCCATAGAGTTGCCGGCATTAAGGCAGCGAAAAGAGGATATTCCATTGCTGGTAGAACATTTCATCAACAAATACCAGAAAAAATCATCCCTATCCGTTAGCTCCATAACAAGCGAGGCATTATTCAACCTGCATCAATACGAATGGCCCGGAAACATAAGGGAATTGGAACACCTGATAGAAAGAACGATGTTATTAACTGAGGGAAACACCATAACAACCGTAAATCTACCTGGTAAAGCTGCTCCGATCGATTTTCTGGAAACTGAGCATTTTAAAATTAAAACCATGGAAGAAATGGAACGAGAGCATATTCTCAGCATTTTAAAAAAGTGTAGCGGTAAAATATTTGGTACTGGCGGGGCGGCAGAAATGCTTAAGATTCCATCCACAACCTTAAATTCTAAAATCAAGAAGCTGGGAATAAAATTTGAGTTCGTTGATTGACAGCGTCTCACTACTGTTGTCTCACCCCATTTTACTGAAAGCTTCGTAAATTAACGATATAACGTAATTGAAAAAGAAAGCAAAAATCATAAAACCCTAATTATCATTGCTTTATAAAAAGGCACTTATATTGTATTATAATGGTGTTGGCAGCTGCCCGCTTTTCTATTCCACCAGAATTGCAGGCGAGAGTTAAATTACATCATAACTATTTTGAATTAAACAATCAAACCATGAGTACAATTAAAGTAAAAGACGGAACAGAAATTTATTACAAAGATTGGGGAACAGGTCAACCAATCGTTTTTCACCACGGATGGCCATTATCTGCGGATGATTGGGACACTCAACTCATGTTTTTCTTAAAACAAGGGTATAGGGTAATCGCGCACGACCGCCGTGGCCATGGTCGCTCGGGCCAAAGTGCAACGGGTAATGACATGGATACTTATGTTGCCGATGTGGCTGAACTAACGGAGGCCCTCGATTTAAAAGATGCCATCCACATTGGGCACTCAACAGGTGGTGGAGAAGCAATTCGTTATGTAGCTAAATATGGAAAAGAACGTGTTGCTAAAGCGGTATTAATTAGCGCAGTTACCCCGATTATGATTCAAAACGAAAGCAATCCAGAAGGCGTTCCATTGGCAATTTTCGATGAAATTCGTCAAGGTACAGGTTTTACCAGGGCACAGTATTTTTACGATTTCCCGATAGCGTTTTACGGATGGAACCGTGATGGTAAAAAAGTTGAAGAGGGCGTTAAACACAACTGGTGGCGCCAGGGCATGATGGGCTCAGTTTTGGCGCATTATGAAGGCATTAAGGCATTTTCAGAGTCTGATTTTACAGAAGATTTAAAAAGCGTGGAGATCCCGGTTTTGGTACTACATGGCGAAGACGACCAGATTGTTCCTTTTAACCAGGCACCAAGAGCAGCAAAACTTTTACCAAATGGAAAATTGATTTCATACCCGGGTTTTCCACATGGTATGCCAACTACGGAAGCCGAAACGATTAATAAAGACATATTAGAATTCATCAAATCTTAAATAATTTAAGTTGATAACATGAAGCGCCTGCCATTTAAAAAATGAGCAGACGCTTTTTTCGCACTCCATTTATATTTTTTTTTGCAATTGGGTGCAACATAACGCAACTCTCCTTATAGTATAAATGCTTCAGCGGGTTGGCTACTGATGTCGATTAAGTTTTATAAGAAAAACATTGAAAGCCTTCTACTCCAATACCTTCAAACTGGCTATCAATTTTTTTGCATGGTCTTTTGCTTTTGCAGTTACTTCTTCCACTGTATGTCCCGCTGTTAAAGAGGTACCATGAAAATAAATGGGATCTATATAATTCATTTGTGTGTAATAGGCCGTTTGTTCCATGTTTTTACAAAATTCATTTATCCGAAAATGATGCTCCGCTAATGTTTTATATCCATGTTCGGGGGCACCGACAGTAAAACTTGGTATAAAGTTCTTACCTTTTAATTTGTCGCCCCTGGAACCGTATGCAAACTGGTATTCAAACACCACATCGAACCATTGCTTTAATATCGCCGGCATATTATACCAATAAAAGGGATATTGAAAAACTATGGTTTCATGTTCCTCTAATGCGCGCTGCTCAGCAATTGGGTCGATTTTATAATCTGGATATAAGCCCGAAATGTCTCTGATGGACACATTCAGGCTGCTCTTCTTTACTTCTTCTATGATGGTTTTATTGGCAAATGACTTTTCAAAATCAGGATGTGCCAAAATAATTAGGGCCATAATTTATTCGTTTATTTATACTATAAAAATTTTAGTTGCAAAACTATTGTTAGTAAAATATATTTGCAATAACTATCCAAATGGATAGCTCGGATAAAAAAATGAAAACAGAGTGTATTGCTGATCACATCAAACTAAAAGGAAAGATTTATCCCTGTACAGTGAGCCTTGCGATGGACCTGATCGGCGGTAAATGGAAGACTGTGATTATGTATCATTTACAGGATAGCGAAAAACGGTATAGCGAACTTCGAAAAGAGGCACCAGATATTACCGAAATGACCTTAAGTTTGCAGTTGAAGCAATTGGAAAAAGACGGATTGATAGCAAGAACGGTATACGGCAAAAAGCCACCAATTAAAGTCGTCTACAGCCTGACGGACTTCGGAAAAACACTTATACCTGTTTTAAAAGCAATCGTTGAATGGGGAAATCAGGTGGCATCAGAAAAAGGGGAATTTGTGGAGAAGGCTTCTTGACAAGTAAAGCGTAAGGACACTCCTTGTCTGACCTGTTTGTAATCTGCTAAATCGGCTTTTGAAAATTGAAGATTTGTAGCATGGATTAAAAATCCCTTTTATTGTTATATTCAGTCTGGCTCAAGGGTCCCGCTTGTGACTAATGCATTTCAAATAACGTAGATACTGCAACCTACTTTAAATTTATATCGTCTTAGATTAGATTTATCCAATTAATATGAAAAATGCTTTATTAACACTTTTTGCCATCATCTTCTTTTCCGATTTTTCCTCTGCACAATCTGTTTCCGATCCGCTTAAGGCATCATTTGTAACAACAGACGTAACTAACTTTTGGAAAGCGTTTGATAAGATGGGTACAGAACCACAGACCAACCCTTTTGAAGATAGCTATCTAAAACAGGGCTCCGCCGGTGTACGGGCATTTATGAAAGGCAGAATAGAAAATGCAACTGCTCTTCTTAACACAATTCGGGAACGGAAAAATGACTATGAAAAAGCCAGGCTGAACAGCCTGAGCATGTTAGACAATGAGAAGCAATGCAGGGCGGCATTTATGGCATTAAAGTATCTTTATCCTAAGGCAGTCTACCCTAATGTATATTTCGTGATTGGCCGGTTTAATTCCGGAGGGCACTCCAATCCAAAAGGCTTAATCATAGGAGCCGAAATGATTCAATCAGCGTCAGTTCCCTATATTGTTGCACATGAACTTATCCACTACCAGCAGGATAGTATTCCAAAGAGAAGTCTGGATCTGCTCGCTGCTTGTATTGATGAAGGCAGTGCTGATTTCATAGGGGAGCTCATTTCTGGCGGAGGCCCAAATAAACAAACACATCGTTATGGCAATGCGAATGAAGCTAAATTATGGCTGGAGTTCACAGCAATCATGCACGATCGGGAGGATAGCCATGATTGGATGTATAATTACAAACCCAAAAATGGATACCCGCCTGACCTTGGCTACTGGGTTGGATATAAAATTACAGAAGCCTATTATGAAAAAGCAACCGATAGGAAAAAAGCGATATCAGATATCCTTCACATAAAAGACTTTAAAAAGTTCTTAGACGAAAGTGGTTATGCATCAAAGTTTTACAAAAAATAAATTACATAAAGTCTATGGCGAAGGGGCATATTGTCTTTCTTTAAATTCATTTGATGGACAAAATTCATAGAACATAGAAGAAGCCATAACAAATACATAATGGAGCAAATGTAATAAAGAGATATGCATGTTTAGCAGAGGAAAAAGATAAGGAGACATTATGGATTCTACCCACCTTCCACATCTTTAAATCATGAAAACCTGTTTAGCCCTTCTCTTACTATTAAGCATGTTCCTATTTGGAAGTGCGCAAACGCAGCTTAACGATAGTAAAATTGCAAATACCATGCAAAAGCTTGCGGATACCACGATCATCATCCAGTACCCCAGCGTATGGAACCACGGTCCGCTATTGCACTTCTTAAGCAAAAAGGGAGACACCATAAATGCCTATGCATACGAGCGTCCGAAACATCGTAAAATCAACAGCAAAGTACCGAGGGCAATTGGCCGGGCAATTTTAACTAAAGACTATAGTGACTATGCAAATGAACCTGTGGCACTCAACCGCTACTTTATTATCAGGAATATTGACCCGGATACAATCAAAAAACTGTGGAATGATGTGGTAAAGCTGAGGCTCTGGGAAATAAAAGACGATGCGGCAGAAGGTTCCGGATGCCCGGTAACAAAAACTACGAACGTCTTTGTTGAGGATGGTGGCGGCATCTATATTCTTTTGATTAGCAGAATTAACATCAAGCCGTTAAACTTTTACGCTCCGCATGATTTTGAAGCGTTCTGTCCGGGAAGAAAGGGAAGGCAAACGGCCATTAAACTGTCTGGTCTGGTTTACAAAATCTTTAAGGAATGATGATGCTCTTCCTTCAGGTTTATAGTATCAGAACGGGCAGAGCTCTTACGGTCCGAGAACATGTGTTAGAACTAGTCTTGCAAAGGAAATCACGCTACTTATCCAGCCACATCATTTGACTGAAAGCGCCATTTGCCGCGATATCCCAAGCCTCAACTCTAACCCATTCACGGCCTGTAAGGTTTATTTGCCAGCTGAAATCTTTTCTGCCAAACGCACGGGTATTATTTAAATTGATGCGCCTACGATAAATTTGCTTTCCATCTCCTGATACGATATCAATAAAGTTCATCGGGAAAGTCCAGTCTAAACTCATACTTAACTTTACATTTCCACTGGCGGGTAAGGTCAGGGTTTCTCCGGATTTTTTACCATCGATAGTAAATGCGGGTATAAGCACCTCTCCTGTTGAAACAAAAAACTTTCCCTTGCGCATCGCATCCAGAACACTCTGCCAACCTTGTTCATATTTTGGCAGGTGATCTAGCTGCAGATAATTGACATTAAGATGTGCATACATCTCGTTCTGATGGGTGACAGTGAAAATATCTGCTTCGGAGATCACATGCTTCCGCAAGCCCCAATTCGCCATATCATCCATCAATCTTAAAACACGCTGGCTGAGGGTCGGAATAGAAAGATCCCCTGGTATTGCTTTCCAGGCAGCGCCCAGAAAAGTTTCTGATTTAAAGAAGTCCTCCTGTTTATATGCATCCGGATATCCTGTTGAAGCCTTTGTTCTCGCATGGGCTGTCCATGCAAGGCCTTTTTCCAATTCCAGTAATTTAAGCATCTCTTCTTTGTTTCCGACATGATATACTTTACCCAACTTCGGGTCTTCACGTAAAAACGATTCTTGTGGCTTTCGCGACATCACCCAGTATACCGGCTTTGGAAAGAAGGCCAACCAATGTCCCCCATAAAAATTATTTGCTTCCTCACCAGGTAAGAGCAATAAACTATCATCAGACAAACGTTTGGTTTGCTCAAACAGCGCACTGAGTTCTCTTAGTCGGTCGTTATCAGGTCCTTTCGGATGCCCTGGTCCGTGAAACTCTGCGAGCTTCACGATATCTATTCCATGTTTTTTAAACACATCAACAAATTCAGGTTTTTCTGGTACGGGTTTGCCTGAAAGAACCACCTCTGAAATAAATTCGTTATGGAAATGTGTGGCTAATGTTTTATAACCGTCTACTGGTTTGTATGAATCGTTATGCGTAAATTTTTTCACCTCCGCTAAAGCCGAAGCCGCATTACCCGTATCTAATAAACAGAAAAAATTTAAGCGTTGTTGTGTTTTTGGAGGTGCATTAAACCACGGCACATACCTATTATCACCATAAGGATCTTGCCGGATTCCCATTCCAAATTTTGGAATGAGTTTATGGAAATTTTTCCCATACCAGGTGAATTTTAAATTAAACGCTTCATCAAGAGGATAAAAATACTGGTGTGGCGGTGGAAATAAAGCTAAACTTCCCTCAGGATTTTCTCCGATAATGGTCCTGTATTTTACTTCAATATTCCTGCTGGTATCTGCCGCCGAAGTCGATACCCGCTGAAGCTTATCATGAACGTTCGCCCAGGCCATCGATTTCCATAAAGCATTATTGTTGACTAAGCCCCCATCATAAAGTATTGCCGTAGAATCTGAATCGGTGGATAATACTGCTGCAATATTAAAAAGTGGACTTCCGTTATACAGGGTTATTTCAACCGAACCCATGAAACGATCAGCTTTAGCCCCTTCAATAGAAATTACCGTCTGCTGCCCATTAGAGCTAACTTTTGCTTTTCTTTTATTAAGGATAACCGGGTAGGATTGAAAAGGTTTCTTAGGTACGCGATCGAAAAACACATCCCAGCCCCCACTTAACGGGCTCAATGAACGTTTTCCTATCGTGAGTACGAATGCCGGATCTAGATCCGATGCAATTTCTCTTAATAACTTTCCTCTTCCCAGATGGATACTTTTAAGCAATGCATGGCCATTTTCAAGATCCAGAGTAATTTTACCCATTTGATCTCGACCAGCTGGCCAGGACAGGCTAATAATTTTTTGGCTTAAACTTACCTTTGCACCATTTTTTTTAAGTTCGGATAAGTCAATATTATTTTCCTGAGCACCTGCACTAAGCGCAAAGAGAAGTATATAGGTTAGAAATAATTTTCTCATAGCATATTAAAAGTAAAGAAAAATAAATTACTTAGATAATTTGGTATTGCATTATTCGACATGCCTTGCAGCGCATACCGATATCAAGCGTTACGAACACGGGTATAAAAGGCCACAGAATCTAAGCCCCAAGACAATCTATTATCCTGTCGTGTTTCGCCCTTTAAAATGTCAGGTGTACACCTCTATTATTTGAATCAAATGGTGGAACTTTGTATTATAAATAAAGGATAAAAATCAGGGAAATGAGAAAGATAACCGTTCTGTCATTCATTAGCATAGATGGGGTGATACAAAGTCCGGGTAGTCCGGAGGAGGACATGTCTAACGATTTCAAACTCGGTGGATGGGTTGCACCTTATGGTGATGAGGACTCAGCAGTCATTATGCAAAAACAATTGGAGCGGGCCGACTTGCTTCTGGGCCGTAAGACCTTTGATATTTGGGAGAAATATTGGCCTGCCCACGCTGATCATTGGCCAGGGATTAACGAAGTAACTAAATATGTACTTACAAATACAGTAAAAACGACCGAATGGAGCAATGTAGTCTTCTTAAAAAACATCGAAGCTATAAAAGAAATTAAGGATTCTGAAGGCTCAGATATCAAAATCTGGGGAAGCAGCGAGGTTGTTCAACTCCTTTTTGAGCACGATATGGTAGATGAGTTATGGCTCAACATACACCCCATAGTATTAGGAAAAGGCAAACGCCTCTTTAATGATGGAGCCATACCCGCAGCTTTTGAAATCGTTGAGCGTAAACTCACTTCTACAGGTGTATTCATGGTTAACTACAGAAAAGCCGGAGCAGTGCCGACCGGTATAGCCGGGCCGGAGTGATAATTATTCCATAAATGCTATAAAAGTTGACTATTTATTTGCTTTTGGAGCTGTTCTTTAAATCCTTTAGCCAGTTTCAATGCCCCGGAATCCGGATCAAAAAGTTTCCTGGCCATCTGGTTAATCACCGCACTTTGCTGCATGAAGGTTACACAAATGGAACATCCGGCCAGGTGTATCTTTAACTCCATTTTTTCCGTCTGTGTTATATTTGCAATTTGCTGCTTCTCAATTAAAAAAGTCGCCTTTCTGCAATTGTAGTCTATTTTCTTTAACTCCGCTTCGCTTAATTCTTTCATCTGTATTGATTTAAATCCAGTTTTTTTGAAGGCAGGATCTCAAATTGATCTTACTTCTGTGAACGATGACCCAAAAATTTGACGAGCTGAGTTTCAGTTCACTGCAAATCATTTCAGTGCTTTCATCATCTATGTGCTTCATAGAGAATACCGCACGCCATAGATCAGGCAGCTTATTCATGCAGGCTGTTAAGATTTGCTGGAATTCCTTATTTTCCACAGCGTCTGCCTGTTCAATACCCATATTTGCAGGCCGGTGCTGATCATTCCAATGGCCGGTATCATCATCGAAAAAACCGGTATCAATGCCATCAGGATTTATGCTCTTAACGCCTTTTACAAGGCCTTTCGACCTCGACCGATACACATCCATTATTTTGTTTTTTAAAATCGCCGTAAGCCAGGTCTTTTCTGTGCTAATACCTTTAAAATTCTGCATTTGTTCAAGCGCTGCTAAAAAGGTTTCCTGTACCAGGTCTCTAGACAAATCGTCATCATTTATGCGTAAAACAGCGTATGTGTACAGGTAATCGGCGTACCTGCTCACCCAATGATGGGGGTTAACTGCACTGTTATCTGTGGTATTATTTCCAGAATCTGTTATTAGCATACGTAAATTTAATGTTCAATTTTGATTTCTGATGACTTCAGGGCTTTTTCATAATTGTATATGATATACAATAACCATTATTTTAAAACGCTGTTGAAAGCCTTTTTCCCAAAAGCCATCAGTTGCCTTGCATCCAGGTAACCTATCGAACGAAAAAGTACTTTTCCGTTATCATCAAGAATTAAAAGTGTAGGGTATTCCTGTACTTCCCATTTTGATGCCAGCCCCACTCCTTCTCCCTTTTCCATGTCCACAGATAGGTTAACAAAGTTTTTATTAAAATAATCAGCCGTTTTGCTGTCTTTAAAGGTCGTATTTTTAAGTTGCCTACAGGGACCGCACCAGGTTGCATAGGCATCAACAAATAGGTATTTATGTTCCGCTTTTGCTTTCTTTAAGGCAATTGAATAAGTATTTTCAATAAATGTAATTGACTCAATTTTTACCGGTGGCTTTTCTATTGTTAAATTGTTTGGTTCGTATGCCGCAGAGTCTATTTGAGACTCAGTTACTATAGTACCCCAAATCATTACAGGTATCAGAAGTAATTTTTTCATTTAATTTGTACGTAAGCTAAATTTCTTCACGGAGCGCGGCGGCGGCTGCTTTCAATAAAGGCCCACTTAACCTTTGCGTAATATCAGGATTAATGTATTCGAAAAGAATTTTTCCTTTTTTGTTTAAAATAAAGACGGATGGCACAGGCAGTAACTTGTCGACATTTTTACCGCCTGATGTTTCCGGAAGAAATTTATCGTAGCTTTTAGGGCTTTTAAATGCGATGCCAAACTGCCTCGCGGCATTTAGATCCGCATCCGATAACAAGGTGTAAGAAAGCTTTTGCTTATCCATTGTATTATTAAGATTTTCGGGGCTGTCGGTACTAATGGCGATAACCTGATAACCCATTGTTCTTAGATCTTTTTCTATTTCCTGTAAACCCGAAAGCTGTTTAGAGCAATAAGGACACCAGCCTCCACGGTAAAAAACGAGAATCGTCGGCGTTTCCGATACCGATTTATTTAAGTCAAACGGTTCGCTGGAAGATTTGCGCAGCTGCAAAACCGGAATTTGCTCCCCTGCTAACAAAGGACTTACATCTTCAGCCCTTAATGGAACACCAGCTGTCATTTTTACAGTATCTCCTGTAACAATTAACTGCGCAGGTTTGAAGGGAGCTGTTCGGATGTTTGCGTTGGCATAAAAATTTACAACTGATAAACCGGCCAGCGTTAACGCAAACAAAGAATTTTTCAACCAGCGCTTAGAATTTCGATTTTTTTCCATAAGTTTTTTTATTGGTTAGTCGTAAATTCCGACAAATCCTTACAAAGAATTACAAATTATTAAGTTTGCTTTACAATTTACATGATGCTTAACATTTTTCACTAAAGCCAAAGCAATTTCAGGACGATGTCAAGTATTTCCAGACTCATGTAAAGCTATATCAGGACTATACATATTGTGAACTTATTCCAGTATAGGACATAGGATAGACTAGACAGCTAAACCTTTTTGTGGGACTTTCGCCGGACTTAAGTCGGGGTTTCGTCGGGGTTTCGTCGGGGTTGTGACAATTCTACCCGACCAAAGTCCGGCCAAAATCCAGCTCATCTTTGACTGAACGGGCACTCATCCATAGTACCATCTGCTGTTGATGATGCGATCATGAATGAGAAAACTTTGTATAAGCATCATTCAAAGAAGCAACACATCTAAAAAAAGGCTGAACAAGAATAGTCGGTGCAAGGCGCAAACCAACGATAAAGCGCCTGAAAATACCGTTCAAAAGGTATTGCATGGAAATATCAATCGTATAGTTTTGTTTACCGTTGAGCGTACAACAAGTTAATTTCAAAAACTGTAAATAATTGATGCTCAATGACTATATTCAATTAAATTTAGAAATTAAGCTTACTGGCTTTTAATATTGATATGCTTTCAAAGATTGTTCTATTTGCGCTTACCGTTACAGGATTAATCAGCGCCTGCCATAGCCCCGCTGTGCGGACCGACCTAAACGAAATCCGTCGGTTAAGCAAATTACAGAAGGATTCCCTGCTGTTATTTGCAGATTCCATTAAGAAAAATTCGTCTGCGGCAGATTTAAAAACAAATGTAGATTACCTCGTTGCAATGGGCTATTACCACGCAAAATTAGCGAGGTATGAACTGTCAAGACATCTCTTCAGGGAAGCATTAAAATCTGTAGATACGACAGATAAATTTGCTTTGGGGAAAGTTTACAATAGCCTTGGAAATGCAGCATTCAATCTTGGAGAATACCCCGAAGCCCTACAGCTGTATAAAAAAAGTCTTAACTATTTTTCTGAAATTGGCGATAAGCATTCACAAGCGGGTATACATGCCAACCTATCCCAGCTCTTCCAGCTTAAAGGAGATAATGCGCAATCCAGACAGCATTATAAATTAGGATTATCTTTGCTGGGCGATCAAAAAAATACGAGTTTTTACCTGTTGATGCTTCACGCAATGGCCAATGTTTACGGTCAGAGCAACCTTATCGACAGTGCCCTGATGATAGATAAAGAGGGTTTGACCCTTGCCCATAAAATGAAACTGCCTGAATATGAGTCCATGTTCCTGGACAATAAGGCCAATTGTTTTATGTATAGCAACAGGCCTGATAGTGCTAAAATTTATTTCAATAAATCACTTGCCATTGATATCGCCTTAGGCAATATCAAGCAACAATCAGATACCTGGCTGAATTTTGGGGTATTGGCCACGATGCAAAAAAAACCAGACTCCGCAGAGACATTTCTTAAGCGTTCCATTGGCCTGGCTAAACAATCCGGCTACAGGGAGGGTGAACTATATGCGTTGAAAACGCTGAGTGAGCTTTATGAGCAAAACAAACATTATGAGGATGCATTGCAGATTCAGAAGCAGTATTATACACTTAAAGACAGTGTATCCGGCGACAAAAAAGAGGCAGCTATAGCAGAATGGAAATCTGTATTTGAAACTGAGCAGAAAGAGCAGGAAATCAGGCTTAGCAAAATACAACTGGAAAGAAAGAATTTAATTATCGGTGGCCTTGTTGCCATTTCAGTTTTAGCATCCCTGGCCGTTTATCTTGCCGCGAAAAGAAAACAGTTAAAAAAAGAAAAAATATTCAACGAGCATGCTTACCAGCAAGAGCAGGAGGCGGCGGCAGCCTTAATAAATTCGGAAGAAAATGAGCGGAGACGCATTGCTGCCGAACTTCATGATGGTGTTGGCCAGACCATGACGGCAGCCTGGCTAAACTTACAGGCCATTACTACCGATCCGGATATGAATTCAAAGCATGTGTCCTTACTCGAAACGACTACCCAACTGGTACAGGATAGCTGTAATGAAATCAGGGGTATAAGTCATCATATGATGCCAGATGTACTTCTTTCGAAAGGACTAATTCCCGCACTGAAAGCCCTGACCAGCAATAGTGCTCAAAAAAACCTATCGGTAATTTTATCGGCAGAGGAGCAACAGGTTAAACTGGACAAAATGCAGGAACTTACCTTGTACCGGGTGATCCAGGAATGTTTCCAGAACATCCTTAAACATGCACGAGCTTCAGAAGTAGATATCTCAATAAACCAGGATGCCGGCGGAATTTCATTGATGATAGAAGATAACGGCACTGGTTTCGACGTCGACGAACTCAGTTTCAATAAGGGAATGGGTTTAAATAGCATTTGCAGCCGGGTTCATTTCCTCAAAGGAACTGTAGAATGGAATACAAGTTCCGGAAACGGAGGAACCTTAGTTGCTATTCACGTACCGTTATGAGTATGCATACAAGAATTCGTCTCGCCATTGCAGATGATCATCAGATTGTTATCGATGGCTTGTGTGCAGCACTAGTGAATTTCCCTGAGCTTAGTGTTGATGCGACGAATACTGATGGGATTTTACTGTTGGAGGAACTCACCGCAACACCTATCGACATCCTGCTGACCGATGTTATGATGCCACAGATTAGTGGCGTTGAACTTGCTGTGGAAGTGAAGAAAAGATTTCCGTCCATTAAAATCATTGCACTGAGCATGAGCGGAAGCGGGCTGTTGGTGGAAGAAATGATGACAAAAGCAGCCATAGATGGTTACCTGTTAAAACATTGTGGAATTGATGAATTGCGCGGCGCAATCGAAAAGGTATTTTCCGGTGGCACCTACTTTCAACCTACCGTGCTCGATGAGCTCTCCAAACACATCAAATTGAAACAACAAACTTCTGCTGTGCGACTCACCCAAAGGGAAAAAGAAATTATTGCTTTAATGGAAAAGGATCAAAGTAATAAACAAATTGCTGATCAGCTTTTTATATCCGTTCGTACAGTTGAAACCCATAGGAAAAATATTTTCAGAAAAACAGGCACCAATAATCTGCTCGGTCTGGTGAAATGGGCTTACGAACATAAACTCCTGTAAAATATACCGTTAGCACGGTATTGCTCAAAATTTCATGTGTTTTAACTTTGAGTATGGAATTAAACGCTACCATTCTCAACTACCCTACACGCAAAGTTCGCGTTAGAATACCTGCTCAATACCAGCCATTCCGTGATGCCCGGACTGCTTTACATGCCGGCAAATTTATACCGGTAATCGCCTGCCTGCGGAATGAAATGATAGACGCCTTTCTCCATGCAATCAGGATACAAAGCCTTTTAATTAATCTTCGTGGATTGACCTGTAGCTGAAAGGCAAATTGAGCTTTCGCACTGATAATTGGTCGAGGTGTACTTCAAAAAATGCAATAAGACAATAAAAATATATAGAACAAAATGAAAAAATTTTACATCATTACCTCCTGCTGCTTAGCTTTGGCGGCACCTGCATCTGCTCAATTTGGTAAACTGAAAAGCCTGGTGAGTAAGAAAGACAAGGCACAACAAGAAAATACGGTCACATCAGCCACGAAAGAATCGACAGACTCAGCGGCTGACGTTAGCCCAACCAACACCAACGCTATTGCTGCTGTAGG
Source organism: Pedobacter sp. Leaf176 (assembly GCF_001424305.1). Lineage (GTDB taxonomy): Bacteria > Bacteroidota > Bacteroidia > Sphingobacteriales > Sphingobacteriaceae > Pedobacter. The sequence goes on from NZ_LMPD01000002.1 coordinate 408,487, forward strand.
CAAAGCCTGGAGCATAGAATCAGAAGGCAATATTGACTGGTACAGGCTGAGTCCTACCGGAAAATTGATAGCCGGAACAAACGGCGGCCTGTTTGGCGTGGAGCCTGCTACAGGAAAAATCGCCTGGAAACATGACTTTTTAAAGAATATTTCCAGAACAAATTATAACCCCATTAGCGGTTCTCCTTTCATTGCCATCGTAACGGGAAGCATGTTCAACATGCAACAGGTCATTCTGGATGTTTCATCAGGAAAAATCATTGCCAACACAGCCGACCTGGGAATGAAAATGGTTAACAAAAGATACACAGTGCCGTCTCTGGGTGGAATCATATTCTCCGGATATCTAAATAATCAGCCCTCACTGGTTTTTATCGATGCCGCCAGCGGAGCGAAAAAATGGGTACTAAGCAAGATTTTTGATAGCAACAGCGAAGTGATGGTGGCCAGGCCTTTAGCGGACGGCGCCAATGCCTTATTGCTGGCAACAAACAAAAGGCTCTACAAAATCGACGTTTCCTCTGGTAACATCATCTGGAAAGCCGATTTTAAAACCAACACGGATGAAGGCGTTTTAGCAACTGAACAAGCTGAAGAGGTTGAAGAGAAAGAAAGCATCAGGGCAGATGAGAAGAAGGGCGGTTTAATGAAGTCACTGGGCGGGCTTGCGAAAGTACCCGGACTGGGTGCTGTAGGAAGTGCTGCCGGTGCAGCGAATTCGGGCAGTAAAATGGCTGGAATGGGCGGAAGTATGAAGGATGGTATTGCTGCATTAGCCGATGCCGCCTATGGGAAATTTCTGATTTTAGATAACCAGCCGAATGTTGTGTATTATTACTCGAATGAACAGATGTCGGCTTTCGACCTTAACAGTGGTACTCCGGTGTGGCAAACGGTAAAGTTTTCTGATCCGGTTGCGCATGTGCTGTATGATGAAAGGGGATTTTTAATTGCAACCGACGATAAACGTGCAGAACTTATGCTCCTGAACTATAAAACCGGAACCCAGAAATGGAAACCTGTTGGCTTGAGGGGCAAAATCACAGCCTTAAAATTAAAGGGAAACAGCCTCGCTATTGCCTCTGCAAAAGAATCCGGAAATAACTATGTTAATATAATAGATATGAACTCCGGTTCCACAGCGGCCAAATCCGATATGAAAGTTTCCGGTTACATCATGGACATTAAGCAAAACGACAAAGGATTGATTTACAGAACGGACCGGGAGCTTAATATTCAGGATCCCACCAGTGGAAAAGATGTATGGCAAAAATCCCTGACCTTTAAAAGCGGCGGAATTGGTTTGGAAAAAGGCGGCATGACCTATTTCTTTGCCGACAACCAATTGTACACAATGAATAATGAAACAGGAGATTATAAAGCAATTAGCAAGGAACTGAAGTTTGGCGGAGACGAAGCCCCGAATGCTATAGAATTGAGGGAGAAGGGCGTATTGGTAAGTTCTTCTCAGAACATGGCCTTGTTTGACTGGAACGGAAACTTAATTTACAGCTTCTATCAGAAAGCGTCTGGAACGAGTTTAGCCAACAAAATCATGAATGTAACCGCGATAGCCGTTTCGGCCGGAAATTCTGCTTCGCACGGCTTTCAGGCAGGTTTATCAGGCCCGAATACAACTTCCTATAACAGTAACATGGCGGCTTCTGATCGCTGGGCAAACCTCGGGAGCGCAGCGCTTTCTGATATGAAAAGACGTTTCACTGCTTCGCAGGATGCCTTGAATTACAAAATCATATTAACGCAGGTGGAAAATGGCGACGATAGCGGTTATGGTCTGGTTAGGGTAAATAAAGATACTGGCAAGATCGAGGGAAAAGTGGTATTGAATGATAAAAAACCCGATTACATTGCTGACAATACGGATAACCTTATCTTTTTGAAAAATGGGAACAAAAATATCATAGGCTACAAGTTATAATCGTCTGATATAAGAATATATCATAAATCTACAGATTTGCTGTTAAATGCACATTGAGCTTCCCTAAGGTTTGGGAAACTCAGAAAAAAGGCAAGTCTTTAGCTCCTGTTCCTCCAATCCCGTGCCCTCTTTTATGCAGCACCGAAAAGTAAAATACCTGCGAATTCAGAATATGTACCTGTTTTTCCTTCTGTAAGTCATCCGGGTCAACAATAGCTATTGGATTGGTGTTTATTTATAAAAAATACCAGATTATGATTAAAAGGACTTCCAAACTTACCAATGCGATTACCATTACGGCGCTGGCAAGCCTTAGTTTAGGTTGCAATATGGCTGATAAGCGCTCATCAATGGAGAAAGATAGTGTCACCAATGATACAGCGGTTAATGATATTGTGGGCGGCGCAGACTCTTTTGAAACCAATATGGAAGAAGATGCCGCAGGCTATCTGAAAGATGCAGGCCGTTCCATGGTTGTTCAGGATAGTTTGCTTACGGCGGCCTTGTCTTCAGGTAGTAGTGAAGAGATTAAGGCATATGCAAAAAAAGCCCGTGAACGAATCAGAAACCACAGAAAAAACCTGGAAAGCTTTTGCAATAAAAACAAAGTCCTTTTAGATAAAGAGTTGCGCAATGAACAACTGGATTCCATCCGCTGGTTATCAAGGCAGGTAGGTGTTGCATTCGACCGGCCATTTTATGAGCAGTTATCGGCAGAATTGAACAAAAACTTTGAGGCCTATCAGAATGCAGCGCATGCCAGGCAACAGCGGGTTAAAAACTTTATGAAAGAGGAGCTGCCGGCTATTAAAAAAGAACAGGAACTGCTAAACGAATTGGGCAGCAAGATTAAGCAAAACAAAGCCGGTTAGGTTTTCGAACGGATCATCTTTCCGGTTTCTTACCCTTACACGATTGCTCGCTCAATAAGACTTATGCAAATCGGAGCAAGCGGCGCATGGCTTGGTGGCACCGGATAATGAAAGCTGTTAGTTAGACTTACGCTGCAATTGCTTTTCCTTTTTAATTCGCTCCCGTACCCCATCCTCAATGCCGGTACCTGCCTGTACAGGTCTAAAAGCTGAGCCGGAGGTCGTATCCGCAGGTGGTGCCTTTCTGATCTGGTACCGGTGTGCGATGTTTGCCGATATACGTTCAGTAAATCCTGGAAAAAGCCAATGTGAAAATTTTGCCCCTTTGGCTTTCCATCCAACAGCAATTCTCTTCTCTGCCTGATTGAGGCGCGGATTGTCGCATTAACTACTTTCGAAGGTGGATCCATAGCGGCCATTCTCGGTGTTCCGCCACTGTAATTGGCTGCATGGCGCCAAAATGGCGTATCAACCGCCCAGGGCTCTATGGTAACCACTATAATCCGATCGTAGTCGGCCAGCCGTAGTTCCTGATTGATGGTTTTAGAAAGATTCAGAACCCCCGCTTTTGTGGCTGCATAAGCGGCGTGATAAGCGAGTGGGTTAACACTTTCAATGGAACACATGTTAATCAACGTTCCAAAACCCTGATTCTTGAAAAGGGTGATTGCCGCGTGACTGGCATAAATAAATCCCGTGAGGTTAATTTCTACAATGCGCGCCTGATCGGCTATGGGAATTTCCCAAAACCGCCCGATTGCACCTACACCAGCCATGTTAATCCATACATCTACATGGCCAAATTCTTTTAGTGCAAGTGTCCGGACTTTGTCTAAATCTGCGGGTTTGCTGATATCCATTGGAAGGGTTATTGCAGTTCCACCGCGAGATCGGATGGTATTGGCCACCTCCTGCAGGGCCTCATCCCTCCTGGCGGCTATGAGGACTTTTGCACCGTAACTGCCCACTTGTTCTGCTACGCCTCTGCCAAAGCCACTTGAAGCGCCAATAATGACGTAGGTTTTTTGTGCTATCTTCTTTTGCATACCAACGCCGGGCGTAGAAGTTGCACAGCCGCTGCACAACATAAATAGAACCACCAAAAAGCCCAAGAGTGCACTAAAATTTCGCCGAGCCAGGAAGTTGATCACGGCCACATTATTTATGTATTTCATTGAGTATTCCTAATCTAAATTACAGGCGCAAACCATTTTTTTCTGTTTTGCGCCTGTATGGTTTGAATTTAGGGCAAGATGGTATCTTTAATATTTTCAATTAAACCTTTGTCTCCACCTGTCATCTGTTGTTGTTGAGCATAACCTTTCACATCTGGAATACCCAAATCCGGAATCGGAGGACCAGGTTGAGCGGTGATTACCTGAAACTCACCTTTACCATCAATAGATGGCCCATTTGACCACCGCCCCTGCGCCTCTCCTGATTTTTCAATATTTGTTGATACAAAAGCATATTCAAATCCAGGCACATGGTTTTCCCTCGGAAAAGTGTTAGGAATAGGCAAATTCTCGCCTACGCCGCCTAAATCTTCCAGCACGGCAAGCCATTGGTTTTGATGCATGGCATCCCGCGTTATCAAAAAAGAAAGCATATCCTTCATACCTGAATCGTCGGTTAACTCATAAAGCCTGGTTGCTAAAACCCTCCCTGTCGATTCAGCCATTACGTTTGCATACATATCCGCAGCAATATTTCCGCTGCCGACCACCCATGAACCGTTAAAAGGTACACCATTGCTGTCTACCGCCATTGCGGATAAACCAGAGGATAAAACATGGCGAGGATCCATTCCTCCGAGAATATTACTCACTATCGGGTTCTCCCCGGCAATTTTATCTTTGAGCTCATGGGTAGCGCCATCCAGATTCAAGGCTACAGCAGTACAAAGCATTTCAATATGCGAGATTTCTTCAGTTCCGGTGTCCAAAAGCATATCGCGGTACTTATTTGGCCCCCGATTTCCCCATGCCTGGAACAGGTATTGCAGGCAAACCCTTATCTCGCCTTCGATGCCACCGATGGCTTGCTGTAATAATTTCGCAAATGCGGGATTGGGTTTGTCTACCCTAACCTTGTATTGCAGGTTGTTGTCATGATAAAACATAGATTTAAAATTTAGTTAAAAAATATTGGTTGTTTGCATACATTTCTGGCGCTGATTTAATCCATCTTTCAAAAACACATAACAGGAACAGGGAAATCCTGTATGATGGAAAACATCATCTTCGCCGGTTCCCTGCTATGAAATACATCAGGCAGCTGTAATAAAACATAGCAGATGTGCCAGAAGTTGACCATATAAGTACCCCTTTTTGGCATGCAGGTACTGATTTTTGATGCGTTTTCTGCCTAAAACAAAGCCACCTTTTAGAAAAAAGAAAGCCAAGCTATTCATGCATTCATGCGCAGGCGGTCGAGCAGCTGAATTGGTCAGAGGTAAAAAACGGACCGGACACATAATAAGATTCTTTATTTCCTGCAATGGCGTAAAATACCTGAATCTTATCGGTAAATACGCGAATCCCAATTAAGGGGAACAATCAGGATTTATTCGAGGTTTTATTCAATAAATAGCCCGGTAAAGCATTAAAATAGACAAGCAAAAATCCATAATAACAATGCAAAAAACCTGCGGGGAGCATTATTAGATGTGGATTTTTGCAATGTGGTTTAAAAAAACCACAGCGTCTCAACGGAGAGGCTTTTACTTTAAAAAGATTCACAATTAGATGCGCTAATTATGAAAAATATTAAAAACAATACAGCTGAAAAAGAAAATAAGAAGCAGCAAGAAAGGTTGAAAAGCAACAGAAACCTGAATGAAGAAATTATAGATGCTTTGATTGAGAAAAATAAAGAAAATACAAATGAAAAAGAAGATAAAGACAGCACATCCAAATCAAGCGGCTTCGATGAGTGGTCCGTATCATGGCCATGACCTTTTATCTTAAATAGCATTTGTTATAAAAATATCTATTGAAAAACTAAATAAAATAAAGATGGAAAACGAAAAAAAGAAAAATCATACGCTGAAGGACGAACCACTTGGTAACGAAAACCAAAAACCGGAAGATGGTCCGAAATCATTTGAAGACCAGCGGCCAGCCGATTTAGAGATCCCCAAAGGTGACCATACGGATGCAGACACAAGCCGAAATCCGGCCGACTGGAAAGAGGAATCTGATGAAGACGCTTAAATACATGGCAAAACCTGTATAGCGTTGATTGGGGAACTCAAAAAAATGAAAACTCCATTCCGCTTACCTATGTTCTATAAATATGAACGACGATATATTGCGCCAGACTAAGGCCGCCTCATCGTTAAATAAAAAGCATTATCATCAATATACCTATTATTTAAAACAAAATTAGACTATGTTAGCAATGAACTATCGCGGGCCGTACAGGGTCCGGGTCGAGCAGCGGCCAATGCCTGAAATTCTTCATCCAGAGGATGCCATTGTACGGGTAACAAGAACATGCATCTGTGGTTCCGACCTGCATCTATATCATGGAATGGTACCTGACACACGTGTTGGCTCTACTTTTGGACACGAATTTGTCGGAATTGTAGAGGAAACCGGCCCATTAGTTACCAATATAAAAGTAGGAGATCAGGTTCTTGTACCTTTTAACATCGCTTGCGGAAAATGCAATTTTTGTAAACAGGGACTCTTCGGAAACTGCCATGAATCGAATACCATGGCGACAGCGGTTGGCGGAATATTTGGCTATTCACACACTGCCGGAGGTTTTGACGGTGGTCAGGCGGAGTATGTAAGGGTGCCTTATGCCAACGTTGGACCAACAGTTATTCCACCCGATATGGATCCGGATGATGCCGTATTATTAACGGACGTGGTGCCTACAGGTTATCAGGCAGCAGAAATGGGCGGCATTAAAGAAGGAGATACAGTTGTGGTATTTGGCGCAGGTCCGATAGGAATTATGGCCGCAAGATGTGCCTGGTTTTTTGGGGCATCGAGGGTGATTATTATTGATCACATTGATTATAGACTGGAATTTGCAAAAAATTATGCCAAATGTGAAGCCTATAACTTCAAATCGATGGAAGACCCGGTTGTATTTCTGAAGAAAACAACAGATTGGTATGGTGCAGATGTTTGCATTGATTGTGTTGGATGCGAAGCCGAAGGAAATGCATTACAGACCTTTACAGGAAAGGTTACCCTGATGCAGGCCGGCGCAGCCACTGCTCTGCAATGGGCAATCAATTCAGTTAAAAAAGGTGGAATCGTTTCCGTTGTTGGTGTATATGGGCCGCCATTTAATTACGTGCCAATTGGTAATGTATTAAACAAGGGCATAACGTTACGGGCAAATCAGGCATCGGTTAAAAGACTGTTACCAAGATTGATCGAGCACGTTCAGGCCGGCAGATTGGACCCGAAAGGACTGATAACGCATAGAATACCCTTGGAAGAAATCGCCGACGCTTATCATATTTTTTCAGCGAAGCTTGATAATTGCATTAAAACTGTATTAATCCCTTCAACAAAAGCCTAATATTATGGTTAACGACAATCAAGATTATAAAAAAATCCCCGGGTGGGGCATGGATATAGATTTAGAAAACGAGCCAACGTATCCAATGAAAAACTATACCGGCGACGATCACAAAAGAAGTGATTACGAACGATCTGAGCAACAACCGGTTAACATTGAGTTATTAAAATCAAATGAACGCCCGCGAACCAGTGCTGTATTCGGAACCTCTGTTCCGCCCTCGGGTCTCAGCGGCATGATTCGTCGCTATGCATTTAAACACAGTGAAGACCGCTACCGCCATTGGATTCCGCTCATACTTGCAGACCGCGTTAATGCCTGGGAGGGAATTTTTGAAGATCTTCGCAAAGGTACTATACCGAACATTCTGGCAGAGCGTGGTTATAAAGCAGAGCTTAAATATAATCCGGTCGGCTTGGCAAAGTCAGCGCTCGTTGTATTAGTGGTTGGAACGCTGGCAATAAAATACATTTCGAAAAAAAAATAGAATGAGGCTGTATCATAAATTAATTTGTCTTTGAATCTTGTCACGTCGAGCTTATTAAACGCCCCAAGAAGGCTTTTCATAGGTTCATCGAAAGGCTAAGGATGAAATCATATTTATGGAACAGCCTCGATAATATAATTAAATATTATGGAAAATACAAAACATTTTGCCCTGATTACAGGTGCAACAAGTGGTATCGGCCTGGAACTGGCCAAACTTTTTGCAAAGGATAAATTTAACCTGGTAATTGTTGCGAGAAATGAGGCTGATCTGGAGCGTACTGCGAGCATGCTTAAGATGGAAGGAATTGAAGTGATCACGTTTAGTAAAGATCTGTTTTTGCCAGATGCAGCATCTGAATTGTATGAAGATTTGAAAAGTCAGAACATTCAAATTGATGTACTCGTTAACGATGCCGGCCAGGGTGTTTACGGTAAATTTATCGAAACGGAGCTCAACCGTGAGCTGGACATTATTCAGTTAAATATTGCATCACTTGTAACCCTGACTAAGCTTTATGTAAAGGAAATGGTGGCAAGAAATTCGGGTAAAATATTAAATGTCGCTTCGATTGCGGGAAAAGCGCCCGGACCATACCAAGCTGTTTACCACGGCACTAAGGCTTTTGTACATTCCTTTAGCGAATCGGTCAGAAACGAAGTTAAAGACAGCGCAGTTACCATTACTTCGCTATTGCCGGGACCAACTGATACGGACTTTTTCAATAAAGCAGATATGCAGGACTCAAAAATTGTACAGGAAGGACAACTTGCCGACCCTGCAGGAGTAGCTAAAGATGGTTACGAGGCGATGATGGCGGGAGATGACATGGTAGTTTCCGGAATGAAAAATAAAATAATGGTAACACTAGGCAACATTACGCCAGACAGCATGCAGGCTGAGCAAATGGCAAAAATGCAGGAGCCCGTGCGTGACAAGGACTAAATTGGAATAGCCATTACTTAATCTGGCCAAAGCTAAAATGCGGCTCAGTTTTTCTTTACTGACATGTCGTCTTTTCGACTGTAGCGCAGCGAAACGGAGAAATCTTTTAATAAAGGCCAATTAAAAGATTTTGCTTCGCAGAGCCTTCGGGTTCTCCACTGCGGTCGAAATGACGTCTAATCTTTGTCGTCTTTTCGACTGTAGCGCAGCGAAACGGAGAAATCTTTTTAATAAAAGCCATTTAATAGACCTTGCTTCGCAGAGCCTTCGTGTTCTCCACTGCGGTCGAAATGACGACTATTTTAATATTAAAGCCTGAACGAAAGCCCCACAAAATAGCTTTTTCTGGCATCATGCTGAATTCCATAATTCAGGCCGCCGTCAATCAGAAAATCTTTAGATAATTCGTATTGAAGCGCAGCGTTCAGATAATTCTTAAAATGTGCTTCGTGAATTTCATAAGTATAATAGGTTTCGATGGTTCCATCCAATTTTTTAATGACGGGATGTGAAATGGATATGGTTTGTAAAATCTCGTTGTGGTGCCCCATGCCTTCATCATCCTGTAAACGATCTGCTTCCAGCTGCAAGCCCATTTTCCAGTCGTTCGCAAACTTAATGCGCATCGGAATGATGATACCGCCCTCATACTGGATTTCAGGATCGGCATGTGATGTGGGAAATTTTAGGTAAGGCAGCAATGCAATAGCAAATCTGCCTTTATCATTTCCAAGAAGATTCTGTTTCAACCGGAATGTTAAATCACCTATTCCACTTGTACGCTCTAAATTACCTAAGGCCTTAAAATCCTTTTTTACAACGTAGCTTTCAAGGCTAAGCTGAATTGCCGTTGTATTGGTTAGCCCGAGTTTTAAATTAACCTGGTTGAACAGGTATTCATCCATTCTTGCTTCACTATTCCGTTCCCGCTGGAAACGGGTTAAGTCTGTCTCCACTTGAAAATGTCCGGCATCTACCGTTTGAGGACTCTCCGTTACGTCGGGTCTGTCGGTCTCCATCTCTCTCAGGCTATCCGCGGGTATGGGTTTAAATACAGAATAATGCCGATTTTGTTGTCCATAAGCATTTAAGCCTATGGCATTCATTAATATTAAAATTACTACAATATTCTTCATTTGTTCAGTTTAATCAGCTTGTTAAACAAATTAAGTTAATAATAGTTGTACAATTTTTCTGCTTTAAGTATCACAAGACTTCGCTCCTCGATATTTACCAGTTCTTCCTGTTCGTATCGATTCTTCAAATTTCTGTCATCACCGGTCGCCAGGACTAGAGTCCAGCTTTTGCTAAATTTACCTTCGGGCAGCTTGAAACCGGAGGCAAAACTATCCGCGTTAAAGATAAGCAGGAAATGATCATCCAGAATTTCGGCACCCTCCTCGTCTGTACCCTGGATGCCTTCTCCATGGAGAAAAATTCCCAGGCACCGCAACTCCTCACTATTCCATGTCTGCTCGTTCATAAATTCACCGTCGCCCGAAAACCAGGCGATATCCAGCAGCCCATCAGAATCGATCTGATCGCCTGTTATCCATGCCTTTCTCCTCAAACTCGGATGTTTCATTCTTAGATGGATAACCTTTGTAGCAAATTTTGAAAGTTCGTCGTCCATAGCTGCCCAGTTTATCCAGGAAATTTCATTGTCCTGGCAATAGGCATTGTTATTTCCCTTCTGGGTTTTACCCAACTCATCCCCTGCGCAAATCATCGGCACGCCCTGCGAGAGCAATAGCGTTGCCAGAAAATTACGTTTATGCTTGTTGCGGAGGTAATTAATGGCTCCATCATCCGTATCACCTTCCCAGCCACAGTTCCAGGAATCGTTGTGCTGCTCACCGTCGGTATTATCATCCTGATTGGCCTCATTATGTTTTTTGTTGTAACTAACCAGGTCATTGAGCGTAAACCCATCATGTGCTGTTATAAAATTTATACTGGCTGTCGGCCGTCTGTAATCCTGCATGTAAAGGTCGGGGCTTCCCATAAAACGCTGGGCAAACTCACCCAGCATACCCGGGTCTCCTTTCCAAAACCTACGCATAATATCCCGATATTTTCCATTCCATTCTGCCCATCCGGCGGGGAATTTACCAACCTGGTAACCATCTTCTCCTACATCCCATGGTTCTGCAATCAGTTTAATTTGTGATATTACCGGGTCCTGATGAATGATATCGAAAAAGGCACCTAAACGGTCAACTTCATGTAAACCTCTTGCCAGTGTTGAAGCCAGATCGAATCGGAAGCCGTCTACATGCATTTCGTTAATCCAGTAACGAAGGCTGTCCATAATAAACCTGAGCACGGCAGGCATGCGGGTGTTAAGCGTATTTCCCGTTCCGGTGTAATCGGTATAATAACGTTTGTTGTCTTGTTCCAGACGGTAATAGCTTTCATTATCAATACCTTTGAAGCAGAGGGTCGGCCCAAGCTGATTTCCTTCGGCAGTATGGTTGTAAACCACATCCAGTATTACTTCAATACCGCTTTTGTGCAATGCTTTCACCATGTCCTTGAATTCCTTTACCTGTTGCCCGTAGCTTCCTGATGAACTGTATCCGCTATGCGGTGCAAAAAAACCAATGGTATTGTATCCCCAGTAGTTACTAAGTCCTTTTTCAAGCAGATGCCCGTCCTGAATAAACTGGTGAACGGGCATCAGTTCCACCGCGGTCACACCAAGTGATTTCAGGTAGCGAACACTATCGGGATGGGCAATCCCAGCATAAGTTCCGCGAAGATTTTCCGGAATCCTTTGGTTAAGCTGACTAAACCCTTTCACATGCAATTCATAAATAAGGGTTTGGGTATAGGAAATATCCGGATGAACATCGCCTTCCCAATCATAGGATGGATCCACCACCACAGATTTGGGCACAAAAGATGCACTGTCCAGATCAGAAAAGCTTAGATCCTGCTCCTCGTCGTTCAGATTGTAACCAAATACGGATGGACTCCAGTTCATATCACCGGAAATGGCTTTTGCATATGGATCCAGCAGGAGTTTATTGGGGTTAAAGCGCTTTCCCTCTTCAGGGACATAAGGACCATAAACGCGATAGCCGTAAAGCGCGCCCGGAGCAACCTCATTTATAAAACAGTGAAATACCTGGTGATCGCGATCTGCGAGTTCTAAACGGGTAACTTCGTTATTTTCATTGTTGAACAAGCACAGCTCCACTTTCTCTGCATTTTCCGCAAAAAGTGAAAAATTTGTTCCGTTTCCCATCCAGGTGGCACCTAACGGATAAGACTTTCCTGGTGTAATTGTATAGTTTTGTTTCATAGATGTATACTTATGAAACAAACCGTTTTTGAGCAGGGTTTCCGCCGGATTACTTTTTGTTAGAAGCCGTAACGTTTCGCGTATTTATAACAGGCCGTGAAAGAAATACTTCTTATAGCATGGGCCGGCCGGACTGCTAACGTTAATTGAAGGGCTAATGAATTCCTGTTATTTTGAGTCTTGGATGTCCTGTGGAAAATCACGAACAGCAGTAACGTATTGCGGTTAATTCGGTTAGAAAAAAATGCCCTACCTTTTGGCAGGGCATTTTTTTTAGGCTGTAGCGCCTGTATTTGCTTCGCTCAATGCGATCTCCGTCAATAAATTATCGGTTTCTTTTTCTTCTGCAAGCGTCTCAGCCAGCAGTTGTTCTGCATCTGTATGCTCCATTAACTTTGCAAAAGTAACAAGGCATCCATAACTGGCGATCTCATAATGTTCTACTTTTTGCGCAGCCGTAATTAAGGCGGCATCCAATACCTGCGGGTCGTCACTAAAACTTTCGATTATTTCGTCAGCTTCGCCAAGAAGGCCTTCCATCGCTTTACATTTCTTTGCCCTCGGGCTCAGATTTAATGAACCAAAAACCTCCTTTAAGCGTTCAATCTGACCCTCAGTCTGCGCGTAATGTGTTTCAAATGCGTCTTTGAGTTTTTGCCCTTCAGCCGCAGCGGATAACTTCTTTAATCCCTTTAGCAACTGCTTTTCTGCTCCCAGTATATCCCGGAGCTCATCAACGAATAGTTCGTGAAGATGTCCATTCGGCATCTCCGCATCATTTTTCTGATTTGCCATATCTTTATATGTTTAATTTAAAATAAAACATTACTCTCAAAAAAAAGGTTTCAGGAATTTGAAAACTTTGAATTTTACGAATCACTCAGTCTTCCATTGTTTTTTTAGGTACATAGTATTATTTTATTGTAAATTCTCATAATAGGTAGTTTGATATTCAAGATTCTATAACGAACCTGCGGTGATCAATGTCAGTTTATCCGCTTGGTTACCGCTTGAATTTAGTTTTAAATCACTAACCAGACGCACAAAACAAGCACCGCTTTAAAAACAGATACCTGCAGGTTTTAGGCGTCATCGATTCGCATCCTTATGATTTCGCACGGCGTATACCCAAACATCTTTCTTGCAATTGTTGCATTTAGTAGCGTTCCTGCCGGGTTTATAGCTGCCACACCAGGCACATAACTCCTGCTCCGTTAGTGAATGGATTCTTTCAGACATTTCCTGGTCCCATTTTGGGATGCTGGACAACCCGGGTATTGGCGTGTTCATTTTTAGCAGACTAAAACTCCCGCCCGCCTCAAAGTATAAGCGCTTAACCATGCCCAGGTGGCTTATGCTCTCCGAACGTAACTGCGCTAATACTCTGTCTTGTGTTATACGCGTAAGCGCCATGGCTTGAACGTTCAACATACCGTCCTTGATTAGCATATTATATTTATCCTGCGTTGCGGCTTCAAATTTTATGTTTTTGGTTGCGATCCAGGCAATCAGCATTTGCAGTGAAATAATAACGCCCGCAATGACTACTGCCGGCAACAAGCCCCGGTCTGGATTCATTAATGGTACGCCGACGGCTGCTGCCAGGGATGCCACTGCAGCCATTTCATTTCGGCTTAACTGCGAAGACATTCTTTTACCCATCAACCGCATCGAAACCATTAATATCAGATAAATCGCTGCCGTACGGAGAATGACTTCAACAAAAAAATGAAAGGGCACCTCACCCAACAGGATGCGCTGGATATCTTCAAGCTTAATCTCGTATTCTTTCATGATTATTTATTTTGTAAAACGGCATAGCCCCAGTTTGTTTTATGGCAATTTGAACAGCTGTTTTCCGTATCCTGCGGATTCAAAGCCGGATTTCCGCATTGCTGGCATACGCTTAACTCACCAATAACTTTGAATTCACTACCGGCTTTTTCATCTGACGGTGGAAGCAGGCTTAAGCCGGGTTTTGGCTCCTCGAATTTAAAAATTGAAAAAATACCGCAGGCCTCCAGGTAAACCCGCTGTACCTCCCCAAGATTATAGATTTTGGAATTTCTTAGTACGGCGAACATTTGTTCCCGGGAGATTTTCATTTTATTAAGTTCATCCGCACACATTACGCCATTCCGGACAACCAACGACTCACTTCCCTGAGTTATTAATTCTATTTTATGGTTTTTTACGGCCAGGTAGGTAATGCCGCGCTGAAATATAAAAGCACAAAAAAGTACCAGAATACCTTGCAACAAGCCTTTATCGGGTATTTGCATTGGCACCGATACAATTGCTCCAAGGGTAAGCATCACAGCAAGTTCAGAGATGGTGAGCTGCCCGCCCATCCTTTTTCCCAATAACCTTAAGGTAATTAATAGAAAAAGGTAAATGATCACCGTTCTTATCAATACCTCCCATAAGAATTCTGTTGGTGCTGTACCGAAGAAAATGCGGTGCCAGTCGGCCCAATGTATTTCGTCTTTTTCCATTTTATTTACCTATTGCTATTGATCTGAAACTTGGTGTAGTTGATTTCTGATAGACTTTGGATTGAGCTGCCCGACGGATGTCATTAAAACATTAAATTTGTCGCTGGGAATGACTCCGGCTAAGGTGACTACGTCATTAGCTACTGAAACGGCAACGCCAGGGTATTTGGCTGCTACGCTATCCGCCTGCAATTTCAAGTCAAGGCTATGATCCAGTTTTACTGCACCAATTCCAATCTGGTCGCTCACCGCTTTAATCACATGTATACTCGCTATCTTTTCCCTGACCAATGCCCTGGAATGTTCGGTTGGGCAAAGGCCCCATAGGTACACCTTAGCATTGCTAACCATAAATACCACACCTGCAAAGTTGATGTCATCTTTCGCTTTACTTACTAAATCAGCCTTTATCTCCTGATCGCGCTTTTCTGCGCTGCACGAGACCAGGATCGAAAATAATATCATGAGCCCAAACGGCCGGATGCCACATGTTATAATCTTTTTCATTTTTTGCTTTAATTACATGCACAAACAGGGGGAATTTAATGTGCACTAAATGCTCAACATCATAATTTATCGACGGTTTGACTTAGTTATAAAACCCGTATTTCAATGGTGTGTCAACCGTATTTTATACGGTACGTTTAAATAGCTGAAGTTTATTTCGATGGGCCCATAAAAGACTGGCAGGCATTTCCGGGTAGTTAACCTCAAAAAACAGGTATTTTTTAAGTCAACAAACTTCATAATAAGTGGTTGTATTGTAAGGAACGCATGCAGAACGAACACATCAGGTTGGTGAGCAACTTAATTAACTTTACCTGAGCGATTAAACAGTAGACGTTGGCCTTTATCCGTTCCGATTGATATGAACTTTAAACAAAATATATAAAAACTTATGGAAGATTTTAATTCGTATTTCAGCAGCGCGTTTTTAGGCAAGAAAATAATGATTACCGGCGGCAGCACTGGAATTGGGCGCGCTACAGCGATATTATTGAGCTCGCTGGGGGCCAAATGCCTGATTTGCGGCAGGCACAGCGAGCAGGTTGATGAAACGCTGGCGGCAATAGAAGCAAAAAACAGGTATGATGCCATCGGAACGGTTGTGGACTTGTCGGCTAAAGATGATGTCGCCGATTTTTTCCGGGTAGCTGATGAACAACTCGGCGGCCTTGATATATTGATAAACAACGCGGCCTTGGGTTATGGAAGCATTCTTGAAGGCAATTATGAGGACTGGCAATACATTTTAAACACAAACCTTTTAGCTTACATGGCTTGTAGCAAAGAGGCCATTAGCAGGTTCGAGGGCAAAGGAAAGGGACAAATCATCAACATCGGATCGATGAGTGCCGATGTGAGAGAACAAAACAGTTCTGTATATGTAGCCACGAAATCGGCAATCCAGGGTTTTTCAGAATCGCTTAGAAAAGAAGTAAATGCTCTTGGTGTAAAGGTCTCTCTTATAGAACCTGGTGCTGTGGATACAGATATGCAGGAGGCGCCACAAGAAGAAAAGCTCGAACAGATAGAAAACCAGGAAATGTTGAGGGCAGAAGACATCGCATGGGCGGTTGCATTCTGTATCGCTCAACCACCTGCCTGCGACGTTGTCGATCTAAAAATACGCCCGCACTTACAAATTATATAATCATTAACGGTTATTATGATTGACAAGGGACGTATAGATTTGTTCATCGGTAATTATGCATCAGCAGAAGATGATTCTATTTTCAGGTATAGTTTTGATGGCTCGAACGGTCAGCTTAAATTGTTATCTTCGGTTGGCGGGATAGAGAACCCGTCGTACCTTATTGCAGATCATCGTCATAAACTGCTTTTTGCCATCAGCGAGAAAAAAGAAGGGACTCAATCGAAAATGGCAAGTTTCATCGTCGCGAATGAACAGCAGCCAATCATGCTAAGCGAGGTATCTTTTGAAGGTGCCGGCGCCTGCCACATTTCAATTCACACACATGCTAATATGACAATTTCGTCTAACTATGGAGGTGGCAGTCTGGCCGTGCTCCCTTTTGATTCCCAGGGAAAACTAGCCCAACCGGTTCAGCTGTTCAGGTTCGATGGCTCAGGGCCGAACCAGGAGCGGCAGGAACAGGCACATATCCACAGTTCGCTATTTTCCCCGGACCATAAAATGCTTTTTGTTGCAGATCTGGGCAGCGACCGGATTTACACCTACCATTACAACCAGTATGGTGTTCAACCCTTAAGCCCTACAGCGCCATCCTACATCGATTTGCCCGGCGGTGTTGGGCCCAGGCAGATGGTCTTTCACCCCAGTGGAGCCTGGTTTTATGTACTATGCGAACTCAGTGGCGATGTCTTTGTTTTCTACAGCAAAAAGTTCGACAAATGGTTATACCGGTATACGATAGCAACAGGCGATGAGCTGAAGAGCGGCGCGGAAGCCGGAGGCATAACAATTGACCAGCGTGGCAATTATTTATATACCAGTAATCGTGGTGAGGCCAATGTAATTGTTGTTTTTTCAATCAATAAAGAGTCGGGAATTTTAAAAGAAATACAAAGAATTCCCGCCGGCGGAGAGGGTCCCCGTCATTTGGCAATAGACCCTTCTGGCAGCTACCTGTTTTCTGCCAATGAAAAAGGGAACAACATCACCAGCTTCCATATAGAACGGGAGAACGGCAGACTAACCTATGCAGGCGTGGCAGCTGAAATTGGCGCACCCACTTGTCTGCAGTTTCTGGAAATGGCACCAAATACATTTGTTAACGATTAAAAATTAATTAAAATAACCAGCATGAGCAGTAAAATGAAAGCGGCTTTAAAAAAGTCAGACGGAACTTTCGAGGTACAAGAAGTAGATAGGGTTGAAATACCTGCACCGGATTGGGTATTGGCGAGAATTAAAGTGTCGGGCATATGCGGCACCGATCTCCGCCACTGGAAAAAACATGAACCTGAACTGGAGTGCAAAATTATGGGGCACGAACTTGCTGCGGAAGTTGTGGAGGTTGGGCCGGCCGTGAAAAATGTAAAACCGGGTGATCGGGTTGTGGTGGAAACCCTTTTGGGCGACGGCGACTGCGACTGGTGTAGGATACAACAATATAACCTCTGCCCTAACCTCTACAAAGTAAGGATGGAAACCGTTTCCAGGTCATTCGCAGAATATTTAATCGGTCCGGCCACAAAATTCCATATCCTGCCCGATAATGTAAGTGATGAAGAAGCCGCGCTTCTGGATACTTTTGCCGTTAGTTTGCATGCGCAGCAACTTAGCGGTCTGCATATCAATGACAAAGTCGCCATCATTGGTGGGGGTCCGATTGGCCTGGCACAATTGCAGCTTGCAAAAGCATCAGGAGCAGATGTGATTCTTTTTGATGTGGTTCCGAGCGCTTTGGAAATCGGCAAGGAATTGGGTGCGGATGAAGTTGTAAACATCGAGACGGAAGATGCGCTGGCGCGCCTAAAGAGATTCACTTTAGGCAGGGGCGCAGACATTACTTTCGAATGCGCCGGCGGCCCTTCCATGCCCATTACGCTTCCGCAGGCCGTTTCCTTTACACGCATCGGCGGTAAAGTAGTTGTAGTTGGCGGTTTCGAGGATGGCGACACGCCCATATCATTGAACTGGCAGCAAATGCAGAAGTCAGGTATCTCCCTTATTCCCAGTGCAAGCTATGGCTTCTGGGGTATTTATCCGGAAATGTCGCTATGCCTCGATCTGCTTTCCAAAGGTAAAATCAACGCAAAAAAGATGATTACCCACGCTTTTCCTTTAGATAAGATTAACGAAGCATTTGAAACTGCCCAAAACAAAAAAGATACCGGCGCCGTATTCATCGCACTTACAATGTAAAGGTGATACATTGTTCAATTTAGTCATTCGTTTAATATGTTGATAACACAATGTCATTTCATAGACCTTATGTTATCAATCTACTCACAACTACCAGCTTATTTTCACCTTACGATTACCGGCTAGACTATATTCCAGCATTTCCGGATTGTTTTTAACTGGAATAATTTTTTCTTTTTCAAGGAAAACTTCAAGTCGGTTATCCTCCGTTTTTCTGGGTTCCTGAAATAATATCATGAGCCTGCAACTCAGGCGCTCATCGCCGCCGGTAATAAATGAAGCCGATTTTCCTCGTTTCTGGAAATTAGATATCGGATAATCACAAAAAAGAATGAATGATTCATTTTTGATTTTATAATACTGCTGTGGGATGATGCCAAAAGCGATTCCCGCACCATATACCTCCTGTCCTACTTCTCCCGACTGCTCCCATCCGTCGTGAAGGTCTTCGAGCGCGATCCAGAGTTTAGGATCAATTTCGCCGGTTTTGATTTCATCGGCAATCATATCGCTTTTCAGCATGGGTGGATAATAATAAGCCACACGCCCCACCATATGCCTGATAAATTCGGCGATTAACAATCTTAATGATGGCAGAATCTCTATATCCTCTGCTTCATTGATATAGTCGTGAAGGGCAGAATATACTTCCTGCTCTTCATAAGCTGCGGTATAAGGCGCATCTTTAAGCGGGAAAACGCCGAAAAAAGTCGGAAAATTTTTTGCATTCCCATAATCACATTCCCAGAGCTGAACATTGTCGAACAGGGCCGCCAGACAAACATAGCTCAGTTCAAGATAGGTTTTATCCTTTGTTTCCTTATACAATCTAATCATGGCTCCCGCGGAGAACGCCGTATTATTGGCCTGGTAAAATAGCTCAAAACTTAGCCCTTTTAATTTATCTGCGGCTTTTTTAGCCTCTTCAAAAAACCTGGATTCTCCTGTTAATTTCCACATGCGTAGCATCAGGTCGGCATAGGTACCAGGAACGTCTTTTTCGCCACCCTGCCCTTCGGCGGTTTCTGCTTTAATGATGTCGAGTGTATCCATCTGATAAAATACGGGCCACTCGTAATCAAATTTTTGCGCCACCCTGATGACATAGTCGATTGAATTTAATAACATATCCTTCGCATTCTTATCGCCCCGTTCGCTCAGGCGTGCCAGATTCATTAAAGGATGATGCAGGTACCAGGAGTCCATTACACGTGGTTTTTTTTGCTCTTCAGAATGGTCGAGATTTTTCTCGGCCGCGGGTAGCCACCTTACGATTGTCCCCATATCTTCCTGATAAAAACTTTCTAAACCAGCCCTCAGCTCTTCAACCAATATGTGGCTTTTCTCACCTTTCCAATCGAGATAATCCAGCATTGGCATTAGTACGGCTAACTGTACCATTACTTCCGGAGGGCTTTTATAATCTGCTACATAAGCATTCAGATAGCTGTGTCCGCCGGCAAATGTCCAGCAACCTTTATGATAAGTCAGGTCATTTAAACCTTTTTCTACCGTATCCAGCCAGTTGTAGTAAAAACGCTCCGGGCGAGGCAGCTGTAAATAGGTGCTTGCCAGGTGATTCATATATTCTGTTGCAACTTCTACTGGATTAGCAGGTAATTGAGGCGAAAAAGTTACGAAGCCATCACTCAAACCATAGGTTTTACCTTTCTCCAAGGGCGCGTTTGTCGGCGGTAAATAAAAGCCTATTTCCGGCCATTCGCCGCCGACTGTTTCTCCCAAACTGCTCTTTGCTGTTTCACAATATTGGTTTAATGCTGTGAGGTTCTGGAAGTAAAACACCGAACCGGACTCACCGTCATTGAAAAATAGAATTCCAGAACGGGTACCCCTTTGATGGGTATGTATTTTACCTTCTTGTTTGATGTTTCCTTCTTCGTCGAAGCTTAAAATATCTTTGGGCCAATAGGGAATAAACAAGGGTATTTTCGGTGTTGCCTTAACCGTATACCTAAAGGATTTTGACTCCAGATCATGCAGTACCGTAACCTCATGAATGACGGTTGAACAAGCCAGAATGAAATTGATTTTGCTGTTTCCGTGATTAATCTTTTTGATGGTTAGTTTGCCCGAAGGTGAAAATGCACTGCGGAAAGCGATACGATTTCCATCGGGCCATTCTTTAACCAGCCATAGTGTATCGCTCGTTAAATAAGCGGACAACATAAGTTCTTTGGATAGTTCCGCTGTAGGTTTAAGTGATTTAAGCTCTGACTGGGCATTTGCCGCCCAAATGGAAATGGGTTTCATAAAAATTAAAGAAATTAGTAAAACAAAGTACTACAATACGCTCATTTGACATCAGAAAGGTTTACTACCATCTAATCGCCAATGAAGTTGAATTTCAGCTTTCCATAAGCGTTCGTCCAGAAGTCCACTCTATATCAAATCTTTGTACTACATACTCTGAGCACTATTAACACCTGTTAGTAAAGAATTACGCTGGGTGATTAAGCCCGATACGATTGCAAATAAGCCCATAATAACATGTGGCAAAAATACCTGCTCATGGAATCCAAACAACCATGGTGAAATGGCAAGGCAAAGCCCAAGAACCATATCCATGTCGAGATGGAAAGTCATTGGTAATCTTTTCCAAATTCCCAGTTCATAATTTGTAAATAGCGACAACACCAGGGTGCTGGCTGAGGCAATAAAAAAACAGATTGCTGCAGGAATTATTTCGGCAAAACCTAAAACAAAGGGTAACACAATCATAACTACGACCCAGAAATAGTCTATTAATCCATGAATTTTTCTCGGTATTTTACTCATATTATTTAGTTATTTATATCCCTTGTGATTACCATTCATAAGATGATAAACACATTATCCGAATCACTTAGCCCCTGACTGGCTGGGTTCGTCGCTGGAACCAGCTGTTCGTTCTGTTTGCTGACCTGACGCTCGCTGAACCGGCACCACATGATCGCCCTCCGCTCTTAACGCACCAAACTGCCCGCCACTAACATCCTCTTCGCTATCATTGAATTCATGCAGCCCAATACTCCAATCAATGTGCTTTTCTTGATTTATTATCTCTCGCTCGTTATTTTGGGTTGTTTTCATAATGTAGTTTTAACTATGATGATAACCTGCCTAAACCATCTCCGGTTTTTCAAATTGAAACAAAACGTATTTATACTAAATTTATCAGGTATTTCATTCCTTATGCGATAGGTGTGCATTTTTTGTTATAAATTACGGTTGAAGTCGAGTATTTTATAATTGAATAGCTGACTGGCGGGAACCGGAGGATGGAAAAATAATGCTGCTGATGAAAACAAAGCAGACCGAAATTGAAGTGTACAATACATTAGAAAGTATTATCCTGACTCCAGGCTTCCAATAGCATAAGCAGCAACAAATACCGATCTTTATTATTAATTAACTGGAAACGAAAAACTGCTTACAAATGCAGCCTGATTAATATAGTACAAAAATCTATGACAAACTTCTCTGAGACAAAAAAACTGCTGGAGCGATCAAACTCCTTTTACATTATAACCGCTGGAATGGATGGTAATTATTCTTATGTTAATGAGCATTATTCACGCCAATTCAATTACATCCATGAAAATTTCGTTGGCCAACCATACTACATCACCATGCATGAAGACGATAGGGAAATTTGCAGTGAGGTTTCTTTAAAATGCTTTCAAAATCCCGGCTCGCTATTTCCGGCAATTATCAGAAAACATGATGGCGAAGGAGGCTATATATATACACAGTGGGAATACCAGGCTATGTTTGATGAGCAGGGAAATCCGGAAGGTATATTTTGTCTAGGTTTCAATATAACAGAATTTGTTGCGCACAAAGCACTTTTAGACGGCGCTATGGATCAGATCCGGCAAAAATCCCATCTTCTAAATAAGATCGCATTTAACCAATCGCACCTAATCCGTGCGCCTTTAACCAATATTCTTTCCTTAGTACCTTTATTACAAAAGTATACGCACGATAAACAGAGCTTATCATTGTGCAATATGATTTATGAAAGTGCGGTGAACCTCGACAATTCGGTCAGGTCTATTGTATCTAATATTGATGAAGAATCTTAGCTTCCGCAAGTAAATATCCATTAAAACAAACCAAGTCGGAATAGATTTGTTATTGAATAAAAAAATTTTCAGATTAAAAGCCTTATAGATTGCGTTATAAAATTTTGATAGTAGACGATGATGAAATCGCCCTTTTTCTACATGAAATGGTTGTAGGCGATTGTGGTCCGATAGATGATGCAGAAACATTTTCATCAGCAGAAACTGCACTTTCGTACCTTGGCGATATTAATGACGGTTCTTGTGAGTACCTTATATTGCTTGATATCAACATGCCTCAGATGAATGGATGGGAATTTGCGGAAGTTGTAAAAAACCATCCCTTGCGCGAAAAGATTAAAATCGTGATGGTGAGCTCATCTGTAGAAAAGAAAGACATCGAACGTGCCGATTCATCTGTTGTTATAGATGATTATCTGATTAAACCATTGCGCGAAGAACAAATTTTAACGCTTAAAGAACAACCAAAATTTCGTGCTTTTTTTAATGACCATCAATAGGCTGTAGACCAAGAATGTTAATGCCCATTCGCCTTGCTTCTCACATTGTATTAAAAAAGGGCAAACAATTTAATGTCTACCCCTTACCTATACCAAAATAATCTATCGCTTGTGACGCTCTCACCTTTCACATTACAAATGTAGCGTGTATTTGGTATGCTTTCTTCATTCCAATTGTTCATTTTACCTCACTAAACTGTTCATTTTCTGTTCAACTTGCTTTAGCGGCAGCAGCTTCATGAATACTCATTGATGTTAGGCCGTAGCCATTTAGAGTATTCCCTCGTTATTTACGATAAAGAGGACACCTTTTCATTAAGTATTCCAAAGGGCCGCTGTAAGATCCATCTGTATTGCTTAAGAAAGCTTTATGTCGCTCATTGTAAATACTGGCGTTATTGTCCATGTAGATCTGAAGGCTTACACTAACATCATAACGTTGCGCCGAACTGCTATTAGAAGAACTATAACTCGATATTCCCTTCACTTTCTCACCCTCATTCCGCTTGATTTTAGTATCATCGCTAGTAGCCGTAGTACTTGTTGAATAGCCTTTGTTCTGAGTAACGGTTCCGTCGATTATGTATTCCACACCAAGGATATCACAGAGGTTTTTCATGGTGAAACCTATCATTTTATCCCTGGTCGCTCCCGCCTGAATTAAAGCCGCATTCGTTGTACGGGGATCAATTATTATATAACCAGCCGAATGCTGACGAAGTAAACCGTAGGCATCCTGCTGTGCTTTTAAACCTATAGCTTCTGCTCCGGGTTGATTATCCATCAAAAAAGTGAAAGGAAGAATCGCAATTCTATTATGGTGATCTGCCGGGGTCGCACTCATTATAATTTGATCTTTTTGCCTCGTGTCAGTAGGCATATTTGTTGAAGAAAAAGTTTCTACCCGGCCACTAGAATGTACAATTTGCGAAATGTCTGCTTTTTTAATCACATATTCTGCAGTCTCTCCGAGATAAACAAAAGAAACATCAGCGTCTGTGACCCTGATAATTTTTCCTTTGAGTTCCTCCCCGTCAGACTTTCTAATAAGATCAACTTTTGCTTCTGATTGATTTTGTGCAAAGCCGCATACCCCAATTAATACATACAAAACTAAAAGATAGATTTTTTTCATAGCTTATAGATTTCCGTAAATTTAATCAAAACTACGTATTATTTAAATTAACATGCCAATTGATTGCTTTATTTCAATCCGTTTGTGATCCTTTATTTTTTTCGGTATTATTGATTAATGAATGCCCATCATCCCCACCTCAAGAACATCGTAATTTTTTTAATGACCTTGAGCGGTATTCTCTTTGGCATAAGCGCTTTCTCTCAAAACAATAATCGACCTGTTAAAAAACCGGACAGTGTAAAAGCCCGACAAGAAACATTTCTAGAGAAAATGCGGGCATTGGCAAGTAAATCTGCCAAGGAAAGCAGGGAGGATTTCAAGACAGATAACATTTCTCTTATACAACTCAAAGTCATCAATGAAATCCGGGTAAATACGCAAAATGCAAAGGCATACCTTAAAACGTCCTCTGATACCGCCGGTATAAAAAATTACCTCGCCAAACTTAAATCTGTTTTTAAGATTGCATCTGAGGGTGTGTTTACAAACGTTGGTTCGATCCAAACCTACCGAAACTTAGCCTCGACGAAACGGATTTTGAGGGAACTTTTAGAAACGACTACAAGAATAAAGAAAAACCTGGATGCCAGACAAGAGGCATTTACTGGATATCATTACAAACTTGATTCATTGTCGACCATTCCGGAGCTTTTTGCTCTCCCAAAAGATTCAGCATCCGTGGCCGATTATTTAAAAACCCTTGGAACTGTTGCCTATGAGACAGCCCCTATGGATTCTATTTTGAAAGCCCGGAGCCTGCAGATTCAGAAACAATTGAACACCTATAATTTAGCCATCAGTCAGCTTACCAATAGTATTGAACAAGCGGAACAGTATGAGCGTTCAATGGCGTCCAATACACTAAATCGTGAGTTACCATACATCTGGCAACATCCTAAACATTTTCGTGATTTTAAGGAAATCATCAAATTTTCTCTTGAAAAAAATCTGCTTACATTGAAATATTACGTGGGTAATAATCTGAGTAAGCTTGTTGTAATTCTTCTTTTGGTTTTCTGCTCTTTTTTGTACCTGAGCGCATTAAGAAATATCTATACGCGCAAAGGCCTTCTTAAAGACGACATGGATGGTCAGCTCGTTATCCGTTATCCCTTATTATCAGCGATAGTAATCGTATTGAGTTTATTTCAGTTTATCCTTATCTCCCCCCCATTTACACTTAGCCTGATAATTTGGGTAATTAGCATTATATCCCTTACTGTCCTGTTTAAAAATTTTATCACCAACTACTGGATGAAAGTATGGCTGTTCATGGTCTTGCTACTTTTAGTTTCCTCATTTAGTAATATTTTACTGCAAGCCTCGCGAGATGAACGGTGGCTTATGCTTGGATTCTCAGTCGTGGGTGCATGCACAGGTATAGTCATACTTATGCAGAAAAAATACTCCGAGCTAAAAGAAAAATGGATTTGCTATTCCATTTACGTCATGGTGTTATTTGAAGCCGCTTCCGCATTATTAAATATCTATGGTCGGTTCAATCTTTCTAAAACGCTATTTCTGGTTGGCTTTTTAAACGTAGTCATATCTATTCTTTTCTTATGGGTAGTTAGATTCATAAATGAAGGGCTTCTCTTAGCCTTCGATGTTTACACGGTGCAGGACAGAAAACTTTTCTACCTCAACTTTGGAAAGGTTGGAAGTAAAGCACCTGCGATTTTATATTTTCTTTTAGTTTTGGGATGGTTGGTGATTATTGGACACAATTTTCCACAATTCGATTTGCTCTCCACCCCATTCCTGGAGCTTTTGGACCGTGAACGCCAAATTGGAGACTACAGCTTCAATATCAATGGGCTTTTACTGTTTTTCGGTATTATGGTCATCGCCGTCATCGCATCAAAAATTGTCTCCTTTTTTACCTCCGACGACCATCTGGTAAACAGCAAGAATGAACAGTCTGCAAAAAAAGGATTAGGAAGCTGGGTACTCTTGGTAAGACTGGTAATACTTTGCATAGGTCTTTTTCTGGCCTTAGCGGCTGCGGGAATTCCACTCGATAAGATTACCATTGTTATAGGTGCATTGGGAGTAGGAATTGGTTTTGGCTTGCAGACATTAGTGAATAACTTGGTAAGCGGACTAATAATTGCTTTTGAGAAACCAGTAAACGTAGGCGATGTGGTGGATGTAGATGGGCAGGGCGGCACTATGAAATCCATAGGATTCCGCAGCAGCGTAATTAGCACCTTTGATGGCGGAGATCTGGTGATGCCAAACGGCGACCTGTTAAATTCACATCTAATGAACTGGACATTAGCCGGAGGTCGAAGGCGGATATCTATTGATATCGGCGTGAGCTATGAAACCGACCTGAAAAAATGTAAAAACCTGATTATCGGAATCCTGGAAAGCGAAGAACGGGTGTTAAACAATCCGAAGCCTGTGGTGCAATTTGAACAATTCGGAGAAAATTCCATTGAACTTAAAATATTGATCTGGACTAGAAACTTGAAGGAAAACAGTTCAACAAAAAGTGATCTAATCATTACTATAAATGAATCTTTCAAACAAAACGGCATTAAAATTCCTTTCAGTCAACAGGAAATTTACCTGCACAGTCCTAATGGATTATAAACTCAGTAGAGCTTTCAAATACACTAATTCCTTTACCATTCCGGCAACGCATTCGTTCCTGCCTGAAATTATTTGCGTTCCATATCACCTGGCTCATCCAGACTAGAGACATTAAATAATTGGGCGCACATGCCATATTTATATTGGAGGGTGTTTGCTATGGTTTGACACAGTAATCATGGAACGTATTGGCTTTGAAACTGTTACTTATTTATTTACCTGCGTCTGTTTTTCCTTGATGCAACCGTTTCAGCATAGTCTTCATCTCCCTGATTTCTTTTTCTTGTGAAGCTATAATGGATAAAGAAAGTTTTTTAAGCTCAAGGTCCTGAATATCGGCATGACGGCTCGTCATGATGGCAGAAGAATGGTGGGGAATCATCGCCTTGATGTACTGGGCATCGGTAACCGCAATCTGGCTGCGAAGCATCCAGAAGCTTAAAAGAAATACCGCAGATGAGAAGATGTAGATGATCCTGTTTAGTCGCTTGTTTTGATACATTGCAGGCATCAGTGATAGCATCAGTATGGCCATGGGTGCTATCATGAGAAAGGTCATGTAGGTTCTTGTGACGCTTAGATAAATATGATCTGCCTGGTCGACATTTAAAAACATAACGCCGTACATTATAATAAAAGAAAGGCAAAGCATTAGCCCAAAGGTTTTGTAGCTGTTGGTCTTCATGGTAATCCTATTTTGTAAAATGTTATACAATTCAAACAGTTTAGCTATGTAAATGTTTAGAACATGCCGGATTGTTCACCATTCTGTATGGTAAATCAGTTGCAGATTAAGACAAAAAAAGGGATACATGCAAGACGAAAACGATACTGTGCAAGGCGCACTGCGAACATTCTTCTCCAAGCGCTTCAATCTGAATCTGGGGAAGGCAAATGAAGAAGAGGTAGTGAATTCCATCTCCAGGAATTCTGTATTTTTGGGGGGGCCGCTCTGGACCCTCATTTTTGCCATCATTATCGCTTCAGTAGGGCTGAATGTAAACTCCACCGCAGTGATTATTGGCGCTATGCTGATTTCTCCACTTATGGGACCGATCATGGGAATAGGCCTTGGTATAGGTACAAACGATTTCGAGCTCGTTAAGAGAGGTGGTAGAAACCTGCTTATTGCTACCATCATTAGTATAGTCACTTCGACCATATATTTTTATATCACTCCACTTCATGAAGCCCAGAGCGAGCTTCTCGCGAGAACCACACCATCCATATGGGATGTATTTATAGCTTTCACAGGTGGGCTGGCAGGCATCATTGCTGCTACCAGGAAAGACAAGAGTAATGTTGTACCAGGTGTGGCTATTGCTACAGCGCTGATGCCACCGCTTTGCACAGCTGGCTATGGGCTTGCTATGGGCAACTGGCCTTTTTTCTTTGGCGCCTTATATTTATTTTTCATCAACAGCCTTTTTATCTGCATCTCGACCTATCTTATCGTAAGATTTTTGAAGTTTAACAAAAAACATTTTGAGGATGCTGGGGTGGAAAAGAAGGTTTCGAGATATATTCTTATCAGTGTGCTTGTCACCGTTATTCCCAGTATATATCTTGCCTACGGAATTGTTCAAAAGAGTATTTTTGAAAATAATGCACAGACCTTCATTCGTGAGCAGTTTAACTTTACAACTACCCAGGTAATTAACCGGAATCTTCGTTACGGCAAATGAGAAAAAGAGATAGATCTGTTATTGATAGGGGAAGAACTTCCAGAGAATAAATTGGACTCAATAAAAGGTAATTTAAAAAAATATAAACTAGATGGAACTACCTTGAAGGTAAGGCAGGGCCTTAATGCCAGGCAGGAAATTGACTTTTCCCAGATTAAGGCCAGTATAATGGAAGACGTCTTCAAGAAAGGAAATCAGTCTGGTACTCCGGTAAAAGTTGATAAGCTTTCCCGACCCCTGCCCGACATTAGTTCTGAACTCATTGCTCTTTTCCCGGAAATCAAAAGCTATTCACTTTCCAATACGGTAATAAACAGGCTGGATAGCCAAAGTAAGGACACCCTTACCCTTTTTAATGTGGAAGTATCCAGGGTGCCAAGTCCCGCGAGTCAGGTAAAAATCCGTTCCTGGCTTAAGAGTCGGCTAAAAGTCGATTCGTTAAGGGCAATTTATAGTAGCAATTGATGCGATATCAGACAAAGAAAATAGCATAATATTT
Organism: Pedobacter sp. Leaf176; assembly: GCF_001424305.1. Taxonomy (GTDB): domain Bacteria; phylum Bacteroidota; class Bacteroidia; order Sphingobacteriales; family Sphingobacteriaceae; genus Pedobacter. The sequence goes on from NZ_LMPD01000002.1 coordinate 437,435, forward strand.
TTGCTATTGGATTTGAAAAATAAGAAAATGAATATTATAATATAACGTCTAAAGACCTCCTAACGGAACGCTTCGTTTTTTAATAAATTAATATAAAATACTAAATGATGAACCAATACATACTATTAATGCTGATTGCGGGCGTTGCCAGTATTGGTATGGCCTTTATTCCCGCTCTGGCCAAAAAACTAGGAATATCCTATGCTATTGTGTATGTTGCTATCGGCGTTTTAATATATTTGATATGGCCGGAAGTGTTGCCCTCTCCTCTTCCGCAGAAAGATAACAGCCTTGTGGTACATCTGACAGAACTCATCGTTATTATCTCGCTAATGGGTACAGGGATTAAGATTGATCGAAGTTTTTCCTTCAGAAAATGGTCTACACCGCTCAGGCTGATATTCATCGCCATGATATTAGCCATATTAATTTCTGCTTTGCTGGGTGTCTTCTTTCTTGAACTAAATCTATCCGCTGCCATACTACTCGCCGCGGTTCTTGCGCCGACAGATCCGGTTCTGGCCGCCGATGTACAGGTTGGGCCGCCAAATGAGCGTGGCAAATCCGAGCCCCGTTTTGCATTGACCTCGGAGGCAGGGCTCAATGACGGACTGGCATTTCCGTTTACCTGGTTAGCTATCGTTATAGCCTCGCAAGGAATCAGTTCATCCTCCATATGGCACTGGACATGGTTCTACCTAATTTATAAAATTGCCGGAGGCCTCGTTATAGGCTGGCTATGCGGTAAAATGGTGGGCTACCTGGTATTCTCTATTTCGGAAAAATATCGTTTACTAAAAGCTTCTGACGGATTTCTTGCCATATCCCTAACCTTTATTACCTACGCCATAACCGAATCATTCCATGCCTACGGGTTTATCGCCGTATTTATTGCCGGACTGACGCTGCGGCATTATGAGAAAGGCCATGATTATCATCAGCAATTACATTCCTTCACCGACCAGATGGAAAGGATGCTTCTTGCCGTGCTGCTGATTTTTTTCGGCGGTTCCCTGGTTGGCGGCATATTGGTACCCCTGACCTTTAAAATGGCGCTGGTATCACTGGGATTTGTCGTTCTGGTGAGACCTATTGTTTCTTACATATCCCTTTTGGGAAACTCAACCCCCTTAAGGGAAAAATTTGCAATCAGTTTCTTCGGTATTCGAGGTATGGGGTCAATATATTACCTGGCCTTTGCTTTTGGGGAAGTAAAATTTGAGCACCAGGATGCGCTCTGGGCCATTGTAGCCTTCACCATACTAATCTCCATCATTCTCCACGGTCTTACGGCAGCTCCGGTTATGCAACGTATTGGAAACAAAGAAGCATAAGTTAATCATAGATGATGCAAGGTTATTCCCCCTGGTCGGACAAAGCAATCAATATGGCTCCCGCGAGCATCACTGTTCCACCGAGTATAATCTGCCAGGTTAATTTCTCCTTTAAAAAGACAACGGAGAGCACAATTGCGATTACGAGGGACATCCTCTCTACTGTAGCCACATAGGATGCCGGCCCGATTGACAGCGCCTTATAGGAGAATAGCGTAGAGAGCGATGTAAAGATACCCGCAGCAATCAGGAAAATCCATGCGTTTTTTTCAATTGCCTTCCAGGAACTAAAATTCCCCTGGAAAAGCACAACACCCCAGGTAATCAATAGTATTAGTATCGCCTGAATGGCAAAGGCCAGACTGGGGTCGACATTTTTCAGTCCGGCTTTAGTGAGCACAATGACCAATGCTGCCGAAACTGCGGCCAGTACCGCCCATACAATCCACATAATATTTCTTTTTAAAAGAGAACAAACAAGCGGCCAAATAGATTGTAACATTACCGACAGAACAGCATTTTGATGTTTCCTTCGGACGTACAGGTATAAGATAGCTTTATCGTTTAAAGGTTTATAAATTAAAGTTTAACATTTTATTTCGATTACGATTGTTTAAAGTTCAGGATTTTAAAGTCACTGACATGAAATTTTTCACGCAGTATAGTGGCCACCCTTCCTTCAGGGTTTATATTATTCACCTTAACCGGTTTAACTTTACGGTAAGTTATGGATACCCTTCTGCCCCGGTGATGAACCTGTCCTTCAATTGTGTCTTTTTTTCTTGGCGGTATACCGTGGCTCCATTTCTTGCGGGCATCATTCTGCATGATGTATACGGAGCGCCTGGGAATCTCAACATCAACAATTTCAAGGTTCTTTCCCCTGATAAAACGCATGATGCAGCTACTTCCAAGGTTTACGCCACAAATCTGGTTTTCATAATAGTTGCGATCTTTATGAGGACGAATCCCTTCACCCGGCATATATTCATTAATAATGACCTGGTCCGGCTGGATGTCCAAAAGTTTTTTATTGACAATTTCTTCAGATAACATATAAATCCGCGGTGGAATTTGCAGCGGGATTGCAATCAGCGGATAAGGCTCTTCAAGTTCATTTCTGAATCCATAATACTGAAGTCGCCGGGCATAGTCAACCATCCACAATTGTTCGTCAATTTCAGTTAGCAATTCCTTTTCCGTGTTTGCGCTTATAAAATCAGGATATAAAAATAATCCCGGTACTGCTGTTTCCATTTTTAAATAACAGTAAAACAACAGTGCGGTTTGCCCGCTTAATGAAAAATGCTCCACCCGGTTCCAAGCTACAGCATTTCAACATCTTTCTTTTTAATAACTCCACCAATATGAGTGAATTGAAGAGCTCCAATGCAACAACTTACAATATACGGAACTAGAATGAACGCCATAAAAAATACCTTTTGGGATTCGATGCCTATGTAAAAATTATTTTATAGTACGGCATCCCTAACTTAATAATGAACGATTGGTTAATGGTAGTAAAATCGGTAGTTAGTTATTCCGGTCTCCCTTCTGATTTCTTTCTTCCTGCGATTTTTGATTAAAGCGACGATACTGTAAGCGGTCATATTCCTTTACATAATCTGGATGCTCTGTACCCATCACCCTGTCCCAGATTCTGAAATACAAGCCGTAGTTTCCTTTAAATTTACTATGATGGAGGTTATGGTGAACAGAAGTATTCAGAGTTTCAAATGCCCAGGTAAAGCGGAACCATTTAGGCATAATTTCATAGCCTAAGTGTCCGTACACGTTAATGATGAAGCCCGTTACAGTAAAGAGCAATATCGTTAAGGGATGCATCGGCAGCAGTAAAACGATTGGTACTAAAACAAGTCCTTCAGTGATGGCTTCGAGTATATGAAAACTGTAGGATGTCCATGGTGAGGGATTAGTGCTTTTATGATGAACCAGATGGGTAAGTCTGAACAGTCTTTTATGATGTAATAACCGGTGCATCCAATAAAAATAAGTATCGTGTATAATCAGGCTCAGCAACAACGCAACGCCCATATACCATATTGGGAAATCGTTAATGTGTGTATAAATCCGGGTATATTGATGCCGGGGCGTGAAAACTAATCCAGCTGCGATGATTGAAAATACCAGTGTACTCTGCATGGAATGCCATACCTCACGGACGAAGTCCTTTTTTGTGGCTGTTTTCTGTTGAATCTTAAATTTACCTAGTTTAGCAGGCATAAGCAGATAAAACAGCGCAAAAGGAATCCCGGCAAGCACAAAATACCGGATAGCCGAAACACTAAAAATACTAAATGTGGCTTCTATTATCTTTTCCATATCTATTTGTTTTTATACTCCAAAAGTATAAAGCAGGTAGATTTGACGCCGTTAACAAAAGATAATTTAGCCGCTTAACAAAGGATAATTTATGTTACTGTTTTTCCTTTAGTATGCATCCTTTTGCGAATCCGGCTTAAGGACACCGGGGTGATGCCCAGCATGGATGCGATGTATTTATCAGGCACACGGTTTACCAGATCGAATCGTTCCGATAGGAGCTCCCGATAACGCTCTTCCGGTGATTGTGTAACAAAGGATTCCAGCATTTTTAAAGATTCCGCCAGCATTTTCATCAGGAAAAAGTTGCGGATCGGTTCATACTCCGGATGGGTTTTCAAAATCTCCTCCAAAACATCATAATCAATCTGCAGCAGCTTTACAGGCTCCAGGGCACGGTAAATAAATCGTGAGGGTTGACGGTTAATAATGGTATCATGTGAGGCAATAAACTGCCCCTCCCAGCGCAAAAAAAGTGTAGCTTCATCTCCATTTTCCTTAATGGTATATGCGCGGACGACCCCCTTTTCAATAAAAGCCAGTCGACGGCTGTTTTCTCCCTCTCGGATATAGGCTTCATTGGTTTCAAGCGATACCGGAGTGGTCATGGCAAATAATGGTGCGGTATCGGCAGGCAGTACACCCGCTAAATCAAACAATAATTCCTGTAAGGTATCAATTGATGTTCCCATATATCAATAGCAAAAATGCCGATGAGCAATCTGCTAAATTAAAAATATTCCAGCAAGGCTGCAAAAAACTATGGCACTGCACATTTGCCTTAATTTAAACGAATAATTTAGGCCGGCAGAATCTTACTCCGGTTATAAAAAATACCTTTAAAAACGGACTAAAATGCAAAGAATACAATAGCATAAAAAATAAAAAGCATGGTATCTGTTGAAGATAAATATTAGCGTCTGCATGGATCACAAACAGCCTCAGTGAAATCTGAGGCTGTTCCTTTTGAGACGCCGGGATGCAGTTTAAAATCTGTGTATTATTCAAATCAGAGATGAATGGACAAACCGTCCGTTCGAAGGGCTAATTGTAAAAATACCGCATCTGGTTACTTATTCTTCGGCCTTATTTCATCATACTGATATTGGTGAGGCCACCGTCGGAAAGAATTTCCGTACCCACTATAAAGGATGAATCATCAGATGCAAGAAATACAGCAGCATTCCCGATGTCTGAAGGCAACCCTTGCCTGCCAACCGGCGTGATATCTACCCACATCTGCTTCACTTGTTCCAATTGTTCTTCTGGGACGATCTTTCCGAAAACCGGGGTGTCAATAGATCCGGGTGAAAGCGTATTCACCCTTATTTTTCTGTGCAGTAAATCCGAAGATAAACCCTTGGCAAGTGAAATAACTGCTGCTTTTGCCGCTCCGTAAATGGTCATCCCGGGTGCGGCCCGATGGGCAGCACTAGATCCTATTAAGATAATTGACGCACCATTATTTAGATAAGGCAGGGATTTCTGGACGGTGAAATAGGTGCTCTTTAAATTGAGACCCATATAACTGTCATAGTTTTCTTCGGTAACCTCACTGATTGCAGCCATTGGCATACCATCAACAATACCTCCAGCATTAACGACAAGCACATCGATCTTTCCAAACCGCTCAGTGGTTTTCCTGAAAATTTTTTCCAGATCCTGGTTAACGGTTACATCTGCTGTTACGCCCAAAAAGTCCGCACCCAGTTCCGTAACTGAATTATCCAGTGTTGTCTGATTTCTACCGGTAATTACACCCACTGCGCCTTCATTTTTGAAAGCCTCCGCAATTCCGAAACCAATCCCACTATTGCCGCCTGTAATCACAGCGACCTTATTTTTTAGTTTATTCATTTTTTTCGATGTATTTTAAATTCCGTATATGCCTCCTGAAACCGAAATTTTTTCTCCGGTGATCCATGCCGCCTCATCGGAGGAAAGAAAAACGGCAACTTTTGCTATATCTTCCGGCTGGCCGGTACGTCCAAGCGGGGTAGTGGCAACTAATTTAGCTTCGAATTCGCTACCAATAAATCCCGCGCTATGCGAACCTTCCGTTTCCACGACACCCGGCAAAATAGAATTGATACGGATATTTCTGCCACTAAGCTCTTTTGATAAAGCAATAGTAACCGCATCTAACGCGGCCTTAGTTGCAGAATATACACTCCCTGTGGGTAAAGGGGTATTACTTGCGCCTGAACTAATGTTGATGATATTCCCACCACGGTCGCCGAATAACTTTAAAGCGCCCTGGATGGTCAGGATAGCACCTAAAACATTAATATTAAACTGCTGATGAAAAGAATTCTCTGATACCTGTTCGATGGGCAAATATTGGTAAATACCAGCATTATTTACCAGAATATCCAAAGTGCCGAAAGCTTCTTTTGTTTCTTCAAATAACCTGCTTACGTCTGCCTGGTTTGATACATCGCCCTGTACAGCAATAGCCGATCCGCCGTTATCGGTAATCGTTCTGACAACTTTATCAGCGTCTTCTTTGCTTGATGCATAATTTACAACCACCTTCGCCCCTTCTGCGGCTAAATGACGGGCTATAGAAGCACCTATTCCTTTTGATGCCCCGGTAACGATAGCTACCCTATTTTTTAATCTATTCATTTTTCTGCTTATTGAATTATTGAGCACCGAAGTTAGGCTATATGAATATATTTTAGTTACTTTGTTTCTAAAAGTAACAGTAACCTAGAGGTAACAAAGTAACATATGGAGTGCAAACCAATAGATCAAAATGATCGCAAAAAAGAAATGATGGCCATCCATGATGCCATGGACGTTTTGAGTGGAAAATGGAAAATCTACATCATCTCCTCAATATGCCATTACAATAAACGAAGATTTTCCGACATTCTAAATGATGTTATCGGAATTTCAAACAAAATGCTTAGTAAGGAATTAAAAGAATTGGAAGTCAACAAACTGGTCAACAGAACCGTATTAGACACCCATCCTGTCACCATACAATACGAGCTTACCAAGCACGGAAAAACCCTACAGACCATTATTAACAACCTGACCAACTGGGGAATTCAACACCGAAAAGAAATTATTGGATAAGGTTACATTTGATATAAATTAGAGTTAACACAGTACGTGTTTACTATATAACTGCTTGTTATTGAGGCTGAACTACATTTATGAAATTACAATTATAGATCCGTCGCTTAAGGATTTTATATAAGATACACCAACATTTCTCCCTAAGTGTGACCGCTTCATCATCATTCTGTATCTCTGATTTGAGTATCTTCAATTTAATTTTCTGCCCGGAATTATCCGCTACCGCAACCATAAAACTAACCCCGAGAAAGCTTCGCCATCTTGCTAGCCAAAATCGCATAATCATTACATTGCCTATGTTATAGAAGTATCAGTAGCATTAACTCTCAATGAATCTTTCCGCCAAAGCAATTAAGCCAAGGCTAAACCTCGATTAGGGCCATTATTCAGGCCATCAATGGTGTGTACCCTTCACTCTCAAACAACTCATCAAAATGGATGGGCAGTTTGTTAATCCTTTTTCCCGTGGCATGGAAGATCGCATTGGCAATGGCTGCTGGCATTGCGACCAGCCCGATTTCTCCTACCCCTTTAGATCCGAGCTCATTGATCATATCATCCTTTTCATCGGCAAAAATCACTTCGAGCTCACCGATATCCGCGTGCACGGGGATATGGTATTCGCCAAGGTTGGGGTTCATGTATTTGCCAAGTTTGGCATCCATGATCGTTTCTTCATAGAGCGCCTTGCTGATTCCCCAAACCATTGAGCCCAATACCTGGCTCCTTGCCGTTTTGGGATTGATAATTTTCCCCGCTGCAACGGCTGAAACGGCCCTCGAAACCGTGATGGTTTTCAGCTGCTGATCAACTTCTACTTCCACAAATGCAGCGCTATGGGTGCCCAGGCTATATTTTTTCAGCTTGAGCATATTGGGCATGGTCATCTTTTTTATCCGGATGGGCTTTTTGTTATGTATTACTAAATCGGCAAAAGAAACCCAGCTGCCATTAATACCAGCTATCCCTCCATTTTTAAGGCTTAGCTCCTCTTCGCTAACGCCTGCAAGTGAGGAATTTTTCATGCTTTTGGCGATTTTAAACAATTTCTTCTTCAAAAGTTTTGCCGCTACAATAATCGCTGATCCCGTAGATGCAGTCATAGCGGATCCTCCCTGAAACATCGAAAAAGGCTTCCTGCTATCGCCATAGCTGAAGGTGACCATGTCAATCGGGATTCCCAGTTCATCCGCAGCAATCTGTGTCATTACCGTCAGGGTTCCTGTACCAATATCAGTTACCGCATTGTTCACCGTAACCCGCCCGGATTTGTCCAGAACCATTTCAATCCTTGAGGGAAACTGGAACGCATCCCAAATTCCTGTCGCCATACCATATCCAACCAGCTTGTTCCCCCTCTTCATGCTTCCAGGTTTGGGATTCCTTTTCTCCCAACCAAACTGTTCAGCCGCCTTCAGGTAGCATTGCCTCAATTCCTTGCTGGTGTACGGTTTTCCGGTAGAAGGGTCCGTGTCTGTATAATTAATCAACCGGAGCTCAACCGGATCGATATCCAGTTTGTAAGAAAGTTCGTCCATGATACACTCAATGGCATGCATTGCTGTGGAGCCACCCGGTGCCCGCATGTCTACCGGTGTATACACATCCAGCGGAACGAGCTTATATTCGAAGAGCGTATTTGGTGCGGGATAGAGCTTATGGCTCCAGGTAGACACCACTTCGGTATAATCTTCAAACCTGGAAGTTTCCGAAATGGCCTGATGGGAAATAGCAGTTAGCCTACCGTTTACCTCGCTTGCAAAACGCAACCGCTGCACATTTGGTGGCCTGTGTCCAAAGGTAAACATCTGTGCTCTGTCCAGGGTTACCCTCACGTTCCGTTTCAAATGCATCGCGGCCATTACGCAGAGAAAAAGCTGGTACTGCGGTCTCAAGCCTGAGCCGAAAGCGCCTCCAACGTAGGGCGCCAGTACGCGCACATCTTTGTAGTGCAATCCGAAGATATTGGCCACATAAAACTGGCTATTGATTGTCCCCTGGGTTTTGTCATAGATGGTCAGCTTCCCATCACCCTCAAAAATAGTGGTCGTTGCAAATAGTTCAATTGGGTTGTGGTGCTCAGTGCCATGCTGGTAAGTGGAATCCACTTTTACAGGTGCCCGAGCATAGTCCTTCTCAAAATCGCCGGTTGGCGAAGGCGGTGGGGGCTTGAGCATTGTTGCCATTCCCTTTTTTGCATCCCTAGCCTTATCAATGTGGTCATCTAAACAGGTCTGGAATTCCTCACTTTTATAACTCACCTTAACAAGTGTCGATGCATATCTGGCCGTTTCAAAATCGTTGGCCAGCACCAGTGCAATCGGCTGCCCGTTGTAAACGATTTCATCATTATAAAGCGGTTTAAAAACGGTGCCCGGTGGCGCATCCATATCCGCATAAAAGAGGTCGAACCAGGGCAATTTCGGACGGTTTTCATGCGTAATCACCTCTACAACGCCTTCCAGTGCCAGCGCTACTGAAGAGTCGATCGTCAGAATTTTACCTGTGGTGATGGTGCTATTGACGACGTAGCCATAAAGCAGATTTTCTACATTATATTCGCCGGCATATTTCGCAGCGCCAGTTACTTTTAGTTTTCCTTCGAGCCTGCTGAGGGGCGTTCCGACTGTTCTGTTGTTTTCCATGTTGAATTTCTTTGGTCTATCTCGATGGGCCAGCGCCCGGTACTTGTGATGCCGGATCGAGCGCCATCAGGCAGTTTCGAATGATCGCTTTTTTCGCAAGTTCTATCTTAAAGTTATTGTATTTATAACCCTTAGCGCCTTTCAAAATGATATCGGCCGCTGTTGAAAAGCTTTCCTCCGTTGCAGGCTTACCCTTAAGGAAATCTTCCGCATCAACTGACCGCCAGGGCTTATGGGCAACCCCGCCAAGCGCAATCCTGGCAGAACTTATCCTGTTGCCATCCAACGCAAGGCCGGTGGCTACAGAAACTAGGGCAAAAGCGTATGAATGCCTGTCTCTTAGTTTCAGGTAGGAATAGTGTTGCGCATATCCTTCCGGAGGAAGATCTATCGAAGTAATCAGTTCGCCATGGGAAAGGTTGTTATCGATATCAGGTGTATCTCCCGGAAGTCTGTGGAAATCTGCAAAAGGAATACTTCTCTCCCCGGCTGGTCCTTGTACATTCACCACGGCATCAAGCGCGGCCAGTGCCACGCACATGTCGGAGGGAAAAACAGCAATACAGCAATCGCTGGCACCCAGGATTGCGTGTATGCGGTTATAACCTTCAATTGCACTACAGCCCGATCCAGGTTCCCGCTTATTGCAGGGTAAGTGGGGGTCGTAAAAATAATAGCACCGCGTGCGCTGAATCAGGTTGCCGCCATTAGTGGCCATGTTTCGGATCTGAGCAGAAGCCCCGGCCAGGATTGCCTTTGACAGCAATGGATACCTTTCTTCTATAATGGAATGATAAGCTGTACGGGCATTGCTAAGTGTGGCACTTATCTGTATGCCGCCATCCTGTTTTTCTGTAATCCCATCTGAAGCATCAATATGGTTGATATCCACCAGTAGTGCCGGATGGGTAATATCGTACTTCCATAAGTCAAGCAGGTTAGTTCCCCCGGCAAGGAAAAATGCGTTTTCATTCTGGGAAACCGATCGAATCGCTTCCTCGGTTGTGGCACTTTGCTGGAATTCAAAATCGTTCATCGCCTGCCCTCCTTTACTTCCATAATCGCATCGATAATGCCTACGTTTGCTCCGCAACGGCAGAGATTTCCGCTCATGAGTTCTTTTACCTCCTCCCTGGAGTTCGCTTTACCTTCTTTTAAAAGACCAATTGCACTACAGATTTGTCCGGGTGTACAATAGCCACACTGGAAAGCGTCGTGATCGATAAAGGCCTGCTGGATAGGATGAAGTTCACCGTCTTCTGCAATCCCCTCTATGGTAGTCACTTCGGCGCCTTCTTTCATTACTGCCAGGGTGAGGCAACTTAATATACGCTCGCCATCGCAAAGTACCGTACATGCACCACACTGGCCATGGTCGCAGCCCTTTTTTGATCCGGTAAGGTCGAAGTGTTCCCTGCATAGGTCAAGCAGGGTTACCCATGGTTTTATGTTGATTGATACTGGTTTACCATTAATTTTAAGGCGGAGCGGCTTTATATTTCTGGAATTATAGGGCGTGGCGGGGCTTCGGGTTTCCATAGGCTAAATCTGGTTTAAGTACTCAGATAACACGCCGGTAGAAAAATGGTTTAGGATAAAGACAAAATGGAATGGTTCTTAGCAGAGATGGAGTGCATTTCGGGAGTAATTAACCGACTTAGAGAACTTAAGCTCCTTCTTAGTTCAAAGTACGACCCCTTGGCCATCACTAAATAATTTAATGTGTGATGACATCTTGAGCCGATCCAAGTAAGTTAACACTACGGTTATGTAAATACGACATAATTAGAATTTGAACGGGATTAGCAAAAAACTGATGTATTTTTAAAGTAAGTTAGATAAACGTATACTAATAGTTAAGGGATTAGAAGCTTTTTGATTTAACAAATCAATACCTAACCATACACTTTAAATTGTTCAAAAAAATATAGTATCCATCTAGACCATTTTATCAAATCCTTCTCCAAAAAAATCGGTAAGGCTGATATCCAACGCGGTGAGCACTTTTAGTAGCGATGTAAAACGAAAGTCTTCCCCATTCTCATATCTCCAAAGTTGCGTACGGCTAAGGTTACGTTTGAAGGCGAACTTTTCATAATTAGGCTCACCCTTAGCTTCTCTTATAGACCGTATCCGGGCGCCAACCATTTTCAAAACTTGCTTCGCATTTTCAACCTCTTGATCATTTTTAACTCTTGTCATGCAGTAAAGTAAATTAAAATGATGCGCTTTAGGTACCCCTATTTAGAAACATCTTATTAGATACATCTATTAAGATACATCTAATTAGAAACATAAATATTATATTATCTGTTTTGTAGATATATTGAAAAAAAAGAAACCGAGGAAATTATGCATATTACTTTTCACGAGCTCATTTTTAGTACCAGTTTTGTAATTCTTGGGAATTAATGGGTTTCAAGAAATTGAAAGACGGAGTTCTTATACGCGGAATAGTTGATCAATAATAAAGGGTTTAGCTATGCATGGCTAGGAGAGCTAGTGCATACTTGAATAAGAAAGGATTGTTAAATTTGTTCAGCCAATGCCGGGAAATTCTGATTAATCTGTTGTAGCATTCATAGTAAAAAATCCTACACACATGGCCGTATGTTGGTTAACACTGTACATTTCTTTACTCAGGCTACCAGTCGAAATTACAGATTCTGTTGATCTAATGCTCGGCGAAATCTTTACCAGCCATCGGCAAACTGGTCATATTTTATATAATAGATTCGGCTCCTTTCAGCCTAAGGCAATTCCTATATTAAATCATATATAAGTATAATTTTGTGTTATTACCTGCAAATTCATCAGGAAAAAGACATGTGAGGCGTAGCAGAGAGTTTAAATTCAGCTCCATTTTTGATTCGCTTAAACGCGAAAAAAAATCAGAAATTTAGCTTTGACAGCGATTTACTTAACTTTTCACGCCTTCAATTTTACCCTCTTCAATCAAAGTTTCTATGGCTCTAACCAATTCTATCAAACTGTCGAAAACTTCACTAACCTGCTCCTCGCCAATATCTAACTTTAAAAAGCCACTTTTATCATTTAATGCATAACCCTGAAATGCTTCCAACAGAGTCAGCTTTACCTTATCAATAGTGTGGGTGTTATAAAATGATTCGATCATTTGGGCAGGTGTTTTCGAATTTATATCTTCAAGGTTTGAATCAGACGTACTCATAAATTGATTAATTTAGCGTATTTGTTGCTTAAAGTTAGTGCAAAATTCGACACTATTATAGCAAAACTCATTAAACGGCTTTTTTTCAAGCCATTGTATAGGATGCAACCATCAGCGGTAGTTAAATCTAGGATTTTAGTAATATGATTGATGGGATTTTGATAGGGAAAAGTAATAAATAGAATCTTTATCGCGTTGAGCGCAGATTTTTTTTCTTAAAGAACTTGAAAAAACACGAGTAAAATCAATCAGATATTTGTCGGACGGCATTTTTACCAGACTCACCTTCACTTCATAGGGCACTTCATGGACAATACATGGATGAAATTCATGACTATGTCTTATGGAACTTTTTATCCCAAAGTCTTCTGTTTTATAACAATCCTTAAAAATGGGAAGCTATCGTAGGTAGTGCCAATTTTAGCAGCGCAGCATTCCGCATAAAATGAAAAAGGCGTATTGATCACAAGCGAAGACAGTGGCATCAATATGTGTCACTAGATCAAGATCAATTAATCAAAACTTGGAACAACGCAAAAAAAATTGACACAACAATTTTGAACTAATATTGAAGGTGATCGGAAATACAACAGTCAAAAATAAATTCACTTTCGTGAATAGAAAATAAGCAAAATCTTTGCATAACTTATTTGAGCATTCCGATCATTTCTAGGAATATTTTGCAACTTCACTAAAAGGAAACTGTCCATTTTCACTTGTCGTTGAAATAGTTTTTTTTAGTTACCCATTACCACTCACGTATGATAGAAGTCTGACTGAACAGCATTAAGCTAGCAAAATACCAAATGAAAAATCTCTATTTAAAGGTCTCCTCAATAAAACGACTCATATTATTTAATTCGTCAACTTCTTTCGCAACTAATGACTCATCACGCTTCCTGAGCAACATGTCAACTTCTTTCCCAGTTATCATTCGGTATTTACCATTTTGGCTATCACCAATTTTACTCCTTAGAACTTTTTTAACCACCTTTTGCCCGTCACCAAGAACTACTAATCGGCGACCGCTTTTGGGAATTATTACATGCTTTTTACTACTATATTTTTTCATAAAAATAAATTTACAGGACTATCATCTGTTAAATTAGCACATTTCGGTCCATCACCATAGGGAACATCAGTCGAAACTTCGCCAAAACTTGCAAATAGTTCTGACTCTCGTTGTTTTGCGTAATAATAATTTAGAGTAGGCTCGTTACTGTAGCAATCGAATATTAACCCCAATGGTACATATCGGTTAGTCTTAATATAACGTTCTATCGCTCTATGTGTTGCCTTTTGTCTGTCCAAATTAACCAAAATCAGATGAACCTCATAACCGGCAGAATTTTTTAAAGAATCAGCATATTTAATTAAAGAAACATAATCCTGCCCAACTGTGGGATAAACAAAATTCATTCCTAATTTAATTACTTTTTCACTCAAAGTTTCAAAAGGCTGATCAATTGTCATTTTGCCTGGAAACACAATTCCACCAGATTCTGCATGAACCAAAGAGGCGCCACTCTTAAAACCACCAAATTCAGGCAGTTTTCTTTTAGCATAATCAGAGTCTAAGATAATCGCAGAATATTCATCAGCGATTCGGTTTGCTATACCAGATTTACCTGATGCCGGGAGTCCGATTATTATAAAGGCTTTCTTTTGACTTCTAGCACCTCCAACCGGTATTGCGCCCCCTACCCCAAATTAATTTTTTCGTCGTCCACTAGACGTTCGAGAGTTAATAATTCTTCGACTATTTTTGTCCTAAGTTGCCACCTGGATTCGTCCGTGGCATAGGCTGGCAATCTGTTCCTGCGACTCGAACTAGTTTGTTCATGCTCCGTAATAGTCATCAATTCCGCGTCAACAAAACTCCCTAGAAGGTTTTCATCTATAGAATATTTAATCGCTTTAAAAAAATGGTCAAATGATTCCACATCATTTAGCCTGCGAGAGAAGTTACCCATTTAAATTTTATACTTAAAGCATAAATTTAGAAATTAACTCTAATAACTATGAGTGTATTTATAAACATATTAACATCATTTATGCTTCATTAAGAATTTATTCTACGACTGTACGATTTTTCAATAATGACCTTTTTGCATACGTTGGAATAGTAACATCTATAATATCAAAAACTTGTTTATACTTTCTTCAACGACGAGCTCTGCTTCATCGTTATATGGATAGATTACTTTTGATTTAAGATCCTTTATGAATTCTCCGGAATATTTATGTAATCTTCTTCTAAAATATTTTCTTGCATTTATCTTAGCTCTTGCATAAACGTTGAGAAGTACTTAATTGAAATTCTCGAGATCAATGCGATGCTCACATCGGAGTTCTCTATGTATGCTGATTGAATAAGTTTGGAAATAGGAAATCTAGTTCATCATTAATATAATGATAATAAACACAAAAAACTAACAATCAACTATTTACCGATACAAAACTTCGTAAAAATGTTCTCAAGCAAATCATCCGTTGTAACAGTGCCTGTAATTTCCCCCAGGTAATGCAGCGCCTGTTTAATGTCCATGGCTAAGAAATCAGATGTTACCGGGTTATCTACATTTTCTAAAACGCGATGCAGGGCATTCTCTGTTTGTTTTAAAGCTTCAACATGGCGGATATTGGTCACCAGTGTTTCGCTCGTATTGATGTGGTGTAGATTAACCTGTTCTAAAAGCGTTTCCTTAAGCTCATCAATACCTAGTTTTTCCTTTGCAGAAATAAAAACGACCTGTAGCCTGGCAAGTTCCTCTTTTTTCTGTGGTGATAGTAAATCGGCCTTGTTCAATAAAATCAGGTATGGAATTTCAAGTTTTGCCAAGCCCCGCACCTGTTCTTCAATTTCATCTGTGCTTTGGGCTGCATCTGCCATATAAATAATCAGTTTGGCCTGCTTCATTTTCTCCAGCGTGCGTTCTACACCTAAAGCTTCTATAACATCGGCTGTATCGCGAATGCCTGCCGTATCAATAAAACGGAAAACAATGCCACCAATGGTTAATTCATCTTCAATTGTATCGCGGGTGGTTCCGGCAATGTCAGAAACAATTGCACGTTCTTCGTTTAATAAAGCATTGAGCAAAGTCGACTTACCAACGTTGGGTTTACCTGCAATCACAATTGGAACACCATTTTTAATTACATTACCCAATTCGAAGGAGGATATCAAACGACTTAAAACGTGATTTATCCTCGTAACGAGATTGCGCAATTGCTCCCGGTTGGCAAATTCGACATCCTCCTCTGCAAAATCCAGTTCAAGTTCTATCATCGAGGCGAAATGAATGAGTTGCTCACGTAGTGCTTTTAATTCATTGGCAAAACCGCCACGCATCTGCTGCATGGCAACATCGTGCGATGCCTTAGAATTAGAAGCGATTAAATCGGCAACGGCCTCGGCCTGGCTCAAATCAAAGGCGCCATTTAAAAAAGCACGTAAGGTAAACTCACCGGGTTTAGCAGCCCTTGCCCCTCTACTGATCAATAAATTAATTATCTGCTGAATAATATAATTTGAACCGTGGCAGGAAATTTCCACAACGTTTTCTTTTGTATAAGATTTTGGTGCAACAAACAACCCAGCTACAACTTCATCAACAATTTGCCCGCCATCTTTTATCAATCCAAAATGCAAAGTATGCGAATCCTGTTCTTCAAGGTCTTTACCATAAAAAACCGAATTAACTAATGCGATGGCATCCGGCCCCGAAAGGCGGATTACACCGATAGCACCCGAACCAGGTGGCGTAGATAAAGCAATAATTGTATCTTGATTAGTCATATCGATTGTACCGAATTGCAAAAATAAATTTAATCCTCCGGTATATCATTAGCCTGAAGTAATTTTTTATTTTAGCCAGTGCATTAAACCCATTTTATCAATAACGGGAAATGGACAACAGAAAATGGAAACTGGAAACAGATAATGGGAAATGGATAACCTCTACATTAGACCCATTTGTATAAAAACATCAGGAAATATAATAAACATTGCTTCTGCATCGCATCAATTTACCTCCAGCTAAAACAATATTAGATCATTCCTGTTTAATGGGGAAACCGGAAACGCATGCTTAATAATTTACCACTTACCGTAAAAAGATCAATAGAATTGCTCGGCCTTATTGCACTCACAACTGTGATTGTTATAGGTAAGGATATTATTATGCCAATTTTGATGGCATTTTTTATCAGTATCGTATTATTGCCTATATATCGGTTCCTTAAAAGCAAAAAAGTACCCGAGAGTTTATCCATTATATTTTCCATTCTCGTAGTAGCCCTTTTTGTTGCGCTCATAGTCTGGTTTTTTTCAAACCAAATCGGCATACTGGTAAAGGATTTCCCGGACATAAAAAGAAACGTAACACAGCACATTAATTCGCTAAGCGACTGGGTAAGTCGAATTACCCATTACAATGATAAGCAGCAAAAAGCATTTATACAGGATAAGAGTGATGATTTGATGAACATGGGAACTTCTCTTGCCGGCGGAGCAGCAGTAACACTAAGTGGAATTTTTGTTTTTATCGGCTTACTTCCGATTTACATTTATTTGATGCTTTTTTATAAAGATATTTTGCTTCGATTTATTTTTATGTGGTTTAAAACAGATGACCATCCGAAAGTAAAAGAAGCCATATATGAAACCGAGTCCATCATCAAAAGTTATTTAATTGGCTTGTTGATTCAAGTGACTTACATGACGATTTTGTTGGGTGGAATTTTGATGCTTATTGGAATTAAACATGCTTTGTTAATTGGGGTAATATTTGCCATCCTTAATCTTATTCCATACGTTGGCGCTTTGATAGGCAATCTAATTGGCGTTTTATTAACGCTGACTTCTTCACAGGAATTATGGCCGGTTATTACGGTATTGGGTGTAATTGCTTTTGTACAGTTTCTTGACAACAACATCCTGATGCCCCGGATCGTAGGGTCGAAAGTTAAAATAAATGCCTTATTTGCTATCCTTGGGGTATTTATTGGCGGCAGCATTGCTGGTATTTCCGGAATGTTTCTTGCGCTGCCAAGTGTGGCCGTATTAAAAATTATATTTGACCGAACCGAATCATTTAAACAGTGGGGGGTTTTACTGGGCGATGAACGCCCCGCCCGAAGTCCGATGAGCTTTCCGATATTCAGAAGAAAAAAACCTGTTCCTATTAAGTCGGGAACTGAAAACGAACAATAAACAATTAACACTCTTATGAAAAAGTTATCCATAATGCTCAGCATCTGGGCCTTATTATTTACGGCATGCAGTTCGTCAGATAAAAAAGAAGAAACAATAGCGAAGAGCGACACAACCCTTTTGTCAGAAACAAAATCAAGAGACGTTGATCCCATTACGGGAAAAATGATGCTGGTTGGAAATGCAAAACTGGGTCAGCCGATAAATATTAAGTTCTCGGTGTATAACAATGCAGATACCGCAGCTAAGTTTTGTAAATGGCATACACCTTTTGAAGGGTTGATGAGTAAATATCTTGATGTTTCTCTGGATGATTATACCCCGGTTGATTATAAAGGCCCGATGGCCAAACGAGTGATGCCGCCCCCTGGTGATAGCTACACTACATTAAAAAAAGGCGATAGTACCAGCGTTGATTTTAATTTGAACGATGCCTATACCATCACCAAACCCGGCGCTTATACAATCAAATACAATTCTGCTACCATTAGTGGTATCATAGTTAAAGACAGCTTAAAAATAAACGTATCTAATTAATTTTAAGATTAATAATTTAAAACCATTGGTCGCTGCCGGATGTTATGACTAATATAAAAAACTAAGAACATGGGACTATTAAAAACAGCAATTATAGGCGCTGCAATTTATGCAGGCGTTAAATATATCACTAAGAAAGATCCGGTTACAGGTAAATCGGTAGTGGACGATTTAAAAGATAAAGCTCCTGAATGGATGGAAAAAGCCAAAGGTTACAGAGATGAATTTGAAACCCGGACAGCTTATGCTAAAGATGACCTTGGAGTTTAAAACATCCTATTGACCTCATCCAAAAAGCATCGTTGATTAATTAACGATGCTTTTTTATGATGAAGGGTTACCAATAATTCGGAGCGTTGCCACATCTTGCTTACCGTGGAAGTATTTGTCGATTACTTGGAGAAAAACCGGGTCTGTACGATTTATATTAGCAAATAAAGTCATCGAAGATTTGAGCTTCATGTCGTCCGGATAACCAAAAACCTTGTTGGCATCGTCTTCATTTAACTCAATCAAAACCTGGGTAATTTCGATTAACCTCTTTCCCAGAACAGGATGAGCCAGATAATCTTCAGCCTCTTTAATATCTTCTATTGCATAAAATCTTGCCATTTCTGAAAACCCAAGGCCTTTGATTTGTGGAAATACATACCACATCCAATGACTACGCTTTCTTCCTGACTTCAATTCAGCCAGCGCATCCTGGTAACTCTTTTCCTGAGCTTGAACAAATCTTTCCAACTTTTTTTCTGATGATGACATGTATTTTTATTAAAAAATTCATCAACTTTCAAGCCAGAGACATGGAAAACGTATTTTATTGCGTTAAAGGTGTGGCATTAGAATGTCGTACGCAAATCTTAAAATCGTTGCAAAAACAACGATGAGGAAGAATATCCTGATGAACTTATTCCCTTTCAATAAGGCAAGCTTTGTTCCAAAATGTGCTCCTGTGAGGTTGAAAGCAGCCATAGGGACGGCGTATTGAAATAAAATATGCCCTGTTGAACTGAAATAGGCGATTGCTGCCAGGTTTGTAGCTATGTTTACAATCTTTGCATGCGCACTCGCTTGTATAAAATCAAAGCCCAGTACTGTAATAAAAACCAAAATTAAGAACGATCCTGTTCCCGGCCCTATCAATCCGTCGTAAAAGCCAATTAATAAGCCGAAAATCGTAGCCATCAAAACTTGCGTTTTTACCGAATGATTTTTTTCCAAATGGATGCCAAACTGTTTATTAAAATAGGTATAAATGGCAACGAAAATAAGTACAATTAAAATGATGGGCTTAATTATAGCATTATCAATTCTGCTTACGAGAAAAGCGCCGGTAAGGGCGGCAAAAAATGCTGTGGTTGCACAAGCAATTAATACCTTAAAATTGAATTTAACTTGCCTGGAATACCGGAATGCGGCAATCGTTGTGCCGGCAAGCGAAGGGATTTTTGTTGTGCCCAATAGAGTTGCTACCGGGTAATGTGGCAAAATGAGTAAAGTAGCCGGCGTTTGCAATAAACCCCCGCCACCCACAATAGCATCTATAAATCCTGCACAGAAAGCAGCAAGGCAAAGTAAAATCAGTTCATTGATCATTGACCAGGATTTAAGAATTTTAAGATTATAGTATATTCACTATATCTAAAAATCTCCTTACATTCTTTCCGGAGAAGTTATTCCTAAAATTAACATACCTGTGTGAATAATATCCGCTGTCTTCTTGCTTAAATTTAAACGGAATTGTTTGACGTCAGCATCCTCCGTTTTAACAATTGGCGGTACATCATGATAAAACTTATTAAACAACTTGGCAAGCTCATATAAATAATTAGCCAAACTCGCCGGACTATGTGCTTTAGCGGCTAGTTCAA
Organism: Pedobacter sp. Leaf176; assembly: GCF_001424305.1. Classification (GTDB taxonomy): domain Bacteria; phylum Bacteroidota; class Bacteroidia; order Sphingobacteriales; family Sphingobacteriaceae; genus Pedobacter. The sequence goes on from NZ_LMPD01000002.1 coordinate 457,660, forward strand.
TTTCCGAAGGATATTTTGCTAATAACATAATCATTTCTAACTCCACATCAGAAATTCCTGAAAACTGCTCGCTGTTAACCGCAAACTGATATCCCGCTTTGTTTAACAGCGATTTTATACGGGCATGCGTATATTGAATGAATGGACCTGTATTTCCCTGAAAATCAATGCTCTCATTGGGATCAAACAACAGACGTTTTTTCGGCTCTACTTTTAAAAGGAAATATTTTAGAGCGCCTAAACCAATATTTTTATACAATTCAGCTTTATCTTCAGCGGTAAAATCGTTCGTTTTTCCTAATTCTTCGGTTTTTTCCTGAGCCGTGGCGACCATATCATCGATTAATTCATCCGCATCAACCACAGTTCCCTCGCGACTTTTCATTTTTCCGTTAGGCAAGTCAACCATTCCATAAGATAAGTGATAAAGACCTTTCGCCCAGCTTTTGCCAAGTTTCTCCAGAATTAAAAACAAAACCTTAAAATGATAATCCTGTTCATTGCCAACGACATAAATCGATTCATCCATTCCGAAATCATCAAATTTCATTTTAGCAGTTCCCAAATCCTGGGTAATGTATACCGAGGTTCCATCGGCACGCAAAACAAGTTTCTGATCTAAACCATCAGCCGTTAGATCTATCCAGACAGAACCGTCTTCTTTTTTAAAGAAAACGCCTTTTTGTAAGCCTTCTTCAACAGTGTCTTTTCCTAATAAATAGGTATTGCTTTCATAGTAAAACTTATCAAAATCAACCCCCAGGTTTTTGTATGTTACAGCAAAGCCGTCGTAAACCCAGCCATTCATGGTTTTCCAAAGCGAAACAACGGCCTCATCTCCCGCTTCCCATTGCTGAAGCATTACCTGAGCCTCTTTAATCAACGGCGCATTCTTTTTTGCTTCCTCTTCAGTTTGTCCCTGTTCTTTCAAGGCATCAATTTCCTTCTTATACTCTTTATCAAAGGTGACATAGTATTTTCCAACCAAGTGATCACCTTTTAAGCCTGAACTTTCTGGCGTTTCGCCATTACCCCATTTTTGCCAGGCCAGCATTGATTTACAGATATGGATACCCCTATCATTAACCAGGTTAACTTTCGTCACCTCATAACCGTAAGCTTTAAGCAATTCTGCAACAGAATAGCCAAGCAAATTATTGCGGACATGCCCTAAGTGTAATGGTTTATTTGTGTTTGGTGAAGAATACTCGACCATTACCTTTTTACCATTCGGCTTATAAATACCAAATTCCGGCGATAAAATTTCTTCGTTAAATTGTTTCAGGAAATAGCTTTCTGCAATGCTCAGATTTAAAAATCCCTTAACAACATTGAAGGCAGTTATCTCAGCAACGTTTTCAACTAAGTATTCGCCGATGGCTTGTGCGGTTTGTTCAGGAGATTTTTTTGAAATTTTTGTTATCGGAAAAACAACTACCGTTGCCTGACCTTCAAATTCTTTGCGGGTTTCTTGTATATTGATTACGCTTTCTGCTATCTCTTCATTATAAAGTTGTTTAATTGCATCAAGCGTTGCGGTAATAATAAAATTCATGGCGTAAAAATAGGATTAAAAGCGGAAAGCTGAAAGGCCAAAGCATAAAGCGATATCTTGATACCTGATACTTGCTACTTGCTACTCGATACTTGCTACTTGATACTCTCCACACTTGATACTCCATGAAATTCTAATAGCTTTGTACAACTAAATTTATGAGCGAGCTAAATCAAAATTTCCAGGTCAACGTAAAAACCGAGATCGGCCGGTTGCGTAAATTGTTAATCCATAGTCCAGACAGTGGACTGGGCAAAGTTGTTCCATCAAAAGCGCAGGATTGGCTTTTCGAAGATATTGTACATTTGGATACCATCCGGAAAGGTGAATATGATTATTACATCAAACTACTCCTTTATTTTCTTGATCCCGGAAAAATTAAAGGAAAGCTTGCGAAAATCGATTCAGAAGAGCAAAATCGCAATTTCTACAAACCAAATCATCCTGACTTCCATAATTCTGCCTCGGTGATAGAGATTCAAAACCTTTTAAGCGAAATGCTGGAAAGTGAATCCATTCGTAGGAAGTTAGTAGCAGCTGTTTGTGCAATTGAAGGTTGTACCTACAAAGTACAAATGGAACTTACCAATACCGACCCCAAAGAACTGGCAGAAATTTTTATCTCCGGAACATTGGCGAACGACACGATGATTTTCCCACCAATTCCGAACTTAATTTTCACCAGGGACGTTGGTATAACAATAAACAACTATATTTTATTAAATAAGCCGGCAAAAAAAGCCCGTGTGCGCGAAACACTTTTAATGCGCTACATTTTCTTTAACCACCCGCTTTTCGAAAGCTACAGCAACAACATCCTGGAAATCCCGGATGTGACTATGCACTTTTTACGTCCGGGCGATGAACCAGCTTTCAGTACCACACTGGAAGGTGGCGACGTGATGATGGTAAGTCCGAACCATGTGCTTATCGGCTGTAGTGAAAGAACATCCGAACATGGTGCAAATGAAGCCATTAAACTATTATTTGATAATGATGTGGTGGAGAAAGTAACCGTGGTAAAAATTCCAAGCAAGCGTGATTATATGCATCTGGATACGGTGTTTACACAGGTTAAACGCAATACATGGGTTATTTTAAATTCCATTGCCCATTCACCAAAGTATAACCCATACGAACCCATTAATTTTCTAAAGGAACCTGAGAAACTGGAGGCTACCACCGCCATTCAGTTTACAAAGGCAAACCCACAGGAACCAAAACATTTTGAACATGTGGAGGCTTTATTGAATGATATTAGTCAGAATGATTTAAAGAGTACGGAGCCCACAAAAATCATTTATAGTGGGAACAATACGTTTCCTTACGATTCGAGGGAACAATGGACAGATTCCTGTAACCTGCTGGCGATAAAAGAGGGTGTGGTTTTAGGCTACGACAGAAATGATAAAACTGTTGAAGCTTTTAAGGCAGCTGGTTTTAAAATCATAGACGTAAAAGACTTAATCCAGGATTTAGAAAGTGGAAAAACAAATACAGATACCATTACAGATACGTTAATTTTAATGCCTTCAGCAGAACTATCCCGTGCCCGCGGCGGTTTTCATTGTATGAGTTTACCAATTTTAAGAGACGAATTAAGTTAGAAGTTTTAAGTAATACGTGATACGTTTAGACAATAAAAATTAAAGTACCAGACAATCTTGATACTTGATACTAAAATGCAAGCTACCAACCATATTTTAATGATTCGCCCGGTTAATTTTAAATTCAATGAACAAACCGCAGGGAATAATAAATTTCAGGTTGCCTCGACCGAAACCAATATACACGAACAGGCGCTAAAAGAGTTTGATGGTTTTGTTTCCATGCTGAGACAAAATGAGGTTGATGTAACCGTAGTTGATGACACGCTACAACCCGAAACGCCCGACTCTATATTTCCAAATAACTGGGTTTCTTTTCACGAAGATGGTTCCGTTTTTTTGTACCCAATGTTTTCCGAAAACCGCAGACAAGAACGTAGAAACGACATATTAGAGGACTTAAAAGATAAGTTTGAAGTAAGCCATGTTAGCGATATAAGTTTTTATGAAAAGCAATATGCATTTCTGGAAGGAACGGGAAGTATGGTTTTGGATCGGATTAACAAAATTGCTTATGCTTGCTTGAGTGTGCGCACCGACGAGGAAGTTTTGAACAATTTTTGCATGCTTACAGGCTATGAGCCCGTGACTTTCCAGGCGGTTGACGCGACTAATTTCCCGATTTACCACACCAATGTGATGATGTGTATCGGCGATCAGTTTGCCGTAATTTGTTTAGATTCGATTAAAAACCCCGATGAAAAAGATTTCGTTGCTTTAAGTTTAATCAATAGCGGCAAAAAAATAATTGAAATTTCGCTTGAACAAATGAATCGCTTTGCCGGAAATATGTTGCAGGTAGCAAATCGTATGAACGAAAACTTATTGGTGATGTCAGAACAAGCTTACCTATCATTAAATGCGGAGCAAATATCAAAGCTGGAAAAGTATAACAGAATTATTTATGCACCACTGTATACAATTGAAAAAAATGGCGGTGGCAGTGCCAGGTGCATGCTTGCTGAAATTCATTTACCTACCAAATAAATAAACTATTGTTCTTAACTTTGAAGGACCAATTCATATTGAAATAAGTTAACATGAGTTGTGTTGGATCGATACAAATAATAGCGCTTACAGCTGGGGTTCATGTAATCCAAATCATATTTTATTCCGAAAAGTTTTAGTATTTTCGCCGATCTAGAAAATGAATATGTCTTTAATACAGGAATTACAAACACGATCGGGTAATAAATGTGAATTATGCACATCAGAAACTGCTTTAAACATTTATGAAGTTCCGCCGACAAGCAACCCGAATAGCGATAACACAATTTTAGTTTGTAAAACCTGCTTAAATCAAATTGAAAAAACGGAGCAGCTCGATGCCAATCACTGGAAAATATTGACAGAGACGATGTGGTCTGAATTTCCGGCGGTACAGGTTGTTGCCTGGAGAATGTTGAGCAGATTGAGAAATGAAGGCTGGGCAGCAGATAGTTTAGATATTTTATACCTGGAAGACGAAACTTTAGAATGGGCAAAAAAAACAGGTGATCATGAATCAGAAGGAACGGTAGAATTTCATCAGGATAGTAATGGTACCCGATTATACGAGGGCGATACAGTGGTTCTTGTTAAAACATTAGATGTAAAAGGTTCAACCTTAAGTGCTAAATTAGGTACCGTCGTAAAAAATATCCGGTTAGTCCATGATAATGTAGACCAAATTGAAGGTAAAGTGGAAGGCCAGACGATTGTGATTTTGACAAAGTATTTAAGAAAAGGCTAATGAAAATTTCCCTGTAGATTGCGCAGAAAAAGCCAATTAAAAATCTGCGTGGATCTGCGAAATCTGCGGGAACCAATTTGCTCACGGAGGGAAATTTTAAACACGGCTATCTTATACAAATTCATCGAAATACAGGTTTTTCTCTCCGAATCAATCAAAATTCTCCCGCAGATTTAAAATGATTTACGCAGAATAGACCAATCCGGATCTGCGGTAACCTATGACTGCCTGGTTCATGTCCACCGCCATGGTTCGTGTCCCCAAGAACCATTATTTCCATGCTAGTACACCGAGTTTAAAATTTATTGTCAGACTAACCGTTGCTCTACAGTAAAAATATCTTCAATTAAGATTAATTCTCGATTTAAAATTACATTTTTGCAAAAATTATTTAAAAGTAAATGCAGAGTTACTCAGAATTTCTCGATCTAAGCGTTGGCTTTCCTCAGGATGGCTTTGATGTTATAGAAGATGAGTTATATTTTCAGGATTTAAACCTGATGGAAATGATTGAAACTTATGGTACCCCCTTACGTTTCACCTACTTACCAATGGTAAGCAAGAAAATTCAGCAAGCGAAAATTCTCTTCCAGACTGCTATTTTAAAAAACAATTACCGTGGTGACTATAAATATTGCTACTGTACTAAAAGTTCGCACTTCCGCCATATTGTAGAAGAAGCATTGAAGAACAACATCCACCTGGAAACTTCATCTGCTTTTGATATGCCTATGGTTGATGCTTTAGAGAAAAAAGGGCATTTAACAAAGGATACCACCATAATCTGCAATGGCTTTAAAACCTATCAATACAAACAGTATATTATTGATATGCTGCACGATGGTTATAAAAACATCATCCCGGTATTGGATAACAAAGAAGAGTTTAATCTTTTTGATGATGAGGTTGATATTGATACACCTTGCAATCTAGGTATCCGTATTGCTGCAGAGGAGCAACCGGATTCTCAATTTTACACCTCGAGATTAGGTGTTCGTATGGAAGACATTATCGATTTCTACAACAATAAAATTGTCCATAACCCCAATTTTCGCGTAAAATTACTTCACTTCTTTATCAATTCCGGTATTACCGATTCACCGTATTATTGGAACGAATTAGAAAAATATGTAACACTTTATTGCAAGTTCAAAAAGATTAATCCTGATTTAGATACTTTAGACATTGGCGGCGGTATGCCGTTTAAGGATTCATTGGTATTTGATTTCGATTACGAATACATGGTTAATGAAATCGTAAAAAGGATTAAAGAAATTTGTGCCATTCATGATGTAATGGAACCTGATATCATTACCGAGTTTGGTAAATACACTGTTGCTGAGGCATCGGGCATTTTATATAAGGTATTAGGCAGAAAGCAACAAAACGACCGCGAACGTTGGTTAATGCTGGATGGTTCTTTCATCACCAACTTGCCAGATGTTTGGGCATTAAACCAAAAATACATCTTATTGCCGGTCAACAACTGGGATGCTGAATACGAGCGGGTTAACTTAGGAGGCATTACCTGTGATGGACAGGATTATTATAATCAGGAAGCACATATGAATAGTGTATTTATGCCTAAAACACGTAAGGTCCAGTACTTAGGCTTCTTTCACACCGGTGCTTACCAGGAAGTTTTAAGTGGTTATGGAGGTATTCACCACTGTTTATTGCCAAGTCCGAAACACGTTTTAATTCGCAGAAACCGTGATGAAAGCTTCAATTTTGAGGTTTTTGGGGAAGAACAGAATAGCAAGCAGGTTTTGAAGATATTAGGTTATTAAATTTAACCGCAAAGAACACAAAGTTTCTCGCAAAGGGCGCTAAGTATTTACTTGGCGCTTTTTTTATGTGCTTTTCAATGCACTAAAACTTTCCTTTGTATTTCTTTGCGGAATTTTCTTTGCTAACTTAGCGGTTAATTAAATAAACCATATGCAATTCGGTAAAGTTGAAGACCCATCCATCATAGATTTCACACTGCCGGCCGATGCTCCTGAAACTGCAGAGATATTAGCCGCCAACAAACCACACCAGGATTTCAAAGCTTTCGTAGGTTGTGCCAAATGGAATAAAGCAGATTTAAAAGGCTTCTATCCAAAAGGTACAAAAGATGAGTTGACCTACTACTCTACCCAGTTTAATTCAATCGAATTGAATGCAACTTTCTACGGCATGCCCAGCAGTGAGCAGGTCATCACCTGGACGCAAAAAACACCTGCTGATTTCAAATTTTTTCCGAAACTGACCAATACCATTAGCCACTTTAAAAGACTAATAAACGTTAAAGAACCAATTGAACAATATTGCGATGCAATCAGCAATTTTGAAGATAAGCTAGGCATGGCTTTTCTCCAGCTGCATGATAATTTCAAACCGAAAGATTTAGAACGACTTAAAATTGTTGTAAAAGAATTTCCAAAAGTAATTCCCCTGGCTGTTGAGGTGAGAAATGAAGAATGGTTTTCAAACTCTGCGATTGCCAGTGAATTTGCGGCATTATTTGAAGATAATGGCATTGCAAATATTATTGTAGATACCTCGGGCAGAAGAGATATGTTGCATATGCGTTTAACCACGCCTACTGCTTTTATCCGCTTCGTTGGCGCAAATGATGATTTAATTGATAAAAAGCGTTTAGACGATTGGATTGAAAGAATTGTGGTATGGAAAGAACAAGGTCTTCAAAACCTGTATTTCTTCGTCCATCAAAATGTAGAGCTATCTTCTCCACTATTTTCAGCTTATTTTACAGAGAAACTCAATAAAGCCGTTGGAACGGATTTAAAAATCCCGGTCATGGCGAATGGAAATAATACAGGCCAAACTTTATTTTAAAAGATAAACCTATAGGTTCTGGAAAATTTACAGGTTTAAACCCGCTTCATAAGCGCCTCAGTTGCTTTTGCGGCTTCACCATCCGGAGAAATATTATAAGCTGAAAGAAGGATTTCGTTGTTATTAATAATTTGCAGTTGCGTTCGCCATCCCCAAAGTTGTTCCCCGTATTCAGGACTTCCATAGGTTCCCAAAATTGAGAATCCATTATGGGTAGCATCTCCACTCGACAGCATGATTTGCGTTCCCATATGGAAACTATCAATCCAGCTGCTGGTAAATTTTTGATAAGGGATATCATATCCGATAATCATCTTTCCTTCAACCGGTTTCTCGCTTAAGCTTCCCTGGTAATCGTAAGAAACAAATCTACCTCCCAAAATTGAAGAAAATATGCCCTGTACCGCTGACTCATCAGCAAGCACATCTTTTTCAAACCAGGTTTTCGATGTACCTTCCCAGTTTCCTACCAAATCTGAAAGAATTTTATGAGGACCTTCTTCCAGGGATATTTCAAATTTGCTTTTAGCCATAATCAAACTTAAAAAAATATTATCGAATTGTTAAACATGTTTAGCTTGAAATTGAAAATTGCGAACTGAAAACTATTTACGTATCTTGTTTTATGCTAAAGACACTGGATCTCAACCAGGTAATGGTTATCGACATCGAAACTGTACCACAATATGCCTCCTATGAGGAAGTTCCTTCACACTTGCAAGAACTCTGGGAACAGAAAACGCATTACCAGCGTAAACCAGAACAAAGTCCTGACGATTTTTACGAACGTGCGGGCATTTTAGCAGAGTTTGGGAAAATTATCTGCATTAGCCTGGGCATATTCTACATCCACGATAAAACACCGTATTTACGTATAAAATCCATTTCTGGCGATGATGAAACCCAGCTGCTAAAAGAATTTTCAGCTTTACTCCACAAACAGGCGCCCACACTTCAATTTTGTGCACATAATGGCAAGGAATTCGATTTTCCATATTTATGCAGGCGATTATTGGTTAACGGAATCGAGATTCCGGTTCAGCTTCAAATTTCCGGTAAAAAACCCTGGGAGGTAAACCACATCGATACAATGGAACTCTGGAAATTTGGTGATTATAAACATTACACTTCATTAAATTTACTTGCGGCCATTTTGAATGTTCCAACGCCTAAAGACGATATTGATGGCAGTATGGTGAGAAAGGTTTTTTATGAAGAAAAAAACCTGCCACGCATTGTAACCTATTGCCAGAAAGATGTAATTACTACGGCTCAGGTTCTTTTAAAATTTAAAGGAATCAATGTAATTCCACCAGAAAATATTACAATTGTATCCTGATGCTAAATGTAGAAAACCTAAATATCGATTTTTTCAATCATGAAGAAAAAACATGGTTCAAGGCGGTAAAAAAAATTAGTTTTAATGTTCAGGAAGGTACAGTTTTAGGTATTGTGGGCGAGTCCGGTTCCGGTAAATCTGTCACCTCTTTTTCGATTATGCGCTTACACGACGAACGATCGGCTAAAATTACCGGAGAAATAAAATTTGAAAGCGTAAGTTTATTAAACCTGGATGCTAATGAAATAAGACAATACCGTGGAAATCAAATTTCAATGATTTTCCAGGAACCTATGACCTCACTGAATCCAGTCTTCACTTGTGGTTATCAGGTTGCCGAAGCGATTATTCTGCATCAAAAAGTAAGCAGAGAAGAGGCAAAATTAAAAACAATTCAACTTTTCAACGAGGTTCAGCTGCCACGTCCCGAGAAAATATTTGAAAGTTATCCGCATCAGATTTCAGGTGGACAAAAACAACGGGTAATGATTGCAATGGCCTTAAGCTGCAATCCAAAGTTACTGATAGCCGATGAACCGACTACGGCCTTAGATGTAACTGTTCAGAAAACCATTCTTCAGTTGCTTTTGAAACTCAAAGAGGAACGGAATATGTCTATGGTATTTATTTCACACGATTTAGGGGTGGTACATGAAATTGCTGATGAAATTGCTGTGATGTACAAAGGTGAAATTGTAGAACAAGGTAATGCCAAATCCATATTTCAAAATCCACAACACCCTTACACCAAAGGTTTATTGGCTTGCAGGCCATCGCCTGTGTTAAAATTGAAAAGATTACCTGTTGTAGCCGATTTTTTAACCGGCTTAGTCGAAGATGCATCGGCGCATTTAAGTCCCTCAAATCAAATAACAGAAGAGGAGACACGGGCAAGGCATAGCAAACTTTACGCTAAAGAGCCGCTGTTGGAAATCAAAAATTTATCAACCTGGTATCCGGTAAACAGCAGTTTTTTCAGTAAAACGAAAGAATATGTAAAAGCTGTAGACGAAATTAATTTTAAGGTTTTCCCCGGCGAAACGTTAGGTTTGGTAGGAGAATCAGGTTGCGGGAAAACTACATTAGGGCGAAGCATTCTGAGATTAATCCAACCGACCTCCGGAAATATAATTTTTTCCGGGAAAGATATAACTCACATAAGCAAAGCGGAAATGAGAAAATTAAGGAAAGATATTCAAATCATTTTTCAAGATCCATATGCTTCACTAAATCCAAAGCTAACCATTGGTCAATCCATAATTGAGCCTTTAAAGGTACATAACCTTTTTAAAAATGAAGCAGAGCGCAAAACAAAGGTTTTAGAACTATTAAATAAAGTCGGACTGAAAGAGGAGCATTATAACCGGTATCCACACGAATTTAGTGGCGGGCAGAGACAACGTGTTGTTATCGCCAGGGCCTTAGCTTTAGAACCGAAGTTTATCATTTGCGATGAATCCGTTTCTGCCCTGGATGTTTCTGTTCAGGCACAGGTTTTAAACCTAATTAAAGATTTGCAACGGGAATTAGGCCTTACTTACATTTTCATATCGCATGATTTAGCGGTTATAAAACACATATCAGATCGGATTTTAGTAATGAATAAGGGAAAAATTGAAGAGGAAGGATTTCCTGAAGACATATTTAATTCGCCAAAAGCTGCTTACACTAAAAAACTAATTGATGCGATTCCCGGTAGCTAAAACATCAGAATTTATTCGTTTTGCTTTTCTGACATTGTCTTTAATATTTCCAGCAACTACCAAAGCTCAGAAAACATCAGTTAAAATAGTACGATCTGGCTTTATTTTCGACGAGGCTCCCTTTGCATCATGCCATGCATCGACATTGCTGGAGTTAAAGGGTAATAGAATTATGAGTGCCTGGTTTGGAGGAAAGTTTGAGGGTAGTAAAGATGTTTCTATTTGGTACTCGGTCAGAGCCAATAGCAAATGGTCTAAACCGGTTGAAATTGCAAACGGTTTACAAAATGATACTTTAGGTTATGCTTGTTGGAATCCCGTATTGTTTAAAGCCAGGAATGGAATTTTGTACCTGCACTATAAAGTTGGCCCCAACCCCAGAACATGGTGGGCAGAATATAAAACGTCAAACAATAATGGAAAGACATGGTCTCCAGCAAAAAAACTGCCTAATGGATTTTTAGGCCCGATAAAAAATAAACCCGTTCAACTCGCAGCTGGCGATATCCTTTATCCCTCAAGTACCGAAAGTTTGGATGAGAAAAAATGGTTGATTCACCTCGAAAAATCGGACAAATATGGAAATAACTGGAGGAAAATCGAAATTGATTGCGATACTTTTGGCGTAATTCAGCCTTCTATTTTAACCTATCCAAATGGAAAAATACAGCTATTGTGTAGAAGCCGCCAAAATGTAATCGTTCAGAGTTGGTCTGAAGACAATGGTGAGTCCTGGTCGAAACTCTCGAAAACAAGTTTGCCAAATCCAAATTCTGGTAGCGATGCAGTAACCTTAAAAAGTGGTAAGCAAATATTAATATATAACCCCTTGGAAGCTGGAAAAAATTGGTGGGAAGGCCGTTCAGTTTTAAAATTGGCGGTATCTTGTGATGGGGAGCACTGGAAAGATATTTACACATTGGAAAACCATAAAGAAGGAGAATACAGCTATCCGGCAATTATTCAAGGCAAGAATGGTCACGTTTATCTAAGTTATACCTCGCTTCGGAAAAAGATTAAGTCGTTTGAACTGCTGGTCAAATAATTGATGTTTTCATTAGCAATAGCATCATTACTATCACATTTTCCGTTTGCATCCTAACCTTCATTTCTATCTTTTCCGTATCTTCGATAAAATACATTTAGCATATGGCAAAGAATAAATCTGCAAATATAAAATTGGTTCTGAATCAGCTGGTTAGTGATGTCTTCGAAAAAAACAGCAATCAACCGTTAAATTATAAGCAGGTTTCTGCCAAATTAAATCTCAATGATCAGGAATCCCGCGAAACGATTCTCGAAGTTTTAAAGGAGGGTAAAAGCGCCGGAATTTTCCTTGAGCCTGAAAAAGGAAAATTCAAGCTAAAGGAGTTGCAAAACTTTTTAACGGGCCGCGTAGACATGACTGCAGATGGTTCAGCTTACATTATACCAGATGATGAATTTGAAAAAGATGTCTTTGTTGCCCCACGCAAGCTTAAGAACGCCTTGCATGGCGATTCGGTAAAAGTTTATGTTTTTGCAAAAAAGCATGGCCGTAAAAATGACGGAGAAGTTATTGAAATTATTAAGCGGGCAAAGTCGGACTTTACAGGCGTTATCAAAATATCTGAGCGGTTCGCTTTTGTGATAGCTGACGATAAAAAGATGATGCATGATATTTTTGTACCGCTTTCTGACACTTTAGGTGCTAAAAACGGACAAAGGGTTTTGGTGGGCTTAACCGACTGGCCTGAAGGCGCTAAAAACCCGATAGGTACGGTTAAGCACGTATTGGGCGATCAGGGTGAGAATAACACGGAGATGAATGCGATTTTGGCACAGTACGGCTTCCCATTATCCTTCCCTCCTGCTGTAGAAAAAGAAGCTGATGCAATCCCGGAAGAAATTTCTGAAACTGAAATTGCCAAACGCAAAGATTTCAGAGAGATATTAACTTTCACCATTGACCCTGCAGATGCAAAAGATTTCGATGACGCCATTTCTTATCAGAAATTACCTAATGGTAACCACGAAATCGGAGTTCACATTGCTGATGTTTCCCATTATGTACATCAAGGAACCGAATTGGATAAAGAAGCCTACAGCCGTGCCACCTCTGTTTATTTAGTAGATAGAGTAATACCCATGCTTCCCGAAAGGTTAAGCAACGGCGTTTGTTCTCTACGCCCGCATGAAGACAAACTATGCTTTGCGGCCGTTTTTGAACTTGATGATGAGGCAAACATCAAATCAGAATGGTATGGAAAAACAGTTATTCACTCAGACAGGCGGTTTAGCTATGAAGAAGCGCAGGAAGTTATCGAGAATAAAGAAGGCGATCATAGCTCAGAAATCCTGAAGTTGAACGAGCTTGCGCACATCCTTCGCGAAAGAAAGTTTAAAAACGGCGCTATCAGCTTTGAAAGTACTGAAGTGAAATTCAAACTTGATGAAAACGGCAAACCAATCGGCGTTTACGTTAAAGAACGAAAAGATGCACATAAACTTATTGAAGATTACATGCTTCTGGCGAACAGAAAAGTAGCCGAATTTATAGCGACAGAACTGAAAGGAAAAAACAAATTAACTTTTGTATATCGTGTTCATGACTCTCCTAACATGGAAACCTTAAATACATTTGCAAATTTTGCATCACGTTTCGGTTATAAAATCAATACCAAATCAGACAAGGAAATTGCAAAATCGTTAAACCATTTAATGGCCGACGTTGAAGGTAAAAAAGAACAGAATGTGCTAACCTCCTTAGCCATCCGTTCTATGGCGAAAGCAATATATACAACGAAAAAAACCAGTCATTACGGACTTGCCTTTGAATATTACACCCATTTTACTTCTCCAATCCGTCGTTATCCTGATGTGATGGTACACCGACTTTTGCAAGATTACCTGGCTGGGGAAAAATCCGCCGATGCTGAATTTTACGAAGTCGCAAGTGCACATTCATCTGCAATGGAAAAAAGAGCTGCAGAAGCAGAGCGTGCCTCAATTAAATACAAACAAGCCGAATACCTGGAAGAAAATGTAGGAAACGTTTATGCAGGAATCATTACTGGTGTAACGGAATGGGGCATGTATGTAGAAATTGAAGAAAATAAATGTGAAGGAATGGTTCGCCTTCGCGAAATCTCTGATGATTTCTATGTACTTGACGAAAAAAATTATTGTATAATAGGCCAACGCAAAAAGAAAAAATACCAGTTAGGTGATGAAGTAACAATTAAAGTTAAAAAAGTAGATCTTGCCAAGCGGCAGATAGATTTTTCGCTCGTAATATAATGGGGATTTACTTTATTTATGTTCCCTTAACTAAAAAAGGCGGCTTACATATATATATATATGAGATGCCATTTATATTAAATGCTATATGAACTGATTATAACATAGCCACAAAAATACATATCTATAATCAAGTGAGTAAAATTGGTTTTCAGATTTCAATAAGGGCAATTCAAAAGAAAAAACGTACATCAACTATAAAAAATAATAACGATTTTTGGCAAATAATCCAATTGTTAAGCTAAATACAGCTTGAGACATTCCAGTAATCACAGATGTCTGCAAAACAATGATTAACATATAAAACCGCGAATGTCCAGCATATCACATTTACAAAAAATTTTAGAAACGGCAATTACAAATTTAAAGTTTCCTGAAAACCCAAAACAACTTTACGATCCAATCACTTATATTATAAACTTAGGAGGGAAAAGAATTCGTCCTTTACTGGTTTTAATGTCGACAGAATTATTCGGTAAAGACCCAAATGATGCAATTCACGCAGCAATGGCTATAGAAGTATTTCACAACTTCACGCTGGTGCATGATGATATTATGGATAACGCGCCATTAAGAAGAGGTAAAGCAACAGTTCACGAAAAATGGAGCACCAATACGGCCATACTAAGCGGAGACGTTATGATGGTTGAAGCCAATAAAAACCTGGCAAAAGTAAACCCATTGTTCTTGAAAAATGCGCTTGAAACCTTTAATGCAACGGCTCAGGGTGTTTGCGAAGGGCAGCAACTCGATATGGAATTTGAAGACCGTGAGGATGTAACCATTAATGACTACATCAATATGATACGGTTGAAGACAGCAGTATTGCTTGGCGGGGCATTACAATTAGGTGCAATCATCGCCGAAGCTTCACAAAAAGATGCCGACTTAATTTACCAGTTCGGCGAAAATATAGGCATTGCTTTTCAACTACAAGATGATATTTTAGACGTTTATGCTGACCCTGAAAAATTCGGAAAGCAAGTGGGCGGAGATATCATCGCCAACAAAAAAACTTTCTTGTTGTTAAAGGCTTTTGAGCTTGCAGAAGCAGAAAATCTACAATTGCTTCATACATGGACTAATCACCAGGATTTTGACGTAAAGGAAAAAGTGGAAGCCATCAGGCAGGTTTATGACGATTTGGGCATCAGGAACATTGCCGAGGAAACAATGAATAATTACATGAACATTGCGCTTGCATTAATGGAACAAATCAGTGTAAGTAACGAGGCTAAATCAAACCTTTTGGACTTGACCAAGCAACTAATGGCAAGGCAGTATTAGGTCGGATTATAACAACTTGATTTGGATTGTATAAATGGCAATTGAATCATCTTAGTTTCCTTCGGATATTATGGTTAAAAAATATGTTGGACCGAAACTGAGGCTAAAATTTCTGACAGGCTATAATGCAAAAAGCTCC
The DNA here is from genome assembly GCF_001424305.1 of Pedobacter sp. Leaf176. Taxonomy (GTDB): domain Bacteria; phylum Bacteroidota; class Bacteroidia; order Sphingobacteriales; family Sphingobacteriaceae; genus Pedobacter. Next base: position 473,145 of record NZ_LMPD01000002.1, read on the forward strand.
CGAAATGTATTCGGGAGCTTTTCAATTATACTTTATAGACTGATTATTCTGCAGGTGCAGCTTCTTCAGCCGATTCTTCTCTTTTTGCTACTGCTTTCTTAGCAGGCGCTTTTTTTACCGGTGCATCTTCAAGGATTGGTGCAGCTACAGCCTCTTCTTTAACAGCTGGTTTTTCGGCAATTTCCGCAACAACCGCAGTTTTAACAGCTGCAGGAAGTATAGAAACATAAGATTTATTATCCTGTTTCTTTTTGAAGATAACAGTACCATCTACTAAAGCAAATAAAGTGTGGTCTTTACCAATACCAACACCTTTATCAGGGTGGTGTTTTGTACCGCGTTGACGTACTAAAATGTTTCCTGCGATAGCTTCCTGACCACCGAAAATTTTAATACCTAAACGCTTACTATGCGATTCACGTCCGTTTTTCGAACTACCGGCTCCTTTTTTGTGTGCCATGATTTTATATTTTTTAACTCACTTAAAAGTGAATTATTGGGTTAACAATTAATTATAGCGTGATGTCAGAAATCTGAATCTTTGTGAAAAACTGGCGGTGACCGTTTTTCTTTTTGTAACCTTTTCTACGTTTTTTGTGGAAAATAATTACCTTATCACCTTTTAAATGAGATACGATAGTAGCTGAAACTTTAGCACCTTTAACCGCAGGAGCACCTACAGTGATTGCACCACCATTATCAACCAACAATACATTATCAAATTCAATACTAGCGCCTTCATCTCCTTGTAACCTGTGTACAAAAAGGTGCTGGTCTTTAGCAACTTTAAATTGCTGCCCTGCTATATTTACTATTGCGTACATTGTTTAAATATTAGTTTTTTAATTTTTATTTAACGAGGTGCAAATATAGAACAAATTCAGTTAACACACAAACCCATATCAAAAATATTTTTTACTTAAACCCTCCGGGACCAGGATTTGTAAGATTGAAAGATTTTATGATCAATATGCACCAGGATTTTTAACGTTATTTGGAAAGCAAGGTCTAAGTATATATAGGTTATTCACTGCTATCAATTCAAGTGTTTCTAAAAATCGGCTGCATAATCGCTCCTGTCAGCTTTTACACAAGCTGGTATTTCAAAATTCTATAAGCTTCCCCCTCAATATTGGTTATCTGAAACTCCAAAAACATTCTAAAGCCACCTCTGAGTTAAAAAATGTTAAAGTGTTTTTATATTACGAATATTTCGTAGATTTACGAAAATTAAATAAACTTACTTATATGAAAACCATTATTACAACCTGCTGCGCGGCAATGTTATCGATAACTGTTTATGCGCAAAAGCCAGATAAAGCTTTGGCTAGAGTTCGCTATACTTTTACGCACATACAGGATACGACTCAAAAAGACAAACCCAGAACAGAGAACATGTTGCTGGTTACAGGCAATAATGCATCTGTTTTTACAAGTTATGACAAGATCAATCAAAGCATGAATTTGCAGAAACAAATGCAGGAGCAAATGAAAAACCAGGCTGGTAACAACAATTTCTCCATCAACATTAAAAGTGAAAGCAAGGGGCCTATAACACAATCTGATTATTTTTACTTCGCTGCAGAACATAAATTAATCATTAAAGAACGCTTAGTCAATAACTACCTGATTGAAGAAGCCGCACCAACAATAGATTGGAAGATATTAAAAGATACCATAAGTTTTTCTGGAATTCATTGTCAGAAAGCCACAACAAATTTTAAAGGCAGAAATTGGATAGCCTGGTTCGCTACGGAAATCCCCTTTCAAAGCGGTCCATGGAAATTAAATGGCCTCCCAGGCCTGATTGTAGAAGCCTATGATGAAAAAAAAGAAGTAAAATTCGAATTTGCAGGGCTGGAAAACGTTAAAGACGAGGATGGTAAGGATATAGAAAATGGCGATCCGAAACTGACAATGCCTAATGGTACAGTTGGTACAATTAAAATTGTTGGTATTGATACCGGGAACCCCTATTTCGGACCGGAAATTAAACTTCCGGCAGATGCCATAAAATCAACCAAGCAGGAATTGGATAGGCTGAAAGAAGCAAGGGATAAAGATCCTCAAGGCTTTATGCAAGCCCAGATGGCCGCCAATGGAATAAAAGGTTCGTTTAATAGTTCAACGGTTTCCAGGCCAGCCGGTAGCTCCTCTTCAGTACCAAAAGCAGCCATTAACAACCCTATAGAGCTACCTGAGAAAAAATGAGCAGGTTATTCACATTTATCTTATGCTACGCATTGATAAGTTTCAGCACTGCATTTGCCCAGAAACTGTTGAGAGGAAAGGTTTTGGATGTTTCAGGAAAAGGAATTTCAGCAGTAAATGTTACTTTGAAAGATACTGAAGGCAATATCATCAGTTATAACCGTTCGGATGCCAAAGGCGATTATTCCATTAGTCTTAAAAACGAGGATGTTCTTAATTACAGTATTGAGGCATCCAGCCTTGGGTACAAGAAAACAGCAGTCAAAATAGTTGACGTAAACAAGAGTTACGATTTAATTCTTCAGAATGGAGAAATTAACCTTGAAACAGTAACTGTTAAAAATAGGCCAAAATTAACATCTAACGGAGATACCCTAAATTATCGGCCATCTGATTTTGCAGATAAGCAAGATAGAAGCATAGGGGATGTTTTGAAAAAAATGCCCGGAATTGAAGTTGCCGAAGATGGAAAAGTAAGCTATAATGGAAAGGCGATATCGAATTTATATGTTGATGGGGATAACCTGCTCGATGATAAATATAATATTGGCACCAAGAGTATTCCTCAAGGTGCTGTAGATAAAGTTCAGGTTATTCAGAATGACCAGCCAATTAAAATGATGCGGAAAAATAACACCAGCGATGATGTGGCCCTTAATTTAGTTCTGAAAGATGAAGCTAAACTTAAAGTTATGGGCGACGCAACTGCTGGGGCCGGCACGCCCGACCGGTTTGATGAAAATATAACAGCGATGTTATTTAATAAAAAATTGAAATTCATCAACAACATTAAGGGAAATAACATTGGTGTCGACCCTGGAATTGATTTAACATCGCATAATTTTTCTGATTACCTGAAAAGGCTCGAAAATGACAAACCGTCCGGATTACTTTCTACAGGTGCCGCAGGCGTTCCATTTTTACCGCAAAGCCGTTATCTTTTTAATAAAGCCGGCTTAATAAACTTAAATAACCTTTATAAGTTTAATGAAGATTTGCAACTGAGAGCCAATCTTCATTATTTATACGATAAAAGAAACCAACAATATAATAAGCTTTCAGAAACCTATTTACCAGGAAAAACCGTGAGGTATACAGAAGTTCAAAGCAACGATATAAATCCACAAAAATTAAGGGCTCAGTTTAATCTAAATGGAAATGCAGACAAGTATTATCTGAACAATAATTTTGTGTTGGATTACATTCCTTTCAAAACAAAATCTGGAATCGTAATCAATGATATACCTGCTTATCAGGCACTCAACAGGAAAAATTTCGATGTTTCAAATGAATTTAATTATCGAAAAAAACTTAAATCGGATAATGTCTTAAACTTTTATTCCTATTTAAACCGCACAACGCAGCCGGAAAGTTTAAACATCACGCCCGGTTTAAATGCAAATGTTTTAAACAACGGACAAGCCTATGCAGGGTTACGCCAATTTGCGAAACTACCAACTTCTTACACAAATAATTATATTTCCTACGCCTTGATTAGCGGCAAATTTATGCAAACGTATCGCGCGGGATTTAACATTCAGGAGCAGCATTTAAATTCCCAACTTTTTAAAATTCAGGATGACGGAAAAACTGAATTCATTTCCCAAAGTTCAGTAAATAATTTGGATTGGCTTAAAACTAAGGTTTACACCGAAGGCAGCTATGACTTCACTGGGGAAAAATTAAAAATGAGCCTTTCCCTACCGGTAAGCTACAACATAGTAAACTATGAGGACACAGGGAATAATGTGAATAAAAGTTTGTCCAGATTTTTCGTAAATCCATCATTAAACTTTAAATACCAAACCAGCCAGGAAAATTATATATCAGCGAACTATTCTTTTAAAAATGACCTCGGTGGTATTGATGAAGTGTATAGAGGAACTATTTTGCGTAATTATCGATCACTTTTTGCCAATGATGCGCCAATTTCTGAAAGTAAAACACATAATGTTGGCGCAGGTTTTAATTTTAGGAAAGCAATGCAAATGCTTTTCATTAACATCAACACCAGTTATAACGATGCGGAACTAAATACAATTTCATCGTATACATTAACCAATAACATCCAGCAGCGAATAGTCCTGCCTTTATCAAACCACGTTAAAAGTTTTTCATTCAATGCAAATGCAAGTAAATATTTATTTGCGCTAAAAAGCACAGTTAACGCAGGACTAAGCTTTATTCAAAGCAATTATAGCCAGTTACAAAATAACGAACTACTGCCTATAAATACTCAAATGGTAACGTATACAGGAGGTATCGATGCGAAGTTAACCAACTTTATAAACTTTTCTTACAACGCGGTTTATTCGACAACTAATAATGCGGTTGAAACAGAAAACGTGGTCAAAACGAATTTCCAGCAGCTAAGGCAGCAATCTACATTATCTTTTACAACAGTCAAAAATGTGTACATAAACCTTTCTGCCGAACACTTATTTACACATCAGAACACCCAGCCAAATTTGAATTATCTTTTTGCTGATGCCAACGTAAAATACAAATTAATTAAATTTAAAACTGATTTGGAATTCGGATTAACGAATTTGGCAAACATTAAAACTTTCGATGCCGTGTATCTTTCTGCCAATTCGTTAACAACAGGCAGTTATTCCATCCCTGGAAGAGTAGCGATGCTGAGAGCGAGATTCAATTTTTAAAATGCTTACTGCGTATCGATTGATCATACAGGGCGAACCGACAAACTCAGCTAAATGAAGTCAGAAATATTATGGGTTTAAAACAACACATTCAGGAGGCGATTCGAAATTGATAAAGCTCCCTGATTTATTTTTGTTTGGTTTTAATATCTATTAAGCCATTTTGCCTCACAACTATATTTTTGATTTGTTCAGTAGCTAATTTGTTTAAATCTGCCGCGGAAATTTTATTACCATCCACAGTATAAGTGGCCGATTGTGTAAAGAAAAATTGCTTTATTTTATTTGGTGTTGATACTGAATCTTCAGGTGTTCTACCTAATCCGGCAACGTTCACCACCCTAGCCCTATCATTGTCATCTGAAAAAGAATAGCCAACACCTTTATCAGTTCTCATTATGATTTTAATGTTCCTGATTTCGGGATTTTGTGCATTACTTGTCGTATCATTAAACATGAAACTGCTTATAAAAATCTTTTTATCCCCTTTTACGCTTGAAGGAATCTTGGCCATCTTATTTTTTAAAAAAATATTCAAAACCTGATGTGATGAATCTGCCTGCTGTACGCCATTGCTTCTTATAAGAATGGTACCATTACCTATGGCAACCTTATTCTTTAACTCGGATGACTTATTAACTTTTTTATTTTGATTTGGCTTTGGTGAAACATTTTTTGCTCTTTTGTCTGGGGCAGTTAAGATAATTTCGTTGATTGGTCTCAGACGTTTTTGAACTTTCTTTTTATCAATAGTAAAAGCCAGGGTTAAGAATAACAAAGCAGGCAAAACAAAAACATACCTCGTTAAATTTATTGTTGATGAACGCTTGGAGTTCATCATTTTGATTCTTTTTTTAAGATCGGATAAATTAAAATGATTCACAATTGCGACCGATGGACGCAGGGTACCAACATCCAGCAAACTGTACTGGTATGCCTTTTTATCAATGCCTTTTTTTAAAATTTTTGCATCGGTAACAAACTCAATATTTTCTCGAACAGCCTTTTTCATCAACCATACACCAGGATTGAACCAGTAAAAAACCAAACTTATTTCTGCAAGAACAATATCTAAAGTATGCCACTCTTCCACGTGTACCCTTTCATGCTCGATAATATTTTTCAAATCTTCCTTTTTATGCAAAAGCGGATTAATGTAAATGGTTTGCCAGAAAGAAAATGGGCTCACTTCATCGTTTAGAATACGTACTTTGAAATTATCAACTCGCCCTGGCTTAGAATTTTTATGCACACGACGGAGCGAAATAAACTGAATAATTAATCTTGATGCCATAAAAAGCACGCCTGCATAAAAGACAAAAGTCAGAACTTGCCAAAGAAGAGAAACTGAATCTTGCTGGGCTAATCGATTAATGTTTTGATTTAACTGGGGCAAAAAGGCTGGAGTAGATCTGAAACCGTCGAGAACCTCAGTTAGATTTATAAATGGATAAACGGTAGAAAACGAAATTCCGAAAAACAGAAAAACACGATTTAAAGTATAAAATGTTAGCTTGCGCAGTACAAGATGGTATGCAGCTGCAAAAAGCACCAAAACCAGATTTATCTTGAATAAGATTATAAAGAAATGTGGCATACCATTACTTTTCAGGGTTTTCGATAAGATTGATTATCTCTTTTAACTCCTCAGCACTAATCTTTTTATCTTTCGCAAAAAAAGCAACCAGTTCTTTGTATGAGCTTTTAAAGTAATTATCTACAAAGCCACTCATAAAACGTTTTTTATAATCGGCTTCCTTAACCTTAGCACTGTAACGATTGGCATTTGCGAAACGCTCACTATTAAGATAACCTTTGCGTTCCAGATTTTTAATGGTCGATGCTAAGGTAGTATATGGCGGTTTTGGCTCCGGCAGAACATCCATAAAATCTTTTATAAAGCCCTTTTTTATTTGCCATACGGCAAGCATCGCCTCTTCTTCCTGTAAAGTCAATTTCTCCATTTAATTACGAATATCTCGTAAATATACGAAATACCTTTAAAAAAAAGGCTTTAATAAAATGTTTAACATCAACATTTTATTAAAGCCTGAAATATTTTCAACAGAATAAATTTTACTTCCCGCTTCTCTTTTCTGCCTGGTTTATAGTTTCTTCGATAACTTTTCTCATTTGCATTGCGGCATCTAAAAGTTTGGGATTTCCGTCAAAGTCTCCATAAATTACAACATGTTTCGACTTTTCCTTGTATTTAAAGAACATATCATAACGAGGCACAGCGACAGACTTGGCACTTTTTCTGCCTATTGTATCCGGAAAATTCCATAGACCTATTTCGTTTGCTTTTGCATGCATGTAAAGGATATCGTCGCTTTTTAATCCGACTTTTTTCTGTATTATCGAATCTCGACTATTTACGTACTGATATGAACTATCCGCAGAATTGTACTGGTTTTCTAAAGTATCTTTAATACCCCATTTGTAAGTCATCGATACGAAATCATTTTTACGAAATGGTGCGTTCTGAATAATAGGCTTATAATAAATATAACAATAAATTATCATCGGCACGATGATGGTTAACGCCAAGAATATCTTTTTTCCTTTGTTCGACATTGTGAATTATAGAATGATTGAATTTTGATTGAGTGAATAATTGTACAGGTTTGAAAACGATGCAAAGCTTAAAAAATTTTGTTGATTGTCATGCTATCTTTAAATCAAATAAATTGATTAGCGGTATAATTCTAAAATCCCAAAATCCTGTATCCCTAGCTATCTTTCAGCTCACCTTCCCATTTGCTCACTACAGCTGTCGCTATACTGTTACCCACAACATTTGTTGCCGATCGCCCCATATCTAACAATGGATCGATGCCAATTAACAAGGCTAAACCCGCTTCGGGAATGTTAAAACTAGCAATTGTACCTGCAATTACAACCAGGGAAGCCCGTGGAACACCGGCAATACCTTTGCTGGTTAACATCAAGATTAAAAGCATTGAAATTTGCTGCTCGAAACCTAAATGAATACCGTAAGCTTGCGCTATAAATAGTGAAGCGAATGTCATGTACATCATTGAGCCATCTAAATTAAAAGAATAACCCAGCGGCAAAACAAAACTTACGATTTTATCTTTACAACCAAAACGCTCTAAAAGCATCATCGTTTTAGGATAGGCGGCCTCGCTACTTGCGGTACTGAATGCTAAAATCGCAGGTTCTTTCATATCGTTTACCAAACGGAAAACCCTTTTCTTTAAGATTAAAAACCCGAGAAAAATAAGGATGCACCAAAGAATGGCTAAGCCAAAATAAAACTCGCCTATAAATATAGCATAGGTATTTAAAACGTTTAAGCCCTGCTTGGCTACGATTGCGGTCATGGCACCGAAAACGGCAAGTGGTGCAAAGTTCATCACATAGCCTGTCATTTTTAAAATAACATGCGCAATTGCATCGAATGCTTTGATTACAACCTGGCCTAAGTCGCCGATTGCAGCAGTTGCCACACCAAAGAATAAAGAGAAAACAACAATCTGCAGTATTTCATTTGTCGCCATAGATTCTGCTATACTTTTTGGAAACACGTGAGCAATGAAATCTTTTACGCTCATCGCCGTTTTTTGAATCCCGGTATTAACCAACTGATCAGGTAAGGTTAATTTCATGTGTTTTCCCGGCTCAAAAAGATTCACCAGAATTAATCCAAGAACTAACGACATCAACGACATGGCAACAAACCAACCTAAAGTTTTACCGCCAATCCGACCGACCGCTTTTATATCACCAACTTTTGCAACACCTACAACAAGTGTTGTAAAAACCAAAGGCGCAACGATCATTTTTATCAAACGAAGAAAAATATCACTCAATAAGGTAAAATATTCCAGCTTCTTCTCACGTATGTCCTCGTTTTCTTTCTTAATTTTCGAATTTGCCTTCTTATCTGCTTTTAACTGAGCGTAGGTTGAGGTGGTGGTATCGGCCGTTTTAGCTATATTAACTTCAATGCTTTTGACTTTTGCATCTGCATTAATTATATTCTGGTTATAAACATCAATGGAATTAACATTTAAGATGTAACCCAAAGCAATGCCTGCGATCAACGCAATAAAAATAAAAAGCGTGAGTTTGTTTTTCTTCATGAATAATAAATTGGCTTTTTTAATTTGGTAAAACTACGATATTTAGCTCGTGTAACAAATTTAGATTTATGCAGTAAGGAATTTAATCTATTTTAAACTATCATTGTAACAAAAAACGTAGCTCACCATCTAAAAAGCAATATAACCCGTTAAATGGAACAAAAGGACAAGTTATTTAAGCAAATCTTTGATTCGAATTCCAAAAAAATATTTCATTTATGTTACGGTTATACAGGCGATACCGATTCGGCAAACGATCTTTTACAAGAAACATTTTTAAAAGTTTGGCAAAATCTGGATAAGTTTCGAAACAAGTCATTAATATCTACCTGGATATACAGAATAGCTGTAAACACATGTCTAACCTACTTACGCTCAGAAAAACGTCAGGCGAAAGATGAGTTAACTGAAAATATAATTGAGAATAAGATTGAAGAATTTTCTGAGAAAAACGAACAGGTTGCCCTGCTTTATACCTGTATTTCGAAACTCGAGGAAAATGATCGTTTAATCATCACTATGGTTTTAGATGAGTTACCATATCATGAAATTGCAGACATCTCCGGTATCAGCGAAGGCAATTTAAGGGTAAAAATTCACCGTATTAAACAAAAATTAACAGAACTATATAACCAGTATGCAAGCGTTTGATCAAATACAGGAGTTGTGGCAAAAGCACGAGGTAGAAGTTAAAGTTTCTGCTGATGAGATGTTGCAACAAGCTAAAAAAGAGGTTAATGGTTTAAAGTTAAGGTCTGCTTTAAATATCTTAGGTATGGTGGCCTCTTTTTTAACAATCGCAGCATTATTAGTCTTTTTCCATTTCGAATCCTGGACTACTTATCTAGGAATTGCTATCTTTCTCATTGCCATTCTTTCAAGTACAATTATATTATACAGAGACCATAGATTAATATCAAAGAAAGATTTTACTGTTCACCCTAATGAATATTTAAAAAACCTGAAAACTTATCAGGTTAATAGATATAAAATTTATAATTCTCTCTTCTGGGTTTATACCTTTGCATTATCATTGGGAATACTCTTCTATTTTATTGAAATTTTTTCTTATTTGACTCTGATTCAAAAAGTTTTTGCCGTAGGCTTCACGGCACTTTGGATGATTTTTTGCTCCACTATTCTACGGAAGGCGGTAATCAAACGTGAAAAAGAAAGAATCGCATTGCTTATCGAAAAATTCGAACGTATAAGTAATCAGTTCTCGGTAACAGGGTAATTTAGGCACGGTTTTTACTTTGGGTTTTATCATGAAAAGCCTGCTGATTATTTTTTCTTTATTCTTCGTTACACCGCTATTGTCTTTCAGGCAGGATGCCGGCGGACCCGAGCAGTTGGATTGGAACATTCACTTCAAAGGAAAACCGGATAATAACTCGCCTTTCTATGCGCTTACTGCCATGACCTGGAAGTACAGTTATGCTTCAACAACATACCGAAATCGAGTTGAAATTAAATTGCAGAATGAAATCAGTATTGATAAAAGTCGTTCCTGGGTTAAGCTCGATAAAGTAAGAACTGAGGAAGCCCGTCAAAGCCTCCTCCATCATGAACAAGGCCATGCAGATATTCAGTATATTTTATACTTAGAGGCTGATAGAGTTTTAAAAAACAGGAATTATTCTGTAAAAAATTATAAGGCTCAAATCTCCCAGTTGGCCAATGAAATCAGCAGTTATTTTGATACCATGCAGAGAAATTACGATGAAGAAACTGAGCATGGAAGCAATCACAAAATGCAGGCAAGATGGGACCGGATTATAATTGATAAAATGGAAGAATCAAGAGCGGCAAACAACTCAAAATAATTTAGGTAAAAATACAATTCCCCCTACTGCTAAAGCTAAGAAAGCTGTAATCAAAACAGCCGCAGCAGCCATATCTTTTACGACTTTAATTTGTGGATGAGTTTGCGGAGAAACAACATCAGCTAATTTTTCTATAGACGAATTAATTATTTCAGCGACAAAAACAGCAGCAATAACCGTCAGGATTGCAATCCATTCTGTAGAAGATAGATGTAGATAAAAAGATAAGCCTATTGCTAAAACCGCAGCTAAAATATGTATCCGTGCGTTATGTTCGGTTATAAAAAACAACCTGAGCCCGCTGAATGCGTATTTAAAACTATTCATTCTACCCCGGATTGAGAACTTCTTACTTTCTTCCATCTTCTAATTACATAATTATTTACTGGAAAGATAGCGAATTGGCTTCTGGTAAATGGTCAGAATGGTTGAAAAGCAATGAACCTAAACCTTAGGTCTTCGCTCTACTCAGCTCTAACCTCACTTGTTGAGAAACTATTTCCGCTTAACCTATACAGATAGGTCTTAAATACATTTTTTGCCGAATCAGCTTCATCTTTTACAGGGAAAGACCTGAATAGATCTCCATTTTTAATGAAAAATTTATCCTTACCAGAATAACCTTTCTTTTGATTCGATGTGAGTGATGGAAAGTTTATTTTATTAAAATTACCGCCAGAATATTCAAATACATTTAAATCAGAAACATTTTTTTTGCTTAAAAGTTGAATGTATAATTCCGGATTTCCATCATTATCTAAGTCCATATTCCAGGCATCAGTTAATGTACCTTTCCTATCGACCGCGGCAGATTTGTAATTGCTTTTAACGGAGTCTGACATTAAAATCTGGTACCCACCAATGGAATCTACACCTTTCCCCCAGCTTACGATTTCGAAATTTAAACCTGGTTTTACCTCAATATCTTTATAAAAACGGAAAGGATTTTGTTCAATTTTAGCCTCTTCTGCTTTGACTTCCTTTGGCTTTTCTTCTGTGCATGAAAAACAAAACAGCATCCCTGCTAAAAGCAAAAGATGCTGTAAGTTATAGTTTTTAAAAATCATTCTTTTCGATACAATTTGTTTGTACCAAAATAAGAAAATTGGATTTTAAAACAAAGTGATTTATTTTTTCGCCTCGGCTTTAACATCCGGAGCGCCATTATTCATAACAGTTTCGGTAGTCACACTTCTTCTGCCACTTGGTGCAATAACAATCGTTCTTAAAAGCCTTTTTTCTCCTTGTGGAACAGTTACCTTAACCGGGCCAGAATACAAAAACGCATTTTCTGATGGACGGGAGCCATCTAATGAGTAATAAATTTTCCCGCCCGCAATAGGCACTTTTAAATCTATGGTGAAATCACCTCCTGTTAAAGGTTTATCACTTTGTCCGATTGGTGTCGGAACCCAAAGATTGATGTTCATTTTATCTAAACGAGCTAAGTGATTAGGTAAACGCTCTTCTGAAAAATTCTTTAGATCTTTACGTTCGACTGGCGACCAGGCAATTTCAGCTAGTGCAAGCAACCTCGGAAATGCATGATTTTGTGCTTTTTCGGGTGTCTTTATGTATTCCGACCACATGTTAGCCTGTACGCCTTTAATATACTTTCTTTGATCAGCCGTTAACACTTTTGGAATGGGATCGTAAGCGTATATTTTTTGGTATGGTGCAAAACCGCCAATAGTTACAGGTTCATCGGGCGAATTAGACTGCTTATGATCGATGTACAAGCCCATAGAACCTGGTGTCATAATCACATCGTGGTTTTGTTGCGCTGCAGCAATACCGCCATCTTCACCACGCCAGCTCATAACCGTCGCATTCGGCGCCAAACCACCTTCCAAAATTTCATCCCAACCAATAATTGAACGACCTTTTCCGTTTACATGTTTTTCGATGGTTTGAATAAAATAACTTTGCAGCTCATGCTCATCTTTCAAGCCTTTTTCTTTCATTAAGGCCTGGCAAAATGGAGATTCTTTCCAATAGGTTTTTGGGGCTTCGTCTCCTCCGATATGAATGTATTTTGAAGGAAAAATAGCGATAACTTCATCAAGAACATTATTAAGAAAATTAAATGTGCTCTCTGAAGGAACAAAAATATCATCAAAAACGCCCCAGGTTTGTTGCACTTGTTTTCCTTTTCTGGAGCCTGCCCAAGGTGTTTTATCGCTTATAAAAGTATCTCTTTCAGGAAAACAACTCAACTCCGGATAAGCTGCGATCGCGGCAGAAGCATGGCCTGGCAATTCGATTTCGGGGATAACAGTGATGTATTTTTCCGCTGCATATCTTACAATTTCTTTGGCTTCATCTTGAGTATAAAAACCTTTAACTTCCGTTAAGTAATTGCCTTTGCCTGGATAGTTACCAATGATAGAACCATTTCTGATTGAACCGACTGTCGTTAATTTCGGATATTTTTTTATTTCCAATCGCCAGCCTTGGTCATCAGTTAAGTGCCAGTGAAAAGTATTTATTTTATAGTAAGCTAATTGGTCGATGTACTTTTTGATGAACGAAATCGGGAAGTAGTGACGACAAACATCAAGCATTGTTCCACGATAAGCAAAACGGGGATAGTCGTTAATATCAACAGCAGGAATTGTTATCTTATCCGCAACTTTATCAGGAATCATCTGCATTGCCGATTGAACTGCATAAAATAAGCCTGCCCCTCTACCTGTGAGCGTAATCTGCGTTGGTGTAACTTTAATAGTATAACCTTCGGCAGGAAGTTTATCTGCTCCAACTGATGTTATGAGAATACTCTTTTGGCTTGGTTGAACAGTCTTTGTTTCTCTTAATGCATAGCCTGCTTTTGAAACAATAAATGCATTTAATAAATCTGCAGATTTTGCGCCGTCTATGCTCTGATTTATCAAGACGGTTGTTTTATCTAAAATAAAGCTGCCATTTGCTCGTGTAATGGAAACTGGTGCCGGAATGATACCAAGATTTGGATCACGCTGTGCAAAGACACTTGTGCTGATTAATACGCCAATAAAAATCGATAATGCTTTGTTCATGATTTGATTTGATGTTAGGATGTAGTTGTTATATGATAATATTAAACCAAGATAGATATAATGGGAAGATTATAAATCCCACATTTTTGTTACAATCACCAACTAAGGTTTACTTAAAAATACAATAACAAAAAAAATCTCCCTGAAGCAAATCAGAGAGATTTTAAGTTTGTTCCAAACAATCAGGCTTCTACCGGATGTTCCTTTGCTGCTAAATATCTTTCTGCGTCTAAAGCCGCCATACAACCAGAACCTGCAGCGGTAACCGCCTGACGGTAATACATATCCTGAACATCACCGCAGGCGAAAACGCCCTCGATGTTAGTTAGTGTAGAACCCGGTTTGGTTAACAGGTAACCAGTCTCATCCATGTCCAATTGACCTTTAAAAATATCTGTATTTGGTTTATGACCAATAGCCACAAAGAAACCTTCAACAGGAATTTCTGAAGTAATATTTGTTTTATTATCGACAACTTTTACAGCAGTAACGTTTTTACCATTACCCAGGATTTCTTCAGTTTCGGTATTATAATGAACAACGATGTTTGGTGTTGCTAGCACACGGCTTACCATTGCTTTCGATGCTCTGAATTCGTCACGACGAACCAATAAATGCACAGTTTTACATAGTTTTGCTAAATAAGTTGCTTCTTCAGCAGCGGTATCGCCGGCACCTACAATGGCCACATCTTGGCCTTTGAAGAAGAAACCGTCGCAAACCGCGCAGGCCGAAACCCCAAAACCATTATATTGTTGCTCGCTGGGTAAGCCCAACCATTTTGCGGTTGCACCAGTTGCAATAATTACGGTATCCGCGGTAATGGTTTTAATTTCATCAACCACAATTTTGTGTGGCGTGGCAGAGAAATCCACCGAACTGATGTATCCGAAGCGGATATCCGTTCCAAAACGTTCAGCTTGTTTACGGAAGTCTTCCATCATTTCAGGACCCATAATTCCTTGAGGGTAACCAGGGAAGTTTTCGACATCGGTTGTTTGAGTTAACTGACCACCCGCTTGCATTCCAGTATACATAATGGGTTTTAAATCTGCTCTGGCTGCGTAAATTGCTGCTGTATAGCCCGCCGGGCCAGAACCTATAATTAAACACTGAACGTGTTCGTTTTCTTGTGACATTATCTAGTATGTTTGAAATTCGTTATTTGAAAAGCAAATTTAGTGCTTTAAACAATTGTTAGCAAATGCGCTTTGTCAACATAGTTTACTTATTAACATTGAAATCCAACTTCATTGCGAGGTCCAAAGCAATCTTAAAGCCATCTAGTGATTCCGGGTTAACTACCTTTATTCTCCTTAATTAGCCTTACCACATTGCCCCCAAGAATTTTCTTAATATCATTTTCCGAATAACCGTTTTTTATAAGTTCGGCTGTAATTTTTGGATAATCGGCTACACTATTCATGCCCAATGGAAAAGATTCCGCACCATCAAAATCGGCACCCAAACCTACGCGGTCAACTCCAATTAATTTCACAACATAGTTGATGTGTTTAACTAACAAAGAAATGGGCGGACGAGTTGCATCAGCATCTGCCTGGTGGTTTGAAAGTAAAGTATCAATGGCATTACTTCTTCCGTATTTGGCAGATAGCGATTTCAACTCTTCATCATATTTATTGAAAAAAGCTTTCTGTTTCCTATTGAAAGTAGAATCTAAAAATCCGCTGTAGAAATTAATGCAAACAACACCCTTATTTTTTCCAACGGCTTTAATTTGTTTATCATTTAAATTTCGCGGAACAGGATTCAAACGGTAGGCACAACTGTGAGAGACAATAATTGGTTTTGAGCTTACCCTAATTGCATCGTAAAAGGTTTTTTCGCCCACATGAGACAGGTCAACCATCACACCAAGCTTGTTTAACCGCTTAACAACTTGTTTTCCGAAAGTAGTTAAACCAGCCTGTTCCGGCTTCACTTTCCCTGAACTTTCATCTGCAGCAGAACTAGACCAGGATGTACTGTTATTCCAGGTAAGTGTAAGATAAGCCATGCCCCGTTTTGCCAAACTATCGATGTGGTCTAAACGATTTTCTATCATATGGCCGCCCTCGACACCTATCATGGCAGCCAATTTTTGCTGCCTGACTGCTTTTTCTAAATCCGAAGCGGTTTTTATCAGCATTATCTTTTCGGGGTATCTCTTAATCAAACTATAAAGCGAGTCTATTTCCCTGCTAGCAACAGCATAGCCACCAGTTTCATCACACCAAATGGAGAAAAACTGGACATCTAAACCGCCTTGCCTGGCCCGAACCAAATCGAAATTTCCTTTGGATTGAAGTTTACCAATATCAATTCCTGATTTAATCTGATTGAAAAGAATATCTCCATGCGTATCGATAACAATAGCATCCTGATGAATTTTATATGCATCCTGAGCAAATAACTTTATATGCCAAAGCACAACTATGGCTAGAACTGGAAATAACTTCATTCTTTTATATAAGATTCAATTTCTAAGTCTGAATCACACCAACATTAAATTTTTTAGTAATCGGCGATTGATTCGCCGCTTCGATACCCATGGAAATTACTTTCCTGGTTTCCAATGGATCAATAATACCATCAACCCAAAGTCTCGACGCCGCATAATATGGTGTCGTTTGACTATCGTATCTATCTGTAATTTCCTTTAAAAGTAGAGCTTCTTTGTCGGGTGTAATGACTTCGCCTTTCGCTTTTAAGGATACTTCCTGGATTTGCAACAGGGTTTTTGCTGCCTGTGCACCACCCATTACAGCAATTTTTGCCGTTGGCCATGCATAAATCAATCGTGGGTCGTACGCTTTGCCGCACATAGCATAATTACCGGCACCGTAAGAATTCCCAATTACAATCGTAAACTTTGGAACCACTGAATTTGCAACCGCATTAACCATCTTGGCACCATCTTTTATAATTCCACCGTGCTCCGATCGACTTCCAACCATAAAGCCTGTAACGTCCTGTAAGAAAACCAATGGGATTTTTTTCTGGTTACAATTCATTATAAAACGGCTGGCTTTATCTGCACTATCAGAATAAATTACGCCACCGAACTGCATCTCTCCTTTTTTCGATTTCACAACCTTACGCTGATTGGCTATGACGCCAACTGCCCAGCCATCAATCCTGCCTAAACCGCAAACTATACTCTGTCCGTAACCTTGCTTATATTCTTCGAACTCAGAATTGTCGACCAATCGATTAATAACATCCATTATTTCATATTGCTTGTCCCTGTTTTCAGGCACAATGCCATATAATTCTTGTTCGTTTTCTTTAGGTCTTACAGGTTTAATTCTATCAAAACCCGCATTTTGAGGGGCGCCAAGCATACTCATTATATTACGGATGCTGTCCAGGCAGGTCTCATCGTTAGGATGTTTGTAATCCGTTACGCCAGAAATTTCACAGTGTGTGGTAGCACCACCCAAAGTTTCGTTATCAACCTCCTCTCCTATAGCCGATTTCACCAGATACGACCCGGCTAAAAACACAGATCCTGTTTTATCAACAATCATTGCCTCATCACTCATTATCGGCAAATAAGCACCGCCAGCAACACATGCACCCATGATTGCTGAAATTTGTACGATTCCATCCGCAGACATGATTGCATTATTCCTAAACATTCTACCGAAATGTTCTTTATCGGGAAAAATTTCATCTTGCATTGGCAAATAAACACCTGCACTATCCACCAAATAAATTACGGGTAATCTGTTTTCCATAGCGATTTCCTGTGCCCGGAGATTTTTCTTAGCCGTCATAGGGAACCAGGCACCAGCTTTTACAGTTGCATCGTTCGCAATAATCATACATTGCCTGCCGTTTATGTAACCAATGCCACAAACTACGCCTGCGGATGGGCAGCCGCCTTGCTCGGCATACATACCATCAGCTGTAAAAGCACCAACTTCCAAAAATTCAGAATTTTTATCTATCAGGTACGCTATGCGTTCTCGAGCAAGAAGCTTGCCCTTAGCTTTTTGTTTAGCGGCATTTTTCTCACCTCCGCCCTGGTAAATTTTTTTGAGTTTGGTTTTCAGCTCGTATAACAGCTGCTTATTTACATCCTCATTTCTATTGAACTCAATATTCATGAAGGCAATTTAAATTTAATTTCAGAATAATGGAGAAGACTGAAATGGTTTCTGGTCTAGTGCTACATTTAACCGCAAAGAACGCAAAGGAAAAAATCGCAAAGGCCTCAAAAAATATAATCACAGAGCGCACGGATAAAAAATCACAGAGGAAATAGAGAATATTAGCTTAACTTTATATAACTCCGTAACCTATTGTGCTAAATTTTTAGAAAATCTAGCGCCCAGCTTTCTGTTCTTGGCGAAAAACTTTTCGCCCTTTGCGGTTAAACAAAAGGTGTCTGTTTAATATATTTATCTCTATGAAAACCCCATGACCTCTATGGTAAATCTTCAAAATTTACCCACCAACTTTGTATGCTTTGCGAAAAACTTTGTGCTCTTTGCGGTTAAACAAAAAGATATCCCTTTAAAATAATATTTTCGAATAAATCTTAATAATGGAATTAACTGTAAATATCCCGGCTTTACTTTTCCCTGCCATCAGTTTAATCATGTTGGCTTATACCAATCGCTTCCTGGCATTGGCCGCCTTAGTTAGGAGTTTAAAAGCAAAATATGAAGAAGGTGAAAAGAATATTGGCTTGCAGAATCAAATTAAAAATCTGCGTTACCGCTTAAGGCTTATCAAAAACATGCAGGCTTTCGGCGTTTTAAGCTTTTGTCTTTGCCTGTTCTGCATGTTTTTTATTTATTTAGAATGGAATATTGTCGCCGAAATCCTTTTTGCACTGAGTTTAATATGCTTTATGATCTCGCTGATTATCTCATTAGTTGAAATTCAAATTAGTACCAAAGCCCTTGAGTTGGAACTGAGTACCCTGGAAGATTTGGAAGATGAAACGCTAAGTGGATTTATCAAAAAGAAATTCAAAAAAGATTGAAAATTCCATCTTGCTAATCTATTTAAACTGATGTAAAGTGGTATAAGAAAACAACTTCGCCAGTAAATGCTGGTTTCTTTTGGTCTTCAATTTCCATTTCAATACCCATATGAACTTTGGTTACACCACGTAAATTCACAATGGAAGCTAGTTTTGCTTTCAATCTTATTTTGCTGTTTACAGTTACGGGCTGCGCAAATCTCAAACTTTCAATACCATAATTGATTTCCATTTTCAAATTTTGGATATCGACAATCTCTTTCCATAAATAAGGAATTAAAGACAGTGTTAAATAGCCATGGGCAATTGTAGAACCAAATGGGCCCTCGTGTTTGGCCTTTTCCTCATCTGTATGAATCCATTGATAATCTAAGGTTGCATCAGCAAATTTATTGATTTGCTCTTGCGTAATGGTGTGCCAAGACGAGACACCAAGCTCCTTACCTAAATGTTGTTCAAATTCTGCGTGAGAAGAAATAATTTGCATTTTTATGAAAGTTATATTGCTAATTTTTTTATTGATTTATTCGCCTATGAAGACTAAAGCTATGTTAAATTTCTTTCTTTAAACCAAACTTCATCCGGCACGGCCGAAAAGTTATCCATTTTATCAATTAAACTCGCTGCGTCTCCCTCATTGAAAACCAAATCGCGATTGGCCGGTTTTAAGAATTTACTTTGAACCATCATTTCCATTTGAGCGAATAACGGGTCGTAAAAACCGTTTATATTTAAAACGCCAATTGGCTTATTGTGCAAACCTAATTGTAACCAGGTGAGCACTTCAAAAAACTCTTCTAATGTACCAAAACCACCAGGCAGGATCACAAACCCATCGCTTAAATCGGCCATCTTTTGCTTACGTTGGTGCATGTTTTCGGTAACAATCATTTCGGTAACACCTTTATGACCTACCTCCTTATCCAGTAAAAACTGGGGGATAACGCCGGTTACCGAACCGCCTAGTTCCAGAACATCATTGGCTAAAACACCCATAACACCAACACTGCCACCACCATAAACCAACTTAATCTTATGATCTACTAGTGTTTCTGCAAGTTGTTTTATCGCCTTGCGTAACTGTATGTCGCCATTAAAATTGGATCCGCAATACACGCAAACTGCTTTAAGCTTATTCATTTGTTGTAAAATTTACCGAAGTTAAGATTTTATCAGCTTCCCTTAATCTTTATTCTGAAAATAGCGTTTAAAGTTTACTTTATACAGGTCTGAAAAAGATTGCTGTATGAGGTTGTTCTCCCCTGCTTTAAGACTTAAATTGAAAGTATCGCAGACTACCGTGTCTGAAAAGTGTGAAACCCTGATTTCCAAAAACAAAAGACGCCGGATAAATCCGACGCTTTTTTAACCAAATATAAAAGAGAAAAAAGATAGTATCAGAACGAAAATCTTAAAGTTGCACCGTAGGTTCTTGGGTCGCCCAATACCCCCGCATATAAACCAGAATTTCCTGCGGCAGCCTGCAACTGCTCGTAGTAATTCTTGTTTCCAATGTTTCTGCTCCAAATAAAGGCGGAGAACTTTTCAGATCTGAATCCTAATCTTGCATTAAGTAGCGAGTAACCAGCGACATTCAAAACAGCCGATGGTGTTGCATTTGAAGAATAGTCTGAGCGGTAACTTACGTCGCCGGCTATAAAATATCTGCCCGGTTTTGTAGCTAAACTACCCGAAGTGCTTAACTCTGCGCCACCTGAGACATTCCATTTTGAAATACCGGGTAATCTACCTCCTGACGCATCTTTAAAAGCAACCTGAGTAGCAACACCATTAATTAATTCCGTGTGACCGGTTTCTTCCAAAGGCAAAGGTGCATTTGTAAATTTTACATATTTGCCGTCCAAATAGGATAACGCAGCATTTAAACTCAAAAATCTTTCCAACTGATAAGTTCCATCAATCTCCAAACCTTTAACATTAACTTGTTCTGCATTTGCTAAGTAACCTCGGTTCACACCCAGTTGTGGCGATTGAACGTTGGTTTGATAATCATCAATATCTGTATTGAAAGCGGTAATATTTAAAATTGCACCTTTGAAGGGCTTGGTTTTTACACCTAATTCATAATGTTCTACATATTCAGGTTTGACAACCGCAACCGATAAATCTGCAGTACCTGTTGAAGTTGTTGGCAAACCGCCAACATTTACCCCAACAGGTTTATAGGCTGTGGAGAAAGTTGCATAAGCATTTAATCTGGTAGACGGGCGATAGGAAACGGTAAGGTTTCCTGAAAGGTTATTATTGTTGGTGCTCGTATTAAATTGTTGATCGCTGTAAACTGCGGCCTTTAATGCAAGTAAGGCTGCATCTGTAGTTTGCAAGCCACCGTAGGTATTTCGGTTATAGTCAACACCCTTTTTATCATAAGTATAGCGTAAACCAGGTAAAATGTGAAGGTTATTGACCACTTCCCAATCCACCTGACCGAAAACTGCCGCACTCAGCGATTTGATTGTAGAGTTCGTTTTAACTCCAAAACCATCTAATAAACCTGGTGTTGAATATAAAGCCTGACTGCCTGTTGCGCTCGTTTGTACAAAACGCCACTGGTCCTTACCTACTTCTTCGGTTTGGTCTAAACCTTTTAAGTTTTGGCCCAGGGCGAAAACACCAATTACGCCGCTTATTTTTTCAGTGATATTACCTGCGTACCTTATTTCTTGCGAATATTGGTCGTGGCGAGAGTTGCCTTGCGATTTTGTTAATGCTGCCAACTCTGAAAAATCCCTGTCATTGGTTGGGTCCCAATTCCAGAATCTCCATGCCGTTGTTGAGGTTAATGTTCCATTACCGATTTTATAATCTACATTTACCGAAATACCACCAATAGATTGATTATGTCTCCACGGCGTATTGGTATTGATTTCTCTCGCAAAGGGGTCAATTTTTGGTTGCTGATAGCCCAAAGCGGAAAGAATGGTTGCATATTGGCGGAACGCACTTCTTTCTGTTTGGGTTACACCGGCAATAACCAATGGATAACCTGCCGGATGTTGAACGCTCACATCACCGCTTAATAAAATCTGCAATCTATCTGATGGTGTATAGTATAATTGCCCTTTGAAACCAAGATTATTTTGCCCGCTGTATTTGCGCTCTTCTCTGGTATTCCAAATAGTTCCATCGCGTTGCGTTCCTGATAAAGAAATTTTTGCTGCAAGATTTTTGGATAAGCCACCAGAAACAGATGCTTTTGCCTGAAGAAAATTATAATTTCCAACGCTCATTTCTACTTTTGCAGTTGGTGTTTGCGTGGGCTTGGTGGTTGTTATGTTAAACGCACCTGCAGTTGTATTCTTGCCAAACAAAGTTCCTTGCGGACCGCGAATAACTTCTATACGTTCGATATCCAGGAAATCAGTAGAAGTTGCCGCAGGGCGGGCATGGTAAACGCCATCTACATAAAAACCAACTCCAGAATCAATACCATCATTAGTTAAACCAAAGGTTGAGCCCAATCCACGGATATTCAGCGTCGTATTTCTGGCGTTTGAAGCGAATAACTGTACGGAAGGAACCAATTCTTTTAAACGGTTAACGTTGAAAGCGCCGGCATTTTCAGCTGCCTGTCCGCCAATAACCGTGATTGGAATAGGTACATCCTGTAAAACTTCTGAGCGTCTTCTTGAAGTTACCACGATTTCATCGAGTTGTGTATCTTCCACCAAAGTGAGTTCGATTGGCACATCCTGTATTTTAAGAATCTGAAAATCCTGGGGTTTGTAGCCGACATAACTGATACGGATGTAAAATGGAGGTTGTTGTTTTGCATCGATGGTGAAAACACCGCTGGAATCTGTCCTAGTTACAATGTTAGTTCCTCTCACAGTAATCGTTGCACCGGGAATTTTAGCATTGTTTGCACCTTTCACAGAACCCCGTACCGTATTTTGAGCGAATAAAGCACCTGATGAAAGTATTAAAAAAAATAAAATAAGTAATTTTTTTTTCATGATTTTATTAATGTGTTTGGGTTAGATAATTGTTTATATACCAATTTCGATTTGCTTCGCGTTGATGCGAGAATAAGAACACAAAGCATGATTTTCCATTCATATTGGCAAGTATATTTAATTAAATATATAAATCCTATAGATTTAGTAGACAAATATATTAAAAAAAAGGATTTGCCAAATTTTATTTTGTACAAAATGCGTATTGTCTTACGAGACAGAATTAAATTGGAACAGTAAATGATTGTTAATCTGCCTAATTAGCGTAATCTGTGAGAGGATTTTAATCTAATAATCTTAAAGCAAAAAGGTCAAATAAAAAGTCGTAGCGGGACGCTACGACTAGTATATAGAACGGAAAGCTTTATTCTTTCCGCTTTTAACTTTTTACTTACCTTGTATAATTAGGTGCCTCCTTAGTAATTGTAATATCATGTGGGTGACTCTCACGCATGCCAGCCGCAGTAATTTGTACAAATTGAGCTTCTTGTAAAGCTTCTATATTTGCAGCGCCGCAATAACCCATACTAGCTCGTAAACCGCCAATGTATTGATACATGACTTCAGCCAAAGTACCTTTAAAAGGTACCCGACCAACAATCCCCTCCGGAACTAATTTTTTGATGTCATCTTCCACATCCTGGAAATAGCGATCTTTGGAACCCTGTTCCATTGCTTCGATAGAACCCATACCGCGATACGATTTAAACTTACGGCCTTCATAGATTATGGTTTCACCTGGCGATTCTTCTACTCCAGCAAATAATGAACCTGCCATTACGGTACTTGCTCCCGATGCAATTGCCTTTGCGATATCGCCGGTATGTTTAATACCACCATCAGCAATAACGGGAACTCCTGTACCTTTTAATGCTTTAGCGCATTCGTAAACAGCATATAATTGGGGAACACCAACACCGGCAATAATTCTGGTGGTACAAATTGAACCGGGACCGATACCGACTTTAACAGCATCAGCACCCGCATCCGCTAAAAATTTAGCTGCTGCACCTGTTGCAATGTTGCCAACGATGACCTGTAATTCAGGATATTTCGATTTAACCTCTTTTAATTTATCAACCACTCCTTTAGAATGTCCGTGGGCAGTGTCTATTGTAATTACATCAACTCCTGCATGCACTAAGGCATCAACACGCAATAAAGTATCGGCAGTTACCCCTACCGCAGCTCCTACGCGCAAACGACCACGTTCATCTTTACATGCAGCCGGATAATTTTTTACTTTAGAGATATCTTTGAAAGTAATTAATCCAATTAAATAACCATCTTTAGAAACAACTGGCAATTTTTCAATTTTATGATTCTGAAGAATTTCCTCTGCTTGTATCAAGTTTGTTCCCTCGGGCGCAGTAATTAGATTTTCGCTGGTCATAACCTCGGCAATTGGTCTTGACATGTTCTTCTGGAAACGTAAATCCCGGTTTGTAATAATGCCAACTAATTTATTATCGCTACTCACAACCGGAATACCACCAATTTTGTGTTCCTTCATTATTTTGAAAGCATCGGCAACTACTGCAGTTTCCAACAACGTAACCGGATCTTGAATCATCCCACTTTCAGAACGCTTAACTTTGCGAACTTCCTCAGCTTGTCTGTCGATGGTCATGTTTTTATGTAACATACCAATACCGCCGTTTTGGGCAATAGCAATTGCAAGTTCAGCTTCGGTAACAGTATCCATTGCCGCAGAAATCAACGGAACGTTAAGCTTAATTTTTTTAGTTAAGAAAGTGGCTGTATTTACGTCACGAGGCAGAATTTCGGAATATGCGGGTACTAAAAGCACGTCGTCATACGTCAAACCTGTTGCGATAAATTTTGTGGAGTCGAGTTGCATAGCAAATAAATTACGATTTATTATTTGCCAGGCAAAGATACAAAAAAACCAGGAAAATAAAAGTCTAATGCCAAAAATGCATAAATATTGAGCTTTGCTGACAAATGAAAAAAGGGCAAAATTTAATTTTTGCCCCCTCTCATTTTAACGAAGAACTGTCCTACTTCTTACCTACCACAACTTCCGTGAAGGTCTCAATAGTTAAATATTTATTCGCTAAATCTTTAATTTCTTCGGCAGTAATGGTTTTAACCGTATTGATGTAATTTTCGTAGTAATTGTAATTAAGACCTGAAAAGTAAATGTTCTTAAATTTATCTGCATGCGAAAAAACATTTTCTAAACTTCCGAGCATTGAACCTAGCATATAATTCCTCACCAATTCAAGTTCCTCTTCTTCGACAAGTTCGTTTTTAAGTAATTCTATTTCCCTGTAAATCTCGGTTAAAGCCGGAGCACAAACATCGGCACCAACCTCTGTCGCAATAAATAAGTAGCCTGCGCTTTGAAGTGAAACAATTCCTGAACCAATGCCGTAAGTGTAACCTTTATCTTCACGGATGTTATTCATTAAACGTGAACCAAAATACCCGCCTAAAACGCAATTCAAAATTTGTAACCCTGCGAAATCCTCGTGTTTCCGGTTAACGACCAACCGACCTATGCGAATTGCCGATTGTAAAGATTCTGATTTTTCCTTGTAAACTTCGTTCTTTTTTAAAGTATTAAAATTGAAGTTATTTTTCACAGAATTACTAGTTTCCCAGTCTTTACCAAATTGTTCATTCAGTAAGGAAAAACTTTTTTCATCAAACTTTCCGGCAACAACAATTGTACAATTATTTGGCGTATATGCGGCTTTGAAGTAGTCTACCAGGTCATCACGTTTTACAGCATCATAATGTTTCAATTGAATATCAACACCATAGGCGGTATCGCCAAATAACGCATGTGAAAATTCCTTTCGAGATAATATATCGTTCTTCTGAAGATTAACCTGTAGTTTTTGTTTCTGATTCTGAATATAAATATCCAGTTCCTTTTGTGGAAACTGACTGTAGGAAAGTACGTCTTTAACTATCGGTAAAACCGAAGCCAGATGCTTATTTAGTGAATAGAGTGTTACCGTAGATTGGTCCTGTCCGTATTCAGTTTGAAAAAAAGCGCCGTAAAAATCGATACTTTCAGCAATTTCTTTCGAAGAAAGTTTGTTGGTGCCATTGTTAAGCATGGCATTAACGGCGATAGCTTGTAACGGCTTTTCAATAGTCCAGTTAACATTATCGAATAAAAACTCGATACGGACCAAATCCTGTTCTCCTGAATGTATCGCAAATACAGGAATGCCGTTGTCCAGGACAGCTTTTTCTGGTTGTATAAAATTTATTGCTGATACCTGCTTAAAGTCAGGCGCTTGCGTACGGTTAAGCATATTCCTCAGTTAGATAATATAATGTGGATGACGATTTTTTATTAAAAGTATCGGTAGAAATTCTTTTTATGTCTTCTGCTTCAACCTTTAAATACTTAGCCGCTTCCTGGTTTAAAATATCAGCATCTCCGAGTAGTTCATAATAAGCAAGATTCATAGCCTTATCCAGTAAATTCATTTCAGAAAATACCAAAACAGATTCAACCTTATTTTTTACTTTTGTTAATTCGTCGGACGGAACAAGCTCGGTTTTTATTTTTTCAAGCTCTGCCCAGATTGCCGTTTCTGCTTGTTCGATAGAAATACCTTCAACAAGTTTTCCTTCTACAATAAACAAACCCGGATCTAAACTACTGGAAATATATGCATTAATATCGCTGAAAAGCTGTTGTTCCTTTAATAGGCTATTATGTAATCTGGAAGATTTTCCCCCCGAAAGGATATCAGACAATAAATCAAAGGCATAATAATCTTCATCTAATCTTCCAGGCATTTTAAAGGCTACATAAATTGCATTAAGTGGTACGTTTGCTTTAACAGTTTCAAATCTGGACTCAGTTTGCTTTTCCTCCTGAATTAAGTTCCGGTTATATTTTTCTCCCGAAGGAATGGGCTCGAACCATTTTTCGGCGAGCCTCTTAACATCTTCCGTTTTTACATTTCCGCCCACCACGAGAATTGCATTCTGTGGCGTATAGTGTTTCTTAAAAAATGCTTTGACATCGTCCATTCTCGCATTTTCTATGTGCGAAAGCGCTTTACCGATTGTCGCCCAGCGATAAGAATGCGTTTTATAAGCCAAAGGCCTTAAATTCAACCATACATCACCATAAGGTTGATTGAGGTAGCGTTGCTTAAATTCTTCACTAACTACATTGATTTGGGTTTCAAGACTTTTTTCAGAAAATGCCAGGCTTAACATCCTGTCACTCTCCAGCCAGAACGCAGTTTCAATGTTTTCTGCTGGTAACGTTATGTAATAATTAGTAATATCGTTGCTTGTAAAGGCGTTATTTTCTCCACCCACACGCTGTAAAGGCTCGTCATAATTGGGAATATTTACCGATCCCCCGAACATTAAGTGCTCAAATAAATGTGCAAATCCAGTTTTTTCAGGATCCTCATCGCGAGCACCAACATCATATAAAATATTTAAAACTGCCATTGGCGTTGTAGCATCTTCATGTACTAAAACTTTTAAACCATTGGCTAGTGTGAAGCGATTAAAATCTACCATATATATATTTAGGAGGCGTAAAGATATTACTTTAGATTGTTAGTTTTTTTAGTTGCATTGCTTTTTGGAAATAATTGACAATAGTTAAACTACGGTACCTGTAACGCAAACTTTAGCTGATTCATTTATGAGAAATGTTATTGACTCATTTATTTTTTGTTTGGTGAATAGTTTTTATAAAGTCTAACCGATTAAACAAATGCTCTCCAAAAACCTCTGTAGATTTGACATCTAAAAAACTAAAACACCAACGAACCAACAAACCAATTCTTTATCTTTGTACTATGAATACAGCCGATTTACTGCAACGGGCACTACATTTCGATTTCTTAACACTTGAGGAAGGTGTACATCTTTATCACCATGCCGACACAGCATCTTTAATGTTTGTCGCCAACGAACTTAGAAAAATTCAGGTTCCAAGTGGTAAGGTTACCTGGCAAATCGATAGAAATGTAAATACAACTAATGTATGTATTGCCAATTGTAAATTCTGTAATTTCTTCCGCCGCCCGGGCCACGATGAAAGTTATATTACTGATATTGAAACCTATAAAGTTAAAATAGAAGAAACTTTCCGTTTAGGTGGCGATCAATTGTTATTGCAGGGAGGTCACCACCCCGATTTAGGTCTGGCTTTTTACGCTGATTTATTTAAAAAACTAAAAGACTTGTACCCTGATTTAAAACTTCACGCTTTAGGTCCGCCGGAAATTGCACATGTTGCAAAACTTGAAGGCATAAGTCATACTGAAGTCTTAAAAGTTTTAAAAGAAGCCGGAATGGATTCGTTGCCAGGAGCAGGTGCCGAAATTTTAAATGATCGTGTGCGACGTTTAATTTCCAAAGGCAAATGTGGCGGTCAGGAATGGCTTGACGTTATGCGTGCCTGCCATCAACTGGATATTACCACTTCTGCTACAATGATGTTCGGCCATGTTGAAACCATTGAAGAACGTTTCGAGCACCTGGTTTGGATCCGTCAGGTGCAGAGCGAAAAACCTGCTGATGCAAATGGGTTTTTAGCTTTCATTCCATGGCCTTTTCAGGATGATGGGACTTTATTGAAGCGATTAAGGGGCATCAGTAATACTGTTACTGCTGATGAGTACATCCGCATGATTGCATTAAGCAGAATCATGCTGCCTAACATCAAAAACATCCAGGCCAGCTGGTTAACTGTCGGTAAAACGACGGCACAATTGTGTTTACATGCAGGTGCAAATGATTTCGGATCAATCATGATTGAAGAAAACGTGGTTTCTGCCGCAGGTGCGCCACACAGGTTTACCGCTAACGGAATTCAGCAATCTATAAAAGCTGCTGGTTTTGAGCCGCAGCTTCGCGGACAAAAATACAATTACCGGGATTTACCCGAACATTTGGAAGAACAGGTAATTACTTATTAAATGATGTAAGATTTATAATGTAGGATAGGAAATGAAGAATATCTTTTTTAAAGGCAACCAGATTAAATTAGNTTACTTATTAAATGATGTAAGATTTATAATGTAGGATAGGAAATGAAGAATATCTTTTTTAAAGGCAACCAGATTAAATTAGTATAATAAGAAAAACGGTTATCTATGTAGAGCTTATCTACGAACCGAATCTAACTTCTGGCAATAATCAAATCTTATAATCCTTAAATCCTGGTTTATCATTGTAATTGGAAGAACAGGTAATTACTTATTAAATGATGTAAGATTTATAATGTAGGATAGGAAATGAAGAATATCTTTTTTAAAGGCAACCAGATTAAATTAGTATAATAAGAAAAACGGNTTTGGAAGAACAGGTAATTACTTATTAAATGATGTAAGATTTATAATGTAGGATAGGAAATGAAGAATATCTTTTTTAAAGGCAACCAGATTAAATTAGTATAATAAGAAAAACGGGATCTATGTAGAGCTTATCTACGAACCGACTTTAACTTCTGGCAATAATCAAATCTTATAATCCTTAAATCCTGGTTTATTATTATAAAAAAAGGGAAGTAAAACCAAAGTCCTACCTCCCTACCTTAAACTAAACATCTACTTAAAAAATGTTCAAATTATTTTTACAATTTTGATCCTGTTCTTAGGAATAAGTTAGCAATAGTTACAACACTTGCAGTATCTAAAGGCTCATCGAAAGACTCAACTGCTGCCGCTTTAGTAACTCCGGTTTGACCATTGATTCCTGTAATCGTTACACCGGCTTGTACATCTAAGCCCTCACCTGCATAAACCGGATCAACTTGAGGCACACCTGTATCGTTCGCGATACCACCTGCGCCCAGACTAATCCAAGGTTTAATTGAGGCACCCGCTGCAGCAAGCATTTGACGTATGTGTGAAGCATGACGTGCTTCTACAGAGTGAATTTGTAAGGCTGTTGTTAATACAGCATTACCTTTCAGAACGGTTGCCTGTCCTTTATAGGCCCTTACACCAGTATCTTCAAAACCTAAAGCAACCTTTAAAAAGGTCAAGTAGTTTTGATAAACATCACCAAAAGTACCACCGGCAGTAAAATCTGTCATTGCATAGGTAATTTCAGGCCTTGCAGCACCAGCTAAAGCACCTTTCAACAAATTTACATGGGCCAATTCGTGATCGCGGATGGTTGTAATTGCCGCTTTTGCCGCTGCAGTAGGATATGCAAAAGTAACATCTGTACCAAGCAATGCATGATTGTAGAAATGATACTCTAAATATTCTAATGACAATGCAAAGTTTAATGTATTAACAACTGCTGTAGGCAAAGTTTGACCATAGGCTTTTGTGAACATAGAACCTAATGCTAATGGAGCTGCTGCTAATGCGATTTTTTTACCCATTGAATAAAAATCTTTCATTGCAGACCTTCTCGGACTTAATCTTTCATAGATTTCGCCGTCAACTTTTTCAATTTCTTCTAATATATTTACGATATTCATGATTTCAGGAGATTAAGATTAAAGATTAATTACGTTAATTTTTGTTTTGATGTATTTACCTGCAATAGCCAAGACTTTATCCGGTGTTAATGCTCCGTCTAAACCGCCTGCATTATTTGCACCTAAAGCTGTCATACTATTCAAATCAGCAAATGATCCGTTAGAGATAATGTCTCTCACATAAGCCGCGTGGCGCGCCTCTACTGATACGATTTTACCAGCTAAAACTAAATAAGCGTCTGTTTTTATACGAACACCAGCACCATTGTATGCAGCAACACCTAAATCCTCGAAAGCCATTGCAGCTCCTAAAACGCTAGTTGCACTTGTAAAATCTATTGAAGAAAAATCAACTTCTAAACTTCCGATAGCTGCGGTACTTAAAGCATTTTTGAAAAACTCTCTGTGTGCAACCTCGTGAAATTGAATATCCTGAAAATAAGCTTTTTGAGCCGTTGTAAAAGATGAAGGAGGTGCAGAAGCCACTTTAATATAAAATGCAGCTTCTAATTGTTCTAAAGCGTATGCATAATTTAATACACCAAAATCATCTTTAAAATCTAAAGTGGTACCGTTCATTGCCGGAAAATTACGGTCTTTTTTACAACCGGCAGCAACTAATGCCATCCCGGCAGCACTTGCGCCAGCAAACTGTAGAAAAGACCTGCGGCCTAAACTACCTTCAAATAAACTTTTCTCTTGAAGTTCATCTTTAATTTCTAGTTCATTGTTTTTCATATTTTTTACGTTTAGGGATTTTTAAATCTCGGTTTTGCTGATATATACGTGACAATTCCTTGGCCGGTTTTTGCTTTTTGATTTTTTTTTATAATTCGTTTTTAATACATTCACAAACCTATTATTATGACCGTATTAAAAGCTATTATTGTTGATGATGAAGAATTTGCCCGTTCATCTCTCTTCTTTTTGTTGCAACAGAATTGTCCGCAAATAGAAATTACGGGAATTGCACGCTCCGTTGCCGAAGCCAGGGATATCCTGGCACACCATTCCATCAATCTTATCTTCCTGGATATTGCCATGCCGGGAGGCAATGGCTTTGAACTTATTCCAAACGCGCAACAGCATAACGCAGCTGTAATATTTACAACAGCCTACGATCAGTATGCATTAAAAGCGATTAAAGCAAACGCACTGGATTATCTTTTAAAACCAATAGATATTGATGAGCTTAAAACCGCAGTAGATAAAGTCGTTGAATATACCCGACTGCATAAAACGCTCGATCAAAAGGATGAGCGCATTACGAATCTTGCATCAACTTTAAATAACCGAACAGATATACGAAAGCTAACACTTCCTCATGGACAGGGCTTTAAAATGATTGATGTGGACGACATCATATATATTGAGGCAGACAGTAATTACTCGGTTTTTCATCTAAACAATCACGAAATAATAACGGTATCTAAAGTGCTACGCGAATTTGAAGAAATTCTACCTTCAGAGCAATTTGTTAGAATACATAAATCGAGTATCATAAACCTCAATCATTTAAAAGAATATAACTCAAAAAATGGTTTACAGGTATTTCTGAAAAATGGCGATAGCATAAATGTGTCGCGCAGAAGGGCAAGTGATTTCTTTGAGAAAATTAAATTATTTACGAAATCAAACAGTGAGCATTAGTAAATGTATTTTCGGCGTGTTCGGAGGTTATGCCCGATATTTGAATACAAAGAAAGTATTTGGACTCAACCTGTTTCTGTTTTTTCTGTTTACATTATTTCCATCAAAACATACTACTGCTCAAACGACCTATCTTCCACATTATACTTCAAAAAACGGCCTTGCGAGTAACAACTGTTATTATATTTTACAGGATAAAAAAGGCTTCATCTGGATTGCTACTGACGCAGGTTTAAGCCGCTTTGACGGCACTAATTTTCAGAATTTCAGCATTGAAGATGGCCTGCCCGATACGCAAATACTGCAAATAAAGGAAGACAGAGAAGAAAGGCTTTGGTTTTTGGCGCTGAATGGGCAGTTAAGCTATATAAAAGATGGTAAATTTTATAACCGCAACAACAACAAGCTTCTAAAGGAATTAAATTCCAATACTGTAATCGTTTCTTTCCTGGAAGATAGTAAAGGCAGAATATGGCTGGGAACGAGTGCAAATCTGATTATAATGTGGGATGGAAAGTCCGTTAAGAAATTTATTTCACTAAAGGCTAACGAACAGTTCACCAATGCATTTCTGCATGAAGATGAGTCAGGCAATATCTATGCTTACAGCGATTTAAGCAGACAAAAATTTGATGGTAAAAGCTTCAAAATAACAAATAACAGAGTTAACCCTTTATCTTATATGACTGCGAGTAATGCGCCCGACAGGTCGCTTTACTACCTCGATGAAAAAGGTCTAAATCAGTATAAGCAAAACAATATAACCAACCTGATCGCCATTCCTGGTAACCTTCTTAAAAATATGGCGGGTTATTTTTATTATGACTACACGAATAAAGAAGTATGGCTGGCCAGCAATAATGGCGCACTTGTGATGGACAAGAGTGGAAAAACGGTTATGTATTTACAGGGAATTTCGGTTAATCAATCCATCAAAGACATTAGCGATAACATGTGGTTTGCAACCAACCAGGGGATTTACATGTTGCCCAATGCAAATTCGCGACTGTCGATTATCGATGCGGAATCCGGTTTGAGTAGTAACGTAATAAAAAGCATCACAAAAGATGCAAAAGACAGGCTTTGGCTTGGCACCGACGATGCGGTGATTGACATTCTTAATGTTAAAAACTATCAAATTGATGAAGTTGGGCTAGACGATTATAAAAAATACAAAACAATAAAACAAATAACTTTCGATCCGAAAAACGAGTCCATTTACTTCTCATCAGACTATGGCTTAGGCGTTTTTAAGAACATTTATAAAAACAGAGATGATGTGAAGTACCTGAAGGAAACGAACAATTCGATGTTTGTTATCAAAAATTTCAGCTTAAATGAAACAGATTCTAAACTAGCGTTAGCACTTTCATCGGGTGTAGTTTTCTTGTCCGACAGGTTAAATAAGCTGGAATTCAATTCGCTAAAATACCGTGAGAAAGAAGACTTCTTTAAAGACAGGTCTTATCATGTTTTTTATGATAGAAATGGTGGATTATGGTTTTCCAACGTGAATGGTTTATCTCAATTTGCGAATGGACGGCTAATTCAACATTTCCGAAATAATCTGCTTCTTACCAAAAGAATAAATGACATTCAGCAACTAGCGGATGGTACATTGATTTTAGCGACAGATGGCTACGGGATATTGTTTTACAAAAATGGTAGAGTCATAAAGCAAATCACCCGGAAAAATGGTCTTACAAATGATATTTGTACAAAAATATTTATAAAAAACAAAGAAATCTGGGTCCTTACCAATAAGGGGGTCAATAAGATTTCCGGTTACACTTCTAAAACGGAGGTAATCAATTTCGATTACGGCAAGGATTTACTGACGGAAGATGTAAATAATTTCTATATCGATGACAGCACTGCGTATTTTGCAACAAATAAAGGATTAATTCTTTTCAAATACCTCAACAACTATACAACACGTAGCCGTCCGAAAGTATACATTACTTCCATTATTAAGGATGGAGAACGCCTGCCTGTTAACCAAGACAATTTTATTTTTGAAAGCGGCAACAACACCATATTTTTTACCTTTGGCGCAGTAGATTTTACAACAAGCGACATTAGCTACCGTTACCGTTTGAATGAGAAATCAAAATGGATTGAAACGCGAACCCGCAGGTTGGACTTCTCTGCATTACAAGCCGGGGATTATCTTTTTGAAGTAAGCGCCAAAAGTCAGAATAATGATTGGGGCCCCTCATCGAAAATCGCTTTTACGATAAAAAATCATTTTTGGCAAAGCTTGTGGTTTCTTTCTGTTTTAATTCTTCTGGTAGGCTATGTTTTTTATAAACTCGCCGTCTACATCACGCGCAGGCAAAAAGATAAGGAACAGCAGCAATTACTTTTAAAAAACAGAATTTTGATGCTGGAGCAGCAGGCACTACAGGCCATGATGAACCCGCACTTTGTCTTCAATGTGATGAATTCCATTCAACACTACATCAATACGCAAAATACCACTTCAGCAAATAAAGTTTTAACCGGTTTTGCCAGATTAATTAGGAAAAATCTGGAAATTTGTACAAAAAGCTATATCACCATCGAAGAAGAACTGGAATACTTAAATTTGTATTTAAAACTTGAAAAAAACCGCTTTGGTGATAAATTTCAATATGTAATAAATGTAGATGATGATATAGAGCGGGACGAAACATTAATACCATCGATGCTCTTACAACCTTATGTAGAAAATGCGATATGGCATGGCATAATGCCTAAGGAGATGGGTGGGAAAATTGAAATTGACATAAAGTTACAGGACGAGAATTATCTTAACATCAAAATTATTGATGATGGCGTTGGTATTGAAAATTCTTTAAAAGAAAAAAAAGACAAACACATCAGTAAAGGAATGCAGTTAACCCGAGAAAGGTTAAATTTGTTGGGGCAGATTGAAGCAAAACCAATACAACTAGATGTTAGTCAAAACGATGAAAATGGGACGACTGTATTCATTTCTATACCTTTGAAATAATTAATTACCGTTTACTCAATTATTAATACCACTTACTAAATAGAGGTAACGTTGTGCTATCTTTAGCCTTAAACTTGTATTGAAAATAAACGATAGTGTTTATCGAACGTTCTTATAGAATTGATATAGATATTAATAACCTAACCTAAAACTATATCTTAATTCAGGTTTCATTTGTGTGTTAAAAGCGGTCTTGTTTTTTAAAAGCGAGACCGCTTTTTTTGTTCGAAAATTTTAATTTTGTTTATGCCGCACCGTAATATTACTAATCATATTGAAGCCCTCATCTTTTCTTCTGTTCAAAGTATTAGTGTACAAGAGATTATTTTAGCCCTTAACGCTGGTTCTGAAAATGAAATATTCGAAGTACAGGTTTTTGAAAGTCTCGATATAATAAAGCAAAAATACAGTGATAAAAATTTTGCTATTGAATTAGTGAATATAAATGATGGCTACCAGTTTTTAACGAAGAAAGCATATCATGAAACAGTAAATCAACTTCAGTTACATCGATCAAAGAAAAAATTAAGCCAGGCTGCCATGGAAACTTTAGCGATTATTGCTTACCGTCAGCCCATCACCAAACTGGAGATCGAACAGATTCGCGGTGTCAATTCTGATTACTCTGTTCAGCGGTTATTGGAAAAAGAGCTGATAAGTATTGATGGAAAAGCAGAAACTCCAGGTAGGCCCATTTTGTATACCACAAGCCATTTATTTATGGATTATTTTAGTTTAAATAACCTCTCCCAACTTCCGCAATTGAAAGACATAAGCAATGAGGAAAATACAATAGGTAATGCAGTGGAATAAATTAATTTTAAATTGTTTAAAACCAGTTTGTTATTAAAAAAAGTTTTTTCGTATTTTTAAAGTATAAAAGCAATTTTTATTTTTGTAGTATGAAAGCGCCAAAGAAACTCCTAACTAAGCCAACTACCAAAAAACAGGTGGATGAAGATGATGATCTTGAAGATGACGACATTCAAACTACGAAAAAGATACCTGTAGATGAAGATGAAGACGATTTTGACATTCCGTTAGATGACCTTGACAATTTTGACACTTTTGATGACGACGACGACGATTATTAATATTTAAAAATTATATATTTGAAAAGCATCCTACCGCTTGGTTGGATGCTTTTTATTTTTAAATCCATCCAATGCAAATAGTAGCTGTAAATAATTCATCGCTAAAAAATGATTTTTTAAACGTTCCAAAAATCCTTTACAAGAATGATAAAAACTGGATTTGCCCGTTAGATTCGGAAGTTGAAAATGTTTTCGATCAGAAAAAAAATAACTTCTTTAACCATGGTAAATGTACCCGCTGGATTTTGAAAGATGAAGATGGTAATTTAATTGGTCGGGTTGCGGCGTTTATAAACGAAAAAAAAGCATACAATTATGAACAGCCGACCGGAGGAATGGGCTTTTTTGAATGTATTGAAAATCAAAAAGCAGCATTTATACTATTCGACACTGCCAGAACCTGGCTTAGCGAGAATGGAATGCAAGCTATGGATGGCCCAATCAATTTTGGGGAAAATGATAGCTTTTGGGGTTTATTAGTTGAGGGCTTTACACCGCCGTCTTTCGGCATGAATTACAATTTTCCATATTATAAAAAGTTCTTTGAGGCTTATGGCTTTATAACTGAATACGAGCAACTAACCAATCATATCAATTTAACCATTCCATTCCCGGAGCGCTTTACAAAAATTGCCAATTGGGTTAGAAATAAACCCGGCTATACCTTTGAGTATTTCAGTAAAGCTAATTCTGAGAAATATATTGCTGATCTAATGGAAATTTATAATGACGGATGGCAGGATTTTGAAAACTTCGTTCCTATAAAAAAAGCCACTTTAGAAGCAAGTTTTAAAAGTATGGAGCCCATCATGGATGAACATTTAATCCAGTTCGCCTATTTTAATGGCGAACCTGCATCATTTGTTGTGCTAATTCCTGATGCAAACCAAATGATCAAAGGCTTTAATGGAAAGCTAGGTCTTATTGAAAAATTAAAGTTTGCCTACCGTCGCTGGGTTGGCGTTACGCGGATGCGTGCAATTGTTATGGGAACCAAACCGAAATTTCAGAAACACGGACTAGAATCTGTTCTATTTATAAGATTAGGAGAATATGTGCTCCCAAAAAATCAATATAAGGAACTGGAATTAAGCTGGGTTGGCGATTTTAACGAACAAATGATTGCTATTCATAAAGCCACCGGAGCAACATTCGGTAAAAAGCATTTAACAATGCGGAAGATTTTTTAATATGATAAAAGAAAGAACAAGGAGTAAAGATTTAAATGCCCAATTTACGTTAGCACTTTATTCTTTTATCATTGTTCTTTTTTCGTTGATCGCTATATCCCCAGTTTGTCATAAAGTTCGATAACCTTCTTACGAAGTCTATTGAGTTCCTCTTCTTTTTCTGACAATTCCTTTTTCAGAACGGAAAGTTCTTCGGATGAGCCCCCATTATCAGAATCACCAGAGAGAAGTTGAACAACTGAAACCTTAAAAGTTTTAGCAATTTGAAGCAAACGCGACACGTTTAAATCCGTTTGTCCGGTTTCAATTTTGCAAAAAGCAGGCGTGGAAATATTTAACAATTTTGCAGCCTCCGCCTGGCTTAAACCAAGTGCTACCCTACTCTGCTTAATGTGGTCTCCAATGCTTTTCATCATCAATCTGGATAAAGGACCTGTGTTTTGTAGTTAACTACCTTATTAATTCCTTAGCCAGCTCCGGCAGATCAAAGCCGGCATAATTGCCCGAACTCATCATTAACAAATTTGCATTTTTATAATTTAAACTCAAAAGATAGCTCTTGAGTTTTGAAGCTTCATTGAAGAATTTAAGCTTCGGATTTGAAAAGGCATCCTGAACATCCTGCTCAGAAAACGGTTCCATTCTTTTTTGCTCAAAAGATTTTAAATCGATAAAAACAATTGCTTCATCTGCTTTATCCATCGAACCAGCATATTCTTTCAGGAAATCTTTATTTAAACTGCTGAAGGTGTGCAACTCTATGCAGGCAACTAATTTACGATTGGCAAATTGCGCTCTTACGGCATCGATTGTCGCTTTTAATTTTGAAGGGGAATGCGCGAAATCTTTGTAAACATTAGTCGATTCGTCTGAAGAGATAACTTCTAACCGTTTAGCTGCACCTGTAAAAGAAGAAATGGCCTCATCGAATTCTTTTTCGCTAATGTTCAATTGTTTACAC
Source organism: Pedobacter sp. Leaf176 (assembly GCF_001424305.1). Classification (GTDB taxonomy): domain Bacteria; phylum Bacteroidota; class Bacteroidia; order Sphingobacteriales; family Sphingobacteriaceae; genus Pedobacter. The sequence continues at coordinate 511,311 of NZ_LMPD01000002.1, forward strand.
ACCAACTTAGCGGCATTCATATTCATCAAATTATGATCGCCAAAAACTTCTAAAGCCGTTCCTTTGGGAAGCAAATATGTTATTCCGTTTTTAATTTCATGCGCAGGAATAGCATAACCGATTTTTGTAACCTTCGCCTCAGATTTTTCTACGATTTCTTTTAAATCTTTATCTGCTTCACAGTAAATTAAAGTACCGTTCTGTTCAATGGTGTTTATAAACTTGTCGAATTGAGCAATGTAATCAGCATAGGTTGGAAAAACATTAATATGATCCCAGGCAATACCACTTATTACGGCCACATTCGCTTTATAGAGATGGAATTTTGGTCGCCTGTCAATTGGAGAAGATAAGTATTCATCGCCCTCGATGATCATTACAGGTGCTTCTTTAGTAACCTTTACCATCGTTTCAAAGCCAGCAAGTTGAGCTCCAACCAGATAATCAAAGTCACGATTGTAGTAATTCAATACATGCAGAATCATACTTGTAATGGTTGTTTTACCGTGACTGCCCCCAATTACAACCCTTAATTTATTTTTGCTTTGCTCGTAAATGTATTCAGGATATGAATAAATTTTAACACCTAATTCTTGTGCTTTTAATAATTCAGGATTATCAATTCTGGCATGCATACCTAAAATTACAGCATTTAAATCAGTAGAAATTCTATTCTCATCCCAACCCATTTCAGCCGGCAATAAACCATATTTATCTAAACGAGATTTTGCCGGTTCAAAAATCACATCATCAGAACCTGAAATCTGATAGCCTTTTTTATAAAGTGCAATAGCCAGATTGTGCATTGCACTTCCTCCTATCGCAATAAAATGTATGCGCATATTATTTATGATTAAAGAGCAAGGAGCAATGATTAATGTAGGTTTTGATAAACACCCTTTTTATCTTGTCCCTTGCTCTTTGTTCCTTGCTTTTTTGTTCCTTACTCCTTGTTCTTTATTCTTTATTTCTTTTCGAACTGAGCGGCAACCCAGTCGCCGTTTTGTTTATGATCAACATACCTGATACCATATTTGGCACATTCTGCTGTGATCATTCCTAAATCAGGGTCGAGGTAAAAGCCGCTGAAAAATATTTTTCCCGCTGGTTTAAGCACTTCTGAATACCTGCTAATCTGATCAAGCAAAATATTTCTATTAATGTTGGCTAGAATAATATCGTATTGATCATTAGGAATAATCTCTTTACTTCCGCACAAAGCAATTAGATTTGAAACGTTGTTTAATGCGGCATTTTCGATTGTACTTTCGTAACAGATATCGTCATAATCGATAGCCACTAGGCTTTTAGCACCAAGCTTAGCAGCAAGTATGGCCAATATGCCTGTGCCGCAGCCCATATCCAGAACTTCCTTGTCTTTAATATCTGCAGCCAGAATGTATTGCATCACCATTGTTGTCGTTTGATGATGACCGGTTCCAAAAGCCATTTTTGGATCGATTACAATTTCGTAGGGATAAGATGGCTGAGGCTCGTGGAAGGTTGCCCGAACGTAGCAAACATCATCAATAATCAACGGACTGAAATTCTTTTCCCATTCTGCATTCCAATTTTCGTCGGCCACATCTTCTAAGGTATAACTTGCTTGAAAATCTTCAGCATAATTTGCAAGCAATTCCTTCAAATCGCTTTCATTAAACTTATCCTTCATTACAAAAGCTGTAAATCCGCTTTCATCATCTTCAAAAGTATCGAAGCCTAAATCTGCAAGATCACCTATTAGTAAGTCTTGCTGGTAGTCTTCAATTCCTTCGAATTTAAATACTGCTTTAATGTATTGCATTAGCTGTTTAAAGCTTTAATGATATCTGTAAAATCACGTGATTTTAACGAGGCACCACCAATTAAACCACCATCAATATCTTTCTGAGCGAATAAGCTTGCTGCATTACCCGGATTACAGCTACCACCATATAAAATTGTCGTATCATCTGCAACATTGAAACCATAATTGGCTTCGATTTCACTACGGATAAAAGCATGAATATCTTGCGCTTGCTCTGGAGACGCCGTTAAGCCTGTTCCAATTGCCCACACTGGCTCATAAGCGATTACTACTTTTCTGAAGTCATTCTCTGTTAAACTAAAAAGTCCTTCTACTAACTGTTTCTTTAAAACTTCATAATAACTTCCATTGTTACGCTCATCCAAAGTTTCACCGATACAGAATATAGGCTTTAAATCATGGGCCAATGCCGTCTTAGTCTTTGCCTCTAATAAAGCATCACTTTCAGCCTGGTATTGTCTACGCTCGGAATGGCCTAAAATAACATATTCAACGCCAACAGACTTAATCATTTTAGCGGAAATTTCGCCGGTATAAGCACCATTTTCCTTGTCGTGGATATTTTGGGCACCGATAGCAACATCATTACCACCTAATTTTGCTAAACTATTTAAATGAATGAATGGTGCGCAAATGATAGCAATCTGATCGCCTTTACGCTCATCTTTAACCATATTGACAATTTCACTGAATAACGACACGCCTTCGTTATAATCTAAATTCATTTTCCAGTTTCCTGCAACTATTTTTTTTCTCATCTGATTATTATTTAATTTGGTTTGGATGATGTGTTTAATAAAGCATCTCCTAGAACCGTCTATATTCTTGTGTTAAATTAAAAACTGCGCTCAAAATGTCTTTTTCAGCTTCATCAAAAGCCAAATCTCTTCTTGCATAAACTTTTTCTGCCGTTTCGAACATCTTTTTTAAACTGTAAACTTCAAAGCCCTGCGCTCCGCCCCAGGCAAAATCAGGAATGAAGTTACGTGGAAAACCAGATCCGAAAACATTGGCACTTACGCCCGCAACTGTTCCTGTATTAAACATCGTATTAATCCCACATTTTGCATGGTCTGCCATAATTAAACCGCAGAATTGCAAACCGGTTTTACGAAAACTTTCTTTACCGTAGTCCCAAAGCCTTACCTCAGCGTAATTATTTTTAAGGTTCGAATTATTACTATCTGCTCCGATATTACACCATTGTCCCAAAACTGCATTACCTAAATAACCTTCATGCCCTTTGGAGGAATAGCCCCAGATAACAGCATTATTAATTTCGCCACCTACCCTGCTATGCGGACCTATGGTTGTATTTGGATAGATTTTTGCTCCCATTTTAACTGAAGAATCATCCCCTAATGCAAAACTTCCCCGGATAAAACTTCCCTCCCAGACCTGTGAATTTTTGCCCAAATAAATCGGGCCTTGCAAACTATTAAAAACAGAACACTCTGCCGTTGCCCCTTCTTCAACGAAAATATCGTCGCCTAAAAAAGTGTTCGTCGAGCTTAAAGTTGATGAAGTTCTTCCTTTTGTCAATAATTCAAAATCTTTTTTTAATTCAATTCCATTATAGGTAAAAATATCATTGGGATAAACTATTCTAATGAAATCATTATTGTACTGTATCTCATCATTAAATGTAACCAGCTCTAAATTATCAGCATCATTACTACATGCTATAAGAACGTCTCCTTTAACCAACACTTGGCCTTCTTTCAAATCATTTATAGCATCAACCAAAGCATTATCAGGACAGATGGAACCATTAACTGATATTCTGGCATTATTTTTTGCGGGATATTTTACCGAAAGATAATCTTGTGTATTGAAACCAAAATCGGCGTTCAGATACTTTGCCCATTTTTCAGCTATGGTTAAAATGCCAATGCGTAGATCAGCTACTGGGCGTGTAAAAGTGAGAGGACGTAACGAATCCCAACTGGAATCATCAAAAAGATTGATTATCATAAGCAACAAAAATAAAAAAAGTCCCGATGCTTTTGGCAAAGGGACTTTAAAAAATGTCTTTTTGAGCTAAATTTATTTCTTAGCGTAACGGTTTTTGAATTTATCGATACGTCCTGCTGTATCAACCAATTTCATTTTACCAGTATAAAAAGGATGAGACATGTGAGAAATCTCTAATTTATAAAGAGGGTACTCATTACCATCTTCCCATTTAATAGTTTCTTTTGTATCTACACAAGATTTAGTTAAAAAAGCATATTCGTTAGACATGTCTTTAAAAACAACTGGCCTGTAACTTGATGGGTGCAAATCTTTTTTCATCGTATTTTTATTTTCTTTTAATTGTGATGAAGCTATCTCGCTAACGCTTCGATGGTTTCATTTGAATATTATTTTAAGTTATTTGTGTGAAAGCATCAAGAACATTTTTGCAATTTGCTGGCAACAACGCTTATGATAATTTCTATTAGTCTTTTCTACCTCTATTTTAGAGGATGCAAATGTATTAATTTATTTATTAAAAATCAAGTCGGATAAACAAAATATTCTTTATGTTTTAGATGATTCTTAATTTTTAAGAATTCTACGTAAAAATAAGTAATGCGTTAAAAAATCGTTGGTGCGAATAAGTTTCTTGTTAGCCATTTGAACTATATTTCTTCCAGGTTTCTATTTTGGCGAGTTGCCGGGAAATGTAAGTATCGGCAATAACTTCGGCAACACTTCTGTCTTCGGTGGTTTCGAGCAATTCTTTTAGTCTATATTGATCGACATCAGCTTTATACAAAATCTGAATCAATTTTGGAAAATCATTATCCACCAGATAAGCAAATGCTTCAATCAGCACTTTGCGCAATTGGTCTTCAGATAAACATTCTTCGATATCAAAATCTTTGCTAACGATTTTAAGGATAGACATATTTGTTTCGCTGATCGTTTTTTTATTGGCTAACCGCTTGTTTTCTCTCTTGCTACTCCATACTTGCGACTTGATACTCGATACTTGATACTTGATACTCTATACTTATCTTTTCTCCTTACTCTTTGCTCCTTATCCGCTACACCCACTTAATTTCCTGGCAAAGTTCAATTAAAACACCGTTCGTATATTTTGGATGCACGAAACAAACCATTTTATTATCAGCACCTTTTTTTGGCACATCATTTAACAGTACAAATCCGTTAGCTTTCAGTCGATCCATTTCTTCAAGAATGTCATCAACTGCAAATGCAATATGATGGATCCCTTCCCCTTTTTTCTCCAAAAATTTCGCTATTGCACTATCATCAGATGTTGCTTCTAATAGCTCAACTTTATTTTCGCCGGTTTTAAAAAATGCAGTATTTACTTGCTCTGAAGCCACAATTTCGGTTTTGTAACAAGAGGTATTCAACAAAAGCTCATAAAGCGAAACAGATTTATTTAGGTTGTTTACCGCAATACCGATATGATCTATCTTATTCATGGTTTAAAAAGGTTGGTTGAATGTAAAAATGCGTGTTTTATCTATAACCTCATAGGGATTATTTATAATTGTTCGAAAACTTTTTTCGTATCTTTGTGATCATAATTAACAGAATAGAGATGAAACAGCCGATATATTTAGATAATAACGCAACTACACCTTTAGATCCTAGAGTGTTGGAAGCGATGCTACCTTATTTTACTGAGAAATTTGGAAATGCCGCAAGCCGTAATCACGCATTTGGTTGGGTGGCTGAAGAAGGCGTAGATTATGCTCGTGAGCAGGTAGCCAAATTAATCGGCTGTACCGAAAAAGAAGTGATTTTTACATCTGGCGCAACTGAGGCTGATAACTTAGCTATTAAAGGTGTGTTTGAAATGTACAAAGACAAGGGTAACCACATCATTACTGCGGTTACTGAACACAAAGCGGTTTTAGATACTTGTAAACATCTTGAAAAAAACGGTGCTCGAGTAACTTATTTAGGCGTTAAGGAAGATGGCTTAATTGATTTAGCTGAATTAGAAGCTGCAATGACACCCGAAACGATTTTGGTATCCATCATGTATGGTAACAACGAGATTGGTGTTATCCAGCCTGTAAAAGAAATTTCTGCAATTGCGCATAAACACGGTGCTTTATTTATGACCGATGCTACGCAGGCAGTTGGTAAAATTCCAGTGGACGTAAATGCCGACGGAATTGATTTGATGGCTTTTTCAGCGCATAAAATGTATGGTCCGAAAGGTGTTGGTGCGCTGTATGTACGTAGAAAAAATCCAAGGGTTAAAGTAACTTCACAAATGGATGGCGGTGGCCATGAACGTGGAATGCGTTCGGGTACATTAAACGTTCCAGGTATTGTTGGTTTAGGTAAAGCCTGCGAGCTTTGTCGTTTAGAAATGGAAAGTGAAGCAATTCGTCTATCAGGCTTACGCGATAAGTTAGAATCGACTTTAAACAAAATGGAAGAGAGTTATGTTAATGGTAATACACAACATCGTTTACCGCACGTAGCAAATATTTCGTTTAAATATGTTGAAGGCGAAGGCTTAATGATGGCAATGAGTGATTTGGCTGTATCATCAGGTTCGGCTTGTACGTCGGCTTCTTTAGAACCATCTTACGTTTTGAAAAGCTTAGGTTTGTCTGATGATTTAGCGCATTCTTCTATCCGTTATGGTTTAGGAAGATTTACCACTGAAGAAGAAATTGACCAGGCAATTGCTGTTACAGAAAAAGCGGTTAATCACTTAAGAGAACTTTCTCCACTTTGGGAGATGTTTAAAGAAGGTATCGACTTGAGTAAAATTGAGTGGGCAGAACACTAAATTAATTTACCATTGTAGGTTGACGAATTACGATTTGAAATCTGCAATACAATAAAATAAAAAATTTAATAATTTACGGTGGAAGTGCATTCTAAAATCGTAAATCTAAAATCTAAAATATCATGGCATATTCAGAAAAAGTAATTGACCATTACAATAACCCACGTAACGTAGGTACGTTAAATAAAGACAGCAAATTTGTAGGCACAGGTTTAGTTGGCGCACCTGAGTGTGGCGACGTAATGCGTCTACAAATCGAAGTTGGAGAGGATAACGTTATCACTGACGCTAAATTTAAAACATTTGGTTGTGGTTCGGCTATTGCATCTTCATCTTTAGCTACAGAATGGTTAAAAGGAAAAACAATTGATGAGGCTTTATCTATCGATAACATGGATATTGTTGAGGAATTGGCCTTACCACCGGTAAAAATTCACTGCTCGGTGTTAGCAGAAGATGCAATCAAATCAGCTATTAACGATTATCGCGTTAAAAATGGCTTAGAAGCAATTGTTTTGGAAAAGTCACACCATTAATAAAAGTAACTAGTATTTAGTATCAAGTATCGAGACGACGGTTCGATTTTTTATCTTGATACTTGATACTCAAATCTTGATACTATGATTACGATAACCGATAAAGCAAAAGAAAAAATAGATCACTTAATGCAGGATTCCGAAATGGGTTCTGATTACTTTTTACGTGTTTCTGTAAAAGGCGGTGGTTGTTCTGGCTTATCATACAATTTAGATTTTGATAACGAGGAGCAAAAAGGTGATCAGTTTTTTGAAGACCGAGGAATAAAAATCGCTTTAGATATGAAATCTTTCCTTTATTTAGCAGGAACTGAGCTGGATTTTACTGATGGTTTAAACGGAAAAGGTTTTAACTTTGTAAATCCTAACGCTAGCCGCACCTGCGGTTGTGGCGAGAGTTTCTCCGTTTAGAATAAAAATAAAAATTATTTTTAAAAGACTCCATTAAATGGGGTCTTTTTCTGTTTAAAATAAACGGAAGAATTTCGCTTAGATAAAGAGGCAGATTGAAAATGAATTTTTGTATTAAATCCGAAATACTAAGCAATTTATAACGATTTTATTTACGGCAATCTCTTAATCTGCGGGTAATTTCCCACTAATATCCTTCGCTAAATCATCAATTTACATTTTTAAACCAAAAAGCCTTATAATTGTTAATTATAACAGCAAACCAAATAACGAGCAATGCCATTAATTAATGAATTTTCAACTGTCGCTACCCTATTGAGAAATGTTGTAAAAAACATTCATAAACCAGAAGATACCTTTTTAATACATAAGCAAGGTACAGAATGGACAGAAGTTTCTTTCGAAGATACCCTGAAAAGGGCCGATGCAGTTTCGGCATATTTCCTTGAAAAAGGAATAAAAAAAGGCGACCGTTTGGGGTTAATGATTGAAAACTCACCTGATTATGTTTATTACGACCAGGGAATTCAACAAATTGGCGTAATTAATGTATCTATTTACCCCACACTTTCTGAACAGGAAGTGGCATACATCATTAATGATTCTGGTATAAAAGGAATTTTGGTAGGGAATAACTTTCTATATCGTAAAGTACTAAAAGTTGCTTCTAATTGCAAAGAACTAAAATATATTATCCCTGCTTTTAAAGATTTTGAAAAAGTAACAATACCTGCAGATATTCATGTTGAGGTAATTGCCTTTTCTGACATTTTAGCTTTAAAACATCAGGTTACGGCTGCTGAAAAAGCTGAAATTGAACAATGCAGAAGTTTGGTATTACCCGAAGATGTTTCCTCGTTGATTTATACATCCGGTACAACGGGCACTCCAAAGGGCGTTATGCTGACCCATTACAATTTTGTAAAAAATGTGGAAGTTTGTCTTCAGCAAATTCCGGTAATCGATAAAACAGAAACTTTCCTTTCCTTCTTACCACTTTCTCACGTATTTGAGCGTACGGCCACCTATCACGTATGTTGTACCCAAGGCTGTAAAATTGCTTTCGCTCAAAGTTTAGAGCTATTAGCAAAGAACATGGGCGAAGTTCGCCCGACTGTAATGAGTTGTGTACCGAGGTTACTGGAACGTATTCACGACAAGGCTATAAAATCTGGAACAGCCGGTGGCGGAACGAAAGCAAAAATATTTACCTGGGCTTTGGAAACGGGCAATAAATACCGGTTAGCCAGGGAAGCAGGTGAAAATCCTGGATTAATTCTGGCTGCAAAAAAAGGAATCGCAGAAAAATTAGTTTTTAGTAAAATAAAGGAAAAAACAGGCGGAAGATTAAAATTTATGATTTCCGGTGGAGCAGCATTACCAAAAAATGTTGGCGAATTCTTTGGCGATTTAGGGATCAAAATTCTTGAAGGTTTTGGCCTAACTGAAACCTCTCCGGTAATGTCGGTAACCGAATACCACAGGCAGGTATACGGAACTGTAGGCAGGGTTATTCCAGGAATTGAAATTGGCATTCAGGATGTAGAATCCAAAGAAATTATAAACATTCAAACTCACGAAACTTTTAATGAAGGATTTGAATGTGCCGAAGGCGAAGTAATTGTTCGAGGGCACTGTGTAATGAAAGGTTATTTTAATAAACCTGCTGAAACCGCAGAAGCTATTGATAAAGACATGTGGTTTCACACCGGAGATATCGGTCGCTTTTATAAAGGAAATTTACAAATCACGGATCGTTTAAAAAACATGATTGTAAATGCTTATGGAAAAAACGTTTATCCTACCCCAGTGGAAAATATTTACCTGAAAAGCCCCAAGATCGACCAATTATTTTTAATTGGAGATAAACGGGAATTTATTACAGCCATTATTATTCCAAACAAAGAAACCCTGGAAGAAACTTTCAATTTGAAACCAACTTTCTTTGAAGAAGCTGACCCATTTATTCAAAACAGAGAAATCATGGAATGGATGGAGCAGGACATTAAGAAAATTTCTAACGAACTGGCTAAGTTCGAGCGGATCAAGAACTTTAAGATTAAGAGAAATCCTTTCAATATTGACGAGGGTGAAATTACGCCAACGATGAAAATAAAACGAAGAATCGTAGAAAAAAAATACGCTGGTGCGATTAACGAAATGTACGAAGAAGGTGTGGAAGCAGAAAGCTAAACTTAATTTCAATAATTAAAATCAAATTATCTAAATTTTCTCAGTCTTACTTAATTTATTTATCTTCCGAACCAAACTTAAATAAATAGGGCTTGCGTTAAAACCTTCCATTAAAAAAAGGGCATTATTTTATGGTGATAATTAATAGTTTCGAAGAGTATAAAGCATTTTTAGGTTGCCAGATAGGTTCATCAAACTGGCATAAAATCGGACAGGACCAAATTAACAAATTTGCAGAAGCAACCTTAGATTTTCAATGGATTCATACGGATCCGGAAAAGGCTAAGGAAAAAAGTCCGTTTGGCTCAACGATAGCTCACGGTTACCTGACTCTATCATTGATTCCATACCTGTGGAAACAAATCGCAGATATCCAGAACGTTAAGATGGAGGTAAATTACGGCATCGAATCATTTAAATTTAACAAACCGGTTCTGGTAGATGATGAGGTTCAATTGCGGGCAAAACTTATTGCAATTTCAGATCTAAGGGGTATAACAAAAGTTGTTATCGAAGCCAATCTTGATATCAAAGGGCAAACGAAAACAGCGTATACAGGCAATGTAGTATTTCTATACCATTTTAAATAAAATATTTTATTTGATTGCTGCTAAAATTATCTTGTAAATCGATCTGTTCTGAAGATTCTTTATACACCGTTCCCTTGCTCTAGACCGCATTCTATTCAAATGTATCTTACGCGTTAAAATTAATCAGCAAGCCTCAGTTTATATTTCCATCATCACTGCAATTTTACTATTATTAAACATCTTGCAAATTTCTTACTTTTGCAAAAAATACCCGAAATGAGTATAGGATTATCAGAACAAGAAATATTGCGACGTGAGTCGCTGAAACAGCTGCGCGAATTAGGTATTGAACCTTACCCTGCAGAATCATATGAAGTAAATGCATATGCTGCAGACATTAATGCAAACTACGAAAAAGATAAAACCGCTTACAAGACAATCAGTATCGCAGGAAGATTAATGACCCGTCGAATTATGGGCAGTGCATCTTTCGCTGAATTACAGGATTCTACAGGCAGAGTTCAATTGTATTTAAAGCGAGATGATCTATGTCCTGACGAAGACAAAACTTTATACAATACTGTTTTCAAGAAGCTTTTAGATCTTGGAGATTATATTGGCGTGAAAGGCTATGTTTTTACCACGCAAACAGGGGAAATTTCTGTTCACGTTACAGAATTCACAGTTTTAGCAAAATCATTACGTCCTTTACCTGTTGTAAAACGTGATGACGATGGCAATATATATGATGGTTTTACCGATCCGGAATTGCGTTACCGCATGCGTTACGTGGATTTAACAGTAAACCCGGATTATAAGCAAATTTTCATCAAACGCAGTAAAGTAATCAACTCGATGCGCAACTATTTTGATGAACAAGGCTGGATGGAAGTGGAAACACCAATTTTGCAGCCAATCCATGGTGGTGCTGCCGCTCGTCCGTTTGCTACACACCACAACACGTTAGATATGCCTCTTTATTTGCGTATTGCAAATGAGTTGTATTTAAAACGTTTAATTGTCGCTGGCTTCGATGGTGTTTACGAATTTGGTAAAATGTTCCGCAATGAAGGAATGGATCGTACGCACAACCCGGAATATACATCAATGGAAATCTATGTAGCCTACAAAGATTATATCTGGATGATGGCTATGGTTGAAGAATGTCTGGAAAAAGTTGCGATTGCTACCAATGGCTCGGCTGTTGTTACCGTCGGCGAAAATCAAATTAATTTTGAAGGCCCCTACGAAAAACTGACCATGTATGAATCAATCCAAAAATACACCGGAATTGACGTTTCTGCCATGACAGAAGAAGAATTAGCAAAAACCTGTGCTTCACTTAATATCGAAACAGATTCAACAATGGGCCGTGGTAAATTGGTTGATGAAATTTTCAGTGCGAAGGTTGAAGCTAATTTGATTCAGCCTACCTTCATTACGGATTACCCTATAGAAATGACCCCGCTGGCTAAAAAACATCGTTCCGTAGAAGGCTTAGTCGAGCGTTTCGAAATTTTTGTCAATGGTAAAGAAATTGGAAATGCTTACTCAGAACTGAACGACCCAATAGATCAAAAAGAGCGTTTTGTAGATCAATTGAAACTCGCCGACCGTGGTGACGCAGAAGCGATGGCGATGGATGATGATTTTGTTCGTGCCCTGGAATACGGCATGCCTCCGACCTCAGGCTTAGGATTTGGTATTGATAGGATTGTAATGTTAATGACCAACCAAAGTACCATTCAGGAAGTTTTATTCTTTCCACAGATGCGCCCGGAGAAAAAGAAAATAGAGTTAACACCAGAAGAGACTGAGCTGTATGCCTTAGTTAAAGAAGGAGAACAAATTTTGTTAACTGATGTTAAAAATAAGCTAAGCGACTGGAGTAATAAAAAGTGGGATACTACTTTAAAAGCCTTAACCGGAAAAGGAATTTTTAAGGTTACAAAAAATGATGATGGTCTTTTTTTATCGCATAAATAATTAAGCGGTTAACACAAAAATAACATAAACTTAAAAGGCTTGCTAGCAATTATTTAGCAAGCCTTTTCTATATTTACAGCAATCGACATAAAAATCATTGCATCATGAATACGTCAAGTTTAGAAATTACAGAAAGAGAATATTGCATAAAATTAAGCAAAGAGGCCTTTGATCTATCTTTAGTTCATCAATTAATAAAAAGAATTCAAGCTGAAGCTTTCTTTTTTAAAAGAGCAGAAGCTGAAGAAGATGATATTTTAAGTAAGAGAAATCAGCGGGAAGAGTTTGAAGGCTTTGATTATCTTGGTGATAAATAGTCGGTTAACAGTTAATTTTTGCAAATTAGATAAAAACCATTAACTGTTAACCGATTTAAACATATGTATTTAATCAATATCTAAATTTCCCTCAACAGAATCATCCATTGTTTTACCAGTAATTACCGAAGCGGCCATTTTTAAGAAAGCCACAGCAGTTCCATGTTTCGTATCCCAATAATAACCTTCTGAAGGGATGACCTTAATTAAGGTGATATTTGGATCGTCTTTACCTCCCTGAAACCAGGTTTTGATAAAAGGACTCCAAAGCTCATCAATTTTTGCCTGGTCTCTACTAATTTCTGAAATACCGTAAATGTTAACAAAACCAGAGTGAGCGCCGGCCTGAAATAACAAATGAGTAAATGGATCGCTTGAAATTTCTTCATTTTTGTGACTATCCTTCATGCTCATAAACCATATGTTACCTTCATCATCTACCTGCTGAATAGCCATTGGCCTGATAGATAATGGTACACCTGTTTTTATATTGGTGCAAAAAAAACAGCTTTCAGCCTTATTCGCCAAATCCCTCAGTTTTTCAACGGCGTCTTTTCCGCCCAAATCTTTAATGTTATCTTCTTCCTGAGTATTGTTAGTACTACCTTCTTGTGATGTTGCCATATATATAATTTTACATATACTACAAATCCAAATTGATTTTGGTTTTAGACAATTTGGTAATGAAGAATAAATCCGGATTATACACAAACCGAAAACGCCACTTCTAACAAAAGAAGTGGCGTTTTTTATTGACGTAGTAAATTCTATCTGTAGCGAACTTGCTGTTGCTTATCCATCATACCCATCTGATCTTTCATTTGCTTAATCTGATCGGCCAGCAGTTTATTTTTATCTGCTTTTTTTGCCTCTGCCAGATACATCGTAGCTTCACGTTTATTTCTTTTCGCCATTGCAATACCCGCTAAACTTAATTTGGCCAGCGCAACATTGTGTTCCATTTGCATGCCTAAACTGAGTGCAGCTTTAAAATACTTCTCGGATTTCATTGGTGCAGTTCTGCTTTCGATTAAGCCAACAAGTAAATTATAATAGCCGTGTTGAAGTTTGATAAGTTGTTTCTCGTAATTCGTAATTCTATCTAAATACATTTTAGCTTTGGGCATGTTGTCTTTTCGAAGAAACCATTGTGCTAAAAGCATATTCTCATTAAAAAAATAAGTAATCAGTACAATTATACCCAGTAGAATGGCAACAATTCCCCATGGCCAAAAACCGAAAATAAATAAAGCTACAGCACCACCCAACAATACAAAACCCGCAATTAATCTAATAATATTTGGCATAAATTTTATTCTAAATTATTCTTTTTTGCAAATATCGTGTTTAAATGGCATAAATTAGATTTTAAAACAATAATTTCATTAAAAATTACAAAATTAAAAAAGCAACTTATAATATGAAATACCCACTTTCTATAATCCTAATTATCCTAGCCATGAATGTTTCTGCACAAGAAGTAAATAAAAAAATCCACGATACGGTCCACAATAAAGATATTTTAATTAACGCCTGTACCCGCGAAGGTGTGGTTGCTTTTCCTGAATTTAAAGAACTCTACGAACCCTTGTATGCCGCTTACATGCCTGATGCAGCTACAATGATTGAATTGAAAAAATTGGTCAAAAAAGAACACGTTAAAATTGTTTTCGGAAGCTGGTGCAGCGATAGCAAAGTAAATGTGTCTAATTTTCTCAAGGTTTTGGATGCATTACAATTCAAAGAAAAGAATACCGAATTCATCGCCGTCGATGGCAACAAAAAAGCGGAAAATGGTATAATTGACGGGCTGGATATTAAAATGGTCCCTACCTTTATCATCTATGATAAAAAAGGTAAGGAATTAGGTCGGATTATCGAACATCCGAAAACAACTTTAGAAGGAGATTTTCTGGCCATCCTTCAGAAATCGTAAACTTTATCTTTCAAATTTCGTTGTATTTGTACACCTATAAATAAATATCATCGTCAACTACATTCCCCATTATCTCGATTTAATATGTCTGCTGCATTGGAACCTGGCTGGTTAGCCGTTTTAGAAGAAGAGTTTGAAAAAGATTATATGAAAAGCCTGAAATCTTTCCTATTGGAAGAAAAAGAAAAAGGCTATACAGTATATCCAAAAGGAACCGATATATTCAATGCACTGAATACAACACCTTTTGATAAAGTTAAAGTTGTCATTTTGGGTCAGGACCCATATCACGGCATTAACCAGGCACACGGTTTATCTTTTTCTGTACAAAAAGGGGTGGCTGTCCCACCCTCACTAAAAAACATATATAAGGAACTAGAAACTGATATTGAAGGATTTAAAACACCTCTGCATGGCAATTTGATGCATTGGGCAGAACAGGGCGTTTTACTTTTAAACGCGACATTAACTGTTCGTGCTTCGGAGGCGGGTTCCCATCAAAATCGTGGATGGGAAATATTTACAGACCAGATAATCAAAGCACTTTCAGAGAAACGTAAGCATATTGTTTTTTTATTATGGGGTAAATATGCCCAGCAAAAAGCCGTTTTGATAGATGAGAAAAAGCATTATATTTTAACGGCGGCTCACCCCTCTCCTTTTTCAGCCTACAATGGCTTCTTTGGATCGAAGCATTTTTCGAAAGCAAATCAGTTATTGGTGCAAAATAATTTAGCGCCTATTGACTGGAAAATTCAATAAATTTCACCACCTTAGACACCTAAGAAAACCTTAGTAAAATCATTTAAATCATCCCTAAAGTTTTAAACTTGATTGATTTAGACATGATTAGCAAAACATTTATTGACAATTTAGAATATAAAGTTACAGGTGCTTGTATCGAAGTTCACAAGCTGCTAGGCCCGGGTTTGTTAGAAAGCGTTGATCATAAATGTTTAATAAGAGAACTTCAGATACAAAAAATTAATTTTAAGTCAGAACAATCAATTATCTTACCTTACAAAGGTATTTTATTAGACAGTGAACTACGCGCTGATTTATTTATTGAGAACTGCCTGATTTTAGAATTGAAATCAGTTGAATCAATTCTTCCTATACATGAAGCTCAAATCCTTACTTACATGAAATTATTAAAAGCCCCAAAAGGGTTATTAATAAATTTTAATTGCACCAATATTGTTCAAACAGGCAAAAGAGCGTTTGTCAGTGAATTTATGTATAACATTGATAAACAGAATAATTGAATAGCCTTAGATGTTCTTGGATGTCTAAGGTGGTGAATAGCCTAGTACTCCAAAGGCACTATCGGTTCCTTTTTAGTTGTCGACATGATCATCATGGTTTGAAAAGTCTTCACAACGGAAATTTTACTTATTTTGTCCATTATTAAACGTTCGTAAGATTTAATGTCTTTTACATAAACTTTTAAAAGAAAATCTGCCTGACCGGTAACGTGGTGGCATTCCGTAATTTCCTTAATTTGGTTTACTTCATCCAAAAAGATTTGAATGGTGTTGTTCTTATGAAAATCCAACTGAATTTGTATAAAAGTTTTTATCCCTAATCCAAGTTTCTCTTCATCAACCAAGGCGTGATAGCTTTTGATGTATCCTGCCATTTCAAGTTTACGTACACGTTCTAAAGTAGGCGCCGGTGAGAGGCCAATTTCCTGAGATAATAAAAGATTGGTAATTCGACCATTCTCCTGTAAGATTCTTAAAATTTTAAAATCAATTTTGTCTAATTCAGATGCCATATAAATCCAAAGGTATTGAGAACACAAACATAACCAAATTATATTCTAAATTTTAACATAATTTATCATATATATTTTAAAGAAAAATTTTTAGATTTACCTAAAAATAAATTTAGGTAAACACAAATGCGAAGTTTTACTGAAGAGAATTATCTTAAGATAATTTATCATTTAGCTGAAAAAACAAATAACGTACAGACAAATGCAATTGCTGAACAAATTCAGACAAAGCCGGCTTCCGTTACAGATATGATAAAAAAACTAGCCGAAAAGGATTTGGTCGACTATGTTAAATACCAGGGTGTTACTCTGACAGAAAAAGGAAAACAGGCCGCTGTAGACATTGTAAGAAAGCACAGATTGTGGGAAGTTTTTTTGGTAGATAAGCTTAATTTTAAGTGGGATGAGGTACATGACGTCGCCGAAGAGTTAGAGCATATCAAGTCTGTTGATTTAATTGAAAGACTGGATGAATTTTTGGGTTTTCCGAAATCAGATCCCCATGGAGATCCTATTCCTGATAAACATGGAAGATTTGCAAAAACACAATTCATAAAATTAACAGAGCTTAAAATTGGTGATGGCGGAACAATTACAGGAGTAAGTCAACACAGTTCTGCTTTTTTAAAACACCTTGAAAAATTAGGTTTAACACTTGGCAAACAAATCGAAGTATCTGATGTTACGGATTTCGATGGTTCAGTAGAAATCTTAGTTACCGGCAAACAAATTAATATTAGTAGAGAAGTTGCAAAACATATTTTAATCAGCACCAATGGCAAAAACTGAATCGCTAAGTGAAGTACATCAGAGTGTAAATACGGATAAGCGAAAAGGATGGCGCAGAATTTTATCCTTTATTGGTCCTGCTTACCTGATAAGTGTCGGTTACATGGATCCCGGAAACTGGGCAACTGATTTAGCAGGTGGAAGCAAATTTGGTTACCAGCTTATCTGGGTATTGTTGATGTCTAATCTCATCGCCCTGTTGCTTCAATCGCTAAGTGCCCGTTTAGGGATAGTCCGGGGTTTGGATCTGGCCCAGGCGTCGAAGCATGCATATCCCCGTTGGGCAAATATTCCTTTGTTCGGATTGGCACAGCTTGCTATAATTGCTTGTGATTTGGCAGAAATAATTGGCATGGCGATCGGTTTGCAATTGCTTTTCGGCTTACCATTAATCTGGGGTATTTCTATTACCATCTTTGACACAATTTTATTGCTTTTCTTATTAAATAAGGGGATGAGGGCAATGGAGGGCTTTATCGTGTCGATGGTATTTATAGTCGGCATTTCGTTTTTGGTAGAAATGTTCATTGTTGAACCATCCCTTAAAGAAGTCGCAAAAGGATTTGAGCCATCATTGTTAAGCGGAGATGCACTTTATATTGCAATAGGCATCATTGGTGCGACTGTTATGCCACACAATCTTTACTTGCACTCCTCCCTTGTACAAACCAGAAAAATAGAACGAACTACGAAAGGAATAAAGGAAGCGCTAAAATTTAATTTGATAGATACAACCGTTGCTCTAAATCTAGCATTTTTTGTAAACGCTGCCATTTTAATCCTGGCTGCAGCCGCTTTTTATAAAAACGGTTTACATGAAGTGGCTGAAATTCAGGATGCACACAAACTGTTATCAAATATTTTTGGAAATGTTGCGCCAACACTTTTTGCTATAGCATTAATCGCAGCCGGACAAAGCTCTACTGTAACTGGTACGCTCGCGGGGCAGATCATTATGGAAGGCCATATTAACTTGAGGATTCAACCCTGGTTAAGAAGATTAATTACTCGTTTATTGGCCATCATTCCTGCCTTCTTCACCATACTTCATTATGGAGACGATGCTTTGGGCGGCTTACTGGTACTTAGCCAGGTTGTGCTAAGTTTACAACTTGGTTTTGCAGTCATCCCTTTAATTCATTTTACTTCAGACAGGAAGCAAATGAAAGATTTTGCCATAAAAACCTGGGTAAAAGTTTTGGCTTGGGGGAGCGCTTTATTAATTATCGCATTAAATGTAAAGCTCGTTATTGAGGAGATCTCAGGATGGACAAAGGATGCGAATTCCTGGTGGATTTATGTATTTGTGCTTCCAGCAGTAGTTGGGGTTACTTTGCTCATGCTGTATGTCTTCTTTCATCCATTGATAGATAAGCGCAACCTTAACCGGCAATTGGTCCCTCATGGTAATGCCCTCGATATTGGAAAGATAGATAAGATTAGTTATCAGCGCATTGGAATCGCGGTAGACTTTTCTAAAAACGATAGAAACACAATCAGGCATGCGCTTATTCAAGGGGGGAAAGATGCACAGTACTACCTGATACATATAGTAGAAACAGCAGCAGCCCGTTACCATGGAGATATTGTTATGGACCATGAAACTAAAAGCGATGCAGAGAACCTGGAAAAATATAAATTAAACCTTGCAGATTTGGGTTATAGTGCAATCGGTGTTGTTGGATTTGGTGGAACGGCAAAGGCAATTGCAGCCATTAGCAATAAAAATAACCTAGAACTACTTGTAATGGGCGCACATGGGCATAAAGGCTTGAAAGACCTGATTTTTGGAACCACGGTTAATTCTGTACGCCACAAAGTGAATATTCCTGTATTGATTATTAGATAGACTTTAACACTTTTTTAATGCCGCCGTCTCCATTACTGTAAACCAATAATTTACCAGACGGAGAATAAAGATACATTGCCGGATATTTGGTTGGTAAAAATGTCGGTATAAAAGTTCTGTTTTTGTCCTGAAGTACCGTAACATTTGGCTTCAAATTCAAACCGGGAGCATAAGAACTAAAAAACTTTTTTATGGAAACAGGTTCATCGAGTGTTATCATTAAAACACTAACGTTTTTAAACTTGCTATATGCATTGTTTAATTCCTTTGCTTCTCTCTGGCAGTGCTCGCAGGTACAATCAAATAGAATAAAAAGCGTTTTTTTAGATTGATTGATGTTTACATTGGAATATGGTTTACCATCCAACTTGAAAAATTTGAATTGAGGCAGATAAGTCGGTTGTTGCGCATTTGCAGTTACCGCAAAAAATACGATTAAAATTAAAAACAGGTTTCTTAACTTCATATTGGTAAAATAAATTCAAACTTAAATTTTTAATGTCGAAAGCAATAATAATAATCTAGGTTTTACAAAAGATGAACAAAATAGCAATAGACTAGCCGCGATGTATCAATTAAAAAATGATATTCGGGCATTTTTTTTGATATTTGCAATCCAACTATTAATTAGTTGAAGACAGGTGGCTGTAAGGCTAAATAAAGACAATACAAATTTTGAAAAACGATATCAACATAAAGAATAAAAGAGCTTATTTCGACTACAATTTAATCGATAAATATGTAGCCGGAATAGCGCTTTTGGGAACAGAAATAAAAGCAATCAGACAGGGCAAGGCAAACATGACAGACGCTTTCTGTATGTTTATCGGGGGTAACCTTTATGTAAGAAACCTCCATATTTCCGAGTATAGCCACAGTTCTTTTTATCACCATGATATAAAAAGGGATCGCGCACTGTTACTCCAGAAAAGAGAGATAAAAAAACTCAAGGCCAAAGGTGAAGAAAAAGGGTATACTATTGTTCCGTTAAGAATTTTTGTAAATGAACGTGGTTTTGCAAAAATTGAAATCGCTTTAGCCCAAGGTAAAAAGGAATTCGATAAACGCGATAGCATTAAAGATCGGGATACCAAACGCGAACTGGACAGAGCAATGAAAAGGTAAATCAGTCTTTAGTTGTTGGCTAACAATTAAAAATAGAAAAAACAAATAACCGACTTACCACGCCTGATCGCCAACCAGCGGTACAAACCTGAATGTATCCAGTACAATTTTTTCATAATCTGTATCGCTGACCCTTAGTACAGTAACCATCTTTTGTGTTTTTTCGTCGCCAACCGGAATGACCAGGATTCCCCCAACTTTAAGTTGCTTAAGTAGGATTTCAGGTACCAGCGGTGCACCGGCAGTTACTATTATTTTATCGTATGGCGCGTGTTCCGCGATTCCTTTCGAACCGTCGCCACAAAAAAAAGTCGGTTTATAACCCATTCCCGGCAAAACCTGAATGGTACGGTTGTAAATGTTTTCCTGCCGTTCTATAGTAAATACTTTCGCACCAAGCTCCATTAGTATACAGGTCTGATATCCGGATCCGGTACCTATTTCCAGTACTTTATCCCCGTTTTTGATATGAAGCAATTCACTTTGATACGCTACCGTGTAAGGCTGAGATATGGTTTGCCCATCTCCGATTGGAAAGGCAATATCTTTGTAAGATTGATTCCAGAAAGTTTCATCAAAAAAGAAATGACGGGGAACTTTGCCCATCGCTTTTAAAACATTTTCATCCTCAATACCACGCGATTTTAATAACTCAACAAGCTTCTTTCTCGCTCCTCTTTCCCGGTAATTATCAACAAATTTATAGGCCATGAAGTTTCAAAAGTAGTTTTTTTAAGTGGTGATACAAGGTAGAAATTTTATTAATATTGTAAGTAACAGGAAATCAAAACCAAAAATATTGGAGTTTCATTTCTACCTAATAATATATTTGTCCGGCATAGAATTATTTTTACTTTTGAAAACCGGCATTATTTATAATCGGAACATCTATGAAAAAAGTATCACTAAGTGCTGTTGCTCTCCTTTTAACTATATCGTCCTTCGCACAATCGAGTGCCGATTATAACTATTCAATTGGCATAAGAGCATTTAGTACAATGCAATTACCTAAAATTTTAAATCAAACTAATACGCAGGATTATACAAAAATGTATACTAATGGTGCTTTAATAAAGTTCAACGACAATCAAATAAGTTATAGAATTAGCGGAAATTACTACCGTGACAATATTGAATTTAAAAATACTTGCGAATCTTGCCAGATTGCAAAAGGTAAAGTAACCGATTATTCTGTTAAAATTGGATTTGAAAAAAGCTTTAACTATTCGCGGGTTCAACCCTATTTCGCATTTGATTTAGGCTATCGTTCTAATCGTTTTACTGGAACGCTTTCTGATGCAAATCCTACATCCAACAGTATAATTCAAAATACAGATGCTGTTAAGAATGGATTGGTAATGACCCCGTCTTTAGGCTTAAAAATTAATATTCTTTCAACGCTGTGTATTTTTGCTGAAAGCAATTTAGATTTCAACTATTCTTATGAGAAGCAAGATATTTCAGATCCGAATGGTGTAGGAAGGACGGTAAATACTTACCGCAAATGGGAGTTTTTATTAAACCCGGTTTCGGCAGGCATTCAATTTAATTTCAACAGTAAAAATTAATACGGATCTACGTCGATTTGGATTAAAACGCTTTTAAAATCCTTCATCGCATTAAATTCAGTAAGTGTTTCTCTTAACACATGCTTTACTTTGTTTATGGCAGTATGTTTATCTGCTTTAATAATAATTTGTTTTATATAAAGATTCCTAACTCTGCCAACTAGAGGCTGTTCAGGGCCGAGAACACGTTGACCGAACTTGGCCTTTAAGGTTTGTGCTAAAAACAAAGCTGACCTTTCTAAAACGTTGATATCTTTATGCTTTACAGCAATAAAAATCATCCTTGAAAAAGGTGGATATAAAAATTTTTCACGCTCTGTGATTTCGTCGTGGTACATTCCGACATAATCATTATCAACTACCTGTTTAATAATCCTATTTTCAGCATCATATGTCTGTATACATACATTACCCTGATCTGCCCGTCTTCCGGCTCTGCCAGCTACCTGGGCTAATAGCTGATAACTTCTCTCGTAAGCTCTAAAATCGGGATAACCTAATAATGTGTCTGCATTTATTACGCCAATTAGGCTCAAATTATCAAAATCCAATCCTTTAGCAACCATTTGTGTACCAATTAGGATATCTGTTTTCTTCTCCTGAAAATCAGTCAGAATTTGTTGAAGGCCATTTCTGGTTTTGGTTGTATCCATGTCCAATCGTGCAATGGAAACGCTAGGATAAAGCAGTTTTAACTCTTCTTCTATTCGTTCGGTACCAAAACCCTTTTGCTCGATAT
Source organism: Pedobacter sp. Leaf176 (assembly GCF_001424305.1). GTDB lineage: Bacteria > Bacteroidota > Bacteroidia > Sphingobacteriales > Sphingobacteriaceae > Pedobacter. The sequence goes on from NZ_LMPD01000002.1 coordinate 533,645, forward strand.
GCACGGAACCGCAGGCAGGGCAAATGTTAACGCTACTTTGCTGATAACCACAATAATGACAATGTAATTTACCACTGCTTTTATGGTAGGTTAAACTTACATCGCAATTAATGCATTTTGGTGTATAACCACAGGTTGCGCAGATAAGAATCGTGGCATAGCCTCTCCTGTTCTGAAAGAGTACGATTTGCTCTTTTTTACTTAACGCCAGATCCATATCTTTTATCAACACACTGGAAAAATAAGAAACCATCGTTTTCCGTTTAGTTTCTTCAGAAATGCTAACAATCTGCTGGTTGGGCAATTGTACACCACCAAAGCGTTCTTTCATTTCTACCAGACCATACTTTCCACTTAATGCATTATGATAACTTTCTAAAGATGGCGTCGCCGAACCAAGGATAACCTTTGCCTGGTGCAAATGCGCCAGGTAAATGGCCGAATCTCTGGCTTGATATCTTGGCGCGGGGTCGTATTGTTTATAGGATGGCTCATGCTCCTCGTCTACCACAATTAATTTCAAATCTTGAAAAGGCAAAAAAATAGCCGAACGGGCGCCTAAAATAACTTTAAAGGCGCTATTCTTAACTTTATTCCAGATTTCTACCCGTTCACTGTTATTAAACTTGGAGTGGTAAACGCCAATTGAATTACCAAAATACTGCTTTATTCGTTCAACGATTTGAGTCGTCAAGGCAATTTCTGGAAGGAGAAATAAAATCTGCCCATCATTGCTGTTCATAACCTGTTCAATAAGCTTAATATAAACCTGAGTTTTACCAGAGGCGGTAACTCCATGAAGCAGAACGACATCCTTATCTTCAAAGGATAAATTAATTTGATTTAATGCCTTTTGTTGCCCATCATTTAAAGTAAAGTTGATACTAAAGCTATCATCATTAGGAGCCAGTCGACTTACCGGACGCTTAAGTACTATAAAAATATCTTTATCGGTCAGAGCCTTTAGAGTTGCCGGCCCACAATTACTTTCTTCAAGTAGTTGCTCTTTGGAAATTGGCATGCCTAATCTATCTAATTTCAAATAAGCCATTAGGGCATCCAGCTGTTTGGGTGCTTTCTCTAAAATTGAAAAAAGTTGTTTTAAATTATCACTTTCACTGTAGAATTCATTAAGCGTGATAAATGATTTCATTAATGGCCTATATTTTTGAATCACCTCTTCAGCTACCAAAATAAGCTCTTTATCCAATAAATGGTTAATAATCGGGTAAATCGTTTTTTGTCCTAAAAGTTTAGAAACATCATTTACAGTAAGCTTTTTTTGTTTCTTTAATGTGTTAATGATTACCTCTTCCTTTTCGGAAAGCTCTACAGAATTATCAAAATCATCACGAAGAATTAATATGGTCTCGCTAGCCAATTTTAAACCTGCAGGTAAGGCCGCCGACATAACATCCCCTTCGTTGCACATGTAATAGTCTGTCATCCATGACCAGAATTTAAGCTGTGTACTTGTAACTGATGGAGTGGAATCTATAACATCAAGAATGTATTTGGCTTCATAAGCGATAGGTGGGTTTTTAGTTATGGCATTAATTAAAGCGGTATAAATTTTATATTTACCAAATTGAACAACGACCCTTTTACCTATTTCAATCTGATCATTTAGTTCGAAAGGAACCCGGTAAGTATAGTTTTTTGCCAAAGATAAAGGCAAAATAACCTCAATAAAAAGCGTTTCCCTTTCTGTAAAAATATCCGGTTCAAACTCGATCATTATTTATCCTTTACAGCCGCAAAAAATAGCATTATCCAACCTAGCACAAAAAGCAGACCTCCAATTGGGGTAATCGGACCCAGAATATCCACAAAAGCCAAGTTTAATAAACTTCTGGTTGAGAGCAAATAAAGAGAGCCGGAAAAAAGTAGAATTCCAAAAGTGAAGCAAAAATAAGCGATATTTATAAGTTTGTTCCTATAACGTGCAAATGTAGACAGGTATAAGAGCGCAAAAGTATGATAAAACTGGTAATCTACGCCTTTTTGCCAAATCTCTAAAGAAGGTGCGTCAATTAAAGCTTTTAAACCGTGCGCACCAAAAGCACCTAATAATACAGCTATAGCACCAAAGAAAGAAGCAGTCAGAATAATACGTTTGTTCATAAAGTTTAGCTTAAGGCTGTCGCTAAATTAATAAAATGAGCAGGAACTTCGTACAAATGGCTGTAATAATTTAAATTTGTTCACAACAGATGAGAAAAATATTAGTTCTATTGATTGCATTGATAACAGGCGTAGCTTTTTTGACATTCCTGTATTTTTCTAAATTGAACAATGAGAATAATATTAAAGATTTAGCGCTTCAATCGGCTACAAATAATGCTGCAATCCTAGTGGCCTTCCAAAACGACAAAGGTTTTTACCAAATTATTGAAGGACAGGATTTGATCCAGCAGGTTTTAGGAAATGAGAAGATGGCGCTATTGAGGAGCTTGAAAGACAATATTATTAATGATAATATTTTGAACAGCTACTTCTCAAATCAACAGATTTACCTCAGCGTTCTACCTGATGAAGATAAAAAGCTGAATTTTTTAATTACTGTTCAGCTACAGGAAGATAAAAATTACCGTCAGTTTTTCAACTATTTAAAAAGCAGGAAAGCAGTTTCTAAAAGAACAGATCAACTATTCACCATTAACTTTAGTAAAAATATTACCTTTTTCGTAGGCGTTCAAGATCAGGTTCTAACAATTTCCACATCCAGAAAATTAATTGACAATGCTGCCGTTAGGTTGGATGAAAACCCATTTACTGAATATATTAAGGATAATAGTTTACTAAATAAAAACGTGCTGGCAAATCTATACATCAACTTTAACCAGGCGCCATTATTATTAAAAAATATTTTGGCGGGTAAAATGAATGGTGAATTGGGGCTTTTTGAAAAACAAAATAGCTTTGCTTCACTAAATTATAATTTCAGCAAAGAGAAAATACTTTTTAATGGCAATACCGAACTAAAAGCCAGCGACAATTATTTAAAGCTTTTTGAGCATATACCCGCACAGACCATTAGCATTACTAATTTGTTACCTGACAATACATCAAACTACAGTCTGTATGCATATGATAATTACAAAGACTGGCTACAAAAGCTTATTGCATGGCAGTTGAATAAAGAGGAAACCACAAAAGTTGATGCTTTGGTGAAATCGGTAAAAAATGAATTCAGGGTTGATTTAAATTCTATTTTCCGGCCATATGTTAAAAACCAGTTTATCAGTTTCCAGCTAAGCACGTCCGAAAAACTTGGCGCTGTCGCCTTATCGAACGGAGAAAAAGTGAAACAGTTGCTTATTGATGTTAGCACAGATTATAGTGATGAAATCAAGATTTTTAAATCTACAGACATATTATATGCCTTTTTCGGAGCGCCTTTTAAAAAATTTCGTCGTCCATATTACACCATAATTGATAACAATTTAGTTTTTGCAAATAACGCAAGCACTGTACAGGCGTTTTTAAGCAGCTATAAAGATAATCGGTTATTAATTGAGTTGCCACAATACCAGGATGCGCTGAACCAACTTTCTACAACATCGAATGTTAGCTACTACGTTAACATAAAAAACTCGGCTGAAATATTCAGGGGAAATGTATTAGCACCATTTTACAAACATGTTCGGGCTGATAGCGGATTGAAAAATTTTGATACATTTTACTATCAAATGAGTGCCGACAAAAACAAATTTATCACTAACGTGCTTTTAAACAAATATTTAAAGACCGAAATACCAGATTCAACCATCAATCGTTTATATCAAAACCAGGAAAACGCAAATTAAATGAAGAAACTTCTACTTGCCCTAATTTTATCCTCAACATTTACAATTTCTTTTGCACAGCAGTATGCGCTTTTTGGCTCTAAGACTATGTTTGATGCATTTGAAAATCCGTCGCAAAAATCTTTTACCTTAGATTCGTCGAGAAGATTTTCTTCAAACTTTTTTCTACCTTATTTCGGCGTTAACGGGGCAAACCGGGGTGATGCCGAATCTGTAATAAGACGGATTATTGTGGATGGCGTTAACGATACGAGAGCGCTGCCTATAGGTGCTGGCACATTAAATCATTTTTACGAAAACAGCAATGTTTATGTATTAACATTACGCATATTTCAATCTTATAAATATCAGAAGGAAATGGGATTTGCCTGGCAAATCCGGTCGGATGCTCAAATAGACTATACCAATGAGACCATTGCTATTTTCGATTCGTTTAGGAGATTTCCGGAAAAAACGCCTCTAAGAAATATTTTCAATACTAAAGGTTATCAGCAATCTTATCATCAATTTAGTTTTACCTATCGCGAAAACTATAACAAACGATTAGCATTTGGAGTAAAAGCAAGTTTGCTTAGTGGAATAGTTTATAACGATTTGAATATCTCTGACTCTTATCTATACATTAACCCTGAATCCAATTCATTAGACATCGGCCTTACCGGCAGGTATTCCAGCAACTTTAATAATCAAAACAAAATTAACCGGAACAACTTCATACCAACATTCAGAAATCCTGGATTATCTGCAGGTTTCAGTGCAAATTACACTACAAAAAAAGGCTTATTTTTAATGGCTAATATTAAAGATCTAGGATTCATATGGTGGAGACATAACACCAATAGTACAATAGTAAATGCCAATAAAACCATCAATGACATCTCCGCTAATCAAAAAAATGTTAATAATGGAATAACTGACATTTTTGAACTTTCCGAAACACCAGAGAAGTTTCTTGCTGCAACAAATGCAAAGGTTGATGTTTACCTTTCAAAATCTTACGGAATGTATACTCCGGCCCTGGCAATATCAAAAAATCTTTTTTATAAGGGTGGCGATATCGCTTTCGTTAACACCTTTAAATACAATAATTTTGCAGGCAGTGTTACGCCGCTTTACAACCTTAATGAAATATTTATGGTTGGCTTGCAGGGAAAATATCAGACCCCGAATTTTGAGATTTTTATGGGTACAGATAACTTAATATCAACGGCTAGTACGGCTAGAAATGTTATCAAAAATGACTACACCGTTGGTAGTGGACCAAATGCTGCTTCGTTTTATATGGGGGTAGGAATTAAATTTGGCAATATTGTTAACCACCCGCAATTTAGCGATGTCATCCCAGGCATTAATGACAACGAGGGAGGTAGCTTTTTTAAAAATCTATTTTCGATATTTAAAAGAAAATAGTTATTAAACCTTTTTCTTTGGCTGAGTTAAAACAAAATCTTTGAGGTAAAAAGGTTCAAAATAGGCTAAATCTTCAAAAACCCTGTTATTAAAGGCATTATCGGCTAATGCCGACATGTTACCTGCCGAATTAAAATTTGCATCAACAAATATTGCGTTCTTATGCTTTACCGTTTCAGCACATTTTGCGGCTCCATCGCCAATAAATGTTATTGTACTTTTCGATAATAATCCAGCGAAGCTATTTTCGTCAATAATTTTAGCTGAAGTAGTTTCAATCAGATTCAGGTTTGAATCGTAAACAGAAGTATAAACTTCCATCCTTCTGGCATCAATCATCGGACAAACTAATCCCTTATAATCCGGATTTTGAATCAAATATCCTGCTGCCATCATTTCTAATGTCTCTACTGCAATTAAAGGCTTTTCTAAGGCATAACAAAGACCTTTAGCGGTAGAAACTCCAATTCTGAGTCCAGTGTAAGAACCCGGCCCTTTACTTATCGTAACTGCATCTAATTCATTATAACTCAAGCCAGATTTACTCACAACCTCATCGATAAATAATGTGAGGTTACTTGCATGCAGATTCTGACCACTTTCTTCTTTTATTGATGTAGTTTGCCCATTAACTGATAATGCAACAGAACAAACAGCAGTTGCTGTTTCTATTAAAAGTATTTTAGCCATAATGTAAAGGTGAAAATTAGACTATTTTATCGTATTTTTTTATTTATGGTACAGGATCGTGACCATGATTGCCCCAGGGATGGCAGCGACCGATACGCTTCAAAGCCATCCAACCGCCTTTAAACGCACCGTATTTTTTTATCGCTTCAATTCCATACTGAGAACAGGTTGGTGTAAACCTGCAATTTGCGCCCAGCATCGGTGATATAGCATATTGATATGTTCTTATTAATCCTAAAAAAAAAACGCCGAATATTCTATTTATCAGTTTCATCTGGCAGAACTAATTTATGAAAACGTTTAAATGTTGCAATCAACTTTTTTTCAATGAAGGAAAATTCGTACTTATCTTTTCCAACAAACTGAATTGAAAATAAAAGCAATCCTTTATCAGCAGGAAGTTTTGAATATAAATTAGCTTGTTTATTAAGGCGATAGGCTTCGCGGATACGACGTTTAAGCAGGTTACGATCAACTGCTCTTTTGTACCTCTTTTTAGGAACATTAATAACTACCTGGGCCTGAACTTCACTTGAAGATTCAACAAAGATATAAGAAACCCGAAATGGGTATAATAAAAAAGAAGAACCGTTTTTAAACAGCAGATCTAAATGTTTTCTGCTGCATAACCGTTCTTCTTTCCTGAATGTGTACATATATTTTTGATTATAACTGCAGATTTTGATCTGCCGATTCCAGTTACCTGGAAAAGCAATCAAAAACTATGCTTTATGCTTGCGTTCGTCAGAAACTGTTAATCTTTTTCTTCCTTTAGCACGACGTGATGCTAATACCCGTCTGCCGTTAGCTGTTGCCATTCTTTCGCGGAAGCCGTGTTTGTTTCTTCTCTTTCTTTGCGAAGGTTGGTATGTTCTTTTCATGACTGTATATTATCTTATTGTAATTTCAAAATTAAGAGGTGCAAATATAAAGCGATTTCTCTACAATTGCAAGCTTGTTCAATTTTTATTTTATTTAAAACGCGAATGTAATAATTGAAAATAATATGGTTTCAGTTATAAGAACCTGCTAAAGGCCTAAAGCTGCCTTCAATTTCACATAGCCGGTCTTACTAACAGGTAACCAGATATCCGATTTTAATAACACAACATAACTATCTTTCTCTTTGAGTTCGATTTTAGTTACCTCGGCAAGATTAATAATATAGGAACGGTGTATTCTTATAAATTGACCAGCATCAAGCGTTTGCTCGAAAAATGCCATCGTTTTGTTTTTATAAAATGCACCCGCTGATGTACTCAATTTAACATAGTCATCATCTGCTTCTAGATAATTGATATCGGCAACCGGAATAATTTTTATTATACCATCTTTTTTTACTACCACCCTATTATTTTGTGCAGGACTTAGGGCGGCTGCGTCTAAAACTGCCTCGGTATTTTCAGTTTGATTTAACCGTGAAGGCAGTTTTTTTATTGCGGCATCAAATCGCCCTTTATCTATCGGCTTAAGCAAATAATCAACTGCATTAACCTCAAAAGCCTTAATAGCATATTCATCAAAAGCTGTTGTAAAAATCACTGCAGGCTTGTCTTCTACTAATTCGAGCATCTCAAAGCCACTAATTTTTGGCATTTGTATATCCAAAAATATAAGATCAGGTTTATATTGTGTTATTGCTTTTAAGCCTTCAAAACCATCGCAACATTCTGCAACTACTTCAATTTCTTTATGTTCCGAAAGGTAGAATTTTACAATATCACGTGCTAGAGGCTCATCATCAATTAGTATGGTCCTAATCATTTTTCTGTGGAATTTTTAAAGTTGTAATATATAAATTATTTGCCTCAATTTCTGTTTGCAATAGGTGTGGGTTTGCAAACAGGAGGTATAATCTACGTTTTATAGCTGTTAAACCAAAGCCGGTTCCACCCGTAGCACGCATTTCAGGGTCGAAAGGATTTTGAACTTTTAGATGTAGAATATCCTGTTCAACTGAAACATCTATTTTAATTGTGATTGCTGATGACGTATTGTAAAGTCCGAATTTTATCGCATTTTCTACAATGGGCTGTAATAATGTTCCCGGTAAACATAGATTAAGTGTGTCCTCTGCTACATTAACTTCGATATTTAAACGATGGCTGAAACGAACTTTTTCAATATCCAAATAAAGTTGGATGTATTCCATTTCCTCATCCACAGAAACCCATAGTTCATCATCACGCTTTAAAGTTCCGCGCAGGAAGGAAGCAAGTTTGGTAATCATTACCCCCGCTTCTTTTGGATTAACCATAGTAAGTGCAAATACAGAGTTTAAGCTGTTGAAAAGAAAATGAGGCTGCAATTGATGGCGCAGTTTGTTCAATTCTGCTTCTTTAGCAAGATTTTGAGCCGCTAACAGCCTGCCCTGAGTTTCCGATTGTTCTTCCAGCCTGTACCACAATATATTTGCTAAAGCGCACCACGCCAAGCACATAAACGATATCAATCCCCGAAATGAAAATGAAAAATTATAAAAGTCATTGTATTCTTTAAAATCCGCAAAAAGGTATAGTAGAGCATATTTGGCAATGAATATAATCACAAAAGTTAACGCAAGAGTAATTATTAAAACGTATAGAATCCGCTCGTTTTTCGGCTGATAATAGCCTAGCATATTGCTGATACTCACACAAGCTCCAGCCAATAAAGCGTTGTTAATGGCACTATCTGTACAAGATATTATCCATGAAAAATTCACAACATAATGAAGTCCCAAGGCACAAAGAATAGTCCATGCAATTGTTATAATAAAGGCAGTTTTTTGTATTTGGGGGACAGATAGCGGTCTCGTTGTCAAAACTTATTTATTTAGTTCAGTTAAAGTTTTAGTTGGTATTTCAATTTTTCAGATAAGCTTCAACTGATTTCCGGGTCTAAAATCTTTGAACTCACCTCTACTCCATCATTTGGTAACTGTATTTCTGTTATTTCTCCAACATCAATAAAATCCCGTCATATATTTTTCTCCTTTACAATTTTCAAAGGATATTGTAACCCAAGGCTAAAATTTGGCCTTATTTTTTTACCGAAACTATTGTTTGTCCGTAGTTAGTTTGTGTGTTCGTTAACTTTGGCTAATAATACCCTTTGCCACAAATAATCCGCTAAATACAAGCTAACTGCGAATTTTTATTTTCAAAAACTTTTAATTTCTATTCCTCCGAACATCACTGTTCCGTTAATAGTCAATATTTTTTGTATCGCTCCGGCCTGCATTAAATGACCTCGTTTATCTTCTATGCTTCCAAATATCGGTGTCCCATTTGTTTTAATTACCCAGTTTGGCGGAACGATTAATTTGACACCACCGAAAACTGCTGTAATATCAAAAACCGCATTTTCGGTGAAGTCTGCTTGTGTTAAGTTGATATCAGCCCCTCCAAAAACTACATTGATGTCGCCCCCTCTTAAATTTTTTGAATAAACAATTTGATTGCTTGCGCCGAAAATGGCTGTTGCTTCTACAAAATCCTGGCTGTTCGCGTTTTTAGGCAAACCCTGATTTAAGTCATCAACTCCCGCATTAAAACTGTTTGTAGCCCGATTTTTTCTTCTACTTAAAAAATCTCCTTTCGGCTTCAACACTAAATAGCCTCCTAAAATTACCAGACCAATACCTAAGGCGTATTTCGAGGCATCAAAGTCCAGCCCGGTTATATCATCAATGGTATAATATGAGCCGATTAAAACCATGATCAACCAACCAGCGCCCTTAAAATTTCTCCTTACACCAACAAAGATCCCTATTACCAATAAAAATGTATGCCAGCTGAATACCCAGTGAGGGATGTCGAAACCCATATTATCTAAAAGGAATGCCAAACCGATTATTACGATTACCAAGCCACTCAGCATCCTGCCAGAACGATTAGTAGTTATATTATTTAAATTTTCCATTTGTGCAATTGTTAATAATCAAAAGTATTTATAATCGTCAAACAAATTTACAATTGCCCCTTCAAAATGAGCTTAAAATCGGTAAGTTGCGTTATTTCATCGGTGAAAAAATTTTATTATTTTAAGAAAATGAAATTGACTTTGTTTTTTATCTGTTTACTTACATCAACAGCACTTTTTGCACAAAATAATAACAATGACTATAAAATTTACGATGTTAAAAGGCAAAAGATAATCTCTGTTGACCATATCATTTCAGATATGGATAAATCCGATATTTTATTTTACGGCGAAAACCATAATGACTCTATTGCACATTACCTTGAAGCAGAGTTGTTCAGAAAATTAAATGAAAAATACCCACGTAGAACAGCCCTTTCCCTTGAGATGTTCCACACCGATGTACAACCTATTGTAGATGAATACCTTGCAGATTTAATATCTGAAAAAAACTTCATAAAAGAAGGCCGAGCGTGGCCGAACTATAATGATTATCGTCCGCTGATGGAGTATGCAAAGCAAAATAAAATTGTAGTTATCGGCTCAAATGCAGCGACCAGGTACAGCAACGCGGTAACAAAAGCTGGTTTGGGGATATTAGAAGCTTTTCCGAAAACATCGCTGGCTTTTCTTCCCCCATTACCTATCGATACTGCAACGGGCAAATACAATGAACGGTTTTTAGAAACCATGGGAGGTCATGGTACAGGGTCAATGAAAATTTATCAAACACAAAATCTTTGGGATGCAACAATGGCCTGGTCTATAGCCAATTTCACGAAAAAAAATAATAATTTTAAGGTTTTGCACCTGAATGGGAGATTCCATAGCGATGAAAAGCTTGGAACCATAGCGAAACTCCTGAGATATGAGCCAAAATTAAATATTTTAAATATCTCCTCATTTTCCGATGAAAGTTTTGATGATCCAGATTGGAATAAGTTTGAAAACCTTGCAGATTATATTATTATTACCAATCCAAAAGCCAAGAGGAACTTTTAAAAGGAAAGGGCCTGCATTTTTTTTTGCAGACCCTTTTTTTATGCCTTGCTTTTAAGCAAATCTCTTATTTCAGTTAATAAAACTTCTTCTTTTGTTGGTGCCGGTGGAGCTGCTGCAACCACAGCTTCTTCCTTACGTTTCAAGGAATTTATAGCTTTGATCATTATAAAAATAACTAAAGCGAGCAATAGAAAGTTAATAGCTACGGTTATAAAATTCCCGTAGGCCAAAATTGCTGCACCATCTATTTTTTTTGCGTCAGCCAAAGGAGTTCCATCCTGGACTGTTCCCCTTAAAACAATATAAAGATTGCTGAAATCGGGCTTACCGATTATAGCTGCAACAATCGGCATTATTAAATCATTTACCACGCTATCAATGATTTTGCCAAAGGCACCACCAATAATTACTCCGACCGCTAAGTCCATTACGTTACCCTTTACAGCGAATTCTTTAAATTCTTTTACAAAGCCCATATAATTCAATTAAGTTTCGAATGATTTTCATCGAATTTAAGAAACATTAGCTTCTAAACAAACGTTTACCGAATTATTATGTGATGCACTAAAATCAATTCTAAGCAGAATATGAGATGATTTGTTTATTTTTGCGCTACTCTTTTATATAAAATATGTTAAAACAACACCTACAGCAAAAATTACTGCAAAAATTATCACCTCAACAAATTCAATTTATTAAATTGTTGCAGGTACCTACAGTTGCTTTAGATACCAGAATAAAAGAAGAACTTGAAGAGAATCCGGCACTGGAGGATCCCAGTTTAATGACTGCAGATGAACCTAAAAGTGAGTATGATGATTTAAATGATGGGCCTGATGATTTCGAAAAATCATCAGAAGACAGCAACCTGGATGAGTTCAATGTAGACGACTATCTTCAGGACGATAACACCAACGATTACAGTACCAATTATAATAATGGCGATGATGATGATGAAAAGAAAGAAACACCAATTGCCATTGAAAGTACTTTTTTCGAAAGTCTGCAGGAACAATTAGACTTAGTTCCGCTTTCCGATCAGGATTTTATAATTGGAAAACAAATAATAGGAAGTCTGGATGATGATGGTTACCTGCGTCGCCCATTGAGTTCGATGATTGACGATTTAGCCTTTTCTCAAAACGTAATGGTTGAAGAGGAAGACGTTTTAGAAATGTTAAGGCTTATTCAGAGTTTCGACCCTCCTGGTATTGGTGCCAGAGATTTAAAAGAATGTCTATTGATTCAGTTGAAGCGAAAAGACACCAATAATCCGATCATTATAAAAGCGATGAACGTTGTCGAAAATTATCTGGACGAATTTACGAGAAAACATTACGATAAACTCGAAAAAAGTTTAGGATTAGACAACGAGGAATTAAAGGAAGTTGTAAATGAAATTCTCAGGTTAAATCCAAAGCCAGGAGATGCAAACCAGGTTACGACCAAACAAATGCAAATCATTCCTGATTTCCACATCAGCAACAACGATGGTATTTTAATTCTGACTCTAAATTCGAAAAATGCGCCTGAATTAAAGGTCAGCCGTTCTTATCAGGAAATGTTTGAGCATTATGATAAAGCTTCTTCAAAAGATAAAAAACTGAAAGAGGCTGTTCAATTTGTCAAACAAAAACTTGATTCAGCAAAATGGTTTATCGATGCAATTAAGCAAAGGCAGCAAACGCTGCTTAAAACGATGAATGCTATAATGCTTTATCAATACGAATATTTCCTAACTGCCGATGAACGCAAAATGCGTCCGATGATTTTGAAAGACATAGCTGATAAAATTGATATGGACATATCGACTGTATCCAGGGTTGCGAATTCAAAATATGTTCAAACCGAGTTTGGTACATTTCTTTTAAAATCTTTCTTTTCCGAAGCCATTCAAACAGAAAATGGAGAAGAAGTTTCTAACAAAGAAGTTAAAAAGATACTGGAAGATTGTATTGGCAATGAAGATAAACGCAAGCCCCTTGCTGATGAAAAGCTTACAGAGATATTAAAAGAACGTGGATACAACATTGCCAGAAGAACTGTTGCAAAGTACCGGGAGCAGATGAATATCCCGGTAGCCAGGTTAAGAAAGGAACTTTAGTAAGTTGTTTGGTTGTTTAGATTTTCCAAAAAAACCAAACAACTAACCAAATATCAAACAATTTACCACATTTTAATATAAGATGGAACCTTATAAATATTGTTAAGCAGCAAACCGAGAACAATTTCATGGCTTCCATTGCTCACTGTATTCAAATCAGAAGTTGTGAAATCGTAGGAGTAGGTCAGGTTTACCATTTTACCAATATTAAAGCCTGCCATTGCTGAAAATGAATCATCTTTGCGGTAGCTTCCGCCCAACCATATTTTGTCTTTAAAAGCAACTTTCATATTTAGATCGAAAGATACCGGAGCAGGCCTCACATACTTAACCATGATTGAGGGAATCGCGGCTATTTGATCGTCTAAAAAGAATTTGTAACCGGCTGTAGCAAATAAATGAGTTACTTCTTTACCAGTATTATAATTATCGGAATTTGTAAAACTTAATTTCTGTCCCAATACTTGTTGAGCGGAAAGGCCGGCAAAAACCCTGGCTCCATACAACCAAATGCCAACGCTCAAATCTGGCTTAACTTGACTAACAATAGCATTGGAAAGTGCGGGATCTATTTGGCTATCGGGAAACGTTAATGAGTTAACATCTAACTTGATACTCGAAATGCCAGCGGCTGCACCGACTGATAAGTTAAAAGTGTTGCTCAGCTGCAAATGGTAGGCATACGTTAAGTTTGCATCCAATCTGGATAGCGGTCCGGCTTTGTCTTGAACAACAACAACCCCCATACCATGATGAGCTGGAGAGGCAGTATAATTCTGAGTATAGTTTCTGTCCATAGGATCACCGGTTTGCTCAGGGAAGGATGTTAATGCATTACTCCATAGCTGGTTATCTCCTAATGCCCAGTGGGCAGAAACAAATGCTGTTTGAGGCGCATCATTAATACCCGACCATTGCTTCCTGAAACCCGCTTTGAAATCAATGTAATTTTCAATCCCTGAAAGTGCAGGATTTAATAAATATTGATTAAAAATATATTGCGTGTATTGCGGCTTTTGTTGCCCATAGCCTCTAAAGCTCAAAAATAGTACGAATAGAATGGTTAATTTTTTCAATTTTATCTGATTATTGTTAATGGGCCTGTTATTGTTTTTCTCCCATTTCTAGGATTGATAAGATAATAGTAAACGCCTGCAGGCAAAGGTAAATTTTGATAATTTCCATCAAAGGCAACTTTGTAGCCGTTACTAAAGAAAACCCTCATGCCATTTCTATTAAAAACTTCTATAGTTGCTTTTGGATAACTTTCTAGATATTTAATACTCCAGATGTCATTAACACCATCACCATTAGGCGTGAATGAATTCGGAGGTATTAAAGCTTGTAAAACCTTGACTGTTACAGACGTGGTAACGGTACAACCCTGGTTACTAGTCGCGATGAGTTTATATTCTGTATCGTTTTCTGGCGAAGCAACCGGATTCAAAACATCGTCATGATCTAAACCTATTGACGGTGTCCACTTATACTTAAGACCCTCACCTTCAGCTATCGCAGGTATTGTGACTTGCCCGCCGGAAAGAATATATAACGTTGACCCAGCACCGGCAGTTGGAGATTTGAATACGTTAATAGTTTTGGTGATGGACGAAGAACAGCCATTAAAGGGTATAAAGTTGTAAGTAATTACATGCTCACCAACACTTACCAATTTTGGGTTAAAATTGCCTTCCGCATCTACTCCCTCTCCTGAATAAGTTCCTGTTCCAGAAATAAGTGAAGTTTCCTTTGCCTGGTTGATTACAACCGGGCCATCACCCTGGCAAGCTGCAGGAATATCAGCAAATTCCAATATTGGCGAAGGCTTTAACGCGATAACTTTTGATGTTTCTTCAAAACAGCTTTCACCAGAGTATGCAACCAACCGAATTTTATAATTCCTAGTTGCATTGCCTCCAAAAGCAGCATAAATTAAATGAATATCAGCAGTTGTAGGATACATGACTGTTTCAAATTTCTCTGGCTCGTTTATAAAATCTTTGTAAATAAGAATCTTAGTGATTTTGCCTACAAATGCTGTCGATGAATTATTTATGACAACATCATGATTACTGCATAAATTATTTTCGTTCTGCACGCTAAATTCTGCTTTTTGAACAGCACCATTTACAACAAAATCTCTTGTTTTGGTTGTTATACAGCCATTAGTGTTCGTGATTTTTAAGGTAACAGTATAAGAGCCAAAGTTTACGTATTTATGTTTTCCATCTTTATCTGTTGACGTGTTTTGATTAAGTGCGGTTGATGCCGGATCCCCAAAATTCCATTCGTAAGTAAATGTACCAGTACCGCCTGTTACATCAGTCGATTTATTAACAAATATTGCAAAGTCGTCCTTTAAGCAAACATCTGGTGTTGTAAAATCGGCTACAGGCAAATAAGTTACGTTAACATTCTGAGTAAATGCTGTACTGATACATCCTTCGGCAGAGGTTGTTGTAAGTGCAACCGTATATGTTCCAACAGCTGTGTATTGATGAGTGAAAGGCGTTTTGTCTAATCTATCTATTTTAGTTCCGTCGCCGAAATCCCAGCTCCATTTGCTAATTGTATTCGGACTTTTAATCGAACTTATTGTTGACTGATCGGCAACCAGGTAATCGGTGTTTATACAAGTATTTAAACTAGCGGTGAATTTCGAAACAGGTAAGGGAAATATTTGCACTTGCTTAGTTACCGCATCAGAAAAACATCCGGTGCCAGATTTGACCGATAAACTAACTGTATATGTACCTTCAGCAGCATATGGATGTTTTGGATTTTTTTCTATTGAAGTCGTCCCGTCGCCAAAATCCCACAACCAGTTGGTTACGGCAAAATCAGTTGAATTTGACAGGCTTTTATCGGAAAAATCGATATCAGATTTTGCACAGCTGCTTGCTGCGACTTCGAAATTTGCCGTAGGTAAATCATAAATGGTAAAGATGTAATTGGTTTCCAAGTCCCCATTCTGACAGCTGGTTTCATTATTCGGCACATGAGCTATTACATTTAATTTATGCTCTCCTACCATTGAATAAGTTTTATCATCAGGATATTTGTACGAATAAAAAGTTTGCCCGTTTATAAGCTTTACTTCTGGTTCATTTGTTGTTTGAACAGACGGTTCAGCATCCAAGGTCCAGGTAATTTTATCTGGTTTATAAGGTAAATTAATTTTAAAGCCCGCTTTAGAATTAATACATCCATTAGGACTTTCTTCGTTTTTAGCTTCGTTAACGACAGTTAGATAATTGTTTGACGAGAGATTAGTTCCGGCCGAATAAGAATAAGACTCTGCTTGTCCGAAGCCATAAGCAATCGCATTAAATCCGTCATCAGCATTTAATGTTAAACTCTTAAAAGAAGAATTGTTAGAAGTTCCGGTTACAGGGATTTGGTTATAAACGTATAATGAATTGCCAACCACCGGCAGCCAGGGGGTTGTTGGAGCAACACCATCTACCTTGAAAGTAGAAGATTTACTAGCTAACATTAACACATTAATGTAACGCTCTGTAATATTTTGAAGCGTTGATGAAAAAACTGTTATCGTTTTAATATTAAATTCTACAGGATTTAACATGACCATTTCAGGATCACCAATTGTCTGTAATCCAACCGCTGACGAACAGGTTTGGGTTAGAGAATATTGTGCTACACTAATTAATTTATCAGCAGTAACAAAACTTGATTCTGTAAGCTGCTCACTTTCAATAAATCGCCCTTTGTTAACGGTATAAGTTTGCCCATTGTATGTTACTTTTGTATTATCTTCCTGGGCTAGAATCCTGAGTATGTATTTTCTTCTGGCGAAAGGTACTATCCCGTAACTTTTTCCCCAACTCACTGTTGGATACAATTGTTGAAACAAGGGGTCTTGTGAGCCTGTACAAACTATTGAGATAACTGATGTTCCAGAAAAAGCTGCAAATCTCTTACAAGATGAAGTTAACGGATCTGCCTCAACATATACGCCAGTCAAATCGTCTGAACCAGACATATATTCATATACATCCCCCGTCTTTAACAGCTTAATTGTTTTCACATTTCCCGTCTTTTCATGCAATAGAACAGTTGTATTGTCTTCTACAGCAACAATCGCCAAATAATTATTACCATTATTACTTTGGGTATAATTCATGGAATAATAAGTTTGTCCTAATGTTTCATAGGGTAATATTAAGGAAGCAGCAGATCTTGCATTTCCGTAAATATGCGTGTAAGCAGAAACTTTTGGCATCCCATCCTTAACTTTGATGTGAATACCCCTATTTACCAGATTTACATTTGACTCAGACAAATCTACATAAGCACTATTTCGAGGTATGTCGAAACGAATAGCCGTATTTGCAACGATAGCTTTAGTTTCTGACCAAGTACCACAGCTGACGGTGACTTCAGATGCTGATTTAGAGGTTACAAAAACCGCAATATTGGCTAAAGCACCACCACTCGGCACATGCGTAGGAAAAACTGCCCAGAAATTCGTTCCTTCATTAGAAACACTCTGTCCGAATACGCTTTCAGTAAACGAAAATAAAAGAATAGCAAAAACTAATAATGTCGCCCTGCCCATTGTATTAGTTTGATTCAGAAATAGTTTGCATTTTTTAAATAGAAAGGCAATATACCATTAATGTACAAACCAAGAAATAGGCCAACCATAAAATTATCTGAAGATTTTTTTAAAAGTACTATAATAGACCACCAGCCCTCAACACATCCATAATTGACGGAAAAGTATTTTTCACAATCGGCCCAATGTGATTTTTATTCAACCAAACGGCTTCATCAATTCCTTCTTCTTTTTGAGGTACTAATTTGGGCTCGCCTTTCACTTTCATTTTATACCAGTTGGTTTTCTTAATCACCATTTTGGAACCCATGGGATAGACATGGTAGGTTTTACAAAGCTTTTCTTCTCTTTTAGCCACTTTAATGCCACACTCTTCTTCCACCTCTCGAACGGCCGTTTCTTTCATATTTTCACCGGCTTCGAGCTTGCCTTTCGGTAAATCCCACTTTTTATTCCTGAAAATAAACAAATAGTTACCACTAACACTTTCCACCAATCCGCCGGCAGCCTTTATGATTTCACAATTCTTTTTTAGCTTTTTAAAAGTCTCTTTTGGGTTCTTAGTTAGAAAAATGTAGCTTTTCTTAGACCCATTTTTCAACTTTTTATAAAATGTTTGTAAATCAAAATCCTGAAATTCAAGTTGTTGAATTTTTTCTTTTTGGTTTGGCAAAACATCTGAGATAAAGAGGGTGTTATCGTTAATATAAATTCTGTAATTTTGGGCCATGTATAATAAAAGTGATATTGAATTAAAGGTAGCGGAATTTTTATTACAAATAAAGGCAATTAAATTGCAACCTAATAATCCTTTTACTTGGGCATCAGGTTGGAAATCGCCTATTTATTGCGATAACAGAATTACCCTCTCCCATCCTCAGGTTAGAACCTTTATTCGTCAGAAATTAGCGCAGGCCATACAAGAAGAATTTGGCTCAGTTGATGTTATTGCTGGAGTAGCGACCGCGGGTATTCCACAGGGCGTTTTAGTAGCACAAGAATTAGGTTTACCTTTTATCTACGTTAGAGCAAAAGCTAAAGAACATGGCACCGGAAGTTTAATCGAGGGTGAAGTTGTGGAGGGCCAACGGGTGATGGTAATCGAAGATTTGATTTCTACAGGAAAGAGCAGCTTGCAAGCTGTCGATGCACTAAGAGCGGCTGGTTTATCAGTTGCCGGTTTAGCCGCCATATTTACCTATGGATTTGAAAAAGCTGATGAAAACTTTGCTGCTGCAAAATGTCGCTACATCACTTTATCAAATTATGGTGCTTTGATCGATTACGCTGCCGAGCACAGTATTATCGCAAAAAGCGACATGGAGTTACTGAGCAAATGGCGCCTAAATCCTTCGGAATGGGGACAAAATCAAATATCAAACTCACAATTTTAATACAAAATCGCCTAACCTAAATATCAGCTAAATGACAATTATAGAAAGTACTGTAGAAGTAAATAAACCTGTTTCTGAGGTTTATGCTTTCCTCTCAAACATGAACAACCATCAACAATTGATGCCCGAAAATATTTATAATTGGGAATCTACTGAAGATGATGCTCGTTTTACCATTCAAAACATGGCTAAACTTGCTATTAAAATCTCTAATCGCGTAGAAAATCAGGAACTTACTGCCATACCGACGGAAAAAGCTCCTTTCGACGTTGAATTAAAATGGACCGTTGTTGATAACGGAAACGGTACAACAACAGCCAAACACATTATTTCAGCAGATTTAAATATGATGATGAAAATGTTAGCATCCGGTCCTTTACAAAAATTAGCCGATCATCAGACTGAAAAACTTAAAGAAATATTGGGGTAAAATAAAGGTAAACTCAATAATTGATGAATTGCTAAATTGTTTTTTTGAAAGAAAACAGGTAGCAGGTAATACTTAAAGAAAAAAAGCATCTGTAGATAAAACGCAGATGCTTTTTTATGCATTAGGCTTTCCCTGCAATAGATTCAGAAGTCTGGCCACGAACCGATTGGAACGATATTTTTTGTTGTCGTATTGATCAGAGTCGAAGGAACAACTAAAAGTAAAGCGTAAAGCAGGACTACACTGATAAATGGACATTACAACTGCTTTCTACGTTAAAAAACAGACAAAATTTCATTATAAAACTCTAATAATCAGAAATTTAGTCATAAAACAGAAAAGTGACCAGACAAAATTACCGATTACAAAATCAAAACTGATGTGGCATTTGTTTTGACCAAAACGGTTATATGAACTTCAACAATTTTACAATCAAAGCCCAGGAAGCAATCCAACAGGCTTCCGAAATAGCCCAAGGCAACCAGCAACAGGCTATTGAAACGGCACACCTGCTCAAAGGTTTGCTTACTGTTGATGAAAACGTAGTCTCTTATGTTTTGAAGAAACTAAACGTTAACCTTAATGTATTAAATCAAAATTTAGATAATGAAATTGCGAAATTCCCTAAAGTGAGTGGAAGCAATGTCTATTTGTCATCAAATACCAACAGCGTTTTACAAAAAGCACAGTCCTTTTTAAAAGAATTTAAGGATGAATTTGTATCTGTAGAACATTTATTACTTGGAATTTTAGCTGTTAACGATAGCACTTCGAAATTATTAAAAGAACAAGGCGTTAATGAAAAAGACCTTAAAAAAGCCATTACTGAGTTACGGGGTGATAACCGGGTAACTGACCAAAATGCCGAAGCAACTTACCAGGCCCTGGGTAAATATGCACGCAACTTAAACGAATACGCTGAAAGCGGGAAATTAGATCCTGTTATTGGTCGTGATGAAGAAATTAGACGGGTTATTCAGATTTTGTCCCGCAGAACGAAAAATAATCCAATCTTAATTGGTGAGCCAGGAGTTGGCAAAACAGCCATTGCAGAAGGCATTGCCTTTAGAATTATAAAAGGAGATGTGCCAGAAAACCTGAAGAGTAAAATTGTTTACTCCCTGGACATGGGGGCCTTAATTGCCGGCGCTAAGTATAAAGGCGAATTTGAGGAGCGACTAAAGGCCGTTGTAAAAGAAGTTACACAGAGCGACGGCGATATTATTTTGTTTATCGATGAGATACACACCTTAGTTGGTGCAGGCGGTGGCGAAGGTGCTATGGATGCCGCAAACATTTTAAAACCTGCTTTAGCTCGTGGGGAATTACGCGCAATTGGTGCCACTACATTGGATGAATACCAAAAGTATTTGGAAAAAGATAAAGCCCTTGAGCGTCGCTTCCAGAAAGTTATGGTAGAAGAGCCTGATACACAGGATGCAATTTCGATTCTTCGTGGCTTGAAAGAACGTTACGAAACCCACCATAAAGTCAGGATCAAAGACGAGGCTATTATTGCAGCAGTAGAGATGAGTCAGCGTTACATTTCCGATCGTTTCTTACCTGATAAAGCTATTGATTTAATGGATGAAGCTGCGTCGAAATTGCGCATGGAAATGGATAGTGTTCCTGAAAATGTGGATGCTTTAGACCGCGAAATTATGCGTTTAGAAATTGAACGCGAAGCGATTAAACGCGAAAAAGACGACAAGAAAGTTAAAGAACTTTCAGAAGAAATTGCGAATTTATCTGCCGAACGCGATGAATTAAAGGCTAAATGGCAAGGTGAAAAAGATTTGGTTGATAACCTCAATAAGCAAATGGAGCTTATCGAACAATTTAAGCTAGAAGCCGAACAAGCTGAGCGTGCTGGCGATTACGGAAAAGTTGCTGAAATTCGTTATGGAAAGATAAAAGAAGCCCAAGACACATTCGAAAAGCTTAAAGCCGATCTGGAAAATCAACAGAGCGATAGTAGAATGCTTAAAGAAGAAGTTACAGCTGATGACATTGCAGGCGTTGTGGGTCGCTGGACCGGTATTCCGGTTACAAAACTTATTGCAAGTGAAAGAGAAAAATTACTAAACCTCGAGGCTGAATTACACCAGCGTGTTGCCGGACAAGATGAGGCTATTGAAGCGATTTCTGATGCAATTCGCCGTTCCCGTGCGGGTTTGCAGGATAAACGTAAACCAATTGGTTCATTCATTTTCTTAGGTACAACAGGTGTTGGTAAAACAGAGTTGGCAAAAGCACTTGCAGAGTTCTTATTTAATGATGAAAATGCGTTAACGCGTATTGATATGAGTGAATATCAGGAACGCCACGCTGTTTCCAGATTAATTGGAGCGCCTCCGGGATACGTTGGATACGATGAAGGCGGACAATTGACGGAAGCTGTTAGACGTAAACCTTATTCAGTTGTGTTGCTTGATGAGATTGAAAAAGCCCATCCTGATGTCTTTAATATTTTGCTTCAGGTTTTGGATGACGGCCGTTTAACTGATAATAAAGGCAGGACGGTGAATTTTAAAAACACCATTATTATCATGACGTCTAATATTGGTGCGCATTTAATTCAGGACAACTTCAAAGATTTAGTAGATGAGAACAGAGATGAATTAATTGCCAAAACTAAAAATGAGCTTTTCGAGGTACTTAAACAAACCATACGCCCCGAATTTTTAAACAGAATTGATGAACTGATAATGTTTACCCCTTTAAATCGTAATGAAATCAGGGATATTGTTTCACTTCAGTTTAAACATGTTCAGCAAACTTTAGCTGAAATGGGACTTGAAATGGATGCATCACCAGAAGCTTTAGATTGGTTGGCTCAACTAGGTTATGATCCTCAGTTTGGTGCAAGGCCGCTAAAAAGAGTGATTCAAAAACGTATTTTGAACGAATTATCTAAAGAAATATTGGCCGGAAAGGTTGATAAGGATAGCAAGATAAAGCTTGACATGTTTGATAATAAATTTGTATTCCTCAATCAGAATGCATAGATTGAATAATTGATTTATAAAGAGGCTGTTAGATTTAACAGTCTCTTTTTTTTTGCCTGAAAAGATGCTAAAAACCCAGATTATCCATCTGCAATATATTAGAATCCAAGTTTAACTAACGGACTTTGAAGGGCCTCCCTATCCTTCTTTTCCGCAGGTAAAAATGGAGGTCACACAATGTAGATTGCAGGTTCAGATATGAATGGAACTTTGGGTTTCAAAACAATGAGATTGAAATAAAGTAATCTTTCTTTACAGGAATTATTTACAATTGATTTTCAGCAACTTGCACTTAAAACAACTAAATCAATAGTTCTTTGTGTTTTTTTTATTATACTTGAGTACACACAAAAACACACAAATGAAAAAACAACTGTTTCTTATGGCAGCGCTATGCGCTTTTGCGTTTACATCGAACGCACAAACCGAGAAAGGGAAAAATTTAATCGGTGGCTCCATTAACCTGTCGAGCTCAAAATTATTGCAGGACATTCAATCTCAGGACTTGAAAACGTATGGCCTAAGCCCTAGTTACGGCCACTTCTTTTTCGATAATCTGGCTATCGGAATCAGAGGAAACCTGAACTATTTAAAGAACACAGTAAATTTCGATGTTCCCAATAATACAAATGGCGTAATTACAAACGGCACTTCAACCACAATCCAAAAACAAACAATTTACAGTGTAGGTCCGTTCGTAAGGTATTATGTTGACATTACAGAGCGCTTTAAGTTCTTTGGTCAGTTCGACGCTAACGTTGGGTTTGGAAAAGTACACCAAGACAGTAACGGAATAAACAATACCGATGATAGTAAGCTAACTTTTTATGGTACCTCGATTAGTCCGAATCTTGCTTTTTTCCCAACAAAAAAATGGGCTATAGAATTAGGTTTTGATTTGTTTTCTTATAGTAAAAGGGTTTACAAGCAAACTACATATAAAACAACTGTTGATAATTTCAATTTCGGCTTTAACACCTTTTCTCCAAGCCTTGGAGTTAACTACCATTTTTAAAATCTATGAGCATTTTAAGTAGTAAAACAAGTTGCTTTAAAACAACTTGGGTAAGTATATTCGGAATGATTATGCTTACAACTTTGTCTTTGACTGTGATTGCGCAAGGCAATAGGAATATCGAATATTATACTAGTATTTTCCCTGAGCTCGACGGTAAAATAAAATCAATTGATGGAATGGAAATCGAATACTACATATCTGTATTTTCAGAAACCAACGGTAAGGTAAGATCAATAGGAGGAACAAGGATCGACTATTATGTATCTGTATTCCCTGAAACAAATGGTAAAATAAAGTCGATTGGGGACGACTATGTAGAATACTATATATCTGTTTTTCCAGAGCATAATGGCAAAATTAAATCAATAGGAAACATTAAATTTGAATATCACACATCTGCTTTACAAAATAACGGAAGACTAAAATCGATAACTAATCCGTACAACGATAATCATTTATTGGATACTTACGATTTAGTTAGAAGGCTAAACTCAAAAAGACAAAGAATCAGGTAGCTTTCAAAATTGAAACTTCAGCCATTACACCGGCTGGAGTTTCTTTATTTTTTCTTCGTTTCTATATTTGGCAAGAACCCCGTAAGTAAGCCAATAAGCGGTAGAAAGGCACAAATAGAAAACACATACTCAATTCCTTTAGAGTCAGCTAGTTTACCAAGTAACGCTGAACCTATCCCGCCCATACCGAAAGCGAAGCCAAAAAATAAACCCGCAACCAAACCGACTTTGCCCGGAATTAGCTCTTGTGCATACACCAATATTGCCGAAAATGCCGTAGCTAAGATCATCCCGATAGGTATAATTAAAACACCGGTCCAAAATAAGTTTGCATGTGGCAATAAAAGTGCAAATGGTGCCGTACCTAAAATTGAAGCCCAAATCACGTATTTCCTTCCAATTTTATCTCCTACTGGTCCGCCTAAAAGTGTTCCGGCAGCCACGGAAAATAGAAACACGAATAAATAAATTTGTGAAGCTTGAACTGAAACATGAAACTTATTAATTAAATAAAAAGTAAAATAATTGGTTAAACTAGCCATGTAAAAGTATTTTGAAAAAATCAGCAGCAATAAAATCACGATAGAAAAAATAACTTTTCCTCTCGAAAATTGATTAACTACCGTTTGAATCGAAGCTTTCTTACTCCGGGCAAGCATAAATCCCTTGTACCAATTGCCAACATAAGTCAAAACCATGATCGCCAAAAGTGCAATGGCCGAAAACCAAATTACGCTGAATTGACCGTAAGGAACGATTATCCAGGCGGCCAACAAAGGCCCTAATGAGCTACCTGCATTACCTCCAAGCTGAAAAACAGATTGTGCCAATCCACTTTTCCCGCCCGACGCAGCATGAGCCATTCTGGATGCTTCCGGATGAAATATTGATGAACCGATGCCAATCATGCCCACTGAAAGCAGCATCGTGTAAAAATGTGCTGACATAGAAAGCATGATTAACCCGGTTAAGGTAAAGCCCATCCCTATTGCCAGAGAGTATGGCTGTGGCTTTTTATCAGTGTAAATACCCACAAATGGCTGCAATAACGATGCTGCTAGTTGAAAGGTTAAAGTGATCAAACCGATCTGAGAAAAGCTCAGTCCATAACTCGTTTTAATTACCGGATAAATTGCCGGAATTAATGATTGAATGGTATCATTAAGTAAATGTGAAAAGCTAAGGGCAAATAAAATCGGGAAAACTGTTTTTTCTATTATTTTTTCAGTTGATGCTTGCTCGTTCATAATCCGTACTAAAGCTCAAACATAAACATTATAAATTTTATCGCTAAACGATATGTCCTTGCAAAAACTCAAACATTTTAATAATCCTATCGTTTATTATGCATGGAAAACAGAAAAATTGTTGGCCTGTGCGGCAGCCTTAGAAAAGGTTCGTACAACGCAATGCTACTTAAAATTGCAGGCGATTTATTGCCTGAAGAGATTGAATTCGAAGTTGTTTCCTATGATGATATTCCGGTTTATAACGCTGACAATGACATGCCTGAAGCTGCTGAACGGCCATTAAGCGTTGTTAAATTCAGAGAAGCGCTTGCCAAAGCAGACGCATTTATAATTACGTCTCCGGAGTACAATTATTCCATTCCTGGCGGATTGAAAAACGCCATCGATTGGGCTAGCCGCGGAAAAGATTCTCCTTTAATGCATAAACCGGTTGCCTTAATGGGCGCAACGCAGGGCATGTGGGGAACAGTTAGGATGCAGGCAGCGTTTTTACCCGTTTTTACTTTCCTGAATATGAATCCAGTATTGCAGCCCGAAGTTTTGGTTGCCCAGGCAAAAAATAAGTTCGATGAACAGGGAAACCTAAAAGATGAGGTTGCTATTGGCATTATAAAAAAGAAACTTGAAAACTTAATCTCTGCATCTAGAGTTTAAATTGTCATTTCTCCGCTTTATCGTTTAAAGTTATTTGCAGAAACCTTTTAGTTTTTTACTTCATTAAGCCAGTAATAGAAATTCTAGTATGATGTCAAATCTTCCGAAAATAAGCCTGACAATTACTTCAAAAAGGCCAGATTGGCAATCTAACATATTCCAAAATTAATCGATCGATTGATTTTTAGTCACACCAAAATAATATTGATTTAACACTGATTTTATATTTAATTCTTAATAAGACAGTTAACCAAAAACTGATTTTTTAATGACTTTGAGGGCAATTTATGGCATAACTGTTGACTTTTAGGCGAATATAGTCAGAAATTAAAAAGGTAAAATTGACTATACTTAATTAAATAATTAAAAAGATGAAAAAATTATTATTATCGTTGGTAGCAGTTGCAGGTCTAGTTTATGGTGCTCATGCACAAACAGAAAAAGGAAAAGTAATTTTAGGAGGTAGCGTTGGATTTAATTCAACTAAGGTTGAAGGTGCAGCAAAATCGGATGTTAGTTTTAATGTTATACCAAGTGTTGGTTATTTTGTAGGCAATAATTTTGCTATCGGTACTGGCGTAGGTTACACATACAATAAACAAGTTAGTGATTTAAACCAGAATGAAGCTTTTGTAGTTGCACCTTTTGGTCGCTATTATGTTGGATTATCTGATCAATTTAAATTTTTCGGACAATTATCGGTTCCGATGGCTTTCGGTTCAAATAAAGTAGTTGCGGCAAATGGAGATACAGGTGCTAAAGTTGCATCAACAACTTCAATTGGTGTCAATGTTGCTCCGGGTTTTGCTTTCTTCCCAACTAAGAGAATCGGCATCGAAGTTTCAGTTAACGGTTTAGGTTACCAAAACTTCCAGGCAAAAAATGAAGCTACAGGAAACAAAGTTACTACTAATTCATTTGGTTTAGAAGCGGATACTTTTGCGCCTAAATTGGGTGTGATGTTCCACTTCTAGTAGGATAGAAATTATTTAACAAAGCCACATATTCACAGATTTTTAACTTAATCTATGAATATGTGGCTTTATTGTTTGCAAAAAGCCGTGGTTCGTGTCCTCACGAACCATACTATACTTTCGATTCATGGGCACACGAACCGAGGTATTGGATGTACAGATTTTTAAACTCATCTGCGAATATGTGGCTTTTTATTGCCTGAATTTATTCAATGCCTTACTGATTCTTACGATACTTGAAAAACTGGTAAAACATCGATTGCAAAGATTTCTCCACTACGGTCGAAATGACGGCTCTAAACTGTCGTTGAGCGCGTCTACGCACCAAAACACAATTGTATCATTTCGACAGGCTCAATGTGACAGTCTGAATAAACTATTTCTCTCTTACAGCCTTAAACTCCGACCCGTCTTTCCATTTCGGATAAGTACTCTCGTTACTCAAACGATAACCCATATCAAATAAAAGACGAACATCTTCTACGATACCGGATAAATCCCAGGTTTTTGAATTAAAATTATCTTGTGGAGAATGGTAACGGTTTTTAGTGAAGTCAGCAACTTGTTTTAAACCCCATTCCCTACCGTTCTTAATATTGTCTACTCCCGAACCGGTAAATAAAGACGGAATACCAACCTTCGCCAGGTTAAAATGATCGGAACGGTAGTATAAACCTGAAGATGGAACCGGGTCAGGAACCAATATACGGTTTTGTTTTTTGGCGGACGCTGCTGCATAATCTTCCAGTTCTGATTGTCCATATCCATAAACGACAATATCTTTCGTTTTACCGGCCAGGCCCATCATATCCATATTAATGTTTGCTACCGTTTTACTTAATGGAAACGCTGGATGTTTAGCATAATATTCTGAACCCAGCAATCCTTGTTCTTCGGCAGTATAAGAAATAAATAAAATTGTTCTTTCCGGATTTTGAGGCAATTTTTTGAAAGCCGAAGCAATTTCGAACAAAGAAGCAACACCGGTTGCATTATCAACGGCGCCGTTATAAATTGAATCCCCCTGAACTTTCTCGCCTATACCTAAATGATCCCAGTGTGCAGAATAAATAATCGCCTCATTTTTTAATTTACCGCCTGGAATTGAAGCTAAAACATTGTAAGTAACCGATTTTTTAATTTTATTTTTAACGGTAAGTGAGGTCGTCAAATTTAAGTCAACTGCCTTAAAATCTTTTTTTCTGGCCTTTGCAACCAATGTTTCAAAAGATTGTCCGCCCAAAGCGAATAATTTCCTGGCCCCTTCCAAACTTATCCAACCTTCTATAACAGTTCTGTTCATTCCATTATCTTCCGATTGTAGCTGAAGTTTAGATTTAGACCAGCCACTGCGCACAACTGTCCAGGGATAAGCTGCCGGTTTTGTATCATGAATAATTAAAATTCCAGCTGCGCCTTGTCTGGATGCTTCTTCGAATTTATAAGTCCAGCGACCGAAGTAGGTCATATTTTTACCTTTAAACAAAGCGGAATCGGCAAATCCGGGGTCGTTTATCAATACGACAACTATTTTACCCTTTACATCTAAATTTTTATAGTCGTTCCATCCATACTCCGGTGCCACGATTCCGTAACCTGCAAAAACCAAAGGAGAATTTTTAACACTCACTTCATTCTGAACGCGACGTGACCCTGCAACAAACTCCGTTAAGTAATTTAATGACCATTCTTTCAGACCGGATTTAACAACCATTTTTTCAGATGGTGTTGATTTTATCTCCACCATTGGCACTTCCTGGAAGTAACTGTCGCCATTACCAGGTTTTAAACCTAACTTTTCAAATTCTGTTTTTAAATAGTTTATTGTTTTAGTTTCGCCTGTTGTAAAAGGCTTCCGGCCTTCCAAACTATCTGCAGCAATCACCGACAGGTATTTTGCCAGACTGGAATCGTTAATTGATTTTACTGCAAGAGAATCGGGCGATGAGTTGGCGCTTTCATTTTTTATTTCCTGTTTACAGGCGCTGATAAATATAAATGCACAGATCGCCAGCGATAGATATATTTTCATAAGGTCTATTTTTAGAAAAATACTAAATTACCTGCGTTTATAGAATTTTAATTCTTGATATTTTTTCTAAACGATTATTTTTCAATGATAAGTGTTGAATATATTTAGAGAATTTCCTGCATGCTTCAACTCAAGCGTTTACCATGAAGCAATAAGTTCAGTGCCTCCTTTAATGTGCCTGCCTTCTTTACTTCACCTTCATTTACAAAGTAAATTTCATCTGCATTCTCAATGGTATTTAATCGGTGTGCAATGATAACTAACGTTGTTTCGTTCGATAATTTATCTAAAATGGCGCTCAACAACTTTTCAGTAATGGTATCAATGTTCGCCGTTGCCTCATCTAAAATCAACAATTCAGGATTACGTAAAACAGCCCTCATAAACGCTATTAGCTGCTTCTGACCTAAGCTGATGTCGTCAGAACCTGATGTAATCGGAGTACTTAATCCCTGATCAAAAATAGCTAAAAGTGCTTCAAGGTTAGCGTCCCGGATAATTCCCTTAAGTTCTTCATCACTAACATCTTTATATCTGCTATTGCCATACAGTATGTTATCCTTAACCGTTCCGGTGAAAAGAAATGGCTCCTGCAAAATAAACCCTATTTTTTGTGTCCGTTCCTCCGCACTGAATGTGCGAATATCTTTTCCACTTAATAATACAGTTCCTTTCGTTACGTCAAACAACCGGGAAATCAGCGATGCCGTTGTCGTTTTTCCACCGCCCGTTGGGCCAATTAATGCATACGTTTTACCCTTTTCAAATTTCAGATTAACACTATGTAAAATTTCTTTTGAATCATCATATGAGAAATGAACATTTTTAAATTCAAGTAGAACATTAGATTCGGCGGGTTTATAATCAGTTATGTGTGGTAAATTCGTTTCTAACAAAAGAATCTGGGATATCCTGTCCCAACTTGCCATTGCTACCTGAAAACTTGTCCACAATGCAGCGAGTTGCCTTAACGGGTTATAAAAATTTGTACAATAGGAAATGTAACTTACCAGTAAGCCCAAAGTAAAGCTTCCGATGGAAATAAGGTAAATACCAAAAAGTAAGACGATTAATTGGGCAAAGCTTGAAAGCAAGCCATAAATCGGGACGAAAATATTATTGGCCAGGCCTGCACCTATTGCTGTTTTATAGTTTTCTTTATTTGCATCGTCAAAACGCTTTCTAAAATAATCCCGGCGGTTAAATGCGATAATAACTTTAAAATTATTTAAACTTTCCTGAATTTCAGCACTCATACCACCAACACTCTTCAAATTTTTTGCATTTTTGCGCTTCACCCATGGCGACAATACCATCGTAAAGAGCACGATTACAACTGCCGGAGAAAGCGCCGCAGCGCCAAGTTCCAGGTTAATCGATAAAAGAAAAATACCCGCACCAATCATGGTTACAATACTGCTCACAAATTGCATCAGCGATTGCGAAAAAAACTGATTTAGCTTATCTGTATCATTATTTACCCTTGAAATTAAATCGCCTGCTTTATTTTGATTAAAAAAGGAAACCGGAAACTCCTGCAATTTATTAAAAATTGCGTTCCTTAAAATGAAGAGCATTCTTTGCCCTACGCCACCCATCAGTTTTGTCTGCATATACCCGGTGATCATCGCAATCAGATACATCACCAGTAGAATTCCACCAAAAACGAGAACACCATAAAATTCCTTAGTGCGGATATATGTATCTATGGTATAACCAACCAGAAGTGGGCCGAGTAAAAGCAAGCCAGAGTTAATTAAAATCGCAATTAATGCCAGCCATAGGTTTTTATGCTCGTTGGAAATGAGTTTCAACAATCTTTTAAGTGCCTGGTAAGTAGATTGCTTTTCCTGATGGGATGTGAGCTGGTTAAGATCGTAATTCATAATTACTTGTGCTCTGTTGTGAATTGTATATTTGAACGTACTCCGGACTGCTCTTTAACAACTCCAAATGTGTTCCGGCTGCAATGATTTCGCCCTGCATCAAAAGAATAACGCTGTCGTAATTTTCAACTGATGCGATTTTTTGAGTTACAGATAACAGCGTTAAGCCTGGGTAATTTTGTTGAATGTTTTCCAGAATCCGTTTCTCTGTATTTGTATCAACACGGGCGGTAAAATCGTCGAGCAGCAATATTCTCGGATCGACTGCCAGGGCCCTAGCCAACATGATCCGCTGCTTTTGACCTCCGGAAAGACTATTCCCACGTTCAGAAATTATGGTATTTAGCTTATCAGGAAGGTTATCAATAAAATCTTTCAGTTCAGCAGTTTGAATGGCTTTTGCTAAAGATTCATCTGTAACCGTATCACTAAAAGCAATATTCTCGCGAATGCTCAT
This sequence comes from Pedobacter sp. Leaf176, assembly GCF_001424305.1. Classification (GTDB taxonomy): domain Bacteria; phylum Bacteroidota; class Bacteroidia; order Sphingobacteriales; family Sphingobacteriaceae; genus Pedobacter. The sequence continues at coordinate 564,760 of NZ_LMPD01000002.1, forward strand.
GTTAAACATAATGCTGTCCTGAAAAACGAAACCTATCTGCTTGTAAAAATTCTCCCGATTATAATCACTTAAGGCTGTATTATCATAAAGGATTTGGCCGGATTCAGGCTCTGTTAAACCCGTTAAAATATAAAGTAATTGTGTTTTACCTGCAGCTGTAGGACCGATAATGGCTGTTTTTGAACCAGAATGGGCAGAAAATGAGATATGTTTTAAAATTGGCTTTTGTCCGGCCGTAAATGAAATATTTTCTACCTCAATTGCTCCGGTCAGTTCCTTGGCCAAAGTACCAGTATGCTTTATCTCAACGGCGTTTAAAACACTTTCTATTCTCTGATACGATGCTGTTGCCTGAGCAATGACGTTGCTCATAAAACCGATAACCAGAATTGGAAAAATAATCAATGCGAGATAACTGTTAAAAGCAGCAAATTCGCCCAAAGTCATGCTGCCGTTAATTACAAAATGACCGCCGAGTACCAAAATAGTTAATCCAGATAAATTGGCAACAAATACAATAATCGGAATTAAACCTGCAAATAGGCGTAGAATGGAGAGTCCCAAATCCCTGGCCTTTGCATTTGCATCGATGAATTTATTATACTCGAGTTGTTGTGAATTAATTACACGTATTAATGCGGAGCCGAGAATGCTTTCACTGATGACTTTGTTTAGCCAGTCGATAACCTCACGACTTTTAATAAACAAGGCCCTCACTTTTTTTAAGACAAAGAAAAACGCACCACCAATGATTGGAATGATGGCAATTATACAAAGGGCCAGTTTCCAGTTAATCATCAGAAGCAGCGTACTTGCGCCAACAATCAGAAAGATAGACGATGCGAGGGAAACGATAGCCTGCGACACGAACAGTTTAATGGAATCAACGTCAGATGTCAGGTTGGTTAAAAGTTTAGATGGGTTTGAGCGGATAATATTGGCATGGCTCTGAACTGAAATCTGATTAGATAATTTTGTTCGCAAATCCCTGGCCACGCGCTCTGAGGCATAAGTTTGTACAATGCCCTGCAAATATGTAAAGATAAAAACCAAAACAATTGCGAATGCAAACTGATACAGAATGGAATTTAGATTAAATGTTTTATTTGAATAGGAATCAATTCCATGCGCGATAATCTTTGGAAATACGAGGTTAATTCCATTGCTTAGTAATGCGAACAAAATCAACAGGAAAATTAAGCCTTTATACGATCCAAGCAAACTAAAAACACTTGGTTTCTTAGCTTCTTTATTTTTTGCCATGTGAATAGAAGTACGCTATCTTTAAACATCAAATTTAGCCGATTTATTCGAATAGACGGTATGTTTATTCTAATTTCTGAATTTAACCAGTAGGAAATTATATTCCAAACGTTTTAGCATCCGCCTTTTTAGCCTCAACCTTTTTCCGTATCTTTGCGGTTTATTTATTTACATATGATTTCAGTTTCTAATTTATCATTACGATACGGCAAACGCACATTATTTGAGGATGTTAACCTAAAATTCACACAAGGCAATTGCTATGGCGTGATTGGAGCCAACGGCGCGGGTAAATCCACCTTCCTAAAAATTTTATCAGGCGAAGTGAACCAGACCTCGGGTAGTGTGGCTTTTACGCCAGGTGAAAGAATGGCGGTTTTAAAACAAAACCATTATGAATTCGATGAGTTTTCCGTGTTAGAAACCGTAATGATTGGACATAAAGAGCTGTATGCCATCATGAAAGAGAAAGACGCCATTTATATGAAAGAAGATTTCAGTGAAAAAGACGGCGAACGTGCCGGAGAATTGGAAAATCTTTTTGCTGAAATGGATGGCTGGAATATGGAAAGTAATGCCGCAACCATGTTAAGTAACCTTGGTATTACTGAAGATAATCATTATAAGTTATTGAAAGAATTGGATAATACACAAAAAGTACGTGTGTTATTAGCACAAGCACTCTTTGGTAATCCTGACATATTGTTACTAGATGAACCTACGAACGATTTGGACATTGAAACGATTGCCTGGCTGGAAAACTTCCTGGCCGATTATCAAAATATTGTTCTAGTTGTATCTCACGACAGGCACTTTTTAGATGCGGTTTGTACGCATATTGTAGATATCGATTTTGCTAAAATGAGTATTTACACCGGTAATTATACGTTCTGGTATGAATCCAGTCAGCTGGCATTGAAACAGCGTAGCGACCAGAATAAAAAGATGGAAGATAAAGTGAAAGAGTTACAGGAATTCATCCGCCGGTTTAGTGCAAATGCATCAAAATCCAAACAGGCAACTTCCCGTAAAAAAGCTTTAGACAAAATTGATATTACGGAGATTAAGGCATCTAGCCGCAAATACCCTGCAATTATTTTTAACAATACAGGCCGTGAAGCGGGTGACCAAATTTTACAGGTTGATGCTTTAGGCAAATCAGGAAATGATGGTGTATTATTCGACAAAGTCACTTTTATGGTAAACAAGGGTGACAAAATTGCAATCTTATCTCAAAATAGTTTGGCTACCGCAGCATTTTACGATGTTTTAACCGGCAGAACTCCTGCTGACAAAGGCGAATTTAAATGGGGCGTTACCATTAGTACGGCTGACATTCCAAATGATAACTCGGAATATTTTGACGGAAAAGATGAAAACCTGGTCGATTGGCTACGTGAATATTCTGGAACTGATGCCGATGAGCAATTTGTACGCAGCTTTTTAGGCCGTATGCTATTCTCGGGAGAAGAAGTGTTGAAAAATGTTAAAGTGCTTTCTGGTGGGGAGAAAATGCGTTGCATGTTTTCGAGAATGATGTTGCAACAGGCAAACTTACTAATGTTTGATGAGCCAACCAACCACCTTGATTTGGAATCTATTGAGGCATTAAACAATGGCATGAAAGATTTTAAAGGTGCGATTTTGTTTACTTCGCGAGATCACCAATTAACGGAAACAGTTGCCAACAGAATTATCGAAATTACACCAAAAGGAACCATTGATAAATTAATGACCTACGATGAATATATCAATAACGCCGATGTTGCTAAACTACGAGAAGAGATGTACGCATAAAAATTAGGCACAATGCATATTAAAAGAGTTTTGATGTAATGTCAAAACTCTTTTTCTTTACATACTATTTATGTATTCTGAGATAATTGCCCGCCCTTCCAGTTTTAACTTATGTTCTTCCCTCCCTTCCCAAGGCACATTAAAAATCTTAACTAGTTTTAAGCATTCAACATAACATGTTCACTCAAGAACATCTGATTTAATAATCAGCCCGGAATATTTGGACTTCTAGCCGCTTACTACAAACTGAAATCGTAAGAAGCCCAATTTTGCTATGCTAAGCTGACAATAGATTAAGATATTAAACAGATGTGCTGTAGCGTTTCTGAAATATTTCCCGTTTTATAGAAAAAGTGTTGATGGCCGTTAACCAATTTATCTATAAGAACTGATTTAAAATATTAAAATGAAAAATACTCAAAAAAATTTTGGTACATCTATAAAAATTATATGCGCGCTGTTTGCTTTTACTTTGTTTCTTTCAGCCTGTAAAAAAGACTGGGGAAATTCAGACCCAATTACGGTGGCCGGTATTGGCTTTGTGCATGCATCACCGGGAACAGGTGCAATTGATTTTATTGTAGATAATCAAAAAGCAAACAATAAAGATTTTACATATACTAAAGACCTGGGTTATTTCGGCGCTTATCCAGGTTCCAGATTATTTGGTATCACTAAAAAGGATTCTTTAAAATACCTGGCAACTGCTAACGTAACGTTAAATTCTGGATTATTTTATTCCGCTTTTGTAATTGACGTACTTCCGTCGCCAAAAATACTTGTTGTCCAGGATGATTTAACGCTACCTGCAGCTGGAAAAGCCAAAATCAGGTTTATTAATTTAAGTCCGGATGCACCCGCATTGGATTTAGCAGTTGAAGGAACAAGTACTGCATTAGTTACCGGAAAAGCATATAAAGAAGCTTCGGCTTTTATTTCTATTGATCCTTCAGCCAGCTACAATTTCCAGATTAAAGAAAGCAATACTGTTACTGCAACCTTAGCTGCAACTAAAATCGAAGCTGGAAAGATTTACACTTTATGGGCAAAGGGATTGAAAAGCAAAACAGACAGTACAAAATTCGGCCTGTCGATACTTACGAACAAATAACACCTACATATGATACGAATCAGATGCCATCTAATAGTCAGATGGCATCTTTTCATTAAATTTGATTGCTATTAAAACTAATCTCTAATAAGTTCGGCCGGGTTGATAAGAAAAATACTCCGTATTGAAGAAATTATACAAGGCTGCAAAAAGAACGATAACAGCTGTAAGGAAATGATGTATAAATCATTTTATGGCTATTTAATGGCCATTATTTTACGATATGTAAATAATAGTTATGATGGTGAAGAACTTGTAAATGACTGTTTTATAAAGATTTTCAAAAACATAGAAAACTTTCAAGCACCTAATAATCCTGCTGATTTACAAAAAACTTTTAAGGGATGGATTAGTAGAATTGCGTCAAGAACGGCAATAGATAAACTAAGAACGTTAAAAAATCATTCTTATGTAGATGATTTGGCTGAAGATGAACATCCGGTAAGCCCTATTTCAGTAGCGTCTGATTTGCACGTCCAGGATATATTAAAACTGCTGAATCAACTTCCCGATAACCAACGGTTGGTCTTTAACCTCTACGAAATTGAAGGATTTGCTCATGATGAGATTTCAAAAATGATGAATATACCTGAAAGTTCAAGTAGAGTATATCTAACACGGGCAAAAAATAAGCTTCGGATATTATATTTAAAAACATTGGTTAATTCATACGAGAAAAATGGATAAAGAATTAATTGACCATATAAAAGATAATCTTCAGGCACATGAAGAAGCCTACACTCCCGGTGCCTGGGAACGTTTCTCCGTACCCGACGAAAAAAAACGAAGCCGCTTTTTTTACTGGCCTTTATGGTCTGCTGCTGCAATAATTTTGGTTATAACCAGTATCTTTTTATTGCAGAACGACCCACAAAATGTTGAGCATTCAATAGTAAAAAACACGGTACCAAAAACAAAAAAACAAGAAAATTCTGAAAAAGAAAATTCATCAAAAGCTGATTTAGTTATAGATAAATCAACCAGGTCTGCTTCAGTGGAAGATAAATTGCCATTACCTAAAGATGCCCGCTTTAAGAGCCAAAGCAAAACTTTTAGAACAAAAATAAGTGAGGTTGTATCAAATAACCCATTCAACGAAGCTAAAAGTGAAACACTTAATCCATTAATTACAAACAACTTAGCAAACCAACGTAGATTAGAAGAAACCTTTCATTCGAGAAAAGCCAACCTTAATTCAAATTTTAGTCAGGTTCAAATTAAGATTGAAAAGAAAAAAATGCCAGAAGCAAGAATGACTTTTGAGCAATTGTTAGAACAAGATAGTCATAAAAGCGGCTTAGCCAAAACAGAGAAAAGTAAAACCATAACAAAGTGGGAGCCTGGTGTATTCGTTGCGCCATCGATGGGTAACGATAATAAAGTAAACATGAATTATGGCTTCTCACTATCCTATAATCTTGCTAATAAATTATCAATTAGCTCTGGTATCACCTATGCGGCATTAAGCACAACAAGTAACCTAATGGCAAGCTCAGGAAGCGCAAGCGATGCCGTTGCAAATGCACCATCGGCTTCAAATGCAATAGCCTATTCAAGTGCCTCAAAAAGTTTTGAATCTGTTGACGCCAGTATCAGTGGAATCAATATTCCGCTGGAATTGAAATACCGCATCAGCAGCAATTTTTACACCGGTATTGGGGTATCTGCGCTTGCAATATTGAATAACAAAAAAAACAATAACTATCTGATTAGCAGCGCTCAAAACACAACAATAGCCAATGCTTCCGGAACTTCAACACAGAAAATGCTCGTCGTTACGGAACGGATTTCAGAGCCTCAAACGGGACCTGCAACAACAACGGATAAATATTTAGGCTTTTATAATTTCTCAATTGGTTATCAACAAAAAATTTCAAAGAAAAATAACTTTGCTGTCGAACCATTTTTAAGGCTACCGATGAAAACCTTTTCTAACGATAAACTTAACCTTACCAATGGCGGTGTGAGGTTAAAATTTGATTTTTAATTGCATTAAGCCGTCATTATATTCCTAATTTTTTTAGTATCTTTACTTGAGAAGGAAAGATGAAAGCTACAAGACGATATCCCACAGAGGAAGAGCTTCCTTTAATAGAAACTTTAAACGATATTGATTTTTCTGCGAGCTATACTTATGCAGATTATTTGCGTTTTGCCTTTGATGAGCGTTTAGAAATTATAAAAGGACATTTATTTAAAATGAGTCCTGCTCCTTCCCGGATTCATCAGGAAATATTAACTAACATTTTTGGTCCGGTTTACAATATTCTTAAAGGAAAACCATGTCGCGTTTACACAGCCCCTTTTGACGTAAGATTAGCAAAAAAGACACAAGATGACAAGAGCATTTTTACCGTAGTTCAACCCGATATTGTGGTTGTTTGCGATGAAAACAAATTAGATAAACGCGGTTGTATTGGTGCCCCGGATATTGTAGTAGAAATTTTATCGCCAGGAAATAATAAAAAGGAGCTTGTAAATAAATTTGACGTTTACGAAGAGGCTGGCGTTAAGGAATACTGGATTGTGAGTCCATCTGATAAAACTTTTTTTAGGTATATTTTGGATGAGGAAGGCAAATTTCAACCTACTAAATTGCTTACAATCGGCGAAAAAGTAACTACTTCCATACTACCTGGATTTTTGCTTGATCTTGAAGACGTTTTCAGAGATTAACAAAAAAGCCTCAGAACTAATCTGAGGCCTGTATATTCTAATTTTAAATTTAATTAGTGACCTGAATGGCCATCTGCACCATGTGCGTGTCCGTGAGCCAACTCATCTTGTGTTGCTTCGCGAACGTTTAAAATGGTTCCCGCAAACATCAAGTTTTTACCTGCCATAGGGTGGTTTAAATCTACAGCTACCGTTTCATCATGAACAGCAGTTACGCCTGCCCTGAATTGGTTCCCCTGGTTATCCTGTAAAGGAATAACGTCACCAACATTCGGAACTTCACCTCCTGCTTCAGTAAACATAGATTTTGGTAAATCTGCGAAAGCACCTGGATCTAATTCTCCGTAACCATCCGCAGCTGATAATTCAAAGCTATATTCATCGCCAGTTTGTAAACCGGTTAAATGCTCCTCGAACTTTGGCAACATCATGCCTACGCCATATAAAAATACTAAAGGATTTTGCTCGTCCGCTTTTTCAACAAAAACTTGTTGTCCTTCTTCGTTAGTAGTGTGCAGTTCATAAGTTAATGCAACTACTGAGTTTGGTGAAATATTCATTCAGATTGTTTTATTGTAAATACTCTAATGCTTCCTCAACAGTTTTAACCGGCAACTGGCATACTTTATTTCGGCAAATATAAACTTTTGTTTCGTTGCTTTGCTTACCTTCTAACAGCGGAAGGTTACTTTTTGTTCCGCCTAATAAAATTTTATTTGGAATATAATAATTACTCAACTCCAATTTAACGACCTCATTTTCCAATCCTGTAATTGCAATTTCATTGATCCCGTACACTTCATTGAGCAATTGAATAGCCCAATTTGAATAAGCTGAACCATAAGTTTTTATCTTGGGTAGAACAGCAGCCAACATCTCTCCTGCTTTTTGAGTATAGTTATCCATATCAAACAGTAAACCCAATTTTTTGAGGTTTTGTGCCATGACAGAATTTGCAGCCGGGATTACATTATCCATGACCTCGTGTTTACGGGCGATTAAATTTTCGCTTTCGGAAGAGGTGTAAAAAAACATAGGCGATTCGCTATCTGTAAAATTCTTTAAAACGTAATCGGCAAAGTTCCGAGCTTCATCTAACCACTTTTCATCAAAATCGTACTGATATAACGCAATTAAGGCATCTATAAAGAATGCATAATCATCCAGAAAACCTATTATTGAGGCTTTTCCGTTTTTATAGTTGCGATACAAGCCACCGTTTCCGGTTTTTAAATGATTCAAAATATAATTTGCTGCCTTAGACGCACTTTCATAATATAAACCATGATTTAAAACGGTCGCAGCATCAGCCAGGCCTTTAATCATCATGGCATTCCAGGCAGTTAAACACTTATCATCCAAACCCGGCCTGATTCTTTTGCTTCTAACTTCCAGCAATTTAGCCTTTGCAGATTTTACCTTTTCATAAAGTATTTCCGCATTAATATTGTATTTCGAAATCAAATCATCATCTGAAATCGTTTTACGTAGGATATTAGTACGCTCTTCTTCCCAATTTCCTTCTTCCGTAACGTTGTAATAATCACCGATTAAAGTGGCATCCTCTCCTAAAATTTTACCGAATTCAACTTTATCCCAAACATAAAACTTGCCCTCAACGCCTTCACTATCGGCATCTAGAGCGGAATAAAACAATCCCTCCGGAGAAGTCATTTCATTAAAAACCCAGTCTAAAGTTTCCACTAAGGTCTGCTTAAAAGAATCGAATTTTGTGCATTGGTAAGCTTCAGCATATAGACTAATTAACTGTGCATTATCGTAAAGCATTTTCTCGAAATGAGGTACATGCCATTTATCGTCAACAGAATAACGGGCAAAACCACCACCGATTTGATCATAAATCCCTCCCCTGCTCATTTCCTCTAAAGTGTGGCAAACGGCAGTGAATACAGATTCATCATCTTTTAGAAAACCATATCGTAGCAGAAAAATCCAATTATTTGGCAGTGGAAATTTAGGTGCCCGGTTATACCCACCAAAGCCAATATCGAAATGCCGTTTCCAAGGGTCGATAATTTCGGTTAAATGTTTTTCGTTATAAACTTCTTTTATATCAACTGCTATTATTTTTTCGCTGTCGCGGATGCCGGATGTCAACCGCTCGGCATATTGAATCGCTTTATCTGGCTCATTCGCCCATAAACCGGCAACATTTTCAAGAATATTAATCCAGTCGTCTTTTCTAAAATAGGTCCCTCCGTAAACAGGTCGTTGATCGGGCAGGCAAATGCAATTTAAAGGCCAGCCCCCGCTTCCCGTCATCAACTGGACTGCATACATGTAAATCTGGTCGATATCTGGTCGTTCTTCTCTATCTACTTTTATGCAGATAAAGTGTTGGTTCATCACTTCGGCAACCTCGTGATTTTCGAAGCATTCGCGTTCCATAACATGGCACCAATGGCAGGCAGAATAACCAATGCTTACCAAAATGAGTTTGTTTTCTGTTTTGGCTTTTTCCAAAGCTTCCGTACCCCATTCGTACCATTGAACCGGATTATAGGCGTGTTGCAATAGATATGGTGAAGAAGCGTTGATTAAACTATTGGGTTCTGAATGTGCGTTTGACATGAAGATATAAATATGAAAATTGAAACCATAAAGCTATAAATTATCTACAATGCTAATTGGTTTTAGTTTTGTTTTTATACTTTAGTTCTTAAATCTAAAGGCTCAAATTGATATGGAATTGACTCAAAATAATTTATTTTCAGCAATAAAAGAGGTTATTATCCAATCTCGTTTAAGGGTTTTCCGTGCGGCAAATTCGGCCCTACTGGAATCTTACTGGCAAATTGGAAAACTGATTGTAGAAGATGAATTGCAAGGAAAATCAAGAGCAGATTATGGCAAGGGAACTTTAAAAGTCTTATCTAAGCACCTTACTGTAGAGTTTGGAAAAGGGTTTGATGAGAGTAACCTTCGTAATATAAGAGCGTTTTATAAAGTATTTCCAATTCGTGACGCATTGCGTCACGAATTGAGCTGGACACATTATCGTTTGCTTTCCAGATTAGAATCAGAAGAGAAAAGAAAATTTTACATTAACGAAGTCATAGCATCTAATTGGAACAGTAGAGCGTTAGAAAGACAAATCAATTCTTTATCTTTTGAACGAACAATAGCCGAACCCCAAAAAAAAGATTCAAAAACCAGCATACAGAACTATATCAAAGACCCATACATTTTTGAATTTTTAGGATTAAATGGGGTAGAGAAGAATACAGAAAGAAATTTAGAGTCAGCTATTATAACCCATATCCAAAAATTTTTACTTGAATTTGGAAAAGGTTTTGCTTTTGTAGCTCGCCAACAATATATCGTAACAGATACTTCAGATTTTTCATCGATCTCGTTTTCTACAATTATATTTTAAAATGTTTCGTAATTATTGACTTGAAAACAGCAAGTTTAAGCCATCAGGATATTGGCCAAATGGACATGTACGTAAGAATGTACGATGATTTAAAAAGAAACGATGGCGATAACCCGACTATAGGTTTACTGCTATGTACCGAGAAAGATGAAACTATTGTAAAATATTCTGTTCTTAGTGATAAAAACCAACTTTTCGCAAGCAAATACCTACTCTACTTACCAAAGGAAGAAGAATTAAAAGAATTAATTGAACAAGATAGACAGCGTTTTGAACTAGACATCCAATAACATAAACCATGAAAATCACACATACCGAAATATTTCGCTTTAGTATCCCGATGGAACCATTCGTTATCGCCACCGGAACCATGCATTTCGCACAGAATGTATTGATAAGAATTTACACTGACTCTGGTATTCATGGTATTGGAGAATGTTCAGCTTTCCCGATGATTGTCGGCGAAACGCAGGAGACTTGCATTGCAATGGCCAAAGATTTTGCTGCGATTTTAAAAGGAAAAAATCCGTTGGACATTCCCGAAAGGATGAACGATTTGTTGGGTTATGCTGACCACAACAATACGATAAAAAGTGCATTTGATATGGCTTTGTTTGACATCGCAGCTAAAGACGCAAACTTACCGCTTTATAAATTTTTAGGCGGAACAAAGCGAACAATCGAAACGGATATGACCATTGGAATTGACTCGCCTGAAGGCATGGCTAGCACAGCTCTTAAATATAAAAGTAACGGTTGTAAAATTTTAAAAATTAAGCTTGGCAAACAAGTTCATGCTGATATTGAACGGGTGAAGCATATCCGGGAGGCTGTTGGCGAAGAACTGATTATACGTTTAGATGCCAACCAGGGCTGGAGTTTTGACGATGCTTTATTTGCTTTAGGCGAACTGGAGAAATACAACATCGAATTTTGTGAACAACCCATGAGAACCTGGTATGATGATAAACTCCCTGAACTCAATGTGAACTCCCCGATTAAACTGATGGCTGATGAAAGCTGCTACAACCACCACGATGCCCGAAAGTTGATTAACAGCCAATCTACAACATATTTAAATATCAAATTCTCGAAATCAGGTGGGATTCTGGAAGCACAAAAAATTCATGAAGAGGCTTTGCAAACCGGCGTTAAATGTATGATTGGAAGTATGCTTGAAAGCAGAATTGCGCTAAGCGCCAATTTACATTTTGCTTTGGCAAGTCCGAACGTTGTATTTTTCGATTTAGATACCGCCTTACTTGGTCATTTAGCCGACCCGGCTGTTGGTGGATTAACCTATAACGGCTACTTTTTAGATGTTCCGGATACGCCTGGAATTGGTGCCGAAGCCGATGAGTTTTTCCTGGAGAAATGTGAAGGCTGGATAGTTTAGTTCATTGGTAATTAGTTCAATAGAAAATTAGTCGGAATATTTGTCCTCAATATAAAATCCAATGAACTAATGACAATTGAACAAATGAACTTTTAACGAACCAACATATCCGCTAATGCGGTACTGTCTCCATTAAATGCATTAAAATCTACGATATGTCCGATACCATTAATTTTGGCTTTATCAGAATGTTGCCAGAATTTCCATTTGCTTTTATTCAATCGTAGTTTTGGCTGGTAATAATGGGCAACCCATAGTGGATATTCATCAAAATTATCTTCAAGATAATCTTCGTAAAACTTTAAACCTGTGTAAATAATAGGCCTGACTTTAGTTTTAACTTCTACATAATTTAGAAAATCTGAAAGCTCAGCCCTCATTTTTAAGGGAGAAACACCGTCTAAAGTTTCAATATCGACAACAGGTGGTAAATCTCCCTTTTCGACATTTACAACCTGGAGAAAAAATTTCGCCTGGGTTTTTCCATTTCGTTTCGGTCTGAAGAAATGGTAAGCACCGCAAATTATTCCTGCCTTTGGTGCCTCCCGCCAGTTACGCTGAAAGTATGGGTCGACTAATAAAACGCCTTCTGTTGCCTTGATAAATGCAAAATGAATACGTACATCATCATCTTTCATCGATTTCACTTTATGCCAGTTTATCTTACCTTGATAATATGAAACATCGATGCCGTGAATTGAATAATTTTTAGGGATTTTGATATCGAAGCTTTCGTAGGTCCGGTAATTCGGGTCTTGCCCCCAGTCGGTAATCCAACGCCAGGTTGCTACGAATCCTTTAACAATGTAACCATAGTAAAAAGGCGAAAGTAAAACCAACAGCAATCCTGCAATTGCAACTTTCCACTGGGTTGAAAAAGGTTTGGCCTTTTTCTTTCGATCCGGGGTTTTCCTATTGGCAGTTTTCTTCTTTATTGGTGGCATTTGCGTGGTTTCGGCTACAAATTTGATAAAAAAATTGAATGTTTAACGTTCTCAAAAAATAGTTTTTATCTGTGAGATTAAGATTAATTGTTTTTGGTAATTTCGCAAACCAGATAATACAATGTTTAAACTCATTTACGACACATACAAAACATCTTTCAGTGGATTAACCCGGGAAACCTGGCTTTTAAGTATTGTAATGATGTTTAATCGTTGCGGGAGCATGGCCGTTCCTTTCATGGGTTTGTACGTTACGCAAAGCCTACACCGTTCTGAAATGGATGCCGGCCTAATCATTACGCTATTTGGTGTAGGATCTATTTTGGGGTCTGCAGTTGGAGGTAAACTAACTGATATTATTGGCTTCAGGCCTGTTCAAATCTTTTCTTCTATTATTGGAGGTTTGCTATTTATTTTATTTTCTACGGTAAGCCATTTTTCTACGTTGTGCATTCTGGCAGTAGTCATCAGCTTTTTTTCTGAAGCTTTCAGACCTGCTAACTTTACAGCGGTTGCACATTATGCTGCTCCTGAAACGATAACCCGTTCTTATTCTCTAAACAGGCTTGCAGTAAATATCGGCTGGTCTGTGGGTATAAGTCTGGCAGGGATTATTGCCTCAATAAATTATAAACTGTTGTTTATCGTTGAAGGCGGGGTAAGTATTGTTGTTGGCGTATTAATCTTATCTTTTTTACCGAAGGTTAAAGATTTTATGAAACAGGCAAAAGCTATGGCGAATAGTATGGTGATTACCAAACCATGGCAAGATCCTTTTTACGTAAAATTTATTCTTTTAACTACGGTTTTTATTACCTGTGCATTCCTGATGTTCAGAGTCGTCCCGGTATTTTTTAAGGAACAATGGCATATTGATGAGTTTGCAATTGGAATTATTATAGGCTTAAACGGTGCAATAATCGCCCTTTTCGAAATGATAATGATTAACAAAATTGAGAAAAAGCGTTCGCCAATGTACTTTATCGTTATTGGCTCCGTGCTGTTTGCGGCTTCTTATCTAATTTTAAGTGCACCGGTGAGTTTGCATTTAGCCGCGGCGATACTTACTATAATAATTTTTACAGGCGGCGAAATGTTCGCCTTGCCTTTCATCAATACAATCGTTATCAGCAGAAGCAATGAACATAACCGGGGCCTGTATGCCGCTGGTTACACGTTAAGCTGGTCTTTCGCACAGGTTATCGGGCCCTTCGCTGGTTTTTTTATCGCCAGGCATTTCGGCTACAACTGGCTCTGGTTTGGTCTGGGGTGTATGTTATTACTATGCGCATATACCTTCAGCTTGATGAACAACAAGAAAGCAAAGCCAATATTAGAGGCAAGTTAACGCAGCCGAAATAATCATTCCGGCTGAGCATTTTTTTTATTTTACTTTTTGAGCTTTAACACCCTGCGTGGTAATTTTTACGGGGAGGATGTTTCCGTCTTTATCGAAATTCATTTCATCAATGCAAGTTTCGCGGTGATTTCCGTTAGTTTCGGTTAAAGGGCGACGGTGGTAAACAATATAGTATTTATTCTTTTTCTCATTTATGATTACAGAGTGATGGCCTGCCCCCCTTGCAATAGCCGCATCTTGTTCCAATATCTTACCTACTCTTTTGAACGGGCCGAATGGCGAATCACTTACTGCATAAGCTACAGAATAATCAGGTCCGGTCCAGCCACCTTCGCTCCACATAAAATAATATTTACCATTTTTTATAAACATATATGGTCCTTCTACATATTTGTCAGGCGTAATTTCTTTAAAAATTGTTCCGTCCTCAAAGGGCACAAAACCAGTGAAATTGTTATTTAATTTCGCAATGTTGCAATGTTTCCAACCACCGTAAATTAAATAATATTGTCCGTCCTTATCTTTAAAGACAAACTGATCAATGGGTTGCGCACCATTATGAAATTTATCGACTAAAGGCTTACCTAAATGGTCCTTAAACGGCCCTTCGGGTTTGTCTGCCACTGCAACGCCAATTCCACCCACTTCGTTATCGCTTTGAATATCGTTCGCACCAAAGAACAGGTAATATTTTTTATCTTTTTGTACAATGGCCGGTGCCCACATTGCTTTGTTTGCCCATTTTATCGCAGCAGTATCCAGTACATGTGGGTGCTTTCTCCATTTCACCAGGTTATCAGAAGAAAAAGCATCTAAAAATACCTGCTCTTTGTATTTAGCAGAGTAGGTTGGATATACCCAATATTTGTTATTGAAAATTGCTGCCTCAGGGTCGGCGTACCAACCCGGAAAAATAGGGTTTCCCGACTGATTAATCGTTTTACTACTTTGAGCAAAAGAGGCAATTCCTGCTAAAAGTAAAAGAGATGAGAATATGTATTTCATGGGTACAATTTAGGAAAAAATCTGTGCTAAAAAAATTGATAGGGGTCTGAATCGTCTTTTATTGAATACAATTATAGATGCATTTCGTTTCTGACAATCCAGCACATCGAAATTAGAAAATAAGCAAAGCCAGAAACAACCGATATAGAAAACGAAGATTCTTAGTAAAAAAAATCCCTGTTTGAAATGTTCCAAACAGGGATAATAAAAATTAGCAAGAGCTTATTTACTTAATTCTGCATAATATTTATGAAATAAGGGCAACGTTTCAATACCTTTATAGTAATTATAAATGTCGTATTTTTCGTTGGGCGAGTGTAAAGCATCGCTATCCAAACCGAAACCGAAAAGTACAGATTTGATGCCCAAAACATCTTCAAATAAAGCTACAATAGGGATACTACCACCACCACGGGTTGGAATTGCTTTTTTCCCGAAACTGTCTTCAATTGCTTTTTCAGCGGCACGATAGGCTAAACTGTCTGTTGGCGTCACCACAGGTTCGCCGCCATGGTGTGGTGTAACTTTAACCTTAACATTTGCAGGTGCAATACTTTCGAAATGCCTGGTAAATATTTCCGCGATTTCCTCAGAACTTTGATTCGGAACTAAACGCATTGAAATTTTCGCGTTTGCCTTACTTGGCAAAACGGTTTTTGCACCCTCACCTATGTAACCGCTCCAGATTCCGTTAACCTCTAAAGTAGGACGGGTTCCGGTACGCTCCAAAGTAGAGTAGCCTTTTTCTCCCCAAACTTCTTCTATATCTAAATCTTTTTTATATTCATTCTCATCGTAAGGTGCCGAATTTAAGGCTGTTTTCTCTTCATCTGTTAATTCAACTACTTTATCATAAAAAGCAGGAATCGTAATGTGGTTATTCTCATCATGTAATGAAGCAATCATTTTACAAATAATGGTTGCCGGATTGGCTACTGCCCCACCGTAAACACCGGAGTGTAAATCGCGGTTTGGACCAACAACTTCTACTTCCATATAGGCTAGTCCGCGTAAACCTGTTTCTATCGAAGGGTTTTCCATGCTAATCATCGAGGTATCAGAAATTAATACGACATCGGCTTTCAAACGAGCTGCATTATTTTTAACGAAAATGCCAAGATTAGCAGAACCAACTTCCTCCTCACCTTCAATCATAAATTTAACGTTGCAAGCCAAGGTATTTGTTTGCATCATCAGCTCAAACGCCTTTACGTGCATGTAAAACTGGCCTTTGTCGTCGCAAGCACCACGGGCATAAATTTTACCATCGCGTACAGTTGGCTCAAAAGGTGGTGTATGCCATAACTCCAATGGATCGGCAGGCTGAACGTCATAGTGTCCGTAAATTAAAACCGTTGGTAAGGAAGCATCTATAATTTTTTCACCATAAACAATAGGATAACCGGCGGTATTGCAAATTTCTACATTGTCGGCACCTGCATCTTTAAGTTTTTGAGCCACAAAATCTGCAGTTTTTAACACATCACCTTTGTATTTTGGGTCGGCGCTTACCGATGGAAACCGCAATAATTCAAACAATTCATCTAAAAATCGTTGTTTGTGTGTTTCTACATAATTTTTAATTTCTTGCATAACAAAATGAATTTCGGCAAATATAGGTTTTTCATATAAAAGGCTTTTACATAATCGAATCCAATAGAGCGAAACGAAGAAATGTTTACGCTGATTTAAACAGTATAAGTAAAACTACATAATCCTTAATTTTAGTATATGTAATATAAGTGTTGAATATTCGAAATAAATATTACTTCAACATTATTTATTTCGATTTTTTACTAAATTGCGCCTTTTAAACACTACATAGAAACCTCAAAGTAAGAAAGTTATCAATGAAATTAAGCGCAATTGTATCGCATATTCTGCTGCTGTTTTCATTTTTAACCCCAGGGATGGTTTTTTCTCAAACTAACGTAAAAATTAGTTGTCCAGAGGCTGCTCAATATTACGCCAAAGACAGCATCAACATAGTTACTTTCGGAGCCAGTACAGTTGAAGGTGTAAAAGGACTTGGCTTTCAAAGCATGCTGGAAAGTAATTTTTTCAATTGTTATCCTGGCAAAGTTATAAACATAACAAACCAGGGTATCGGTGGACAAACCACTTTGCAAGGACTGTTACGGATTGATAAAGCAATTCTCAACCGGACAGGTTTTATAGTAATTTCTATGGGCATAAATGATGCGCTGGCTATTAACGCGGGAAGAGGTAGCATTTCGCAAACGGAAGCGAACATGAGGCTACTTATTACAACCAGCCTGAATCAAAAATTAACACCTATTTTGTGTACTTTACAAAATGTTGACGATCGTACGGATAGAAATTTAATTGCAGTGAATGCGACAATTCGCCAGTTAAATACAATATACCGGAAACTGGTTACAGAATATAAATTGTATCTGGCTGATGTTAATGGTGCCATGCGCCGTGATTTTTCACTTTACCAGGATGTTTTTCATCCAAATGCACGGGGATATAGACTTATAAGCTACGTAATTTTTGATGCGATCAACAAAGCGATTTTTGATAAATTTTTGCAGTTTGTCGTAACTCAGAATTATCCAAATCCTGCGTCAAGCCAAACTTCTATCGATATTGTTTTGCCGGAAGCCGATAAAATTAATGTCCAGATCTATGACCTGATGGGCAGGTTAATTAAAACGGTCCTCAATGAATATTTAAACACTGGTAAGCATACACTTGAAATTAATACAACAACTTTCGCTTCCGGCATTTATTTCTTCAAAATATCTTCAGATTCGGGGCAATACAATTCGGTTAAAAAGTTTATTGTGGCCAGATAACGGAGATCTTCAAATTAGCCTGAGGTAGATTAATTTTGTTTTATCTTTAACCATGCCAATAAATACTTTTACCAATGAAGAAATCGACCTCGATTCCCTTCCCAAATACGAAGAAATATCTTTAAACAAGCCTCATTCAGATTATTGGAAAATTATTTGCATTAACCTTTTTATTTGCTTGGTTATTGGAGGAATTGCAATCGGTTTGGCCCTGACTTTTTTCACATGGGTTAAACCGTATGCCATCGTAATCTGTTTTATGTATTTGTTGGTTATATTTTTTCTTTTCGTGATTTTTTGGATAAGCTTTAAAAAACGTGGTTACGCCATTAGAACCAGGGATGTTATTTATAAGAGTGGCATTATTGCCGAATCTACGACCATAGTACCACTAAACAGAATTCAGCATATCGAATTGAATGAGGGCATTTTCTCCAGGATGTTCAAATTAGGAACGCTGCAAATATTTACTGCTGGCGGTCAAACCGGCCATTTACATATTGCTGGAATACCAATTGAAGAGGCAAAAAGCATTCGGGATTTGCTTTTGAACAAACTGGAATCAATTCAGGATACAATTGTCAAACAGGAATTATAATGGAAAGAGATTTTAGTAAACCTCAACGGGAATCGGCCGTCGGTATTGTCGTCATGGCTGTTCATACCATCTTAAAAGTTGTTAAGGCATTGTTTTTCTTTATCATTTACGCCTTTGTTAAGATAGATGGAGTCTATTTAAGCTATATCTTATTGGCACTTGCAATCTTAATTTTGCTTTGCCTCATTTATGGATATTTCTGGTATTTAAAATTTACTTTCTTTTTGAATAAGGAAAAACAAGAATTTGTAGTGAATAAGGGTATTTTCAATCGCGACCAGGTAATTATTCAGTTGGACAAAATACAGCAGGTCAACATCAATCAAAATATTTTGCAAAAAATTATCGGTGTTTATGGTTTAAAAATTGATACTGCCGGTGCAAAAGGGGAAGAAGTAAGTATTAAGGCCATAGACGAGATTTCAGCCTATAATCTAAAAGAACACTTGTTGAGTAAAAAAGAAACTTCTGTTGAGCGGGTATCGGAAATTGATGAAAAACTTATACCTACTAATGAAACACCTTTGTTAAGAATTAGTTCCTGGACGTTATTTAAGGTTGGCTTAACTTCAAATTATGGACAAAGTTTAGCACTGATGATTGCATTTTTCTTATACACCATTCAAGAAGCAAGACATATTATGGATGTTTTCGACATTGACAAAGGCTATGTCGAAAGTACAGTGATGGGCCTGGCTACCTTATTTTCTTTAGCAATCATCGTTGTAATATTATTGGTTGCCTTATTGATTATTAATCTGGTTAGAACATTCTACAAATATTTTGAATTGGAAATCAGTCAGCATAAACACTCCTTACTATTATCTTCCGGTTTAATTGCTAAAAAAAGCACTTTAATAAGTCAGGGAAAAGTGCAGATTACAAAATATAGTCAGAATTACTTTCAGAAAAAACTGAATATACTAAACATGAGTTTAAGGCAAGCACAGTTTGGTCAAAGTAAAAAAGAAGATGAAATGCAGGGGAATATTTTAGAAATTGTAGGCTGTAGCCCTTTAGAGCGTGATGAATTGTTAAAAATAATATTTGGTCGCCCACTTGCGCAAGGGAAAACCTTTAAGCCTGATTGGCGCTTTTTGAATTTGCCTGTGTTCTTCAAAATAGTATTACCCCTATTTATTTTCCTGATTGCAGCCTATAATATCCCTGAGTTGAATCCATATATTGGTGTTTCAATCACTTATTTCGTTATCGGTATTTTCATGATTTATCTGAGTTACCGCAGACATCGGATTTCAGTAAATCGGGATTTTATCATTAAAACAAGTGGTATTTGGGATATTTCGAAAGAAATAATTTTGCCTGGTAAAATACAGGCGATTACAACCTTTCAATATCCCTGGCACAAAAACATTGACGTTGGTCATTTAACATTGCATACCGCTGCCGGGCAGATACAATTTAAATATGGAAACTATAGCGAAATTAAGCAACTTGTAAATTACTGGTTATATCAATTAGAAAGCAAAAATGAAAATTGGATGTAGTTTGAAGGAAGCAAAAAGCTGAATAACTAAAGCTAAAGCGAAAACAATTAGCTGTTCAAAATGTTTAAGTGGAATTTCTAACAGCTAAGTATTTTAAAGTATCATAATGCCCTTTATTGTTCCTACTTGTTTGTACACTGCAATAATATCATCAGCGTTTTGCATTTGCTTTTTTACTGTGATGGAAACATATTTTCCGGTTTTAGATGGTTGCTCAATAAATTCATCATCGGGCAAAACGCCTCGCAAATCTTTTATTTTATCAAGTCCCCCTGTAATAATAAATTTAAAATGGTACACACCGGGAAATTTCTCTACACTTTCCAATTTCTCTTTTAGATTAGCATAAATATCGTTACTTGTACCTTCTGGTATATCCGTAAATTCGATGTCTTTATTGATTTTCTTTTCTTCCATATTAGCGACATATCAAATTCTATTCCCAATTGATAAAGGTGTAATTTTGGCAGTGCATGAGGTTCAGATGTTCATCCTATGATAAAAGGCCTAATGCATATAAATCAATCCTCCATGACTATAAACTTACATTTTCTTAACTCCTTAATGGTGAGAATTAGCCAATTTGATTTGTAAACCTAAATAGAATCACAAAACTATTTCCCTAAACCTTTGATTAGCGGATAATAATCAGGATTTGCTTTTCAAAAAAATCGCTACTCTATTTCTCCACAAATTCAATAAAAAACTTTTGAATTGTTATTTTTGAACCTCAAAAAAACAGGAGCCGATTTGGACTATTTAGAAGGATTAAATCCACAACAAAGAGCAGCAGTAGAGAACACGAAAGGGCCGGTAATGATTGTTGCGGGTGCAGGTTCGGGCAAAACACGTGTAATTACCTATCGCGTAGCGCACCTGATTCAAACCGGCACTGATCCATTTAATATCCTGGTTTTAACCTTTACTAATAAGGCAAGCAAGGATATGCGTGAGCGTATTTCGAAAGTGGTTGGCGCGGAGGCGAAAAATATTTGGATGGGTACCTTCCACTCTGTCTTTGCAAAAATCTTACGTGTTGAAGCCGAAAAAATTGGCTATCCGAATAACTTTACCATCTACGATACCGACGATAGCAAAAGTGTTATCCGCGCCATTTTGAAAGAAATGCAACTGGACGATAAATTATACGCGCCAAACTTTGTTTACGGTCGCATATCTTCTGCAAAAAATAATTTAATTTCCTGGGGAGAATACCAGGCGAATGATCAGATTCAGGCTGAAGACATACAGAATAAGCGTCCGTTATTAGGTCAGATTTATGAGCAATATGCTAAACGCTGTTTCAGAGCGGGCGCCATGGATTTTGACGACCTTTTATTTAAAACAAACGTCTTATTAAAGGAACATCCCGACGTATTAAACAAATACCAGCAAAAATTCAGGTATTTGATGGTGGATGAGTACCAGGATACAAACTTTTCACAATATACCATTGTAAAAAAACTGGCTGCTGCTTACCAGAACATTTGTGTGGTGGGCGATGATGCGCAAAGTATTTATGCTTTCCGTGGAGCTAACATTCAGAATATCTTAAACTTCGAACGCGATTATCCTGATTTAAAAGTATATAAACTGGAGCAAAATTACCGCTCTACCCAAAATATTGTTGATGCAGCAAGCAGCATCATAGCCAACAACAAAAATCAGCTGGAAAAGAATGTGTTTTCTGAAAATGTTGAAGGCGACAGAATAAAGGTTTCCCGTGCTTTTACCGATAACGAAGAAGGTAAATTGGTCGCCGAATCCATTATCCAGGAACGTGGTTTAAAGGGTTACCAATACCACGATTTTGCTATATTATACCGTACGAATGCACAAAGCAGGGCTATGGAGGAAGGCCTGCGCAAATTAAATGTACCTTATAGAATTTATGGTGGAACATCTTTCTACCAGCGCAAAGAGATTAAGGATTTAATAGCCTATTTCCGTTTGACTTTCAATCCAAAAGATGAAGAAGCAATTAAAAGGGTAATTAATTATCCGAAACGCGGAATCGGAGATACTTCGATCGATAAAATCATAGTAGCTGCCGACCAGAATAACGTCACGATGTGGGATGTGATTTCCAATGCGCATCAATATGTTGACGGCCGTTTGGCAAACCAGTTGAATGATTTTGCAATGATGATTAAAAGTTTTCAGGCAGAAGCTAAAAAGCTTGACGCCTATGAATCGGCTTTGTTTATCGCTCAACATGCAGGCATTTTAAAAGAATTATATACCGATGACAGCGTTGAAGGCCGTTCGAGATATGAAAATATTCAGGAATTATTAAATGGTATAAAAGAGTTTGCAGAGCGTGAAGATATTGAAGAAAAAGGTCTTGATATTTTTATGCAGGATGTGGCGCTTTTAACCAATGATGATAAAGATGGTGATAAGAACAAAGATACCGTTTCTTTAATGACCATACACTCGGCTAAAGGCTTGGAGTTCAAAAACGTATTTATTGTCGGTTTGGAAGAGAACTTATTCCCTTCGCAAATGTCGGTTAATTCGCGTTCTGACCTGGAAGAAGAGCGACGTTTATTTTATGTTGCCATTACACGGGCTGAAGTGAAATTAACGATCACTTATGCTACGTCCCGTTACCGTTGGGGAACTTTAACAAATTGTGAACCAAGCCGTTTTATCAATGAAATTAATCCGCGGTTTTTAGAACTGGATGTTAAACCTGCCAAAAGCAATGTTTTTGAAGGCAATTTTGATGATGAACGTAAAACCTGGACCTCGCAACCCCGGGATTTCTTTAGCAAGCCAAAACCCGCAAATACTACATCTGCGCCGCCTGCCCGTCCGAAAACCACTTCATTGCTTGCAAAAGCACATGTTCCAAGCCCTGGCTTTGCACCCTCACAACCACATGAGTTTCAAGGCGGCATGGAAGTGGAACACGAAAAATTCGGTTTCGGAAAAGTCATTAGTTTAGAAGGAAATTTACCAGACGTTAAGGCAACCGTATTTTTTCAGGGACTTGGTAATAAACAATTGTTATTGAAGTTTGCGAAATTAATGATTGTGAAGTAGTTCGCTAACTTTAGCCGCAGATCCTCAGATTATTTTTATTATTTACCACAGAAACACAGAATTACATTAGAAAATTTTCCATGATTTCAGTGTTTCCTTGGCAATATTAGATGAAGTATCTGCATACAAATTGGCTAAACTTTAGCCAAAGATTTTATTTGCTACGGAAACACGGATTAACACAGAATTAAATTAGAAAATTTCCCGTACTCAGTGCTTCTGTGGCAATACTTCTAAAAATTTTCTCTGATTTTTCTTCATACCTCTGTGAAATCTCCGTGTACTCTGTGGTAAAACCCTTTTGTGTTCTTTTCGAAAAACTTTGCGCTCTTTGCGGTTAAATCCCAGAAAATCTGGTTTGAAAAAACCCTAAATTATCCTTATTATTGGATTCGGTTCTCCGGCCACAAACCATGCAACTTACCCGATTAGAAATTAAAGGATTTAAAAGCTTTGGAGACAAAGTGACCATCAATTTTAATGAGGGCGTTACAGCTATTGTTGGCCCGAATGGTTGCGGAAAATCAAACGTAATCGATGCGATGCGCTGGGTATTGGGCGAGCAGAGTACAAAAGCACTACGCTCTGAAAAGATGGAAAACATTATTTTTAATGGCACCAAGAATCGTAAACAAGCACAACTGGCAGAAGTTTCTTTGAGTTTCGATAACACTAAAAACATTCTTCCAACGGCCTATTCTCAGGTTACAGTGACCAGAAAACTGTATCGGAACGGTGATAGCGAATATCGTTTAAATGATGTTCAGTGTCGTCTGAAAGACATTACCGATTTATTTTTAGATACCGGAATCGGTTCGGACAGCTATTCGATTATCGAACTCAAAATGGTTGATGAAATTATCACCAATAAAGAACATAGCCGCCGTTCCTTGTTTGAAGAGGCATCCGGAATTTCTAAATACAAACTTCGCAAGAAACAAACTTTCAATAAATTAAAAGATACTGAGACAGACTTAGAACGTGTAGAGGATTTACTCTTCGAAATAGAAAAGAACCTGAAAACACTCGAAAATCAAGCACGAAAAGCCGAGCGTTACTACAAACTAAAGGAGCAATATCGCGAATTAAGTGTACAGCTGGCGACCCATCGAATCGCCTTTTTCCGTACAGATTTAAATGCTTTAGAAAGCCAGGAACAAAATCAGCAGATTTCGAGAATGGAATTAAGTGCTAAAATTGATAATCAGGAAGCTGAACTTCAAAAACTTAAGCTTGGAAGTATTAATCATGAGAAAAATCTTTCTATCCAACAAAAAGCAACCAATGAATTGGTCTCGAAAATCCGCGCCTATGAAAGTGAGAAAAAAGTCAAGAATGAGCAGATGCGTTTTTTACAGGAAAAAGAAACACGCTTATCCGGAGAACTGGAAAAAGACAAAAATCAGCTTAACCACATCAAATACAATATAAAACGTCTAAATGAAGAAATTTTAACCGAAACCGAAGTTTTTCATAAAGTAGAATCCGATTTGAAACTACTTAAGTCTTCACTCGATACGCTTCGCGAACAACAGCAAATAGAAAAAAATCGAATTGATAAGCTGGTAAAATCGGTTAATGATTTGCAGGCTCAGGTTTATCAGTCGCAAAAGGAAATCGACATTTTAAATATCCAGAAGGATGCTTTGGTTCAGGAATCGAACAGAAACGTGGATGATACGGAATCCAAAACATCAGAATTAAAGGCATTCGATCATGCTTTGGGCGAACTTGATATCCAGGTATCAGAAAAGCAAAGCCAGATTAAACAACTCAAAGAGGCCGAAGAAGTCTTGAAAGAGAAATTAGCCAAATCGGAATCCAATTTAAGTGCCAATAAAGAAAAGCTGACTGCCGAAAACCGAAAAAAAGATGCAAAACAAAACGAGTACAACCTGACAAAGTCGCTTGTAGATAGCCTGGAAGGCTTTCCTGAATCAATTCGTTTTCTTAAAAAGAATAGTGCATTTGCGAAAAGTGCCTTACTGCTATCCGATATTTTGTTCTGCGATGAGGACTACCGGATCGCCATCGAAAATTATTTGGAACCAGTAATGAATCATTATGTAGTTGATAAATATGCAGACGCAGTTCAGGCGATTAATTTGTTAACGGATGCAAGCCGCGGGCGGGCGAATTTTTTTATCTTGGAAAATATACCCGATAAAAATCCAACGCTTGTCAATCATGAAGGACTGATTCCGGCTTTATCGGTTATTGAGGTCGATAAAAAGTACAATCAGCTTTGCAATTTACTTTTACAAAATGTATACATCGCCATCGCAGAGCAAGAGCATCTTTTCAAAACTACACCAACAGAAAGTATAACCATTCTGGCGAAAAACGGTAAATATGCCCAAACTAAATTTACTTTGGCAGGCGGATCTGTTGGATTGTTTGAAGGAAAAAGAATAGGCCGGGCAAAGAATTTAGAAAATTTAGCGAAAGAAATTAAAATTTCAGAGTCGCTTATTAATCAATACAATACAGCCATTTCTGTAGAAACAGATAATATTTTCAATCTAAAAGAAGCTTCGCAAATTAACCAGATTAATAATCTGCAGCAGGAGTTGAACCGTTTTATTAATGAACAAATTTCGGTTCAGACACGTCGCGACCAATATCAGGAGTTTATTACAACCAGCAAAAACCGAAAAACTGACATTGCGCAAAAGATTGTTTCGATTGAAAAATCACTCAGCGAAAAGTTGCCTGCACTAATCGAATTGCAGAAAAAACAACAGCAAGACCATGTTAATCTGCAGGAACAGCAACTGAATTACCAGGAACTTGCCGAGCAGGTAAATGAATCTGCAGGGAAATACAATCAGGATAACATCCGTTTCCATCAACAACAGAACAAATTATCGGGGCTGGAGAAAGATTTAGATTACCGTTTTGTACAGGAAGAAGCATTAAATAAGCGAATTATACAAAACGAAAAAGAACTTCAGGAAGCACTTTTACAAATTACAGAAACGCTACAACATACAGATGTAAGTGACGATACTCTTTTAGAGATGTATAGGCAACGTGAAGAAATGGAGAAGGGTCTTGCAGAAGTTGAAAAAGACTATTTTGAAAGTAAGGGTAATATCAATGAGCTTGAAAACAACCTAACAAGCATTCGTAAAAACCGTGAAGAAACCGACTTCCTTTTAACTGAAATCAAGGATAAAAAGAACACTTTGAAGATAGATTTAAACTCACTGAAAGAACGTTTGGCAGTTGAATTTAACATCGACATTAACGATCTTTTAGAAACCGAAATAGAACAGAACGCTATTGAAAGCGAGTTTGAAGTCCGCCAAAAAGTGGAAAAAATGAAACGTAAACTCGATGAATTTGGCGCAATCAATTCTATGGCAATGGAAGCTTTCAAGGAAATGGAAGAACGTTATACTTTTATACAGAATCAGAAAAAAGATCTCAATGCAGCAAAAACCGACCTCTTGCAAACGATTAAAGAGATCGATGATACCGCAAAAGATAAATTTATGCAGGCATTTACACAAGCAAGGGAACATTTCATTGTTGTTTTCAGGTCCCTGTTTAACGAAGAAGACAGCTGCGATTTAATCCTATCCGATGTAAATAATCCTTTAGAGGCGGATATTGATATCGTTGCACGGCCTAAGGGAAAAAGACCACTTTCCATCAATCAGTTATCCGGCGGGGAGAAAACACTAACGGCTACTGCCCTGCTCTTTTCACTTTACCTGCTAAAACCGGCTCCATTCTGTATTTTCGATGAGGTTGATGCACCTTTGGATGATACCAACATTGATAAATTCAATAATATTATTCGCAAATTCTCTGACCAATCGCAATTCATTATCGTGTCGCACAACAAGCGTACTATCGCAAGTACCGATATTATTTACGGCGTTACTATGGTAGAACAGGGCGTTTCGAGGGTTGTTGCAGTAGATTTACGGGAAGTGGCAGCTTAAAAGCGAACATTTATATTGCCGTCTTTGCGAGGAAGCTTTTTTTTCAGCCGACGAAGCAATCTTATTCTAAAACTGGTTTTGGAAAATGAATTCATCCTATTTGGTGCTCTTCAGTCCTGCTTTACACTTTACTTCGTTGCACTCTGTGTTCGTTCCAATCAGGTTTATTAACGCAATACAGCAAAAGAAACATCGTTTTCCTTTCAGTATCCCAATAATTAATATCTTTAAGCTTTAATATTCAAAAAAAATGAAAATCCTATATATACTTCCACTAGCGCTAATGTTAAGCTGCTGTTCATCCGTTAAAAATCAATCTACTACAGGTTCAGGTAAATTGGATAATCAACTTTTAAAAGATGTTGAAGTATTGTCTTCGGATGCTTATCAGGGCAGAAAAACCGGGACAAAAGGTACTGAAATGGCACGGGCTTACATTGTGGATCGTTTTCAAAAACTAGGCTTAAAATCTTATCCGCAAAATGTAAATTACGCCCAGGAATTTACTTTCAACTCCAGGGGCGGTGCAAAAGTGAATGGAACAAATATTATAGGCTATATCCAGGGAAAAGGAACAAACGTAATTGTGGTTTCAGCACATTACGACCACCTGGGGGTTGTAAAAGATGAAGTTTTTAATGGAGCTGATGATAATGCATCAGGAACTGCGGGTTTGATGAAAATCGCGGAATACTTTGCTAAAAATAAGCCTAACAATACCATTATTTTTGCCGCCTTTGATGCAGAAGAGATGGGTTTACAGGGCGCTAAAGCATTCGTAGCTAATCCACCTGTTCCAATAAATACCATCGCAATAGACCTGAATATGGACATGATAAGTCATAGTGATAAAGGTGAGCTCTACGTGGCTGGTACATTCAAATATCCGAATTTGAAGAAATATATTGATACGACTAGAAAGGATATTAAAGTTATTTTAGGCCATGATGACCCTAAACTTGGTCATGATGACTGGACAAACCAAAGTGACCAGGGTGCTTTTAATGCAAAAAACATCCCATTTTTATATTTTGGTGTAGAAGATCATGAAGACTACCATAAAGCTACCGATGAATATTCTACCATTACAAAACAATTCTTCAGTGATGCAGCAAATGCAGTTTTAGAGGTTGTTAAAAGCATAGACAAACAATCGGGCTTACAACAGTCCTTAAAAGACAAGATGTTAATGATGGATAATCCAAGAAAGTCTGAGAAATTTTAATATTCTCGGCCACCTAAACCTTCTCAAATTTACCTGCCCGCTTCGGGCAGGTTTTTTTATGTGCTAAATTATTTTATATAAATTTTATTTAACTGATTATCAATTATTTATAAAATAAACTATAAAAATAGTTTGCAAACTATTTTTATAGTAGTAACTTCATATAACGAAACTATAAAAATAGTTGAAATGATAAAAGAACTTACAAAAGCGGAAGAACAGATAATGCTTATCCTTTGGGAAATGAAGGAAGGATTGGTAAAGGATGTTATCGAAAAGATGAACGAGCCTAAACCTGCCTATAATACCGTTTCAACGGTGATAAGGGTTTTAGAAAGCAAAGGTTTTGTAGACCACAAGGCTGTCGGCAATACTTACATCTACTTCCCCATCGTAAAAGAAGCTGATTATAAACGATTTGCGTTAGACAAAGTAATGAACAATTATTTTGAGAACTCTTACGAAAGTTTGGTTTCTTTTCTGGTAAAAGAAAAGAGTATGAGCAATGAAAAACTTAATGAGTTAATTCAACTCGCTGAAAAACTTAAAAAAGATTAGTGATGAACTGGCTATATTATCTACTCGAGGCAAACCTGTACATGACTATATTTTACGGGTTTTACAGGCTATTTTTACATAAGGAAACATTCTACGCGCTCAACAGATATTACTTAGTCTTAAGTTCACTGTTCGCTTTTCTGATCCCGTCACTTCAATTGGGGTTTTTAACAAGGGAAATTGTTGTAATTGAGGAGCCGGTTTATCAACAAATTCATATAGAAGCAACTTTATTAAACACTGAAAATATACTGCTGTCTCTTTATGCTTTGGTTGTCTTAATATTCTTTTCAAAAATAGCCTTTGGATTCAGGCATATTTTCAAATTACTTAGAAAACCAAATAAAACCACTGAAGATGGCATCACGGTAATTGAATTAGCGGATACCAAAACTGCTTTCTCTTTCTTCAATATGCTTTTTATTGACCCTGAACTACCTAACAAAAACACTATTTTGATGCATGAGATGGCTCATATTCATCAGAAGCATAGCTTTGATATCTTGTTTTTTGAACTGATAAGAAGCTTAAGCTGGTTCAATCCGATAGCACATTTCCTTAAACGCGATATAAAACTTATACACGAATTTCTCGCCGATGAAGAAACAACTAATAAAGGAATGGAAAAGTATGAATATGCCCTGTTTCTTATTCAGAATTCTTACGGCGAAAAACATTTGCAATTAACGAACCAAATATTTAATTCATCCATTTTAAAAAGAAGAATAAGCATGTTAAATCAAAAGAAATC
This sequence comes from Pedobacter sp. Leaf176, assembly GCF_001424305.1. Taxonomy (GTDB): domain Bacteria; phylum Bacteroidota; class Bacteroidia; order Sphingobacteriales; family Sphingobacteriaceae; genus Pedobacter. The sequence goes on from NZ_LMPD01000002.1 coordinate 594,172, forward strand.
AGCAAAATGGGCCAGGCTCAGATTGTTATTAATACTCCCCATTGTTGGTGGAATGCTTTGTACATCAACCTTGGCCTTCACAAAAGATTACGGAGCGGTCGATTTATTCCCTAAAAAAAATATTCAAGTCCAGGATACCGTTAAACGACCCAAGGCTAAAGAAATTGTTATTGCTGAGCCTTTACAAACGGTTAAAAAAGTAAAACTTGATACACCTCCGCCTTCGCCAATTGAACCGCCGGTAATTAAGAAAGTAAAAAGAGTGAAATTAGCCCCACCGCCACCACCGCCTGTTGAACCGCCGGTAAATAAAAAAGTAAAAAGCGTGAAACTCGCTCCACCTCCACCGGCGGAACCTAAATCGACTAAAGTTGAAGTACTGGAAATAAAATTAAGCCCGCCACCTCCACCTGTTGAACCTCCTGCAAAAAAAGATTTAACAGAACGTGTCGTAAAAGGTTACCCACTCAAAAACGTACAGATAAAAGCTCAAACGCCTAAATCTCAATCAGAACTTGCCCCAATAAAGGTAAAGGGGCATAAAACACAGGGTAAAACCACCGTGAAGCCAGAGCCAGTACAAAAGAATGATGATAAAGATGTTACTATCTCCATCGCAAAATCAGCTTCGACAAAAGCCGCTGTTCAGATCAAGGACGTCATTCTAAAGGAAATTAAGGATGCTCGATCAAAAGTTGCGACTAATTAAAAAGTCAGAACTAACTGATAGATGTCTAGCAGAAAAAACCTAATAGTAATTAATATTTTGATCAAGAATTATGAGCTGGTTATTTTATCTACTCGAAGCAAACTTATATTTATTTATATTTTATGGCTTCTTCAAAATTTTCTTAAACAAAGACACATTCTATAGTCTCAATAGATACTATTTGATTTTTTCGACACTTATTTCCTTTTTAATACCATTTTTTAAAGTGGGAATTTGGAACAACGAAGTAATAAATGTTGTTGAGGAAGCTGTTTTTACCGAGCAAGCGATCACTCCAAATGCCAATATGATTCAACATCCGCAAATTGTCGAATCTGCTTTTACTTTAAATTCCTTCATTTTTACTGTCTATCTGGTTGTTACGTTATTTTTAGTATTCAGGTTAATAAGAGGTTTTATTTATATTTTGAAAATTAAAAGCTTGAATGAATATGGAATTAGAAACGGCATCAGAATCATATATCTTGAAAAATCAAATGCTGCATTTTCCTTTTTCAACCTGCTATTTATCGATCCCGAATTAGAAAACCAAAGTACCATCAGAAAACATGAAATGGCACATATAAAACAAGGTCATAGCTTCGACATCCTATTTTGCGAGCTTATTGGTGCAATAAATTGGTTTAATCCAGTCGTTTATCTGTTAAAAAAGGATATAAAGCTTATTCATGAATATTTGGCCGACCTGGAGGTAACCGATTCAGACATGAAGAAGTACGATTATGCCATGTTCCTCATTAAACAATCTATTAGTCTTCAAAACTTAACGCTTACAAATCAAATATTTAATTCATCACTCTTAAAAAAAAGAATATCCATGTTAAATCAAAATAAAACAGCAGGATGGGTAAGACTCAAAATGTTATTCGTATTACCTATAATCTGTGGCATGCTAGGACTATCAACTATGGCTTTTACTAAAACTTATGGTGTAATGGATTTATATGCAAACGCAATAATAAAACAAGACACCGTCAAAACTAATAGCATAATAGAAGGATTAACGATTCAAGAAGAGGGTACTAAAATTACTTTATCTTTTAGATATAATGACTTACTAAAAAAGGGAATGCCAGTATCGAAAAAACTCTTTGTTGTAAATGGCAAATTGATTGAATCCGGAAGCTTTGGTGGTGTCGAAAATGCAGATTATTTTATCGCATTAGATTCAGATAATGGAATGAAAAAATACGGTAAAAAGGCTGAATTTGGCGCAATCGAAGCGGTTGGAAAAAATATTAAAATTTTAGATGTCCCTTCTCCGCCACCCACAGGAAAACCTAATAGACCAAACTTAAGCCCACTACCACCTCCGCCACCGGGTGAACCAAAGGTTAAAACTGAAAAATATCCAAGTCCAACAGCAGCAAGAAATGTCGTTTTGGACAGGCGCAAAAATGAAAAGTTTATCCTTCCGGAAATGAGTTCCGGACGAAAATCACTTCAGATATTGAGTTCATCTGGCAAGCGGATATACACAACATTTAATTATGTGAATGACTGGGATGGTAAACTATCAAACATTCAAATGTTAAAAGACAAAACGATACCAGCCGGAAAATATGTTTATGTTGTGCTGATTACTAAAAAAGATAACCAACCGAACGATTCAAAACGAGGGTACCTTACCATCATTTAACTATTGAGGAACGTAAACCACATATTTCGTTTCAAAAAAATCTTCATCAAAATAAGCTGAAAGCGGGTATAATTCTGCTTTCAGTTTCGATTCTTTAATCTCTTCTGCCAACTCGCCTCCTTTTAAATAAAGAATTCCATTTGGAATTGCATTTAGGGATTCTTTTTTAAACTTTCCTTGAATCCAGGGATAAAATTCTCCTAAACGAGTAACTGCCCGGGAAACCACGAAATTAAATTTCTCTTTAATTTGTTCCGCCCTTAAATGGTCGGCTTTTAAGTTTTCCAAACCAAGTGCCGAAGATACTTCTTTTACCACTTTGATTTTTTTGCCGATTGAATCCACCAGGTAAAAATCAGTTTCAGGAAATAAAATAGCTAAAGGAATCCCCGGAAATCCACCTCCTGTGCCTACGTCTAAAACAGTTTCTCCAGGTTTAAATGCACAAACCTTCGCAATACCCAGAGAATGCAATACATGACGTTCATATAGTTCTTCTATATCTTTCCTGGAGATTACATTAATCTGCGCATTCCAGAAACTATATAAATCGAACAATTGTGCAAACTGGGCAATTTGTATTGCTGATAAATCGGGGAAGTATTTTAGAATGATATCAGGTTTAACTTCAGACATAGTGTGTTTTCAATTGCGTTTATTTCCAGTTTACTTTTTTCTTTCCGAACATTGATAAAAAGCCATTCAACATCAAAAAGAAGAACAAAAGTATATCTAAAATTGGGAACCACCAACGTAAATCGCGATAATTTAACCGGCTTAGCAACTTCGGATAGACCAGACATCTGATGATGATGCTAAACAAAAATAGGCTACCAGCAATATATTTACTTTCCCGACTGAAAAACATACAGACACCAAATCCAACGTAAAACAAGAATTGAAATATGATTTGTAAACTTAAAATGAACTTATGTTTAGACTTATAAAGCTTTCCAGCTCCAAAATGACGTTTTTTCTGGCGTAAATACCCCGCCCAGGTTCGATTCGGTTCGCTCCAAACATGGCTGTCTTTATTTATCCTGATTTCGGTATTTGAAGAAGTTGCATGGGCATTTACAAATAAATCATCATCTCCTGATGGTATGTGCATGTGCGCTGCAAAGCCTTTATTTTTGAAGAAAAGAGACTTCTTGTAGGCCATGTTTCGCCCTACCCCCATGTATGGCATGCCTTTTAATGCGAAGGAAAGGTAGTTAACGGCTGTAAAAAACGTTTCAAATCGGATCAGCGCATTCAGCAAGCCCTTCTTTTTTAAATATGGTGAATAGCCTAAAACGATTTCGGTACGCTCGTCAACAGGCTTTTGCATACACATCAGCCAGTTAGCACTTTCAGGTTCGCAATCTGCATCTGTGAAAACAAGCCAATCGTATTTGGACGCCTTAATTCCCATCGTAACGGCAAATTTCTTTCCGGCAATAAACTTCTCGTTATCCAGTATTTTTACTATTTTCAGATTAGCGTACTTTTTTTCGAGCGCCTCTAAAAATTCTTCGGTTCCATCCCAGGATCTGTCGTTCACAACAACGACCTCGAATTCCGGATAATTCTGCTCAAGTATTGATGGTAAATATTTTTCTAGATTTTTAATTTCATTTCTTGCACAGACAACCACACTAACTCCGGACTTTGCATTATCAGGAACATGCTCTACGCTGATATTGGCTAGTTTCAAGTGTACAAACAGTACATAATACAATTGTACAAGCAGGCAAAAAGTAAAAAAAGAAATCAGACAGATTTCGACCGGATTTAATATCACAACGTTAAAATAAACAGGCGCAAATTTCTCATTTTTAATCTGTAATACACTTCTATGTTGATAAAAAATTAAACAAAAATAAACCCTCATATTTTCTTACTTTTGGCTGATTTTTGTGACGAGAAACACACCATATGAAATTTACTTTACAGGCTAACGATCCGCTGTCAAAAGCCAGGGCCGGAACGGTTACAACAGCCCACGGCGATATACAAACACCTATTTTTATGCCTGTTGGAACTGCAGGCACTGTGAAAGCGGTTCACCAGCGTGAGCTTGAGCAGGATATTAATGCACAGATTATTCTAGGGAATACTTACCATCTTTACTTAAGGCCAGGATTAGAAATTTTAGAAAAAGCTGGAGGTTTACATAAATTTATTGGCTGGGACAGGCCAATTCTAACCGATAGTGGTGGTTATCAGGTATATTCATTAAGTAAAGTTCGGAAAATTAAAGAAGAAGGGGTTACCTTTAACTCGCACATAGATGGTTCTAAACATTTGTTTACCCCGGAATATGCAATGAATATACAGCGAACAATCGGAGCAGATATTATTATGGCTTTTGATGAATGCACGCCCTATCCATGCGATTATACTTATGCTGCAGAATCGATTAAGATGACACATCGTTGGTTAAAGCGCTGCTGTACCCACTTCGACAATACCGAACCGAAATATGGTTTTGAACAAACCTTATTCCCTATTGTTCAGGGTTCTGTATATAAAGATTTAAGGATAAAATCAGCAGAATTTATTGCCAGCATGGGCCGCGAGGGTAATGCCATCGGCGGTTTATCTGTTGGAGAACCTGCCGAAGAAATGTACGCCATGACGGAAATTGTTTGTGATATATTACCTTATGAAAAACCGCGTTACTTAATGGGTGTGGGTACACCAATCAATATTTTAGAAAATATAGCGCTCGGAGTGGATATGTTTGACTGTGTAATGCCTACACGAAACGCCAGAAATGGCATGTTATTTACGAAAAATGGCATTATAAATATCAGAAACAAGAAATGGGAAAACGATTTCTCTCCTATAGAAGCTGATAGCGACTTACATGTAGATTTAGTTACGAGCAAAGCATATTTACGCCACTTAGTTCATAGTAAAGAGATGCTTGGCGCACAAATTGCGACCCTGCATAACTTACACTTTTATCTTTGGCTGGTTAAAGAAGCCAGAGAAAAAATTATTAACGGCGAATTTTACGAATGGAAAAACCAAATGGTTAAGGTTTTGGGTAACAAGCTATAAAATGAATTTAATTAAAGGCAATATAAAAATCATCGATCGGTATATAATCGGTAAGTACCTGGGAACCTTTTTTTATACCCTGGCGATTTTCGTGATTATTATAATCGTATTCGATTTGTCGGAAAAACTCGATGATTTTTTGAAAAGCGGATTAAGCCTTTGGGGTGTAATTACAAAATATTATGCCGGTTCAATTCCTTTTTACATCAACATGCTTTCGCCTCTGATTAACTTTATTGCAGTAATTTTCTTCACTGCAAAAATGGCCGACCAAACCGAAATTGTCCCTATTTTAAGTGGAGGCGTAAGTTTTAACCGTTTCCTTTGGCCCTATTTTATCTCCGCAAGTATCATATTTTCAGCAAACCTGGTCTCGAATTTATACATACTTCCTTACACCAATACGCTGAAAAACAGTTTCGAGAATACTTACGTTAAACGAAACGACCCTTCCACAAAATCTAATATCCACATGAAACTGGATAATAAAACATACATCTATATTCAAAGTTTCGATAATAAAACCAATTACGGATACCGGTTTTCACTCGATAATTTTGAGGGCGATGTGCTGAAAAAAAAGATAATTGCTGATAACATTAAATGGGATTCTACGAAACGTAAATGGCAGTTGAGCAACTATTCCATAAGAAAAATAGATGGTTTGAAAGAAACTATGATTTACGGCAGCGGCAAACTAAAAGATACCATTTTAGATATACGTCCGGATGATTTTTCGGCCTACGATAATGTTGTTCAAAATTTATCTACAAAAGAATTAGCAGAAAAAATCAGGAAGGAAAAAGTACGAGGAACCGGAATTATGAACGATTTAATGTTTGAGCAGTATAAACGATATATCCACCCCTTATCTGCCTTTGTTTTAACATTGATTGGCGTTGCGCTTTCTTCAAGAAAAGTACGTGGCGGCGTTGGTGTATCATTAGGGATAGGTATCTTCATTAGCTTTGCTTACATCGTATTTAATCAATTCACACAAATGTTTTCAACTAAGGGAGGTTTACCGCCGTTTATAGCAGTTTTGTCTCCAACAATAGTCTTTGGGCTTTTAGGGTTTTATTTGCTTAAACGTGCTCCTAAATAATAATGGACGCTACTAAAAAAAATCTGTTAATTCTCCATCTTACCGTCTTCGTTTGGGGCTTTACCGGAGTACTTGGTAAAGTAATTTCTATCGATGCCGTACCCATGGTTTGGTACCGCGTTTTAATTGCCAGCATTACGCTTTTCGCGTGGTTTATCCTGACCAAAAAGAATATTAAAATTACCAAAAAGCAATTTATCCAGTTCTTTTTAACTGGTGGATTAGTTGCCATTCATTGGATATTTTTCTTTCATGCCATTAAAGTTTCTACAGTTTCTGTAACCCTGGTTTGCCTATCATCGTTTACATTATTTACCGCAATACTAGAACCCCTGATAAAAAAACAAGCGATTTTTATTGGAGATATATTAATTGGATTATTAATTATTGCTGGGATATATATGATTTTTAAGTTCGAAACCCAGTATACTTTGGGTATCATTTTCGGTTTGTTAGCAGCAGTAGCTTCAAGTCTTTTCTCTACAATCAATTCTACATTTGTCCAAAAAAGTGAGCCTTCGATAATCGGATTTTATGAGCTGGTTGGCGGATTTTTCTGGATAACATTATATCGATTGTATGATGGTTCATTATTAAATATGCCTTTCAATTTGGGTTCCAAAGACTGGTTTTATATCGCTATTTTAGGAACTTTATGCACCTCGATAGCATACGTTGCAGGCGTATCCGTAATGAGAACTTTATCAGCATTCCGGACGGCTTTAGTTACAAATTTAGAACCAGTTTACGGCATCTTTTTAGCCTACATTTTCTTCAAAGACAAGGAGCAAATGACGGGCGGGTTTTACATCGGATCGGCTGTAATTTTAGCATCAGTTTTTCTTTATCCGATTTACAAAAACAGAAAAAATTGCCTTTAAAAAGCAGGAGAACTCTGTCGTTTTTTTTATGCCTCCACAACGTCGATAAGTTAGTATCACGCTGTGTTGCTGAGACATAAAAATCACCAGTATTATATGGATAATTTGAATGACTATTAGTCTCTAAAGCTGCGTAAATACACGCTTATTAGTTCACTTCCGACCTTCAAAAACTCGAATTTGGGAATGATAGAACTTGAATATATTGCCTCAATTCCAATTGCTGATCGCAAATAAATTTTTATGCACAATTAAGTAAAAAAACACAAAACCTTCTTAAAACAATGATAAAGCCGGTTTTTTGCGACTTAATATTAATTTCCATAATTTATCTGAATTTTATTTTGTTAGTCGTTTATTCGATTCTAGGGCTATTATCACCGGGATTTTAGGCAAAGAAATGACCTTTTTTGACTGGAATATATAGAAATCTTAAGCTAGAAACCTTTTCCAGCTTTAAAAATCGCATCACTATTTAACACCTTCTTACAACTAACCATTTGAAAAAAGTTAAACTTCCATCCATAAATTGATATTAAGTTCTACCTTCCGTGAAGAAAGCCTACACGAGCAATTAAACATTGAATAGAAAGAACTGTAACAAGTTCAAACGAAATAAGACATTTTGTCATCAATAACCAAGTAGGGTATTATTTCTTTTTTGAAAGATTGTTTTCACAATCTCTTCTCAGCAATTGCAATCATCGAAAAGATGCAGCCGAAAATATAGTAGGAATTCAAGTTTACTATGCCAGAAATCCGTGGAAAAATTTAGCTAAATACTTGATTAAAAATTAAGAGAATCTAAAGCATTTTCGATCAGGAATATCCGTTTAGACTGAAATATTTACAAGTATCCATCCGATGAAAAAGCGTACAGAATTATTTATTTTCCATAATTTCGATTAAGATTTTCGATTAAATAGTGTAAATTAAGCACTTTATAAGACAGCTTTCATAAACGCAATAAATTCATCCATTATCAATAAACATTTCAAACCAAAATATATAATTTCACACTCTTGACTACATTAAACATAATCAATATGATTCTAAAAATCAATTATTTATAATATTTTATATTAATTATAATTACACATCGAACAACAGTTAATTTTTATAAAAAACTAAATATTTTAGCATTAAACTTAAATGACATCAGATTATAGCAAAAAATTACTGTTTTTCAAGTATTTAACCATATCTATATCAAGTTTTATGTCACTATCGGTTTTTGGGCAGATTTTCAGCTCCGCACAGAACCCACTTAGTGTAAGATGGGATTACATTCAGGCTGGAGGCTTCAAAATCATCTACCCACAAGAATTGGAAAAAGATGCTCAAAGAATGGCTAATACCCTGCCCTTTATTTATCCTAAAGTTGGCTCGGGTTTAAGGCAATCAAATACCTCCATTCCGCTCCTATTACAGAACCGCGGAACCATTGCAAATGGTTTTGTCCAACTAGGTCCAAAGAAGTCAGAATTCTACGCAACACCGCCACAATTTTTTGATAGTCAAGATTGGCTAAATAATCTGGCTGTTCATGAGCTTAGGCACATCGCGCAATTTGACAAATTGACAGGAACCCGAGCACAGCCATTTCCCGAATTGGTTCATTTCGCTTATTTCGGAGCAGGCATACCCACCTGGTTTTTTGAAGGAGATGCCGTCGTGAACGAGACAGCCTTAACCGAGTCTGGTCGTGGTCGGCAGCCAAAATGGATCATGCCTTTTCGAACCTCAATTTTGGAGGGCAGAAAATTCTCTTACAGCAAAGCCTATTTTGGGTCGAACAAAGATGCAACTCCCGGCTACTATCAAACGGGCTATTTAATGGTTGCCGATATGAAAGAAAAATACGGACAATTTATTTCCGACAGTCTGCTTGGCGACATCAGAAGAAGGCCGATTAGACTTTATCCATTTTCACAAAGTCTGAAAAAGTTCACAGGAGAAAACACAAAAAAATATTTCCGCTCCACCCAGGAAAAATTAGCAGAAAAATGGACAGCACAAGGAGAAAAAATTCAACCTGAAAATTATGAAAGTCTGAATAAAAAAGCGACATTGGCAACCAATTATTTTCTCCCCGTTCGCTTAAGCAAAAGTCAGATTTTAACACTGAAAGAAAGTAAGCAGGACGCCCGTTTTTTTGTCATTATAAAAGAAGACAAAACAGAACAAAAATTATTTGGAATTGGTTACCAGGAGCAGCCATGGTTTAATTACAAAAATGACGTTTTGGTTTGGGACGAAATTCGTTACGACCCGAGGTATAAGCAACGCAGTTATAGTGTAATTTGCAGCTATAATCTGAAGACTAAAAAATTTAAAAAGCTAAGTAGTAAGAGTCGGCTCTTCTCCCCGAGCCTTTCAGAAGATGGGGCGAAAATCGTGGCTGCAAAAGTTGAACTTAACAATCAATTTAATCTCGTGGAAATTGATGCCTTGTCAGGTAAAATTTTGAAGTCACATCCCAACCCCGAAAACGAAATTTTGCAAACACCTAGCTTCGATAAAACCGGAAATCAGATCACATACATCGGGGTGAGCGAGAAAGGAAAAAGTTTGTGGTTGCTGAACGGCGGAAAAAAAACGCAACTCATTTCGAATAGCAGACAGCAGTTAAGCAGACCGATTTTTATAGATGACAAAATTGTTTTCAATGCCCACTTCAACGGCATCGATAATATTTACAGTATTGACATCACTACCAAAAAAATCAGTGCATTGAGCAGCTCAAAATATGGCGCTTTTAATGCAACCCAAACCGAGGATGGAAAAATTATTTTCAACGATTATAAAATCAATGGGTACGAAATCGCAGAGAAAGCGATTATTGAAAAACCAATTGGCGAAAACACTTTTATAGATTTTTCTTCAGCAGCCGAAAAGCAAGAAAATGTTGGCAATATTTTTGAAAATATTCCGGACAGCACATACCGACCGAAGCGCTTTCGACAAGGTTTAAATCTTTTTAGTTTTCATAGCATAATTCCCGTAATCGACAATGAATATGTTTTCGGCCTTGAACTGCAGTCCAGCAATTTGCTGAACACTATGGATTTTTATGCGGGCACAAAATACCATAGAGATTTAAAGCGTTTTGAATATACCGCAGATATTAGTTATAAGGGGCTTTACCCGATTTTAAGCGTTCTATATCGCGACAGACCGAAAAGAACGTTCTATCGAGCTAAAAACGCGACACAGCAGGGCGATTGGCGTGAGCACTACATCAAACTTAACGCATCGCTGCCCTTATCATTTAACGCCCGAAACCAAAACTATGCTTTTACACTAAACGCAGCCACCAGTTTTACGCAACGATACATACCTGAAAACATGCCAGCCAACTTTGTTCGGGAGTTGAAATTCCCGATGGAGTATAATTTTACGTTCAACCACAATGTACGGATTACGGAAAGAGATATCGCTCCAAGATGGGCACAAATTTTCAGGGCGACTTACAACCACCAGCCCTTTGATAAAAACCTGGGTGGTGAAATTATGGCTTTGGAGAGTTTCTTCTATTTCCCAGGCTTAGCGAAAAACCATTCTTTTCTGGCGAGTTTCAATTATCAAAAAGCAAGCGGTGTAAATCAATATGCTACAGAAATTGCAACCGTTTACGGCTACAACAATATCCTCGCGAAAAGCAAACTACAAAACAGCATGCTTTTTAATTATCGTTTCCCATTCGCCTTTCCCGATTGGGAGCTAAGCTCATTGGCTTATGTGCGCAATTTCAGGACTGGTTTATTTTGTCATTACGAAAATATCGGCGTAGACACCAATATCGGCCAGCCGAAAACTTTCGGCATAGAATTGAACAGTAGTTTAAACATTTTGAGGTATCAACCTGTTGTAGATGTTGGAGCGAGGTTGGTATTTGTTAATAAGATTTACAATCAAAACCCGATATTAGAATTTTCATTTAATTATAGCTTTTAACCCCATGAGCGGAAAAACCATCTTCATCATTATCCTAACGGCATTATTAACAGCATTTCTCTTTTTAAACAGCGATGAAGTACCATTCAATTTTATCGTCGTAAATGATGTTCTTGTATCCAAGCTCCTCGTAATAGGCGTATGTGTGCTGATCGGTTTCATTATCGGTTTTGTTGTAGGCAGACCTAGAAAGACAGTCAGCAGCTACGATAGTGAGATTGAAAGAACTCAACCAATTTCGAACAAAAAGGAATTATCCGATGAAGACAGAGACTACATTAACTAGAACCAAGATTTTAAGAATTAACTGATTTTAGGATTGGTAGTGATTTATCAAATTTAGCTAGCAGGATCCAAAATTATAAAATCCAAGAGTTCAGGATTTTTTATTTTAAAAATATTTTTACAACAATTGCAATAGATTGAAATTTAATAGATATTAGATTATCCCCATTTCTGAACAGTAAAATTTAATTCTACCAAAATGAAATGTGGCGATTTAACTGGTCGAATTATAGGCTGTGCAATGAAGGTTCATTCTTTTTTAGGCTCTAACAAAAACCAGGATTAAGAGGATTACATGATTTAGGATTAAGGTCGTCTAAGCATGATAAGTAAAATTATATTAATTACATTCAGCTAAACAAAAAATTCTGAAATCCTACTATCTTAGAAATCCTAGTCCAGGGCACCCATAATTTCCCCATAAAGCAATCCACTTCCACCGCCATAATGCTGAACAATTTTAATCCCTGGCTTCAACGCATTTACGTCCTCTCTAAGCGCATTCTCACACTCAGGGCTAATACCATTACCTAAAAGAATCAAATCAACATCCTGCGTCTTTAAAATCGAAATTGCCTCTTCATCCGTACAGACACAAACACCTTTCCACTCCGGTCGGGCATTAAGCAGGCGGTTCATTACGACGGTAATTTCTGCATCTCTGCCGATATATAGTATGGTAGTTTGCATAATATTTATATTTAACATTAAAAGTAAAGGTTACGAATTTAGCTCATCAGCAAAAAACCCGTAACCTTCAACAATATTTAAAATTCCATTGGAACATCCATTAACAAAACTCGTGCATCAGCAGAATTTGCCTTGAAGCTAACGCTATCGGTATCCCAAATACCCAAACCATCTCTTTTGTTTAAAGTTTGCCCATCAATGGTAACTTCTCCGTTAATTACAAAGGCATAAACGCCGTTCCCAGCTTTTTTAATTTTGTATTCAGCTTCAAAGCCTTCATCAAAATTACCTAATGAAAACCAGGCATCCTGATGAATCCAAACGCCAGCATCATCCTCGTTCGGTGATAAAATCTGCTGAAAGTTGTTGTACATAGCCTGAACGTCTAGAGTTTGTTGGTCGTAACGCGGCGTAACATTTTTCTTGTTGGGGAATAACCAAATCTGCAATAAATTTAATTGCTCATCTGCTAAGGCATTGTATTCGCTGTGACTAACACCTGTACCAGCACTCATAACCTGGATTTCTCCACTTTTAATCACGGCCGAATTTCCCATGCTATCTTTGTGTGCAATGGCCCCGGCTAATGGAATCGTAATGATTTCCATATTATCATGAGGATGAGTACCAAAACCCATTCCTCCATCAATCAAGTCGTCATTTAAAACCCGCAAAACCCCAAAGTGCATTCTTTCAGGATTGTAATAGTTTGCAAAACTGAATGAGTGGTGTGCATTTAACCAACCATGATTTGCATGGCCTCTGGTATTTTCTTTGTGCAAAATAAACTGTGACATAAATTTCCTTTCTTATTTATGATACAAATTTACTGCAGGTTTTAAAGCTGTGCATTGATGTAGGGTAAGTAATACCAGGATTTTCAAGGATTAGAGGATTTCAGGATAACGGAGCTTAAATGCTATGTGAGTTTGTGTTTTGAAAGTACTGCATCGCTATTAAGTTCTCTTAATGCATCTAAAGCTATCCAGTTTGCTTTTTTATTTTGTTGGGCGAGAATATTATTTGCTGTATTAATAGCATGTTGATGTAGAAAAGCATTTCTTTTACCAATTTGTCTTAACGCCCAATTGACTGCTTTTTTAACGAAATTCCGATTATCGTAAGCCTCTCTTTCTATGATTGGCAAGAAGCTCAGAAAAGTTTCATCAGGTTCTTTACTGAGATGAACAGCAGCCGCAGCCATTAAAACAAAGCCTGCGCGTTTCACAAATTCTTCTTCCGCCTTTGTAAATTCCAAAACTTTCAATTTAAAATAAGGCGTTTTAACGAAAAGATTTACGCAAGCTTGGTCACACGTATCCCAGGAAGTAAAATCCTTTGTCCATTGATTTACCTGCGATTCGGTAATGAGTTTATAATCGCCAATAAAGGTTGCCAGTAACCTTGCCTCATGAAAACCTGTTTCCCAAAGCAATAAAGAAAGCTCCTGGTTCTTGCCCATTTGCTTTGCCAGTTTACGAATGTTGGGTACGCGAATGCCGTAAGCCTTTGAAACATCGATTCCAAAATGAGCCATCTTTTTTAAATATTCAGGCTCGCTAACGGATTGCAATTCGGAAAGAATGAAATCTATTGTTCCTGAATCCCCTAAGGCAGACTTTGAATTTGTGGCGTTCATTTCATATTAAACATTTAATAGACAATCGCTTTCCACCTTGCCTGTAGTTCCCCGTATAGGGACTAGAGGGTTTCCAACGCCTGTTCGATATCTGCTAAAATATCATTGATGTGCTCCAAACCAATCGATAAACGGATAGAACCTTGCTCTATACCTACAATATTACGTTCTTCTTCAGTTAGCTTGCTATGCGTGCTTGTTGCAGGATGTGTCGCGATGGAACGTGTATCGGCAAGGTTTGCAGAAATGGAGAACATTTTCAAGCCATCCATAAACTCACGGGCACCTTCCACACCGCCCTCAACAACGATGGTAACAATACCACCACCCTGCTTCATTTGCTTTTTAGCAATTTCATACTGCGGGTGTGATGGCAGGAAAGGGTATTTAACCAACTTAATTTTTGGATGCTTCTCTAAATACTCAGCTACTTTCAAAGCACTTTCGCAATGGCGATCCATACGTACGGCTAATGTTTCTAAACTTTTCGATAAAATCCAGGCGTTAAAGGGCGACAATGCCGGTCCGCTGTGACGGGCGAATGCGACCACATCGGCAATTAGCTCTTTTGTTCCTAAAACTATACCGCCCAGCACTCGACCTTGTCCGTCGATATATTTTGTAGCGGAGTGGATCGAAAGATGTGCACCCAACTTAATCGGTTGTTGCAGGTATGGTGTTGCAAAACAGTTATCTACCACCAAAAGTTGATTGTGTTTTTTTGCCAAATCGCCCAGAAAAGCCAAATCAATGATATCAATACCAGGGTTAGATGGGGTTTCAACGAAAATCATTTTGGTGTTTGGTTTAATTAAACCCTCCCAATTTTCCGGTTTATCTAAATCTGCGTAATCAAAAGTTACACCCCATTTTGAGAAAACATTGGTTAATAACTGATGTGTCGACCCAAAAACCGAACGACTTGAAACGATATGATCACCTGACTTTAAGAAAGCTCCAAAGGTTGTAAAAATTGCTGCCATGCCTGTAGCAGTAGCAAAACCATCTTCAGCACCCTCCAAAAGACACATTTTTTCTATAAATTCAGATGTATTCGGGTTTGAATAACGACTGTAAACATTCCCTTCCTTTTCGTTAGCAAACAAAGCCCGCATTTCTTCAGCGTCATCGAACTTATAGCTTGAAGTTAAATAAATTGGAGCAGAATGTTCTTTATGTGAGCTACGTTCGGTTTGAGTGCGTATCGCTATGGTTTCAAAGTTATCAGATTTCATTTTTGTTAGTATCAAGATTTGAGTATTAAGTATCAAGATTTTGCATGGAGTATATTTTGCATCCCGCATTTTCGCCTTTTCGACTTGATACTTGATACTAAATACTTGCTACTCCTAAATCTTGATACTATTTATTTTGTAAGTAAAATTAATTTTAGCAGAACGTCCTAAGATGTTCGACACGGAGCAATATTTATCGAAAGTCATGGCTAAGGCGCGTTCAACTTTTGCCTGGCTTAGATCGCCGTATAAATCGAAATGAATATCAATTTCATCGAAAATTGGTGGCATTTCTTCGTCTTTTCGTGTGGCATTAATCGCTATTTTAACATCATCAAGCGGTTCCTTTTGTTTAGTCAACACATTCACCATATCGATCCCACTACAACCACCCAGACCGACCAAAAGCATTTCCATTGGCCTGAATCCTTTGCCTTCCCCGCCAATTGCGGCTTTCGCATCCAATTCAACAGTAAAACCAGTCTCATTTTCTGCCTCGAAATTAAATTTTCCGCTTTTGCGGATGAGATTTATATTCATTTTGTTAGTATCAAGTATTTAGTATCAAGTATCAAGATGCATTTCGCTTTTGGTCTTTCTGCTTTTAACTTTCAGCTTTTGTTTAATTATATTCATTCTGTTAGTATCAAGTATCAAGATGCATTTCGCTTTGGTCTTTCTGCTTTTAACTTTCAGCTCTTGTTTAATTATATTCATTCTGTTAGTATCAAGTATCAAGACGCATTTCGCTTTGGTCTTTCTGCTTTTAACTTTCAGCTCTTGTTTAATTATATTCATTCTGTTAGTAGCAAGTATCAAGACGCATTTCGCTTGGTCTTTCTGCTTTAACTTTCAGCTCTTGTTAAATATTATAATAAACTAAATTGTTTTTCTCCAGTTCAGGCAGTTTAACGGGCTCGTTAAAAATTGCAAATACCGACGAACCGCTACCACTCATTAAAGCGAATGCTGCGCCAGCGTCGTATAAACTGGTTTTTATTTGATGAATTTGGGGATACTTTGCGAATACCGAGGGCTCGAAGTCGTTGATAACCTTATTTTTCCATGTTGTTGGCGACAAATGTATGATTTCTTTTAAGGATTGCAAAGGCTTTTTAGCTTTTACTAAAGCATATGCATCGGCCGTACTGACGTGTGCAGGTGGTTTTACCAAAACTTTAAACCAGGCTGACAAGTCAACTTCACACTTTTCAAACTCATCGCCTTTGTTAAAGGCAAAAACAGGTCTATTTTCAATGAAGAAAGCACAGTCGGCACCCAACTGACGGGCATAATCTTCCATTTGCCTTATTGATAGGCCTAAATCGAATTTATCGTTCAACAGCTTAATTAGAAAAGCGCAGTCTGCGGACCCTCCTCCTAAACCAGCGCCCACGGGAATATTTTTCAATAGATTAATCTGCTGCGCCGGAATATCAAAATCATGTTTAACTAAATTGTAAGCCTTTACACACAAATTATCGTTTGCATCACCAGGGATATCGATGCCATGAATTTTACAGGACGTAAATTCTGCATCAGTAATTTCCACCGAATCTTTTATATTAACCGGATAAAAAACAGTTTCGAGGTTGTGGTAACCGTCATTTCGTTTTTCAGTAATATTTAAACCAAGGTTTATTTTTGCGTTTGGAAAGGATAACATTTATTTAGTATCGAGTATTAAGTATCAAGTATCAAGATTTATTGGCTATCAAGATTTTCTTTTCAATCGTTACAACACTTCGCAAACATACAAAAGTCAGGCTTGTTTAAAAATCCGTTAATGTAGAAAACTAAAAAATTTCGGGAATAAGATTTTTTACATATTTGTAGTTAATTAATTATTTAATATTTGGAAGCCCTTTATGGGTTTGGGGTTTATGAAACAATATTTAGATTTAATGCAGCATGTGCTGGATAACGGAGCACAAAAACACGACCGCACGGGAACAGGAACCATCAGCGTTTTTGGCTATCAAATGCGTTTTAACCTGCAGGACGGCTTTCCCATGGTTACCACCAAAAAACTGCATTTAAAATCTATCATACATGAATTAATCTGGTTTTTAACTGGCGACACCAATATTAAATACCTTAAAGATAATGGCGTTCGTATCTGGGATGAATGGGCTGATGAAGATGGAAACCTTGGCCCGGTTTATGGTTCGCAATGGAGAAGCTGGCCAAGGCCTGATGGACAACACATCGATCAGATTACCAATATTATCAATACCATAAAAAATAACCCTGATTCCCGCAGAATTATCGTTTCAGCATGGAATGTGGCAGAGATTGAAAATATGGCTTTGCCACCTTGCCACGCATTTTTTCAATTTTACGTTGCCCCGCCTAATCCCCTGAAGGGGGAAACAAAAGGCACACTTAGTCTGCAATTATATCAACGCAGTGCTGATATTTTTCTGGGTGTCCCATTTAATATCGCATCCTATGCTCTATTAACGATGATGGTTGCACAGGTTTGTGATTTACAAGCTGGCGATTTCGTACATACTTTAGGTGATGCACATTTATATAACAACCATATTGAGCAAGCGCATCTACAATTAAGCAGAGAACCAAAGCCACTGCCAACAATGAAAATCAATCCTGAAGTGAAGAGCATTTTCGATTTTAAATTCGAGGATTTCACGTTGGAGAATTACGAGGCGCATCCACATATTAAAGGAGTTGTTGCAATATAGTTCATTAGTTTCATTTGTTCATTGGTATCATTAGACCAAACGACAACATGTGGACACCGACATATAATTCATTTGTATCATTAGGCTAAGCATTTATTGGCTAAATCTCTATTCTAAATTCATCCCTTGTAATTATTCTGTAAACAAACTAATTATGAGTTATAATCGCATTGAAGATTTAGAAGTTTATATGCTTGCTGAAGATTTGTCAAATGAAATTTGGGATATTACCACGCAATGGGATTTTTTCGCTAAAGATACTGTAGGGAAACAAATTTGCAGAGCTGCAGATTCAATTAGTGCAAACATAGCTGAGGGTTATGGACGTCTTCATTTTAAGGAGAATAAAAATTTCTGTTACTACAGCAGAGGTTCAATTTTGGAAACTAAGTCTTTTTTGAGAAAAATGCGGCATAGAGGTTTAGTTAGCGATGAAATTTACACCCAACTTTTCAACAAGCTTGAAATAGTACACATCAAGCTTAATGCTTATTTAAAATATATTGGAAAGGGCTCGTCTGGCACAAAATCATAAACGGATGAACCCGATGAACAAATGAACTAATGACAAATGAACTAAAAAGCCCTTCGCTTTGCATTGCCGTAGCAGTTGGCGAAAACTTCGCCATCGGTAAAAACAACCAGCTTTTATGGCACATGCCTGCTGATTTGAAGTTTTTTAAACAAACTACTTCTGGCCATACCGTTATAATGGGCCGCAAAACATTTGATTCTGTTGGCAGGCCATTACCAAACCGCAGAAACATTGTGATTACAAGAGACAGCGCGTTAAATATCGATGGTGTTGAAGTCGTAAATAGTTTGGATGAGGCTTTGAATATTACCCGGGATGAAGAAAAGCCGGTTTTCATCGTGGGTGGTGCAGAAATTTACCGCCAGGCTTTACCGAAAACGAATACATTATATTTAACCACGATTCATCATGCTTTCGATGCGGATACATTCTTTCCTGAAATTGATAGAAGCGAATGGGAAACCATAAGTTCTGAGTCTCACAAGGCGGATGAAAAGAATAAGTATGATTATACTTTTGAGGTACTTAAACGAAAAGGTAGTTAGTTTTTATCTATAATTTTAACCGCAAAGATCACTAAGTTTTTCGCAAATTGCGCAAAGGCTTTTAAAAGCATTAACTGCTGCTGGCTTAACTGAAAATTAAATCATCATCTGGCTTGTACCCTATGCCCCTATTCGCAATTTGTTCCAAATCCGCTTTGTGCACTTTGCGCCTTTTTTCTGTGCACACTTTGCGGTTAATGATTAAAAAACACAGATTTCTTTGTATTAAAAATTAATCTTAATAAATTATCAATTAAGGGGTTCTATAATTTAAAAATTTAATTAGATTTGCCGACTTGTTAAAAAACAGCGAAAGACAAATTATTTTAAACAAACAATGCAAGGAAAAGGTTTTATTAAGTTTATAGCGATAGTATTAGCTATCGTTTGTGCGTATGCACTTTCTTTTACTTTGGTCGCATCTAAGGTGGAAAAAGACGCAAAAAACTATGCGAAAGGTGATTTAGCCAAAGAGAAGGCTTATTTAGATTCGATGAGCACTGAAAAAGTTTACCCGGTTTTGGGTTTCACTTATCAGTCAGTTAAATCAAAGGAAATCAATTTAGGTCTTGACTTAAAAGGTGGTATCAACGTAACGATGGAGATATCGTTATCGGAATTAGTTAAATCATTAGCAGATAATACAACTGACGCTAACTTTAACAAAGCATTGCAAAATGCACAAACCCAGTTAAATGCCGGCGGTAAAGATTACATCAAATTATTTGTTGATGAATTCGAAAAATTAAGTCCTGGTGTAAAACTTGCAGATTACTTCTCTAATCAGGATAACGCATCCCAATTAAAACCGAACGCGACCAACAACGAAGTTCAGGCTTTCTTATCGAAAGAAGCTGAAAGCGCAATCGATCGTTCCTTTACAATCTTACGTTCTCGTATTGACGGTTTTGGTGTTGTGAGTCCGAACATGCAAAAACAACCTGGAAGTAACCGCATCTTAATTGAGATGCCGGGTATTCAGGATAAAGAGCGTGTATATAAATTATTACAGGGTTCGGCAGAATTACAGTTCTGGCAAGTGTATCAGGTACAGGAAGTTGTTTCCTTACTTGAAAACATTAACAAAACCTTAGCATCGACATTAAAAGATACTAAAGCTGCTGCTGATACTAAAGATACAACTGCTGCTTCTGCGGCTGGCGGTAAATTAGCTGGTTTGGAAAAAGCCGCGACCGACACAACAAAGGGCGGAAAACTTGCTGGTTTAGGTAAAAAAGATTCTACTGCTGCTAAAGCAGAAATTGCGAAGTCAAACCCATTATTTTCAATATTAAGTGTTCCAACCTACCAGGCAGAAAATGGTCAGCCTTCGCTGCGCCCAGGACCAATTGTTGGTTGGGTTGCACAAAAAGATACCGCTAAAGTAAATTCATATTTTAGAATGCCGGAGGTTGCTGCTGCCATTCCTTCTACAATGAAGTTTATGTGGAGTGTTAAACCTATGGAAGGTTCTAAAGTATTTGAACTTTACGCAATTAAAGTGGTTAGTGCTGATGGCAAACCGGATTTAGGTGGAGACGCAGTTAGTGATTCACGTAATGATTTTGACCAAAAAGGCAAACCGGAAGTAACGATGTACATGACCAGCGAAGGTGCTGCGAAATGGAAAAAAATTACTGCTGAAGCTTCTGCAGATCCACAAAATAAAAAATCGATTGCAATTGTATTAGATAATCAGGTTTACTCTGCTCCTACTGTTCAGAACGAAATTCCTAACGGTGTTTCTTCTATCTCAGGAAACTTCACTCAAGAGGATACTAAAGATTTATCGAACATTTTAAAAGCCGGTAAATTACCTGCTCCTGCTCGTATCGCAGGCAGCTTCGTTGTTGGTCCTACTTTAGGTGCACAGGCCATTCACGATGGTTTAATCTCCTTCGTAATTGCATTTATTGTAATCTTAATCTTCATGGCATTGTATTATCACCGTGCCGGTTGGGTTGCTAACTTCGCCTTATTATTAAACTTATTCTTCATTATTGGTATTCTTGTTTCCTTAGGTGCTGTATTAACATTACCTGGTATTGCTGGTATAGTTTTAACCATCGGTTTATCGGTTGATGCAAACATCTTAATCTTCGAACGTGTTCGTGAGGAACTTGCTCTCGGTAAGAATACTGCTGCTGCGATTAAAGAAGGATTTAAACATGCAATGCCATCAATCATTGACTCAAACGTTACCTTATTCATTTTAGGTGCTATCCTTTACGTTTTCGGAAGTGGTCCGGTGCAAGGTTTTGCAACAACATTGTGTATTGGTATTCTGTCTTCATTGTTTGCTGCTGTTGCGATTTCAAGAGTTGTGTTCGATTCATTATTAAACCGTAAGGTTGAGGTTAGTTTCGATAATAACTTTACTCGTAACGCATTCAAAAACTTAGCTTTCAACTTCGTTGGCCGCCGTAAAATCTACTATGTAATCTCTACAATTATTATTGTTGCAGGTATTGGAATGTACTTTAAAAATGGTGGTTTAAACTTAGGTGTCGATTTCAAAGGTGGTAGAACTTATTTAGTTCACTTCGATAAAGCGGTTAATACGGAGGATTTAAAAACAAAACTAAATCCGGTTTTCGGAAATGAAACGCCTGAGGTTAAAACTGCTGGCGAAGATAGCCAGGTAAAAATTACAACTACTTTTCATATTGAAGATCAGGATCCTAAAACAGATAAAGTAGTAGAAGATGCTTTAAATAAAGGCTTATCAGGTTCTAAATATGAAATTGTAAGCTCGCAAAAAGTAACGCCAATTATTGCCAGTGATATTGTGAATGGTGCATTCTACGCGGTATTGATTTCATGTTTATTCATGTTTATCTATATCGTTATCCGATTCAAAAAATGGCAATATGGATTGGGTGCGGTTATCGCATTATTCCATGATGTTTTGATGGTATTATCATTCTATACAATTTTAGATGGCCTAATGCCTTTCTCATTAGAAATTGGTCAGGATTTTATCGCAGCGATTTTAACCGTAATGGGTTACACCATGACGGAGACCGTAGTTGTATTCGACCGTATCCGTGAGAAATTAAAAGAAGCCGGTAAAGATGATTTACATGGCGAAGAACGTAATCAATTAATCAACTTCGCACTAAACAGTACATTAAGTCGTACAATTTTGACGTCGTTAACCGTGTTCTTTGTATTATTGGTTATCTTCATCTTTGGTGGCGATAGCATCCGCGGATTCATCTTCGCATTATTAATTGGTCGTATCATTGGTACGTACTCATCATTATGCATCTCTACGCCTATCGTAATCGATTTGGGTAGCTCTGCTGAAAAGAAAAACTAGAAATAGATTCTTAAATATTGAACGCCTTCCCGATAAATCGTGAAGGCGTTTTTTTTTGCCTCACCCCTTGAAAGGAAGAAGCATGGCGAATTTCGTAGCTGCCCTCTCCAAAAGAGAGGGTTCTAATGTTCAGTACTTTAAACCTAGAGGTTCGAACCAACATTCTTTGTATCCCTCTCTTCCGGATAGGAATTCCAAAATTAAAATAAATCACAAACTTTCACAGGCTGAGGCTATAGAGATCCTTTCAGTCATCTCAACGTTATATCTGAATACTAGCAATAAGAAACGGTTTCCAAACTCCATTTTCTAAACCTTTTGGCTATCTTTTTGTTAGATTAGTAACAGATAAAGCATTAAAAATGGATTTACAACTTCCCATAAGTGAATACCCAAGAGTAGTTATCGTTGGTGGTGGATTTGGCGGAATTGAACTAGCTAAACGATTAAAAAATAAACCTTTTCAAGTCGTTATGTTAGATAAACATAACTATCATACTTTCCAGCCCTTACTATATCAGGTTGCTACCGGTGGTTTAGAGGCTGATTCAATTGCTTTCCCTCTGCGCAAGATATTTAAAGGTCAGGATAACCTGGTTTTCAGGGTTACCAAGGTAACACAGGTCAATGCGGCTGAAAATTGCCTGATTACTGATATCGGTAAAGTGCGTTATGATTATCTGGTTATTGCCACAGGTTCAACCAGTAACTTTTTTGGCAACAAGGAAATTGAGGCGAACTCTATGCCAATGAAATCAATTCCTGAGGCTTTGGATTTAAGAAGTTTAATTTTACAAAATTTCGAAAAATCGCTAATTGAAAAAGACTTAAATAAGAAGAGTGCATTGTTAAACTTCGTTGTAGTTGGCGGAGGGCCAACCGGCGTGGAAACTGCTGGAGCAATATCAGAGCTTAAAAAACACGTTATTCCGAACGATTATCCTGAAATGGATCTAAGCAAGATTAACATTTATTTAATTGAAAACTCCCCTGAACTACTTGGCCCTATGTCGCCGCAGGCACAAAAAAAGTCGAAAGAATTTTTGATTAGAATGGGTGTTCAGGTAATGAATGAAACAAGAGTGCTGGGTTATGACGGACTTACCCTTTCCTTGCAGGATAAAGCACCGATTTTGAGCTCTACAGTGATTTGGAGTGCTGGTGTTAAGGGAGAGGTGTTACCTGGCTTAGATAAAGCTGAAGTTGTTCGTGGCGGCAGGCTAAAAACAGACACTCAAAACTTAGTTGTTGGTTACCAGAATATCTATGCAATTGGGGATGTCGCAGCGATAATCGATGCAGATACACCGAACGGCCATCCGGGAGTCGCACCAGCGGCCATTCAACAAGGTCATCATTTAGCTAAAAACCTAATCAATATTAAAAACAATAGGCCTTTAGAAAAATTTAAATACTTCGACAAGGGCTCTATGGCCACTGTTGGACGAAATAAAGCCGTTGTAGATATTGGCAAAATCCATTTCCAGGGCATATTTGCCTGGTTTACCTGGATGTTTGTTCACTTAATGACCCTGGTAGGTTTCCGAAACAAAATCATCGTTTTCATTAACTGGCTCTGGAGCTATTTCAGTTATGACAGAGGAACACGTTTGATTATCAGAACTTTTGCAAAAGACAGAAGTGTCGATTATCGGGCAGAAGTTCAGAGCGTGAAGGAAGTTCATTAGGCAATGGTAATCGGTAATCGGTAATCGGTAATCGGTAATCGGTAATCGGTAATTAAAGGAAACTTGAATCTAACCTAAAAGTTTTTAACCTTGCTTCTTTTCTTTGCAAAAAACTTTACGCAATTTCGGTTAAGTAATAAGAAAACATGAACCCAAACAAATTCAAATTAATCGAATGCCCACGTGATGCCATGCAAGGCTTACATGATTTCGTTCCGACTGAATTAAAGGCAGAATATTTGAATTTATTACTTCAGGTCGGTTTTGATACACTGGATTTTGGAAGTTTCGTTTCGCCAAGAGCCATCCCCCAAATGGCAGATACAGCTGAAGTTTTAAGCAGGTTGGATTTGACTACAAGTTCTACTAAACTGTTAGCAATTGTTGCTAATATAAGAGGCGTAGAAGACGCTATAAATCACGAGCAAATAAGTTATCTGGGTTTTCCATTTTCAATTTCGGAGACGTTCCAGCAGCGTAATACAAATTCCAGCATATCGCAATCCTTAAACACAGTTGAAGAAATGCTTTCACTCTGTGTTAAAAGCAATAAAACTGCTGTTGTTTATTTATCGATGGGTTTCGGTAACCCTTATGGTGATGAATGGAACTATGAAATTGTTGAAAAATGGGCTGATATTTTAGTGAATAAAGGCGTTAAAGTCTTATCGCTTGCCGATACCGTTGGTGTTTCTACCCCCCACAAAATAACAGCAATTCTCCCAAAACTGATTTCTAAATTTGGCAGTACAGAAATTGGAATACACCTGCACTCCACGCCTACCGATCGACTTGAAAAAATAGAAGCAGCTTATGATTGCGGTGTTAAGAGAATAGATTCAGCATTAAAAGGTTTTGGTGGCTGCCCAATGGCAGCTGACGATTTAACGGGTAACATCGCCACAGAAGCTGTATTTAGCTTTTTAACATCCAAAGGAGAAAAGCTAAATCTCAATATGGAAAAGTGGAATGAGGCGATGGTTTTGTCAGGAAAAATATTTGGGTGAGTTCCTTTAACTCCCGAGGTCGTCATTTCGAGCGGAGTGAAACGCAGTCGAGAAATCTATATCAAAAGATTTCTCCATTTCGCTGCGCTTCAGTCGAAATGACGATATTAACAACCGGTGCCTCGCAATGACATATAATTAGATTATTATATTTTCTTTACCATTTTAAAATGCTGTATTCCTGCTTCTTCAAACTGTTCTCCCTCTGCTACGAAACCAAATTTTGCATATAAGCTCATGGCATCCAACTGGGAGTTTAAGTAGATATAATGAGCGTCTTCGGGTAAATCAGAAAGTGCCTCTGCAATTAAAGCGCGACCAACACCTTGACCTCTAAAATCCTTCAATACAGCAAAACGTTCTAATTTATAACCTAAATCTGTTTTACGCCAGCGGCAGGCGCCGCAAGGTTGCCCATTTTGTGTAGCGAGAAAATGAATGGATTCGTCTTCGTGTTCCCATTCCAGTTCGGGCGGGCAATTCTGCTCGTCTACAAACACAATTTTACGTATAGCAAATACCTTATCTAAATCTTCAGGGTGGTTGACTTTTTGAACTAGCAGACTCATTGTTTATCGTATTTAAAATGTTTATTGTTTATTAACTTAATCTCGTTTAACTCTTTCGCAACGTCGATGGAGTGCGAGCAATGAATATCGGCTTCTTTTTTTGCAAGCGTAGCAATCGTAACATAAAATTTATGCAACTGGTCCAATTCTTTTTCACTTAAATCTTCAATATCAACCATGCGGTTGCTTGCACCTTGTTGCGCAGCAATCAATTCATTTAACTTTAATTGGATGGCCTTTCCATCCTTATTCTGTGCTTTCTGGATTAGAAATACCATTAAGAAAGTAATAATCGTGGTTCCCGTGTTGATGACCAATTGCCATGTCTCTGAGTAGTTGAAAAGCGGACCTGTAACGGCCCAGATAATTACAATTGCTGTAGCAGAAATAAAAGCAATGGAGCTGCCTGTAAATTTAGTTGCAGCGTTGGCAAACTTCTCAAAAAAATTATTTTTTTTGGTATCGGTTTTAGATTTTGTCATCACAATTCGTTTGCTTAAATATAGCATAAAACAACCAAAAAGCGCCATAAGTTTTACAACTTAAGGCGCTTCTATTTAACTATTGAATAAATGATTTTGAATGACTGAATATTTATTTCAGCTAAAAAATCAGTCGATATTATAACTTATCGTTCGCATTAATACAGTTTAAATCTTCGAAAGCAGTCGTTAAACGCTTAACGAAAGTCTCTTCACCTTTACGTAACCAAACACGTGGGTCATAATATTTTTTGTTAGGTTTATCATCGCCATCAGGGTTACCGATTTGGCCCTGAAGATAAGCCTCATTCTTTTTGTAATATTCTAAAATACCCTCCCAAAATGCCCATTGCATATCGGTATCAATATTCATTTTAATAGCACCATAGGAAATTGCCTCTCTTATTTCCTCCTGAGAAGAACCTGA
The DNA here is from genome assembly GCF_001424305.1 of Pedobacter sp. Leaf176. GTDB lineage: Bacteria > Bacteroidota > Bacteroidia > Sphingobacteriales > Sphingobacteriaceae > Pedobacter. The sequence continues at coordinate 620,661 of NZ_LMPD01000002.1, forward strand.
GCCACCGTGGAAAACGAAATTAATTGGTTTTTCGGCAGTTAAATTAAATTTCTCTTTAACGAAATCCTGAGAGTTTTTCAAAATTACTGGTTGTAATTTCACGTTACCCGGTTTGTATACACCATGTACGTTACCGAATGCCGCTGCAACCGTAAAACGCGGAGAAACTTTGCTTAGTTCTTCATAAGCATAAGCCACTTCACTTGGCTGAGTATATAATTTTGAGCTGTCTACATCGCTGTTATCAACACCATCTTCTTCGCCACCTGTAACACCAAGTTCGATTTCAATCGTCATGTTCATTTTCGCCATGCGGGCAAAATATTGAGCACAAATCTCCATATTTTCTTCAATCGGCTCTTCCGAAAGGTCTAACATGTGCGATGAAAACAACGGTTTTCCGGTTTCAGCGAAGAATTTTTCACCATGTTCTAAAAGGCCATCAATCCAAGGCAGCAATTTTTTTGCGGCGTGGTCGGTATGTAAAACCACGGCAACACCATAATGTTCTGCCAATAAATGTACATGTTTAGCTGCCGATACAGCACCTAAAATACATGCCTGCAACTTCTCATTATCTAAAGATTTACCTGCATAGAATTGCGCACCTCCGTTAGATAATTGAATCATAACCGGCGAATTTACTGCCTTTGCAGTTTCCAATACCGCATTAACCGTATTTGTACCGGTTACGTTAACTGCTGGTAAAGCAAACTGATGTTTTTTAGCCTGCTCAAACAATTCTTGAACGGCATCTCCGTAAATTACGCCTTTGTAGCCTTTTAAACTCATCTCTTGTTAATTTTATTAAGTCCGAAGTTATAAAAAAAAATAACATTTCATGCTTTTGTAACAACAGAATTATTTGCCTTACAATCAGATAAAGGCAATTTAGTGTAAAAAAGACATTATGCTTAGTGTAAAAAAAACACTCTTATAAAATATCCGAATTTTCAATAATCAATTTGGAACATAGTGAACGGATAATGATAGTTTGGTCATTGGAATTTGAGATTTGGTCATTCTTTGCAATTGGTTATTGGTAATTCTTAATCTTTATTATATTTTTCGTTTCTTTGCAATCCAATTCTTTAAAAAATTATATGGCTTGGTTTAAGAGAGAGAATAAAGGTATCATTACCACAACGGAAGAGAAGAAAGAGGCACCAGATGGCGTGTGGAATAAGTGTCCGAATTGCAAAAAACCGTTACATCAAACCGAATTACAGGAAAACAAATATGTTTGTCATTACTGCGATTACCATTTGAGAGTAGGTTCCAAAGAATATTTCGAAGTTTTATTTGATAATAATGAGTTTGAAGAACTTTTCGCAAACCTAACGTCAGGAGATCCTTTAAACTTTAACGATAATAAACCCTATACCGATAGAATTATAGAAAGTCAGGCTAAAACAGGCTTAAAAGATGCCATCCGCGCTGGCGTTGGCAAAATTGAGGGCCAGGATTTGGTGATTGCCTGCATGGATTTCGCCTTTATTGGAGGCTCTATGGGCTCTGTGGTGGGAGAAAAAATTGCCCGTTCAATCGATTACAGCATTAAACATAAAATTCCGTTCCTGATGATTTCAAAATCAGGCGGTGCACGTATGATGGAGGCTGCATTTTCATTAATGCAAATGGCCAAAACATCTGCAAAACTGGCTTTATTGAGCCAGGCAAAGATCCCATACATCTCTCTGCTTACCGACCCTACAACTGGTGGCGTTACTGCATCATACGCAATGCTTGGCGACATTAATATTGCAGAACCAGGCGCATTAATCGGCTTTGCCGGTCCGCGGGTAATTAAAGAAACCATTAAAAAAGACTTGCCTAAAGGATTCCAGACTTCTGAATTCGTTTTAGAGCACGGTTTCCTTGATTTTATTGTAGATAGAAGAGCCATGAAAGCAAAATTAGGCGCTTTTATTAAAATGATGAATAATTAAAGCCTCACCCCAACCCTCTCCAAAGGAGAGGGAGTTGCAAACTTATAAAAATTTTCAGAAAAGCAGGGCTTGAATAACATCGGTTATCTCAGTCCTGCTTTTTGCTTGTAGTACCGATTGGAAAAAAATCGTTAGCTACCGCGTCAATCAGGTTTAGATAATACGGGTTTTGTAGTTCTTGGGGAAGGTAGTTTAAACCACCCCGCCTCCCAATGTCATTAACTTAAGCTTTATTTTGTCAGTCTGAGCTTGTCGACGACCATTTAATCGAAAAAAAACACAAAATACTTGTCCTTCGACAGGCTCAGGATGACAAATTTTTTGTGTTTTCTTAAGTTAATGATATCGCCCCAGCCCCTCCTTGAAATAATGAGGGGAGTTGTAGCGTTAAAAAGATAGGTAAAGAAAAGTTTTTTATAGCGATTGCTATGAATACCAAGAAAAGTAGAAGCTGAATTCTGCTTAGATTGTCTAAAAATGTCTTAGGTGGTTAAAATATTTTGTTTGATAATACCGTCCTTGCAACATTTCCATTAACATCACCTCTCCCATTTCCTTATTCCTTAAATTAGCCTATCAATTAAGCGAACTGAAATGAATAAAAAACTACTATTTCCAACCTTACTCCTATTTACTTCCTCTTTTGCCTTTGCACAAGACAAAAAAGTAATCGACAACATCGTCAAAGAGGTAAACGAAAACTCCCAATTAGAAAAACTCGCCCATGAGCTTTTAGATGTTGTTGGACCGCGGCTAGTAGGTTCACCACAAATGAAACAAGCCAACGATTGGGCAGTTAAAAAATACAGCGACTGGGGCATTTTTGCAAAGAATGAAAAATGGGGCGAATGGCGTGGCTGGGAACGCGGCGTTACACACATCGATTTAGTTAGTCCACGGTTAAGAACTTTAGAGGGTACGCAATTGGCCTGGAGTCCTTCGACTAACGGAAAAGCGATTAATGCAGAAGCCATTGTTCTACCGGCGATTACAGATTCTGTTTCGTTTCAAAAATGGTTGCCGAATGTAAAAGGTAAATTAGTTTTGATATCTATGAACCAGATTTCTGGCCGACCAGAAAAAAACTGGGAAGAATTTGCAACGAAGGATTTGTTCGAAAAATATAAAAAAGAGAAAGCAGATGCTGCAAAAGCCTGGGCTGCAGGAATCGCAAAAACAGGTTTAAATGCTAAGAACCTGGCTTTAGCTATCGAAAATGCTGGCGCAGCGGGAATCATCATCAATAATTGGTCTCAAGGATTTGGAGTAGATAAAGTTTTTGGGGCAAATACGACCAAAATTCCTACAGTAGATTTATCGGTAGAAGATTATGGCCTGGTTTACCGTTTAGCCATAAGCGGTAACAAACCAACCTTAAAAATTGAATCTGAGTCTAAAGAATTAGGCCTAGTACCAACTTTTAACACGATTGCAGAAATTAAAGGCAAGCAGAAACCAAAAGAATATGTAATGCTTTCGGCTCACTTCGATTCATGGGATGCTGCAAGTGGCGCAACCGATAACGGTTCGGGTACAATTTTGATGATGGAAGCGATGCGAATATTAAAGAAATTTTATCCAAATCCGAAACGCACAATTTTAGTTGGCCATTGGGGAAGTGAAGAACAAGGCTTAAATGGTTCAAGGGCTTTTGTAGAAGACCATCCTGAAATTGTAGGCAACCTTCAAGCGTTGTTTAACCAGGATAATGGAACAGGTAGAGTGGTGAACATCGGCGGACAAGGCTTTGCAAAATCTAAAGACTACATCACCCGTTGGTTGGCGGCAGTACCGGATACCATTAAAAATCAAATCAAGACCAACTTTCCTGGCATGCCAGGCGCAGGAGGTTCAGATTTTGCATCTTTTGTAGCCGCAGGTGCTCTCGGGTATTCTTTAAGTTCTACGAGCTGGGATTACGGAACTTATACCTGGCACACCAACCGCGATAGTTATGATAAATTAGTTTTCGATGAAATTCGCAGTAATGTGATTTTAGCAGCTATTATGGTTTACATGGCCTGCGAAGACCCTGAGAAAACGTCTAACGAGAAAGCAACAGATCTACCTGTAAACGAACGCACAGGAAAACAGGTTACCTGGCCAGAGGCTAGAAAAGCAACACGAAAAGGCGGATTATAATTAAATGACAGATAAAAAGAGCATTCAGAAATGAGTGCTCTTTTTTATGAGATAATAATGCATCAGTTCTATTGTCTTAAGGATAAACCCACTAAAATGTAGGGACTTTTTGTCGCTCTAACTCAAAAGATTATTTACTGGTTTCCCATCATAGTAACGAATTTTTAGTAAGCTGCAGCAGTTAAAAAAGATTTAAACGATAGCGGGACTTGGGAGCCAAAGGGTTACTGCATTGCTTTTCAAATAGTTTAATGAAATAGATTGCTACGCCGTATTGAAAAATTTAGTTTTCAATGACGAGAAGAATTCTACTCTTCTTTTTTCTGGAATTTGTAGAATAAATAGCCCAAAAAAGGAAGTATTAAAACGCTCCCTAACAACAAGGCTAAACCTAAACTATAAATGGTCTTTTCCGGACCAAGGGTTTCAAACAGGGAAATTGCGCCACCATTTTTTAATCTGATGAAATTGGGGAAGTGTGCATAACTGATGGCTAATAAAATCATGGTTACCTGAAAACCTGCTAAAATTCTCAATACTTTGGTTTTGCCTTTAATTAAAAGATACCAAAGCAAAATCAGCGATAAGCTAGCCAAAATGATTGCTGTTAAGCCAACTGTATTTTTAAAAACCCAATCAATAAGTGGAATTTTATCAAATTGTGCGGCTATGAACACCATGGCACCGAATATAACGGCTGCAATATTCATATATTCCGCTTTTTTGATGAAACGGCGTTTATCTTGTTCGCTATCCGTTTCTCCAATAAGATAAATCGCAGCAAGAAAACCACAAAGCGCAACTGTAAAAAGTCCAACCGCGACAGAAAACCAATTGAGCCAGCTGTAAATGTAAGCCGAAACAAAGTCATTTGCATCAGTATCGATATGACCAGAGATTACACTGCCCGCAATAATTCCTAAGAAAAGTGGAGTGATAAAACTTGAGTACCTGAAGATTCGATTATACAGCCAATGCATATCATCTTTAATCGCATCATAATGGCGGAAAACAAAGGCTGTTCCGCGTGCGATGATGCCAATAAGCATAATCAATAAGGGAATGTGCAGATAAACAGACATCGTGGTGTAAATGTGAGGAAACCCCACAAAGAGAATAACGATTGCGATAATCAGCCACATGTGGTTTGCCTCCCAAACCGGGCCGATGGCTTGATACATGGTTTTCCGCGTTCTGCTTCTATTTTTTGTAGAGGTAAAAAGCTCTATGATCCCTGCGCCAAAATCTGCTCCTCCCAATAAAAAGTAAAGCAAAATACCCAAACATAAAAAAGCAATTACAACGTATTCCATAATATGAAAATGATTACACTGATTGGAGGATTACACAGATTTAATAAATGTCTCAATTGATCATTACGATTTAATCGCTGCTAGCGTGATTTGATTTGTCGTAAAGAACAGGCACCATTTTAATTTGGCGATAAAGTAAAAACGTTACAATGCAGCTAAGCGATAAATAAATAGCAGAGAAAATATAGAATGAGTATGCAATTCCAGGCATTGGCGTCACAGCGTCTTTAGTTCGCATAATGCCATAAATGATCCAGGGCTGGCGACCAACCTCCGTGACTAACCATCCTGCTTCTAAAGCAATATAACCTAAGGGTATCGCCAAAACAAACAATTTCAGCAACCAGCGCTTCTCTAATAGCGGTTTCTTCCTAATGAGGTTGACAAAATATATCAGTGAAATCAGGGCCAGCAATGTACCTATTCCCACCATAATTTGAAAAGCATAATGCGTTATCGCAACGGGAGGATGTTCATTTTCAGGAATTTTATCCAAACCCTGCACTTCAGCTTTGAAATCGCCATGAGCAAGAAAACTTAATGCGCCAGGAATTTTAATTGCGCCTTTCACCGTTTTATCTTTTTCATTTACAATGCCACCAATTAAAAGCGGTGCGGGCTTTTCGGTTTTGTACAACGCTTCCATTGCGGCAAGTTTTGCAGGCTGCCTTTTCGCAACATCTTTAGCAGAGATATCACCGCTTAAAGGTTGAAGTAATGCGCCTATGCAAGCAAAAACAGCTGCTATTTTAAATGCTTTGAGATGAAATTCCTTATTTTGATTCCGTAAAATCATGAGTGCATGAACGCCGGCTACGGCAAATCCTGTAGCCGTGAATGCCGCCAGGCACATGTGCAATGCTTGTGAAAACCATGCTTTATTGAACATCGCTTGAATTGGATCGATATTCAGGTATTTTCCATTTACAAAATCAAAGCCTGCCGGACTGTTCATCCATGCATTTGCGGCTACAACCAAAATGCCCGATGCTAGTCCACTTACGCCAACAACCATTCCCGTAAACCAATGAAACCATTTATTCAATTTATCCCAGCCATAAAGGAAAAAGCCCAGTGCTATAGCCTCTATAAAAAATGCAGTTCCCTCCAGTGAAAAGGGCATCCCGAAAATCGGGCCCGCGTGTTCCATAAATTTTGGCCATAACAAACCCAGTTCAAATGATAGCATGGTACCGGAGACAGCTCCTGTGGCAAAAAAAATAGCGACACCCTTACTCCAGGCTTTGGTTAAATTTTTGTAAACCTCATCATTTGTTTTTAGCCATTTGTAATGGGAAACGGCCATGAAAAATGGCATCACCATTCCAATGCAAGAGAAGATAATATGAAAGCCTAATGATAAGGCCATTTGGGAGCGGGCTGCTAAAAAATCATCCATATCTGATATTGGATTATGTGTAACACAAATATAACAGATAAGGCTTATGATATATTGAGTTTGGAGGAACGGTTTAGATTTATTTTAAATATAGAATGTTTATAAATTGAAGAAAAATTTAGACAAATTTTTCCGCAGGTTCCGCAGATTGATTTAAGATAAACTGAGGACAAATGAATCAGTAATCAATTAATAATGAACTAATGCCCAATGAACTAATGGCTAATAAGCCAATAGTACTATCGATGAAAAGAAATAATAAACCATTGTAAAAATCTTATATACCCTTCAATTCTTCGTATGCAGCGGTTAAGCTTCTTTGAATACCATCGCCCTGCCATTCTGGTGCATTTGGAATTGTAGTAGCTTTTAGGATATCTTCTTTGGATTTTCCCGCCTTAATTTCGCCACCAACATACGCCATAAGGTTTTTTAGGTATTCCTGATAAGCTTTTACATCCGCTTTTGTTCCCGTTACTTTCTCAGGGTCCAAACTATGCCCCCAAATAAACAGGGTGTCTTTATCGAATTGATTTTGAATTTTATCTAAAGCAGTAATCCAATTGCCGATGTGTGCACCATTTTCTCTATCAATGTAAGGAAACCTGCGGTTGAAAACTAAATCGCCAACATGAACGATGTTTGCATTCTCAAAATGGTAAACTGCATCTCCGTTTGTATGACCAGAACCATAATAATAAGCACTTATCTTTTCATCACCCACAGGTGCTTTCCAGCCGGTTCCGAAAGTGGTATCAGGCATCAATTGTTTATCCAAATTATTTGCTTTCTCTGCGCCTCTCTTCTGATTAATAAGTGAATTTTGATGTGCTACCACCTTTTCAGCCAAACCTTTAAAGGCAATATTTCCTGCGGTATGGTCGCCATGATGATGGGTGTTAATTAAATATTTGAATGGTTTTTCACCAAGTTTCTTCAATTCGTCGATTACATGAGGAGCTGATGCAGGAAATTGCGCATCGACTACAACAAATCCATTCGAAGAATTTAACCAGCCAATCGTTCCACCTTGTTCGGTAAAGATACCGACGTTATTTCTTAACGGTTTAAAATTATATGCCCTTAATATTTCTTGTTGGGCAAAAACGTCAGTTTTATAAATTGATAGCAAAGCCATTGCCAATGCCGAATTTTTGATAAAATTTCTTCTTTCCATTTTTAGACTAACTTAAAAAGCCACAGCATATAACTGTGGCTTAAATTTAATAATTTTTAATCGTAATTTAGGATTTACCTATATGCTCGAACCTGGCGTTGTACCTGGCTCATGACCTGGGCCTAATGAATTGTTTTTACGGTCTTTCTCTTTGTTAAATAAGTTTGTGCTTATTTTCGATGATTTATTTTCATCAAGCGTTCTATCTTCTTTGATATCCTCAGCGGTTTTATCGAGTAATTCGTTCTCAACGACTTTACCTTTTTCTTTATTATTTTCCATGGTTTTTCAATTTGATGTTTTAAGGGAACAAGTGTAAAATCATATTGTTTTCAATTTTGTTTTGGAAATGAATTAAACTTAACGAAGCTCATTTATGCAGCCAATTGCTTTTAACTTATTCAAAGAAATTTGAAGTCTTAATTTGCTTAACCTTAATCTGAAGGAATTTTGATAAGGTCTCGTTGAGAAACTAAAGATGACGGGCTTCTGTACTGCATCTATACTAGTTTTATATGTTTTTTGTATTAAGATATGCAAGAGATTGTGTCAGCAAGACATCCTTCTCACTTTCTTTTGGAGCTAACCAGCATTTCTACGAGCTTGTGAATACACTGCTTTTGTTGGAACAGAAAGCATGATTAACTTTGATGAATGCAATAAAATTGCTTCCAAAAATGCCAGCAAAAAAAATCCCAGATTGCTCCGGGACTGTTTCTATTTGGTTAATAATATGCTTTAGGCTAAAGCGTTTTGCTTAACTACCATTTTAACTTTTTCTATAACGTAGTCCAGTTCTTCTTTCGTGGTGTATTTGCTAAAAGAAAAACGAACTGACGGACGATTTGGATCAGCATTGATTCCATTTAAAACATGGGAACCGATGTTCGAACCCGACGAACAAGCACTACCACCTGATGCACATATGCCATTTATATCCAAATTAAATAATAACATATCGGCCATATCCATCTCCGGAAAAGATACGTTCAACACGGTGTAGAGGCTTTTATCTGCGTCGGTTTCACCATTGAAAGCAATACCAGGAATCTCCGAAATTAGCGCTTCTTTTAAATAATCTTTTAAGCCTTGAATATGATTTTGATGTTGTTCCATTTCTGCATAGGCTATTTCCAATGCCTTAGCCAAGCCTACAATTCCGTAAACATTTTCTGTTCCACCACGCATGTTACGCTCTTGCGCGCCGCCATAAATCATCGGTGGAATTTTAATATTACTGTTTACATACAAGAAACCTATGCCCTTCGGACCATGAAGCTTATGTGCCGCGCAAACAATAAAGTGTGCTTTCAATTCACGTACATTATGTACATAATGGCCCATGGTTTGAACGGTGTCGGCATGATAAATTGCATTATATTTTTCGCAGATATCACCAACTTTAATCATGTCTGTTAATGTGCCCAATTCATTGTTTGCATGCATCAACGATACAAATGTACGTTCGTTATTTTGAAGTAAGTCCTCTAAATGTGCATAATCAACGTTGCCTTTCTCATCGATATTAACAAAACTTAATTTATCAATTTCGCCATTTTTAAGCATCATATTTAAGGTATGCTCAACGGCATGGTGCTCAATTTTAGAAGTAATGGCATGCTTGATTCCGTAAGCAGAGATGCCACAACGAATGGCTGTATTATCTGCTTCAGTACCTCCGGAAGTAAAAAATATTTCAGATGGGGACGCCCCCAAAAGATTTGCAACTGTTTTACGGGCTTTCTCAACTAAAGTTCTAACCTCGCGGCCAAGCGCATGAATAGCCGATGGATTTCCGAAATAATTTTCCATCACGTTCTTCATTTCTGCAATTACTTCCTTATCTAAGGGCGTTGTAGCTGCATTATCTAAATAAACTCTCTTCATGCTAATTTAATTTAAGGATTTCTTTTATATCAGAAATGATTTTATTGGCTAAACTTTCGGCCACAGTTTCATTTTCGGCCTCGCTGTAAATACGGATAATGGGTTCGGTGTTAGAACGACGCAAATGTACCCATGTTTTATCGAACTCAATTTTTAAACCATCTATCGTACTGTATGGCTGACTTTTATATTTTTCTTCTACTTGTTTTAATAAATTGTCAATATCCATTTCTGGCGTAAGGGTAATTTTGTTTTTTGAAATATGGTATTGCGGATAGCTGCCTCGTAAAACAGAAATAGATTTACCGAACTTTGCCAGGTGCGTTAAAAACAGTGCGATTCCGACCAAAGCATCTCTACCATAATGCGATTCAGGATAGATAATTCCACCATTACCCTCGCCACCGATAATGGCATTGGTTTCTTTCATTTTGTTAACCACGTTTACCTCGCCAACTGCAGATGCGTTGTATTCAAAGCCAGCTTTCTCTGTTACATCGCGTAAGGCACGTGTGGAGGAAAGGTTTGAAACTGTCTTGCCAGGTGTGTTTTTCAAAACATAATCTGCAACAGCAACAAGTGTATACTCTTCGCCAAACATGCTGCCATCTTCGTTTACGAAACATAAACGGTCAACATCAGGATCCACCACAATACCTAAATCAGCATTTTGTTTCTGAACCTCTTTCGAAATTTCAGTCAAATTTTCGGGAAGTGGTTCAGGGTTATGAGGAAACTGCCCATTTGGATCGCAATATAATTCCGTAACTCTGGTTACGCCTAAAGCCCTCAGTAAAGCTGGAATAAAAATACCTCCGGTTGAGTTTACACAGTCGATAACAACTTTGAAATCGGCCTTTTTAATTGCTTCAACATCAACCAAGGGCAATGCTAAAACTTTATCAATATGTTTTTGAAGGTAGCTATCATTTTTAATAACCTTACCTAACTTATCTACTTCAGCGAACTCAAAACTTGAGCTTTCGGCTAAATCTAAAACCTCTTTACCGTCTAAATCGCTGATAAATTCACCATTTGCATTTAATAACTTCAAGGCATTCCACTGCTTTGGGTTGTGGCTTGCCGTTAAAATAATACCGCCACCAGCTTGTTCATCTGGCACTGCAACTTCTACAGTTGGGGTAGTCGATAAACCTAAATCAATAACTTCAATACCCAAACCCTGTAAGGTTCCGATTACCAAATTATTAACCATTTCGCCCGAAATGCGTGCGTCGCGACCTAAAACGATTCTTTTGTTTCCTGTTTTTTGTATCACCCAGCTACCAAAAGCAGCTGTAAATTTCACTATATCTATGGGCGTTAAGCCATTTCCCGCTTGCCCCCCAATGGTTCCACGTATTCCTGAAATCGATTTTATTAAAGTCACTTTGCGTATTTATTTGAAGCTCAAAAATAATAAAAAAAACAAGATAGCTGGTATTTTAGGCCGCCTTAGCTTGTTAATTTACATTGTTTTTATATCTATATATACGATATATTTAATAGAAATTCTGTTGCAGATTTTATCCAATCGTGTGACTGATTTGTCTTTTTTTGAAAAAGTATTGCACTGATACATCGGTTAAAGCAGTCCCGTCTCGTTTCAAAACCTCCGCTCTTTTCTCGTCTTGCATGTTTCCACTTCGCTGGGTATAGCGAAACTGAGGTTGTGGAAAAACAGATTTTCACTCTACTGTATAATCAGAAATTTTATGCAATAATGTTGCAAAAACTGAACCTAAAAACTACAGTAACATTTATAAAACGCTATATTTGCACCTTTCCAAAACAATAAAGGCTTTTTATGCAGCGCAAGTGGTTTCAATATTGGTTTAATTCGCCATATTATCATATTCTTTACCAACAAAGAAACGATGCCGAAGCCGAATTTTTTATCGATAGTTTAACGAATTATCTTAATCCTGAAATCGATTCGAAAATGCTCGATATTGCTTGTGGCAAAGGCAGGCATTCCATTTACCTAAACAAAAAAGGCTTTGACATTACCGGAATTGACTTATCAGAGCAAAGTATAAAATACGCCAAACAATTTGAAAACAGCAAGCTACACTTTTTGGTGCACGACATGCGCAGGCTTTTCTACATCAACTATTTCGATGTGGCTTTAAATTTATTTACCAGTTTTGGCTATTTTGATACTGAAAAAGAGCATATAAACGCACTGAAAACATTTAGAAAGTGTTTAAAAGCCGATGGAACTTTAGTGGTAGACTATTTTAATACTGAAAAAATTATTAGAAATTTAAATCATTGCGAGGCTAAATCACTGGATGGAATTACATTTAATATCACTAAAAATGTAGTAGATTGTAAGATCATTAAGAAGATAAATTTCGATGATAAGGGCAAGATATACAATTTCGAAGAGCGTGTTCAGGCTTTTAATCTCGAAGATTTTGAGCGAATGTTAACTAAAGCCGGAATGCTTATCAAGAAAACTTTTGGAAGTTATTCACTCGATGATTTCGACGAATCAAATTCTGACCGGTTAATTTTAATCTGCAAAAAGGCATGATAGAAAGCATACAGCAGTTTGATGTAGAGTTGTTTTTGAAAATCCACTGCGGACTTTCGAATGGCTTTTTAGATTGGCTGATGCCTTTAATGCGCAACCGTTTTTTCTGGTCGCCGCTTTACATTTTTATTGTGATTTTTTGCATTAAACAATATAAAAAACAAGGCTATTACATTATCGGTATGGCCCTATTTACATTTGCATTGGGCGATATCGTTTCATCACGCTTGATAAAGCCATTTGTAGCCCGGGTAAGACCTTGCAACGACTTTAGCCTGGCAAATGACATTATCCATCGTGTTCCCTGCGGAAGCGGCTTAAGTTTCCCATCAGCACATGCAACAAATCATTTTGCCATCGCTGTGTTCTTAATCGGTGTGTTTTACAGTCGCTGGAAACCGATTCTGCCTATCGGTATATTCTGGGCAGCGATTATAAGTTTTGCTCAAGTTTATGTTGGCGTACATTACCCTGTTGACGTAATAACCGGTGCTCTGCTGGGAACGTTAATTGGTTTTATCTGTTCGAGAATATTTAAAAAATTACAACCTGAATTTTAATGGAAGCTTGGAAATTTGCCGTACTTTTTTTCTGCGCTTTTTTAGGCGGATCAGCCATTTTTTTGGTTAAGAGTGATAAATCGAAGTTACTGAAACTGATACTATCTTTCAGTGGAGCATATCTTTTTGCCATTACGGTTTTACACCTCATTCCCGATGCGTATAGTGGACCAGATAAAGAAGAAATCGGAATCTTTATTCTTATTGGTTTCTTATTGCAAATATTTTTAGAGCAGTTTTCGGAAGGTGTAGAACACGGACACATACACAAGCATCAGGATGGCCAAGTTTTTCCATTCGGAATTATGATTAGTCTTTGTTTACATGCTTTTTTAGAAGGTATGCCACTTGCAAAAGATCAACATAACGAATTGATATTTGGGATTTCTTTACACCACATTCCTGCGGCATTTGCGTTAGCGAGTATCTTAATGCAAAATCATTTCAAACGGGGTAGCATCCTGATGTATTTGGCCGTATTCGCTATAATGGCACCTCTTGGCTTTTACTTGAGTATCGGACTAAGCAATGGAAGTATTGGCGGTATCGACGCTTATTTCAATAAAATAATGGGCATTGTTATTGGTATCTTCTTACACATTTCTACCACAATTTTGTTCGAATCCAGCGCAGACCATAAAATTAATACACGCAAAATGATAGCTGTATTACTGGGAATCGGCGTAGCATTAATTGGCTTTTTTGCAGGTCACTAGTTCAGTTGGCAGTTAACAATGCCCGTTTTGAATTAATGGTTTTTGATTTGCAGTCATCCGATTTAACCAGTTCAGCAATTAATCATTTCAAACAATTAATGTAATATCCGTTTTAAACGTTTAATCGTTTATATATTTAATCTTTACGAAAAACATCTGTAAATTTATATATGGATGAAATTGTAAATGAACCTGTGGTATCCTATCAAAAAAAGCATTTTTCTGTTGCAGAATACCTTGAAATGGAAAAAGCGTCACATGAAAAGCATGAGTATTTTCAAGGTGAAATATTTTCGATGTCTGGTTCAAGTACAAATCATAATCTGATTTTCTCCAGTTTGTTTGGATTTCTCTCGGTTAAGCTCGCAGGTTCAAAATGTATTCCTTTTGGAAGCGATATGAGAATGAACATACCAGAAAATACGCTCTTTACTTATCCTGATATTTCTGTGTATTGCAACGGAATTAAGCATTCTACTGATGATAAGGATTCCATTTTAGAGCCAACAATTATTATCGAAATTCTATCGCCGTCTACCAAAAATTACGATAGAGGCGGTAAATTCAAACTTTATCGAGACATCCGCACGCTAAAGGAATTTATCCTAATAGATTCTGAATCTGTTTCAGTTGAAGCTTTCTATCTGAATGGCAAACAACATTGGGAGCTTATTGAATACAAAGAAATCGGAGGTACTTTAAAGTTTGTATCAATGGGTTTCGAGATTTCGTTAGCTGATATATATAAATATATTCGTTTTTAAACCTCGAAAAAAAAACGAAATACAGCAGCGTCATTTCTTCACTTTCTTTATGCCATAACCCCATGGGCAATGTTTACATTTATTTTTACAACAATAGCCTCGCTTTAAATGATAGGTTTCGGTAAAAACCATCAATCCTTCTTCATTAAAATAAAAGTCTAGCCACTCTTTCATATTATCAGTAATTAAATTTTGATTGGGTGAACGGTCTTATCATTAAATTATTCACTCATTCAATGATTTTTTAATTCATTATCTTAATCTCCAACTTACCTGCAAAATATTCTTTAAGTTGTTTCCCATCTCCATGTAGCGTCCAAACCTGTTTTGGATCAACCTGCTCTATAGTTTGTAATATGGCACCCCAATCTACATGATCTGAAATGTAAAGCGATATGCCATTCTGCTGTTGTAGGTTTTTCCAGCCTGATGCAAAAGCCCTAACGACATTGATTGCTTTATGATAACTATGAAAAACCATTGGCGGAACAATATACACCTGGTGCTCCCGATTATTCTTCATCACTTTTCTATCGTACATTTTGTAATCACCGACTTTAATCCCATAATTTTCATAAATTTTAACAAATGGAATAATGCTGTGATGAACCATTACATTCTTTGTCGGGCAGTACTCATTTAACAATTGAATAATACGCTGACTTTTCCCTAATGCATAAGCGCCAAGCATGATGTTTGCATTGGTTTCATTTAGTTTTTTTATTTCATCGATTGGAGAGGGATGCTTAGTTTCAGGATTTGCAAACGTACTTTCCGTAATCAAAACATCGGCCTTAACAAATTCGAAAGCCTCGCAAGTGGCATCAGGTTCGATTTTATAGTCGCCGGTATACAAGTATCTTGTACCCTGATACTCCATTAAAACCTGTGCCGAACCTAAAATATGGCCTGCAGAATAGAAAGTAATTGCGACCTCTTTAATCTTAAAAGTTTCGTGGTATTTTTTGGTATGAAAATCTACCGCCGCAAACTTGCGGTAACGATGTTTCATGAAAGTTTCTGTTGCCGCAGTACAATAAACATTTTGGCTTCCACCGATTGCATGGTCGCCATGCGCATGAGAAACCACTGCTTCCTTTACAGGTTGTTGGGGGTCGAGATAAAAATCGCCGTAAACACAATATAATCCTGTCGGAGTTATCTTAATAAAATCGTCTAATATCATGACCAGGATTTGTGGGATTCAAGGATAACGCAGGATTTTAGTTCGCTAAGCATATCTGTTAAAAATATTTAAGATTATTCTCAAATCTGCGAATTAGCAGACACTTTCAAAAAGTGTTTATGCAAATCTAAAACTTTTTCAATGATAGAATGCGCCTCGTCGTTTATGATAAAATGATCGGCCAACTTAGCTTTATCCCCATCACTCATCTGCTTGTCCATTCTGGCTTTAACTTGTTCTGCTGTAACCATATCGCGTTGCATTACACGATTTATTTTAATATCGATTGGGGCAGTGACCAGGATATTGGTATTGCACATTCTATAAGAACCACTTTCGAATAGTAAAGCAGCTTCTTTTAGTGTATATGGAACACTCGCATCAACCTGCTCTTCCCATGAATCAAAGGCTCTGAAAACCGCAGGATGTACCAAAGCATTCAATTTTTCGAGTTCAGCTTCATTACTAAAAACAATGCCTGCAATGTACTTATTATTGAGTTGTCCATTTCCGAAATAACTTTCCTTACCAAAAGTTGATTTTATACCCTCAACTAGCTGTTCATCTTTAGCCATGATTTGCTTGGCCACAGTATCAGCATAAAAAACAGGTATGCCTAAAACCTCGAAAACCTTGCAAATCGTGGTTTTGCCACTTCCTATCCCGCCTGTTATGCCTACTTTATACATCAGTTTTCAACTACAAAATCAACTTTGGACGGACTTATTTTAACCAGTCTACAATAATCCGGAAACTCGGTTAGCTTTATCGTAAATCTATTATGATGCAAAACCGACCACTCCTCTGCATCAACCGTAGCTGTAATGAAGTCCTCATTAACCTGCTGAAAATAACTTAAGGCCACCAAAAAGGTAACTTTTACTTTTTTGGGATATAACCGAATGTTACTATAGTGCCGGTTGTTTATTATCTTCAATGGGATTTCCAGTGTCTTCTCTGTAAATTCATCCACAGGCAATTTAACTTCAATTGCTGAGGGTAGTATACTTACATTTTTATGCATGCTGTGTTGCATATTAACGCGAACAGTGGTCGTATTCTGAACTTTATCCAGCTTTAAAGTCTCAGTAGGCAAGGTAGTAATTTTATCCAGCTCCTCTTTCGGCCCGGTAACCATAACATATTTAGGATTCAGTTTTATCTCACTAGCCACGCCATATTGCTTAACAAAATCTATTTTTTGATTTAACTTTACGGGAACTTTTTTGACTGTTCGTTTAGTGAAATCAAAATAAAGCGTATCTGGTTTTACGGAGATAACTTTTTGTGTACTTTCTAATTGTTTGTTTATATTGTATAACTGATCGGAAAAAACAACAAATTCCTTTGTATTCAATTGATTTAAACTTACCGAAATGGATTGCGGGTTAATCCTTAGTCTCGCAAAAAGCAATTGCCACCCCGTTCCTTCGACCTGCAAATCAACCGTATCTGATTGTAAAGGATGAAATGCGCGCCACTGTGGAAAATTTTTATATATTAAAACAGTTTTAGCCGTATACACATATTTATTGCTCAAGGCCATAAAAAACCACGAAGCTATAGCCAATAATAAACAAGCCAATAAACTGAGTACACGCCGTCTCTCTATTTTTGTTAATTTAACAAAGGGCATAATTAAAATAAAATGTCATTTAATCAAATGTAGTAAAACAAAAACAGTCTCGAAAACATTCGAGACTGCTCTTTAATACATTCCTTGAATTTGATTATGCTTTGGGCGGAGTTGTTGATGCTTTTGTCGCATCCAGGGAAATTGCAGATTTATCGAATCTGATCTTACCCCCACCTTCAGTTTCTATCAGAAAAGTTGTGTCATTTGCACCAACAATTTTACCGTGAATACCCGCTGTAGTCACAATTTTGTCGCCAATGCCAAGTTCAGCAACTAATTTTTTATGGTCTTTTGCTTTTTTAACCTGCGGACGAATCATAAAAAAATAGAAAACAACCATGATTAATACCATAGGTACGATTGTTCCCAACATACCACCGCCTGCTGCTTGTAAGATTACTGTTGATATCATTTTTATTTATTTGTTTTGAATTAGTTATCATTAATTAATTGATAATCAATTATCAATCGATTTATTTTTTCTCGAGTACCTCACCTACCAGGTGAACTGTACCCGTATTCGGATTTGCATTTGAGGTTACCGTAACCACTTTATCCTGCATACCCAATTTACCCTCGCTGTTGAATACCACCTTGATAACTCCCTCTTTACCTGGCAAAATTGGCTCTTTTGGTATTTCCGGAACTGTACAACCACAAGTCGCAGTTGCGTTTGAAATAATCAAAGGACTCTTACCCGTATTTCTGAATTTAAATTCGTGCTGAACTTTTTCACCCTGTTCAATTTTTTCAAAATCATAAATATCTCTTTCGAAAGTAACAACCGCCGCATCAGTAGGTGCGACTTTTGAAGCTGTATTTCCAACAGAAACCGTCGAAGTTTCAGGAGCACTATTGTTTGCATTTCGGCAAGCTGTAAACGATAGTACAGCGATTGCAATTATAAATACGCTTTTCATTTTACTCTTCAATTAATCCGCGACCAATTTTCTTAATTGTATTGGTTTTCTTCAGGTCGCCTAAAATTTTGTCTAAAATACCGTTAATAAACGAATTACTTTTCGGCGTACTGTAATCTTTTGATAACTCTAAATATTCGTTAATGGTCACTTTTACCGGAATAGATGGAAAATTCAAAAGTTCGCAAATGGCCATTTTCATCAGAATCGTATCCATTAAAGCAATGCGCTCCGATTCCCAGTTTTTCGTTCTGTCGGCAATCATTTCCTGATATTTTGCATCGTTTTGCAACGTATAAACAAATAAATCCTGAACGAATTTGCTGTCTTCTACCCAATCTGCACTAATTTCGGTAAGCTTATTTTTAAATGGATCATCCGAAGAAAAGTTCTTCAAAGTTTTAGCCACCATGCCTTTCATCACTTCATGATCGACCTGCCAGTTTATGAATTTTTCTTCAAAAACCTGAATAATGGCCTGATTTTTCAAGATAATTTTTCTGAAGATGTATTTAATAATATCTTTTGACGACTCTAAACTTTCATTCGGATCTGCGAGGTATTCGGCATATTCTTTAGATGCCTTTAAAGAACTATAAACTGTTTTACGTATTTCAGGATCGAAACCCCAGTCTACCTTATATTTCTTAATTGCCGATACATATTCCGGATTTTGTTGCATTAAAACACTGAATTTGTTATGCAGCAATTTCATATTCGGATTGATGTCGTCTGCAGTTTTAATGTACTTGTTTGCACGTTCTGCGGCGTCGTTGGCAGTAAATTCGGTAACTTCTACCATTAGAGAGAGCATCCATATGTACATTTCGTATACACTATCGATACTTTGCATTAAAGTTTTGAGGTCGCCTTTAATGTCTTTCTTGTCTGCCATGTGCCAAGCAAAAATGTTTTGCAAAGCTTTAATTCTTAAGTGCCTTCTATTTAACATGAATGTAAGAACGAGTGTGGTTTATAAACCGGTTAATAAATTATTTAATATGTTGATTTTATCTTTTTAATATCTGCAATACGTTTTTCAGCGATACGGTTCGCTGCTATGTTAGTAGGTATTTCTTCTGCTTTACTTAATTTAATTACATTTCTTGTTGCGTCGTAGATATGTTCTGTAAGTTGCACGGTACGTTTTTTTCCGAAGCCTGTTAATTCTGAATAACATGAAATTAAACCGCCTGCATTAATTAAGTAATCCGGTGCAAAAAGAATTCCTTTTTTCATCAGCAACTCGCTATCCAAAACTTCGTCTTTAAGCTGATTATTCGCTGAACCCGCAATTATTGCAAATTTCATACGATCGATGGTTTTACTATTAACCGTAGCGCCCATAGCGCATGGCGCATATACATCCGCATCCACACCAAAAATCTTTTCCGCGTCGATAGGCTTTGCCTTATACTTACGGGCAACATAAGTTAACTGCTCCTGATTAATATCGCTGATCAGAACTTCTGCATTTTCCTTTCTGAGCAAAGCAACCAGGTGTTCGCCAACATTGCCAATCCCCTGAACAACAACAGTTCTGCCAGCAAGCATATCTGTGCCGAAAACTTCCTTAACACTCGCTTTAATCCCTAAATAAACACCTTGTGCAGTAAAACGAGCAGGATTTCCTGCACCACCAATCGATTCGGGAACACCTGTAACGTAACTGGTCTCCATTCGAATATATTCCATATCACGCGTGTTTGTACCCATTTCTTCAGCGGTTATAAACTCACCATTCAGGTTTTTAATAAACCTGCCATAGCTGCGCATCAGGGATTCTGTCTTATCCTTTCTGGAATCGCCGATAATTACACCTTTTCCTCCACCCAGATTTAAGCCGGTAATTGCAGATTTATAAGTCATTCCCCTTGATAAACGCAAAGCATCTTCCAGAGCTTCACCTTCTGTAGAATAACTCCACATACGTGTACCACCCAAAGCAGGGCCTAATGTAGTATCGTGAATGGCAATAATTGCTTTTAAACCTGAATCTGCATCATTACAGAAAACCAGCTTTTTATGTCCGTGAACACTTAGTTGCTCTAAAATGGATGAATCTGCGAAAGAATTTGCTGGCATAATGAACGTTCGGCTAAG
This sequence comes from Pedobacter sp. Leaf176, assembly GCF_001424305.1. Classification (GTDB taxonomy): domain Bacteria; phylum Bacteroidota; class Bacteroidia; order Sphingobacteriales; family Sphingobacteriaceae; genus Pedobacter. The sequence goes on from NZ_LMPD01000002.1 coordinate 640,952, forward strand.
CTGCTGCAAAATTAAAATAAAAAACCATTATTACATGATTTTAACCAAACTATAACAAAATTTGTTGCGCTTTGGCTAAGTTTGTATGCTATGAAACACCTGAGTCGCTTAAATAAATACTTTCTTAAATATAAATGGTGGATTATTCCTGGAAGTATTTTCGTTGTAATTTCAAATATTTTCGGTGTTATTCCAGCGCAGGTTATCGGTTATGCTTTTGATTTAATTACCGAAAACATAGAGATTTACAGCCTTTTCGACGGATTTAGCCGAAAGCAAATTATCTATGATATTTTCAGCAACAGCTTGCTTTATTTTGGATTACTTGTTATCCTGTTATATATATTACGCGGCTTGTTCTTATTCTTCATGAGGCAAACCATTATTTTAATGTCAAGGCATATTGAATTTGACATGAAGAACGATATCTACCAGCACTACCAGAAATTAAGCCTGGGGTTCTACCGCAGAAACAATACAGGTGATTTGATGAACCGGGCAACTGAAGATGTAAACCGGGTTCGAATGTATGTTGGTCCGGCAATCATGTATACTATAAACACGTTCGTTTTATCTGTACTTATTATCTGGTCAATGTTTGATGTAAATTCTAAACTTGCCATTTACTGCCTTCTACCACTACCCTTTCTGGTTATCATTATATATTATGTAAATACCTTAATATTTAAAAAGAGCGGAAAAATTCAGGAGCGATTATCAGATCTTTCGAGTTTTGTTCAGGAACGTTTTTCAGGTATTAGAATTATAAAATCCTACGTTCGCGAAGATTATACCCGAAATACGTTTGAAATACAGAGCAATGAATATAAAAGGGATTCGATGAGCCTGGTAAGGGTTTCTGCCCTTTTTTACCCAACCATGTTGTTGTTAATAGGATTGAGTACAATTTTAACAATTTACATTGGAGGTATCCAGGTAATGAACGGAAGCATTACTGCCGGGAATATCGCAGAATTCATCATTTATATAAACCAGTTGACTTTTCCGGTTACCATGCTCGGCTGGGTTACATCACTCATCCAGCGTGCTGCTGCTTCACAAAAGAGAATTAATGAATTTTTAGATATTCCTGCAGATATTCAATCGGAAAATAAAGATAAAAAAGTTCTGGAGGGCAACATCAGATTTGATAATGTGAGTTTTACCTACCCTGATACAGGAATAATGGCCCTTAAAAATGTCAGCTTTGAAATCAATCACGGTGAATTTGTAGCCATTATCGGTAAAACAGGTTCTGGAAAATCTACTTTAGCCAACCTCATTATGCGGATGTATGATGTAGAACAGGGCTCAATTAAAGTAGATAGGGATAACATTAAGTCTTTTAATCTTAAGAACTATCGTGGCCAGATTGGATTTGTTCCACAGGAAGTTTTTCTTTTTTCAGATACAATTAAGAATAATATTGCTTTCGGTTTAGATGCTGTAACAGATGAAGAGGTTTACGAAGCCGCAAAAAATGCATCAGTTTATGGGAATATTGTTGATTTCGAAGAAAAATTTGAAACCATGCTGGGTGAGCGGGGAATTACACTTTCTGGCGGGCAAAAACAACGGGTTTCCATAGCCCGAGCCTTAATTAAATCGCCACGAATTTTGATATTTGACGATTGTCTTTCTGCCGTTGATACTAAAACAGAGGAAGAAATCCTCAAAAATCTTGGTAAAATTATGAACGGAAAGACCAGTATTTTAATTGCGCACAGAATTTCGACCATTAAAAATGCAGATAAAATTTTGGTACTGGATAATGGAGAACTCATCGAACAAGGTACACATAATGAACTAATTAGTTTAAATGGGAGCTACACCGAACTTTATAACAATCAACTTTTAGAAGAAGAGCGTGGAAGTATTTAAAATGTGTTAATTCTATTTTGAACTTTAAATATTTGCTTTATATTTACCGAAACCAAAAACCAACATCAATACCAACCATGGGAGAATTCGACAATAAAGAGAGAGAAGAAGTTTTTTCAAAGAAAGTAAGAGCAGGTAAGAGAACTTATTTTTTCGATGTGAAGGCCACTCGTTCGGGTGATTATTACTTAACAGTTACCGAGAGCAAGAAAAGATTAGAAGACGGTGTGTTTGTAAAACACAAAATCTTTCTGTACAAAGAAGATTTTGAAAAATTTGCAGAAGGCTTAACAGAAACTGTTGAATACATCAAAACGCACCAGGATGTTGTTGAAAAGCGTTATGAATACTCTGAAAACGGAGAGCACAGTGCAAAAACAAATGATGATTTTTCTTTTTAAGTAAATTATAATTTCAATCTAAGTCCCGATTCCCATCGGGACTTTTTTTATGTTTAAATTCTTCTAATCCTTTCGAAATGAAAAAAGTCCTATCTACATTGCTAATCATTATTGTTTTTATCTCTTCTTACGCTCAAGAAAAAATTGATAAAAAACTTCAATTAAAATTAAATGAATTGGTTAAAGGGTTTAATGGCGATGTTGGAATTTACGTTAAAAACCTAAAAACAGGTAAAACTGCATCGGTAAATGCCGATACAATATTTCCTACGGCCAGTATGATTAAAGTGCCTATAACCTGCGGTATATTTAGTAAAATTGAGAAAGGTGAATTAGATTATCATTCAGAATTGATGTACTGCGACAGCTTATTATATGCTGGCGAAGATATTTTGGGCTCGTTTAAGGATAGTGAAAAAATCGCTTTGAATAAAGTTTTAATGTTAATGATTACAACAAGTGATAATACAGCAAGCTTATGGGCGCAGCTTTTAGCAGGAACAGGAACGGCGATAAACGAAGTAATGGCTAAGAATGGTTTAAAAGATACAAGGGTAAACTCACGCATCGCTGGAAGAAAGGATAATCAGAAGAAATATGGCTGGGGCCAGACTACGCCTAGAGAAATGGCCACGCTATTAACCCTCATCAGAGATGGTAAAATGATTAATCCTGCCGCTTCAGAAAGAATTTACCGAAACCTGATTCGTATTTTCTGGGACACTGAAGCCCTTTCACAAATTCCACCAACGGTTCAGGTTGCTTCGAAATCTGGCGCTGTTGATGCCGCCCGTTCTGAAGTTTTATTGGTTAACGCACCTCATGGCGACTATGTTTTCTGTATCACCACTAAAAATCAAAAAGATACCTCATGGAATTATAGCAATGAAGGCTGGACAATGATCCGTAAACTTAGTAATTTGTTATGGAGCTATTACGAGCCAAATTTCGGATGGAAACAACCAGAAGGCATACAAAAATATTTTAAGTAATTATGCCCTTGCCATGCTTGCAGCAAAAAGCAAGACAAAAAGGAAGTAACAAATCATGATTACGATGGTAAATATGCCCCAAAATTTAAACAAAGATTTCATGTTCATCATTGCATCGTCTAAGCTTTCCTGATCCCCATACAACACGCCTCGTTTACCCTTGTTCGAAAACCTGAACAACAATAAACTTGGATAAAAATACATCAAAGCTAAAACGAGGTAAACGATGGTTACTCCAATAGCGCCTGCGCCTGCTAGCGGGCCTAACTGTGCAACCATAGCCGGATTTGCTGTTAAAGCCGCCCCTATGCCGAAAGATCCGATAATTAGAAAAGCAGATAAAATAAATCCAATTATTGATAAGAACCTTGCCCATTTAGAAATCTCATAAATGTAACTTCTCATCTCTTCGGTAACGATTAGTTTTACTTCCTGGGGTGTTTGTTCTAAGTCTTCCATGTTTGTAATCTGTAATTTTGGATAAACTTAGATAAAATATCTAGCTGCAACAAATTCCGACCTTTAAATAAACATATTAAAAGCTTATCTTTGCCAAAGGTGAAAGGTGAAAGGTGAAAGGTGAAAGGTGAAAGGTGAAAGGTGAAAGGTGAAAGGTGAAAGGTGAAAGGTGAAAGGTGAAAGGTGAAATCGTAAATCGAAATTTAAATATAAATGGCATTACAATGTGGTATTGTTGGTTTACCAAATGTTGGAAAATCAACACTTTTTAACTGTTTATCGAATGCAAAGGCGCAGGCGGCAAACTTTCCTTTCTGTACAATTGAGCCTAATGTTGGTGTAATCACCGTGCCGGACGATAGGTTAACAAAACTTGCCGAATTGGTTAAGCCTAATAAGGTTCAGCCGAACACAATCGAGATTGTCGATATCGCGGGATTAGTAAAAGGTGCATCAAAGGGTGAAGGATTAGGCAACCAGTTTTTAGGAAACATTCGTGCAACAAATGCTATAATCCACGTTTTGCGTTGCTTTGACGATGGAAATGTAATCCATGTTGATGGTTCTGTCGACCCGATTCGTGACAGGGAAATTATAGACACCGAATTACAGCTTAAAGATTTGGATACAGTTGACAAACGCATCCAGAAAGTCGAAAAAATGGCTAAAACCGGTGGTGATAAAGATGCCAAACGTACTTATGAAATTTTGACCGTCGTAAAATCCCATTTAGAAAGCGGAAAATCTATTCGCACCGCGCCTTTAACCCAGGAAGATTTTGATTTTATTGAAGATTTAGGATTGCTTACCCAAAAACCGGTAATGTATGTTTGTAATGTTGATGAGGCATCAGTAATTTCTGGAAATAAATATGTTGACTTAGTGAAAGCTAATGTTGCTGATGAAAATGCTGAGGTATTAGTCATTTCAGCGAAAATTGAATCAGAGATTGCAGAACTGGACAGTTATGAAGAGCGCCAAGAGTTTTTAGCTGATTTAGGTTTAACAGAATCCGGAGTTAATAAATTAATTCGTGCAGCTTATAAATTATTAAATCTTTACACATACTTTACTGCTGGTGTTCAGGAAGTTAGAGCATGGACAATTACAAAAGGCTTTACTGCCCCACAAGCTGCTGGTGTAATCCACACTGATTTCGAAAAAGGATTTATTCGTGCTGAAGTTATTAAATACAACGACTTTGTGTCACTGGGTTCAGAAAATGCCTGTAAGGATGCTGGTAAATTAGGCGTTGAAGGAAAAACTTATGTTGTTGAAGATGGCGACATTATGCATTTCAGATTTAATGTGTAAACGCTGTAAAGAGGCTTAAGAATATGAAAGCTACCAGAAATGGTGGCTTTTTTTCTGAAATTATTCACTAAAATCCTTAGCGACGGAAATACAGAATACCCGGAAATTGAGGAATCTGACCGCATATTTGACAATCTCGATAGACAAAGCAATCCTTAATGCTAATGCTTTGCTGCTGTGGCACATAGCTCTAATCTTAAGGTTCGGCGAAATGTTATTAATGTAAGAGATTCATTTAAACCCAGTCTCTAGACTTCCAATCCAAAAGCGGCTAACTGTTTCCTAGTGTCCTCGTAACTTGTGTGGTGAATACCTTTTAGCCCACAATCTTCTGCAACCTGTACAAATAACATTCTGTCGTCAATGTATAAGCTTGTTGCCACATCACTCTGTGAAATGTCGATAGCTACTTTAAATATATCTGCATCCGGTTTACGGAAATGAACAAAACTCGATGAGACAAAGAAATCTACGAATTCATTTAGCTTAAAGGTATTGATGCGATACTGATTTAACTCCCGACCTTCATTACTGATTACCGCCACTTTAAGATTATATTTTTTCTTCAAATCACAGACTAATCCAATCATATCGTTGTAGGGCAATGACTTTTTAAACATAAAATCCTTGAAATCACCATAAGAAAAAGAACGTTCTTCAAAAAAAACAATTCGCTCTAAATATTCATCAAGGGTAAGTTTTCCAACTTCATATGTATCGAAAGTCAGATGATGGCGTTCTTCCAAATCTATCGAATCGAGATTGAATAATACCGCAGCTTCACCCCTTGCATGCCTGTCCCATCCGTTAGTTAGTAAAACCCCGCCGATATCCGTAAATAATGTGGTAATCTTTTGCATAAATAAAACTTAAAGTAAAACGCCTTTTAAAAATAATACAGCAAAGCTGAAATAGATAATCAATCCGGTTACATCAACCAGCGTGGCAACAAAAGGTGCGGAAGATGTGGCGGGGTCCGCACCCAATTTTTTGAGTAAAACCGGCAACATCGAACCGCTTAAAGAACCCCATAGAACCACAAAAACTAATGAAACACTTATTGTAGCGGCAATTAAAATCCAATGTTCGCCATACACGCTAGGTGCTGCGACATGCCAGACCAGAATCCGAAGGAAACCAATTATACCTAAACAAAGGCCGAGCAAAAATCCCGATGTAATTTCCCGTCTCATCACCAACCACCAATCTTTAATGGTTACTTCACCCAGAGCCATTGCCTGAATAATCAATGTTGAGGCTTGTGAACCACTATTTCCTCCACAAGAGATGATTAGCGGAATGAAAAGCGCTAAAACAGTTGCTTTATGGATCTGCCCCTCAAAAAAACCCATTGCAGTTGCGGTGAGCATTTCCCCTATCATTAAAATGGCTAGCCAGCCAACGCGCTTTTTTACCAGATTGAAAATTGAAGTATCTAAATAAGGTTCATCCAGAGCCTCTGTACCACCAATTTTATGCATATCCTCGGTGTATTCTTCATTGGCGATCCATAGAATATCATCGACTGTAACAATACCTAAAAGGATATTACTTTCATCAACAACAGGTAATGCGACACGGTTATTCATCCTGAAGATATTAATTGCATCTTCCTGTGGATCATTTGCCTTTAATGCAATGAAACGTCTATCTGTAAGTTCACCAATAATGGCCTCCGGATCAGCCAGCAAAACCTCGCGAATTCTTATGTCGTCGAGTAAAACACCATCTTTATCTATAACGTATACAACATCAATAGTTTCCGAGTTTTTGCCATATCGCCTGATGTGCGATAATACCCTTGAAATAGACCATTCTGGTTTTACAGCAATGTAATCGGGCGTCATCAAACGCCCAATACTATCCTCTTTGTAGCCTAAAAGCGCTAATGACTCTTTACGCTCCTCAGGCGGCAATAGCGTAATCATTTTTTTAACTACATCGCCTTTCAGCTCGCTAAAAAGCGCAGTCCGGTCATCAGGGGGCAAGTCTTTAATTATTTGATTTAACTTATTGCCGGAAAGTTTCTTGATAATGCGTTCTTGTGTAGGAAAATCAAGAATCCGAAATACATTTACGGCTCTGTTGAGGGAAATCGTTTCGATAAATTTAGCTGCATATTGTGGAAGTTCATCGATCAGCTGTTCAACATCGGAAATATTCAGCTCATCAAGATAAAGCTTTAATGCTTTGTCATTCTCTTTTTCAAGAAGTTCCTGAATCTCTTCTACAACCAATTCTTCCATAAACAGTTAATTGTTGTTACATGCCTTGATCTTTATAAACGGTTCGCAAAGGTGCATTTTTATTTTATAAAAATCCAATTTCAATGTTTTATAACGATTTTTTTAGCTAAAAAAATTCGATTTGCTTCTTATTTGAGTAAAATTGATTTGCTTATTAAAATGATATTCAGGCATATTGAATTTACTATTAAAATAGCTTATGTATTATGAGGAAAAAGATTTTGATTTTCTATATTTGCAACCTTAATGCTCCCGTAGTTCAATGGATAGAATTATGGTTTCCGGTACCATCGATATGAGTTCGAATCTCGTCGGGAGCACTTCAAGGAACAATCAGTTTTAAGCTGTTTGTTCCTTTTTTTGTATATAACTAATTGTTAATCAAATATACTAATTAACACATTGCTGTTCCTTCCCTCTGAATAATCATTTAATCTCAAAAGAACTTTTAGCATTCACGATGCCTTTGCTGCTTATTCCCTGTGCCATAATTAGAAACTTATCACTAATATCTCCTGCTTTGAAACTTAGCTCTAGTTCTCCTGAAGAACCAACTACAAGCCCCGACTGCCAATAAAGAGTAGACTGGTAGGCAGGGCTATCATCTGCTGGTACTGCCATATAATACTCTTTTCCACTATTTATACCTTTTATAGCTATCGATTTGCGCTCCTGCTCCGTAAGGCACCCCGTATACATTACCTGGTCTACCCTAAACCATGCTCCTTCCAGGTCTGTCCGCTTTAGGTAAAGACGACCAACAATTGGCTTACGTTGTCGTTCAAGCGGAGTTTTTTCGTAATTCAAATAATCATGGTTGCTATCGACATAATCTCCACAGGCATTTGCACCTTTTTCGCCGTATGCACCTATATTACTTTGTCTCGAGGTGATTTGGACATCTTTCAAGACGATTACATTGTGCAGGCTTTTTAGCATCTTGCGCTCCTCCTCGTTGGAAAGGTTCTCGAAGATAGTTGGCTTGCTTTGTTTTGCGAGAGCTGTAGCTACAGTTAAAAGTGGATCTTCTATTCTGATGTTATAATTATCTTTATTTCCATCGACCATGAAAAATATTTTCTTATTCTGTTCCACCATCAAATCTGAATCTTGAATATTAAATTCACCTGCTTCGTTGGTCGTAAATATGGAAGGTTTGATTCCTCCGAATGAAACCAGGCTTAAAGGCTTCTTCAATGGCTTGTTCTTACTGGTAATCAAACCTTTTTCAAACTGTAAAGCATTCCACGATGAAGAATCTGCCATAGATGCATTTGAACGCTTTGTGAAGTTTACCCAGCCTTTGATCAAAAGAACATCCTCCAGATAATCTACATCAGCCAGTCCGTCCATTGAATTACTAATGGGAAGATCTGCTATACAACTATTCAGGTAATAATAGTTTTCGATATCTGTCATAGTTGCACTAACCCTGTTGCTTTGTGCTACAGAAACAGAAATAATCCCCCCGGACGGCTTTCCATCCGGATCTTTGAGTTGTATTTTCATTTTAACAGAATCACCCTTATTGTAAGCCTCCTTAAAAGCTGCGACTTTTGGAACAAGAAAATGTTGATCATAGTGAGCAAAAAACAGCCTCTCGATTAAAGGATTGGCTGACTCATCCATTATCGTTAGCTTCGTTACCCCTTTTGAAAGGGTATTCAGTGGCAGGTTGAATATCTTAGGAGACTTTCTTAGTTGAGATCTTAGAAGAATGTATTCGCCATCCAGGTTGTGAAGCATAATTAATATTGCTTTTTCTTCAATTGATGCAATTGAGAACTTTAAACTGTCGTTGACAACCGACTTTTCTAAGTGAATGACCATTTTCGGGCCAGCTGAATGTTCCGGAAGCTGTATTTTAACTTCCCTTTTAATAAGGGTCCCCGGATTCAGGCTCAATGTATACTTTTCATCGACTTCTGGTTGAATCGAAAATGTTCCCATCCCAAGACTGTTTGTAGATACTTCGGATACAGGTTGATCATTTTTCATCAAAACCCCCTTTAATGATATGGGCCGGCCATCTGAAGTTTTTGTTTCAAAACCTACACGAGATTTAAGCCCGGTTACAAGACTTCCACCCTCAGGATAAAATTTTACATCAATGTCATTACTGCTATTACTTGGTAATTTAGCTTCATGATAATGAATTTCCCCGTCAATATCTACCCGAACTTTTATTATTGAAGGATTTTCTGATAATTCATCTCGACTAATTGTCAATAAAGCCTGCTTTCCCTTCATGATGACTGCTTTAGAATGCTTCGTGCCGGGTTGTTGGGTAATAACGATGTTTGTTTTCCTATTGGGATCGAGGCCACTGATGTCAATCTTTGCCCGGATTACGCCGTTTTTAAAGGCTGAATCAATAAGGGTAAAATTGCTGGTAAACGTTTGTTGACTTATGTTCAGAACTTTGACTGCTGAGGAAAACACTGCTATTGGCTTACGGCTGTGATCAAGCACATTGGTATTTGCAAGTAACTGGTATTTTCCTGGCGCTATCGAATCAGGCAGCAGCAGAAAGCCGGAACTGAGACCATCTTTAACGAAAAATTTTTCTGAGAGAACAACTCCTTTTGTACTTTCGTTTACTAATGAGACATTTAATAATTTATGGTCATTTAAAGGATTTGGCGTTTTAAAAAGATAAGCGCTAAACCAGATCTTTTCATTGTTGGTATAGGTACTCTTATCATGATGTAAATACAAAAAAGAGTTTTTATGAACTTTTCTGTATTTATTCAAATTATCAGTGGTTTGCTTCGGAACCTGCGCAAAAGTGGCGAGGAAATAACAAAGAAAAATTTTAGTTAAGAAAAAAATTTTCATAAATGTTTGATTTTAATTTTCCTTTTATATTTAAAACACATAAAACCTTTGTTTCATCGTATTAAACTGTCCATCGTTTCTATGCACGATTTGGTCATTTTCATTAAATAAGGTAAATTAAGGTTTATTGCCATTTTTCAAATTAAAACTAAGCAGGTAAATTTTCTTCATCCAACACATCAGGTTCTTTTTCATTTGGGTGGGTATTTCGTTTCAGGATATAAGAAAGCAACATTGCAAACACCACATAGCCAACAAAAATTATGAATCCCGGTTGGAGTGAACTGTTGTTTTGGGTTGTCGTTTTCAGTACTTCGGTATCCATATTTAAGTTGGAAAGCTGGCTTTTTAAAATACCGTTAAGACCAATATAAGTCATGCCAATACCTACAACCATTACATCAGACATATCCCATTTGCCGCATTCAAAGGCTAAATAACGAACGACCTTATTCTCTGCTAATTTATCATTCCCCCATACATGAATGCCTTTTCCAAGGAGGCGCAATACTGGAAGAATAACAACAAAAAGCATTATTAGCGCACCCACCACAATCGCATCCGGCTTAGATTGCCCTAACAAGGTTTCAACGATACCCAAAATACTTTTGCTTTGAAAAAATAATACCTGGTTTGAAAAAACAATGTTTTCTCCAAGCAACTTAAAATTCAATGTTTGTATGCGGGCATCTACTTCAATAATTGTGGTCGTTATACCCGACGCAAGGAGCACCAGTGCAAACAAGATAGACATAATAAAAAGTGTTGTTTGAAAATGAATTTGTTTCCTCATCAAAAACCACAGGCAAAGTGCAAATAATACGCAACCTAGCATTGCATAGGCGTAATTATACGTCTGTATGCGTATATCGTTCAAATGTTTGCTTATCGATTTTTCAAATTCAACTGCGTTGGAAACATGGTATTTAGAAGACATATGACGTTTAACAGCACTAAACGCCTCAGATGTACCATCATATGTTTCTGCCTCGAGCTGATCAATTTTACTATTTGCAATCCGCTTTAGCCTTTTTGTACTTGCAGGGCTGTTGATTCTGGTAATGATGGTTTTGGCAAAGGCCGGAACCATGGCGTGCAGCTCATCCTCATCTACAAAACTATTAAATGCTAGCTTCTTAAGCTTTCCACCTAATGATTTCTGCGGTTTATTAAATTGAGAAACTGTTTTATCAATTAATCCATCAAGTTGTTTTTGAATTTGCTCCTGCAATTCCACCTTCTGTTTTTTGGTCATGCTGAACCCCTTAACTTGTCGGCTGACCACTGCTGATAGTTTATCCCGCCATTGATCTACAGAAAAAATACCAAAGGTAATGTTATTTGCCACGCTGTAATCTTCTTTTATCTGTTCCTGCTCAGCAGACAAAATATGCAAGCGGTGGGCAAAATAAGCTTCTCCGAAAAGTAAGATGCTTAAGCCAACAACCAGCAAAATATTTGCAAAGCTTATTTTTCTTTTATCGGTGTATTGTTGGTTTTGTTTCAATGCTGAATTGATTACTGTTGTATGAAATATATTATTGTTAATGAGCGTCGTAAGGCGTGATAAATTTCAATATTGTCGAAAGCGTTAATCCATACAAAACAAAACTGATAAATATAATGTAGCCAGGTTGAAGTGCTGTATTATTCGTTGTAATGATTGTTAACAAATCACTTCTGATGTTTAAATTTTTAAGCTGGCTTTCCAGCAAACCATTTAAGCCTATATAAACCATTAGTATGGCTATTACGATTACATCTGCCATACTCCATTTGCCAGATTGAAAAGCAAAGTATTTAATAAATTTATTTTCGGCCAGTTTACGTCTTCCCAGCAGATGAATGCCTGTAGAGCTCAACTTCATAACCGGAAAAAGAACGCTGAAAATAAGAATCAAGACACCAACCAATATGGAATCTATGCCGGATTGCCCGATTAGAACCCTAACTACATCTATGATGCTTTTGCTTTGAAAAAACAATACCTGGTCTTTAAATACAACATGCTCGCCAAGCAGAACAAAGTCAAGTGACTTAATTCTGGCATCAACCTCTATCATGGAAGCAGTTAATCCAACTGCAAGCAAAATGAAGGCAAAAAGTAATGACATAATAAATAAAGTGCTATGCAACTCAACCCTTTTTCTAAATAACCACCAAAGGGACAAAACCACAACAATGCAGCTTAGCATCCCGAAACAATATCCATAAGTTGCCTTTCGGATATCTGCCAATGAGGTGTTAAATTTGTTATTCAATTCATCAACTGATGACACCTTGTACTTTTTAAGCATATTTGTAGTAGCAGCTTCGTTGATGGTTAAAGTGCTATCTATAGCACCGGTATTTTCCAATTGGACAAATTTGCTCATTGCCATTTTACTCATCTTTTTTTTATTGGCAGGATTATCTACCTGCGCAATGATGGTTTTTGCAAAAGCCGGAACCTGAGCCTTAATCTTATCGGTATTCACAAAATTATTAATCACGAACTTTTTGATTTTACCGTCGAGCGTTTTTTTAGGTTTATTAACCATCGCTTCGGCCTTATCAATCAAAGCGAGTATAATCTGCTCAACCTCTGTTTGCAATTCCTTTTTTTGTTTGGGCGTCATGGTAAAGTTGCGGACCTGATGGTTGACAATACCCGCTACTTTATCGTGCCACTGACCAACTGAAAACAAACCGAAAGTAATGTTATTAATATTGGAGTAATCTTCTTTTATTCGTTCCTGCTGGCCGGAAAGCACATGTAATCGGTAAGCAAATAAGCCTTCTGCGCATAGCAAGACGGTCAATAATACGATCAGCAAAAATTTGGGCAACGTTGGATTTCGCCTTTGAGGGTTTTTTTCAGTTGTTATCAAGTCGTTTTATTTTAAGAAAATGTTAATGGTAAGCTGACTGGTTTAAAACAGAAGAATAAAAAATAAATACAAAGATTAGATTCAAAAAGTCAATTTTTGTTTATTCGATTATAATTCTAATTAACAGATGAATTGAAATATGGTTTTACCATATAAAATTTTGTGCAGCTGATTTAAGAAGAAACTAATGGAATTGGATTTGTCGATTGCCCATTGCGAATGTTTGCAGAAATGATATAAATAACGATGCAGGATAATCAGGGGATCACGATTAAATGGAAGATTTCCAGCAAAAAATTTAGCCCCGTGCCGACTTAATCCTTACAATTTAGGCATGGTTATTCCTTTGGGTGCTTAGATGTATAAAGTAATACCTAAATTTTAAGTTTGTAAAAGGAAGGAAAGTTATTAATGGAATGGTAGTCACTCAATTTTCAGCAATTAAGCCAAATAAAAAACTTCTTTAAGAGGTAACGAAACAGGCGAATTGTCCGGATTGCTCTCCATTATATCGCCCATAAACGCCCACCATTTTTGCATAATGGGTTGTTCAGGTAATTTCTTAATAAGTTCAGGATTTGCAATTTTTAAAACGGCAAATAAATCGTTTGTGTTCTTATCATGGAAGATCGAATAATCCGTTATGCCCGTCTCACTGAGCAATGCCGCCAGTTCAGGCCAGATTTCTTTATGTCGTTTCTCATATTCCTGTTCGTAACCGGAAAACAGCTTCATTTTAAATGCTATTCTTACCATGTGTGTTTTTATTATTTTTGATATACCCTGACATAGTCTACTTCCATTCGGTTTGGAAATTTGGTGTCATTTAATTCTCCACCATTTAGGCCACCCATTGCCAAATTTAAAAGGATGTAGTGTTTTTGCCTGAAGGGATTTACGCTGCTCCCATCTTCATTTTTTAATTTATCTAACGAAGTTTTGTTCAGCAGTACATCATCTACATATAAACTTATGGCTTCACTATCCCAATCCATACGCCAGATATGAAACTTTGATGCCCATTTCGTTCCGCCCAATTCTTCTGTTGATTTGGTATTGCTAAACCATTTCGGTTTATTATTAGCACCAAGCGAGGCAATATTTGCGAGTATTTTACCACGATAATATTCCATAATATCGATTTCTCCATTGCCTGGCCATCTTCCATTCTCACCTAAAGTCCAGAAAGCCGGCCATAATCCTGAGGAGATATTTATTCTTCCTCTCATTTCAAAACGACCATATTGAAAACTTTGTAGGCCCTTAGTAATTAAACAAGCCGACGTATATTCAATGTTTTTAGGCTTTTTGCGCCAATTATTACTGCCTTCTTCGTACAACGGATTCGGCTTCATTTCTTTACGTGCTTCAATAACAAGCAAGCCATTCCTGCAAAATGCATTTTCCGGCTGATACCATTGCAACTCCTCATTTCTCACAAAACCTTTCTCATAAGTCCAGTTCTTTGCATCAGGTATTCCATCTTTCTCAAACTCATCCGACCAAACCAGATTATATCCTTCTTTTGAATATTGCTGTGCTGATAGCGAACTAGCGTTTAACAAAGCGTAAAATGGCAGTAGAAAAAGAATTTTGCTTTTCATTCTAAATTGGATTAATTGACACCTTATTTATTGCAAGGAGAACGTTTTAAGCTTTTATTCACGCAAGTTATCGTGCTGCTTATGAAATTTAGTTTTTCTTTCTTTTACTTAAAGACGCTCAGATTCCACCTGTCTGACCATTCGATTTTTAATTTATTTTCCTCAAACTGAATTGGCAACCATAAATAACGTCCGTCGATTGCATTTTTTGGTTCCCATTTATCTGCCATAAAAATGAACGCATTCTTTTTCCCCGGCGCAGGAAGCACATGCGTACTTTGACCGCCAAATGTTTTTTCTGAACCCGGCCCTACACATGGGTTACCCATATATTCCCATGGACCGAAAATTGATTTTGCTTTAAACCACCTCGCGGGATTTGGAGCCCAGCCCGTACAACCAGAACCTACCATATAGTAAATTCCATTTTTTTTAAATAAAGCTGGCGCTTCCGTTTGCTGGCCAACATAAATTCGGATGAATTTTCCAGTATGGCCCAAATAATCAGGCGTTAGTTCTGCTAAATGTAAAGTATAGTTCTCTTCTGATGAAAATACGTGGTAGGCTTTACCATTATCATCAACAAAAACCGTCATATCTCTGGCCATTTGTCCGCCAGGTAAATCGCGACAGAAGAAACCATCACTTTTATTTGCAGGTTTATCACAATTAACTTTTTCATTTTCGGGGGTTAGCGCTGCGTAAAACGGCAATTTCCCAGCGTTAGGACGATAACTTTTAATGAACGAATAGGGTCCGGTTGCTTTATCTGCCGTGGCAACACCTGCGCGGGCAGCTTCGTAACCTTTGCCTAGAAGCTCCAGGTGAAACCACATTACAAATTTTCTCGTTTTCTTATTGTAAATAACTTTTGGTCGCTCCAAAATACAGCCCTTTGCAATATCATTTCTTAAATCACTAGAAACTTTAAGTGCAATACCCTCATCTTTCCAGTTGTATAAATCTTTTGATGAATAGCAATGAACACCAACCTGGGCAGTATTTCCTTTTTCACCTTCAATTTTATGTTCTCCAAACCAATAATACAGGCCTTGAACATAAACAATGCCGCCTCCATGTGCATTGATGTGGACACCATTATTATCTTTCCAAATTTTGCCGGGTGTAAAATTCTGGTAGGTTTTCTGAGAAAAAACCAGATTGCTGTTTAACAAACTACAAAAAATAAACCAAAGGAATAAGGGTAAACGATTATGCATAAAACGGATGATAACGAAGTGGTAAATGGAACCTGAGTATATCAAATGTGTAAATTGATCGGGTCATCCGAAGACGACCCGAAAAACTAACCAAAATATCATTTAATAACCAGGATTTTGAGTTAATACAGCATCTTTATTCAACTGTATTTCATTTAGTGGAATTGGCAATAACAATGCTTTTGATGTTAAGCCGGTAATCGGTTTAGATGCATCATTTGAATTTAACCGAAGTGCGCGTTCTACTAAAGTTCCGGTTCTCATTAAAGTCATTCTTCTGTTTTCTTCACCGATTAATTCCCTGGCCCTTTCATCAAGAATAAAATCTTTTGTCATATCAGCAGCGGTCACCTGAGCTGCATTTGCTCTGGTCCGCAATACATTAATTGTAGTCGCAGCTTCGGCAGTTTTACCTTGGGCAACCTGTGCTTCAGCAAGTAGCAAATAAGTTTCTCCCAGGCGCATCAGGATAAAATCCTTAATCATTGCATAGCCAAAAGTATCGTTTGGATCGAAAGCGCCCCATTTGGTTGTACTTGGGCATATGTTAATTAACGTATCCGGACCTGTAAAAGGAACTTGCTTACCAAATCTGGCCGCATAAGTTGGATTTGGGTCATTATAATAATATCTTCTGCGAATGTTGTATTGCGAATTGCGGATGTCGTTTCCTTTATATAAACCATAAAGAACCCAGTTGCTTAACCGCAATCTGCCGATTGAACGACCACCTAATGAATCGGCTAGCGCCATACCAGCAATGTTGTAATAAGCAGCACCAAACACCCTTCTTTGTTGAGGACTGTCACTAATTCCGCCAACCACACTAGCTGGATTTTCCTGTTCTAATACCCAGATGGCCTCAGTATTACCTTGCGCTCTTCTTTGATTTCCATATTGGAACATATCAGAATAATAATCTCCAGCCTGACTGGTTTTAACACCATAACGGTTTTTAATTAAGCTGAATTTGCCGCTGCTGATGATTGCCTGAGCTTGTTGTTCGGCTAAATCTGGCTTACCAATGCGAAGGTAGACCTCAGCAAGCAATTGCATCGCCATAAATTTATTAGCTCTGGCATACATCTTACCTTTAGAATTCGTTTTAACCGCTTCAATATCCGGCAAATTTGTTACTGCATATTGCAAATCAGAGACAATGAAGTTGTTTACATCCGCTATTGGAGCCCTCACAAAGTCTGTTTTTGGACCGGTCAGTGCATGGGTTATTAACGGCACTCCGCCAAACAAAGTTGCTAAGTTGTTGTAAGCATAAGCCCTGAAAAATTTAGCTTCCGCATTTACTAAATTTTTACCCCTTGCGCTAATAGTCGTAACACTCGGATTCTCAATTCCATCTACAATAATGTTAGTTAAATTTATCATTACATAGTTTCTGTTCCAGGTACGGGCAGCACCGTTGTCTGTAGGTGTTAGCGTAGCATAGTTATAGTAAGGAATTTCTACACCCTGCTGATTGTTCGTTGCGTTTGCAACATCGGTACCAACCTGCCAAACACTTGGCCAGCCCTGTTGTTCAGACCAGGTAAACAATGTACTTGTATGATTATACAATCCAATTAACGATGCTTCAAATCCAAGTGAATCTGTAAGCGTTAATGGCGTATATGATGAAAACGGTTTCTCATCTAAAAATGCTTTCTTGCACGATGAAAATGCAACAAATAGCACTGATAATGATGCAATTATGGTTATATATTTTTTCATGATGATTATAAATTAACGTAATGAAACATTTAAACCCAATACGAAAGTTCTTGTTAAAGGATAATTATTTGTCCAATCACCCGAGCCTCTGGAAGAATAATTATTTTCAGGATCCCAACC
Source organism: Pedobacter sp. Leaf176 (assembly GCF_001424305.1). Classification (GTDB taxonomy): domain Bacteria; phylum Bacteroidota; class Bacteroidia; order Sphingobacteriales; family Sphingobacteriaceae; genus Pedobacter. Next base: position 658,625 of record NZ_LMPD01000002.1, read on the forward strand.
TATCCAATTGGTAAAGGTGTACAGGTTACGGCCACTCGCGTAAACCGTTAAGCCGCCAAGGTGAAGTTTATCTAATAAAGTCTGACTGAAGACATAACTTAAAGTAACATCCTTGATTCTCGTGTAACTTGCATCAGAAGCGTAGCCATAGCCCAGCGTGTTATTATAAGATAATGCAGGCCTTGTCTGACTCATGTTTTCCGCTGTCCAATAACCAATCTCTGCAGGCGTATTTCTCCTACCTGTTTCATCACCATAAGTTAAATCCTGGTTGTTTTTAGTCATGCCTTGTGCAGTTTGAATAAAAATACTCAGGTTAATGTTTTTGTAATGGAAGGTATTAGTTAAACCACCGGTCCATTTTGGATCAATTTGTCCTAAAATGGTTCTGTCATCTGCTGTAATTCTACCGTCACCATTCAAGTCAGCAAATTTCAAACTACCTGGTCTTGCCGTTGGATCTTGTTTAGAAACATCTTCTCCGGTTTGCCAAACGCCGGTCATTTGATAATCGTAAATTACTCTGATTGGTTTTCCTAAAAACCACCTGTTTCCTAAATCATTTTTGCCATCACCATATAAATCGGTGATTTTGTTCTTGTTAGTTGCAAAAACGATAGCAGTTTCCCAACGGAAATCTTTACCAGTGAAATTTTGAGTGTTTAAGGTTACTTCTAAGCCTTTGTTTGTTGTTTTACCGATATTTTCTAAAACTCTCGAATATCCAGTAATAATAGGTAAGCTTCTGTTTAACAATAAACCACTCGTTTTATTTTGATAAGCTTCTACTGTACCACTGATTCTGTTATTGAGAATTCCGAAGTCTAAACCAATATTGGCTGTTTTTGTCGTTTCCCATTGTAACGAAATATTACCTAAGTTGTTTGGAACTACACCAATTGTGCTTATGCCATTAAATGGGTAGCGTACAGAACCATCTGTGGTAATGGTGTTGTAAACGCCAACTGCCTCATTACCGGTTTTACCGTAGGATAACCTCAACTTTAAATTATTGAAGACTTTAGAATTTTTCATAAAATCTTCGTTAATGATGTTCCAGCCAATTGCAGCAGAAGGAAAAACACCATATTTGGTTGTATTTGCGCCAAATACCGAAGAACCGTCTCTACGTGCCGTTAAAGTAAACAAGTATTTACTGTCGTATGAATAGAATAAACGTCCCATTTGTGAGTTTAATCCATATCTATCGCGGAATGAACCACTTGTTTGCGTTGCACCTGCACCAATATTATCAAGGCCTAGTTCATCGTTAACAAAACCAACTGCACCCGCTGTAGTGGAATTGTATTTACGTTCCTGCGCACTGTATAAAGCCGTAAAATCGAAATGGTGTTTTTTAATATCTTTAGAATAAGTTAAGATATTTTCAATAGTATAACTGTTTGTAGATGCATTGAAACTACTAGCAGTACCATTCAAATCATTGGCTAAGCGGCCAATATAACTTCCTCTCCGCTCAGGAAAGTAGGTATAACCTGCATTTAAACGAAACTTTAAACCCGTTAAGGCGCCTGGAAATTTTACTTCTGCATATCCGTTTCCGTTGATATTTGTTGTTCTGCTTATTTGCGTTGTAGTTAAACCTAACAAGGGGTTTGTGTATAACTGCTCCGGACTCATCGGGTAAATTGCATAAGTTCCGTTTGCATTATACTGCTGACCATAAGGGCTCATTGCTGTTGCGAACAATAAGTTTGCTCTGCCACCATCGTAGTTGTTACTGGTTAAAAACAGTGAAGTACCAACGGTTAAGAAACTCGTTACATTAACATCTAAGTTGGAACGTAAACCAATTCGTTTAAAATCATATCCCCTAATTACGCCTTTTTGTTTAAGGTAATCGCCGGAAATAAAATATTTAACATCTTGAGAACCACCAGAAATACCAACGTTATGATCCTGAATTACGCCTTGTTGCGTTGCTTCTTTAACCCAGTCGGTTGTTGTGCCCGCGTTATATGCAGGAAGCTCACCGATATTCGGGACAGGTCTCTGCTGTACTTGACCAGTTTGTTTAAGAAAGTCAGCATATTTTTGAACATATTCTGCGCCGCTTCTTGGTTCAAGGATGTGCGCTAAATTATCAATACCTGCATACCCGCTGTAGCGGATTACCGGCTTCCCTGCCGTACCCCTTTTTGTTGTAATCAAGATAACGCCATTTGATCCATTTGTACCATAAATTGCCGTAGCACTCGCATCTTTTAAAATTTCTACAGATGCAATATCGTTTGGATTGATGTCATTTAAAGAACCTCCTGTTTTACTTAATGGCACACCATCTACAACTACATAAGGACCACTGCCGGCAGTAATTGAATTCTGGCCCCTGATTAAGGCATTTGGCTGGCTACCCGGAACTGATGAAGTTGTGGTAACATTTACGCCCGCAACGGCACCTTCGATAGATTGTAAAACGTTAGTAACCGGTAATTGAGATAACCTGGCTTTTGGTACCGAAACTACCGAACCTGTAACATCCGAACGCTTTTGAGTACCATAACCAATAACAACAACATCGTTAAGTGTTTTATCAGATTCTTCAGCGAGGTTTACATTTACCTGGGTATCATTACCAAGCACAACGGACTTCGAAGTATAGCCAATAAATGTATAAACAAGCGTTTCGCCTTTTGTGGCTGCTATTCTGTAACGGCCATTTCCATCAGAAATAGCAACCTTAGCCGTATTTTGGTTTTTGATTGTTGCACCTGGAATCGGTAATCCTTTGGCATCGAGAACGGTACCGGAAACATCCGTGCTTCCCGTTTGAGCTAATGCGCTTATCGGGTTTATTTCTGCCATCAGAAATATTGCGAGTAAGGCTAGCATACACCTAATTGGTGAAAGTAAATTTTTTAGCATAATGATTATTTGGTTAGTTATTTATTTGGTGATTGATTGTTTAATATTTTTTTCTGAAAACTTTTTTCTTCAAAAAATTTATTTGCGCATTAGCGGCTAACTTAAGCTCCGATGTCGATCTTCATAAATTTTACATTTGGTTGAAACAAATTAACTACAAATAGGCTTTCGCCGTGAGCGGTAATATGGTAATTAATAGGGGGTAAATTCTAACTAATTATTATAAAAATGCGTTTTTAAGCGTTTTAAGAAAAGGATAATAATTTTTAAACGTAAAAACTACGTTTATTTTTCGGAATAAGAGACAGCCTTATCCATTGCTTTTATTTTTTTTAAACCGTTATCTTAAATCCGCACTGTGGTCATTCGGAAAGTCTTCTCCTGCCCAAATCTTTTGTGAGCTCCATTTAGCCGCCGGATTTGCCCAAAACGCATCAGTTGATGGCAAGCCCAAAGGCAGGAAAATATTGCTGCAAATGTATGGACTGCCCTGGTTATTATAGAAGTCGCCAAGATCGGGTTGTGAACCATATAAGCCAATGGTTAGCCAGCCATTATTATAAGTTGTCGGGCTTTCCAAAGTTTTCCTGATAACCGCTGTTAAAGCACAACGTACCTGCTCCGGACTTAATTGTTTAGGTAAAACTTTTCTAAAGGCCATGTCTGCCAAATGGTGAAAAGCGCCACCACGATAAACAATTGAGCGGCCCGTTGCCGGATAAGTCCCGTCTGTATTAATTAAACGCTCCTGAATAATTGCATAGCGTTCATTACGCTTTTTAATCTTTTCGAACATCGTGTTGTAATCTCTTACTTTGCTTCCAATTACATTCGAGATTGTAGCCAAATATGGGTGAATAACATAACTATTATAATAATCAAAAGCATATGTACTACCATCTTTATACATGCCGTCGCCAACATACCATTGCTCCATTTGTTGTAAGGCATAATCAACACGCATTGGATCCCAGCTGTAACCAAATTTGGCTAAAAAGGCTTCATTCATAGCGGAAAACAACAACCAGTTTGAAAATACCGGCTTAAATTTTCGGGTGGTAATGATGGATTTCATCATTAACTCCTGATTCTTTTTATCGAGATTTTCCCATAGCCATGGCGCACGGATAAATGCCAGGGCAACATAGGATGCATCCACGAGCTGTTGTCCTCCGATATCGTAATTCATGAAATCTTTTGCATTGGAGTCCAATGAATTTTTCAAACCCAGAATTGCCCAGGCTCTATATTGCTTTCTTAAAGCGACTTCGGCTGCCTCGCCGCCTTCAAGTTGTAACCAGGGTGCAATCCCACTTAAAACCCTTCCTAAAACCTCTACATATTGTACTTTAATTCTGTGCTCCTTATTATCAACATGAATGGATGTGACCTTAGGCATATTGATTTTTAAGCTGTCTTTTGCTAAATTATATAAAACAGGTTTCACCATTTTGTCCATCTGCTGAAGCCAGAATTGTCTTTCCGTTAAAACAGCTGTTTGCTTGCCTGCTTTTTTCTTTTGACCAAAGGCTGGTGCAGCAATAAAGGCAATTGCAATAAAGTTTAGGAACAGCTTTTTAGTTAGGGTTTTCATATAGGTTGTTTGGTTAGTTTTTTAAAAATCTGTACATTTCACAGTTGGCCAAGAGAAAAGCGCCTACGCCAAAATTTGCAGTTGAATTTGCATCAACAATTTGTCCGGGAATTGCTTTTTCTCCAATTGGCTGAACATAACCCACCTTACCACTTTCTTGCAGGGCGTTTTGAGTTAAATAGTTCCAGGCTTTCAGCGCAGCGGGAAAATAGGTTTTCTTATTTAAGTAACCATTATTGATTCCCCACAGCAAGCCATAAGTAAAAAAAGCCGTTCCACTGGTTTCACGACCAGGCGCATGGTTGGCATCGAGCATGCTGCGTGTCCAGTAACCTTCCTCCTGCTGACTTTTTAAAATCGCTTCGGCCATGCCTTTGTATTTAGCAATGTACTCTTTTCTGTGCTTATCGTTTTTCGGCAGGTCTTTCAGTACTTTTGCTAATCCAGCAAAAACCCATCCATCGCCCCTTGCCCAAAAATCTTTTTTACCATTTGTACTTTTATGTTTAGGGTAAACATATTTAGCATCACGATAGTAAAGTTTTGATTCACTATCGTACATAATGCTGTTCGCATAAGTGAAATATTCATAGAGTTTATCCAGGTATTGATGATTCCCTGTTGTTTTGTACAGCTTTGTCATCACAGGCATTACCATGTACAAACCATCTGCCCACCACCAGTAATCATTTTGTGTGGTGCTCATTTCATACTCCATAACCTCTTTTGCCCTGGCAATTTTATATGCTTCAGGTTTTAAATGGTACAAATCAATATAAGTTTGAAAGCAGATTTGCCAATCGCCGAAGAGAACATGTTCATCGGTTTCCCCATATTTATACTTCCACTGAGTTTTATCGGTTGATTTTGCCCCCATCCATTGATTATAAACAGCCCAATCCTCTGAATATTTACGGTAAGTTTCATTTTTCGTTAGCGCTACAACCTCCATGTTCCCGGTATGATAAGCCGCATTATCCCAGAAAGACCGGACTTCGGCTTTGTTATTTGTCTGCCAATACGAGTTTGCTTTATTTATGATGCCAAGCACCTCTTTTCTTAAAGGTAAATTTTGTGCCTTTAAATTTACTGCCAAAAGGAGCAGCATGAGTAAATTGAAAATACTTTTTTTCATCATTATTTAACAGGTTTAATTCCGGTAAGGGTTGGTCTTACTTTTTTGATATTTCCATCGGCATCAAATTCCATCCTATCGATACATACTTCACGATTATATCCGGCAGCATCACCCATAGCGATGCCTTTTGGCCGGGTAAAACGATGGTAAACAATATACCATTCATCTTTTCCAGGAATTTGAATAACGCTGTTGTGTCCGGTTCCATAAATACCATTTTGAGTATCTTTCGAAAGAATGAGGTTGTTTTCAGGGACGGATATTTTTCCCGTTGGCGAATCAGAAGTACCATATCGAACCCGATAATTTTCACTGCGCGTATCATCTTCCGACCACAAAAAATAATATTTTCCTTTACGATAAAACACTTCAGTTCCCTCTCTAAAATCTCTATTAGGTGTAATAACCTTTATCGAATTTGTATCAATCGAAACCATATCTGTATTTAAAGTTGCAACAGCCATATAACCGTTACCCCAATACAAATAACTTTTTCCATTTTTTGGGTCGGTAAAAACATCAGGGTCAATTTCCTGACCACCTTTAATTCCCAAAGGTCTTGTTGCTATAAGTGCTTTGCCGCTATCTTTAAATGGGCCTTCAGGCTTATCTGCTATTGCGACGCCAACTTTCTGGGCAGCAGTGTAATAATAGAAATATTTATATTGTCCGTTAACTTTTTTTTCTGCGATTGTGGGGGCCCAGGCATTTCTTTTGCCCCAGGTCACATCTTTAATCAAATCCAGTATAATACCCTCATCTTTCCAATTCACTAAATCTGGTGACGAAAAAGTTTTAAAATAGGAACCGCTCCAGCCTGTAAAACCATCGCTGGTTGGATACAGGTAATATTTTTTTGTTTTATTAGAATACAATATTTCAGGATCGGCATAGTAGCCTTTTAAAACCGGGTTACTATTTACTTCTACATTAACGTTGTAGGTAACTGCTGGTTTCACAGCGATTGTAATGGTTAATTTTTTAGACCCTTTGGAGAAATCAAGCTTGCCTGCTGGTGAAATAGCCACACCAGGATAATAGGGAAACGCGGCATCGAAATTTCTTAAATTTGTGCCATAATCAACAGGAATGAAAAGTTTTTTATTTACGCTGTCTAAAACGATGTTATTCTTCTTAATATACTTCGACTGGGTCGATTTAAGAACAGATTCAGCATTATACCACTTGGATACTAATTGTTCTATTTCCATTTGATTGAGGGGCAAAACAGTTCCATGTCTCGGATGGAAATCCATAGAAACATCCTCGTCAACCACCTTAAAATTTTCTAAATCTTTGCTGCGCGTAAACTGATATTTTCCTTTCATATAAACATCGTACATCAGAATGTATTCATCACTATTGTTTAATTTGAATACGCCCGCACCTTCAACCGCATCGGTAGTTTGTTGGAGATATTTGTCTTCCAACTTATAACCCTCGGTAAGCTTATCTGAAACTGCTTTTTTGATGCCATTGCCGTTCCCTTCAGTTTTAAAAAACAAATTGTATTTTCCATTGTGGTAAATGATGTCGCCATCAATACAAGAACCATTTGTAGGACTAAAAAACAATTGTTTTGGTTCAGTTTCTAAGTCTGTAAACTCGGCATTTGCGTAAGCATAGTAAATTTTATCAGGGTCTTTACCGTGTTTCATAGACCAATAAACCATATATTTTTGCTTTGAACTATCGTAAATGGTTTGAGGTGCCCATACGCGTAAAAGATTTTCATTACCTGGAAATCTCTTTTGAATATTGACTACGGATGAGGTCCAGTTAACCAAGTCAGTCGATTTAAGCAATACCATTGCCCGATTGGAGTCCCATCCTTTTGCAGAAACCATGTCAGTAACCACCATATAAAAAGATTTGCCATCAATGCCACGCAGGATATGAGGGTCGCGAACGCCCCCCGTTGAACTAATTTTTTCGGAAGAAATTACCGGTTCATCATTATTTAAGGCATTAAAACTATATCCGTTCTTGCTTATCGCGAAGTGGATGGCTTCTTCCTTTTTATCATCACCAGTGAAATAGACAAATAGGTAACCGGCTTCTTTACTTCCAATCGTACTATTTGATTGCGCAGATAATTTACCGGGAAACAGGCTCATTAAAAGCAAAAAAAGAATAGTGGCATTAAAATGGTTTTTTAACTTCAGGTGTTTCATTCTAGTTTTTAAATTTTGGTTTCCATTGTAAAACTTTAACCGCTGTAGGTTTCGATTCAGATTTTCCCTCCCCATCAACTTGTGTAACATTTTGTAAATAAAGGTTGAGGATATTTTTATCCTTCCAAAGTTCCGTATCATAACTGGGCTCCCAATCTCCTACGCTTTCATTTGTTAAATCTTCGACGCGCCAGGCATTTGCTGTGATGTCTTGATTAATGGCAATTGAGGCCTTGCTGCCACGTTCAGCATCTCTGAACAAAATGCCTGCAGCATAATATTTACCATTAGGCCAGACCACAATTTGTGGCCTCGAAATTGGAATTTTCTTGGTACCTCCACCACTTAAACTAAAAGAAGTCTTCCTAAAAGAAAGCGTATTTACCTTCCATCCATCCCCATCATTGAAAACAATACGATATTGAGGAATTGGGTTATGAATATCGCTCCAGTAACTTGCGATAAAAACATTTCCATTAGCGTCTGCATACATCGACGTCTGGTTAATCAATTCACTTTTTTGAGGAATTTTTAAAGCATACTCCGCATTTGATTCAATTATTGGCAAATTATATTTTTCTCCTGAGGATGTTTGCCATGTTAAACCACCATCCAAAGACTTTGCATAGCAAAGATCGTGGTTGCTGGCCACATCAGGACTTTCGCGCCAAACCCATGAAAGATGAAGTGTGCCGGATTTATCTATAGCGACCTGCCAATATGCATTGCGTTTACCTTCACCATCAATCAGTCCACTCTGTACACGCATCCATGATTTGCTTTTGACCGAATAACGGTTAATCATCAAATTCCCGTTGCCAGAACCGCCATCGCGATAAAAGAAAAGTAGATCTCCTGCCGGAAGCTTATAGAATTCAGGATAACTGACTTTGTTTTCCTTTTCAGAAACCATTGCCAGCTTTTCGCCAAGTTGCAGCGAACCCGCAGCAATTCCTTTTGCATAGTTTAATCCGTTATTGTGCTGTCCCCAGGCTACGTGAATAAAACCAGAACCATCTACAATAATACTGATTGATTTATGTGCATCTGTTGCATCACCCCTATATTGCGTTTTTCTAATTTGCCAGGTTTTTCCGCCTGTTTTTCGTTTTGCTAAAACTACAAACTGTTCCACATCGTAATAAGCAGCATACTGGTAATTTTGGTAGGTAACCAGGGAATTTTTGCGGAAGATAACGGCATTGACTGAATTATTTGCCCAACCATTTTCAGAAATTGTACTAACGTTTCTTGTCTGCGCTTTTAGAAGTTCTGCTTTAAAAATTGAAAAGCACAGCAATAAAATTAATGCAGGAGCAAAATCGGGCTTGAATTTGAAGGCTATCAACTTTTTATATTTGGTTAATCAAAGTACCGCAATTCCGTATAATTGCTTGGGGGGGAAATTCATATTTAAAGGGGGGGTATTTGAACTCAAAGCAAGCTTTCTACCCACCCTTTGTTAGAATTAATGGATAAAATCGTTTATTGACGGCTGAGAAATTTATTTCTTCAATTACATTTGATAGTAACTGAGCCATGAGCTATTCTAAACCGATTGATGAGAAGGATTGATTGTGGATTAAGGCATCTCAGAAGCCGTAAAGGAATAACTTATATCGTGGTAGTAGAATTCACTTTGCTTACATGATTATATGTGTCGATGTAAGCTCTCGGCGACTGTCCAATAATACTTTTGAAAACCCGGTTAAAATTAGTTATGCTATTGAAACCTGCTTTATAGGCAACTCCGGAAATACAATCCGCTTTCCGCCCCGAAATGAGGCTTTTGCAGGCATCATTTATCCTTACTTCATTTAAAAAAGATACAAATGTATGTCCGGTATGCTTTTTAAAATACCTGCAAAATGCTTGTGGAGTCATAAAAGCAGCGTTTGCAACATCTTCAAGAGAAATTTGACTATTGTAGTTTTCTGTAATAAAATTAATGATTTTACTTAACCTCATACCTTCATTCTCCGTAACATTTGACGAATACATTTCTGAACAAAGCGGCAGCAAATTTTCATTCAAATCAACCAAACAGTTAATTAGTTTTAAAAAATTGAAAAGTAAATCTGACCCTGTTGCATAGTGTACATCGGACATTTTTTTTATAATATCCTTGGTATAAAGTTCAGGAATTTTAAATCCATGTTTGTTCTTCTGTAAAAAAGCACTTGCAAGTTTCATCTCGGGCAAATTGAAAAGTGCATTTAAAACACCATTAGCATTGAAATAAATCGAACTTGCTTTTACTGTTCTTTCTTTCGTATTTGAAAAGTATTCGGGATTACTTTTGAATAGGTGTGGCAATTTTGCACCAATCAGGAATACATCTCCGGATTGGAAAGGATGCATGTCATTACCAGCAATTAATGTGCCTTCCCCATGCTCAATATAGGTAATCTGCCATTCATCATGCCTGTGCAGGTATTGATAAAAAAAAGGCAATTCTATTTGTTCTGATATTACACTCTTGTCATCAGGAACGAGCATTGTAAATGGTAGTACCTTCATGATAATATTTTGGTTGGTTGATTCTATAATAAATGTAATTATATTAACCAAATAATCAAAACATTATACATTTTGGGTTAAAATATGGTTAATAATCGATAATATTTAAACGTTCTAAAGACGTTCATTTCGAGTATAACGCATATAAGATAAATTTAATTTATTTCGAATGTCCTGAGTATTGAATAGTTAGACCGATAAATTGCACTTAGCTAAAGCTTACCTTACCAAAAAGGCATCAATTTTTATTTCAGTTTGTTGTTCAGCGATAATCTGGCTAACCAAAAGTCCGGTTGCCGGTCCTAAACTCAATCCCATCATACCATGACCTGTTGCAACTATTAAATTTCTTTGTGCAGCACTTCTTCCTATATAAGGTAAACCATCAGGAGACGAGGGACGGAAACCATACCAGATTTTATCTATTGCAGGTAAATCGGGTTTTAGATCAGGGAAATATTTAGGAACAGATTCTACAATACCTTTTACCCTTTGCATATTTATTCTGGTATTGATCTTGTCAAGCTCCATAGTGCCACCATAGCGGATACTGCCGTTCATCGGCGTTATGGCAACCCGTGCCTCGCAAAGCAGTGCCGGTATAGTCATTCGTTTTTTTGGTTCAGGTTCCATAAATGAGTAACCTTTACCAGGCATCAGCGAAATATTTAAGTTCGCCATTTTGGCAACTGCCGGTGACCATGATCCTGTGGCCAGTACATAATAATCGGCTTCCCAGACATCACTGCCTGTAAAGACCTTTGTAATGCGGTTTGAATCAGTTTCTATTCTGTCAACCTCTTTATTGCGGACGATTTTTACCTTGTTGTATTCCAGGTATTTTAATAAATTCTCCATCAATTTTCCAGGATACAGATGAGCATCACAACGATAATGAACTGCCCCCAAAACATCAAGGTCTAGTTCTGGCTGCAGGGCTTTGCATTCCCCGGCATTTAAAACCGCCATATCTAAGCCCAAATCATTTGCCTTTGCCGCTAAGTGTGCCTCTTCCTCTCCTGCCTGCTCTGTTTTATAGAAAGCAAGAATTCCATTATTGGTCAATTCAAAATTAAAACCAGGTTCTTTTGCTAAATCTTCATAAAGCTTTTTACTTAGTAAGGATAAATCCCTCAATGGTTCTGCAGCTAGTTTAACATGTTTCGATGTAGCATGCTTTACAAATTTTAAACCCCAGTTAACCAGATTCAAATTTAAGCTAGGACGAACATAAAAGGGACTTTTGCTGTTAAACATCCAACGGATGCCCTGACTAATCATACCTGGTGCCGCTAAGGGTATAAAATGACTTGGCACAATCATACCAGCATTTCCGAAAGAGCAATTATCTGCTACATCGCCCTTATCCAATACTGTGACTTCATATCCTTTTTTTTGAAGATAATAAGCCGAGCTTAAGCCCACAATACCACCACCTATAATTAAAACTTTCGACATTCTTTTTTTTGTTAACAATCTGATTCAATTTAGAATCGATCCTGCAATAATTTAACTAGATAACCTGGAATCCGTGAGCATATGGATCATCATCGGCATCTATTTTTATCGTATTGTAGCCGTAAACTTTTGCCCAACCTTTAACACTCGGTATAATGGCTCTAAATCCATTTAAATCAACCTCTTCTTCCACCCTTCCAGTAAATTTACTTCCTATAAAGCTTTCATGAATAAAGTCTTCACCCATTTTAAGCTTCCCCTTTGCATACCACTGTGCCATTCGTGCAGAAGTGCCCGTTCCACATGGCGACCTGTCAATTGCCTTATCGCCATAAAAGACAGCGTTTCTAGCAGTAGAAGTTGGATCTAACGTCTTACCCGTCCAAAGTATGTGGCTGCAGCCATTAATGGTTTCATCCAGCGGGTGTACAAATGTATATTGTTCATTAATCCGCTTTCTAATCGTTTGGCTCCATGTAATTAGTTGCGATGCAGTATAATTTTCGAGGCCCGGGAAGTTCTCCTGGGGATCGACTATTGCATAGAAATTTCCACCATAAGCAACATCAAATGTAAGCAAGCCTAAATCCGGACATTCGACATATAAATTTTCTGCAGCCAGATAGGAGGCAACGTTTTTTAACTTAACAGACTTAACTTTTTTCCCTTCCTGTTCATACTCTATTAAAACCAGGCCGGCCGGTGCTTCCATACGGATTCTACCCGGAACTTTAGGTTGGATCAGCCCTTCCTCAATTGCTATCGTTATAGTTCCGATGGTGCCGTGGCCACACATTGGCAAACAACCACTGGTTTCAATGAACAAAACAGCCACATCGTTGTCAGGATGATGGGGTGGATAGAGAATACTACCCGACATCATATCATGTCCACGAGGCTCAAACATTAAACCCGTTCTAATCCAATCAAATTCTTTTAAAAAATGCTGACGTTTTTCGCTCATGTTTGCCCCGACTAATTGAGGCCCACCACCGGCAACCAACCTAACCGGATTGCCACAGGTATGTGCATCTACACAGAAAAAAGTTTTACTCATCGGCTTTCGTCAATTTTTGATTTACTGTTCTAAAAATATTCAGCGGATTGCCATCTTTTAACTCATCAGGCAGTAAATCCTGCTGCCAGTCCTGATAGGCTAAAGGTCGAACGAAGCGGTAAATTGCCGTTGAGCCTACCGACGTGAACCTGCTGTCGTTAGTAGCCGGAAAAGGGCCACCATGCTGCATTGAAGCACAAACTTCAACACCTGTTGGAACACCATTTAATATTATCCGGCCAGTTTTATCAGTTAATTTATTTAATAATGAAATGTAATTCTTAAGCTCTTCTTTATCCGCCATTAGAGTTGCTGTTAATTGACCACCCAGGCTTGAAATTGCTGATTCCAGTTCGGATAAATCTTTGGCGACAACCAGAAGTGAATAAGGACCGAATATTTCCTCCCTGAATTCTGGATTTTCAATAAATTCGGTGGCGCTTATTTCAGCTACTATAGCCTTCGATTGATTTTTTAAATCTTTATCAGTCAAATTTGAAATACCAAGAATCGAGGCTTTGTCATTATTAATTACTTCCGTAGCAAGCCTGTTGTAATTATCGGCAATTCCATTTGTAAGCATTGTTGCTGATGGAACTGCTGCAATAGCATCAGCTAAGGATTTTTTAAATGTTGTTAGCGAGGGGGATTCAATCGCCAACATTAAGCCGGGATTGGTACAAAATTGACCTGCACCCAGGCTTATTGAAGCAGCATATTTTTTTGCAAGTTCTTCCGCTTTATTTGTTAAAGCATCAGGAAGAAAAATAACCGGATTAATGCTGCCCATTTCTGCAAAAACAGGAATCGGATTTTCACGTTCATCTGCAAGTTTCACTAAAGCCATACCGCCTTTAAATGAACCTGTAAAAGTAACTGCCTTTGTTAAAGGATGTTTAACGAGTGCAGCGCCAATTTCATAGCCATCATCATAAAGCATAGAGAAAATACCATTTGGCATATTGGTTTTTTCAACGGCTTTCTTGATAGCCTCGCCAACCAGTGCACTGGTTCCGTAATGTGCCGGATGTGCTTTTACAACAACCGGACAACCTGAAGCTAGTGCTGAAGCAGTGTCACCACCGGCTACAGAAAATGCCAATGGAAAGTTGCTTGCGCCAAAAACCACAACAGGCCCAATCGGTATCATCATTCTACGAATATCTGATTTAGGTAAAGGTTGCCTATCTGGTTGTGCAGTTTCAATTATCGCATTTACCCAGGAACCTTCAGCTACCAAATTGGCAAATAAGCGGAGCTGGCCCGTTGTACGGCCTACTTCTCCTTGTAAACGCGGCAAAGGCAAACCACTTTCTTCAGCTGCTCTTTTAACCAGTTCCTCTGTTATTGCTGCAATTTCATCAGCAACAGCGTTTAGGAAAGCGGCTTTCAAATCTTTATTTATGCTTCTGTAAAGCTGAAAAGCTTCTGTAGCTGATGCCAACGCATCATTTACCAGACTTTCATTTGCTTTGAAAAAATCACCTTCTATGGCCAATCCTGTGGCAGGATTAATGGCGTTCAGGTTCTTCTCATTCGCATTTACATAGGTTGAAGCAATAATGTTTTTCCCGTTCATATCTTTATTTATCGACTTATTTTCCCCAACTACCGGCAGGTAATTCAGGGCGGTTAGCCAGCGCATCATTAATAACTTTTAATACTCTTTCACGCTCTGCGCCTTGGATGGGTAAACGCGGTGCCCTAACTGCTTCAGTTCCTAATCCAGTTGCTACCTCAGCGAGTTTAATGTATTGAACCAATTTCGGATGTGTATCTAATTCGAGAACTGGTAAAAACCAACGGTATATCTTTAATGCCTCAGCAATCCTATTCTCTTTAATCAAACGGAAAATTGCTACAGTTTCCCTTGGAAAAGCATCTACCAAGCCTGCAACCCATCCGTGCGCGCCCATTACAATACTTTCCATTGCCAAGGGATCCACACCTGTAAAAATTTTAAATCGTTCTCCGAAACGGTTGAACAATCTGGTTACGTTTGATACATCCCTGGTCGACTCTTTGATCGCTTGTATATTACTATATTTAGTCAAAACCTCAAACATGTCCAGGGTAACCTCAATTTTATAGTCAACCGGGTTGTTGTAAATCATAATTGGCAAATCAGTACTTTCTGCAACCGCGCCAAAAAAAGCCAAGGTTTCATCCGCTTCTGCGTTGTAACGCATTGGTGGCAATAACATCAAACCGTTTGCGCCTAATGATTTTGCTTTTTTAGCTACCTCAATAGCCTTTTTTGTGGTTGATTCAGCAATATTCAATAAAACAGGAACACGGCCGTTTACCAACGTCAAGGTATGAGAAAGTAAACCAAATTTTTCTTCATCTGTTAACACACTTGCTTCGCCAAGCGAGCCCCCTAAAATAATTCCTTCGGCACCCGCCTCAATCTGGGCTTCGACATTAAGGTCGAAAGTTTCGAAATCCAATTCATCATTTGCTGTAAATTTAGTGGTAACAGCTGGAAAAACTCCGGTCCAATTTATACTCATTATTGTATTTTTTAATTGATTGTTAATTTTACTTTATGGATTCAAAGTTAACCCTTACATCTGCTCCGATATTATTGGATATTAACCGATATAAGCTAAAAATGCACCTGTTTTCGGGTAAAAACATTCCATTACTTAACATTTTCTACCTGCAAATAGTACATAAATTCTATGTTTTGCTTCGTAAATAATGATGCCTGTCCTGCAAGAAGACTAACTTCTTTCCAGTTTTCAGAGGGAATTATTTTTAGTGTTTTTACCCCATTCTTTTTTAATGTCAGCGGTAGATTAAAGCCATTAACGCAGTTAGCATAACGGTAAAAGGCTTTTCCATCTTTCAGGTAATATTCAAAAGATGGAATCTGAACAACACGTAAATACTGGTCAAAAACTTTGCTATAGTTAAACCCTGCTTTCTTTGAAACAAAATCTTCAACTTGTTTTGTTGTTACTGTTTGGTGGTAAAAAGTTTTATTTAACCCGCGTAAAATCGACCTGAAAAGTGCATCGTTATTGAGACCATGACGAATTGCATGCAACATATTTCCGGCCTTTGGGTACATGTCGCCACTACCCTGGGCATTTACACCATATGGTGGAATAATCGGACCATCGTTCCTTATTGCTTTTCTGATTCCGAAATTGTATTCATCTGCAGCCTTATTGCCGAAAATATAATCAACGAAAAGTGTTTCACTATAATTTGTAAATCCTTCATGCACCCACATATCAGCCAAATCTTTGCTGGTTATATTATTACCAAACCACTCGTGACCACTCTCGTGAATAATGATAAAATCCCATTTTAAACCCCAGCCATCGCCAGACATATCTCGTCCGCGATAACCAAATTTATACCAGTTACCATAAGATACAGCCGATTGATGTTCCATTCCCGTATGCGAAGCATCAATAAGCTGGTAACCATCCTCATAAAAAGGATAAGCACCAAACCAATATTCGAAGCTTTTTAACATTTTGTGCACCTGATCAGGCATATAAGTTTTAGCCTTTGAATAATTGTAATCGAGCACCCAATAATTCAAATCAAGCTGCCCTTTTTCACCAGCATATTTTTCTTTAAAGTTTACATATTTTCCAATGTAAGGAATGATGCAGTAATTACTAATCGGATTTACGACATTATATTTATACGTTGAGGTACCATCGTTATTTTGCTTCTTAAAAACCAAACGGCCGTTACCAACGGCGATTAGCGTATCAGGAACAGTCATAGTTAAGGAGGCCCCGAGATCGGGCTCGTCACTCTGGTGATCTTTGTTAGGATACCAGATGGAAGCACCCAAACCCTGGCAGGCAACCGTCATCCATGGGCGGCCAAGTGAATCAGCTGTAAAAATAAAGCCGCCATCCCATGGTGCACGTTTGGCCTGATGAACTTTGCCATGGTAAAAAATAGTCGCATTATTTGTTGCAGATAGTCTCTGCGCAGGTACATGCGCATACCAGACACTGCCTACGTGCTCAAATTTCAATTTATATTTACCATTGTAAAGGATGCTGTCAATTATCAGTGGTTCCTGCAAATCGATTTGCATGCGTGTTTTACCATTATTGGCACCAACAACTTTGTATACTATCTGATTAGAGCCCGTTATACTCTTGTCATTATAATCGGGCTTCACCGACAGTTCGTAACGTTGTACATCCCACCAGGTTCGTTCGGGTGTTAATGTACCTCTAAGGGTATCGGCCAGTCCGTAGGTTTTCGCTGTTTGTGCGGAAACTGAATTACCGAGAAACACAAATAGCAAAAGTGCTGACGCTGGAATTAAAATTTTCATGTTGTTTATTGATAAGCTTAGAGCCTGTTTAAAATTTATCTAATAATTTGTTTATACTTCTTTTTTGGCCATACCATCGTTAAATATTTCGAGATAGGTGGCTATCTCTGCAACATTTGCCTTGTTTCGCTCAAAAAATAGGCGATAGACATTTTCACAATATAAATTTAATCAGTCTCTTAGTTCCTGATAGATTCTATTTCGTCTACACTCAGCGCAAGATGTTTACCCAGCATCCGGCTTCCTTTCTCGGTGATAAGAAAATCATCCTCAACCCTGATCCCTGTGAAATCCCTGAACTGATCAAGTTTTTCATAATTGATAAATTCGACAAATTTATTTTCCGCTTTCCATCTGTCGATAAGTTCGGGAATGATGTAAACGCCAGGCTCAACAGTCAAAACATAACCTGTTTCAAGTGCTTTGCCAAGGCGTAAAGATTTTAAGCCAAATTGCGTGGTATTTTTCTTAAGATCATCTGTGTAACCAACATATTGCTCACCCAAATCTTCCATATCATGAACATCTAATCCCATCATATGACCAGTTCCACATTGAAAAAACATGGCATGCGCTCCAGCTTCAACAGCATCATCCACATTGCCTCGCATTAAGCCGATGTCTTTTAAACCTTGAGTTAAGGTTTTGCACGATGTCAAGTGTATATCAAGGTAACGAATACCTGGTGCCAAAGCATTTTTAGCATTCGTATATGCATCAAGTACAACATTGTAAACATCTTTTTGCTTTGAACTGAATTTTTTACTCACCGGAAAAGTACGGGTAAGATCCCCGGCATAACCGAGGGCTGTTTCGACACCGGAATCATTAAGCACCATTTGCCCCTCTTTCAAAATATTGCCATGGTAATGGTTATGCAATATTTCTCCGCGAACAGTTAAAATTGCCGCATAAGCCAGGTTTCCACCATAAGACAAAGCCGCTTCCTGAATTTTTGCGGCAAGTTCCCTTTCATACATTCCAGGTTTTGCCTGCTGCATTACCATAAGATGAATATCAGCAGATATGGATGCAGCCTTATCAAGCTCAACGATTTCCTCAGCAGACTTTTTTGAACGTTGTGCAACAACTGCTTTAATCAGTTTTACTGACGCTGCGCTCTTAAGTTCAGTAATAGAAATATCAAGCCAGCTGGCCAGCTTGATTTTGTTTTCCGGTCGATAAGGGGGCAGGAAGCGAATCGCTCGTTTTTTTTGCTTGTACTGAATTAAATATTCATCAAGTTCACCAAGAGGCTGTACATGTGTTAAGCCGGAATCCACTGACTTTTCTTTCAGCGTCTTTTGCCTGCCCATCCAAACGATATCATCAATACCCATTTCATTGCCGAAAAGAATGATTTCATCTGAATCGATATCAAAAACGGCGGCCAGTGCAGGTTCAGAAATTCCAAAGTAGTACAAAAAGGTACTGTCCTGTCTAAAGTGATAGGTATTATCCGCATAATTCATCGGACTGTCTTCATTACCTAAAAAAAGTAAAATTCCCGAATCAAAATTAGATTTTAATATTTTTCTTCTCTTGATATAAACTTCTTTATCAAACATATTTTTGTATTAATCAAATACCCCGAAAGCTTTCTTTTTCTGATATTAAAAATATATGGCATGTGTTGGTCACATTTATAAGTTCAAGCTGCCGTCGGGGTATAAAATTCGTAATAAATCTCCATCTAAAAGAATAAGGCTAAAGTTTGCTTTATGATTGGCCGACTCTATCTGCCATCAGGCATTTAATTGTTATCTCCTCAGCAGCACCTCAGTCATATTTTGACCAGATAGCTTAATTTCATAAGCACCCCGGGCACCGACAGTTTTATCTTTCAAGGAATATTTTCCCACACCATCCACTTTAGCAGGCTGACTTATTCTTAGCACCGCATCATTTGTGTGTTCATCAGCTTTGCCTAAACTTAAATGAATCTCTCCATTGACAGCGTTATAACTTAATTCTTCAATTGTTCCGGCATCCAGAGTAATCCAAAGGCCGGCGGGTGCTATATAAACTGAAGATTTTGCTGCTGTAGTAAGTTTTATACGGATTACTTGGTTATTTTCAGTCAAATTTCCGCCGAAAGCAAGCCAGCCAAATTCTTCATGTTTTAAAATGTAAGACGACGTATTCACGGCATAACCAAAAAATCCTGAACCGTAATCGCCGGTAATGCCATCGTTCTTTAAAGTTGAAGGATAGGCGTGAAAGGCAGCAGGTGCAAATCCATCTTTGGTAATGTTCGAGATTGAGCCCATCAAACCACTATAACCTGTACGAAGTAAATAGAAATCGTTTGGATGTTTACGATAATCCATCAAAACTGGTATTGCGTTTAACGCTGAACCGTAATGATGAACCATACGCTCAATTCGCATTAATTTTCCTCCATATAAAAAGTCCCAGTACCTTCGGGCATTTCCACTATAGGCCCAATGCGGTACTACAGGCATGTAGGCCAGAATTGCATCAAGCGTTACTTTTGCCTTATCCTGGTAGCCGAAATAATTCGACCATACATAAACTTCCTCCTGCCCGGTAGAATCCCATGGCATTTCGCTACCAAAGGGGTAATCAAGTGAGCGCCAGTGATCGGCACGTTTTTTCATTTCATTTTCCAGCTTAATCGCTTCTTCTTTCAAACCCTCATTTTTAAGATCGGTTAAAATCAGATAGAAAACTGTGCCCTCCATTTGTCCGAACTGGGCGTAATACGGTGCAATATTGACCATGGCCATACCCGTTTCGGCGGCATCCAGAAGGTGTTGCTTCCACGTTGCTTCGTTTAAAAAGCCTTTGTAATTGCGAGCCAGGCGATACATCAACCAGTGTGCAGCAGCGACATGAGGATAATTATAGGATCGCCCTAAATTGTCGGCCTCCTTTTTAGGCCATGCAGACCATGTTTTAAAATTGATGTCTTTCGAATAGGTACCCTTTGGCAGTGAATCCGGAGCATAATAAAATAGACTTTTTTTTACTCCATATTTTTGAGGACCGTCTTTATGTTGAATCTGCCCAAACATTACCGTATCGACAAACTGTTTTAGCTTGTCAATTTCAGCCTTTTCGGGATGGACCAGTTGCTTCATCATTGCGCCAAGCCAGGAACCGGCTCCGCCTTCATCACTTAAGCCAGCAATCCAGGCCCTGCTATCCTGATCTACTTGTTGCTGCTTTTCGTAATCATAAGTTATTATTGAAGGACTTCTTTTAAAAATGGGGTCAGGTTTATCAAACCATTGTTTTGTCGTTAGAAAATTTCCGTAACTTGAAATCACTTCGCTTTCCGGTTCGATAATTTTGTAATTTATGGTTTGTTCCAAACCGTCGGCGTAGGTAATTGTAACTCTTGATCTGCCCGAAACAGCACCTTTAACCGCATAACTTTTCCAGCCACTTTTTGTTGAACCGATTGATTTTACACTTAAAGCATTTACTGGAAAAACAGCAACAGATTTAATTTTTTTATCGTACCTGATAAAAAGTTTAGCATTAACATCCTTAGGAAGTACATAGCCAGGAACAGACAGGGCTACTGGTTTGTGGTTTGCAACCAGGCTTGTTTCTATGTCCCTTGCGGTTCCTGATAACAGAAACTGTAGCCCGTAATTTTTGGTTTCACCTGGTTTAAGAATCACTGATGAAGGTGTATTCCACTGCTCCGCATCTTTCCATTCATTTTCGGCATAAGCTTTACTGTAAACCATCCATTCGTAAAAACCCTCAAAAGCGATTCCTCTTGGCGTTTTATCATCATTCAACGGATTATAAGCTTCGAACGGTGTTTTTCCATAGGGTGTTACAATTAAGGATGGTTCATGTCCGCTTAATCTTGTTACCTGTAAATAACCGGCGTCTTTACCTATATAGGGGTCGTAGAAAACATTTTTCGCGTGGGCCTGTTCAAGCGTTCTGCCGTCCAGGATGTTATCGAATATCATTGGAATGCCTAATGCCCCAATTTCGACGTTTTGATTGGTTTTATTGTATATTTCAAATCGGATAACCAATTTACCATCCTTCAGTTCCCAAATTCTCTTTATGGTTAACGGAATATCTGCAGGCAACGTTTCCCTTAAGTCGGCGGCGGCAAGTGCGCCAGCAACTGAAATACTTTTTACCGGGCTTCGCTTTACAGCTGTGCTATAGCTTTTCCAGTTTGTGTCATTCCCCGATTTCAATTTTAAATTAATATCACCTAAATGATAAAATCCATCAGAACTTCTAACTTTCAAGCTGTCGCCGGGAATAAAATCAAAATCTTTGACCATTTTAGGGGCCAAACCAGCTACAGTTTGCGACGACTTAACTAATTTAAGCATGAATGTGCCTGTATCAAAAGAAGAAAAACCATTCTCCAGTTGTAAAGTCGAAGGCTTTTTCCCAAGAGCAATCCAGGGCGATTGGGCCCGGAGCATATAACTGCTTAATACAAGTAGCAAGCAAAGCCATACGCCATAACATATTTTTGTTGGTAACAAATCGGTCGTTTTTTTCAAAAACATAGTCTTCGTGTTGATCTGGTTATTTCCAAAAATATACTTTAAAGTTTTAAAGCGGAAACATTAGCAAAAACAGGTTAAAATAGGTGAATATCCAGTTAATTGAGCTTTTTAAACTCAGGCTTATCCACTTAATTAAACGCTGTCAACTCATATAATAATTAGATTTGCTGAAAGAAAACATTCAACCACAACGTTGATTACGAAAATGATAAATTAATGGTTACACGGGGTATAAATATAGGAGCTTCAGAAGATTTGAAGCATAAGGTGAAGAGAAAGAAAAATTAAACGCTTTAATCAATGGCTACAATTTTTGCGAATTTAGATTCAGTGTCAACAGGTGCATCCGCCGGGTAAGTTTTATATTTTATAGTAAGTACAAAGTTTTCTATGCCGAACTTCCCATTATCGAACCATCGTAAATTTACAGGACTCTTAACAATTGTACCCTGGCTTTGCCTCTCCGATTGTTCCGTAATATTTACGTTCAGATTATCTCCTTCAATAGCATATTTTCCAGTTAGTTTTATATGCCAATCGACGTATTGGCTATTTTTAATCTGAATTGTAATTCTATTTCCAGGCTCAAAAATCAAAACGCGCGTGTAGCCGGTTGATATTTCACTCCAGGCACCGGTTAATTGATCTTTTGGTAAGTTTTCACTTACATTCTTCTTGCAAGAAAATAGTAATAACGAAAATAAGATAATTAACCTGCAAGCATTAAAGATTTTATTGAGCATAATAATTGGTTTTTTAATTAAAACGATGGTTATTATTAAAACGCTACAGCCAAATAAATTCGACTTTTTTTACGAAAAACCTTCATTTTCCATTCCAGCTTCGAGACGCCTTAATTCTGCATCCATATCCAGCATGGCCATTTCTTGTTTTGCAATAAGTTCACGACATGCTGCCAGCTGTTTGCGTAAATCAAAAATTTCTTTTTGCAAGTCGATAAGGCTTTTCCCTGTTTCTTCCTGCATTTTCCTTAATTCTAGGCGTTTCATGAAACCACCTTCACCCAGAAATATCTCAAGTCCTGATTGTTTGCCAATCAAGGCTGGTAGCGGGTGGCCAGGAACCTCTCCAATGAGAATAATTAAATTTAGCTGATTAAGTAACTGAAGATACTCCGAAGCTAAAATGGCATTGCCCCGGAAAATATGTAGTACCCGATCAGTTTTGATATATTCTTCATATTTAAATTCGTGAAGTATCCTATCTAACAATTCGCACTTTGCTGAAGTAAGATTTACGGGAAACTTATCCATTTAATCGCAATTTTGAACATAACATCTTCAAATATAGCCGTTAAGAAGATCATAACCAGCATTATTCTTTGTAAAGTTAAGCACTAAAATGAATGATCTTTAATAAAATCATTTTTTACATTAAAAAATCACATTAATCTCTGTTCAATGCAGCGTAATATGTTCAAATTGTTACAGGATTTATTTATTTCCAATTAAAACATTTCCCTTAATTCAATACATTAGCTTTCTTTTAATTACCCAATGAAAAAAACATTTACATTCTTACTCTTTTACGGCCTAATTCTTTCTGTAAAAGCCCAGACAATTGTTAATCGAAATCCAGAAATAGATAAGATGGTCAGATCTGTTAATCCAGACTCTTTAAAATCTTACATCAGCAAAATGGTTGCCTTTGGAACAAGGAGTACCATTAGTGATACGAAGCATAAAACAAAGGGAATTGG
This sequence comes from Pedobacter sp. Leaf176, assembly GCF_001424305.1. Classification (GTDB taxonomy): domain Bacteria; phylum Bacteroidota; class Bacteroidia; order Sphingobacteriales; family Sphingobacteriaceae; genus Pedobacter. The sequence continues at coordinate 682,010 of NZ_LMPD01000002.1, forward strand.
CGCAGCCAGGAACTGGGTGGTGAGCAAATTCAATCAGTTTGCCAGCCAAAGTGATGGGCGGTTAAGTGCTTTTTTAGACACGGTAACCATAAAACCCGATGGGAAAAGGGTAGATAAACAAATCATTTTGGGTAATGCAGTTGCTGTTTTAAAAGGGACAGATGTGAACGATAAACGGGTTTTCATCGTGAGTGGGCACCTCGACAGCCGGGTTACGGATGTTATGAATGGTGTGAGCGATGCACCCGGTGCCAACGATGATGGCAGTGGTGTTGCGGGTGTTATTGAATCAGCAAGAATAATGAGTCAATACAAATTTCCTGCAACTATAATATTCGTTGCGGTAAGCGGTGAAGAACAATCCCTGTTAGGTTCTGGCTTTATGGCCGTTAAAGCAAAAAAAGAAGGCTGGAATGTAGAAGCAATGTTAAACAATGATATGATTGGTAGTAATAACGCAAGCGAAACCCAAATTATTGATAATACGAAACTTCGGGTTTTCAGCGAGGGGTTACCTGCCTATGAATTGGATAAAAACGCAAAAAATATTCGTCAGTATGGATTGGAGAACGATGGTAAAAGCAGGCAGCTGGCACGTTATGTAAAGGAAACTGGTGAAAGATATGTGGATCAGTTAGATATAAAATTAATTTATCGCAATGATCGGTTTCTTCGTGGCGGCGACCACACACCTTTTGTAGAAAATGGCTTCACTGCTGTACGGATTACGGAGATGAATGAAAATTTTGAGCACCAGCACCAGGATTTAAGAACTGAAAAAGGTATTAAATATGGCGACCTCATGGAATTTATGGATTTCGAATACTTAAGAAAAAATACAGCTGTTAATATTGCCGTCCTCGCTAACCTTGCAAAGGCACCATCAATGCCAACTGAGGTAAAAGTCGATGTTAAAAACTTAAGCAATTCTACATACTTATATTGGAAAGCTCCGCTATCGGGAACTGTAAAAGGTTATTATGTGTTAATGCGGGAAACCAGCAGCCCAGTTTGGCAAAAGAAATTTTTCTCCATCGCTACTGAAATGCGTTTACCATACAGTAAAGACAATTATCTATTTTCTGTTCAAAGTTTAGGTAAAGAAGATAATGAAAGTCTGCCGGTTGTACCAGTGGCAGGCAGATAAACGAAACATTTCAATTGTTTGCTTGTTTAAGCTGAAATTTATAAAATGAAGTTCAAACCGGTAGCATTTATTATAAATATTGCAATAACGTTAGGTGTTGGTGCACTGGGGGGGTTATCAACAGCAAAATCTGTTCAAACCTGGTACCCAACGTTAAACAAACCTGACTTCAACCCACCAAATTGGCTGTTTGCACCTGTGTGGATAAGCCTTTACATTTTAATTGGCATAGCAGCTTATCTTGTATGGATCAGACGTGATAAAATTGTTCACTTTCCAAGAACGGTCGCTATTTATTCAATCCAGCTCATATTAAATCTGGCCTGGTCTTTTATATTTTTCTATTTACATGAAATTGGTTTTGCTCTTGCAGAGATACTGGGCCTATTAGTAATTATCATTATAAATGCCCTCGTATTTTACAAAATAAATAAATGGGCCGGGCTAATCTTCATTCCTTATATACTTTGGGTAAGTTTTGCATCATTTTTGACGTATAACATTTTTATATTGAACTAAATTTTAAAAGAAAACCTTATTTTTAGAAGTGTTAACTTTTGAAAGATACCTGCTTATACTCCTCATTTCATGTTGCACTCAATCCTACGCACAAAAGGTTGGGCTTGTATTCAGCGGTGGTGGCGCAAAAGGTTTGGCGCATATTGGCACATTAAAAGCGCTGGAAGAAAACCACATTCCCATAGATTATATCACAGGAACGTCAATGGGCGGCATAGTAGGCGCTATGTATGCCGCCGGTTACAGCCCTGCACAAATTGAAAAGATTGCGGTGAGTAATGAATTTCAAAACTGGGTAAACGGAAGGTATACCAGTGATTATACGTATTTCTTTGAAAAGAATACGCCAAATGCTTCCATGTTGGCTGCAAAGTTAGCTATCGATACAGGTTTCCATCTGAGCTTCCGTTCCAATCTGATTAATGATATACCACTGAATTTTGCATTCCTGGAACTTTTCTCACAGGCTTCTGCTGCTTCGAAAGATAATTTTGACAATCTTTTCATTCCATTCCGCTGTATGGTAGCCGACGTACTTTCACAAAAAAGCATTACGGTTGCCAAAGGCAGCCTGGCAGAAGCGGTGCGGGCTACCATGACCGTTCCCATTATTTATCGGCCGATTAAACTGGATGGCAAATATGTTTTTGATGGCGGGCTATACAATAATTTCCCTGCCGATGTTATGGAGAAAGAATTTAAGCCTGATTATATTATCGGAGCAAACGTTTCATCTAAAACATATAATGAATATCCAAAAAATAATGATGAACGCTTGATGAACAGGTTTCTGGTTTTTATGTTCCTGTCGAAATCAGACTCTACAATGGTTGGTCAGAACGGTGTTTACATTCAACCCGATTTAAAAGATTATAGCGTAACCAATTTTTCACCTGTTGAAGACCTCATAAGAAAAGGGTATGAAGCAACAATGGCTGATATGGCAAAAATAAAGGCCCTAATCACCAGACGCATAAGTGATGAAGACTTAGCAAATAGAAGGGAAAATTTCAATAAGAAAAAACCAGACTTCATTTTCAGTAACATTATCGTAAGTGGGGTTAACGAACAGCAGAAAAGGTATGTAGAACGCCTTTTCAAAAGTGATAAGCAGACATTTAATTTACAGGACATTAAACGTGGATATTATAAACTTGTGGCCGATCAGACCTTTGAAACCATTTATCCGAAAATAGTTTACGAAGCCACCACAGACAGTTACATCTTTGAGGTTGTTGCCCAACCCAGAAAAAGCTTTAAACTTGATATCGGGGGTAACATCTCCACAAGACCCATTAGTAATGTGTTCCTGGGCGTTCAATATAATTACCTAAACAGAAAAGCCTACACTTTTGGAACGAGCTTCTATTCCGGCCGTTTCTATGAATCTGTTCAGCTAAGCGGGCGAGTTGACTATCCCACAAAATTACCGCTGTTTTTAGGTGCAGAATTAACTTACAACCACTGGAATTTTTACAACACCAGTCAGATTTTTATTGAAAACCCTCACCCGATTTACATTGAACAAGCGGATAGAAAAATTGATTTAATGATGGGTGTTCCTTTAAATTACAATACCAAAATTGTTCTTCATTCATCATTCATTAATAACAATGACAGATATAGTCCGAATAATACGTTTGCAGTGGGAGATTTACTCGATCAAACCATCTTTAACGGATTTAAAGGTTCATTGAACTTAGAGAAAAACTCTTTAAACAGGAAGCAATATGCAACCCGCGGACAAAGCTTTTTACTGAGCTTTAATTTTACAACCGGAAGGGAAAACTACAATCCGGGCAATATTTTCAGAAATAGTGTTTCAGCAAATACAATTGAACCTTCAAACCATTTAAGGCAATGGATTGGTGTGAAACTTTTACAGGAGAATTATTTTCTTCACCTGAATAAATATACTTTGGGGTACTTAGTTGAAGGCGTAATTTCCAATCAACCTTTGTTTAATAATTATTATGCTACACTACTGGCTTCGCCCGCTTTTTATCCATTGCAGGATAGCCGCTCATTATTCCTAAATAAATTCAGAGCCTCAACATATGCGGCAGGCGGAATAAAAAACATCTTTAATGTAAGAAAAAACCTTGATTTTAGATTGGAAGGTTACCTTTTCTTGCCCCATAAAGAGTACGAGCTGAATAAGCTGCAAGATGTTGTTTACGCAAAAGCGATAACAAAAATCAGCTATGCGGGTACAGCAGGCCTTGTTTACCATACGCCTGTTGGACCGGTAAGTTTGAGTTATAATTTATATAATGATGCGATTAAAAGAAATGGTGTATTATTGCATATCGGTTATTTAATTTACAATAAACGTTCTATAGAATGAAACGAGGATTCTTCTTAATTTTTCTTTGCCTGACTGGCTTTCTTGGAGCTGCTCAAACCGCAGCCATAAACAATTTTATCGTTAAAGAAAATTTACTCAAAAACAATAAACTCGCAATCATAGCGGCAGATTCGCTTGACGTGCCTAATGAAAATATTAATGGAATTTACACTTTCAGTGTGAGTGGGTTTACACAAAGTCTCAAATTTAACGACGGTATTGCTGTACTTCCCCTGCCGATAGAACGTTCTACGTTTGTTTATTTGAAACACCAGAATGATTCGGGTACACATAGCAAACTGGTCTACGTTTATAAAAAAGATTCTGATTTAACACCTTACCCTATCAATAGCTTATGGCTGTTTATTATACCAATTGTGCTTGTTGTTTTGGCATTTGCATTTCGAAAGCTGATTATTTTTGCCGTTATTATTTTTCTGGTCTTTGTTTATTTCAACCACAGCAGCGGACTAAATCTATCTACTTTTTTTGAAAGCATCTTCGACGGATTAAAAAATTTATTTTAATTCAGTGTTAAAATTACTAAAAAAATTAGTGATTTTTGCATATGGAAAATTTGTTTTTAATTTGTCTTATACCGCCGGCAACTGTTATTGACGATGTTGATGAAATCAGGAAAAGTATTTCTGCTGAGTACAATGTATTTGAATCATTGAAGCGCCCCGCACACATTACACTTTATAATCCGGTTAAAATTTCAAATGAACAAGAAAAGCGGTTCTTTAAGGTTTTAGAAGATGCATCTTATCTAAACACATTCGAACAGGTGTTAAAAAACTTTAAGTCTTTTCCCCCGCACACGGTATATATTGATGTGGAGCAAAATGATGGTATTATGAAGTTACAAACTCAAATTAAAACAGCCCTGAAGCCGCTGGCTTTAATACCAGCTAAAGAGGTAACGAAATTTACACCACACCTTACCATTGCATTCAAGGATGTGAAAGTGCCTGTTTATGATTTAATAATGGATGCATACCGGGATAAAAATTTTAAGCGAACATTTATAGTGACCGGATTTTCAGTATACAAACATATAGATAAAAAATGGCGGCCCTATAGAGAATTTCAATTTAAAGATCCTCAGCAGCATGCCAAGCCTTTAAGCCTGTTCGATTAATATTAAAAAGGCATCCCTATACCGAAGTTATATTGAAGAAACCGATATGTATCTGGTCCGTGTGTGGCATTGAAATTATTTTTGAAATCTCTTCCACCTGATAAAAATTTACGGATTACCCATTGATCTGAACCTGAGAACTGAGGATCTTTGAGTTTCAGACCGATATCAAACCTGAAAACGAAATATTGAACATCATACCTTAAACCAACGCCGGTACCAATCGCAAGTTGTTGAACCAGTTTGCTCAGCTTAAACATCTTTTCTTCACCCTCGTCTGCATTCAAATTCCAGATATTCCCGGCATCCACAAAAGCTGCACCTTTTAATACACCACCAAAAAATTTACGAAGAATTATGCTACGATATTCGAAATTGGTTTCAATTCTCAGATCTCCAAGCTGGTCCAATCCAAAAACAGCTCTTCTAACTGTATCTGAACTTAATGTACCTCTATTGTAATTTCCGGGTCCTAGAGTTCTTGCCTGCCATGCACGAATTCCACTGGATCCTCCTGCGAAAAATCGTTTCTCAAAGGGCATAAACACTGAGTTCCCGTATGCATAGGCAACACCAGCATTCATTCTCGCTACAAATTGCCTGTCTCCACCCAAATGCTTATACCATCTAATATCGAGCTCTGGCCTGAGATACTGGTTATATGGCAAGCCTAAAATTTTGGCGTAGTCACGATTTATTGTATCACCAGGAAGATAATTATTTGGGTTATGCTTGTTATTATTGAAGTTTGAAAGTGCTTGTAAAAGATTGCCTGCAATATCTATCCCACCTCTTAAATACACAAAAGTTCTTAATTGATTAAGTTTGTTAGCATTCAGCGTATAGGTATATTTCATTCCCAGAGTTAAATCTTTCCTCACCAGAAGTGTAGTATAATAAAGGTTGTTTAAAACTGTAGACAGATCAAGTGACGGGTCCAGGTTACCAAACCTATATTCAAAGTTTAAAGGAGTAAATGAGTGGAGTTTGGATTTCGTTTCAACCCAGTCGTAAGTTATTGAGTTGATAAATATCCGTCTCACCGAAACATCTTTCTGTAATGCGTAAATGTAACTCGAAGAAAAAGTCGTGTGAGGCATTCCATTTGCCCCCAAAACAGGCGTGTAGAAAGGAATCATTAAACGGGGCACACTTATACTTGCGCTCACAGAAAAATCCCTCTGGTAGATGTCTTTAAACGGCGATGCCCCATTTCCAATTCTGGATTGAAGCCCTCCTTTAATTTGAAATTCAAAACGTTCGGCTCCTCTGAACAGATTATTATTTGTATAGGTATTACTTATGTTGAATCCCACAGTACCGCCATTGAAAGGAACTTCCCCCTCTACCCGGTTACTCATCACTTTTTGAGGCGTTAGTAGTATAATAGGATTGATTCTATTTGAGGTACTGTCCTGATTATAATAATCAATCTTTACGTTTTTAAAAATGTTCAATTCGTACAACCTATCGTAAGTTAGATTTTCATTCCTGAGGTCGTAAAGTTCACCCTTTTTTAGAAAATCGTAGCGAAGGATAGGATTTCGCCGGTATCGTTTCGATAAATCTGTGAATGATACACCACGGGTTGTGTCTCTGTTTACGTAATTTCTGAGCGAATCCGGAAAACCATCCGGACTTGGCGCAATAATCATGTAGGTTGTACCGATATTATATTGCTTATGGTTTCCACTTGGCGGATTTGTAACATTTAACCGTAAGTCTACATTTTTTACATCCGAAGTTTCAATAACATCGAAGTTGATGTAAGGGCGAAGAAAATAAAAGTACCCATTCTCTTTCATCACTCTATAAATTTGCTCTCTTTCGTAGGATAAAGAGTCTGAATCATATTGCATATTTTGATGAAGATGCGTAAACTTCGACTTTTCTTTTTGATATATTGCTTTTATAGTAGGGGTAGCAATCGAATCCATAACCTTTCCAATAATAGAAGCGGGACCTGGATCTGCTTTGAAATTTACTTCGGCTTTTTTTTCTTTAACTTTAATATCTGCAGTAACTTTTGCCTGAAAGTAACCTTTACCATTCAGGAATTTCTGAATCTGAATTCTGGATATTTCAACTAATGTACTATCTAAAATTGCGGGCGGTGTTCCAAAAGGTTTAATATCTGTTGTTTTATACCTTCCATCTTTTGTATTAAACAAATTATAAATCGGAACGTTAATGCTGAATGCAGACGAGGGCCTGATGTCTTTTTGGACATAGTTATACGCCTGTTCTTCAAATTTAGCATCTATGCTATCTATCGTAATTTTCTTTACAATTGCCTGGTAATCTGGAATATATTTAGTTGAAGAACAAGCCTGAATGAAAACAATAATAATAAATGGTAATATTGCAGGGCTTTTCAGTTTAAAATATTTAAAGGATTGGTATGCTTTCAAAATCTCAGATCAGTTTTATTAAGTCGTTACATCAAAAAAAATACCGTAAAGAAAATAGGTTATTTCTGGTTGAAGGTATAAAATCAATTAAAGAATTTATACAGTCTGACTACCGGATTCATACCCTGTTTTACGTTAGCGAACAATATAATTTGTTACCTAAATTACCCGCAAATATAAACTTATTTGAAGTAAACAACGCTGAATTGAGTAAGATTAGTACTTTACAAAGTCCGCAGGGTTTTTTAGCCGTTTTACACTTGCCTGAAAGTAGGCCGGCAGATTTAAATAACTTAAAAAATCAGTTCACCATTGTACTCGATGGCGTACAAGACCCGGGCAATATGGGCACAATTATCAGAACTGCAGATTGGTTTGGATTCAAAAATATTATTTGTTCTGAAGACTGTGTTGAAGCTTTTAATCCTAAGACTGTTCAGGCGACAATGGGCTCATTAGCGAGGGTAAATATTTATTATGAAAACTTATCGGTTCTTTTAGAATCGAGCCAAATCCCTGTATTTGGTGCATTATTAGATGGTAACTCTATTTACGAAACCAATTGGGGGAAACAGGGATTAATTATTTTGGGCAATGAAGGGAAAGGGATTACAGAAGAAGTGATTAAAAAAATAACTCAACCTATCACGATACCAAGGATTGGCCATGCTGAATCCTTGAATGTAGCCGTAAGTGCTGCTATATTTTGCTCAGAGATAGCGAAGGGCAAAACTAAATCGCATTAATTGTGAATTATATTTGCGGGCTAACTAATATTTGCTATTTTTGCAGCCTTGAATTTAAAGGTCGAGTGGCCGAGTGGCTAGGCAGAGGTCTGCAAAACCTTCTACAGCGGTTCGAATCCGCTCTCGACCTCCATTTGTACAAATAAAATAATTAAAAGGTTATTACCATGGCAGTTACCAGATTAAAAAGAAAAGACAGAAGAAACAAAAATACAGCTCACCAGGAGGTAGATTTTTTAAAAAGAGCAACTAACATTGAGTTAGGAAGCCGCTCTGCACAACCTAAAAACGATCAGCTAGCTAAAAACAACGCTGTTTTAGCTTCATTGGCAAAATAGTTTTTAGAATCTTCTTAAAAAGATTTAAAGCATCCTTCTGATCAAAGGATGCTTTTTTTATGCTGTGGAATGCTGAAGACAAATAAATTGGAAGCAGAAAAAATTGCCCGGTTTACAATTAGGCAATTAAAAAATAAATGAAAGACCAGTTTTCCAGAAAAAACAGGATAGTTCAACGACTCATTTTTAGTATGCTGTTGGATTAAATGAGCGTATTCATTCTGAAAATTGAATGAATTTAGATTTTGCCGTACCTAAGTAGAAATTATCAGACAATTATTTCACAAGGGCTTTGCAAATCGATTTAATCAATCCCGGCCCCTCATAAATAAAACCCGTATACAACTGAACCAAACTTGCTCCGGCCTCTAGTTTTTCTTTTGCATCTTCAGCTGAATGGATTCCGCCAACACCTATTATCGGAAAAGCCCTGTTCGATTTTTCTGAAAGGTATTTAATTACCTCAGTAGAACGCTCTTTAACAGGTTTGCCACTCAGGCCACCCATTTCTCCCGCAAGTGTTTTCTCTGTTGCAAGATTTTCCCGGCTAATAGTCGTATTAGTTGCAATGATACCAGCTATATTCGTTTCGGCTACGATTTCAATAATATCATCTAACTGTGAATCCGTTAAATCCGGTGCAATTTTCAATAAAATCGGGCGTGAAATATCGTTTTTTCGATTCCGTTGCTGCAAGGTATTCAGGATATTTTTTAGTGGTCCCTTTTCCTGCAATTCACGTAAGCCAGGGGTATTTGGAGAGCTTACATTTACGACGAAGTAATCAACAACATCAAATAAACTATCGAAACACTTAATATAATCGCTTACGGCATCTTCATTTGGCGTTGCCTTGTTTTTACCAATATTTCCGCCAACAATAATTTCTGGGTGCTTACATTTCAACATGCGTAATCGTTCGGCCATTACATCAACCCCCTTATTGTTGAATCCCATCCTATTGATTAAGGCTTCATCATTTGGCAAGCGAAACATACGTGGCTTATCATTTCCCGGCTGGGGCATTGGTGTAACTGTACCGACCTCTACAAAGCCGAAACCAAGGTTATTAAGTGCTTCAACGTATTCGCCGTTCTTGTCAAAACCTGCAGCTAAACCAACTGGATTTCGGAATTTTAGACCAAAAACTTCCTTCTCTAAACCCTTAATGTGAACATCGAAACTGCTTCGAATGATAGTTTTTCCAAGTGGAAATTTATCGTTAAACCATTTTAACCGCTTAACAACGAAATAATGTACGTTTTCAGGGTCAAACTTGAAGAATATTGGTTTAATAAGGCGATACATGCAACGAAGATAATAACTTAATGGAAGATGGAAAAGGTAAAATGGAAAATGTGCTTAAAAAATCATCAATCCGAAATAATACACATTCCTTTTTCCCTCATCCATCTTACATATAGGCATCTTAGATCACCTAATACGCTGCTGTAAACTGCTCCTGGTGGTGAGCATTATTTTCAAGTTCATCAGCAAGAACAATTGATAAATCTTCTACCGATAAAATAGAACGCCCCTCCTCATTAAAGACAGGCGATGTTCTCCCTAAGCGATATTTTCCAGTGCGACCTATGGTAATGCCGGGATGCATTTCAATTGCAGGACTAAAAAACAACCAATCTAATTCTTTTTCCTCTTTTAAAATGTTGAAATAATCCCTAACAGCCGATGCTCCGGGATAAATTTCTTTTGGGAATTCAGGACCATCTACAAGCTGATTGCCATCAATTTGCAAAGTGCCTGCACCACCGATAAAAATATACCGTTTCACACCTGAAACTTTAACCGCTTTTTGAATTGCCTCTGCTCCTGTTATTGTGTCGTTATAAAGATTTGGGTTAGTCCAACCCGCATTAAATGCGCTGATTACTGCATCGGCCCCCTTCAAAGCCTCCGCTAATTTCTCCGTATCCAGTACATCGACAGCTACTTTGTGTACATTTTCATCTGTGCTTTCAATTTTATCCGTTTGGCGCGCAATTGCAATGACTTCATTTCCGCGACTTACCAATTCGTTTAAAAGGGCTTTGCCTACAAATCCTGAGGCACCTATTAATGCTACTTTCATAATTTTTAAATTTATTTATTTTTATTAATTAATTGTAATGTATTTTGTTACAGTTTTGTTTAAAAATTTTTATTTGAATTTCAATGCGAAATCAGCTAATGTCTGCTTCGATAAATTCTCTAACAAAGCATTTTCAGCATCGCTGTATAGTGTATTTAAGTGTTGGTTAATTTGTTTTCCAATCGGACATTTCGGGTTAGGTTCATTCTTACTTTGACCTAAAAAAGTATTATCTCTGACTGCCTTGTATACCTCTCCCAGGTTTATGTTAGCTGCACTTTTAGCTAAAAAAGACCCACCGCCTTTACCCTCTTTACTATCCACAAAACCGTGTTTTCGTAAATTCATAATTTCCTTGCGTACCAAAACCGGGTTAATATTGATGCTCCCTGCTAAATACTCAGAACTTACCAGGGTTCCTTTAGCATCATCGAGCAAGGTTAAAATATGAAGAGAAATAGGAAACCGGCTGTTATTCATTCTGTAATTATTTTTATTACAGTACAAAGGTAAAGGTTTTTTTTAAAAATCAAAATTTATTATACCTTATTTAACCCATTAAGTTGTTAATTTGCGCATACTGCAAAAGCATAATCGTTTTACCGTCTTTAATCTCCCCATTTTTTATCATCTCCAGAGCGAACTCAAAAGGCAGTTCTAAAACTTCTATATTCTCCTGTTCTTCATGATGCCCCCCGCCTTCGCTCACTTTCATATCTTTTGAATACTCTGCTACAAAAAAGTAAAGGATTTCAGTAACCGAACCTGGCGACATGTATGCTTCGAAAACCTTTTCCGCATGCTTAATCTGATAGCCCGTTTCTTCTTCTGTCTCTCTTTTAATGGCTGTTTCAGGATTATCCATGTCAAGCAAACCAGCGCAGGTTTCGATTAACATACCGGTCTCGTTGCCGTTGATATAAGTTGGCAATCGGAATTGACGGGTAAGGATTACAGTAAAATTTGTTTTATTATAAAGCAAAATTGTCGCGCCATTTCCCCTATCATATGCTTCGCGATTTTGGGTTTCGCGGGTGCCATCTTTTTTTAAATATTCAAAAGTAATTTTGTTTAGCGTGTACCAGTTATCGGAAAGGATTTCCCTACTGATTATTTTAATATTATCGTTGCTCATGTTTGCCTGGCTTGAAATCAAAAGTATTAATTAATTTTTATTCCTTTTGCTAAAAGTCGACTGCTAATCATGACGGCAAAAATCTTCTGGGTTGTTTTTAAAGAATCTGAAATAAGGTCATTATTGTATTTAATTTTCGGCATAAAATAAGCTTTAAAAATTCGTACTTTTGCAGCCGAAATGATTTCAATAAATAATTTAACATTCCTGATCGGCTCAAGAGCCTTATATGACGAAGCGAACTGGCACATCAAACCGGGTGACAGGGCCGGCTTAATTGGCGCTAACGGAACAGGAAAATCGACACTTTTAAAAATAATTGTTGGCGAGTATGCACCAAGTTCAGGTACAGTCTCCATGTCTAAAGACCTGAAAATTGGTTATCTGAATCAGGATTTGCTTTCTTACGATTCCCATCATAGCATTTTGCACGTGGCAATGGAGGCCTTTGAGCGCCAAAACCAATTGCACGATGAAATCGAGGAATTACTTAGAAAAATTGAGACCGATTATAGTGAAGAGGTTTTATATAAATTAAGTGATAAACAGCAGGAATTTGAAGCTTTAGACGGATATAATATCGAATATAGGGCAAACGAAATTTTGGCAGGTTTAGGTTTCAGTACTTCAGATCAACACCGTCCGCTGAACACTTTCTCAGGAGGTTGGCGTATGCGTGTAATGCTTGCTAAAATATTACTTCAAAATCCTGATATTTTATTACTCGATGAGCCAACCAACCACATGGACTTACCCTCTATTAAGTGGCTGGAAAACTACTTAATGGGTTTTGAAGGTGCAATCGTAATTGTATCTCACGATAGATATTTCCTGGATAAAATTGTGAACCGTACAGTAGAGTCACGCAAAGGGAAGTTAACTGTTTATGCGGGTAATTATAGTTTTTATGTAGAAGAAAAAGCGCTACGAGGTGAAATTCAGAAAGGCGAATTTAAAAATCAGCAGGCAAAAATTAAACAGGAAGAACGTTTAATCGAACGTTTTAAAGCGAAAGCTTCGAAAGCAAAAATGGCGCAATCGCGTATGAAAGCTTTAGATAAAATGGAGCGAGTGGACGATGTGGATGATGACAACCCGACGGTTAACTTCAGCTTTAAATTCACAAAACCATCAGGCCGTCACGTCGTTCGTATTGAACATGCTACTAAACATTACCCAAATGTTCATATTTTGGAGGATGCTGAAGCAGTTATCGAAAAGGGTGATAAAATCGCATTAATCGGAGCCAACGGTAAGGGTAAATCTACTTTGTTAAGGATGATTGCCGGGACTGAAAAATTCGATGGCTTTTGTGAAACCGGCCATAATGTTACTACTACTTTTTTCGCACAGCATCAGTTGGAATCGCTGCACCTGGACAATTCTATTTTGGAAGAATTACAGGCTTTTGCACCTAAGCATTCCGATACCGAATTGCGCGGCATTTTAGGTTGTTTCTTATTTACGGGTGATGATGTTTTCAAAAAAATCAAGGTACTTTCAGGAGGCGAAAAATCCCGGGTTGCTTTAGCAAAATCTTTAACAACGGATTCCAACTTCCTGATTCTGGATGAGCCAACAAACCACCTGGACATTCAGTCTGTAAACATTTTAATCCAGGCTTTACAACAGTTTGAAGGCACATTTATAGCCGTATCTCACGACAGGTATTTTTTGGATAATGTTGCTAATAAAATCTGGTTTATCGAAAACGAACAAATTAAGCAATATCCCGGCACCTACGCTGAATACGAAGAATGGAACAGCAAACGCATTATTCCAGCATCTAAACCAATTCCGGTTAAAATGCCTGAAAAGCAAAAGGAAGATCCAAAACCGACAACTCCAAACACAGCCAGCCAGTTAAAAAAACTAAACGAGGAGCTTAAAAAAACAGAAAATGTGATTTCTGAATTAGAGGCTTCTGTGAAAAACATTGAAGCAGAATTGGCGGATGAAAATATTTATGGCACAGCGGATAAATTGGCTGAAGCGAATAAGCGTTATCTGGCTGCAAAACAAGATTTAGATAATAGCCAGACTAAATGGGAAACCCTGGCAGCCGAAATTATGGAGTTGGAGGGTTAGTTTTAACCGCAGATAAGAATTTATGAAGCCGCAGGTTTTTTCTGCGGCTTTATTTTTGCCACGGAAACACAGAACAGTCTTTTTATTATTGCGGGTAAATCCGTGGCGAGCTTTTAAAACCAGCTCAAAAAATATCTTATTAACCCCTTTTCATCACTGCGAAGCCGATTTTTCATTGGGTGTAACAATTTATATTATAATGTAGCCGCAGATCTTTTTGTGGCTTTTTATGCAATTATTTTTCGCCACGGAAGTACATAAATACAGAACAGTATTTATTATTCCGTGCAAATCTGTATTTCCGTGGCAAGTTTTTAAATCCAACTCAAAAAATATCTGTGTTAATCTTTTTCGTCTGTGGTTAATACGTTATTTTTAACCATGCAAAAACTATTCGTTATACTTTTATTTTTCAACGCTACTTTAACCTTTGCCCAAAACGATAAAACCTTCACCAACGAGAATAAAATCTATCTTCCACATATTAAAACTGTGCTGTGCTATAACAGTAAAAAAGAGCAGAGTATTCCTGTAATCATGTTGAATTCATTAGAGACCGTCAATTTTTCTTTCGATGATTTACTTGGCGGAACTAAAAATTATTGGTATACGATTGAACATTGCACTTCTGACTGGCAAACATCCAAAATATCAACGCTGGATTACCTTACAGGATTTGATAACGATAGAATTATCAATTATCGTTATTCGTCAAACACGACCAGAAAATATACTCATTACGAGTTAACCTTACCGAATACCCAGGTTCAACCTAAAATTAGTGGAAACTATGTATTAAAGGTTTATTTAGACGGCGATAAAAATCAGCCAGTAATTTCGCAACGCTTTTATGTACTGGACAATCAGTTGGCGGTTGCAGCGGAGGTAACAAATTCCATGCAGGTTGCAGATAGAAACAGCAAACAAAAAATAAACTTCAGCATCAACCACGCCTTTGCCATTCCTAATCCCTACCAGGATTTGAAAGCTGTGGTCATGCAAAATTTCAATTCAAATACCATAATTATAAATACAAAGCCATCTTTTATTCGACCAAATCAATTGGTTTATAACGATTTAAACACAAATGATTTCTCAGGAAATAATGAATTCAGAAAGTTTGACACCAGAAGCTTACGTTTCAAAGGCGATAATGTTAAGGATATTTACCGTGATAACGGATCGGTAAATGTTATGCTTTTCCAGGATGCGCCAAGAAATACCGGCGCATTCGCCGATCAATATGATGAAAACGGAAACTTTTTTGTACGCAATACGGAAGGCCGCGACGATAAAACCGAAGCAGAATACATGAGTGTCCTATTTACGTTAAATGCGCCAGCACCTAGCGCAAACGGTAGTGCTTACGTAATAGGCCGTTTTAACAATTTCACTTTAAACAAAGAAAACAAACTCCTTTACGACGCAGGCAGAAAGCAGTTTTACGCAAACATCATAATTAAACAAGGCCTATACGATTACGAATATGCCTGGCTTGACAACAACACCACAACTTTAGAAAGCCAAGCTTTCGAGGGTTCATTTTTTCAAACGGAAAACAGCTATCAAATATTTGTTTATTATCGTCGCCCTGGTGCCCGCTGGGAAACATTAGTGGGTTACACCAATCTAAGCAATAAGGTTACCGATAGGTAACACCGTCAATTTATTCGGTTTTTAAAATCCAGACCGATACACTTCCTGCATTGCAATGAAATTCGGCCCAGCCATTTTCATCAATTAAAACTTCCTGTTCTCGATATCCCAGGGCATCTTTGAAAGTTTTGCCAGCAAATTTTTTTCCGATTTCCATTTCCTTGAATCCTTCATCCCCCGTACTCAACAAAACTGCTAATCCACTATTTTCATGCTCATCGTCGCCCTCCCTGGTCCAGCCGACACAATTTCCATGATCGAAATGTTCGCGTTGCAGGCCATAAGCTGCTGCTGACCTTATCTTGCACATCATTTCAACTTCAGGTATCGCAGCCAGTTCAATGTGTATGTCCTGCCCCTCCTTATCTTTATCATCATAAATTCCTCCATATAAATCCGGGAAAAACAGACATGGAATACCTTGCTCACGTAGTAAAATAATTGAGTAAGCTAATGGTCGAAACCAAAATTCGACATAGGATTCTAATGCTTGCAAAGGTTGTGAATCATGATTATCAACGAACGTAACGGCCAGTTCAGGCTTTATCTGCACCAAAGTTTTATCAAAAATCGTGCGCATGTCGAACTGGTTATCTTTCTTGCTCGCCAAATAAAAGTTGTGGTGCAGCAATGAGTCGAAAATTTGCGTTCTGCCGCCTGTAACATCGATATATTCAAGTTGTCCTTCAATATCGACCACATTCCAGTCTTCTGCGACTACGAAAAACTTACGTCCATATTTTTGATCCAGGTGATCGAGCCATTCAATGATAAAATCAGGATTGATGTGCTTTACTGCATCCAACCTGAATCCGTCTATTTTTGTGGTTTCAACCATCCATTCGCCCCAATATTTCAATTCTTCGATTACTGCCCGGTTCCTGTAGTCTATGTCGTTAAACATTAAATAATCATAGTTTCCGAGCTCGGTTGACGGCACCTTTTCAAAACCTTCACCCAAGTAATTCTGAATGGAATAAATTGCTGTTTCTTTTAAGTCTTCAGCCCAATCCACCCCGCTAAAACACATATGGTCCCAAATAAATTCAGAGTATTTCCCCTGTCTCCCGGGGAAAGTAAATTTGGTCCAGGCTTCGATTTCAAAAACATCGCTGGTAAATTCATTCCTGTTATCCGGATTTACTGTTCTCACTTTCACCTTTTCCAACTCATCCCCTCCCGCCTTATGGTTAAAAACGACATCAGCCAGTGCTGAAACACCTTGTTCATGCAAAGCTTTTATAGCTTTTATGTATTCATCTTTCGAACCGTATTTGGTATGTACGCCCCCTTTCTGGTCGAACTCTCCTAAATCGAATAAATCATATACAGCGTAACCAACATCATAAGATGCATTATTCGATTTATAAGCCGGAGGCAACCAAACAGCTGTAATTCCAATTTCTTTTAAGTGAGCAGCTTCATTGGCTACTTTTGTCCACAAATTTTGTTCTTCGTTATAATACCAATGAAAAAATTGGATAAGTGTCTGGTTTTGCATTAATTCGATTTTTGCTAAGGTAACAGGATATTAGGTTAATTGTTTTTTTAAAAATTAAGGTGAAAGTATTAGGACAATCAATTCTCAATGTCTTCTCTCTGCATAAAAGAACAGGAAACGCTTCCAGATATCCGCCTAATTTTTACTAGTTCCAAACACATTGGAAGCTAAGGTTATTTAAGAAAAAATGAGACATTTTGCAAGATAAAACGGCTTCATAACTTAACTTTATTCTATAACACTGATTTAATTGCCACGATCTACGAAAAATGCCGTTTTAATCGGTCTTTTGTGTATTTTTGCGGAATTATGAGTTTGAAAAAGAAATTCGCAAAGGAGAGTTTTACGATAATGAATGAGTTGGTTTTACCAAATGACACCAACACATTAAATAACCTTATGGGTGGCCGTTTGCTACACTGGATGGATATTGCTGCGGCAATATCTGCTCAAAAACACTGCAATAGGATTGTCGTAACGGCTTCTGTAGATAATGTTTCTTTTAAGCATCCCATCAAACTCGGCGACGTTATTACCATTGAGGCAAAAGTGACACGGGCTTTTAACACCTCTGTAGAGGTACGTCTTGATGTTTGGGCTGAAAATATTCCCAGTGGAGCGCGCCAGAAAAGCAACGAGGCTTATTATACATTCGTTGCAGTTGATCAAAGTGCCAGAACCATTCCGGTTCCCGAAGTAATCCCTGAAACAAACGAAGAAATCTTACTTTATGATGGTGCGCTGCGTCGAAGGCAATTGCGCCTGGTTTTAGGGGGAAAAATGAGCCCGGATGACGCCAGCGAACTTAAAGCTTTATTCTTCAAAGCATAAATTTACATAAGATTCCTTGTTGGTTAACATGTTTGTTTTATTTTAGCGATCATCAAACGCGAAAAATATGACAACTTATACCATTCTTATTATTTTAAGCGGATTAGTAATATTCTCGTATTTGTTTGACTTAGTTGCCAGCAAAACCAAAATTCCTTCTATTCTATTACTGCTCTTACTCGGAATTGGTTTAAGGTTTTTAGTCGACTATCTTAAAATACAAACATTTAACTTCCTGGCGATATTGCCCACTCTCGGTACCGTAGGACTCATATTAATCGTTTTCGAGGGTTCTTTGGAACTTAAATACGATATAGAGAAGAACAAAATAATCAGAAGCGCCTTTTTCTCTGCATTAACAATTCTGTTGGGAACGGTTACCATTATAACTTTGATAATTTATCAAATCAGCCACGCCAGCCTGTACACCTGTATTGCCAATGCCATCCCTTTTAGTGTAATAAGTTCTGCTATTGCCATTCCTTCCGCAGCTGCGCTAGGCAAGCAAAATAAAGAGTTTGTGATTTATGAGTCATCATTTTCAGACATTCTGGGTATTATAATTTTCAATTTTGCCATCACCAATCACTCCATTACAACTTCCTCCTTTATCGGTTTAGGCTTGAGTACTTTCCTGATTATTTTTCTTTCCTCAATAGCATGTATGGTTCTGCTTTACATCATGGGCAGGCTGGTGCACCACATCAAATTTTTTCTTATTATTTCGATCCTGATTTTGGTGTACGCAATAGGACAATCTTACCATTTATCATCACTGGTGCTGATTTTGAGCACCGGCTTGTTTTTAAATAATGCAGATGCCATCCAAAATTTATGGTTTAGAACCACATTTTTGTATAAAAACCTGAGTTCAGATCTGTCGCAGTTGTACCAGCTTTCAGCAGAAAGTGCATTTATTCTACGCACCTTCTTTTTCGTGATTTTTGGCTTTACAATGAATGTAAGCGAATTAAATGATAAGCCTATATTGATGAATGGTTTCTTTATTTTAGCCACCATTTATGCAGTCAGGTTTGCCTGCCTGAAAGTATTTAAGGCAGGTGCTATTGCCCCGATAATTTACATTGCACCACGGGGCCTGATTAGTATTTTACTATATTTCAACCTGCCAGATTCTTTAAAGATTGTTCAGGTAGGTACCTCTTTCTTATTCCTGGTTGTGTTGGGTTCCAGTATTGTCATGACATTTGGATTGATATTAAGTAAGAAAACCGGAGAAATTCCTGTTACTACGAATGGGCTTTAACTGCCCATTTCTAATATCTTGTCAAACTCTTCAGCTTTTAAAGGCATAACTGATAACCTCCCCTGACGAACCAAAGAAATATTTTTCAAGCTTTCTTCTCCTTTAATTTGTTCAAGAGAAACTGCATTTTTTAAAGATTCAACGGGCGAAAGATCAACCACTACCCAATTGGCATCATCAGTTGTCGGGTCCTGGTAAAATTCTTTTACCACTTTAGCTATGCCGACAACATTCTTACCTTCATTACTATGATAGAAAAGAACTAAATCTCCCTCTCGCATCTCTTTAAGGTTATTCCTTGCCTGATAATTACGCACACCATCCCAATAGGTCCGTCCATCTTCTATAAACTTTTCCCAACTGTATTTAAAAGGTTCTGATTTTACCAGCCAATATTGTGTGTTTTTCATCTTTAATTGGTTTAAAAGGGATTTTAAGTTCGTTAACAAAAAAGTTGGCAATGCTGTTTAAATCTCCTCCATAATGCATACGATTTAAAATCTGCCGATCGCCGCAAAAATAGCACATTCCAACAAACCTTTCGTATATTTTTATTGGCGCAATACAAACCAATTACGCTACTAGAATAGAAAGATTAAGAATGAGCGACATCAGCTGTGTAAACGGCAACAGGATTTCGGCCGGAAGGTGGTCTTTCTAAGGATAAAGTAATTGAAAGGAATCCTATATGGCACATAACTCCATTTATTTTTTTTCAGATAGTTATTATCGCAGTTGATGTCATTAAAAAACCCATTCAAAATCTGCTGTTTTGAATGGGGTATTGACAATTACTAATGCTAAAGTCAAGTCGACTTAGAATTTTTTGAGAACTATATCGTTAGCTGTTTATTTTTTAGGCCTGGTATCGCTGAAAACAGCCGCTTTAGTTTTACTTGTTTTATGCAATTTAAAACTATCGAACACCTCCCCCGACGCTTTATAGGCAGTATATTCCAGATGGTCTCCTTTTACCGAAATGATTTGAAATAGCTGCGTATCTTCCGCAAATACATCCATCCATTTTGGATCGACATCAACCTTATACATTTTTGGTCCGGCTACTGATACTACATACACTGGGCCTCCTACCCTGCCTGATGTTCCGGTTGGCAGGTTCTGCCCACGGCTATAGGTGTGATCATGGCCCTGCATTAATAAATCCACATGATATTTATCAAAGAGTGGTTTAAAAACTTCCCGAAAGTCCTTATTGTCCCGCCCTTTGGCTGTGGAATAAATAGGATGATGGTAAGTGATCATGGTCCATTTCTTTGGATTGTTTTTAAGCACTTCTTCTAACCATTTCGCCTGGATTTTTAAGGAATTCGAATCCAAAACAATCATTTGAGAGTTTAATGAAATGATCCTCACATTTGAATAATCGATATAATAGACCGACTCCTTCAATCCCTCTGGTCCATTTTCCGGCAAAGTATATTGCGCTTTCCAATGCGGATCGAGTGTCAATGCTTTGGCTTCATCGCGAAAGTATTCATGGTTACCGGATGAAGGCATGCTCGGAATCATTCCGTTGATAAAGCCACCGCCGAAATGCCATTCTCCCCATTCATTATCATTATTGGAACGGTTAATTAAATCCCCGGCATGCACTATAAAGCGGGCATCACCATAAGTGGCAAAGGCTCTTCTGATTACCCGCGACCATTTTGATCTGATGTCATTTTGTGCATCGCCAAGATAAATAAATGAGAAAGGCTTGTCTGTTGCTGGTGCAGTTTTAAATTGAAACCATTCGCTCCAGTTTTTACCATCCCCGACCCGATATGTGTAAAGCTGATCAGGCTGTAAATCTGTAAAAGTCAGGCTGTGGTAGCTTGTCGATTCATATTCTTTACCCCCTAATATTGAACTCGTAGCAATAATCTCTTTAGATTCGGGTTTCTCTAATTTTGGCGAGCTATTTTCTAACAGAATCTGACCATAGCCTATCCTGACCGTAGAATCTGTTCGCCAGGTAACCGATTGCGTAGTGGCCGGATCAGCAGACCATGTCAAAATAATGCGGTCGGGAATTGCTGTGGCTTTGAAAGTTTGCGCCAAAGTGTTCTGATAAATAATGCAGCAAAATATTGCTAAGCATGTTGTTAAGAATGATTTCTTCATTATATTTAGTGAAAAGGCGTGTATTTAAAACCGATATTGGCCCAGGATGAATAGTATTTATGGTCGTTTGGTCGCCCATCTCCATAATCGAGAATAATCTGAGCATTGGTAATGTTGTTAATGCCCATGAAAACCGAGAAAGCTCTACTGATCTTTTGCGATGCAGAAAAATCCAGTTGGG
Source organism: Pedobacter sp. Leaf176 (assembly GCF_001424305.1). Taxonomy (GTDB): domain Bacteria; phylum Bacteroidota; class Bacteroidia; order Sphingobacteriales; family Sphingobacteriaceae; genus Pedobacter. Next base: position 703,534 of record NZ_LMPD01000002.1, read on the forward strand.
AGCGGCCTTTTTCCATCAAATCGTTAGCCTCAACATCAGCGAGTTCAGAAATGAAAGTTTCGTAAAAATTAAGGGAAATACGACCGGAGAAACCATATTTTTCATAAGAAAGAGAAGCGTTTCCTACTTTAGGTCGCATTGAAGGCAATCTTACGGTACGTTCGCTCACAAGACCCGGCACTTTAAATTTCGATTGGATTTGAGTAAAGTTACCGTAAATACCAAAGCCGTTTAAAAATCCGGGTAAAAAGGTAAGCTGCTGTTGCCAGGCGATTTCGTAGCCGTAAACATGTGCGTTGGCGCCATTTACAGTTTGCGTGACCTGATACCCGTTAAAGTTGCCACCCACTTGAGTATAGATACTTTCGTAGATGTAATTATTGATGTTTTTGTAGAACACACCACCTGAAATAAGGCCTAATGATTTCAAATAATGCTCAAACAATAAATCTACATTGGTAGATGTAGCCTGATCCAGGAATGGATTGCCGATCTTCATTCGTTTGCGTCTTGGCTCTACTTCCTGCCAGGGAACCAAACTGTAATAACCCGGACGAGATAATGATCGGGTTACTGCCGCCCTAAAGTTTGTGCGTGGGTTCAGTGCATATTTCAAATTTAAACTTGGAAAAAAACCTTCGAATGAGGATTTGGTATTCACCTTGTTTGTGCTTACATAATTGCCGGTATTATCGAAGTTTACAATGTTTCCGTTATAGTTAAAACCGGTCCGCTCGTATCTTAAACCTGTTATAATATCCAGCTTGTTAAAAGTTAGTTTACCCATTCCGTATGCCGCAGCCAACGACTCATTCCCGTTGTAAGAATCCGGATCAGTATTCTGGCGAATGTAGGTGGTATTATCAACAAAAAGCGATTTATTGTTTTGATAGTAATCTTCCATAAGATAGCCGTCAGAAATGGCGCCTGACAAATTGTAATTTCCATCAAAATATTCTTTACGCTCGTAGTTACCCAAAAAGTTTGATAACGACAATCTCCCGGTTTTCAATGTATATTGGTAATAACTTCGGGTATGGTCATCCTCCTTATATTTGTAGCGACCACCAAATTTGATTAGTAATTTATTCTTCTCACTCAAATCGAAACTTCGTTCGAGATTGACAGACGCCTGTCCATCCTTATCATGTGCAATTTGATGTCGGTTGGTGTAGTAATTTGTGGTGTAGTTGGCGGCATTATCGGGGTCTACATTCCCGAAATTAAATTGTGGTGCCCGCGGATTGGACACATCTAAACCAGCAGATAAACCTGTATTGGTAAAATAACCGTCGAAATAAAGCGGTTGATCGTACAAGCCTGTTGAATAGGTGAAATCAACGTTGGCTTTCCAGTTGTTAAATTCAGTTTTATAACCTAATGAAACCGTTGCCAGATCGCGATTGTAATTTCTCGGTGTTCCGCTTGAACCAATACTTACTCCTGCTACGTTATTTATATCAGTATAACTACCAATGCTATAACTTTTTGTTCCTCTGGTTTGAAGCTCATAGAATTTATTAAATGAACCCCTTAAATAGATCTGACTTTTTTCTGTTGGGAAAAAATCCAGTTCGCCTTGTAAACCCAAATTTTCACGTCGTAAATCAGTTCCTTCCAATTCCAGGTTAGAAAGCAACACCCTGTCTATGCCATTAATTTTATACGTGCCATAATCTTTTTGAACCCGATCTTCTCCCCTAAAACTTTTGCTATAGTTTATACCAAATAAATAAGCCCATTTATTATTGCGTTTACCATAAGTAATTGACCCATCAATATTTTGTTTATCAACTAAAAAATTATGACCGAAAGCCCCTTTTACCTGGAATTGCTGCTGCCCAGGCTTAGGCGTTTTGGAGATGATATTAACAGAACCAGAAGTACCATCAGCATCCATATCCGGTGTTAAAGTTTTATTTACTTCGATGGCCTCAACTGTAGAGGATAATATGCCGTTCAAATCTATTTCTCTTGAACTGGTTGAGGTAGATGGAAGCCTGTTACCATTCAGGGTTACCGATCCCATTGATTGATCCAAACCTCTGATGATAATATTTCTTGGAAGTCCATAGCTGTAATCCATGGCTACACCGGGCACACGTTGCATAGCCTCGCCTACAGTTGCATCCGGAAATCGCTCAATTTGTTCCTCTGATAGCACATACTTAATATTATCAGCATTGCGCATATTACTCAAAGCCACTGCTTCTCCGCGTCGGATTCCATTCACAGTAATGCCTTTCATGTCATTATTTGCACCAGATATTTTAAAATCTACATTGGTCGTTTTGCCCTCCTCGATGTTAAAGGTGTATTCACTGCTATTATAGCCAATATAATTAATTACTAGTGTCACTTTGCCTGCCGGAACATCATCAATAATGAAATAACCATTTACATCAGTAATGAATTTACGGTTAGCACCTTTTAAAATAACGGTGGCATAAGGAAGTGTCTTATTATTTTCTTTGTCTTTAACATAACCTACTATAGATCCTGGTTTTACTTGCTTGGCAATCTCTAGTTTATTCTTGAGGATAATTACCCCAGCCTGCTCAATCATCATCAGCCGGTTCTGGTGCAAAAGCGGGGCTAGAATGGATCTGGCCGATTTACCAAAGTTGCTGATCGTAACTTTTTTATTGACATTTTCAATGTTGGAGTAAACAAAACCAACTCCGGTTTTCTGTTCAATCTGTTTAAATACATCCCGAAGCGGGACATTTTTAAGGTTCAATGTAATTTTCGTATCCAAACCGGTTTGACCATTCGCTTCAGTTGCTTGCAAAAGGTTGATAAACAGGATAGAAGTAATGGCATAAATCAGGCTAATTCGCATAATTATTTTCATAAGGCTGTTAGCCCCATTAAAATTTTTCATAAATTTGGGTGTGTTTAAATGTTCGTGTTTATTCATATTTCCAGATCAATCGAAAGTTCGCAGCTAACGATTAATCCTATTAAGGCCGTTTCCTATTAGGGATCGGCTTTTTAGTCTTCCTTACATGTGTTTCCTCCTTTTAAAAAAATAGTTTGATTATTTTGGTTTATCTTGATGTTCATCACAGTTTGTATTGTCTTTAATATTGCCGCCAAATCTTTGTGTTCAAATCTTGCAGTTAGTGTACACGAGGAATGCGGATAGGCAGAGGTATCAAACTTCACATTGAATCTTCTTGATAGCGTGAATAACACTTCCCCCATTGGTGTTTGCTCAAAAATTAGTGTACCGTTTTTCCAGTCATCTGCGCCTGTAGCGGTGTATAGCGCTTTCGAAAAAGTTTTTGCCAGCGTATCAAAAGTTAAGATATTATTGGCTGCTAAAAAGATCGGTTGAGACTTATCCTCTTTTTTTAAAACGCCGACCTTACCCGATTTTACAAAAACCTGAATACGACTTTCGTTTTTATATGCCCTGACGTTAAAGCTGGTACCATAAACGACTGTTCTTATTTTGCCGCTTTCCACTACAAAAGGCTGTTTATTTTGGTGGATAACATCAAAGAAAGCCTCGCCCGATAGTTGAACCAAACGCTTGTCGCTTTTAGAAAAATCTTTATTATACCTGATGCTGGTACCTGAATTGAGCAGAACAGTTGAACGATCCGGAAGCGTAACAGACAACATTTTTCCAAACGCAGCAGTTTCTGTTGTCCACTCGGCTACGGGTTCTGATTTAATGCTGTCGATGAAGTTAATGCCGAAAATAATTAGCGCAGCAACAGATGCGGCTGCAATTCCATACATCCAAGTGAAATTTAATTTCACTTTACGACCCGTAAATTTTGAATTAGCCGCAAGGTCAGGGATTTCCAGTGCTTCCTCTGGCTTCAGTTGTGCGCTAAGTTGCCAAAGCATGGCACTTTCATGATATATTTTTTCATTTTCTTCACTTTCAGAAAGCCATAAATCCAATTCCTTTTTCGAGGCGCTGGTTTCCGTATCACTTAGCCTCTTAATAATAATGTTCCAAATTTCTTCTTTCATAGAGATGTTTCTTCATGAGTAAAGACACATCTGAAAGCAAAAAACACGGGCTGTTTAAGTTAAGCTTCTGTTAAGTGTTGGTTAAAAAATTGGTGACAGTTTTCATGAATGAATTTCATACTTTTCGCCAGGTGATCTTCAACCGTTCGGGAAGAAATTTGAAGTAATTCTGCTATTTCCTGACAATTAAAGCCTTCTATGCGGTGTAATCTAAAAACAAGCTGTCTTTTCTCAGGAAGTTTTGAAATCAGTTTTTTAAGATAAATCAGCTGTTCAGATTCTTCCGCTAAAAAATCAATTGATTGAGAGTTGTCGGACAATATAGTAAGTTGCCCGCTGTCAAAATAGCTTATTCTTTTCTTGCTTTGGCTAGTAATGTAATTAAGGGAAGCATTTTTAACCGATTTAAACAAATAGGCTTTCGTATCATCCATTTGATAAGCATTACTCCAAATTTTTAAGAATACATCATTAACAATACCGGAAGATATTTCATCATCGTTCAAAAAATAGTTTGCGTAGTTTTTTAAAAGCGGAGCCCAACGTTTATACAACAATTCCACCCCCGGGTAGTCCTGTTTTACGTCTTTTTCCTTTCCAATTTTGATAAGCGCTTTCAACTGATGATTAATCTGTTCAAAGTATGCAAGAAAATATTAATACCGTATTAAAAGAATGTTATGCTATAGCACAAATACTATTAAAAATTATCTGTTACCAGGGATTTGCACCATTAGATACAGCAGTTTCGTTTCTGTCTATCACCGAAAAGTAGCCATAAAGATAGTTTAAAACATAAACAACATGCTAATTATTGGCCTGTCAAAATACCCCCTTAAGTAAACTGGAGATCTAAATAAAAACTAAAGCAGGCTATCCGTAGCAGTTGAAAAGTCGAACTCCCGGAGATTGACAACCCTATTCTGGGTGATGCCTTTTTTACTACCGGTAGTAGCGCCAAAGAAAGTTATCTTCTTAGATACCCAGCCTGAACTTGAAGGATAGAAATCCACGTCTATGGCATTTTTTCCGCTTATAAAAGTTAAGGATAGTTTTTTTTCGTCAGCCTGACGGATTCGAAGGAAGTTCACTTCATAACATTTGTTTATCACCAGGCGGTTGTCTCCAGAAACGACTTTTAAGCAATTTCCATCTTCCACTAATGCCTCAAGTTTTTGGCCCGGCACCTTTTGCTTCTGCTGCTTTACGGCAACCATTAATGTATCTGTAGCCGTTAAGACATTGCTTTGAGGTGAATAACCATTATAGATACGGACCCACTTTCCATTATTAGATTTTAAAAGCCGGGTAAAGGCGATCAGGTTGTGCTTCTCCTTTTCGATAATCCCTTCTTCTGTTTCCATAGCAGCATGGTACAATTGCGCTTTGGGATAATCATTATATCTGTCTCTGTAAAACAGGAGATTTATTTGTGTAACCTCTGGAGGCAATGTCTTCGGGTATATTCCATCAGTGAATGTAAAAAGCCTTGATTTGATAACTTCCGGACTAAGCTTATCACTTCCACTTACTTTGAAATATTGAACAGTCCGGTTTGTGCCCAGCAATTTTAAATCTATATTTTTTAATGACATTAACTCCGCATTCAAATCCTTATCAAGTGCAATGATTTTAAACTCACCACTACCACAGCCGTATAATGTAGTAATAAAGATAAGGAGAATTGGATTCGTCCAGCGTAGACTGATGAGCTTAAACATTGTATTATACATATTTTCCGGAATCTAAAATACTAATAAAATTCAGTTGTACATGTATGTCCCACACGGTCATGATCAATCTGTTGAATTAATTGCACTTTAGAAAATTCGTTTAATCCAACAACTCTTAACAGTTCCTGTAGTTGTTGAGCATTCATATTTTAAAATAAATTTGATGAACTACATCCCATAGATTTAAAAAAAGGAAATTCCATAGGCTGTTCAAAGTTCGGGCGAATCTTCGCCAGATTATAAATGATAAAAAGAAAAACTGCATAAATCAGGTTGGATAACTATTATCAAACCTGATTTCCGCTGTAATTATAAAAAAAATTCTTCTTACCAATTATTGCGAACAGCATAATTTCTTAAACCTTTATTTGTATCAAGCCGATTAACAATAAGTTATAACTTTAAATAAGTCAGTTCGGCCTGGCGGCTTAGGTTCGAAATGGAAACCAAAAATTAAATTAAGAGCCACCTAAAATAATCGGCAGCGATGTATATCTCTAAACTAAAACGAAATGAATAATGTTTTAAGTTATATACTTTATCGTGAATGAAACAAAAAGACACATCAGCATGCCCTGTTCCCAGGGGTAAGCTTATCATTATTGGCGGTGCAGAGAATAAGTCTGCCGAAGGGCCAAGTAAAGAGATTGATAAAAATATTCTCCAGGAATTTATTGAATTGTGTGGGAAACAACCGATTATTGAGCTTATTACAACTGCCGGAAGCGAAGCTATCGAGGAGACCTACACTGAATACGCCGATATTTTCAAGAGCCTCGGCGCAAAATCAACCGGCCATATCCACCATAATCAGCGGGCCGATGAATTTGACGAGATTTATGAGCGTGTCGAGAAAGCGAACGGCATCTTCTTTTCCGGCGGAGACCAGTTAAAGTTAACGGCTATATATGGAGGAACGGAATTGATGTCTCTAATCAAAGAGCGATACATACACGATAAACTTGTTATAGGCGGTACAAGCGCAGGCGCAATGGCAATGTCGACACCAATGATTTTTGATGGCACCGGCGTTGAAGAAATGGTTGCGGCAGGCGTGAAAGTGACCACTGGTTTTGAATTTCTGAAAGATGTATGCATCGACACCCATTTTGTACACCGGGGGCGCTTTGTCAGAATGGCTCAGGTAATTGCGACGAATCCTGCTTCCATTGGTATTGGCATTGAGGAAGATACAGCCATTATAATTCATGAAGGACGAAGTGCACAAGTGGTCGGCAGCGGCGTCGTAATAATTATAGATGGGCAACATAGTAAGGGAAGTAACATTACCTCATTTAATGATGATAAAAGAATAACAGTCCGTGATCTTCGCGTATCGATACTTTCGAAGGGTGAAGACTTTCTTATTCCTGACAGAAATCCACCACACATTTAATATATTAATTGTTAACCACACGTAGCTTTAAAAGCAGAAAAGCTTCCTGGCATTAGCCAAAAAGCTTTTCTACGTAACTTAAACTTAACTTATTTATTTTTTTACATCCAAGGCATCATCTATTCTGCTTGCTAAATCTTCTAAATGATATTTACTTAAACCCGTTGCAGAATTTGCGCTGTTTTTGATCATCGCATCCAATTCTTTCAACTCACCTTTAACAACAGACAATGCATCACTTTGCGACGCTGTAAGGCCACCTTGTGTGGCACCACCCCTACCGCCGCCGGCAAGTATCACATTTATAGCGGTTGGCATCGCTGAAGGTTTAACAATCGAAATCAATTTATCAACATAGAGTTTTTGAAGGTTTCTTCTATACACATCAATTGGCTGGTTTGATTTCAGCTCCGTAAAAATCGAAGCATTTAAGTCGGTAAACAAATCAGTTATTTTATAAGCATTATTACCATCAGCTGCTTCTGCAGAAATTAACTTAGTTAACGTACTCGTACCTAATAACCTATTGATTGTAGTATTCTGCAATCTGCCAACAACTTCTAAACCATTCTCATCGATGTTATCTAAAATTGGTTTGTTGATTAACCATGTAGGCGTTTTAAATAACTGAACATCTAAAAAGTTCATGGCTTCTTTTTGTGTTGCAGCCGGCGTACGCTCATAAACCGGTCCTGTTTGTTCTACTGTTTTAGGATTTTCATAAACGCCTCCGATATTTTTAGCCACATGCCCCATGTAGCGACCGAATTGAGTGGTCAGCTGACCATACATATTGGAGAGATTATCATAACCATCAGCAGGCTCTTTTGTCCACACAGGTAAATTGCTCAGTATAACCTTTAGGTTTTTAATACCATATGTACTTGCTATCATCGCATTATCTGATAAATCTTCATTTTGCGAATGCGGATCATCTGGGTTGGTTTCAGTGCCGAACCATAATCTCCGGTTTTTTGAAGACTCGATGGTCATTTTGTTTAGAATCGGAACTTCTTGTTGCGCATTTTTTGTTTCGGGAAAATATTTGTAGCCCCACTCAATTGCCCATTTATCGTAATCACCAATTCGGGGGTATAAACCTTTCGATGAAATATTATCCTCTGGTTGCGCAACATAGTTAAAACGGGCATAATCCATAATAGATGGTGTATGTCCGTTGGCTTCAACCCATTTTTTATCTCTTAGCATTTCAGTAGGAACAGTAGAACTAGAGCCATAATTGTGGCGTAAACCTAAAGTGTGACCAACTTCATGAGACGAAACAAAACGAATTAGATCGCCCATTAATTCATCGCTGAAGGTCATTTTGCGAGCTCTTGGATCAACAGCTGCAGTTTGAATCATGTACCAGTCGTGAACCAGTTTTTGCACATTGTGGAACCAGTTGATGTGACTCTCCATAATTTCACCACTACGCGGGTCGGAAATACTTGGTCCGCTGGCATTAGCAATTTCTGAGGGTTTATAAACGATTGCCGAGTGACGTGCATCATCAATGCTCCAGGTAGAATCCTGTTTATAAGTTGGCGCCTCTTTCGCCATGATTGCATTTTTAAAACCTGCCTTTTCAAAAGCTTTAGCCCAATCATCAACACCTGCTTTTAAATAAGGTACCCATTTTTTTGGGGTAGCCGGGTCGATATAAAATATAATCGGCTTAATCGGTTCCACTAATTCTCCACGTTTGTATTTCGCCAGATCTTGTGGTTTAGGCTCTAACCGCCATCTTTTAATCAACTCAATTTCTTTAACACCCTGAGGATTTAAATCGAAATCTGTATAGCCCACTGCAAAATAACCCACACGAGGATCAAAATATCGCGCCTTCATAGGCACCTTTGGGAGAATAACCAATGAAGTATTCAATTCAATGGTTGATGAACCAGCTGAAGCACCGCCACCCATTGCTGCAGGAGCACCACCACCAAAAGGGTTTGGAGCTGCAGTTAAGCTATACGTTTTGACTGTATTAATCTCCACATTCATTGGAAAGCTCCTTAAAGCTACAACATAACTTCTGTCAGCAAGCTGCGCACCTAATCTGAAACGCGTTTTTGAAGCAGGAGAACTAAAGTAGAAAATATCATTGTCGCTGTTCAAATAATCAGTTACATCAATAACACTACCTCTTTTATCAGGTGTATAAGCTGCTATGTTAAATGAAGCTGCAATGGCCTGTATATTTGAATTTTTTAACGATTGGTACATCGAAGTTGTACTATCCGGACCATAAGTTCTGTAACTTATTTTACGCATGAAAATGCGGTTATTCGGACCTTTTTCAAAACGAATAACGGCACTTCCGATTTGATCACCGGCATAACCCTGAACAGCCCTTACTTCAGCACCTGATTTTGATATACGGCTAACTACCAAAATATCTCTTCCTAAGGTTGTATCCGCAATTTCAAAGAAGAATTTATCTTCCAGCTTATGCGTGGTTATCATACCTCTTCTGGTCGAGGTTTTACTTGTGATAACCTGGTCGTAAGGTTTTGGTTGTGCTCTAATGCCCGAACCCAGGGCTGCGCCGGGCGCTCTTCTGGCAGAGTCGGTTGTTGCAACCGCTCCTCCTGGCCTTACCTGTGCCTGGACACAGGTAATAGCAGAAACAGCAAATAAAATGCTGAGTAAATTTTTCTTCATAACAAATTAGTTGATTTGACCGTAAATATAGGCTGCAAGCGGGTTTTGATATTGTATTTGAAATAACTTTTAAGTTACAAACGCTTAATTTATTTAGTTTTAACTATAAAAATAATTTTATAACGAGAATTCTGGATTTTCTATCAAGCCAATTACGTTTCCGAAGGGATCAAAAATGCTTCCGACCCAAATTGAACCTCCAACATTATTAGGTTGCTCATGAATTTCGATTTCCAGTGTTGCAAAACGTCTAAAAGTTTCTTTGATGTCCTTAACGCCCCAATACGTTATGGAGTGGTTACCGTTACTAAAACCAGAATCGTCTGGATTTAAACCCAATTCGAATCCACCAACATTATAGCCAACATAATATGGTTCATCGAAGTACGGCTCTATTTCGAATACGCTTTTATACCATTCTTTCGCGGCTGTTAAATCGCCTACATAATAAACTATTGTTCTTAATCCTTGTAGCATATTCGTTAATGTTTAAATTGGTTAATTCCTATATTGTTAAATTGATAAAATGATATGCATTATAATACATCAACCGATGCTGAGATTAACCAGTTTAACAATTTAAATTAATGTAGTATCTTAAAAATAAGTTCTTTATAGAGTTCTCCATCATTGACATTTCCACTGCTATTTAAGCCTTTACTTTTTAAATCATACTCACGAAGTAGCGCTATCACCTGGAAAACTTTTCCGGTGTTGTAATTTCTTGCGGCAACTTCGTAGTCTTTAATGAAAAAAGGGGGCACACCCAGTGCCGATGCAGCATCCGCTTTATTTTGAACGTAATGATATTTTAAAAGCTTAGTAAAATAACCGCCTAAATTTGCCAATACCATAACAGTTGGATTAGCCTTGGGGTTACTTGCAAAATAATCTATAATTTGATTGCATTTTAAAATATTACGTACCGCCAAAGCTTTCTGAAGTTCAAATACATTATACTCTTTGCTAATGCCGATGTTTTTTTGAACCAAATCAGTATTTATGGTTACTTCCCTGGAAACATTCAGCATCAATTTCTCGATCTCGTTTGCAATTTTAGATAGGTCTGTCCCCAAATATTCAGCCATCAAGGCAGATGCCTGCTGGTCTATTTTATAGCCTTTTTCCTTTACAAAATCTTCAATCCAGGGCACCAGCTTGTAATCCCGAACGGAGTCTGATTGAAAGATCAGGCCACTTTTACTGATGGCTTTGTAAATCTTTTTCCTCTTGTCGAAATTGGCATATTTAAAGGCAAGAACAAGAATTGTACTTGGTAATGGCTTTTCAAAATAGCTCAGAACAAATTCGGCTTCCTTACTGCTGCCTTCTTCCTTTGCCCATTTTAAATCCTGCGCCTCTTTAACTATCACAACCTGATAATCAGACATCATCGGGTACCGCTTTGCTGCTCCTAAAACCGTTGCCATATCGGTATCCTTTCCATATAAAACGGTTTGATTGAAACCTTTTTCGGCATCACTAAGTAACTTATCTTCGATATAATCCGTTACCTGATCGATGTAGTATGATTCTTCCCCATGTAATAAATACACTGGTTTAAACTTACGGGCTTTAATATCTTTTATAATTTCGGCAGCAGTCATTGCCGTAAAATTACAATTTAGCTTTTAGGATTTGAGTAAATGTTTATAAACAATATTAACTTTGGCCATTGTTGTTTAATTGTTCAATTGGTTAATTGGTTAAATTGCTTAACCGAAAATTATAATGTTTCATCCGACCCCATTAAATCTGCCTCCATATCCGTTTAAACTAACCCGGAAATATGATGTGGTTTTTATTTTTGATGAGTTGAGGAAGAAGCACTTGGTTTTAACACCTGAAGAATGGGTTCGTCAGCATTTTATACAGGATTTGATAGTAAACAAGAACTTTCCAAAAACTTTAATTCAAATTGAAGGCGGTTTGGTTTTAAATCAGCTTCAAAAGCGTAGTGACATCTTAATTTACAATGCCAATGGGGAAAAACTGGTTCTCATTGAGTGCAAAGCGCCAGCAGTAAAAATCACACCGTCGGTTTTTGAACAGGCATCAAGGTATAACTCTGTGCATCAAGCCAAGTGGGTGGTGCTCACAAATGGCCTGCAGCATGTATATGCCAAAATGGATTTAGAGAAAGGACGATTCGTTTTTACACCTGAGATGCCAAATTATTTAGATTTGTAGGTTATTATAATCGACATGTCGTCATTTCGAGCGATGCCGAGAAATCTTTGAATTTTGTTACTGATTACAAAGATCTCTCCATTCCGCTTCACTCCAGTCGAAATGACGACTGCATTCGCAATTACTTGTAATTTAATTAGATGTTTAGATTCCATACTCCTTTTTCCACAATTGTTTATTGCCGGAATAAATTGCCTCATTGCACATCGCAACACAAATCGCTGCCTGCGTTCCGGTTTTCACATTCGATGCCGGGAGTTTCCCTGAAATAATCGATTCGTAAAATTCTTCGAGGGCATAATTTGTTCCATCAAGCGTTAGCTTATCCAAAATCGGGATCCCACCGTCCTGGTTGACCACAATTTTGCTCGCACCAGTTACACCATCTACAATGCCCAGCTCTTTTTTCGTTTCGGGTTCCGGATAAAATATGCCTGTATTTGTGAGTAAAGAAACGGAGCCTTTTGTACCTTTAATTTTGAAAAGATAACCATCGTGCGCATTTCCACAAGTTGCACCGAAATTACCAATCATACCTGCCCGCTCATACCTAAGCATCGATTGAATATTATCACAAGTTTCGCGACCATCCTTAAAAACATCGATTCCCCCAACACCAGTAATTTCATCAGGTTGTGTTTCAAATGCCCAATTGATAAAGTCGATTTGATGCGAAAGCAGTTCAGCCGCCAAACCGCCGGAATATTCCTTATACATCCGCCAGTTAATCTGACGCTCTAGTTTGGGATCAGTCACTTTTCTCCGCCAGTTCCCGTTTCTGTCCCAACGGCAATCCACCTGCGAAACCTTGCCAAGATAGCCGGTTTTAATCATCTCTTTTACCCTGAAATACAACGGAGAATAGCGATACTGATAACCGACCTGATAAACCAGTTTAGGATGTTTCAAAACCAAATTCCTCAATTCCAAAGCCTGAGCAATGTTGTAAGTCATGGTCTTTTCAACATACACATGTTTGCCTGCAAGTACGGCATCCTTTGCAATTTTAAAATGTTCGCTTAAAGGCGTTGCAATAAAAACTGCATCAATTGTTTTATCATCTAAAACCTTTTGGGATTCTTTAATAGCCTTTGCAGATGCCGGAACATACTTTTTGGTTTCCTCCAATCGAAAATCCAAAACATCGCAGTAAGCAACAATATTAAATTTTGCAGGCATTGATTTGATAACAGAAAGAACACCTTTCCCCCTGTCTCCGCAGCCAATCATGGCAATATTGATAATTTTCTCCCGATCTAAACTCAAGTTAGCCAACACATTTTCAGCCGCTAAAACACCGGAACCAAACAATGCCGACTTTTTTATAAACGAACGACGATGCATCTATAACTGTTTAATTTTTATGGTTCTGAAATCTACTTTGTTACCATGGTCTTGAAGTAAGATATGGCCCTTAGGAGCCTCACCGAAGTTTTTCCAGTCTTTATATTTACTTATAGAAACGAGTTTTTTAAATTCTTCCGAACCACGAACATATTCCAGAACTTTTACGCCATTTAGGTAATGCTCTACCTTATTATTTGGATAAACAATTAAACGGGCATTATTCCAACTGCCGATTGGGCGAAGGTAACGTGGCTCTTTTTTCGACGTAATTAAATCGTATAACGATGCAAGCGTACGGTTTCCATCTCTTCCTAATTTAGCATCGGGATGTAAGACGTCATCCAAAACCTGATACTCCAGACCAATTGCTGAACCTGTATTCTTTTCGCTTAACGTAACAAAATATTTAACCCCGCTATTTGCGCCGGGTGTAAGTTTAAACTCAAACGACATGTCAAAAGCCGAGAATTCTTCTTTAGTTACAATATCGCCACCATTTGTAGATTCTGCACCACTTGATGGTTCCACGCTGATTACCCCATTTTCTATCTTCCAGCCCTTTTCAGGAAAGGCATTTTTATATGCGCCAACCCAGCCGGCATTACTTTTTCCATCGAAAAGTAATTTATAACCCTCCGATCTTTCGTAAGCTGATAAAGTGTTTGGCGTTAAATTTACCGCATAAATTCCTTTCGGAAAAGCCTTTGATTTTAAGCCCTCCGTCTGGATATTGATGTTTTTAAAATAAACTTTTTTACCATCATTGCCCAATTCATTTCCTATGCCATGCACTTGCAAACCAATAAAACCGGATTTATCCAGGGTATCGATAACATAAGCAACAGGCCTTCCGTTCACCCATGTTTTGAGTTCGTTACCGATATTTTCGATGCGATAATGATTAAATTCATTCTTTTTATACAAGGGTTTTGCTGATGGATTTAACTCCAAAGGATACAACCATAACCGTCGCGCCTCATCGTAAACACCTCCGGTCCAAGATCTTGAAGTTGGGTCGATTTCGACCTGGCGACCAAAAACTAATCCTTTCCCATTATTACCCTCCGGCTTAATATGGCTACGTGTTTGAATACCTGAATTCGTGGTTTCGCCCTCTAATTTTACATCCAGTTCGAGAATGAAATCTCCGTATTCCTTTTCAGTAATCAGGAAAGAATTTGGTGTTCCTTTCGTCATGGTGCCTACAATTGCACCATCTTCAACTTTGTAAGGTGCGGCTCCAGCTACTGCTTTCCAGCCTGTTAAAGTTTTGCCATCGAAAAGCGGTTTTGCTTTTTGTGCGGCAGCTGATAGACTAATTAAAGAAAGGGCCAGGATACTATATTTTTTGATTAACATGTTTAATTTATATGGATTTACCACCTGAGACACCTAAGAGCGACTTAGTTAATATATCATCTTAGGTTTTCTTAGGTGTCTCAGGTGGTGAAAATTAATTAATATTTAAAAACTTTTCCGTTTGCGATTACTTCTTGCCTGCCTTCATCAAAAACAGATTTTGCTCCGGTACGCACCGCAGCATTTGTCATGATGTTTGCAATTGAATGTGAGTAGCCGGCTTCAACTGGTGCGTTTGGCGTTTTACGACTGCGAACACATTCCATCCAATTCCTCATGTGACCCGAAGTTAATGAATCACCGCCCATGTTTGCGCCTGTTGCGGCCTTGATTTCTGTTTTACTTAAATCAAATTCGGGCAACAAATTAGCTTTCATGCCCATTGCCGATGCCTCCTGTTGTCTTAATCCACCTTTGGGAGAAACTTTGTTCGTAATTAAGTTGAGTTCTCCACCGTTCGAATAATAAACTTCGCCAACATCGCCAACGCTATTTTGCATTCGCGAGGTAAAAGTAACCTGAAATCCATCTTCCGAATTCGGCTGACCGTAATCAAAAACCGCCACCATCGAATCCCAGTTTCTACGGCCATCTTTCCAGGTGTAAATTCCACCATTGGCAACAACACTTCTTGGATGTTTTAAACCAGTAAACCAATGCACCGTATCGATTTGGTGCGACATCCACTGACCTGGCATTCCTGAAGAATATGGCCAGAACAGACGATACTCTAAATATTTCCTTGGGTCGAAAGCCTCATTAGGACGGTTTAATAGAAATCTTTTCCAATCAATATCTTCTTCTTTAAGCTTTGCGACTAAATCCGGTCTGCGCCAACGGCCAGGCTGATTCACATTCCAAACCAAATCTACCGCTGTAATTGGCCCGAATTTTCCATCCTGAATATATCTTGCAGCGTTTGCATAATTCTCTCCACTCCTGCGTTGAGAACCAATCTGAATAATTCTATCCGTCGCTTTTACAGCTTTAAGTGCTGCTTTGGCATCGTCCATCGTTTCGGCGAAGGGTTTTTCTACATAGGCATCGCAGTTTGCTTTTACGGCTTCAATGGTGTGTAATGCATGCTGAAAATCTGCCGTGCTGATGATTACCGCGTCTAAATCTTTAGTGGCATAGAGTTCATCATTATTTCTGCAAGCCTTAATATCGTGTCCGAATTTTTGTTTCAAATGCGCAATTCCTAAATCCCTGCGGTAACTCCATAAATCGGAAAGGCCAACTACATCAAAGTTTAATTCTTTGTTGTGATTTAAAAAACAAGGCAGTAGCGTATCTTTAAAACGGTCTGAAAACCCAACAACACCAACACGTACCCTATCGTTGGCCCCAATGATTCGGCCGTAGCTTTTTGCATTCATACCCATCGTACCGGCATAAGTGGCGGCCGCGAATATGGCAGATTGTTTAATAAATGTTCTCCTGGAATTTTCCATAATATGGTTAATGGCAAAAATGAATTATTAATTCTTATAAACTTGTTCGATTTGTCTGTTTAAATACTGAAAGCAAAAAGCCAGCTGCGTATCTGAATAATCGCTCCCCGCCTCAACAAAAACCGGCCCTCTATACTTTGCTTTTTTTAAAGCTTGTATATAAGCCGTAAAATCATCGCCCTTAATTCCGGGCAATGTTCGTTCATCGTTTTCTGCAATTTCGCAGTGAATAAGCAAATCTCTGGCATCTATAATGTTTTGAGGAGGCTCTTGTTCTCTTCTCATATGGAAAATATCCGCATTGAGTTTAAAATTTGGATGATTTACTGACCTCACAACTTCGGCTGCAGATTTTACAGTATTGATAAAATTGGTTTCTGTGTGTTGAAGGTTTTCTAATGCAATTTTAACCTTATATTTTGCTGCAATAACAGCTATTTTTTTACACAGCAATACGAACTCCGTTGTCGCTTTTTTAACATCGTAATTCTCTGGTAGGCGTCGGGCTGCTCCACTTCCCAGCACAATCAAACTTACTTTTGCTTGCTGTGCTCTTTGAAATAAACTATCAACATATGCAAGTACCCTGGCTTCATTAACTTTCGGTCCAGCTATCTTCATTTCGCCAGGAAACATCACATTGCACATGTAGAGTTTGGCTTTGAGTTTTCCGATGTTTTTTAAATTTTGTTTGAATTTTTCTTCTGAAAGAGACGGGGCAATCATTTTGCCCACGGATGCGCCCATTAATTGGAACCCTGATGCTATAATTAGGCTGTCTTTTTCTATTGTAGTAACTATACCTAAAGGGATTGATGGCTTTGTTTCCCATCGAAAACCTGATAAGAACAATGAAAGTAAAATTGAGCCAATAAAAATTTTTAATTTCATTATAAACTGTATTAGCAGTGACTGGTTAGAAAGTCTTCAAGATTTATTATAATGCAAAATAAGAGTTTAACTTAATAGAATAGAAGGAGTTTGGTAACAATTTAGAAACGGGAACTGAAACTATGCTGAGTCAGTCATGAGCATGAATTTATTAAATATCTTGATAAAACGGTGATTTCAATAATTTAGGGCATAAACAAAAGCCCTTTAGAATAGGCTCCTAAAGGGCTTGGTCGAAACCTATAACATTTTAAAAACCTCATAGGTTTAATAAAATTTATCCCAGCATAGCTAAACTTTCCTCTATAATCTTGATTTTAGCTTCAGCATCTGCTTTCTTATTGCGTTCATTGGCAATAATTTCTGGTTTCGCGTTTTGCACAAAGCGCTCATTACTTAATTTAGCATCAACCGATTTTAAGAAACCCTGCAGGTAAACCAAATCGGCATTTAAGCGAATACGTTCCGCATCGACATCAATATTTTCAGTTAAAGGAATGAAAAACTCATCTTTTCCTGCCATGAAAGCCGTTGCTCCCGCTATTTTATCGTTTACAATTTCTGCTTCAGAAACATTTGCCAGTTTGAAAATGATGTTCAGCCATTTCTCGTAATCAATATCAGAATTTACCTTTAAATTTAAAGACAAAGCCTCTTTCGGTGAAATTTGTTTCTGGTTGCGAATATTTCTAATTTCAGCAACGACAGTTTTAATTACTTCTGCATCTTTCAGCAATTTCTCATCAATTAAACCACCTGTTGGGAACTCAGCAACAATGCAACAGTCCATTTCTCCGCGCGCGGCAAACAAATCATCATGCCATAGTTCTTCAGTTAAGAATGGCATATTTGGGTGCAATAACCTGATGATATTTTCAAAGAATCCAACCGTTGCTTTATAGCTCTCCGCATCAATTGGTTTTTGGTAAGCCGGTTTAACCATTTCCAGGTACCAGGCGCAGAAATCGTCCCAAACCAATTTATAGGTTATCATTAAAGCCTCCGATAAACGATATTGTTTGAAGTTCGCCTCGATTTCTACCAATGCTTCGTTGAAACGGCTCTCGAACCAGGAAATCGCTTGCGTATTCGGGTTTTCTAAGTTATCATCCACTTCCCAACCTTTTACCAAACGGAAAGCATTCCATATTTTTGATGCAAAATTGCGCCCTTGTTCGCAATAGCTTTCGTCGAACATTAAATCGTTACCTGCCGGAGATGACATGAGCATACCAACACGAACGGCATCGGCACCATATTTTTCAATTAGCCCAATCGGGTCTGGTGAATTACCCAACGATTTAGACATCTTGCGCCCCAACTTATCGCGAACGATACCTGTTAGGTAAACATTTGTGAATGGTTTTTTACCCATAAACTCATGTCCGGCCATAATCATCCGGGCCACCCAGAAGAACATAATTTCTGGCGCTGTAACTAAATCATTGGTTGGATAATAGTAATTAATGTCTTTGTTATCCGGATTTTTAAATCCGTCGAAAACAGAAATCGGCCATAACCATGAAGAAAACCAGGTATCCATTACATCCTCATCCTGCCTCAAAAAAGGCTCTAATTGATGCTTGAATCCGGCTTTTTCAGTGTCCAAAGAGCTTTCGTCCAAATGTTTTTTCTTCCAGAATTCTTCTAATGCTTCATCTTTTGTTTTCGCAACCACCCAATTTCCTTTGTCATCGTACCAGGCCGGGATGCGTTGCCCCCACCAGAGCTGACGGGAAATATTCCAATCGCGAACATTTTCCATCCAGTGACGATAGGTATTTTCAAATTTATTCGGAATCAGGTTTACATCCCCATTTAAAACGTCATCCAGAGCGGGTTGAGCCATTTCCTTCATCTTTACAAACCATTGCATGGAAAGCTTTGGTTCGATAGCCGCATCAGTACGTTCAGAAAAACCAACCTGAGATTTGTAATCTTCAACCTTGTCTAAATGACCGGCCTCTTCCAACATTTTGGCGATTTTTTTTCGGGCAACAAACCTATCTTCACCCACTAAAATAACTGCCAATTCATTTAAAGTTCCATCATCGTTTAAGATATCAGTTACCGGTAAATTGTGTTTCACTCCCAATTCATAATCGTTTAAATCATGAGCGGGTGTAACTTTTAAACAGCCAGTACCGAATTCCATGTCGACATATTCGTCTTCAATAACAGGAATTTCATGATTAACCAGAGGGACAAAAACTTTCTTGCCCTTCAGGTGCGTGAAACGCTCATCATGGGGATTCATACAGATTGCTGCATCAGCCATAATCGTCTCGGGCCTCGTTGTAGCAACAGTTAAATACTCCGGCTCATCTTGATTCGCGCTACCTGATTCTTGATTCTTGCTACCTGATACTTGATACTTAATATAATATAATTTCTGATTTACTTCTTTACGTATAACCTCCTCATCAGACACTGCCGTTTTACCTGCAGGATCCCAGTTTACCATGCGAATTCCGCGATAAATCCAGCCCTTTTTGTACAAGTGAATAAATGAATCGATAACTGCCGCAGAAAGGTCTTCCTCCATTGTGAAACGAGTACGGTCCCAATCGCAGCTTGCGCCCAATTTCTTCAATTGTTCCAGAATGATGCCGCCGTATTTTTCTTTCCACTCCCAGGCATATTTCAAAAATTCTTCACGGGAAAGGTCTTTTTTATTGATGCCTTGCTCCTTTAACATGGCCACAACTTTCGCTTCTGTAGCAATAGATGCATGGTCCGTTCCCGGAACCCAGCAAGCATTTTTTCCCTGCATACGGGCTTTACGAATCAGAACGTCCTGAATCGTGTTGTTTAACATGTGCCCCATATGCAGTACCCCCGTCACATTTGGCGGCGGAATTACGATGGTATAAGGCTCACGCTCGTCAGGTTCTGAATGAAAAAATTTCTTCGACAGCCAATAGCTATACCATTTATCTTCTGTTTCTGCAGGATTGTAATGTGTGGAAATGCTCATGAAAAATTGTTATAAAAGCCCAAAAATAGCTAATTAAGCTGAAAGACTAAAGTGTAAAGCTAAAAGTTTGGCGCAATACAATTCGCCTTTTTTAGAGGGCGCCTGAAAGGCGGTGTTTATTTGATTATTTGAAAAGTAAGGGCAGCTTTTGTTATAAGGTTAGTCAGTGTGAAGTTGCAAAGATCTGTATCAAAATTATCTTCGATGCAATCAGTTTTAGAATTAGGTTGAACTTAAAAAAACAGACAACATTAAATGTTGGTTAAAAAAAAGCAGGAAAAAGCTTAAGGATGCGGTTGAGGAGTTTAGAATGAATCACACGTAGCTTTCGGCTTTTTTTTAAGCCTCATTAATCCAAATTTTCGAAAACATCATCCAGAGCCAGCTCAAAACCTGGTAAAACCGATGAGGTAATTTTCTCGCTTAATGTAAATATTTTCGACGGCTGAAATTTTCCTGACTCATTCAGGCTATAAATTAAAATATTTTGGTCGCTTTGGCTTACCACCCAATATTCTTTTACACCAAATTCTTCGTAAACCTGGTATTTATAAAGCAGTTCTTTTTTGTTGTTTCCTGGCGATAAAATTTCAATGACAAGATCAGGAGCACCAATACAACCACGATAGTCTAATTTACTTTTATCGCAGATTACACAGATATCAGGCTGCAACACAGTAAATACCTCTTTGTCCTCTGTACTTTCTTTTGGAAACCGGACATCAAAAGGTGCTGCGTAAACCTCACAAGATCTATTTTTTAAAAAATTTACTAACAGATTAGAAATCCTAATCGATATCTTTTGATGTATGCGTGATGGCGCAGGACTCATCTTAAAGATTTTACCTTTAATGAGTTCTACCCGATCCGGAAAAAGCCAGTTTAAATAATTCGCGTAGCTATAAGTTAATGATGCATCAATATCGTTAAGTTCATTAACGGGCTCGTCATGCAAATCTGAATACGGAACTGGCTTATTCATAACCAAATACGTTAAATTTTGTAGTATGTTAAATTAATGAAATTGTCTTTCGGTTTATTTCCGATTTTTTTTGAGCAGTTAATCCAGGTCGTGAAATACTTCATCTAGTAATAACTCAAAACCTGGCAAAACTGATGAAGAAACTTTCTCACTTAAGGTAAATAGTTTAGAAGGCTGGAATTTCCCTAAATCATTCAGGGTATAAATTAAAATACTTTGGTCGCTTTGGCTAACCACCCAATATTCTTTAACACCAGATTCTTCGTAAACTTTGTATTTATGCAACAGTTCCATTTTCGTATTTCCTGGCGATAGAATTTCAATTACAACATCAGGAGCACCGATACAACCACGATAGTCTAATTTACTTTTATCGCAAATTACACAAATATCAGGCTGTAGTACTGTAAAAATAGCTGCATCAGCTTTGCTTTCTTTCGGGAAACGAACGTCAAAAGGTGCAGAATAAACTTTACAATTTTGTTTTTTAAGAAAATTGACAAGTGGATTGAAAATGTTTCTTGAAACCTCCTGATGCACTCGTGATGCTGCAGGACTCATTTTAAAGATTTTGCCCTTAATCAGTTCCACTCTATCCTCAAAAAGCCAATTTAAATAATTTGCATAGCTGTAGGTTAGCGACGCATCAATCTCGTTAAATTCATAAACGGGTTCATCATGTAATTCAGGATATGAAATTGGCTCAGACATAACCAAATATACTAATTTTTATAGTAATTTAAAACTTCATTTTTTGAATTCTGACTGCATTTAGAATTGCTAAAAAAGCGACACCAACATCAGCAAAAACGGCCTCCCACATGGTTGCCAGGCCGCCCGCGCCCAGTACCAGCACCAATGCTTTTACAGCAAAAGCCAATACAATGTTCTGAATGACTACATTTTTTGTTGCCTTACCAATTTTAATTGCCGTTGCGATTTTCGAGGGCTGGTCGGTTTGAATCACCACATCGGCCGTTTCGATGGCGGCATCACTACCCATTGCACCCATAGCAATGCCAATATCACTGATGGCCAGAACAGGTGTATCATTTATACCATCGCCCACAAAAGCGATCACTTTGGTTTTATCTTTTTTAATTTCCTCCAGCTTGGCAACTTTACCTTCAGGTAATAAATCACCGAAATAAGAATCAATGCCCAAAACACCTGCAACTTTCTTCACAATTGAAGTTTTATCCCCGCTTAACATCACCACTTGTTTTACACCATTCGCATATAATTGTTTAATCGCATCGGCTGCATCCTCTTTAATTTCATCTGCAATTAAAATGTAACCGACATATTTTCCATCAATTGCTACAACAACGATACTTTCTTCAATTGCTGCAACTTTAGAATCGAATTCGATTTTAAATTTCTCTAAAAGCTTAACATTTCCAGCTAAAACCGCTCTGCCATTTACCATTCCTTTGAGGCCCATTCCGGCTATTTCCTCGATGTTTTCCGCGGGATAGACTTCACTTCCTCCTGCGTACTCAACGATGGCTTTTGCAATCGGATGTGTGGATTTTGCCTCAACCGCAACCAGTAAAGCAACAAAATCTATTTGATCGATATTGCTTTCGACTTTCTGGACTTTGAAAACACCTTGTGTAAGCGTTCCGGTTTTGTCCAATACAACTGTATTGAGTTTTGTAATTAAATCTAAAAAATTAGAACCTTTAAATAAAATTCCATTAGAAGATGCCGCCCCGATTCCACCAAAATAACCTAATGGAATAGAAATGACTAAAGCACAGGGACAAGAAATGACCAGAAAAACTAAAGACCGGTACAGCCAGGTTTGGAAATGATATTCGTTGCCAAGTATTAAAATCGGTACGGTAACTAAGGCCAACGCCAGAAAGAAAACAATTGGTGTATAAATTTTGGCGAATTTGCGAATAAATAGCTCCGTTTTTGCCTTGCGCGTAGTTGCATTCTGGACCATTTCTAAAATGCGGGATAGTGCGCTATCTGCGAAAACTTTGGTAACTTTTATCTCAATAACTTTATCCAGGTTCAGCATGCCTGCTAAAACATTTTCGCCTTTGCCAATGGTTTTCGGTTTACTTTCTCCTGTTAGGGCAGCCGTATTAAAACTACTTTTTTCTGATAACATTTCGCCATCCAAAGGGATTTTCTCGCCTGCTTTAATTTGAATGGTTTCTCCAATTTCAACTTTACTAGGATTAATACTTTCGTATTGACCTTTACGCAACACACTGGCAACGTCGGCGCGAAC
This sequence comes from Pedobacter sp. Leaf176, assembly GCF_001424305.1. Taxonomy (GTDB): domain Bacteria; phylum Bacteroidota; class Bacteroidia; order Sphingobacteriales; family Sphingobacteriaceae; genus Pedobacter. Next base: position 726,768 of record NZ_LMPD01000002.1, read on the forward strand.
ATCTAATAAGGCTGAGATATTCCTTTTTGCCTGATTTACTGCAGCCATTTGAAAAAGTTCACCAATCGTGTAAAATAGCATCACCGTTACTCCCTCCGGATACTCACCAATGGCAAACGCACCGATAGTTGCAACAGACATCAGCGAAAACTCAGTAAAGAAATCCTTCGCCTTAAAGGTTTCCCAAACCTCCTGTAACACCGGAACACCAACTGGTAAATAAGCTACAATATACCAGTACAGGCGAACAACTTTAAATGCCTCAACTTTAAAAATAGTATCGAAAGCAATACCAATAAGTAGTAGGGAAAGCGTAACTATCGCAGGCAAATACGTCTTAAATGATGATGGGTCGCCACCATGATCATGTTCATGTTCATCACTGTCTTCGCGACCTATTTCATGCTTATGTTCGTGCGTTTTATTGCCGCAGCAGCTATCTTGTTTATCGTGGGAATGACTCATTTATTTTCTATTTTATATTGAAAAGCAACACCAGCTCATTCGGTTCCTTGCAGCCGCCATCCCTGCACATCCCCAGGCATAGAAAAGCTGGCCTCCGGGCATATGCTTTGCCGGGTTTAGGTGGTTCAAATTTAGCATTATCTAAAGCAAATTAACCGATTTTAGCGAAAATTGAAAGCATTTTTGCTTTGTTATAGCAAACACTTGGAATACAATTTACAATGAAATACTAAACGTTCTTCTCAAAATCATGTAAAGCTAAACAGGCATTAGCTCAAATTTAGTTCTTTATTGTGAATCATTCTTAATAATGAAATTTTTTATAACTACACAATAAAAGATGTTAAAAAATGTTAATACTGTAATAAGATTCTAAAATCATGAAATCCTTAAAGTTCCATTTTTCGCCTACCGAATTTCTAAGGAGGCTTGGTATATCAAAAATTTACTACTGGTTTAACAAGTAATATTCTTATTATATTGTTTCATTATTAATTTGTATTTCATAAATTTCGCTGTTATAACTAACTTATTTAAGCGAATGAAATACCAAAATTTGAAAAGATATTTTGCAGCACTGGGTATAGTCGCTGCTGGCTTTTCTGCAAATGCACAAACCACCAAAAAATTCATCGACCCTGCAAACATGGATTTGTCTGTTAAACCAGGCGATGATTTCTACACATACGCAAGTGGTAAATGGATAAAAAACAATCCTGTTCCGGCAAAGGAGACACGTTGGGGCTCATTCAACGAACTTCGTGATTTCAATATTAATGCCGTTAAATCGCTCGTGGAAGAGGCTGCTGCTGATAAATCTGCACCTGCTGGATCAGTAAAACGCCGTGTCGGAGATTTTTTTGCTGCAGCAATGGATACCGTTGCTATTGAAAAATTAGGCTACACCCCGATCAAGGCTGACTTAGAAAAAATCAAACAAATTAAGGATGTTCAGGGCGTTTTAGACCAGGTTGCTTACATGCGTGTCAGTGGCATTGGCAGCCCAATGTTCGGTCTTGGGGTTGGTCAGGATCGTAAAAACGTTAATAAATACATGGTCAACATTGGTCAGGGCGGCACCACTTTGCCAGATCGCGATTATTATTTAAAAAATGATACCCGCAGTGTAAAAATCCGTGAGGCCTACAATACCTATATTACTACTTTATTTTCTTTGACGGGCAGTAATGCAGAAGAGGCAAAACAAAAGGCAGCAACAGTTTTCAAAATAGAAAAGCAATTTGCCGAAGCACAAATGAGCCGCTTGGAAATGCGTGATCCTTATGCAACTTATAATAAACTTACAGTTACGGACCTCAACAGCAAAACACCGGGAATTAACTGGTCAACTTATTTAACCAAATTCAAAATTAATGGTCAGGATACATTATTAGTTTCTTCTCCAAAATTTATGACTAGCCTTGATGGCATGTTGAAATCAATATCGGTTGCTGATTGGAAAACTTATTTAGAATGGAACGTATTAAAAAGTTCTGCTGGTAGTTTGAGTTCTCCGTTTGTTAAAGCAAGTTTTGCTTTTTCGCAGGCACAAACTGGTCAAAAAGTTCAGACACCACGTTGGCAACGCATGTCATCGTTAACTGATGGCACTATTGGCGAATTATTAGGCCAGTTATATGTAGCTAAATATTTCAAGCCTGAGGCGAAAGCACGTATGGATGCCATGATCGTGAACTTACGTAAAGCATTTGAAATCAGAATTAAAGGTTTAGAATGGATGAGCGAGGAAACCAAGAAAAAAGCGCTTGAAAAGCTGGCTGCATTTGAGCCTAAAGTGGGTTACACCACTAAATGGGAAACCTATACTGGATTAAATATCAATAGAGCTACCTACTTTCAAAATTTACGTAACGCAAGCGTTTGGGGTTACAACGAAAATGTTGGCAGATTGGGTAAACCTGTAGATCGTACCAAGTTCGGTATGACGCCGCCAACTGTAAATGCATCATACAGCCCAACAATGAACTCAATTACGTTCCCTGCTGGAATTTTACAATTCCCCTTCTTTGATCCGAATGCAGATGATGCACTAAATTATGGTGGTATTGGAGCAGTTATAGGCCACGAAATGAGCCATGGCTTTGATGATAGCGGTAGCCAGTATGATGCAAAAGGTAACTTAAAAAACTGGTGGACTGCTGAAGACCGCAAAAAATTTGAAGAAAAAACAAAAGCTTTAGGCGAGCAATTTGATGCATATACCGTTTTGGATACTGTTCATGTTATTGGTAAATTGACGATGGGTGAAAATATTGGCGATTTAGGCGGTTTAAATGCAGCGTATACTGCTTTCAAGATGACTAAACAGGGACAGAGTAACGAAAAAATTGATGGATTTACACCAGATCAACGTTTCTTCCTGGCTTGGGCGCAAGTTTGGAGAGGCAATATTTTACCAGAAAGTGCTGCTCAGTTAATTAAAACTGACCCACATTCTCCTGGTCCATACCGTACAATTGGTGCACCTGTAAATATGGATGCATGGTACACAGCATTTGATGTTAAACCTGGCGATAAATTGTACAAAAAACCAGAAGATAGAATCAGAATGTGGTAATTTAGTGCAGGAGGAGCTTAAGATTGAGGGCGAAAGGTCTAAGCATAATCTTCGAAAATTTCTTCAGAATTTAACCCCTGATATAGACGTCCCGATTAAATCGGGACGTCTTTTTTTAGCAATCAAAAGCTACAACTGAATTTAAACCGTTTCTTAGTAATTCCTGATTATCATTCTATCTTTGAAAAACATAAACCTGCAACATGAAAAGCATTTACAAAGCCCTTTTTATCTTAAGTATAACCCTATCATCTTCTATGGTTTTTGCTCAGGACAATCTTATTAGTTTAGATGCATTAGTCAACAAAACCGACCCCGCCTGGCCGCTTATAAAAAAATGGATTGATTCTGCTAAAAACAAGGTTGAGGTTTTACCTGTTGATTCTGCAAAAGCGAAGGAAACGTTATACAATGCACAGATTTCTACCTATGCCACTTTAGGTTCGGTAATTTATAATACAGGCGGAATTATGGTTGATAATGGCTGGATAAGAATTTTAGGCTCGGGAAGTGACCGTTTGAGCAGAAATATCGCTGAATGGAATAAGGGTAAAACGATAAAAGAATACGGTGATAAAATCCCTTACCTTTTGATTGCCGATGATGCCATAGGCGGTTTTTTTGCGATAAATTATGGCGGCTTAGGTAAGGACATAAAAAATGTTTACTACCTTGAACCAAATACCTTAACCTGGCAACCGCTTGGTGCGGGTTACGGCGAATTCCTTATTTTCTGTTTCGACAGCGATTTATCTAAATTTTATAAAGGTTTGCGCTGGAGCAGCTGGAATCAATTTATAGGCAATTTAGAAGGCACAAAAACCTATAGCTTTCGCCCTTACTTATGGGAAAAGGGAACAGATATTGATAAATGCACCCGAAAACTTGTTGGTATTGAAGAAATGTACCGTTTCAACATCATGAAATCAAAAGAAATAAATGCTGATAAAGGCATAAAAAAAGATAATAGCAAACAGTAGTTTTTTTGTACTAAAATTTAGAGGTATTTGGCTTGCGTTTTCTTTGGTAACTTAGCCAACACCATTGCTCTTGAATCCGCTACACGGCTTTTCAATTCCTTGTCCGTCAATACATCAAGGTTCTCCACCTGGATCCATTGTCGCTTTGCCAGGTGATAAGCCTGCCCAATCCCATCTCTGGCAGTTAAAGCGTCGAAATCCTCAGGATTACATTTTATAGAAAAACGGGTTCCCTCATCGATAGCGATGATTACGTAAATTTTTTCTTCAATCATAAAACAAAGATGGTCCCATTTCATCCCCTCGGTCGTTCCTGGAAGACTTAAACAATATGCTCTGAAAGATTCGATATCCATTTTAGGGTTTAGGGTTTAGGGTTTAGGGTTTAGGGTTTAGGGTTTAGGGTTTAGGGTTTAGGGTTTAGGGTTTAGGGTAAACAAATACTAATTTCGCTATGTTTGTAAGCTGCTACGAAAATAATAATTCTGCGCAAAAATCTTAGAAATCTTATAATCCTTTAATCCTGGTCAAAAATCTCATAATCCTAGTAATCCTTTAATCCTAGCAATCCTGATCATGAATATTATTACCGCTACCGCTGATGGTTCTAACACACTTTACAACGAAGAAATTGGCGAACATTATCACAGTAAACACGGTGCCTTACAAGAAAGTAAACATGTTTTTATTAATGCAGGTTTAAAATTTGCCACTGAAGGAAAATCAGAAATTTCAGTTTTGGAAGTTGGCTTCGGGACAGGATTAAACTTTATATTAAGTGCAGAATATTGCACCGAAAATAACATTAAGTTAGATTATACGAGCATTGAGGCATTTCCCTTAACTACTGACCTACTAAAACAAACTGGCTATTCGGAATTTGTTTCACCAAAAATATGGACTGATTTCATATCAAATTATGAAGAAAGCTTAAAATTTCAACAAACTCTATCTCCGCTTTGCGAACTGGAAATTCCGCATGTTACATTAGCACAGTTCGTTACTGAAAAAACATTTGACGTAATTTATTACGACGCTTTTTCAGTTCAGCATCAACCCGAGATGTGGAGCGATGAAATAATTGCTCAGGCCTGCAGTTTCTTAAAGCCCGGAGGAACTTTCGTAACCTATGCGATTACCGGAAAGCTTAAAAGAGCATTAAAAGCTTGTGGTTTTACAATTGAAAAATTACCCGGAGCGCCAGGAAAAAGAGAAATGTTGAGAGCTACTAAAGTTGAGGATTAAAAGGTAAACGGTTCAAGGTTTTGGATTTGCAGGAAAAAACGCATATAGTAGCAAGAGCAGAAATTTATAAACCCGGGTGGAGCGGCACCCTTTGACTGTCATCTTAAGCTTCTCGAAAAGACAGTTAAAGGTACAGCGTAACACGGGACCAGCATTAAAATGAAATGCTTGATTGCTTTCCACTTTGGTTTATTAATCTTAATCTGACATAATTCCGCCCCCGTTTAAAACCCAGGCTTTCTTTATTTGTTAAACTAACATTAAATTTCATATCATGGAAAAAAGGATTTTAGGAAAAACAGATTTAAATATTGCGCCCATTGTATTTGGAGGAAATGTTTTCGGTTGGACCATCGATGAGCAGAAATCGTTTGAAATATTAGACCATTTTATTGAAAGTGGTTTCAATTTTATTGATACAGCTGACGTTTATTCGCGTTGGGTGTCCGGAAACAAAGGCGGCGAATCAGAGACCATTATCGGTAACTGGCTAAAAAAGAGCAATAAACGCCAGGAAGTTATTATTGCAACTAAAGTTGGATCGGACATGGGCAGTGGAAAATCATTAAAAAAAGATTACATCATTAACCAAGTTGAACATTCGCTCTCACGCTTGCAAACCGATTATATCGATCTGTATTTTTCTCATTTTGATGATGAAACAACGCCTGTTGAAGAAACTTTAAATGCTTACGAAACTTTAATTAAAGCAGGTAAAGTACGCTGGATTGGCGCCTCCAATTTCTCAGCCGACAGACTCAAAGAATCATTACTTTTCTCAGCCAACAATAATCTGCCTAGATATGAAGTTTATCAACCTGGTTACAACCTGTACGATAGAGAAGAATTTGAACAGGAGCATGAAAAAATCTGTCTTGACCACGGCCTGGGTGTAATAACTTATTATTCTTTGGCGAGCGGTTTCTTAACCGGAAAGTACCGTAGCGAAGAAGATTTAAATAAAAGCCAGCGCGGTGGTGGCGTTAAAAAATTCCTGAATGAGAGGGGCTTTCGAATTTTGGATGCCCTGGACAAAGTCGCTGACAAATATGGCGTAGAACAAGCATCCGTAGCTTTGGCCTGGTTGATTAGCCACCCGTCAGTTACCGCCCCTATTGCAAGTGTAACCGATTTAAGTCAGCTGAAATCTTTTACTGAAGCAGCAAACTTAAAATTATCATCTGAAGACATTTCACTTTTAGATAAAGCGAGTATCTATTAAATAATCTGCTATATTTAAATGCCCGATTGATGAAACAATTAATCGGGCATTTTGTATTAAACAGGATTTTTAAAATACTATGAAAGAAAAACTATCTTTTCTCCCTAAACTGGCACTGGTTTTATTCTGTTTAATAAGTTTAACCTATATCGCCATCTTAGGGCAATCCTTACTTGCGCCATTGCTTTTTTCCTTTCTAATGGCGATTCTCTTATTACCCGTTAGTAATTTTTTAGAGCACAAATTTAGGTTTAAGCGTAGTCTGGCGACCATTGTTTCTGTCGTATTAATGATCGCAGGAATTGGAGGCATTATTTATTTTTTTGGAAATCAACTTAGTGACTTGTGGGCCGACTGGCCCCTATTAAAAGAAAAAGCCAATGTTTCTTACCACGAATTGCAACATTGGATTTCTAAAACTTTCCATGTTAATACAGCGAAGCAACTCGCTTATTTAAACGATAGTACCGAAAAAGCCCTGGCCACGAGTGCTGCGATCGTGGCTACAACGCTAGCGACGGTGTCCTCAACCCTACTATTCCTGGCATTTACATTACTATTCACCTTTTTCATCCTGAATTACCGCAGAATTCTATTTGCATTTCTAACTTCTGTTTTCAGGGAGGAGCATAAAGAAAAGGTAACTGAAATTGTAAGTCAGATTCAATACATCATAAAAAAATACATTATTGGCCTATTTCTACAAATGCTTATCGTTACCGTGTTAATGATAACCGTTTTAAGTTTATTAGGGATTAAATATGCTGTATTACTAGGTCTGGTTGCCGGTATTTTTAATGTTGTGCCATATCTCGGAATATTTTTCGCTCTAGTGGTAAGTTGTCTGATTACATTTGCTACCGCCGGAGCGGGAAAAGTTTTACTTGTTTTAGTTGCTTTTATCGGTGTTCATGCACTGGATGGCAATATATTGATGCCATTGGTTGTCGGTTCAAAAGTAAAAATTAATGCTTTATTTGCATTCATCGGGATTGTGGTAGGTGAAATGATTTGGGGTATTTCAGGTATGTTTTTGTGCATACCTTATTTAGCCATGCTAAAAATCATTTTCGACCGGGTAGATAATCTCAAACCATGGGGAATCCTGATGGGCGAAGAGCATAAGCCCGATAAAAAGAAACGTGTTTACCGCATCACAAAAAAGATTAAATTAGAGGAAAAAGATTAACAATGGCTGAAAACAGGTCGCCGCACATTCTAAGTACATCAGCCAATTTGCTTGGCATTTGTTTCATCGTGCTTACTTCTTTAAAAAAACTAAACCTTACTGATGATTCGCTAATCGATGAGTTTGCAGTTGCTGCCGTAATGTTTTTCATGACAAGCTGCATTTTGTCTTTTATCTCCATGCGAAGAGAAAGAAATGAGAGCCAAAAATTAGAAAAGGTTGCCGATTTTATTTTTCTATCTGGCTTGATAGTATTGTTTATTGCGACAATTCTAATCGCTTTTAATATAATACAATAGGTTTTAGAATAGATAAGGCCTATTTAGCCATTAAGCGGCTTTATTTTGGGTTGATCATAAATCTTACTAATTCTGAAGTAATATTCCGCAATTATCAATCCGACTTAAGTCTGAGATATTTTGCTGCGACAACAACCTTGAGCCTTTAATCCCAACACCTTTTTATTATCTTTGCCTCCATTATGGCCCAAAAAAATAACGACGAACAATTTAAAAATGTAATATCACATGCTAAGGAATACGGTTTCGTGTTCCAAAGCAGCGAAATATACGATGGCTTAAGTGCCGTTTACGACTATGGCCAGTTGGGTGCCGAGCTGAAAAATAACATAAAAAGCTATTGGTGGAAAGCTATGGTGCAAATGCATGAAAACATTGTAGGAATCGATTCTGCTATTTTTATGCATCCCAAAGTTTGGAAAGCCAGTGGACACGTCGACGGTTTTAACGACCCGATGATTGACAACAAAGATTCTAAAAAGCGCTACCGTGCCGACCAGTTATTGGAAAATAAAATTGACGAATTATATTCTGAGTTGGCAAGCTTTAGTGCCGGTAACAAAGCTAAATTCGAAGAATTTCAACAGGAGATTTTGGGATTAAGTGATGAGGGTCAGGCGGCCTGGATCCCCAGTTTTAAAGATGAGGATGAAATTTTAGACAACGCTAAATATCCTTTTATTGACGAGGCAAGCTGGAGATTTGTAAAAAAAGGTTTAGCGCTTGAGGTTGAAATGAATCTGGCGCTAAAATCGGAAAACCTAAGTCAGCTGAAGGATTTGATTGTTAATTACAAAGTAATTTGCCCGATTTCTAAAACTTCTAACTGGACAGACGTTCGCCAGTTTAACCTGATGTTCAGCACGCAGTTTGGTGCAATGGCGGAAGGCAGTGATGAGGTTTATCTTCGTCCGGAAACTGCTCAAGGTATTTTCGTTAACTTTTTGAATGTTCAAAAATCAGGAAGAATGAAAATTCCTTTCGGTATTGCCCAAATTGGTAAGGCTTTCAGAAATGAGGTAATTGCGCGCCAGTTCATTATGCGTATGCGTGAGTTTGAACAAATGGAAATGCAATTTTTCGTTCGCCCGGGTGAAGACAAAAAATGGTTTGAATACTGGAAAGAAGCCCGTTTAAAATGGCACAAGGCTCTGGGAACTTCACCTGAGAAATATCGTTACCATGATCACGTCAAATTAGCACACTACGCAAATGCGGCCACTGATATTGAGTTTGAATTCCCTTTCGGATTTAAAGAAGTTGAAGGCATTCACAGCCGAACTGATTTCGATTTAACCCAGCACCAGGAGTTCTCTGGCAAAAAAATGCAGTATTTCGATAACGATTTAAATGAAGAAGGTAAACCGTTTGGAAATTATGTTCCTTATGTTATAGAAACCTCAATTGGCTTAGACCGTATGTTCTTATTAACCATGATAAATGCTTTCGAAGAGCAGGACTTAAGTACGGAAGATAAACAGGATAGTCGTACTTTACTGCGCCTTCACCCGGCGCTTGCTCCGTATAAAGTAGCGGTTTTCCCGTTGACCAAAAAAGATGGTTTACCAGAAAAAGCCAGGGAAATTATGGATGCATTGAAATTTGATTTCAACTGTATTTATGAAGAGAAAGATGCGATTGGTAAACGTTACCGCCGTCAGGATGCAGTTGGTACACCTTTCTGCATTACCGTTGACCACCAGAGCCTGGAAGATAATACCGTTACCATTCGCCATCGCGATAGCATGGAACAGGAACGCGTTGCCATTGCAGATTTAGCTGATATTGTTGGGAAAGCAGTAAGCTGGAAGAATTTGTTAGCATAATCGACGCTCAGTTACTTAAAAAAGCTAAGCTGAATATTGATAGATGTCGCAGGGATCAATACCTGCGACTTTTTTTTGCAGAAAAATTATCAATCGATTGAAATCACTACAGGATAAACAAAATCAGTTTTAGACAAGTAAAAGTGAGCCCCGACATTATATTTAGTTAAATTAGCTATTATAATCTAACTGAATGAGTAGAAAAGTCCTGGCAATTTTTTTATCGCTATTTTGGGTAACTGCAATTTCTGCACAATCAAAACACCCAAAGTTTAATGTTATTGCCTTTTACACTGGTAAAAACGATTTAGCCCATGTTAGTTTTGTGAACGAGGCTAACCGGTACTTTCCAGAAATGGCCGCGAAACATAACTTCAGCTACCAATCCACTTCGAACTGGAATAATTTAAACGCAGCATTTCTTTCAAAATACCAGGTCGTTCTATTTTTAGATACCCGCCCTGAAGAACCAGAGCAGAGAGCGGCGTTTAAAAAGTATATGGAAAACGGCGGTGCCTGGATGGGCTTCCATTTCGCTGCTTTCGCCCTGGAAAAATCTGCCTACGATATGAACTGGTACTGGTACCACAATACCTTTTTAGGCTCAGGTGCTTATGGTAGCAATACCTGGCGGCCTACTTCGGCCATTTTGAAAGTTGAAGATAAAAAGCATCCGGTAAATAAAAACCTACCTGCAACCTTTAAGGCACAACCTAATGAATGGTACCGCTGGCAAAATGATCTGCGAAAAAACCCTGACATTAAAATTCTTCTTGCAATCGATTCGGCCAGTTTTCCATTAGGAACCGGACCGAAAAGTCATGAAATATGGCAAAGCGGTTATTATCCTGTCGTTTGGAGTAACAAAAATTACAAAATGATTTATATTAATATGGGCCATAATGATATGGATTATGAGCATAAATATGACAATACTAACAGAACGCTTTCTTTTACTTTCGACAATGAAGCACAGAATAATATGATTCTGAACGGCTTGATATGGTTAGGTACAGGTAAAAAAGTGAAGTAGGTTATGGTTTCAGGTTATTCCCTTTTATATTTGAATTGGATTCAAAATATAGAACATGAAAATCCCTCAAAAATTCTTTGCCCGCCAACACGAAATTGCAGCCGACTATTTAATAGAATTGGATAAGCACCTTGCAGATATCGTTTCAGGGCGTGCAACAGAAATGTTTGAAGTAAGGGATTTTGCTGAAATATTACATGTACACCCAACCCATTTTAGCAACACAATCAAGGCCGCAACAGGTCATTCACCGTGTTTTTTCTTTGAAGAACGATTAATGGAAATATCAAAATCGATGTTGCAAAATATAAGCACACCGATATCTGAAATTGCCAGAGTTTTAACATACGATCCATCTAACTTCACCAAGTTTTTCAAACACTTTTCGGGGCAAACACCAAAGCAATATCGAGAAGCATATTTTCAATCACTGGCAGAAAAAAAGGAAATTTTCACCATATAAAACTTAACTACTCACCATTTTAACTTAAGCTATCACCATTTTAAAAGCAGGTTTCCGGTTAACTTTGTTTATCAAATTAAAAGAAAATGGGAACACAAAATAAAATTGTACTTGTAACCGGTGGAAGCCGGGGCTTAGGGAAAAATGCTGCTATTCATTTAGCTAAAAAAGGTTTAAATGTCCTTCTTACTTATCAATCGAAGAAAGGAGACGCAGAAGAAACCGTTGCAGAGTTAAAGGAGATTGGTGTTAATGCAGCTGCTTTACAGTTAAATGTTGGCGACACCAAAAGTTTTGATGGTTTTATTAACGAGATAAAATCAGCTTTAAAATCAGTTTTCAATGCAGATAAACTGGATTATCTGGTTAATAATGCAGGTGTTGGTATTCATGCCTCTTTTGAAGAAACCACCGAAGCGCAGTTTGATACCTTACTAAATATTCAATTCAAAGGTGTATTCTTTTTGACTCAAAAAGTATTGGCCATATTAAACAATGGTGGTGGTATTGTGAACGTTTCTACAGGTTTAGCGCGCTTTGCTTTGCCTGGTTATGCAGCCTATGCATCAATGAAAGGTGCAATGGAAACTTTAACAAAATACCAGGCTAAGGAATTAGGTGCTAGAGGCATTAACGTTAATATTATTGCCCCGGGTGCTATAGAGACCGACTTTGGCGGAGGTGCAGTTCGCGATAATGAGCACTTAAATAAAATGATCGCATCGCAAACGGCGCTAGGTCGTGTTGGCATGCCAGATGATATTGGTGGTGTAATAGCTTTTCTTTGTACTGAAGAAGCAAAATGGATTAATGCACAACGTATTGAAGCATCAGGCGGTATGTTTTTGTAATTGTTGCTTGTTATTTGGGCGGTCAGAAGTTAAAAACCTTTCTGACCGCTCAATTCAATAATTTAATTTCCATACCAACCGTGCTTGTCCACCCGGGTAATTTCTGCCTTTCCTACTTCTGTTAAAAACCGCCTGGCACTTACCAGGGTTTTACTTTGATGCTCATCATAATTAGAAGCAGTTGGAACCAGACTATTAATTCTCACCATTCCTGCAGCTTGAATAAATTCGCCATTACCCATATAAACTGCGGTATGCGAAACCCGCCCGCCGTTAATACCTATCCTTTTCGCTGCTGAGAAAAACAGTAAGTCGCCTGGTCGTAAATTCGTAAGGCACTTTTCTACGCTAATCGAATCGGCATCTAAAACATCTACAGCTGAACCTACTAATGCTTGTTGGGAGGCATCTCTTGGAATAATAATTCCATTTAAAAAGTAGCATATTTTAGTGAAGCCGCTGCAGTCTACCCCTTTAACAGATGTTCCTCCCCATAAATAAGGAACGCCAATTAAAGTTTTGGCGGTTGCAAGAATGGCGTCAGCATTCGGATTCGCTTTTTTCTCCCATTCTGAAAAAAAATTAACCTCTGTTTTTTTGACATAACCCATTCTTTTGTCTGGAAAACGTACTTTATAATAAGATTTTTCCTCACCTGAAACTTGAAGGATATTGCCTTTAACCAAGTCAGAAACTCGAATTGAATTTATATCAGGCTCGGAAAATGCATGACCAAAATCCAGTTGATAAACTATTCTTTTCGATTTTTTCCATGCATTAAAATCATCTTTGCTCATAACACTCACCGCAGTGCCATCTGTGTAAGATAAATAACCATCGGGTGTTTTAACCAAATAATAACCACCAACTTTTTTTAAAACTTCCACAGGCGTACCTAAAATCATTTGCGTAAGCATTTCAGCTGAATTGTGTGGCGCACCGCGATTATTGCAAACAGAAAGATTTGCCAGACCGAATTCCATTCCATTTAAGTCTTTCGATGGTAGTAAAGAATTTACCTTCGTAAAACCCTGCACTTCTTTTACTTGTTTATCCATTTCAGCCAAAGCTAGCTCTGATGTACTTTCAATGAAAATGCTATCCCCTTTAATTTGAACGTTAAAATAAACTGAACGCTTATCAGGTGCAAATTCTTTTTTAATTTGATTCGAAATTGTTCTGAAAGTAGCGGTATCAATTTGTGCTTTTAAAGAAATAGACACCACCAGGAGGCAATAAAAAACGATGATTTTTTTCATAACTAGCTAAAATTACTGATTATTAGTTTTTAGAATAACTAATGTCTGTAAATAATTGCTTACTAAATTAATCGTCGTCAATTTCTACAGGTAAAGAAATAAATAAATTTTATTGACGTTATCCATCAAAAAATCATTTATGAATCGCCTTTTTTATATTTCAATTATCCTTGTTATAATTGGCAGCAATGCATCTGCTCAGTCATGGACAGACGCTGAATTTAGAAAGGCGAATACTGCATCAAATTCTTCATTTTTAACCAGTGAAGAGAAAAATGTTATATTCTATATGAATTTGATTCGTATCGATGGCGAAAAATTTTATTATACTTTTCTTGAAGATTACATCAACAATTACAATGAAAAGGTAAAAAAATACAGAAACTATAATGAGTTAAAAATCGCTCGCAACAACCCTTATTATAACTCTTTGTTAAAACACGTAAGAGGAATTAAAAACCTGCCCATGTTTTATCCTGATGAAAAATTATGTTCTATAAGTAGAAGCCATGCAATTGATCTAAATCGCAATAATCTGGATACACATGAAAGTAGCAATGGTGAATCGTTCGCTACAAGAGTATCAAAACAATTCCCGAGAAAAGCGATAAGTGAAAATATAGATTTTGGCTATTCAAACAGCTTAGACATCGTTTGTCATTTATTGCTAGACTGCGGTGTGCCATCTCTGGGTCATCGATTTAACTTGCTCGATCAGAAATATAAATTAAACACAGTAGGTGTAAGTATTCAACCGCACCCATCTTACAGTTGGTGTGCAGTTATCGATTTTTTAGCACAGCCTGTCACAAGCGTGAACAGCCGATGAGTGTTTGCTAACCTGCAAGGTAATTTTCATCTATAAAGCGTAATTAGTACTTAAATAAACTACCTTTGCAAGCATAAAGTTTTAATATGCGAAAACTCATTCTGGCCATAATCGATTTTTTCTATCCACCGTTTAAAAGCTTTATTTCTCAGCATAATTTCAGGTACCTGGCAACAGGTGGCAGCACTTGGTTATTAGGTAACATAGTTTACTATATTGCATTTCATCACCTGTTTTCAACTGATGATGTAAACTTTGTGTTCTTTACTCTTAAAAGAGAAACTGCCGCCTTGGCTGTCGATTTCCTGGTTGTAATACCTTATAGTTTCTTGCTTAACCGATACGTAATTTTTACGCATAGTGAGGTAAAAGCACATATTCAACTGCTCCGATTCTTAAACCTTAACTTGGTTAATATCCTTTTAACCTATGTGATGCAAAAGTTTTTTATTGAAGTACTAAGTATATATCCAACCGTATCTAAAGTTGTTGTTTCAGTTTTAATTGCCGGCTTTAGTTATTTATATCAACACTATTTTACATTTAGTGTAAAAAAGATCAAAGCGAAATAATAGTGCCTTAAAAGACGTGCATTGGAATATAATTTATCAATCAGCAACTGTTAATTAATCAGTGGCTTTCTTGTTTAGGTTGAAGTAACTAGCTAACTTAGTTGCAGACTAACTTAGTATATACTTAATGAGCATTTTTAATGATTTCAATAATGCGCAGGTAGCTAAATTGCCCGGGCATTTGAAGCAATTTATCGTTGCCCAAAACTACGGGAAATACACACCGGTAGACCAGGCCGTTTGGCGTTATGTAATGCGTCAGAATTATAGCTACCTTAAAGATGTTGCTTATTATCCATATATAAAAGGTTTGCAGCGGGCCGGACTTAGTATAGAATATATTCCCGATTTGCAAACCATGAACGATAATTTAGGCAAGATTGGCTGGGGCGCAGTCACGGTTGATGGTTTCATTCCACCTGCAGCATTTATGGAATACCAGGCTTACCGGGTATTGGTAATTGCGGCCGACATCAGGCAAATCAACCATATAGAATATACACCGGCGCCTGATATCATTCATGAGAGTGCAGGTCATGCACCCATTATAGCCGATGCTGACTACAATAACTACCTCAGCTATTTTGGTTCAATTGGCGCAAAAGCCATGTTCTCTGCAAAAGATTTTGAACTTTATGAAGCAATCAGAAACCTCTCTATTTTAAAAGAAGCGGTTAATTCCAATGAAATGCAAATTGCAACGGCCGAGAAAAAATTGCTCAACATCAGCGAAAACATGGGTGAACCATCAGAAATGGCTTTGTTAAGCCGGCTCCATTGGTGGACTGTAGAATATGGTTTGATTGGCACGCTGGAAGACCCGAAAATTTACGGAGCTGGCCTACTGTCATCTATTGGCGAAAGTGCTTCATGTATGCAAAAAGATGTTCAAAAGTTATGGTATAACATAGACACCATTAATTACCCGTACGACATCACCAAAACTCAACCGCAGCTTTTTGTAACAGAAACCTTCCAGAACCTGATTGATGTTTTAGAACAATTCGCAGATACAATGGCTTTCAGACGCGGCGGAACAGAAAGCATAATGAAAGCCATAAATTGTAAGAATGTTGCAACCGCCGTTTACAGTTCTGGTTTACAGGTAAGCGGCATTTTTACGGACATGGGTATCAATGAAAAAGATGAACTTATCTTTATAAAAGCGACCGGCCCTTGCGCATTAGCTCTTAATGGTAAGCAATTGAATGGACACGGCAAGAATTACCATAAAGATGGTTTCTCATCGCCAGTTGGTAAATTAAAAGACGCATCAAAAGCGCTGGAGGATTACACTATTGATGAACTTAACACCACAGGCATTAAGATTAACTCGAAATCGAACTTAGTTTTTGAAAGCGGTATTTATGTCGAAGGCCTGGTTAAAGACATCGTTGTCGAAAACGAAAAAATTGTTTTAATCTCTTTTACAGATTGTAAAGTAACAGAAAGCAATGGAAATGTTTTGTTTAAACCGGAATGGGGTATGTACGACATGGCCGTGGGAGCACACATAGTTTCCGTATTCAATGGCGCTGCCGATAAAGATGCCTATGAAGAAATTGTATTGATAAGCAAGGAGAAGACAGGAAAAATTGTTTATGATGAAAAGACGACTGACCTACATAAACTTTATAAAACTGTTAGAGAAATAAGAGAAAGCGCAACAGGATTTGAAAAACTTGAAACTATTTTTAAACAACTTAAGCTAAACCATAGAAATGACTGGCTCTGTGCATTAGAAATATTGGAACTGGTTTACCATAAAAAAATTTACCACCAGCTGGAAAAAGAAGTACAGATTTATTTGGAACTTAAAGCTGGCAGGGAACCGGAACACGCCAAATTAATTCACGACGGCCTGCATGTAATTAAAAATCCGGTTAGTCAGCTGCTAATAGAATAACTGAAAGATTTGCACATGGGGGAGAATTAAATTACAGTATGCTAATCGAAACTCAACTACTTAATCTATCTAGCTTGTTACGTTGAGACTATAGAAACAAGGTGCAACAGAGGTCTTAAGCAAAGTTCAGACTAATGTAAAAGCGTTAAATAAACTTAAACAAGTTCCCAAGATTCCATTCAATCAATTGCCTGTTGAAGATTGATTAATATCTTTAATTTTATTAACTTTACTTTATGACAACCATCACAGTAAAAGTAGATAATGAACAAAATGCTGCGCTTCTTGAAAAGATGCTTAAGGCATTATCTTTCGTCGAAGATGTTGACATCAAAAATCATGAACCGAACATGGTTAAAGAACCAAGAGGTTCTTATCACAAATTAAAACAGGCAATTGATAAGACTGAGGGTAATTTAATGTTCAAAGACATTAAAGATCCGTCTAAGTGGCAAAGTGATTTAAGAGATGAATGGAAACATAATATTTGATACGAATATTGTTATCTATTTATCTAAAAAACTTTTGGCGTCCGAGGAAGTATTTGCAGAAAACATGACTTATTCTATTTCGATAATTTCAAAAATGGAGTTGCTTGGATATGCGTTTAAAAACAGACTGGAAGAAATGTATATTATTGAGTTAATCAATTCTTTAAACATTGTTTCTCTAGATGATATTATAGTAGATACAACGATTGCTATAAGAAGGGCCAATAAGATAAAACTTCCTGATGCTATTATTTATGCCACGGCTTGCGTAATGAATGGAAAACTCTTTACAAATAACATTGCTGATTTTGATAAGATAAATGGCAATATTGAGCTTTTCAACCCCTTAAATTTATTAAACGCTTTTCTTGTCATATTAAATTACAACAAATTTTATTTTTAATGAACATAATAATAACCGGTGCGAGTAGTGGAATTGGATTTGAAACTGCATTAGAATTAAGCTTACAAAAAGAAAACAAAATTGTAGCAATTGCGCGCTCTGCTGATAAACTGCGTAAACTTTTAGAAATCGCCAAAGGCATAAATCCGGATTGTACGCTATTACCAGTGGAGTTTGATATTGTAAATGATGATTATGCAGCTCTAATTCCCTTTTTAAAAGAACGCCTTGAAACCATAGATATATTAATTAACAACGCTGGCGCTTTAATAAACAAACCTTTTTTAGACACAACTGAACAAGAACTGGGCGAAATGTTGCAAAGCAACGTTATGTCGCATTTCAGAATGATACAAAATACACTATCATTAATGCAGGCCGGCAGTCACATTGTGAATATAGGAAGCATGGGCGGATTTCAGGGAAGCGTAAAATTCCCAGGCTTGTCTGCTTATTCGGCAAGTAAATCGGCTTTACATACTTTAACCGAATGCCTGGCTTTTGAATTGGCAGAAACCGGTATTAAAATTAATTGTCTGGCCTTGGGATCGGCGCAAACAGAAATGTTAGAAGCTGCCTTTCCAGGTTACCAAAGTCCGGTTATGGCTTTTGAAATGGGAAAATATATTGCCGATTTCGCCAGAACCGGACACAAGTTTTTTAACGGAAAAATTATTCCAGTTGCAGTAACAACGCCTTAAAACTTGATATGTTAAAAATTATTTGTTATTTAGAATATCATAAATCTATTAATTAAAATATGGAAACAAATAATCCCTTTCAAACAAATCCAGTATCGACTGATAATGGCAAAGCTGCTTCTATAGTAAGCTATTTTTGGTTTATAGGCTGGTTAATTGCTTATTTTGCCATGTATAAAGATAATAAGACCGATTTGGCTCGTTATCAGCTAAGGCAAACACTATTATTTCATCTTGCCACGACGGTAATAAGTTGGGGTTTAGGAATTCTTTTTGGAATATTGATTGTCTCAACAGGCGGATTGTCCATTTATTACTTATTAAGAATCGTTCAGGTTGGATTTTTAATCTTATGGATTATCGGCTTAATTGGCGCAATTAATGGAGCAAAAAAACCAATACCGTTTATTGGAGAAAGAGCGCAAACGATGTTCCCAAGCATTTAATCTTTTGATAAATACATTCTGAATCTAAATGTTCAGAATGTATTTTAATGCTCATTTTCAACATTTTAACCCGCCTAAAATATTTTATCTATATTTGCGCCCAACATATGAAGAAAATATTAGTCGTAATTTCGTTTTTCATTTTGTCTGCAACCGCAGTTAAAGCCCAGACTCAACTACCTGCTCAGTATCAGGAACTGGTTAAAAAGTTGAGCGAAAACCTTCCTAAAAATATCGAAGAAGTTCAAAAGAGTTCCAGCAAAACAAATTCTACCAGTCTCATAGATTTTGCCAAAAGTATGCTCGGCATTCCTTATCGTTATGCAACCAGCAATCCAAAAGTTGGTTTCGATTGTTCAGGATTTGTAAGTTACGTATTTAGCAATTTTGGATTTAAGGTACCTCGTTCTTCAAGAGAGTTTAGCGCCACCGGTAAAGAAACCAGTATTGAAAATGCCAAAGTTGGTGATGTTTTAATCTTTACGGGAAGCAACTCGAAGATAAGGAGGATTGGCCATGTAGGCATTGTGTATTCAATTGATGAATCGGGTATTAAATTTATTCATGCATCCTCCGGAAAAGCACATGGCGTAACCATTACATCTTTTAACGGCCATTACAAAAACAGGTTTATGAAAATCGTGAGCATTTTATAACTCACTTCTTATATTTCCACATCCTCGTTTTTCCTTCAGCAATCCATTCTATGGCCGTTTCAAGCCTCTTCAATCTCGTTGTTTCTGTTTTGGCTTCGAGTAACCACTCTACATATTCTTTTTTATTTGAATAACTAAAATTTTGAAAAGTTGCTAATGCCGATGGATCTTCCTGCAAAGCATCAATAAAATATTTTGGTACTTCAAGTTCCTTCGGTGAAGATTTAGGTTTTGGAGGAAGGTTTATTCCGTCTTCGTTAAGTTTAATAGCTTGTTGGATATAAGCGATCAAAACATCATCGTCAGGTAAATCATTAAAAGATTTTATCTGCCCCAGCCAGCCCATTGCTTCCGACCTGTCTTTAAAAATTTTATATTCATCATTCATCAATGATGCCTTCCAGAAACCAAAAGCACAATGATTTTTAAATGCAGCCATGTGGCAAACCGTCCCTTTAAAATCAAAAAAAGGCATACTCCACTTTATTTTCTCTTCAATTCTGGCATCTGCACGGTGCACTAATTTCCTCAAATGCTCTAAAATCGGAATTGCGAATTCTGCCGAATTGGCGATATACTGATCTACACCTACGATTGTATGCATATTTTATTTGCTATACCTAAAATTAAAGTAAAACAATCTTTAAAGCAAGTTCTACCTCACCTCGCTTTAAAAAGTTTTGCGCAAGTTCATGTAATTCCCTTTCTCTATTTGTAACGTCACCGATTGTAGCATCCAGAACGTCTTTAACTTCTGCCAACTGGCTGATTAAGTCGATTTCATTTTCTGTTGGAAGCTTTTCTACATTCCCCAACATACCCAAATCGTTACCTGTTAACACTTTCGATAAGCGAACTGTTTTTGGCAGGCGATCCACCCCTATTCCTAATTTTGATAAAGGTTTTGCGACTTTAAATAAGTTATCCCTGGTTACCCTGCAATACCAATCGCCACCCAAACGAGCCACCAAATCCATCTTTTGCTGGTCAATTTTGCCGTTTTCATCTAGAACCTCTTCATTGATATGGATCAGTTTGACTTCAGCTAAAACCAAATTGCCTGCACCATGGGCATCACCTAAAGGTATTATGTCATTGATAACACACTCCAGCTGAACAGGTGCTTCAGCAACTCTCGGCGGTGCAATAATATCAGACTTCAACATTGTAAAACCGGCCTTTTCGAATTCATTAATGCCTCTCGCATATTCGGTACTGGCTAAACTCATCTGTTGAACCATATCATAATTAACAATGTTAATCACGCACTCTTTTACCTGAAGGACATTTTCTAAAGTATGCTTTATCGTATTATCGCGAACACGCCTTGCCGGAGAAAAAATGCAGATAGGCGGTTTTGTGCTGAACATATTGAAAAAGCTGAACGGACTTAAGTTTACATTCCCTTCACTATCAATGGTTGATGCAAAGCAAATTGGACGCGGAGCAATTGCATATTGCAGGTAATCCTGGAGTTGTAAGGCCGATAATTCTTCGGTTTTTAAGGTTATCAAGATTGAAGTGTTTTAATTTGATGTCAGGAAGTTTAACATTTTAATTGTTAAGAAGCTGAAATGCTTTGGATGCAAATAATTTTTTCCCAAACATTCTAACTTTACAACAACATTAACCTTTTAATTTCTTCAAACCTAAAATAGAAAAATCAGTATCGGTTTTGGTAATTGTATTTACTAAGGCACCTAATCCGGTTATTTCCATTTCAACGACATCGCCTGGTTGCAACCACTGGGTCTTATAATTTGGATCATTTAATAGCCCGGTTCCATTTAGCTCTAAAAAGCAGCCTGTTCCTACAGTTCCGGAACCAATTACATCTCCTGGTAAAATGTCTACACCATAGGCACACCGCTCGATGATTTCGGCGAAGGTCCAGTCCATATCTGAAGCATTTCCACGGGAAACTTCAATGCCGTTTACATGGCAGGTCATTTTTAAATCGTAGGCATTGCCTGTATGACCATCTTTCGGCGCTACTTTATATTGCTCCAGTTCATCTGGCGTAACTAACCAGGGTCCAATAACAGTAGAAAAGTCTTTTCCTTTAGCGGGCCCGAGGTTCAACAGCATTTCTTCCATCTGCAAGGTCCTGGCACTCATATCGTTCATCACCATATATCCTGCAATATATTGGTCGGCCTCTGCGGCCTTAATATTTCTTCCTTTTCTGCCAATCACAATGGCTAATTCAAGTTCGAAATCGAGCTTTTCAAAGTGATCGGGCATGCATTCAATTTCGCCGGTGCCCTGAATTGCATTGTGGTTCGTAAAATAAAAAATAGGGTACTCATCAAATTGTGGAATCATATCCACTTTCCTATTTCTACGGGCAGCTGCTACGTGTTGCCTGAAAGCATAACCATCCCTGCAGCTTGTAGGATTCGGAACTGGCGCCATAATCTCATAAAAAATCTCTTCTTTTGCTACAATCGTTCCATCCTTGATTTGTACATCAACCTTTTTAGCTCTTTCCATCAGCACTTCTCCACCCTGTAAAAACTCACTCATGGTATCGGGAAGTAATTTATCGCAACTGTTTAAATTATAGATGTGGCCATTTATAAAAACGCCAAGATGTACCCTGTCTTCAGTTTTGTATGATACTAATTTCATATAATTTGGTTAAAATACGCGGTAAAGCTAATGATTTAGGGCAGCAATAAAAAAGCAAAAAATTATTTATTTAACCTCTGTATAGCGCCGCAAATCTGACTTTATCAACGGAAAATCATTGACGTTAAGTTTTTTATAAAACCTTTTATTGGCAAAAAGTTCGCCAGCAACCAGGCCAACACAAAAGCCTATCGGTATACCTACAACTATAATCACGGCTGTTTCGAGTGCATTTGGGTTGTCAATGGCAAACGCGGCAGCAGCAATTGCAGTCGCAATGGCTACAGGCGCAACGATTCCGCGCCTATGAATGTAAAGTTTTTCTATTTGCTCTGTTTCTAATCTTATTGTATCACCATTGCTTTTTATTAAAGTCAACTGATTATCTTCCGCCGCATAAAAGAATCCGCGATGCCTTTTTCCTTGATGTTCAACAACCTTAATTTTATATTTCCAACGCTTTTGGGCCGATGCATAAAATGAAACAGAACAGCAAAATAACAACGCTATAAGAAATTTCATATTTATCTTGTGATATTTTAAATATAAACAAATTTTATGTTCAAAATAAAATCATTACTTTAGCAGCACCAAAATCATGATTTTAAAAGCATTACATATCAACCTCGTAAACGATGCAATTGCTGCGCGACGTTATAAGATGCTGTCGAAATTAATCATGGCTCAATATTCTCTGTAATCTTCCTGCATACATCTTGGTCGAAACGCATTCGTGTTTTGATTGTTTTATTCTAAAGATTTTTCTAACCACAAAATAATTATTATGCCTGTTTATCATAAATTGGGGCAAATACCTGCAAAACGACACACGGTTTTCCGTAAGCCCGATGGTAATCTGTATGCCGAAGAACTGGTATCAACCGAGGGTTTTTCCAGCCTCTATTCATTGGTTTACCATTGCCACCCCCCAACCATTGTGAAGCATTTAGGTGAGCCCTATAACGTTGAACCAAAAATTGCACGCGAAAAACACCTGAAGCATACCAGCCTGATTGGGTTTAACATCAAACCTGAGGATGATTACCTCGAAAGTCGTAAACCGGTTTTAGTAAACAGCGATTTACACATCGTTTTAGCTGCGCCGCGAAAATCGATGACAGATTACTTCTATAAAAACAGCCAGGCCGACGAAATGATTTTTGTTCATGAAGGTTCAGGAAAACTTAAAACCGGGTTTGGCGAAATTAAGTTTGCATATGGTGATTACCTGATTATTCCGAGGGGTACAATTTATCAAATAGAATTTGACAATGAAAATAACCGGATGTTCATTGTAGAAAGCTTCAGTCCGTTACGACCGCCAAAAAGGTATATGAATCAATATGGCCAGTTAATGGAACATTCACCTTATTGTGAACGTGACTTCCGTTTACCCGAAAACCTGCAAACACATGATGAGTACGGGGATTTTAAGG
The DNA here is from genome assembly GCF_001424305.1 of Pedobacter sp. Leaf176. GTDB lineage: Bacteria > Bacteroidota > Bacteroidia > Sphingobacteriales > Sphingobacteriaceae > Pedobacter. The sequence continues at coordinate 750,249 of NZ_LMPD01000002.1, forward strand.
TATTGATTAAAAAGCAAGGCCTGATTTATCCTTACACTTATGGTACACACCCATTTGACTATGTTGGTTGGGATGGCTACCATTACCCATATGCCTTTTCAATACATGATTTCGAACCCATAACCGGTCGTTTGCACCAACCGCCACCGGTACATCAAACTTTTGAGGGTCATAACTTCGTAGTATGTTCTTTTGTACCGCGTAAATACGATTACCATCCCGATTCGATCCCTGCACCGTACAACCACAGCAACGTGGATAGCGATGAAGTTTTATACTATGTTGATGGCGATTTTATGAGCAGAAAAAGCGTAGTAAAAGGCCAGATTACCCTGCATCCAGGCGGAATTCCCCATGGACCGCATCCGGGAACCGTCGAAAAGTCTATTGGAAAAGAAAAAACCGATGAACTGGCTGTAATGATCGACCCATTTAAACCACTGATGCTTACTCAAGAGGCACTGGATATTGAGGACGAGAACTACCACAAAAGCTGGCAAATCAACATCGAATAAAATCGGCCTAAAACATCACATCTTGATACTTGATAATAACTACTTGATACTATAAAATATGGAAACACTAACTTTCGCAGAAAAGATATCTAAAGCGCAGGATTTTCTGCCAATTAACGGAACGGATTACGTAGAATTTTACGTTGGCAATGCCAGGCAAGCTGCCCATTATTACAAAACCGCATTCGGCTTTCAAAGTTTAGCCTACGCCGGACCGGAAACAGGAGTACGTGATCGGGCATCATACGTTTTGCAACAAGGCAAAATCAGGCTGATATTAACCACGGCGCTAAAGTCAGACCATCCGATTTCGGAACATGTTAAAAAACACGGCGATGGTGTTAAAGTATTAGCACTTTGGGTTGATGATGCCTATAGTGCTTTTGAAGAAACAACCAAACGCGGCGCTAAAGCTTATATGGAACCAACAACGTTAACGGATGAGCATGGCGAGGTGAAAATGAGCGGAATATATACTTATGGCGAAACCGTTCACATGTTTATTGAGAGAAAAAATTATACAGGCACCTTTATGCCGGGTTTCCGTGATTGGGAAAGTGATTATAAACCATCGGATACAGGTCTGTTATACATCGATCACTGCGTGGGTAATGTAGGTTGGAACCGTATGAATGAAGCCGTGAAATGGTATGAAGATGTAATGGGTTTCGTAAATATTTTATCTTTCGATGATAAGCAAATTAACACGGAATATTCTGCATTGATGAGCAAGGTAATGAGCAATGGGAATGGTTTTTCAAAATTCCCGATTAATGAGCCTGCCGAGGGTAAAAAGAAATCGCAGATTGAAGAGTACCTTGAATATTATGAAGGAGAAGGCGTTCAGCACATCGCAGTTGCTACCAAAGACATTGTAAAAACAGTTGAAGAATTAAAGGCACGTGGGGTTGAGTTTTTAAGTGCTCCACCAGAAGCCTACTATGATATGATGCCGCAGCGGGTTGGTAAAATTGATGAAGAAATCTCATTGCTGGAAAGTCTTGGGATTTTAGTTGATTGTGACGAAGAAGGTTATTTATTGCAGATATTTACCAAACCGATTGAAGACCGGCCGACACTTTTCTTTGAAATAATCCAGCGCAAGGGTGCACAAAGCTTTGGAGCAGGAAACTTTAAAGCATTATTCGAATCACTGGAGCGCGAACAGGAATTGAGGGGAAACCTGTAAAATAAAATGGTTTTATAATAATCCTTTTTTCCAAATAATAACGCTTTAATACATTGAACATGAATTCTTAATGTTCGCTGGAAGAGCAGGTACTTAAAATTAAGTACCTGCTTTTTTTATAATGCCATACCAAATAAAAAATCCGGTCGTTAATTTGTGTTATTAACAGATGTTAATTACTTCTGTTAATAAACTTTGATACTATTTTTAATTTAGTACCGACCATAATTGAAACTGATGGAGCCATCATGATATAATATAGTGTTTGTAACAACCAGACCATGATAGCTTCATCACCATTGAAAGATATACACGAATGAAAAAAAAATACTTACTGATTCCGCTGCTTATAACAGGAAGTTTTAGCACATATGCGCAAGTCAGCGCGGTACAAAACCTCAATAAGAACTATCAAACGGGCTTAGAATTATTAGATAAAGAGAAATATACCGCGGCTTCGCAGCAATTTAAACTTGTTGAGCAGCAACGCTTTAAGCCTAACTCCCAATCAGAAAGTAATGCAGAATTATCCTTATTAAAGGAAAATGCTAAATTTTATGCGGCAGTTTGTGCATTAGAATTAACAAATAGTGATGCAGAGAGCTTATTCCAGGCATTCATCCGTGATTACCCCTTAAATTCCAATACTAAACTAGCATACTTTTATGTTGGAAAGACCTATTTTAACCAGAAAAACTACGAAAAAGCACTGGAATGGTTTGAAAAAACGGACCCTTCAACGCTCTCCGGTAAACAACGGAATGAATACCAGTTCAAGCAGGGCTATGCTTATTTCATGCTTAAAGATTACGATAAAGCGGAGCCCTTATTCGAAAAGGTAAAAAAAGAAGAAGGTGAGTTCCAGGAAAGTGCAACCTATTATTTCGCTTATATTAATTATTTAAATAAAGAGTACAAAACAGCTTTAGCCAACTTTGAAAAGTTAAAGGGTTCACCAACATATGAAGCGAGTTATCCTTATTACATCACTTCAATGTACTACCTGGATGAACGTTACGATGATGTTATCAGCTATGCGCTACCAGCTATTGCAAAGACAAAACAACAATTCGAACCTGAAATGCTTAGCCTGGTTGCAGCTTCTTATTTCGCTAAATCTGAATTTAAAAACGCAGAAAAATATTTTACAGAGTTCTATGCAAAGGATAAGAGTGAGGTAAAAAACAACCTATTCATTTATCAATACGGTTATTCATTATTTCAAAATAAGAAATACACTCAGTCTGTCGCTGTATTGGAAAAATTAAATTCTGATGATGTTTACCTGCAAAATGGTATGCTCACGTTGGGTAAAGCTTTTATCCAGTTAGGGAATAAAGAAAAGGCCCAAAGTGCTTTTTTCCGTGCATCACGCCTGGATTTCGATAAGGTAATACAGGAAGAGGCCTGGTTAAACTATGCCAAATTGAGCTATGAATTAAATTTTCATCAGCAAGCTTTAGATGCAACACAGAGTTTCCTTAAAACCTTTCCAAAATCCAGAAAAATAAACGAAGCTAAAACGCTTTTGGGTGAGGTTTTGCTAACCACAAAAAATTACCAGGCAGCTGTTGATATTTTAGAACCCATTCCTGATAAAACTTTAGAAGCAAAGGAAGCTTATCAAAAAGTGACTTATTTCCGGGGCCTGGAATTTTACAACGAACGTGCCTTTCCAAATGCCCTCGCTATGTTTCTACGGTCGGATAAATTCCCGGAAGACAATGAAATTCACGCCTTAAATACCTACTGGAAGGGTGAATCAATGTACGAATTACGTAAATATGGCGAAGCCGTTTCAACTTTTGAAAAGTTCTTAAAAATGCCTGACGCGGATAAAACCGGTGTTTATAATTTTGCTAACTATGCGCTTGCTTATGCTGCCTTTGAAGATGAAAAGTACAGTAAAGCGGCAACTTATTTCGAGCGCTTTCTGGCAGGGAGTGATAAAGACCAGAAAACTATCGATGATGCAACCATCCGTTTAGCCGATTCGTATTTTGTAAATAAAAATTATGGCAACGCGATGAGCAATTACAATAAAATCATCAGCCGTAAAACAAGTGCAGAAGATTATGCCATTTTCCAGAAAGGTATGATTCAGGGATTGGAAAACCAGTACGACGTGAAAATTGCAACCATGCAAAGTTTACTTCAGCGTTTCCCTAACTCTAACTATGCAGATGACGCTGGCTTTGAAACAGCATATACTTATTTTAATAAAGGTGATTTAGAAAAATCAAAAACGGATTTGGTTGGTTTGGTTGCTAAATATCCGCGCAGCAGTTATGTACCTAAAGCGTTAGTAACTATAGGCTTGGTTCAATACAACCAGGATCAGGATGATGCAGCTTTAGAATCATTTAAAAAAGTAATCCGCGACTATCCAAGTGCCGATGAAGCCAAACAAGCCATGGAATCCATTAAAAATATTTATGTAGATAAAGGTGATGCAAATGGGTTTATCAGCTATGCCGGTACAACGCCACTTGGCAACTATTCGAATGCAGAACAAGATAACATTGTCTTTGCAGCCGCCAATAATCTATATTTAAAAGGTGATGCCAACGGTGCATTGCAAGCCATTAACGCCTACTTTGATAAATTTCCAAAAGCAATTCACGATAAAGAAGGTAAATTCATAAGAGCCGAATCACTAGTCAAATTAGGTCGTCCTGAGGATGCCATTGCAGATTACGAATACATCTTAAATGACTGGACAAGTGATTACACAGAACGTTCTTTGTTGAGCATTTCAAAAGTATTTCTAGATCAGAAAAAATACAATGAGGCAATTGTTTACCTGAAAAGATTGGAAACGACAACGGATTACAAAGCACATTATGGCTATGCCATCAATAACTTGTTAAAGGCATATACGGCGCTCAATTCTGCAGATGATATGATAAAGTATGCACAACTGACCAAAGAATCAGAAAAAGCATCGGAAGAAGAAAAAAATAGTTCAGGTTTATATGCCGGTAAAGCATACCTAATAAAGGGCGATACGACAACAGCCATAAAAGAATTTAAAAATGTTGTCGCGAAAACTAAAACCGTTGCTGCTGCAGAGGCAAAATACAACCTGGCCTTTCTGGAATATACAAAGGGTGATTTTAAAACCTCAACAAAAACATGCTTCGATTTAATTAATAACATGGCTTCTTATGATTACTGGGTTGCCAAAGCCTTCATTCTGTTATCAGATAATTACGTTGCGCTCAAAGATAATTTACAGGCAAAAAGTACACTGCTAAGTATTATCGATAATTACGATAATAAAACAGATGACATTATTCCTACAGCCAAACAAAAATTAGAAAAATTAACCCCGAAGAAGTAGCAACATGAAGTTCAATAAATATATATACAATATGATGTTTTTGCTGGCGACTGGAATAGTTACAGTTCAGGCACAGGAAAAAAAACAGGAAGAAAAGGCGACCGTTAGTGAAGAAATTGAGGTTGTTCGTCCTTATAAGCCAATTCTAGCTGAAGCGGTAAAACTAAGAAGAAGTCCGAATTTAGATGATGTTAAAACTTACAAAGCAAAGCTAAATTACAGTATAACAGACAGGAAGCTTGAAATCAATAGTGATATTCAGAAACTACAGGCGCAAGCGCTTGTGGATGAAAAACAAACTGAATTAATTAATAACTATGTAAAAGGTGGTTTTGGCTCTTTATCAACACTGCTTGGTGAAGTTTATATTAACAATGGCCGGGATCAGGCATTGCAGGTCGGCGGTTACTTTAAACATTTCAGCCAAGAGGGTAAGCTTAATAAACAAAATAGCAGCCAACAACAATTCAGCCTTTTTGGTCGAAGTATTATGGATGAAAATACCATTAGCGGCCGAATTAACTTCGAACGAAACGGCTTATATTTTTATGGAATCGATAATGCCCGTCCGACTTTGAACCCTAACCCTGAGAAACAAGCATTAACGTTACTGGAGGCAGAAGGAGAATTAGTTAAAAATTATGAGGAAGACAGCGATGCTTTCAGTTATGCTGTGAAAGCAAACGGCTACGTCTGGAACGATAAATTTAGTGCTAAAGAACGTTATTTAACCGTGAATGGTTATTTAAATAAAAGAATTAGTTCATTAAACCTTGGCCTTGCAGCATCCACGGAATTTGGCAGTACAAAAGATTTAACAACAAGCGTGGGAAATAATCTATTGCGTTTGAATCCTTACATCCGCTTACAGGTAAAAGGTGCTAAAGTTACCGCGGGAATTAATTTTGTTCAGGAATTCGGCGCTTACAGCAGCACAAGAATATTCCCAGCTATTACGGCCGATTTCACCTTAATCCCTGACTATCTACAGGTTTTCGGTGAAGTTAAAGGCGATGTCAACCGCAATTCTCTGAAAAACTTCACAGATGAAAACCCATGGTTAAACAGTAATATCCTTGTTAAAAATTCAGTAGAAAAGTTAAGCATCAGTGCGGGCATAAAAGGAACAGGCGGACCGGGTTTCGGGTATAAAGCCAGATTTTATATGAAACAAATTGATGACATGCCTTTGTTTGTTAATAATTTTACTGACTTTAATAAGTTTGATGTCATCTATGATTTTGGTAAAGCAAAAATTACCGGTCTGGAAGGTGAAATATCTGTACAAGTTAGCGATGCATTAAAATGGACAGGCAAGTTAAATGTTGATGATTATAAACCTGTCTCCGAAACCTATAGCTGGTTTAAACCTGGGTTAAAGGTAAGTTCAAACTTCTTATATACTTATAATAAAAAACTGAGCTTTAATGCAGGTGTAGTAATACAGGACGATGTTAAAGCAAAAATGTATACGGGTGCACCAGTTCCTCCGACGCAATATGTGGTTCCTAATACCAATATAGAACTTATCCAAACAGTTAAAGGTTATGTAGACTTAGGTGTTGGTGCAGAATATAGAATAAATAATAAGTTCTCAGTTTTCGCAAAAGCAAATAACATACTGAACACCAATTATAGCAGGTACTTATTTTATCAAGTAAACGGTTTTAATATGTTTGGCGGATTAACTTATTCATTTTAATTAGCGTCATTTATATTGACGATTTAGAATAAAACGCTAATTTTACCGGAATGGACATCTTATTATACCTTTCAGAACTCTTAAAGCAGCGTAATTCGATTGGATTAATCGGACTGGGTACTTTTTTTAAGAAAAAATTCGCCGGCAGATATGATAAAGAAAAACAATCTTTTTTACCTCCTGGGTATTCGTTGCAATTTACTACCGAAGTCAAGGATGAAGAATTGCTCCCAAACTATATTGCTGAAAGCAGAAACATTTCCAAAGATGGTGCGGCTTATTATATTTCTAGGTTTGTAGAGGAAACTCATAAAAAACTTGAAATAGAACACGAGGCTGAATTGGAAAATATTGGTCGTTTGTTTTATACTGAACACGAAGGCTTAAGTTTTGAGCCTTCAAAAAATATAAATTACGGTTCTGAATTTTTTGGTTTACCAGCTATTGCTGAGTCAGAAGTAATCCCTGAGTTTGATTTAAAAGCAAAACCGTCAGGATTACAGGAAAATGAGGGTAAAAAATCTGATGAGATTGCTCATGAACCAGCTGAAGACCGATCTTTTCCCGCTGAAGAAATTTTACCTGTTATTGAAAATGTAGAATTGGACGAGGTTAAGGATGACTTAAGGCAAACCTTGTCGAATTACAACCAGGAAATAGAAAAAGATTCGGAAACTCAAGACATAAATGTTCCGGACTCCGTAATAGAACAACACGAAGAACATCCATACCGCTTTGGACATCAACCTGAATCGGAGATTCCGAAAATAAATGCTGATTTAAAGGACGATACCAAATCGGAGGAAGTCGTAAAAGAAGCTCCTCAATTTATTAAAGAGCAACATGAAGAATACCCAAATCGTTTTGGTCACCAACCTGAATCAGAAGAAGAAAATAAATCTGCCCTTTCTGAAGATGAAATTAAAGAGGAGCCAATAATTGAAGCTCCTGAATTTATTAAAGAACAACATGAAGAACATCCGAATCGTTTTGGACATCAACCTGAATCGGAAGAACCAAAAACATATATCATTTTAGAAGACGAAATTGAAAAGGAGCCGATAATTGATGCTCCTGAATTTATTAAAGAACAACATGCTGAGCATCCGAATCGTTTTGGGCACGATCCAATAGCATATGAGGTTTTGGAGGAAGATGAAAACAAATCCGCCTGGACTAAAGTTTGGATTGCGCTATTTGTTTTAATCTTAGTTGCCGTTGTCCTTTATTTTGTTAAACCTGATTGGTTCGGTAATTCACCGAAAGTGCAAACATCGGCTTTATCAACTACAGCCGTAGACACATCAAAATCTCGTAAAATAGATCCAGCAAAAATAAAACAAGATTCGATTGCAAAAACGGATAGCATTTTAAAAGCAAACCAGGTTACTGGAAAATTGGATACTGTCAATACCAAAACCAACGTTAGTAATGTAAAGACAAGTAAAACTGCTCCAACATCTTCTTTCCACGTTATTTCAGTTTCCTATGCAACAGAAGCTGCCGCGCAACGTTACATTGATAAGGTTAAAAAAATTGGCCTGAATGCAATCATTGCCAAAATGGAAGGTAAAAGAAAAAAAGTCAGCATTGCCAGTTTTGCTACAAGAGAGGAAGCTGAAAAGGAGAAGAATATCCTTCAAAAAAGATTAAAAGGAGAAGGATTTTATGTTAAAGAAATAAAAAACAACACACAACCATAATGATAACTTTATTAATTCAAGACACCACGCAAGCGATTCAGGATACCGCAAACGCCATAAATCCAACATTATCTCAGCCAGCACCGGAATTACATTTTATTGATTTGTTATTTAAAGGTGGTTGGGTAATGATACCACTGGCATTTTTAGCTTTTCTTGCTTTGGTTATTTTTGTTGAACGTTATTTAACCATTAAGAAATCTACTAAGGATGAATCAAACTTAATGGTTCAAATCAGATCATATATTCAATCTGGCAACCTTGATGGGGCTTCTGCTTTATTAAGAAACAACAACTCGCCCCTTTCCCGCATGTTGCAAAAAGGATTAAAAAGAATTGGCCGCCCGATTAAAGATATTGAAGGTGCAATTGAAAACGTTGGCAAACTGGAAGTTGCGAAACTCGAAAAAAACATCAGCATTTTAGGTATCGTTGCAGGTATTGCACCGATGCTGGGATTCGTGGGTACAATCGTTGGGGTAATTACAATTTTTCACCAGGTATCAATTAAAGGTGCAATTGAAATCGGTACAATTTCGGGTGGATTGTACACTAAAATGATTACTTCAGCCACAGGCTTAATCATTGGTATTATCGCCTACGTTTTATACCACATTTTAAATATCATGGTTGAAAAAATCATTTTGAAAATGGAAACTGATGCAATTGATTTTATTGATTTATTAGAAGAACCAGGTAAATAATGAATTTAAGAAAAAGAACAAAAGGCGCTGTAGAAGTACATACGTCGGCATTAAACGACATTATGTTCTTCCTGATGCTATTTTTTCTACTGGCATCAGCTGTTGTAAATCCACAAGTTGTTAAGTTGTTATTGCCTCAATCCTCGAGCGGACAGCAATCTACGGCAAAAAAGGCTGTAACGGTTAGTATAGACGAAAATTTAAATTATTTCGTTGATAAAAAACCGGCAACTGCTGAAAGTTTACAGACAGCTGTAGAAGCTTACCAAAAACTAGCACCCGATATGACCATTATTTTATATGTGGCTAAAAACGTGCCTGCAGAAAATATAATGGTTGCATATGATGTAGCGAACAAATTGAAATTAAAACTTGTTTTAGCAGTAGAGCCTAAAAAATAATGAACTATAAAGAAGAAAATAATTATCCTAAAGCTGTTGCAATATCCACCGGAATAATGGGGGTTTTGCTTGCGATAAGCTTTTTAATTGTTATAAATTCTTTTCAGCCGCCCGAAGATTTAGGCATGGGCGGTATGGTGGTAAATTACGGAACTGCCGAAACCGGGATGGGTGATGATTATACAAGCATTGAAGAGCCCTCTGCCGATCCGAATGCAAATAACAAACGCCCGGATAAAGTTGTACCTGAAGAAAAGGTTACGCACAATACGGAATCGCAGACCAGCGATAAGGAAATTCAAACCCAAAATACTGAGGATGCGATTAGTGTAAATACCAAAAAATCGAAGCCAACAACCACTACACCAACGACGACTGCGGAAGATAAACCATCTAAGCCCGTTATTAATCAGAACGCATTATATAAAGGCAAAAAAAATACAGGCCAGGGTGGTGGCGATGGTACAGGTAATACGCCAGGCAACCAAGGCTCTGTAAATGGAGACCCTTTAGCCAATAATTATGGAAAAGGCGGTTCAGGCTTTGGGAATAAACCGATTGAATTAAGGCGTTTTTCTAATCTTGTTGTTCCGAAAGATGACGGGCAGGAAGAAGGCAAGGTTGCCATCAGAATCTATTTCAATAAATCTGGAAATATTACCAGGGCAAAACAAGAATTAAGAGGTTCAACCATTTTGACTAAAAAACTCGTTGATAAATGTATTGAAGCCGTGATGAATTCTTCTTTGAATAGTTCTGATATCAGTTCTGACAATGAAACCGGCGTTGTTGTATTTAATTTCAAACGTAACTAATTACAACCATTTAATTCAATGCATTCGTATGGTCTGTAACCTGCAGACAGTAACTAAGGCTTCAATTTTCTATTTCATTTCATAATTAAATTAGTCAACCTATATTTGACAAATATTATGAACTACCAGCAAACGCTAGATTTCCTATACAGCAAACTGCCCATGTTTACCAGGGTTGGTGCATCCGCATTTAAAAAGGATTTAACAAATACCATAATTTTATGCGAGGCTTTAGGTAATCCTCAAAATAAATTCAAAACCATTCATGTTGCCGGTACAAATGGAAAAGGGTCAACTTCGCATATGCTGGCTTCGGTTTTGCAGGCACAGGGTTTAAAAACAGGGCTTTATACATCTCCACACCTTAAAGACTTTCGAGAACGGATTCGTATAAATGGAAAAATGATAAGCAAAGCCGAAGTCAAATCTTTCGTTGCGGCGAACAAAAAGTTAATTTACGAAATCGAGCCATCTTTTTTTGAGGCTACAGTCGCAATGGCATTCGAACATTTTGCGAAACACCAGGTAGATATTGCAGTAATAGAAGTTGGCTTGGGCGGGCGGTTAGATTCAACCAACATTATCACACCGGAAATTTCGGTAATTACGAACATCAGTTTCGATCACACGAATATGCTAGGAAATACCCTGCAGGAAATTGCCGGAGAGAAAGCAGGTATTATTAAAAAAGGTATTCCTGTAGTAATTGGTGAAACACAATCAGAATCTAAACCAGTTTTCCTTAAAAAAGCCAAAGACGTAAATGCGCCATTTTTTTTTGCCGACGAGTTGCTACAAGCGAAAAAAATCTTAATAAAAAATAGCATTCTTCAACTTTCTATACATGAGGGTGATGAACTTAAGTATCCGAATTTAAAAAGCGATCTAACAGGGCTTTATCAACCGAAAAATATTATAACGGTGATAAAAACATTAGAAATTTTAAGCCAGCGAACTGAAACAAAAATTACAAAACACGCTATTTATGAAGGCTTAAAGCAGGTTAAAAAATTAACCGGACTCCAGGGTCGATGGCAAACGTTAGGCAAAAACCCTTTGGTTATTTGCGATACCGGGCATAATGAAGCTGGGATAACTGAAGTAATAAAAAACATCGAAGAAACGCCTTACAAGAATCTTCATATTGTGTTCGGGATGGTGAAAGACAAAGACATCACCAGGGTTTTATTCTTAATGCCACAACATGCCCAATACTATTTCTGCAAACCCGAGATTGAACGTGGCCTGGATCCAAATGAACTTCAACAACAGGCTGCTGAATTTGGTCTATCGGGTATGGTTTATAATTCAGTTTTGGAAGCAAAAAATTCGGCTATCGAAAAAGCATTAAAAAATGATATGGTTTTCATTGGCGGCAGCACCTTTGTAGTTGCAGAAGCGCTATAAAAACTTTACAGAATGTTCAAAAATTCTTCATCTAAATTTTACTACTTTTAGCCTTTAAAAAAAACAGAATGAAGAAAATTTCGAGCTTAATCGTTTCCCTATCTATCTTATCCCTCTCTACTGTTTCGGCTCAAACAAAAAAAATAAATACAATAACTAAGGCATTCCCGGCCGAAGTGGCAAGACCAAAATTAGTTGTTGGTTTGGTGGTTGACCAAATGCGTTGGGATTACTTATACCGATACTATAACCGATATTCAAACGGTGGATTTAAAAGATTAATCAACGAAGGGTTCTCGGTTGAGAATACCTTTATACCATATACACCAACCTACACGGCTGTTGGTCATACAACCATTTATACTGGTTCAGTCCCGGCAATTCACGGAATTATAGGCAACGACTGGTATAATTCTGAAACCAAAAAGAACGTCTATTGTACCGAAGACTCAAGTGTTGTCACGGTAGGGAGCACGCCATCCACTGAAGGAAATATGTCGCCAAAAAACTTACTGGCAACTACAATTACGGATGAATTAAGATTAGCGACCAACTTTAAAGGAAAAGTGATTGGAATTTCGCTAAAAGACAGGGGTTCCATTCTACCAGCTGGCCATGCTGCAAATGCAGCCTATTGGTATCAGGGTAGTACGGGAAACTGGATTACCAGCTCTTATTATATGAAAGAAGTTCCTGCCTGGATTGCTGATTACAACAAGCTAAAGCTGGCCAATAAATTTTACGCTAAAAACTGGGAAACCTTAAACCCAATAAATACTTACATAAATAGCACGGCTGACCAAAAAGATTACGAAGGCAAAGCAAGTACATTCCCGCACCAGCTTACACAATACATTGATAAAAATTTCGACGCTGTAAGAAGTACGCCATATGGGAATACAATTACGCTCGACTTAGCCAAACTGGCTATTTTATCAGAAGATCTTGGTCAGGATAACATTACAGATTTCCTGGCGGTGAGCTGTTCAGCAACAGATTATGTTGGGCATGCTTATGGGCCGAACTCCATTGAAGCAGAAGATACCTATCTTCGATTGGATAAAGATTTCGAGGAGTTTTTTAACTACCTGGATAAAAAAGTTGGTAAAGGCAATTATACGGTATTCTTAAGTGCAGATCATGGCGTTGCCCATGTCCCTGGTTTTATGAAGGAAAATAAACTTCCTGGAGGCACAGTAAGCGATAGAGACATTGTTTTTAAACTGAACAGTTTTTTAAATGATAAATTTAAGGTAAATAATGTTGTGTTGAAATCCATGAACAATCAAATCATCTTTGATCATGATAAAACAGATAATGGAACAGTTAGCTTTGATGTAATAAAATCAGCATCTATTGAGTTCTTAAAAAGAATGGATGGTTTTGCAAACGTCGTTGACATATCAAGAATCGCAATGGCTACAATCCCGGAAATTCAAAAGACAATGATAACTAATGGTTACAATGCCCGAAGAAGTGGAGATTTATACTATATTTTAGATCCTAACTGGTTTAATGGAGGCAGCACCGGAACCACGCATGGAAACTGGAATCCTTACGATGCCCATATTCCATTGGTATTTATGGGTTGGGGTATAAAACCAGGTGCATCTAACAAAACACATTATATGACTGATATTGCACCAACTCTGGCTGCATTGCTTCACATCCAAATGCCAAATGGTTGCGTTGGAGAACCAATAACAGAAATAACAAACAAATAATTTAAGAAACTATGCTTCACCGGCATAGTTTTTTTGTTTATACAGGTAAACACTAAGATGATCTCAGGTGACTTAGGTGGTGATAAAATATAAACGACTAGTTTATCCTGAACCACCTTAGTCACCTTAACACAACCTGAGATTCGATCTAGTAATTTTGCGTTACGGCTTTCATGTTTTTAATGCCTTATATGGTAGAAATCATAATTTTTTTTTGATGATTAACATATACTGCCGACAAACTCACGCCCATGCTCGAATTGGACGAATGCAGGCAATCCTTCCAATTTATACCAGAACCTTAAACTTCACTTGTGATGCAAATTCGATGATATCAGTTGGCTTAACCCTTGTATTTATAACTGAACTAAAAGCCATAACAGTATAGGGTATTCGTTATTTAAGCAGCTTATTTTAGTACATTTGCCTACCAAATATATTTGGAAACAAGGATTGATAATCAGAGCACATCGACCCTTAAAATCCCATAGTATGCAACAAGTAGAAATATACAAACCCAAAAATAAAATCCGTTTTGTAACCGCTGCCTCCCTTTTCGACGGACACGATGCCACGATTAACATCATGCGCCGTATCCTTCAGTCTTCAGGTGCCGAGGTCATCCATCTTGGTCACAATAGATCGGTTGATGAAGTGGTAAATTGTGCTATCCAGGAAGATGTTCAGGGCATTGCAATGACTTCGTATCAAGGGGGGCACATAGAATATTTTAAGTATATGTTCGACTTGCTTCAGGAGCGGGGTTCAAGGCACATCAAAATATTTGCAGGTGGTGGCGGCGTAATTTTGCCCACCGAAATAGCAGAACTTGAAGCTTATGGGATTTCGAAAATCTATTCTCCTGACGATGGAAGAAGAATGGGTTTACAGGGAATGATTAATGATATGTTAGAAAAAACGGATTTCGTTACTAAATCTAGCATAACTGATGAATTAAATACCATTCCGAGAAAAGACATAAAAGCAATTGCAGGAGCGATAACCGTAGCAGAAAATGATCCGGAGGGCACACAAAAATTTGTTGAAGAACTTAAACAACTGTCGGTAAATAACAGGGCACCCATTTTAGGTATTACCGGAACAGGCGGTGCGGGAAAATCATCGTTAGTAGATGAATTGGTACGTAGATTTTTAGTCGAAGTAGAAGATAAAACACTGGCAATAATTTCCGTCGACCCGTCGAAAAGAAAAACCGGAGGCGCATTGCTAGGCGATCGAATCCGCATGAATGCCATTAATAATCCAAGGGTTTACATGCGTTCCCTGGCAACCAGGCAGGCAAATTTAGCGCTTTCTAAAAATGTTCAGGAAAGTATCGATATCTGTAAGGCTGCCGGTTATGATTTGATTATTGTCGAAACCTCCGGAATCGGACAATCTGATACAGAAATTACTGAACATTGTGATGTTTCTTTATACGTAATGACACCAGAATTTGGTGCAGCAACACAATTGGAAAAAATTGATATGCTCGACTTTGCTGACTTGGTTGCAATCAATAAATTCGATAAAAGAGGTGCACTGGATGCGCTACGTGATGTCCGTAAACAATACAAGCGCAACCATAATATTTTTGATGCTAAAGACGAAGAAATTCCGGTGTATGGAACTATGGCTTCACAGTTTAACGACCCCGGCATGAACAACTTATTTGTTGCCTTAATGGAGCAGATAAAAGCTAAAACGGGAACGGATTTCAAGGCCAAAATGGAATTAACTGCCGAGCAGTCCGAAAAAATTTATATTATACCTCCTGATAGAATTCGTTATCTGGCTGAAATTGCCGAAGCCAGTCAAACTTATAACGAATGGGTTGATAAACAAAGTTCCATCGCCAGGAAAATGTATCAACTGAAAGGTGTGATGGATTTACTAAATGATAATAATGTCCCTCTTCCAGAGGGTTATCCACAGGACGGGGTATTAAAAAATTTAAATACAACCTACGCCTATTTCGAAGAACAACTGGATGGCGAATGCAAACGACTGTTACGCCAATGGCCGGAAACCAAGAAAAGTTATAAGGAGGCCTTTTTCATTTATAAAGTACGTGATAAGGAAATTAAGCTGCCACTTTTTTACGAATCGCTTTCAAAATTAAACATCCCTAAAGTCTCTCTACCGCGTTATGAAGATTGGGGCGATATTCTTCGGTGGCTATTAACTGAAAACCTTCCTGGAGAATTCCCATATGCTGCAGGTGTTTTCCCTTTGAAACGCGAAGGAGAAGATCCCACACGTATGTTTGCTGGTGAAGGCGGCCCTGAGCGCACAAATAAACGCTTTCATTATGTGTCATTAGGTCAGCCTGCTCACAGGCTGTCGACCGCTTTCGATTCTGTTACGCTTTACGGTGAGGACCCACACATTCGCCCTGATATTTACGGCAAAATTGGAAACTCCGGCGTAAGTATTGCGACTTTAGATGATGCCAAGAAATTATATTCTGGTTTCGATCTTTGTGCGCCATCTACTTCCGTGTCCATGACAATTAATGGTCCGGCACCCATGCTTTTAGGCTTTTTCATGAATGCGGCAATCGACCAGCAGTGTGAAAAATACATAATAGAAAACGGATTGGAAAAGGACGTGTCTGAAAAAATAGATGGGATTTTTAAAGATAAGAACATTAAAAGGCCTGTTTATAACGGTGCTTTACCGGAAGGAAATAATGGTTTAGGATTGATGCTTTTAGGTTTGACAGGTGACCAGGTTCTACCTGCTGATGTTTATGCAAAAATTAAAGCTTATGCAATCAGTTCAGTCAGAGGTACAGTACAGGCAGATATTTTAAAAGAAGACCAAGCACAAAACACCTGTATTTTCTCAACAGAATTTGCATTAAGAATGATGGGCGACATTCAGAAATATTTCATCGATGAAAAAGTACGTAACTTTTATTCTGTTTCCATTTCAGGCTATCATATAGCAGAAGCGGGCGCAAATCCAATTTCACAGCTGGCTTTTACCCTGAGTAACGGATTTACATTTGTAGAATATTACTTAAGCCGCGGCATGCATATAGATGATTTTGCGCCGAATTTATCTTTCTTCTTTTCCAATGGAATCGATCCGGAATACGCCGTTATTGGTCGCGTAGCAAGACGTATCTGGGCGAAAGCTATAAAAAATAAATATAAAGGAAATGACCGTTCGCAAAAACTAAAATACCACATTCAAACATCCGGACGTTCTTTGCACGCCCAGGAGATAGATTTTAACGACATTCGTACCACATTGCAGGCATTATATGCAATTTATGACAATTGCAATTCCCTACATACCAATGCCTACGATGAAGCCATTACCACGCCAACGGAAGAATCCGTACGAAGGGCAATGGCCATCCAGCTTATTATAAATAGAGAACTGGGATTGGCTAAAAATGAAAACCCGTTGCAGGGTGCATTTATTATTGAAGAACTAACTGATTTGGTTGAGGATGCAGTATTGGAAGAGTTTCGGCGGATTAACGACCGTGGCGGTGTTTTAGGTGCAATGGAAACCATGTATCAACGTGGAAAAATACAGGAAGAAAGCTTGTATTACGAAACACTTAAGCATACAGGAGAATATCCTATCGTTGGGGTAAACACCTTTCTTAATAAGAATGGCTCTCCAACAATTGTTCCTGGTGAAGTTATCCGTGCTACTGAAGAAGAAAAGCAGTACCAGATAGAAACCTTAAAAGCTTTCCAGGATCGGAATGAAGACCATGCGTCGCAACTTCTAAAAGAACTGCAAAAAGCAGCAATTGCAGGTGATAATATTTTCGAACAACTGATGGAAGTTTGTAAAACTTGTTCTTTAGGACAAATCAGCAAAGCACTATATGAAGTTGGTGGCCAGTATCGCAGAAATATGTAAATTAAAAAAAGCCATGATTAAAAATCATGGCTTAAAATATTTTATATTAACTAACAACTAAACATTAACCCGCTATCCAACTGAATTTATAATCAATTGTAGGGTTTTTCATTCTTTCTGCAACACGAAGTAAGCGCGACGGCAAGTTCATAATGTAATCACGAGCCTTTTCACCTGCGTCATCTAAATCACGCATACCTTCAATTTTCCAATCGATAATCAATTGCTGCATAATCTCTACATAATCGACTGCTGTGTAGACACCTAATCGCTGAGCCGCATCAGTAAAATGGCCAAAAGTTTGCCCAATTTTTAATCCTACTTCACGTAAAAAATGCGCAGGCATAACAATTTTCTTACGCATCATGTCTTCGAAAGCTAACATTGCCTCATTTGGATCAACCTCAAAAATGCGGTTCATAAAGTCTTTGTAAGCCTTGGCATGTCGGGCTTCATCCGAAGCGATAACGCCGCACATCTTTGATAACAAAGTGTCACCGTCTTTTTTTGCCAAAGATGCCACTCTTCTATGAGAAACATTAGTTGCTAACTCCTGAAAGCTGGTGTAAATGAAATTTCTATATGGATCATGCCCTGTTCCGATATCAAAACCATCAGCAATTAAATACTGCGTAGAAATTTCCATTTGTCGCATATCGACACGGCCAGAAAGATATAAATACTTATTTAATAAATCACCATGACGATTTTCTTCAGCTGTCCAATGACGAACCCACTTCATCCAACCACCTTCTTCATCTTTGCTATGTCCATCAACCATAGCTAACCACGACTCATAAGTAGGCAATGCCTCTTCAGTAATCGTATCACCTATTAAGACAGCCACTAAATCGTACGAAAGGTCTTTAGCACTGTCTCTTAAGTTTCTAATATCTTGATAAAATGTTTCACTTGTGGAGTCAGGTAAGAAATCTGAAGGTTGCCAATTAGTATCAATTGGCTTCAAATAGGTACCCATAGATTCCAGCATATATTTTTCAATATGCACCATTACTTCCCGTCTTTTATCTGCAAAAAAACTCATTATTATATTTATATGTGTTGTTAACAAAGATAACCAAATATTGTGGCAAACCTTATAATATTAACACAAATGCCAATAATGAGTTTTATTATAATTAAGTTTACTAGTTTTTATTGTTAATAAACTGCTTTTACCACTGGGTTTAATAGCCGTTCTACAATTAGCGACTAATATGTGCTTACTATTATTGTCAGCTTAAAATATCAGAAAACGAACGTGAGCATTCCATAGCTTTTTCAGTCCCGTTGTATGCTGCAATCTTTTCGGGAAGAGGTTATTCAGGAAGAAGGAAGTTTGTTTATAGCCCGAAAAGGATTTCCGCTGNAGCATTCCATAGCTTTTTCAGTCCCGTTGTATGCTGCAATCTTTTCGGGAAGAGGTTATTCAGGAAGAAGGAAGTTTGTTTATAGCCCGAAAAGGATTTCCGCTGCCACCGGGTTTAGCTATTAGGGTTTTGTGGTTCCTTCAGCAGGCCTGTTACCTGCGAATCGCATATCGTTCGTTGTTCGCTTTTTGTTTTGCGCTTTGGTCTTTGGTCTTTAGACGGTGTTCTTTGGTCTTTCTGCTTTAGTCTTTGAGCTTAAGTTTATTAAACCAAAAAACCCCTGCAGTTGTTACTGCAAGGGCTTGAGGTTAAACGCCTGTTAGAGGCTTTTAAGATTTGGCACCGACCTACTCTCCCAC